>NZ_JBSJZI010000003.1:0-670894 GCF_054798235.1 Microbacterium sp. GXF7504 | reverse complement strand
TGGCATTTGACAAGTGCACGCTGTTGAGTTCTCAAGGATCGGACGCTCCCGCCTTCACGCCTCACGACGCTCCCTGCAGGGCAACTTCACAATCATACCCGTTCTGTTCAGTCTGTCAAGTCGGCGCTTCGCTCCGATCGAACCGGAGCAGTGGTCCCAGACATGACTGATTGAACAGTCGGGGTTCCCCATCCTACCCCGCCTCCGACCCGCTCGCAATGAGCGGATCAGCGGGATGATGAGGATCGTCCGCCGCGTGAGGTGGCTGCCTTCCGGCGCTCTTCCCTGTGGGGCGAACAAGAGAAGAATCTACGTGGGATCCGGGAGGTCGGCAAATCGGCGTCCACCGCCGGGCGTGTCGGGACTCCCCCGTCGCAGCTGTCAGTCGTCGCCGTCCACGCCGTCAACCGTGTCCACGTCGCGCTCCGCCTGCTCCTGTTCGAGTCCGCCGGCGCCGCTCCGCCGCTCCCACTCGTCCCACCGGCGCATGAGTTCCTCGACGGCGGCGTGGAAGCGCGCGGTCGGTGCGCCCGGTGCCGTGTCTCCGAAGTAGCGCTCCACCCAGTACTGCAGGCGGGCGACCGCATCCTCGTCGTCGCGCAGCCGGTCGACGAACGCCGCGATCCCGCGCGCGTCCTCCGCATCCAGCCACTCGCAGGCGGAGAGGTAGCCGCTCGTGTCCACCGCGGCACGCTCGTCCACCGGGCGGGTGATGAGCAGCGGCTTGTCCGCAGCGAGCCGGTCGTAGACCATCGCCGAGATGTCCACCACGGCGACATCCGCCGCGGCGAGCTGCCAGCCGAGCTCGGGGCCGTCGTCGTACACGTGCTGCGCGGCGGGGTCGGCGGCGTTCGCGGCCTCGATCGCGGCGATGATGCGCTTGTTCGCGTCGCCGTACGCGTCCTTGACCACGCCGCTGCGCGGATGCGGGCGGTAGATCACGCGGTGCCGGCCGGTCTGCAGCAGTGCGGACACGAGTGCCTCACCGTGCGTGATGACCGACCCGTAATGCGCGGAGGGGCGGTCGCCCTCCCAGGTGGGGGCGTACAGCACGACGGTCCGGTCGTCGGGTGTGTACGGAAGCGTGCCGGAGTAGTGGTCCGCCTGCGGCCGGCCGATCGCGAACGTGCGACGCTCGACGTCGTAGTCCCACAGCACCCGCCCGAGCCGCTCCTTCGCGGCGTCGCCGGCGATGAACGCGTAGTCGTAGGCCTTGAACTGGTTCGTGGTCATGTACATCTTGTCGGACTCGCCGTGGTTGATGAACACGTGCCACCGGCGCCCGTACCGGAACATCTGGAAGTTGCGGGTGTTCTGGTTCACGTACAGGACGATGCGGATGTCCTGCGCGGCGACGACCCGCTCAAGGTCCCGGACCGTCGGCACGAACGCCACACGGAGGTCGGTCTCCTCGAGGAGTGCGCGCGCACCGCTGCCGACACGGCTGAGGATGAGCACCGGCCAGATGCGGTCCAACTCCTCGAGCGGCTTGTACCACTGGCGCATCTGGTACATGTTCACGGCGCCGTCGGCGAAGTAGACCGCGATCCGGTACTTCCGCTCCGGCATCGGCGGCAGCGCCTTGAGCCGCTGACGCACCTCCGCCACCGCCGCCCGGTTGTCGAGCACCTTGGCGGCGAACGCCCGTGCCTTCCGCAGATCCTTCGCGACTCGCATCGTTCCAGCCTAACCGCGGGCCCCGTGGCATGATCGTCGGATGCAGGTGAACCGGGACGGCCGTCGGGACGCGCCGGTACCGGCGCCGGATGCCGGCGTCTCGTTCGTGATGCCGGTGCTCAACGAGGTGCGGTACCTCGAGCGCGCCGTGCGGACGGTCCTCGAACAGGATGTCCCGGGCCCGATGGAACTCGTGCTCGCGCTCGGCCCCTCGTCCGACGGCACGAACGACCTCGCACGGCGGCTCGCGGCCGAGGATCCGCGGATCGTGCTGGTCGACAACCCGGCGGCGGACATCCCCGCCGGACTCAATCTCGCCATCCGACGCAGCACCCTCCCGACGATCGTGCGCGTCGACGCGCACTCCGAACTCGCCCCCGGATACACCGTGCGGGCCCTTGAGACGCTGGCGCGGGTGCGCGCGGCGAACGTCGGCGGCGTCATGCACGCCGACGGCCGGTCGCCGTTCCAGCGCGCCGTGGCCCGGGCGTACAACTCCCCCATCGGTCTCGGCGGCGGCGCGTACCACGGTGGCACGAAGGAGGGTCCGGCGGAGTCGGCGTACCTCGGCGTCATCCGCCGGGCGGTGCTCGAGGAGGTCGGGTTCTTCGACGAGACGATCCGCCGCGGTGAGGACTGGGAGCTGAACCTGCGGATCCGCCAGGCCGGCTACCGGGTCTGGTTCGACCCGGCGTTGTCGGTGACGTACTGGCCGCGCGAGAGCTGGCCGCGACTCGCGCTCCAGTTCCGGGCGACCGGCGCCTGGCGCGGGGAGCTCGTGCGCCGGTACGGCCGGCGCAACTCGCTGCGCTTCTTCGCACCGCCCCTGCTCGTGCTGGCGGTGGTCGCCGCAGCGGTGGTCGCCCTGCTCCAGGCGCTGCGCGTCCTCAGCGGCCTCACCGCGCTCATCGCCTCCGTCGTCTACTTGCCCGTCGCCGCCTACGCGCTGCTGGTCGCGGCGGTCGCCGCCGGCCGCGGCGGCGGGATGGGTTGGCGCGACAAACTCTGGACCCTCGCGGTGCTGCCGACCATGCACCTGTCGTGGGGCACCGGGTTCTTCGTCGGGCTCGTCACCCGTGCGAAGCACACCGTCGACACCTCGCGGCTCGGCGATCGGAACACGCCGCTGCCCTGACGCTCAGCGGCTGACGAAGCCCTGATCGAGGATGCGGGCGACCACCCGCTCGGCGGCACGGCCGTCGTCGCGCGCGTTGAACGTCGCCCGCCACGTCGCATACCGCTCGGCGTACTCGGGCGCCGGCGCCTCGGCGAGCGCCTCGACGAGCTCGGCCTGCGTGCGGACGAGCGGCCCGGGCGCGCGCTCGGCGAGGTCGAAGTAGAAGCCGCGGAGCTCCCCGCGGAAGTGTTCGAGGTCGGGGACCAGGAAGACGATCGGCTTGCCCGTGACGGTGTAGTCGAACATCACGGACGAGTAGTCGGTCACGAGCGCGTCGGCCGCGAGCAGCAGCGTGGTGGTGTCGCCGAAGCCGGTGACGTCGACGACGCGCGCCCCCTCCGCATCCCGCCCGGGGAGCAGGGTCCGGGAGTGCCCGCGCACCAGCACCACCGAACCGGTCGCCTCGGCGAGCGCCTGCGGATCGATGAAGTCGACCATGTGGTCGCGGTCGTCGCGCCAGGTGGGCGCGTACAGGATCACCCGCTCGTCCGGACCCAGTCCGAGCGCCGCCCGCGCCTCGGCCGGGTCCCCTGTGACGAGGGCGTCGTTGCGCGGGTAGCCCTCCACCCACACCGGACGCGTGAGGAAGGCGTAGGCCTTCGACAGGATGCGGGCGGCGTACGGGTTCTGCGCGAGCAGGACGTTCCACCGTCGGGACTCGCGCAGCACCGCCAGCATCCGTCGCGGGTCGAACCCGGGCCGGTGCAGCGCCAGCCGTTTCAGCGGTGTGCCGTGCCAGGTCTGCAGCACGATCTGGCCGGGGTGGCGGACGAACCGGCGACGCAGCCAGTCGTTCACGACGAGCAGCCTCGCCCTGGCACGGGCGCGCCACCAGGCGGGCGTGCCCTCCACGACCGGGATCGCGCCCTCCGGCACCGCGACGGAGAGGTCGACGACGCTCCAGTAGCGGGTCACGGCAGGCGCGGTGCGGGCGAGTTCGCGGTCGATCGCGAGCGGGTTGCAGCCGACGGTGCGCCCGTAGAAGCTCTCGAAGAACACCGCGTTCTCGAGCTCGCCTGCGCGGCTGGCGTAGCGGCGCTCCAGCGCGTCCTGTCCCTCGGCGGAGTCGTAGACGGGGTCGACGGGCGGGTCCACCCGCACGACCGTGCCGTCGAGGGTCGCGCGCACGGTCTCGAGGAGCGTCGGCTCGACGCGCAGGTCGGCGAGTTGCTCGGCGGAGGGACCGCCGTCGACGGCGAGCGCGTAGTCGCCGGTCGGCAGCGGCAGCACGGGACCGTTCCACCGGGATGCGGCGAGCGGCACGGTGAGCGTCCAGGTGCCGTCGGCGAGCTCGACGACGCCGACGGTGCGTGCACGGGCACCGGTCAGCACGGCGCCGGCGGGCGGCTCGGTGTCCCCCGAGAGGACGAGCGCGGCCTCGGGCGCGCCGACGAAGCCGGCTGTGATCATGGACGTCCCCCTGGATCGGTGGTGCGCCGACGGAGCGCGGCCACGATGGCACCGTACACGCGTTCGGTGTTCCGGCCGTCGCGGAACGCGTGCATCCGCCGACTCAGCGCCTCCGCACGGCGCACGCGCCCCTCGCGCACGACCGGATCCGTGAGCGTGGCGCCGATCTGCGCGATCGCCTCGGACCAGTCGGTCGCCCACGCGGGACCGGCGACGTCCTCGTATCGGCCGTAGAACCCCCGGGTGCGGGCGTACGGCTCGGCGTCGGGGGCGAGGAACACGGTCGGGACCGGCACGAGCGCGGCGTCGAACGCGAGCGAGGAGTAGTCGGTGACGAGCACGTCGAGCGCGGGGAGCGCCGGGGTGATGTCGGGCACGAGCGAACCGGGGATGCCGCGGACCCGCGCGGTCCGCCGCGGCGGGCGGTACTCCCCCGCACCGAGCGGGTGCGACCGGACGAGCAGCACGGCGTCGGTCCGCTTGAGCGTGTCGACGATCGCCTCCCATTGCGCGGCGTCGGGGACCGCGGGGTCGGGCGCACCGTCTCGCCAGGTGGGGGCGTACAGCACGAGGCGGGCGTCGCCGAGCTCACCGACGGCGTCCTCGACGACCGCACGGGCGCGTCCGCGCCGTTCCTCGGCAGTGCCGCGGGAGAGCACGTCGGTGCGGGGTTCCCCGGTGACCGGCACCCGGTCGGCGCGGAGCGAGAAGGCGGACTCCAGCCGTCCGCGGACGAGGTGCGACGCCGCGGGGATCAGCGAGATCCGCCGGGTCGCGCCGCGGTACATGACCGTCAGCAACCGGCGTACCAGGCGCGAGGAGGGCAGGATGCCGCTGCGCACCGTCTCGGGCGAGTCGATGCCGATCCGCTTGAGCGGGATGCCGTGCCACAGCTGCACCACGAACGCGCCGCGGACGGCGTAGCGGTTGACGTCGCCGAACCCGTGCGTGACCACCACGACGCGCGCGCGGGCCGTCGCCCACAGCGCGCGGACGGACGACTTCGGGAGCGTCCGGATGCCGCGCGCCCTGGCGGCCGCATCCTGTGCGGGACCGTCGACGAGCCACACCGGGTCCTCACCGTGCGCCCGTGCGGTCTCCCACAGGGCGAGCGCGCCGTCCGCGATCCCGGCGGCGGACCCGATGACCCACCGGTCGCGCGTGCGCGGGACGACGAGCGTCAGCAGTGCCCCGGCGGCGTACAGCGGGATCGCGGCGAGCTTGCGCGCGTTGCCCGCGCCGAACGAGAAGGACGCCACCCCGCGAGCCTATCGCGGCGGTGGCGTCCTCCCCGGAGGCGGGTCAGAGCGTGCCGAGGGTGACCTCGACGGTCTGCGTCTTCCCGTTGCGCACGTAGGTGAGCTCGACCGTCTGGCCGCCGGCGGCGGCCCGCACCTGCGCGGTGAGGTCGATCGACCCGGTGACCGGGGCCCCGTTGAACTCGGTGACGATGTCACCGGCGCGCAGGCCCGCGGCCTCGGCCGCACCGCCCGAGGTCAGCTCCGAGATGTAGGCGCCGGTGATGGTGGCGTCCTCGACCGCGGTCGACGGCTGCACCGTCGCCCCGAGCAGGCCGTGCGTGGCGGCGCCGTCGGCGATGAGTTCCTCCGCGACGCGTTCGGCGACCGAGGACGGGATCGCGAAGCCGACGCCGATGTTGCCGCCGGTCGACGAGGTGGACCCCGCGTTGGCGATCGCGACATTGATACCGACGAGTTCGCCGGCGCCGTTCACCAGCGCACCACCCGAATTGCCGGGGTTGATGGCCGCATCCGTCTGGATGACCGCGATCTTGATCGTCTCCGACGCGGACTGCTGCGGCGTGCGGCCCTGACCGAAGTCGAAGAAGAACGGACCCTCCTCGCCCTGCCCGCCGTCCTCCGGTGCCTCCTCCTCGTCGCCGGAGTCGGGCGCGGCGGACGAGGCGATCTGGATGGACCGGTGCAGCGCACTCACGATGCCCTCGGTCACGGTGTTCGAGAGGCCGAGGGGCGCGCCGACCGCGATGGTCTGGTCGCCCACGTTGAGGGAGTTCGAGTCGCCCCACTCCGCCACGGGCAGGTCGGACGCCCCGACCAGCTTGATGACGGCGAGGTCGTACATCGGGTCGGTGCCGACGACGGTGGCGTCGAAGATGCGGCCGTCCGAGGTGGTGACCTGCAGGTCCGGGTCCGCGACCGTGCCGTCGAGGGTCACGACGTGGGTGTTGGTGAGCACATAGCCGTCCTCACTGAGGATGACACCCGACCCGGAGCCGCCGCTGCCGTTGCCGGAGGCGGCGATCGTGACGACCGTGGGCACCACCTTCGCGGCGACCGCGGTGGTCTGGGTGACCGAGTCCGTGTCGTTCACGGTGACCGCGGTGCCGCCGGTGGCGGTCGTGGTCTGCTCGTCGCCCCAGAGCACCTCGCCGGCGTAGGCACCCCCCAACCCGGCGGCACCGCCGACGACCGCCGCGGCGACGAGGAGGCCGACCAAGCGGCCGGCACCGGAGCGTCGCGCGGGCGTGGCGGGTGCCGGGGCGACCGGCGCGGGACCGATAGGCTGCGTGGGACCCGTGGCCGCGAAGTGCGGATGCTGGGCGGCCGGGCCGAACGCGTGCCCGGAGGGGGCGCCCGGGTACACCGGACGGGCCGCGGTCTGCGGCAGCGGGGGCCGCGGCGGGATGACACCCGCCTGGAAGGCGGGGCCCACGGGCTGCTGCGGTGCCTGCGGCTGCGGTGCGGCCGCGCCTGCAGTGGTCGGGGCGGACGCGGGCTCCTGGGACGCCGGCGTCACGGGGGTGTCGGACGAGGAGGATGCGGGCTGCTCGGGGACGGTGCCCTCGGTGTCGGTCATGGTTGCTCCTTCTGACAAGCACCCTCACTCTGACGGCCGGGTCTGTGCGTTGCCTATGGCGGGATTGGGACGTCCCTATGCGAGTAACCTGTGTCCGATGCGAGACATTCCCGGCGCCTGGCGGCGCACCGCGGCGGGCGCGGGACTGCTGGGGACGGACGGCGCGCCGGCCCCGACCATCTTCGCCGAGATGAGTGCGCTGGCCGCATCCACCGGCGCTGTGAACCTCGGGCAGGGGTTCCCGGACGAGGACGGTCCTGCGCAGGTGCTGGAGGTCGCGCGCCGCGCGATCGCGGACGGCGTGAACCAGTACCCGCCCGGCCGCGGGCAGGCGGACCTGCTGCAGGCGATCGCCGAGCACCAGGAGCGGCACTACGGGCTGCGGCCGGATCCGGGTCGCGACGTGCTCGTGACGGCCGGTGCCACCGAGGCGCTCGCCGCGGCGATCCTCGCCCTCACCGGCGACCCGGACGACGAGGTCGTCGTCTTCGAGCCCCACTACGACGCGTACGCGGCGCTCGTGGCGCTCGCGGGGGCGCGCCTGGTCGGCGTGCCGCTGCGGTGGCCCGACTTCCAGCCGGATCTCGACGAGCTGCGCGCCGCGGTGACCGATCGCACGCGGGTCATCCTGGTGAACGACCCGCACAACCCGACCGGCGCGGTGTTCTCGGCGGAGGTGCGTGCCGAGATCGTGCGGCTGGCGCACGAGCACGACGCGATCGTGGTGACCGACGAGGTCTACGAGCACCTGGTGTTCGACGGCGTCCGGCATGTGCCGATCGCCACGGAACCGGGCGCATGGGAGCGGACGCTGACGATCTCCTCCGCGGGGAAGACGTTCTCGCTCACCGGATGGAAGATCGGCTGGATCTCCGGCCCGGCCGCGCTCGTCGACGCCGTGATGACGGTGAAGCAGTTCCTCACCTACGTGAACGGCGCGCCGTTCCAGCCGGCGGTCGCGACGGCGCTGCGCCTCCCGGACGCCTTCTTCACCGGGATCGCCGACACCCTGGCCCGTAAGCGCGACCTCCTCGTCGCAGGACTCGAGGCGGCCGGGATGACCGTCTCGGTCCCCAAGGGCACCTATTTCACCGTGGCGGATGCGGCTCCGCTCGGGGCGACGGACGCGGACGCCTTCTGCCGCGAGCTGCCCCGACGCGCCGGGGTCGTCGGCATCCCCCTCACGGCGTTCGTCGGACCGGACCGTCGCGACCGGTACGCGAGCCTGGTGCGCTTCGCCGCCTGCAAGCGCGTCGAGGTGCTCGAGGACGCCGCGCGGCGCTTGTCCGCCCTCCGCGACTGAGTCAGGCGGGGGTGACCCGGTACCGGCGCAGGCGCAGCGCCGGGTTCAGCCGCCGCACGTGCGCGACCGCCCCGGGGTCCACCGGCGCGACCGCCACGTCGGTGCCGGTGCCGAGACCGGCCAGCACCACACCCTGCGGGTCGATGATCGACGACCGGCCGACGCCGAGGGGCGCCGGGTGGTCCGCGGCGGCGACGAAGACGGTGTTCTCGATCGCCCGTGCCCGCAGGAGGGTCGTCCACTGATCCTCCTTCAGCGGCCCCCGCACCCACTCCGCGGGCACGAGGAGGAGGTCGGCACCGGCGTCGACGAGCACGCGCGCGGACTCCGGGAACCGCAGGTCGTAGCAGGTCATGATCCCGCAGGTCACACCGCCCACCTCGAACACCTGTGCCGGGTCGAGGGGGCCGGGCGCCACCCAGTCCGACTCGCGGCTGCCGAACGCGTCGTACAGGTGCTGCTTGCGGTACACCGCCACGATCCCGTCGCCGTCCACCGCGACGACCGTGTTGTGCACCCGCTCGCCGTCGGCCGCACGCTCGAGCACACCGGCGACGAGGTGCACGCCCAGCCGTGCCGCGAGCGCCCGCAGCGCCCGGGTGAACGGACCGTCGAGTTCCTCGGCGCCGTCCCGGATGCGGTCGTCGAACGGGTCGATGAAGAAGCTGGCGTACTCCGGGAACACCACGAGCGTCGCACCGCGCGACACCGCGCGCTCGGCGAGCTCCACGACGGTCTCCCGGTTGGCGGCGTGATCCGCGGAGGGTGAGAACTGGGCGACGGCGACGACGGGACCGGTGGACATGTCCCCATCCTCGCGGCGGCGCGCCACGCCCGGCAACCCGGCCCCGATTCGCCCTCTCCCCCGGCGCGTGCTAACGTAGAAGACGTGCCGCGGGGTGGAGCAGTTCGGTAGCTCGCTGGGCTCATAACCCAGAGGTCGCAGGTTCAAATCCTGTCCCCGCAACGAAACGAAGAGGCGTCCCGAAAGGGACGCCTCTTCTGCATTCCCGGCCGTGCCCCGCCGGCCGACGCGGATGATCAGTCGGCCGGGTCGATCGCCGCGGCGAGCTTCAGCAGGAACCCGCTGATGACTTCGAGCTGCTCCGGCGGGTACTCCGCCGCGACCGTGCTCATCGCCTCGAGGCTCTCGCGGAAGTGCACGAAGAAGCTGCGCTTGGAATGGTCGGTGAGCGCGACCACCCGCGCCCGCCGGTCGGTGGGGTGCGGCAGGCGGACGACGTGCCCGGCGTCGGCGAGCCGGTCGATGAGCTTCGTGGTGGAGGCGGTCGAGATGCGCAGGTGCTTCGCGAGGTCGTGCGGGCTGACCGCCTCCCCGCGCTGCTCCCGCATGATCAGCATCCTCAGCGCCGCGAGGTCGGTCATGTTCATGGACATGTCGTCCTTCATGCCGCCGTACATGCGGTCCATCGCGTCGCTGACGGCACGGATCGCCGTGAGCACACCCGTGACCTGCGGGCTGCGCATGGGAGGCTGTGCACTCACCTCGTTCACCGACCCACCCCCTGGACGCGGTTCCGTTCTTCGACCATTATGTTGCTAGCTTAGCTAGTAATAAGCCCGAATGGAGAATGTGTGAACGAGATCGAAGAAGTGGTCCTCCTCGACGAGGAGGGTCGCGAGATCGGCACCGCCCCCAAGAGCAGCGTGCACGGGACCGACACGGCGTTGCACCTGGCGTTCTCCTGCCACGTGCTCGACCGGGAGGGACGCGTGCTCGTCACCCGCCGCGCGCTGGACAAGTCCACCTGGCCGGGCGTGTGGACGAACTCGTTCTGCGGCCACCCGCGCCCGGCCGAGCCCGTCGTGGCCGCCGTGCGCCGACGCGCCGAGTTCGAACTGGGCATCACGGTGAGCGAACTCACCCTCGCGCTGCCGCTCTTCCGCTACCGCGCGGTCGACGCGAGCGGCATCGTGGAGCACGAACTGTGCCCGGTGTACCTCGCCCGCACCGACGACGTGCCGCGCCCCAACCCCCTCGAGGTCTCCGAATTCGAGTGGGTCGAACCGGCGGCGCTGGCCGCGGCCCTCGAGGCCACCCCGTGGGCGTTCAGCCCGTGGCTCGTGCTGCAGGCCCGCCAGCTCGCCCTCTTCGGTGCACGCGAGGAACGGCTGGCGTCATGAACGAACTCGTCGACACCCCGGTGCACGACGCGATCGACGCGCGCATCGCCGCGGCGCTCGACCGCGTGACCGCCCGCGCGTCGGTCTCCGGCCCCACCGCCACCGCCCTGGCCGAGGCCGCCGGCCGTGCGGCCGTCGGCGGCAAGCGGTTCCGTCCGGCGCTCGTCGCCGCCGCCTACCGTGCCTGGGGTGGGACCCCGGGCGGGGAGGCCGCCATGTACGACGTCGCGGCCGCGTTCGAACTCCTCCACGCCTCGTTCGTCGTCCACGACGACGTGCTCGACCACGACCTCGTCCGCCGCGGCGTGCCGAACGTCGCCGGCGAGTTCACGGCGCGGGGCGCCGACGCGGGCCTCGGCCCGGACGCCGCCGAAGAGCTCGGCACGGCGGCCGCGATCCTCGCGGGCGACCTGCTCCTCCACGAGGCGGAGCGCACCGCCGCCCTCGCAGACGTCTCCCCCGACGTCCGCCGCAAGCTCCTCGAGGTCTTCGACGAGGCCGTCCTCGTCTCGGCGTTCGGCGAACTCGCCGACGTCGAGCACACCCTCGCCGCGGACATGCCGCATCCGGACCGGCTCATGCAGGCCGCCCACGACAAGACCGCCGAGTACTCGTTCGCCGCCCCGCTCGCCGCCGGGGCGCTCCTGGCCGGCGCCGACGAGGCACAGGTGGAGACCGTCCGCGGGTGCGGGCGCAGTCTCGGCCTCGCCTTCCAGCTCGTCGACGACCTCATCGGCGCGTTCGGCACGCGCGCCCAGGCCGGTCGCGACGCCGGCGTCGACCTCCGGGAGGCCAAGCGCACCCCGCTCATCGCCATCGCCCGCCAGACCCCGGACTGGGCGCGCATCGAGGGCACCCTCGCGATCGCGCACACCGGCCCCATCGCGGTGCGCGCCGCCCAGCGGGCCCTGGACCGCGCCGGTGCGCGGGCGCGGCTGGTGGGCGTCATCATGCAGACCCTCGCCGAGGCGCGCGCCTCCGCCGACGGGCTGCCCGATCCGGCCCGCGCCCTCGTGCACGCCGTGGCCGACCGCGTCGAGAGCAGGATCCCGTGAGCGCCCCGGCGACCGGTCTGCGCCTCTACGACGAGGCCGCCTGCCGCACCGCCTGCGCCATCATCGGCGCCTACTCGACGTCGTTCTCGCTCGCGACCAGGCTCCTCGGTCCGCGGGTGCGGAACCACGTGCGCCACGTCTACGCGCTCGTGCGCATCGCGGACGAGATCGTCGACGGCCCCGCCGATGAGGCGGGTGTCGACCTCGACGAGCGGCACCGGGTCCTCGACGCCCTGGAGCAGGAGACGGAGGATGCGGTCGCGCGCGGCTTCAGCGCGAACCTCGTCGTGCACGCGTACGCCCGGACGGCCCGCGAATGCGGCATCGGCGACGAGCTCACCGGCCCGTTCTTCGAGTCCATGCGCACCGACCTGACGACCGCGCGGCACGACGCCGCATCCCACGCGGCCTACGTGTACGGCTCGGCGGAGGTCGTGGGACTCATGTGCCTGGCCGTGTTCGTCAACGCCGGCACCGGAGCACCCGTCCGCCCCTCCGCCCACCTCGTGGAGGGCGCACGGAGCCTCGGCCGGGCCTTCCAGGACGTGAACTTCCTCCGCGACCTCGACGACGACAGCACCCGCCTCGGCCGCGACTACCTCGCGATCACCGGCGCCGCCGACCGCGCGAGCGTCCTCGACCGCATCGACGGCGACCTCGCCCGGGCGGCCGCCGTGGTCCCCGAGCTGCCCTCGGACTGCCGCCGCGCCGTCACCGCCGCGCACGACCTGTTCGCGACGCTCGCGAGGCGGCTGCGCGCGAGCGGGCCGGACACCGGCCGGGTCAGCGTGCCGGCGTCGCAGAAGGCGCGCCTCGCCGCCCGGGCCTGGCTCGGCGCCGCACCCCTCGGGACCGGCGCGTGAGCGCCGCGATCGTCATCGGGGGCGGGATCGCAGGGCTTGCCACGGCGGCGCTCCTCGCCCGCGACGGACACGAGGTCACCCTGCTCGAGGCGAAGGACACCCTGGGCGGCCGTGCCGGCAGCTGGGAACAGGACGGCTTCCGCTTCGACACCGGTCCCAGCTGGTACCTCATGCCCGAGGTGTTCGACCACTTCTTCCGGCTGCTGGGCACCAGCGCGCAGCGCGAGCTCGACCTCGTCGACCTCACCCCCGCATACCGGGTCTACGCCGAACCGGACGGCTCGGGCCGCGCTCCCCTCGACGTCGTGTCCGGCCGCGAACATGCGAAGGCCCTGTTCGAGGCGGTGGAGCCCGGCGCCGGCGCGCGGCTGGACGCCTACCTCGACTCCGCGGCGGACGCCTACGACCTCGCGGTGAGCCGGTTCCTGTACGACACGTACGAGACCGGCCGGAACCTCACCTCGCGGTCGCTGCTGCGACGGCTGCGGCACCTCACGCGCCTGCTCACCACCTCCCTCGACCGGTTCGTGGCGAAACGGTTCCGCGACCCGGTGCTCCGGCAGGTGCTCGGCTATCCCGCCGTGTTCCTCGGCGGGCGTCCCTCGGGGGTCCCGGCGCTCTACCACCTCATGAGCCACCTCGACCTCGACGACGGCGTGCGGTACCCGCAAGGCGGGTTCACCGCCCTCATCGCCGCGGTCGAGCGGGTCGCACGCGCGCAGGGGGTCCGCATCGAGACCGGGGCCGAGGTCGTCGGGATCGACCTCGAGCACCGCCGCGCCGCCGGCGTGCGCACGACGGACGGGCGCACCTTCCGGGCACCCGTCGTGGTCTCCACCGCCGACCTGCACCACACCGAGACGCGCCTCCTGCCGCCGGAGGCCCGCAGCTACCCGGAGAGGTGGTGGCGATCGCGCACGCCCAGCCCCGGGGCGCTGCTGCTCCTGCTCGGCGTCGAGGGCGAGCTGCCCCAGCTCGCCCACCACACGCTCGTGTTCACGAAGGACTGGAAGGCCAACTTCGACGCCGTCTTCGGCGACGACCCCCACATCCCCTCGCCCGCGTCCGCGTACGTCTGCCGGCCGAGCGCCACCGACCCCGCTGTGGCGCCCGCCGGGCATGAGAACCTGTTCGTGCTCGTCCCCGTGCCCGCGGACCCGCACTCCGGGCGGGGCGGGGTGGGCGGCGCCGGCGATGCGCGGATCGAGGCGGCCGCTGACCGGGTGATCGCGCAGCTCGCCGACTGGTGCGGCATCCCGGACCTCGCCGACCGGATCGTCGTGCGCCGCACGATCGCCCCGGAGGACTTCGCGGTCGACCTGCACTCCTGGATGGGCAACTCGCTCGGGCTCGCGCACACGCTCGGCCAGAGCGCGGTCTTCCGGCCCAAGAACGTGTCGCCGAAGGTCCCCGGCCTGTACTACGCCGGTACGACCGTGCTCCCCGGGATCGGGCTGCCGATGTGCCTCATCTCCGCCGAGCTCGTGGTGAAGCGGTTGCGCGGCGACACGAGCGCCGGCCCCCTGCCGGAGCCCGTGGTCCCGTGATCCCGGGCGTGTATCTCGCGGCGATCCTCGTCTCGGCGGCGGGGATCGCCGCGCTCGACGCCCGGTTCCGGCTGGTGTTCGCGCCGGCACCGTGGCGCTCGGCCGCCGCGATCGTCGTCGGTACCGTGTTCTTCGTGGTCTGGGACCTGGTGGGCATCGCGACCGGTGTCTTCGTGAAGGGCGACAGCCCGCTGCTGCTCGGCGTCGACCTCGCCCCGCACCTGCCGCTCGAGGAACCGTTCTTCCTCGCCTTCCTGTGCTACCTCGCGCTCGTGGTGCACGCGGCCGCGCTCCGCATCCGTCGACGGGGGCGCGCATGACCTACACGCTCATCGTGCTGCCGTTCCTCGTCGTGACCGCGGCGGTCACCGCGCTGTCCGCGATCCGTCCCGGATTCGCACGACGGATGCGGGCGAGCGTCGTCGCGGCGATCGCGCTCCTCGCGCTCACCGCCGTCTTCGACAACGTGATGATCGCCCTCGACCTGTTCGACTACCCCGCCGAGCATCTGAGCGGCCTGCGGATCGGGCTCGCCCCGATCGAGGACTTCTCGTACCCGCTGTGCGCGGCGTTCGGCGTGCCCGCCGTGGCGTCGCTGCTGACCAGGAGGACCCGACCGTGACCGGCACCGTCAGAACCCTGCTCCTGTCCTCCCGGCCGGTGAGCTGGGTGAACACCGCGTACCCCTTCGCGGCCGCGTACCTGCTCGCCGCGTGGCAGGTGGACGCGACGTTCATCGTGGGCACGCTGTTCTTCCTCGTGCCGTACAACCTCGCCATGTACGGCGTCAACGACGTGTTCGACTACGAGTCCGATCTCCGGAACCCCCGCAAGGGCGGGGCGCACGGCGCGGTGCTGGACCGGCGCCTGCACCGGGTGACGCTGTGGGCGGCGGCGCTGTCGTGCCTGCCGTTCGTCGTGTACCTCGTGATCGTCGGGGACCCGCTGTCGTGGCTCGTGCTCGCGCTCAGCCTGTTCTTCGTGGTCTTCTACTCGGCCCCGCCGCTACGGCTGAAGGAGGTGCCGTTCGCGGACTCGGTGACCAGCAGCATCCACTTCGTCTCCCCCGCCGTGTACGCCCTCGTGCTCGCGGGCGCCGAGTTCACCCCGGGTACCGTCGCGCTGCTCGTCGCGTTCGCCTGCTGGGGCGTCGCCTCGCACGCCTTCGGCGCGGTGCAGGACGTCCCCGCCGACCGGGACGCCGGGATCAGCTCGATCGCGACCGCGTGCGGCGCCCGGTTCACGGCGCGCTTCGCCCTCGCGGTCTACCTGCTGGCGGGGGTCGCCGTGCTCTTCACCGCGTGGCCCGGACCGCTCGCGGCCGTCCTCGCGGTGCCGTACCTCGCGATGGTGTGGCCGTACCGGTCGGTGACCGACGAGACCGCGCACACCGCCACCGCGGGCTGGCGCCGGTTCCTCTGGCTCAACCAGCTCACCGGCTTCGGCGTCACCCTGCTCCTCATCTGGTGGGCGCTGTCGGCACGCTGAGCCCGGCCCGGAACGCGGAACGGCGGCGGCCCCACAGGGGGTCCGCCGCCGTTCCGTTTCTGGCCTGGTCAGCGCCGGGTCACTCGGCGTCCTCCAGCTCGAGCAGGCGGTTGATCGCGTCCTCGAGGCGCTGGTCCGCCTCGCCGTACGCGGCCCAGTCGCCGCCCTGCAGGGCGCTCTGGCGGTCCAGCAGCGCCTGCCGGGCCTCCTCCAGCGCCGCCTCGTACTCGTCGGTCGGGACGACCGTGCCGCCACCGGTGCCGTCTGCGCCGTCCGTGCCGTCACCGGTCTCGGTGCCGGGCTCGACCGGCGTGACGTCCTCGTCGCCCGTGGTGGCACCCGAGTCGCCGCCGAACAGGGCGTCGAGCGCCTCGTTCAGCGTGTTCTCGAACGCGACCTTGTTGCCGAAGGCGACGAGCACCTTCTGCAGCTGCGGCAGCTGGGTGCCGCTCGAGGCCTGGACGAACACCGGCTGCACGTACAGGAAGCCGCCGCCGACCGGGAGGGTCAGCAGGTTGCCGTTCAGCACGTCCGACTGTCCCTGCTTCAGGATGTTGATCTGCGCCGAGATCTGCGGGTCGGAGTTGAACGTGTTCTGCACCTGGCCGGGACCGGGGATGGTTTCGTCCGACGCGATCTCCAGCAGGCGCAGCTTGCCGAAGTCGGCGCTGCGCTTGCCCGCCTCCCAGCCGGCGTCGGAGTCGACCGCGAGGTAGCCCATGAGCACGTTCCGCGAGGTGGCGCCGGTGGCCGAGCGCGGGATGAAGCTGGTGAACATGGAATAGGTCGGCGCATCCTGGCCGGGCATCTGCATGGTCAGGTAGTACGGCGGCTGGTTGACCGTCTGGTCGGTCGACTGCGGATCGGCCGGGGTCGCCCACACGTTGTCCTGCTGGAAGAACGACTGCGCGTCGTCCACGTGGTAGACGCCGAGCATGGCGCGCTGCACCTTGAACAGGTCGGTCGGGTACCGCACGTGACTCATCAGGTCGCCGGACATCTCCGACACCGGCTTCAGGGTCGTCGGGAACACCTTCTGCCATGCCTGCAGCAGCGGGTCCTCGTCGTCCCAGGCGTAGAGCGTCACGCTGCCGTCGTACGCGTCGACGGTCGCCTTCACCGAGTTGCGGATGTAGTTGATGTTGTCGAGTGCGATCTGCGGGTTCTCGTTGTTCGCGTCCTCGATCGCGCGCGACATGCTCGTCGCGGTGGAGTACGGGTACGCGTCGGAGGTGGTGTAGCCGTCGATGATCCAGACGATCCGGCCGTCGACGACGCTCGGGTACGGGTCGGAATCGAGCGTGAGGTACGGCGCGGCCTTCTGCACGCGCTGCGCCGGGTCGCGGTCGTACAGGATCTGCGAGTCCTCGTTCAGGTAGTCGGAGAAGAGGATCTGCTCGGACTGGAACTTCAGCGCGTAGATGAGGCGGTTGAAGAGGTTGCCGACGCTCGGGCCGCCGTCGCCGGAGAAGGTCGTCTTCGTCTCGCTCGCGCCCTCAGGTCCCGACGGGTAGTCGAGCTCGATCGGGTCCTCGTCCTCGGGTGCGCCGACGATCGAGTACACCGGCGAGTTCTCGCCGAAGTAGATGCGCGGCTCGAAGTCGCTCTCCGAGAGGAACCCGGATGCGGGGATGCCGCTCTCGATGAAGACCGGGTCGCCGTCGGCGGTGCGCTCGTTGCCCTTCGCGACGACGAGGCCGTACCCGTGCGTGTACACGAGGGTCGAGTTCTGCCAGGAGGCGTCGGCGCCGAGTGCCGTGGTGTCCAGGTCGCGGACCGACACGACGGTGTCCTGCGTCTGCCCGTCGATCTCGTAGCGGTCGACGTCCAGCGGGTCGGAGAACTGGTAGTAGGACCGGTACTGCTGCAGCTGGCGGATCGTCGGGGTGATGATCGCCGGGTCCATGATGCGGATCGACGCGGTGGTCTCGGCATCCGAACGCAGCTGCCCGGCCTCCGCGGCCGTGGTGGCGTCGTAGTCGGTGGTCTCCATGTCGGCGATGCCGAACGCGTCCTTGGTCGCGTCGAGGTTCCGCTGGTAGTACTCGGCCTCGTACGCGAGCTGGTTCGGCTTCACCTGCACGGTGTTGACGATCCACGGGTAGACGACGCCCACCACGATCGAGGTGACCACGAGCAGCGCGGTCGCGATGAGCGGGTAGCGCCAGCGCCCGATGACGGCGGTGACAAAGAACAGCACGGCCACCAGCGCCGCGACGATCGCGAGGATCATCAGGCCCGGGATGGTGGCGTTGACCCCCGTGTACGCGGGACCGGTGATGCGCTCCCCCGGCTCGGTGAGCGTGCGGTAGGTGTCCAGCCACAGGCTCGCGGCCTGCAGCAGCAGGTAGACGCCCGCGGTGATCGCGAGCTGGATGCGGGCGGGCTTGGAGATCCGGAGCTCGCGCTGCCCGATCTGCACCGACCCGTACAGGTACGACACGAGCGCGGTGACCAGCAGGCACACCAGCACGACGGCGGAGGCGAACCCGAGCACGCCGGAGTAGAACGGCAGGCCGAAGAGGTAGAACCCGGTGTCGAGGCCGAACTGCGGGTCGACGGTCTCGGTCTGCACGCCGTTCAGCCAGAGGGCGGTCGTCTCCCACTGCGCGGAGGCGGCGAAGCCGGCGAAGAAGCCGAAGAACACCGGGATGCCCCACATCGCCAGGCGCCGCAGCGGCTCGACGACCTCCTGGTAGCGGTCGAGCTGCGAGCTGAGCCGCACGTACACCGGTCGCAGCCGGTAGGCCAGCTGGATCACGGCCCACACCGGCACCGCCATGGCGACGAACCCGACGACGAACATCACCGCACGGGCGACCCACTGGGTCAGCAGCACCCCCGAGTAGCCGAGCTGGTCGTACCACAGCCATTCGGCGTACAGGTTGGCGAAGACGAAGAACGCCACGACCAGCGCGGCGATCACCGCGAGCGAGATCGCGATGACCCTTCGTGATCGTGGCGGGGCTGCGGGCGTCGGCGCTGCGGTCGAAGTCACCCGTCCATCCTATGAGCGGCGGCTGTGGGTCGGCCGCGAAGTCGCCCGATTGCTCAGCCGACGGTGCAGGTGGGCAGCGCGTCGAGGTCGCCGCCGGCGGCGACCGTCTCGACCGCCGTGAGCGCGTCGTCGAGGTCGGCGACCGCGAACACCCGCAGACCGTCCGGCACGTGCCCGACGACCTCGTCGCAGTTGTCCTGCGGCGCGAGGAACCAGTCGGCGCCCGCGTCCACCGCGCCCCACAGCTTCTGCCGGATGCCGCCGATCGCCCCGACCGTGCCGTCGACCGAGATCGTGCCGGTGCCGGCGAAGGTCTCCCCGCCGGTGAGCTCGCCCGGGGTGAGCAGGTCGATGATCCCGAGCGTGAACATCATGCCCGCCGAGGGACCGCCGACGTTGCGCAGCGCGAACTCGACCTCGTAGGGCAGTTCGAACTCGTCGCTCGCGGTGATGCCGAGGAGCCAGGCGCCGCCGTCGCCCGGCACGGGCTCGACCTCCACCTGGAGCTCCTCGTCGCCGCGGAGGACGCCGAGCGTGACCGGGTCGCCGTCCTTCGCCGTCACCGCGGCGCGGAGCGCGGTGACACCGCCGACCTGCTCACCGTCGACCGAGACGATCACGTCCTCCGGCTCCAGCACGCCGTCCGCGGGACCGTCGGCCACCACGTCGACGACCGCGACGGCCGGGTGCACGTCGTAGCCGAGATGGGCGAACGCGGCGGCCTGCGCCTCGATCTGCGAGTCGGTCATCTGGACGGCGTTCTGCTGCTCGCGCTGCTCGTTCGTCTGCCCGGCGGGGAACACCGTCTCCAGCGGCACCACCGCGCGGGTGCGGTCGAACCAGGCGCCGACGACCTCGAGCCAGGAGACGGCACGGGTGGGCGACCCGACGACCTGCACCGTCAGCAGGTCGAGCGATCCCGCGGTCGGGTAGGTCTCCGCATCCGGGATCGACAGCAGCGGCTCGGGCCCGTCCTCGCCGGTGTCGACCGCGCCGATCGTGTCGTACACCGGGCCGGGCTGCTGGATCACGAAGCCCGTCGGCAGGAACGAGATGCCCAGGAGCGCCACGAGCGCGACCACGAGCGCCCACATCCCCACCCGGGTGCCGCGTCGCATGGGGCGGCGCGGCGCGGGCGCGACGGGCGCGGTGTCGTCGAACAGGGTCAACTCGCTCCTCCAGGTGCGGTCGTTCGCGGCCGGCGTACGGCGAATCCCGTCCGTCCCGGTGGTGCGATGCTCCGGGGCATTAGCGTAGGACGGGACGCTATCCCCTCGCTGAAAGGCGCCGCCGTGACCGACGATGAGGACCGCTCCCCGGAAGAGGAGTTCCAGGAGATGCTGCGCCGCCTGCTGGGCGGGCAGATCGACCCGTCCCAGCTGGAGCAGCTGTCGGCCATGGGCATCGACCCGTCCCAGGTGGCCCAGGCCATGCAGCAGATGCAGGCCGCGTTCGCCTCTGGCGCCGAGGGCATCTCGTGGGATGCGACGAAGCGCCAGGCGCTGCACATCGCGAACCAGGCCGACCGCGGCGTGACCGACTCCCAGCGGGCCGACCTCGACCAGGCGTTCACCCTGGCGACCCTGTGGCTGAGCGAGGCGACCGCGATCTCGGACCTCGTCGCGCCGCCGCGCGCCATCACCCGCGGCGCCTGGGTCGAGGCGACCCTGCCGGTGTGGCAGGAGCTCGCCGAACCGGTCGCGACGAGCATCGCCGACGCGCTCACCGCGACGCTCGCCGAGCAGGTGCCGGAGGAGATGCAGTCGATGGTCGCGGGCGCCGGACGCATGCTGCGGGGCGTGGGCGGGTCGCTCTTCGCCGCCCAGCTCGGCCAGGTCGTCGGGCGGCTCTCACTCGAGGTGGTCTCCGGTGGCGACGTGGGCATCCCGCTCATGCCCGCCGGCGAGGCCGTCATCCTGCCGCAGAACTTCGCCGACTTCGGGCAGGGGCTGGAGATCCCCGAGGACCAGCTCGCCCTGTCGGTGGCGGCGCGCGAGCTCGCCCACGCCCGCCTGTTCCGGCATGCGCGGTGGCTGCGTCTGGACGTCATCGCCCAGGTGACCGAGTTCGCCCGCGGCATCCACGTCGACACCCGCGCACTGGAGGACCTGGCGGCGGACTTCGACCCGTCGCAGCCGGAGGAGCTCCGCCGGATGCTGGAGAGCGGGGCGCTGCTGCCGGAGCGCTCCGAGCAGCAGACCGCCGCCCTCACCCGCCTCGAGACGGTCCTCGCCCTCATCGAGGGCTGGGTCGACGTCGTCACGGCCGACGCCACCTCGCGGCTGCCCAGCGCGGGCCGCGTCGCCGAGGTCGTGCGTCGTCGCCGTGCCGTCGGGGGCCCCGCCGAGAAGGCGCTCGGCACCCTCGTCGGACTCGAGCTGCGTCCGCGACGGATGCGGGAGGCGGCCGCCATGTGGCGGGCGGTCACCGACACCGTCGGGATCGCCGCGCGCGACGCCCTGTGGGACTACCCCGACCTCATGCCCACCTCGGCCGACATCGACGACCCGTCCGGTCTCATCGCCCGGCTGGAGGCCCGCGCCCGCGGTGAGCAGCCGGTGCAGGACGAGATGGACGAGGCGCTCGCGCGGCTGCTCGCGGAGGAGACCGGCGAGCCCGGCGAGGCGGACGACGAGGACGGCACCGGACCGGCCGGCGACAGCGGGCGCTGACCCGGCGCACCACCGTTCCTCCCCAGGCCCACGCGCATCCGTCGCCCCTGTGGACGGCCGTGCCGGGGCGCTCGGCGGGCGCATGCTCGGGGCATGCACCGCCTCGATCCCGCCCATCCGCCCGTCTGGCGGTCGGCGACCGCGCTGCAGTTCGGCGCAACGCCCCGGGTCGTGGTCGACGACGTGCGGCCGTGGCAGGAGACCCTCGTCGCCCGCCTGCGCACCGGGCTCACCGATGGCGACCTCGACCGGTTCGCGGCGCACACCGGTGTCGACCCGCGACGGGTGCGCGCGTTCGTCGCCCGGATCGCCGGCGCCCTGGCAGAGGCGGATCCGCCGGCACCGCGGCTCGTGACGCTCGCGGCCGCGCCCGGGCTCCCCGCCGACGTGGTGGAGGTGGTCCGTCGGAGGTTGGCATCGGCCTGCGAGGTCGTGCCGGGCGAGGCGCCCGTGCGCGGACGGCTCACGGTCGTCCTCGCCCACTACGAGGTCGATCCGGCACTGGCCGCCCGCCTGGTGCGGGAGGACGCCCCGCACCTCCCGGTGCTGCTGAGCCCCGAGGGCGCGGAGATCGGCCCCGTGATCACCCCCGGGTCGGGCCCGTGTCTCGGGTGCCTCGCGGCCGCGCGCACCGATCGCGATCCGGCGTGGCCGCTCGTGGCGGCGCAGCTGCTGACAGCGCCCTGCCCACCGCTCGACGCGCTCCTCGTCGCCGAGGCGGCGGTCGTCGCGACGCAGCTGGTCAGCTGCGACGATGCGCCGACGGACCGCGTCGTGCGCCTGCGGCCTGGCTCCGCCCGACGGCTCTGGCACGTGCCGGACGTTCATCCAGGATGCGCGTGCCGATCTCCTGCAGGAAACGCGACGGCTGACGGGGCGTCCGGCCGAGACCGGGCGCCCACGACAGCGACAGCGTACGCGCGGCCCGCGTGATCCCCACGTACGCGAGCCGCCGCTCCTCGTCGATCTCGTCGAACGACCGTGCGTACGAGATCGGCAGCAGCCCCTCGGCGAGGCCCACGAGGTGCACGTGGTCCCACTCGAGCCCCTTGGCGGCGTGGAGCGTGGCGAACGTCACGGTCGCCCGTGCCGGTTCGTGGTTGTCCTTGGCCCGGGCCATGAGCTGGTCGGTGAACTCCCGCAGCGACGTCGTCGCCGGCAGCTCCTCGGCGAGCGCGAGGACCGCACGGCGCGCCTCCCAGGCGTCGCGGAGCGCGCCGCCCGCAGGAGGGGGGTCGTCCGTGAGCCCGAGCGAGCGCAGCACGTCGCGGACGCTGTCGTGGAACCCGCTCTCGAGCGGCGCCACCGACGCGGCGCGCAGCGCCATGACCGCCTGGCGCACCTCCGGCTGGTCGAAGAAGCGCGTGCCCCCGAGCACCGTGACCGCGATCCCGGCGTCCGCGAACGCCGACTGCAGTTCGGCCGACTGGTTGTGCGCGCGGTACAGCACCGCGATGTCGCGCGGGTCGGTGCCCGCATCCAGCTGCGCCCGGACGGCCGCCGCGACCCCGACCGCCTCGTGCGCGTCGTCGTCGTACCGCACGAGCGCCGGGATGGGCGCGTCGACGCCCCGCTCGCCGCGCAGCTCGAGGGCGCCGGGTCGTCCGCGCATGAGCGCGTTCGCGACCCGCAGCACGGGCTGCGCACTGCGGTAGTTGCGCTCGAGCCGGATCACCTGGGCGTCCGGGTAGCGCCGGTCGAACCCGAGCAGCAGCGACGCGTCCGCGCCGGCGAACGTGTACACGGTCTGGTTCGCGTCACCGACGACGCACACGTCGCGCCGCTCGCCCAGCCACAGCTCCAGCAGCCGGTGCTGGAGCGGCGAGACGTCCTGGAACTCGTCGACGGTGAAGTGCCGGTACTGCTCGCGCACCGCCTGCGCGACGCGGGGTTCGGCCTCGATCATCCCGGCGCAGGCGAGCAGCACGTCCTCGAAGTCGATCTGGTGCCGCTCGTCCTTGACGCGCTCGTAGGCGAGGTGGAGGTCGCGTACGGCGCCCGCGCCGAGGTCGCCCACCCCCTGCGGGCGTGCGGCGGCGTACTCGTCGACGCCCCGCATCGTGACCTTGCGCCACTCGATGCCGGCGGCGACGTCGCGGAGGGTCGTGGCGTCGACCGAGAGCTTCAGCTCGGATGCCGCCTGCCCGAGCAGCCGCACCTTGCTGTCGATGATCTTCGGCGCAGGCACCCCGGCCACGATCGGCCAGAAGTGGTTGAGCTGCGCGAGCGCGGCCGCGTGGAACGTGCGTGCCGACACGCCCTGGACACCGAGGGCGCGCAGGCGCCCGCGCATCTCCCCCGCCGCCTTCGCGGTGAAGGTCACCGCCATGACGCGCCCCGGGGAGTACGCCCCCGTGGCCACGCCGTGCGCGATGCGACGGGTGATGACGCGGGTCTTGCCCGTACCGGCGCCCGCGAGCACGCAGACGGGGCCGCGGAGGGTCGTGACCGCGTGCAGCTGCGACTCGTCCAGATCGGCCAGGACGGGGTCGCTCATGCGCGCTCCTCGAGCCAGTCGACGATGAGCCGGTGCGCGATGGAGGCGGGGCCGGGGAGGGTCACCTCGCCCTCGCCGGCGAGGGCGAGACGGATCTGCGCGCGGTCGAACCAGCGCACCTCGACGATCTCCTCGCCGTCCGCCTGCGCCTGGGCGACGTCGGCCGCGACGGCGCGGAAGCCGAGCATGAGCGAGCGCGGGTACGGCCAGGGCTGCGAGCCGCGATACGTGATGTCGCGCAGCCGCACGCCCGCCTCCTCGGCAACCTCGCGCTCGACCGCGCCCTCGAGCGACTCGCCGGCCTCGGCGAACCCGGCGAAGCACGAGAACCGCGCCTGGCCCCAGGCGGCGTTCGCGCCGAGGAGCAGCCGTTCCCCGTCGGGATCGGTGACAGCGACGATGACGGCGGGGTCCGTGCGGGGGAAGTGCTGCCGTCCGCAGGCGGGGCAGCGACGCGACCAGCCCGCCTGCTCGAGCGCGGTCTGGGCGCCGCAGGCCGGGCAGAAGGGCGCGTCGTGGAGCCAGCGGGCGAGGCTCACCGCTTCGACGGCACGGTCGGCGGCGTCCTCGCCGAGCGTCGCGCCGGCGATGCGCAGCGGCGCCCAGCGGAGGTCTGGCAGCGCGTCCTCGCCGACCGCGCCGAGGAGGACCGGCGCGCCGTCGGCGGCCCGGCCGAGGAAGGCCCAGCGGGTGTCGTCATCGAGGTCGGTGACCTCGAGCAGGCGCAGCGCCCCGTGCTCGTCGGTCGGGACGGCGTCGCCGCGGACCGCGACCACCACGGCGGCGGGGTCGGCGAGCAGGGCGTCCAGGAGCCCCGGCACGTCGCGTTCGGCGGCGCTGCGGTCGATCGTGGCGCGCTTCGTGATCGTGCGGGGCGCGGCGTGGGCGCTCACCGATACCTCCTCGACGGGCGTGGCGCGGGCGGTCGGACAGGCCCGCCGACCTACCCTAAGGGCATGTCACGATCCCCGTTGACCCTCGCCGCGGCGGTGACCGCGGCCGTGCCGGACTCCGAGGTCGTGCGCACGCGTGCGCTCGGCGGCACCGGGGACGGCCGATACGACGCGGCCCTGGTCGACCTCGCCGACGGTCGGACGCTCGTCGTCCGCGCCGCCGCCGACCCCGACGCCGACCGCGAGCTGCGCGACGAGCTGCGGGTGCTGGAGTCCCTCTCGGCCGGCCTGCGCTCACTGCTGCCCTTCCGCGCTCCGGCGGTGCACGGCCGCGCCGTGCTGTCCGACGCGACCGCGGCGGTCGTCGACTGGTTCGACGGCTACCGCGTCACCGCGGCGGACCTGCCGCCCGGCGGCGTGGCCGCGGCGATCGGGCGGGGCCTCGCCGCGATCCACGACCTGCCCGTCTCGGTCGTCCGCGCGGAGGGGTTGCCGGTGCGCAGCCCCGACCGGGAGCGGGTCGACCTGTCCCGGACGGTCGACCGGGCCGCCGCGACCGGGTTCCTCGACGCACCGCTGCGCGACCGCTGGCGCGCGGCGATCGACGACGACGCCCTCTGGCGGTTCGAGCCCACGGTCGTGCTCGGCGGCACCGACGCCGACCGGTTCGTGTTCGAGGACGACGCCGAGGGCCCGGTCCTCACCGCGGTGCTGGGCTGGCACGGCCTGTCGGTCGGCGACCCGGCGGTCGACCTCTCCTGGCTCGCGTCCGCCCCCGACGGCGCGGACGCCGTGCTGGACGCCTACCGCGAGGCGACGCACCGCGCCGGCGACGCGCTGCTGGCCGAGCGCGCCCGGCTGTACGCGGAACTCGAGTTCGCCCGCTGGCTCCTGCACGGCCTCGACACCGACGACCGTTCCGTGGTCGACGACGCGGCCAGGATGCTGCAGAACCTCGCCACCGGCACCCGCGGCACCGACCTGCTCCCCCGCGGCGGCGGCGACGTCGCGGCCGCGGTGGAGCTGCTCGACCGGGTCCCCGTCCCGGTCGGCACCGGCGTCGACACGTCGATGCAGACCGACGCGTACGACCCGACGCAGCTGGCCGCCTACCTCTCCGACGCCGAACGCGGCGACGGCCCGAACGGCCTCGACCGCCCCGACGCGGACAGCGGCGCGGTGCCGACCCTGCCGGTCGACCTCTCCGAGTGGACCGCGACCGCCGGCGGTGACCCCGACGACGCCGTCGCCGAGGACGGCCCCGAAGGAGACCCCACGACGGCGGCGACCGCCGAGCCCGAGGACTACGCCGAGGAGGCCACCCGGGCATCGGAGTCGGCGCTGCGTCGCTGGAGCGACACCGGCGACGTCATGCGCGGATGACGAGGTCCTCCGCCACGTAGTACAGCGCGACGTCGATCGAGTGCAGCGGCACCCCGTGCCGCTGGTGGTACGCCTGCCGGTAGAGGTCGAGCTGCACCATCCGCTCGGCACGCTCGGCGTCGTTCCGGGGGCTCCGGCCGGTCTTCCAGTCGACGATCTCGATGCGGTCGCCGCGGGCGTACACGGCGTCCAGCTTGCAGATCACGACGTGCTCGCGCCCGTCCGGCCCGACATGGCGGAAGTCGATCTCGGTCTCCACCTCGATGGGTGCGAGCCCACCCCATTCGGATGCGATGAACGTCCGCTGCAGCCGCGCCAAGGCCTCCAGCTCGTCGGCGCCGACAGCGTCCGCGCCGAGCGGGGCGTCCTCATCGTCCCACAGGGTGTCGTCGAGCCCGGCGTGCCCGGCGGCGACGCCGGAGCGCTCCTCCACCCAGGCGTGGAAGAGCGTCCCCAGTCGGGTCTGCCGGTACGGCTTCTCCGGCAGCGGACGAGCCCGGCGGGCGACCGCGTCGTCGAAGTCGGCGACGAAGTCCTTGAACTGCGACGCCGGGATGCGGGTGGGCGCCGTCCCTGCGACGCCGGCGCGCTGCGCGTCGCGTTCGGCGAGGAGCAGCGCGAGGTCGCGGTCGGGTTCCGCCGGGGGTGCCGCCTGGGCGGCGCGGACCGCCTCGGCGGCGGCCTCCACGCGTGCGCGCCGACCGCCGAGCGGGTCCATCGGCCACTCCAGCATCCGTCGGGCGCCGTCGAACGGGTTCTCGCCCGGGTCGTCGTCGGGGAGGGCGATGCCGAGCGCGTCGGTCATGTCGCGGAGGAACCGGCTGGGGGTGCGCGCGCTCCTCCCGCCCGCCCACGGCGAGGCGGTGAGCAGCAGCCGGTCGCGGGCGCGGGTCACCGCCACGTAGGCGAGCCGGCGGTCCTCCTCACGGGTGCGGGCGCGGTTCGCCTCGACGAAGTCCTCCATCGCCCGCTTGAGCTCCTGCTGCGTGGTCGCCTGCTCCCACGCGAACTCGGGCAGCCAGGCGGCGTCGCCGCGGAACGGTGAGGGCAGCACGCCGAACGCCAACCAGCCCTTGCTGTCGCGGGGCGCGGTGGGCAGTTCGTCCTCGACCATGCGCACGACCGCGACCGCATCCCACTCCAGGCCCTTGGAGCCGTGGATCGTCAGCAGCTGCACGACGTCGTCCTCGGGCGGCTCGGTGCGCGGGGCGAACTCGTCGAGCTTCTCGGCGTGGTCGAGCCAGGCGAGCAGGCTCGGCAGGGTGCCGCGCTCGTCCGCGGCGAGGAAGGCGTGCACCTCGTCCATGAACGCGCGCAGCTGGGCGGACGCGATCCGGGCCGGGCCGCGGGTCTCGTTCGCCGCGAGTTCGACGTCCAGACGCAGCTCGTTCTCGACGAGCCGGATGAGCTCCGGGATCGCGAGGCCCGCGGCCCGGCGCAGCCCGGCGAACACGGCGGCCGCCTCGCGAAGGCGCGTCAGCCCCTCGGACGAGAAGTCCGCGAGGGAGGCGCTGTCGTCGCTCCGACGCAGCACGAGTTCGAGCGCGTCGGAGAGCGAGGCGCCCTCGGCCTCCTGCCCGGTGCGACGGGCGAGCCGGGCGAGCGCGCCGAGATCGGCGAGGCCGATGGACCACCGCGGGCCGGCCAGGAGGCGGATGAGCGCGGACCCTGCGGTGGGGTCGGCGATCACCCGCAGCGCGCTGACGACGTCGACGACCTCCGGGGTGGCCAGGAGTCCGCCCAGGCCCAGGATGCGGTGCGGGATGCCGCGGCGGCCGAGCGCGTCGGCGAACCGCACCATGTGCCGCTTGCTCCGGAACAGCACGGCCCCGGTGGTCGGCTGCCCCGCCGCCGCCCGCTCGGCGCGCACCTGCGCGAACCAGTCGGCCACCCGGTCGGCCTCGGCGTCGACGTCCGACGCGACCGCCACCTCGACGAGCCCCTCGGGGGCGTCCGGGCGGGGACGCAGCTCGCCGACCCGGACCGGTGCGGTCGCGGCGAGCGGGCCGAGCACCGCGTTCGCGGCGACGAGCACGCGCGCGGCGTTCCGCCAGCTCGTCAGCAGCGAGTACGTGCCGCAGTCGCTGTTCGGCGCGAACGCGCGGGGGAAGTCGCCGAGGTTGCCGGCGCTCGCGCCGCGCCAGCCGTAGATCGACTGGTGCGGGTCGCCGACGGCCATGACGGCGGTGTCCGCGAACACCTCGGCGAGCAGGTCGGTCTGCACGACCGACGTGTCCTGGTACTCGTCCAGGAGCACCACCCGGTAGCGCTCGCGCAGGTCGGCGCGGACGGCGGGATCGGCGCGCACCGCGGCGAGGGCCCCCGCGACCTGGTCGGAGAAGTCGAGCACGGCGAGGCGGTCCTTGCGGGCGGCGTACTCGCGCGCGAGGTCGGTCAGCAGCGGCAGGGCGGCGAGCCGGTCGGCCGCCGTCGCGACGTCCTTGTAGACGACGGTCCGTTTGTTCTCGCTCGGCACGTCCCGCACCCGTTGGAACCGTTCGCCGAATGCGGCCAGCGCGTCGAGGTCGACGAGGTTGTCGACGCCGTCCCGGGCGATGCGCAGTGCCGCGTCGACGATCGAACGGACCGACTCGGTGCGCTCCTCGAGCCGCGGGTCGTCGGACTCCAGCACCACCCGCCGCATGAGGAGCCACGCGGCGGACTCGGACAGCACCGCGGCCTCCGGGTCGCGACCGAGCCGCACCGCGTGCTCGCGCACGATCGCGTCGGCGAACCCGTTGTAAGTCGCGATGTTCGGCCGGTCCAGCAGCGCGTCCGCCTCGACGGCGGCGGCGTCCGCGGGCGGCGCGGGGAACCGCCGGGCGAGCGCGTCGAGCGCCCGGCGCCGGGCCTCGTCTTCACCGGCGCGTTCGGCCTGCACGAACACCTGGAGCGCACCGCCCGCGTGCAGCTCGTCGAGCACCGGCAGCAGGCCCGCGCGTTCGAGTTCGCCGAGGCGGGCGAGGCGCCGGCGCACGCGCTCGGCGAGCTCCCCCGCGGCCTTCCGGGTGAAGGTGAGTCCGAGCACCTCGTCGCGGCGGACGAACCCGTTCGCGACGAGCCACACCACGCGGCCGGCCATGGTCTCGGTCTTGCCGCTGCCGGCGCCGGCGACCACCAGGGCGGGCGCGAACGGCGCCTCGATGACGGCGGCCTGCTCGGGTGTCGGCGGGAACTGGCCGAGCGCGGCGGCGAGGGCTGCGGCCGAGACCACCGGGATCGTGCGGGTCAGCACGGTGTCGAGGGTCACGAGGCGCTCACCGCGCCGATCGTGTGGATGCGGCAGAGCCCGAACGAGAACTCGTCCCGGCAGTGCGCCTCGTACGCGGCGAGGAAGCGCGTGCCGCTCATGACCGCGACGCTCTCGCGCACGCGGGCGAGGAACGCCTCCGTCCGCTCCGGGTCGAACGGGCCCTGGGCGGGCTCGGCCCACTCCGCCTTCGCGGAGGTGGGCGAGAGCACCACGAGCTTCGCGCCGCCGGCGGGCAGGCCCGCGGTTGCGGGCAGGGCGCCGCTGGCGTGGGCGAGCTGGTACGCGGCGAGCTGCGGATGGTCGGCGACCTTCGCGTCGGTCTGCGGCTCGCGCTTCCCGGTCTTCACGTCGACGATGACCACCTTCCCGTCCGCGGTGCGCTCCACCCGGTCGATGTAGCCGCTGAGGAGGGCCTGTCCGCCGCCGTCGCCGAGCGGCACCGGCACCTCGAAGTGCGGTTCCGCGCCGAGCAGCGCACCGCCGGAGGACTCGAACGCGCGCAGGTAGCGGTGGAGGCGGCGGACCAGGTCGCGGGCGCGGACCCGCTCGGCCCGCTCGCGCCACGGCGAATCGAACTCCAGTTCGCCCCAGCGTCGCTCCACGGCGGCCCAGAGTTCGTCCTCGGTGCCGCCGGAGGCGGTCTCGAGGGCGTGGTGCACGAGCGTGCCGATGCCGGCGGTGGTCGAGCCCGGGTCGCCGCCGAGGTCGCCGATCACCCAGTTCAGCTGGCACTCCTCGAGTTCGTGCAGCCGGGACGGCGAGACCCGCACGGGTTCGCGCACCGGGTCGTGCACCGGCGCGGTCGTGGTGGGGCCGCGGCCGCCGTACCACTGGGCCGGGTCGGCGCCGGCGACCCCGGCGGCGGCGAGCAGCGCGAGCTGACCGGCCGCGTGGGCGCGGGCGGATGCGGGGACGCGCCCCTCGGTGAGGGTGCGACGGTGCGCGGCGACCAGGCCGCGCAGCGACAGCGGGTGCTCGGCCGGCGGGCGGCCGGGCGGGGGCAGCAGTTCGAAGAACGGGCTCGGGCCGGTGTCGTCGTCGTCGACCGCGGTGACGAGCACCGTCCCGGTGGCGCGCGAGAGCGACCGGGCGAACAGCCGCAGTTCGTCGTGCAGCACCCCGCGGCGGCGGTCGGTGGCGCTCGGCGCCTCCGGGCCCTCGCCGAGCCGCCAGGTCTCCAGGAGCCCGCTGCGCAGTCGCGTGTTCGGCCAGACGCCGTCCTGCACGCCGGCGACGACGACCGTGTCGAACTCGACGCCCACCGCGCCCGCGGGCGTCATGACGCGCACCCGCGGCCGGGGCGCCTCCGCCTCCAGGCGGTCCTCCGCGACGTCGGTGTCGAGGACGCTGCGGAGGAACGCGAGCGGCTCGGCGTCGACCGACCGCTCCCCATGGCGCTTGGCCGCCTGGAAGAGCGCGACGACCGCGTCGAGGTCGCGGTCGGCCTGCGCCGCGAGCGGCCCGGTCCCGCGGGCGGCCTGCGCCCACGCGCGCTCGTGGCCGCTGCGCTCCCACGCGGTCCACAGCAGCTCGTGGGCGGTGGCGCCGTCCGCGTGCTGCTCGCGCAGCATCCGCAGGGTGCGGGCGAGGCGGGCGGCCGACCGGCCCTCCCTCCCGTCGAGCAGGTCCAGTTCCAGCGGGTCCGCGAGCGCCGCGGCGAGCAGTTCCGCACCGGACGCGGACACGTCGGGGTTCGCCCGGCGGAGCGCGCCGCGCAGTCGCCGCTGCTCGATCGGGTCGAGCCCGGCCGCGCTCAACAGGTCGGCGGGCGGTACCTCGCGCTGCGGGTCGAGGGCCGCGAGCACGATCGTGACGAGGTCGCGCACCGCCCGCAGCGTCCCGAGCGGCACCGCCGCCCCCTGCGCGCGCGCCGGGATCTCCCGGGCGGAGAGCTCCGCCTCGAGCATCGCCACCTGGCGGGTGTCGTGCGCGATGACCGCGCAGCGGTCCCACGGCACCCGGTCGTGGATGTGCCGCTCGCGCAGCACCCGGGCGATCGCGTCGAGCTCCTCGGCCGCGGAGCGCAGGACGAGCGTGCGCACCGACCCGTCGGGGTGGGCGCCTGCCTGCGGCCGCCGGTGCGCCACGACGCCGGCGGCGCCGATGCGGGAGACGACGGTGCGGACGACGTCCTGCACGAACGGGCCGCCGCGGTGCGACCGCTCCAGCACGAGCGGCAGCCCGAACCGGGTCACGAGCGCGGCGAAGTGCTCCGGCCGCGCCCCGCGGAAGGCCCCCGAGCCGATGTCGGGGTCGCCGGCCGCGACGACCGCGATCCCCCGGTCGTGGAGGGCCGTGAGCAGGTCGACGCCCCCGACCGTGAGCTCCTGCGCGTCGTCGACGAGCACGGCGGTCAGCCCCTGCGGCAGCACCCCCGCCGCATCCGGGGTGCGCAGGATCGCGGCAGCCTCGCGGACGAGCCCGGCGGCGTCGCGGAAGGCGCCGCGCATGCGGGCGCGGACGTCGGCGTAGTCCTCCGCGAAGGAGGCGAGCGCGGCCCACACCGGTCGTTCCTCCGCCTCGGCGCGGGCACGGAGGGTGCGGGGGGTGATCCCGAGCGTCGTGCACTCGGCCAGGAACGCCCGGAGCTCGGCACGGAAGGCGGGTGCGGCGCGCACCGCCGCGGGCAGCGCCTCCGGCCACCGGACGATCCCGGCCGCCTCGTCGTCGGCGTCGCCCTGGAGCAGGTCGTGCAGCAGCTGGTCCTCGTCGCCGCCGGTCAGCAGTTGCGGTGCGGGGGCGCCACGGCGCACGGCGTCGGCACGCACGATCCCGTAGGCGAACGACGCGACCGAGCGCGCGAGGGGCCCGGAGGTCGCCCGCCCCACGGTGAGCGCGAGCCGGTCGCGCAGGGCCGTCGCGGTCGGACGGGACGGGGTGAGCACGAGCGCGGTGTCGGCGGTGCCCGCCGTCTCGGCGAGCACCCGGAGACGCTCCGCGAGCGCGGTGGTCTTGCCGCTCCCGGGGCCGCCGACGACGACCGCGGAGGCCGCGGGCGGCAGCGCGACCACCGCCGCCTGCGCGGGGTCCAGCACGGGTCGGGTGTCCACGTCCGCCACGCTACCCGGCGCCGCCGACACCGCCCGGCCGCGCCGCGTTCGCCCACAGCGTGCGCGGGGCCGGGGCGGTCCGTCCGTACCGTAGAGTTCTGGTGGCCTCAAAGGAATGGTCCGGAAGGAAGGCAGCCCCGTGGAGATCCGCATCGGCATCGCGAACACCGGCCGTGAACTCGGCTTCGAGACGAACGACTCGGCCGAGTCCGTGAAGCAGTCGATCGCCGACGCGCTGTCCGCCGGCGCCCCGTTCCTCACCTTCACCGACGTGAAGGGCAGCTCGTACGTCGTGCCGACCGCCGGCCTCGCCTACGTGGAGCTCGGCTCCGACCAGGCGCGCCGCGTCGGCTTCGTCGCCTGAGCCGACCGTGGAGATCCTGCTCGCGCTCGTCTTCGGCGCGGTGGTGGGTTCGATCGCGCAGGCGGTCCTGCCCGGTCGCGACCGGCGCGGGATGCTGCTCCTGCCGATGCTCGGCACGGTCGTCGGCGGCGCCGTCTGGATGCTGCTGACCTGGGTCGGGCTCACCGGCGCGGACCCGTGGATCTGGCTCGCGTCGATCCTCGCCCCCGTCGTGGTCGTCGTCGTGGCCGGTGTCGTGCTGGCCCGCACGCGTGAGACGCACGACGCCCGTGAGCGCGAGCGTCTGAAGCTCGGCTGAGGCCGCCGCAGCCGCGGGACGCCGCACGCGCCCGTCGGGGAGCGCGGCCCGGTCAGGAGGCGAGGCCGAGCGCGGCCATCCGCTCGGTGTGCCCGGCGAGCAGCCGCGTGAACACCGGCTCCACCCGCTCGGCGGCGTCCGCATCCGATTCGCGGAGCGCGGCGCGGGCGACCAGCAGCGTGTCGCCGACGAGCCGCCGGCCCCACAGCGCCAGCAGCGACGCCCACTCCGCGTCGGCGGCGATCGTGTCGGCGAGGATCGCGACCACGGCCTGCCGGTCGTCGTCGGAGCGGAGGATCCGGGCGACCCGGCGCCCCGTCTCGCCGTACCCCTCCGACAGCGCCAGGTAGAAGTCGTCGAGCATGCCCGCCGTGATGTGCACCGACAGCAGCGTCTCCTGCGGGCGCACGCCGTGGGTCGCGACGCGGAACGCGTCCAGCGGCTCCCGGAACGGCAGCATCGTCAGCGTCGGGTCCTCGCCCCGCTCCCGGATGAGCTCGACGAGGCCGCGGTGCTTCAGCAGCGCAGCGCCCGCCGCACGGGAGATGGCCTCCTTGTGCGCGAGGTCGGGGGTCGTCGCGATCATGCCGCTCAGCGTCTCGAAGTAGCCGAGCTGCAGGTAGGCCGCCTGCCCGAGGAACGTGTCCACGTCCGGGGCGAGCTCCTCGAAGCGCACCCGCGGGGTCCGCTCGAGTTCGTCGCGGGAGCGCAGGCGCAACGCGCGCACCGCGGGTCGTCCCCGTCCGAGCAGTCGTCGCAGCCAGTCCCACACGCGGTACAGCCTACGGCTCGGGTATCGTGGAGCCCGCCCCGGCATTCGGATCGGGGCCGCCGCGCCTGGGATCTGAGAGAGGGCGTGGACAACCGCCGGCGGCACCGCGCCGCCCTCGACCAGACAGGTTCATATCGTGACGACCTTCGCCGAACTCGGCGTCGACCAGGACATCGTCGACGCCCTCGCCGCCCGCGGCATCGTCGACTCCTTCCCCATCCAGGAGCAGACCATCCCGCTGTCGCTCCCGGGCCAGGACATCATCGGCCAGGCCAAGACCGGCACCGGCAAGACCTTCGGCTTCGGCGTCCCCGTCGTGCAGCGGCTGGGCCTGGACCCGGCCCCCGGCGTGAAGGCGCTCATCGTGGTCCCCACGCGCGAGCTCGCCGTGCAGGTGTACGAGGACATGGACCTGCTCACCCAGAACCGCGCCACGAGCGTCGTCGCCATCTACGGCGGCAAGGCGTACGAGGGCCAGATCGAGCAGCTGCAGGCCGGCGCGCAGATCGTGGTGGGCACGCCCGGCCGGCTCATCGACCTCGCCGGGCAGCGGCTGCTCGACCTCTCCCACGCGACCGAGGTCGTGCTGGACGAGGCCGACAAGATGCTCGACCTCGGCTTCCTCGCCGACATCGAGAAGATCTTCCAGAAGGTCGCGCCGGTCCGCCACACGCAGCTGTTCTCGGCGACCATGCCGGGGCCCATCGTGGCGCTCGCCCGCCGGTTCATGTCGAACCCGATCCACATCCGCGCCACCGACCCCGACGAGGGCCTCACGCAGGCGAACATCCGCCACCTCGTGTACCGCGCCCACTCGCTCGACAAGGACGAGGTCATCGCCCGCATCCTGCAGGCCGAGGGCCGCGGCAAGACGGTCGTGTTCACCCGCACCAAGCGCGCCGCGCAGAAGCTCGTCGACGAGCTGAACGACCGCGGCTTCAACGCCGGCGCCGTGCACGGCGACATGAGCCAGGAGGCGCGCGAGCGCTCGATGGCCGCGTTCAAGGCCGGGAAGAAGGACGTGCTCATCGCGACCGACGTCGCCGCCCGCGGCATCGACGTCGACGACGTGACGCACGTGATCAACCACACGATCCCCGACGACGAGAAGACGTACCTGCACCGCGCCGGCCGCACCGGCCGCGCCGGCAAGACCGGCATCGCCGTCACCTTCGTCGACTGGGACGACCTGCACAAGTGGGCCCTCATCAACCGGGCGCTGGACTTCGGACAGCCCGAGCCGGTCGAGACCTACTCCTCCAGCCCCCACCTCTACACGGACCTCGGCATCCCGGAGGGCACGAAGGGCCGCATCACCACGGCCCCGAAGACCGCCGCGGTCAAGACGCAGGACGGCTCGGGCGACCGCGCCCCGCGCCGTCGCCGGTCGCGCTCCGGCGCGAAGACCGAGGGCGCCCCCGCCACCGAGACCGTCACCGAGCAGGGTTCGCCCGCGGGCGAGCGCGCCGAGGGCGGCGGCACGCACGACGGCGGCGGGTCGCAGCACCAGGACGGCAAGCCCGCAGCCGCCCGCCGCCGGCGCCGTCGGCGTCGGTCCGGCGCGGGCGGCGCACCGGCCGCCGGCGCCTGAGCCCCGGCAGCGGATCCCGCGCCCCCGTCACGGTGTGACGGGGGCGCTTCCCGTTCCGCGCTCGACGATGCGCGCGATCATCGCGGCGCTCGTGGTGTGCTCCCCCGGCACGTTCGGCTTGCCGCGACCGTGGTAGTCGCTCGACCCGGTCGTGATGAGGTCGTGCCGCACGGCGAGGTCGCGGAGGACCCGCTTGCCCGCCTCCGTGTTCTCCCGGTGCTCGATCTCGAACCCGGCGAGCCCGGCGTCGATGAGTCCCTCGAGCACCGGCATCGGCAGCATCCGGTCGCGCCCCGCCGGGTGCGCGATCACCGGCACCCCGCCGGCGGCGACCACGAGCCGCACCGCGGTCAGCGGGTCCGGCGCGTAGTGCGGCACGTAGTAGGGCTCGCGCGGATGCAGGATGCCCGCGAAGGCGTCGCCGCGGTCCTTCGCGAGCCCCCGCGCGACGAGGGCGTCCGCGATGTGGGGCCGCCCGACGGTCGCGCCGTCGGAGGTCTGGGCGATCACGTCGTCCCAGGTGAAGTCGTAGTCGCGGCCGATGTTCGCCACGATCCGCTCGGCGCGCCCCAGGCGCGCGTCGCGGATCCGGTCGGTCTCGGCGCGCAGCGCCGCGTCGTCCGGGTCGAACAGGTACGCGAGCAGATGGACGCTGCGCCACTCGTGGAGCGCAGAGAGCTCCATCCCGGGGATGAGCGTCATCCCGAGCGAGACGGCCGCGTCCGCCGCCTCCGCCCACCCGGCGGTCGTGTCGTGGTCGGTGAGCGCGACGGTGCGCAGGCCGTGCCGGTGCGCGGCGGCGATCACCTGTTCGGGCGGCTCGGTGCCGTCGGATCGCACCGAGTGCAGGTGCAGGTCGCCGCGTGCCTCAGTGCGCCCGGTGCCGTCCACGCACCGAGCGTACCGCGGGGCGCCGTCCGTCGGATTCACAGCCTGACTGCCTAGGCTCGCAGGGTGCTTCGCCTGTTCCGGATCCTCGTGACGGTCCTGTTCGCGATCGCGGCGGCGGTGCTCACCTGGCCCGGCTTCTTCCGGGTCGAGCGGACGTTCCCGGTCGCGCAGATCGTCGCGTTCCGCACCGTGCTGACGGCCGCCTTCGCGGTGCTCGTGCTCGTGCTGCTGCTCGCCGCCGTGGTGCGCCCGATCCGCCGGCTCGTCCTGTCGCTCGCGCTCGTGTCCGCGCTGGCCGCCGGCGTCGGCGTCGTGATCGTGGTCGACCGCGGGCTCGGCACCCCCACGCTGCCGCAGAAGACGGATGCGGCGGTGCGGGTGATGACCTGGAACACCGCGGGCGACGCGACCTCGCCGGAGACCATCGCCCAGACGGCGGTGGCGATGAGCGCCGACATCGTGAGCCTGCCGGAGACCACGATCGAGACCGGGGCGCAGGTCGCGGTGGCGATGAGGGAGCTCGGGCAGCCGATGTGGGCGTACCACACGCAGTACGGCACGGACGGCTGGGCGGCCGACTCGACCACCCTGCTCGTCAGCCCCCGGCTCGGCGACTACGCCGTCATCGACTCCGCCGAGGACGGCTCCAGCAACACCTCGACCGTCCCCTCCGTCGTCGCGATGCCGGTCTCCGGCGACGGACCGACGATCGTCGCCGCGCACGCGGTGGCGCCGCGCGAGGACGCCATGGCCGGCTGGCGGCACGACCTGCAGTGGCTCGCCGACCAGTGCGCCACGGACGATGTGATCATGGCGGGCGACTTCAACGCGACCCTGGACCACTTCGCGCGCCTCGGCGTCGACGGCGCGGACCTCGGACGATGCACGGATGCGGCGGCCGCGACCGGCAACGGTGCGGTCGGCACCTGGCCCACGAAGCTCCCGGCCCTCGCCGGGGCGCCGCTCGACCACGTGCTGGTGGGCTCCGCGTGGACGGCGACCGGGTCGGTCGTGCTCTCCTCGCTGGACGGGACGGGCGGCGACCACCGGCCGCTCGTGGTGCAGCTGGAGCGCGCCGGCTGAGGCGCACGGTGGAAGACTGGGCAGACGGCACACGAGACGGGATGACGATGAACGAACAGGCGATGCAGCAGGCCGAGCAGGAGCGCACCGAGAAGCCGGTGATCGCGAACCGCAAGCAGCCGTTCCCGCAGGGGTTCCTCGACACGATCTCCACGGGCTGGGCCTCCCGGCCCGCCGTCGCACCGACGCCGCGCGAGCAGGCCGCGTACACCGCCCGCCGCCGCGACGCGGTCTCCGCCGCGTTCCCGGGACAGCGTCTGGTGGTCCCGGCCGGGGAGGCGAAGGTCCGCAGCAACGACACGGACTACCCGTTCCGCGCGCACTCCGCGTTCGCGCACCTGACCGGCTGGGCCGCCGACGCCGAACCGGGCGCGGTGCTCGTGTTCGAGCCCCGCGAGCAGGTCGGGCACGACGTGACCCTGTACTTCCGCGAGCGGGCCGACCGCACCACGGCCGAGTTCTACGGCGACGCGTCGATCGGCGAGTTCTGGATCGGGCCGCGCCCCTCCCTCGCCGAGGTGGCGGCCGACCTCGGCATCGCGACGGCGCACATCGACGCGTTCCGTGCCGGCGAGGCCGACCGCACGGTCGGCGGTGACGAGGAGCTCGACCGGTTCGTCTCCGAGCTGCGTCTGGTCAAGGACGAGTACGAGATCGCGCAGCTCCGCCTCGCCGTCGAGGTGACCGGCGCGGGCTTCGACGACATCGTCGCGAACCTCGACCGGATCGTCGCCCACCCCCGCGGCGAGCGGGTCGTCGAGGGGGTCTTCCACCTGCGCGCCCGGAGCGAGGGCAACTGGGAGGGCTACGACACGATCGCGGCCGCGGGCCCCCACGCCTGCTATCTGCACTGGACCCGCAACGACGGGGCGGTGCGCCCGGGCGACCTCATGCTCGTGGACGCTGGCGTCGAGGTCGACAGCCTGTACACCGCCGACATCACCCGCACGATCCCGGTGGACGGCACCTTCTCCGAGGTGCAGCGCCGCGTGTACGAGACCGTGCGCGAGGCCGCGGACGCGGCCTTCGCCGCGGCCCGACCGGGGGTGCGGTTCCGCGAGGTGCACGAGGCCGCGATGCGCGTCATCGCCGCCCGCACGGCCGAGTGGGGCCTGCTGCCGGTCACCGCCGAGGAGGCGCTGGACGCCGATCGCGGTGGGCAGCACCGCCGCTACATGGTGCACGGCACGAGCCACCACCTCGGCATCGACGTGCACGACTGCGCGCAGGCCCGCCGTGAGATGTACTACGACGGCGTGCTGGAGCCGGGCATGGTGTTCACGATCGAGCCCGGCCTGTACTTCCAGATCGACGACCTCACGGTGCCGGCGGAGTACCGCGGCATCGGCGTGCGCATCGAGGACGACGTCCTCATGACCGCCGACGGCCCGGTGAACCTGTCGGCCGGGATCCCGCGCACGGCGGACGAGGTCGAGGCCTGGGTCGCACGCCTGCGCGGCTGATCCCCGGGGCGGGCGCCTCCCCGGCTGCGGTCAGTCGCGCGGCGGGGCCGCGCGGTCCTCAGGGTCCGCGTCCGCCGCGGTCGCGTCGGGCTGCGGGTCGCCCTCGTCCTGGCGCCCGGCGTCCTGGACGGGAGCCGGTGACGGCGTGATCCGCTCCCCGTAGCGGGGCGGCTCGGCGGGGATCCGCTCGCCGTAGCGCGGCGGTTCGGTCGCGGCGGCCGGCGGCACGGCGGGAGCCTGCTCGACGGGCCGGGTGCCGAGCGCGGCACGCGCCTTCGCCGCGTTGGCGGCGGTGACCTTGACCTCGTAGCGGTCGGCGGCGACCTGCATCACCGAGGCGTAGTCGCGCTTGCGCCGGACGATCGCGAACATGACGATGTTCAGCAGCATCCCGAGCGCCACGCCGAGCAGCAGCACCCCGACGAACACCTGCAGGGCGACCGTGGGACTGCCCAGGACGAAGATCGCCGCGAACAGCACGCCCAGCATGAGGCCGTTCACCGCGCCGGAGCGCGCGGCCGTCGCGTAGCCGAGCCGGCCGGTCACCCGCTCGACCGAGCGGAGCCCCTCGCCGACGATCGCGATCTCCCGCGCCGGCACCTCGGCGGCGATCAGCTGCGAGACCGCCTTCTGCGCGCCCTCGTACGCGGTGAAGGAGGCGACGGTCTCCCCCGCCTCCGCCGATCCGGCCGCGAACGGCGCACCGCCTGACATGCTCATCCGTCCATCCTGCCACGCGGGCGCAGCCACCCGGCCGGGCCGGATGCCGGGGCTACGCTGGTCGGGTGAGCACACAGCGGGTCTTCGTCGCGCGCCTGGCGGGGTGCGCCGTCTTCGACCCCTCCGGCGACCGCCTGGGGAAGGTCCGTGACGTCGTGGTGATCTACCGCACCGACGACTCCCCCCGCGTCGTGGGACTCGTGGTCGAGATCCCCGGCCGCCGGCACGTGTTCCTCTCCATCAACCGCGTCACCACGATCGAGTCCGGGCAGGTCATCACGACGGGCCTCATCAACGTCCGCCGGTTCCAGCAGCGCGGCGGCGAGGTGCGCGTGATCGCGGAGCTCGTCGGCCGCAAGGTGACGCTCGGCGACGGCGGCGGCCAGGCCGTCATCGAGGACGTCGCGATCGAGCGCGACCGCCTGGGCGAGTGGAGCGTCGGCCAGCTGTTCCTGCGCAAGCCCAAGACGAGCGCGTCCCCCTTCGCGAAGGGTCCGACGACCTTCGCGCACTGGAACGAGGTGCACCAGCGGCAGCGGCCGGGCGAGGCGCAGTCGGCCGAGCACCTCGCGGCCAGTTACGCCGACCTGAAGCCCGCCGACCTCGCCAACACCCTCCTCGACCTCCCGGACGAGCGGCTCATCGAGGTCGCCGAGGAGCTCACCGACGACCGGCTCGCCGACGCGCTCGAGGAGATGCCGGAGGAGGAGCAGGTGCACATCCTGGAGGCGCTCGGCGACGAGCGGGCGGCCGACATCCTCGACCACATGGAGCCCGACGACGCCGCCGACCTCCTCGGCCAGCTGCCGGAGGACCGGCTCGAGGAGCTCCTCGAGCTGATGGAGCCGGAGGAGGCGGAGGACGTCCGCACGCTCCTCCAGTACGGCCCCGAGACCGCCGGCGGACTCATGACGCCCGAGCCGATCGTGCTGTCGGCCGACGCGACCGTCGCGGAGGCGCTCGCGCTCATCCGCCGGCACGAGCTGCATCCCGCCCTCGCCGCCGCCGTGTTCATCACGCTGCCGCCGTACGAGACGCCCACCGGACGGCTCCTGGGGGTCGTGCACTTCCAGCGGATGCTGCGCTACCCGCCGCACGAACGGCTGGGCGCGATCATCGACGACTCGCTCGAGGCGGTCGCCCCCTCGGCGCCGGCGAGCGAGGTCGCGAGACTGCTCGCCTCGTACAACCTCGTCTCACTGCCCGTCGTCGACGCCGCAGGGCGCCTGCTCGGCGCGGTCTCCGTGGACGACGTGCTCGACTTCCTGCTGCCCGACGACTGGCGCGCCGGCGACGAGGACGAGCCGCATCCGACCGCGCAGAGGGGGCGCTGATGGCCCGCGCATCCCGGAAGCCCACGCTCGACGCGCCGCTCGACCGCGCCGGCCGCATCGGCCGCGCCCCGCAGCCCTCCCGCGACCGGTTCGGGCGGGCCACCGAGTGGATCGCCCGCGCCATGGGCACGCCGTGGTTCCTCGTCGCGCTCACCGTGTTCTGCCTCGCGTGGATCGCGTGGAACACGATGGCACCGCCCCACCTGCGCTTCGACGCCGCGGCGAACGGGTTCACCGCGTTGACGCTCATGCTGTCGCTGCAGGCCTCGTACGCGGCGCCGCTCATCCTGCTCGCGCAGAACCGGCAGGACGACCGCGACCGCGTGCAGATCGCGCAGGACCGCCAGCGCGCCGAACGCAACCTCGCCGACACCGAGTACCTGGCCCGGGAGATCGTGGCGCTGCGCATGGCGATGAACGACCTCTCCGGCGAGGTCGTGACCCGCGAGGGGCTGCGCGACGAGCTGCGCGCCCTGGTGGAGGACCTGGACGCCCGCGCGTCGGGCGAGACGCCGCACGAGGCCGCGGAGCGCGAGGAGCGCCGCCGCCGGGCCGAGCGGCGCGAACGCGCCGAGCGCGAGGAGCGGGACGCGCGTGAACGCTGACCCCGACCTGATCGCACGGGTGCGGGATGCGGCGGGCGCCGTCGTCGACCCGGAGCTGCGCCGTCCGCTGGCCGAGCTCGACATGATCGGCGACGTCACCGCCGAGGAGGGGGTCGCCCGCGTCGACGTGCGGCTCACGGTGGTCGGCTGCCCGGCCGCCGACCGCATCGAGCGCGAGGTGCGCCTCGCTGCCGAGGCCGTCACCGGGATCGGGCGGGCCGAGGTCGTCCTCGGCGTCATGACGCCGGCCGAGCGGGCCGTGCTCACCGAACGGCTCCGGGCCGGGCGCCCGCGCGGCATCCCGTTCACCGCGGACTCGCTCACCCGGGTCATCGCGGTCACGAGCGGCAAGGGCGGGGTGGGCAAGTCGTCGACGACCGCGAACCTCGCCGTCGCGCTCGCGGCCCGCGGGCTGAAGGTCGGCCTCGTCGACGCCGACGTGCACGGCTTCTCCATCCCGGGCCTGCTCGGCCTCGTCGACGCCGCCGGGCGCACCGTCCGACCCACCCGCATCGACGACCTCATCGTGCCGCCGGTCGCGTACGACGTGAAGGTCGTCTCGATCGGCATGTTCCTCCGCGAGGGCGACGAGCGCGCGGCGGTCGCCTGGCGCGGACCGATGCTCCACCGCACCGTGCAGCAGTTCCTCACCGACGTGCACTTCGGCGACCTCGACGTGCTGCTGCTGGACATGCCGCCCGGCACCGGCGACATCGCGATCTCGGTCGGTCAGTTGCTGCCGCACGCGGAGGTGCTCGTGGTCACCACGCCGCAGCCCGCCGCGGCCGACGTCGCGATCCGCAGCGGCGTCGTCGCGCGGCAGACGGGGCAGCGGGTGCTGGGCGTCGTGGAGAACATGGCGCCGATGACGATGCCCGACGGCACGGTGCTCGACCTGTTCGGGTCGGGCGGCGGCGCCGTGGTCGCTTCGGGGCTGTCGACGGATGCCGGGACGGTGCCGCTCCTGGCGTCCGTCCCCCTCTCCCCCGCGCTCCGCGCCGCGGGCGACGCCGGGACCCCGGTCGTGGTCGCGGACCCCGCGGATCCCGCCGCGCGCGCGATCGACGCGCTGGCCGCCGCGGTGGTCGCGGCCGGTCCCGGTCTCTCGGGCCGGTCGCTCGCCGTCCGCCCGGGCTGAGCGCTCCCGTCAGGTGGCCTCGGTGTCGTACGGGGGCAGCTCCCCGGATGCGGCGTCGTAGCGCTCCGGCTTCTTCGGCGCGGGCGCCAGCGCCGCCGTCGCCGCCGCGGCGGTGCCCGCGGCCCGGACCGTGGCGGTGGGCGGGTCGTCGAGCAGCGCCTCGCGGATGATGCGACGCGGGTCGTACTGGCGCGGGTCGAGCTTGCGCCAGTCGACGTCGTCGAAGTCCTCGCCCATCTCCTCCTTGACGCGCGTCTTCGCACCGCTGAGGAAGTCGCGTGCCCGCGTCGTGAACTTCGCGAGCGCCTCCGCGTACCGGGGCAGCCGTTCCGGCCCGATGAGGAAGGCGGCGATCACACCGATCACCAGCAGCTTCTCGATCGTGAGGCCGAAGAACATGCTCTCAGGTTACCCGCCGCGCCTGTCCGTCCCGTGCGCGGCGTACCCGTAGGCTGATCAGCGGAGGAACACATGAGTGCGAGCGACGCGAATGCACGGTTCGCCCTCGAGGCGACCGTCGAACCCGATCCGATCGCCCGGGCCCGCGCACACGCGCTGGAGCTCGGCGCGGAACCGATCAGCGCCCCGGTGGGTGCGCAGTGCGCGGTCATCGCCCGCGCGTCCGGCGCCCTGAACATCGTCGAGATCGGCACCGGCGCCGGCGTCTCCGGCCTCTGGCTGCTGCACGGCTCGCCCCGCGCGGTCCTCACCACGATCGACAAGGAGCCGGAGCACCTCGCGGCCGCCCGCCAGGCGTTCCAGGACGCCCGCATCCCGCCCGCCCGCGCCCGGTTCATCACCGGCCGCGCCGCCGACGTGCTCCCCCGCATGAACGAGGCGTCCTACGACGTCGTGCTCGTGGACGCCGACCCGGACGGCGTCATCGAATACGTCGAGCACGGTCTGCGCCTGGTGCGCCCCGGCGGCACCGTGCTCGTGCCACGCGTGCTCGCCGGCGGCGCGGTCTCCGACCCGGTGCGCCGCGACCCGGTGACGACCGCCTACCGCTCGCTCATCCAGGAGACCCAGGCCTCCCCCGCCGTCATCGGCGCGCTGTCCATCGTCGGCGAGGGGCTGCTGCAGCTCACCACGGTCGCCGACGCCGCCCGCTGAGCTCCGCCGACACGAAGACGGCCGGCCCCCGAGGGGACCGGCCGTCTCACGGATGCGTGGGGTTCAGGCGCCCACGACCTCGCCCAGGACGTCGTACAGCTCCTTGGCCTCGGCGTCGTTGACCGAGACCACCAGGCGGCCACCCCCCTCGAGCGGAACGCGCACGATGATGAGCCGGCCCTCCTTCACAGCCTCCATCGGCCCGTCCCCGGTTCTCGGCTTCATGGCTGCCATTGTGGCTCCTTCTCGTCGATGATCTGGCTCCCAGTTTATCCTCTGCCCACCCGCCGCCGCGCAAACGCGCGTCATCGGGCGTCAGGGGATCTGCCAGAACGTGCGCGCCTGGCCGTACATGTTGAAGATCCACCACCACTGGCCGACCAGGCACAGCGCGAGCACGCCCCACCGCCACCACCACGCCCGTGGGAGCGCGACCGCACCCCACAGCGGGCTGAGCGGCAGCAACAGCCGGAACGTGCTCGACTGGGGGAAGAACACCCCCAGCAGGTACAGCAGATAGCTCGCGCACCACAGCCGCACCGGCACCCCGAGCCGCCGCACGTGCGGCTCGAACAGCAGGAGGAGCGCCAGGGCCGCGACCAGCCCGATCAGGAGCGCGATCCCCCAGCCCGTACCGAGCCCCCAGATGCGCGCCCAGAACGTCGCCCCGGTCAGGAACCCCTCGAACGGGAGGAACACCCCCGACGCGTCGGCGATCCAGTTGCGCCGCCAGGCGAGTTCGGTCGACAGGTAGGCGTCCGGTTCGCCGGTGACGAGCGCGGCGATCCCCTGCCAGGCGAACCCGACCGCCGCGGCGAGGAGCCCCAGCGCCACGATGTGCGCGACCTCGCGCACCGGCAGCGGGTCGGTCCGGCGCCGGGTCCAGCGCCACACGCCGTACAGGGCGAGCAGGAGCGAGAACGCGAGCACCCCGGGCCGGGTGGCGCCCATGAGCGGGATGAGCAGGTACAGCCACCCGTACCGGCGGCGCTCCAGCGCCCACAGCGACAGCAGCAGCCAGAGGAGGAACAGCGACTCGGCGTAGCCGACCTGGAACAGGGCCGCGAGGGGCCCCGCGCTGAAGAACACGACCGCCCAGGTCGCCGCGCCGACGTCGAGCCGGGCCCGCAGCATCCGGTACAGCACGAGGGCGGAGAGGTACCCCGCCACGAGCGAGACGCACACCGCACCGGCGCCCCACCCGCCGAGGAGGACGCCGAGTCCCCGCGACAGCCAGGCGTACAGCGGCATGAACGCCCAGCCGTTCTCCGCGACGAGCCCGTCGTCGGTGCGGGGCAGCTCGGCCGGGTAGCCGTTCACGGCCACGAACCAGTACCAGGTGGCGTCCCACCCGACCACGAAGTCGCCGAGGGTCGCGTCGGGTCCGAACCGGGTGCCCGGGCCCGCCGTCGTCGTGGCGAGCAGGAACAGCATCGTCGTCACGAGCCGCGCGGCGGCGTAGATCACCGCCACGCGGGCGGGCGCGGGCCAGGCCCGCCAGTGCCCGGCGACGCGCTGGGGACGGGCGGCGGTCAGGCGGTCAGCCACCGCCGCAGGCCCTGCTCGACGTCGTCGATCTGCCGGAGGGGCACACGCTCCTCGTCGTGGTGCGCGAGGCTGGGGTCGCCGGGGCCGTAGTTGACGGCGGGGACCCCGAGCGCAGAAAAGCGCGCCACGTCGGTCCAGCCGTACTTGGGGCGGGGCTCCGCGCCGACCGCGGCGAGGAACTCCTCGGCGAGGGGCGCGTCCAGACCCGGACGGGCGCCGTTGGCCCGGTCGACGACCTCGATCTCGAAGCCGGCGAGCACGTCGCGCACGTGCGCCTCGGCCTGCTCGACCGACTTGTCGGGGGCGAAGCGGTAGTTCACCTCGACCTCGCAGCGGTCGGGGATGACGTTGCCGGCGATGCCGCCGCCGATCCGCACCGCGTTCAGCCCCTCGCGGTACGCCAGCCCCTCCACCGTGACGGTGCGGGGGCGGTACTCGGCGAGCCGGGCGAGGATCGGCGCGGCCGCGTGGATCGCGTTCTCGCCGACCCAGGCGCGGGCGCTGTGGGCGCGCACGCCGTGGGTGCGCGCGACGACGCGGAGGTTGCCGTTGCAGCCGCCCTCGACCTGCCCGTTCGACGGCTCGCCGAGGATCGCGAAGTCGCCCGCGAACAGGTCGGGCCGGGTGCGGGCGAGCCGGGTGAGGCCGTTCAGCTCGGCCGCGACCTCCTCGTGGTCGTACCACATCCAGGTGAGGTCGACGTTCGGCGCGGTGAGCTCGGCGGCGAGCTTCAGCTGCACCGCGACCCCCGCCTTCATGTCGACGGTGCCCCGACCCCAGAGGTACGGCTCGCCGTCGATCTCGACGTCGCGGACCGGCACGTTGCCGTTGATCGGCACCGTGTCGATGTGCCCGGCGATGACGACGCGCTTGTCCCGACCGAGCTGCGTGCGGGCGACGATCGTGTCGCCGTCGCGGTACACGTCCAGGTGCGGCAGGCCTGCGACGGCGGTCATGATCGCGTCGGCGAGGACGGTCTCCTCCCCCGACACCGACGGGATGTCGCAGAGCGCCCGGGTGAGGTCGACGGCGGACGCGGTGAGGTCGAGCGGGGGCATGCTGCGAGTCTAGCGATGGGCGCGGAATCGATACGCTGGAGGGATGAGCGAACGCTGGATCTGGGGTACGGGACTGACGACGACGACCACGGGCGGGACGGTGCTGGACGCCTGGTTCCCCGCGGTGCACGAGGGCCGCCCGGACACCGCCGTGGTCCCCGGTGACGACCTGGTCGCGGCTGCGGGCCCGGACGAGCGCCGCGGCGTCGTGGTGGCGCCGGTGACGGTCGCGGTGGATCTGGACGCGGCGCCCGCGTCGACCGCCGACGCGTACCTGCGCCTGCACGCCCTGTCGCACCTCGTGGTGCGCCCGAACGAGCTGAACCTGGACGGCATCTTCGCGCACCTGCCGAACGTCGCGTGGACGAACGCCGGCCCGGTGCACCCGGACGACCTGCCGCGACTGCGCATGGGCCTGCAGCGTGCGGGCATCCAGGTGCAGAGCCTGGACAAGTTCCCGCGCCTGACCGACTACGTCGTGCCCGCCGGGGTGCGCATCGGCGACGCGAGCCGGGTGCGGCTGGGCGCCCACCTCGCCCCGGGCACCACCGTCATGCACGAGGGCTTCGTGAACTTCAACGCCGGCACGCTCGGCGCCTCCATGGTCGAGGGCCGCATCTCGCAGGGCGTCGTCGTCGGCGACGGCAGCGACATCGGCGGCGGTGCCTCCATCATGGGCACGCTCTCCGGCGGCGGCACCCACCGCGTCTCGATCGGCCGCCGCAGCCTCCTCGGCGCGAACGCCGGCATCGGCATCTCCCTCGGCGACGACTGCGTCGTGGAGGCGGGCCTCTACGTCACCGCCGGCACGAAGGTGCTGCTGCGCGACGAGCCCCTCCTCGACGACGGCTCGCGCCCGGTCGTGAAGGGCGCGGACCTCTCCGGCAAGCCGGGGCTGCTGTACCGCCGCAACTCCATGACCGGCCAGGTGGAGGCCGTCCGCCGCGCCGGGGTCGGCGTCACGCTGAACGAGGCGCTGCACGCCTGAGCGCACGCATCCGCACGAGGGGGCGGTCCGGTTCGACCGGATGCGCCCCCTCGCCGCATCCGGGACCGCTACGCTCACGGGCATGACGTCGAAGCTGCCGAAGAAGGTCTACAACCGCGAACTGCGGCGGCTGCAGGCGCAGCTCGTCGACCTGCAGGCGTGGGTGCAGGCCACCGGCGCCAGGGTGGTGGTGCTGTTCGAGGGCCGGGACGCCGCGGGCAAGGGCTCGACGATCACGCGGGTGCGGGAGTACCTGAACCCCCGCGTCGCGCGGGTCGTGGCCCTCCCGACCCCGACCGAGCGGGAGCGGACGCAGTGGTACTTCCAGCGCTACGTCGCGCACCTCCCCGCCGCCGGCGAGATCGTGCTCATGGACCGGTCCTGGTACAACCGCGCCGGGGTCGAACGCGTCATGGGCTACTGCACCCCCGAGCAGTACGAGCGGTTCCTCGAGCAGGTGCCGGTGTTCTAGCGGATGCTGACCGACGACGGCATCCTGCTGCGCAAGTACTGGTTCAGCGTCTCCGACGTCGAGCAGGAGCGGCGGTTCCACGACCGCGCCGAGGACCCGATGCGGCGGTGGAAGCTCAGCCCCACGGATGTGGAGGCGATCACCCGCTGGGAGGACTACTCCCGCGCGAAGGACGTCATGTTCGAGCGCACGGACAGCGACCACGCACCGTGGTACGAGGTCGACAACGAGGACAAGCGCCGCGGCCGGATCAACATGATCCATCACCTGCTCGGCAGCATCCCGTGGCATCCGGTCGAACCGCCGGCGCTGGAGATCCCGCCGCGGCCACCGGCGACCGGGTACCGGCGCCCGCCCGCGGACGAGCGGAACCTGGTGCCGGACCACGCCGCCACGCTCACGGCGTGAGGCGGGTCCGGCCGCCGGGGCTCAGACGCCCGGGTAGTTCCGCTCGGGCGCGCCCGTGTACAGCTGCTGCGGGCGGCCGATCTTGCCCTGCGGGTCGTTCGCGGCCTCGCGCCACTGCGCGAGCCAGCCGGGCAGGCGCCCGATCGCGAACAGCGGGGTGAACATGCGGGTCGGGAAGCCCATCGCCTTGTAGATCACGCCGGTGTAGAAGTCGACGTTCGGGTACAGGCGGCGCTGCACGAAGTAGTCGTCCTCGAGGGCGATCGCCTCGAGCTCCTTCGCGAGGTCGAGCAGCGGGTCGCTGACGCCGAGTTCGGCGAGCACCTCGTCCGCGGACTCCTTGACGAGCTTGGCGCGCGGGTCGTAGTTCTTGTAGACCCGGTGACCGAAGCCCATGAGCTTGACGCCGTCCTCCTTGTTCTTCACCCGCTCGACGAAGCGCTTGACGCTCTCGCCGGAGTCGCGGATGTCGCCGAGCATCGTGAGCACGGCCTCGTTCGCACCGCCGTGGAGCGGGCCGTAGAGGGCGTTGATGCCGGCCGAGATGGAGGAGAACTGGTTGGCGCCGGTCGAGCCGACCAGGCGCACCGTGGAGGTGGAGGCGTTCTGCTCGTGGTCCTCGTGCAGGATGAGCAGCCGCTCGAGCGCCCGCGACATGACCGGGTTGACCTCGTACTCCTCGCTGAGGACGCCGAAGTTCAGCTTCAGGAAGTTGTCGACGAAGCTCAGCGAGTTGTCCGGGTACAGGAACGCCTGGCCGATGCTCTTCTTGTGGGCGTAGGCGGCGATGACCGGGAGCTTCGCGAGCAGACGGACCGTGTTGAGTTCGACGTGCTCGGGGTTGTGCGGGTCGGACTCGTTCTCGTAGTAGGTCGAGAGCGCGGCGGTCGCGGCCGAGAGCACCGACATCGGGTGCGCGGTGTGCGGCAGCGCCGAGAAGAAGTGCTTGAGGTCCTCGTGGAGGAGCGTGTGGCGGCGGATGCGGGTGTCGAAGTCCTCGAGCTCCGCCGGGGTCGGCAGCTCGCCGTAGATGAGCAGCCAGGCGACCTCGAGGTAGGTGGAGTGCTTCGCGAGCTGCTCGATCGGGTAGCCGCGGTAGCGCAGGATCCCCTGGTCGCCGTCGATGTAGGTGACCGCGGACTTCGTCGCCGCGGTGTTCACGAATCCGTAGTCCAGGGCGGTGTGCCCGGTCTGGCGGGTGAGCGTCGACACGTCGATGCTCGGGTTTCCGTCGGTGCCGTGCAGAACGGGGAACTCGGCGGTACGGCCTCCCACGGTGAGGGTTGCTGTCTCCTGCTGTGCGCCCGTTTCGCTCACGGCGCCTCCTTGCGTGTCGATGTGTCGTCGAGTGGGAGCGATCGCCGATCGGCGATCCGGCACGACCCGCTCCACATCGGCAAGACCGTGCTGGTACAGCCTATCCGTCGCGGAAGCCTATGACGTTCATCGGCAACGGATGCAGGTATCCGATGTACGGATCCTACGAACCGTCGCCGAGGCGTGCCGCCGCCGTGCGGATGCGCTCGTCGTCCGCGGTGAGCGAGAACCGCACGTGCTGCGGGTGGAAGGGCCCGTAGAAGTGGCCGGGACCGGCGAGGATGCCGCGCTCGGCGAGCCACGCGAGGCTGTCCCAGGCGTCCTCGCCGCGGGTGGCCCAGAGGTAGAGCCCCGCCTCGCTGCGGTCGATGCGGAATCCGGCCTGCTCGAGCGCGGGCTTCAGCAGCTCCCGGCGGGTCCGGTAGCGCGCCTTCTGCGCGGCCACGTGCGCGTCGTCGCCGAGGGCTGCGACCATGGCCGCCTGGACGGGGGCCGGGACCATGAGGCCGAGATGCTTGCGCGCCGTGAGGAGGCGACCCACGATCGCGGGGTCGCCGGCGAGGAAGGCGGCGCGGTAGCCCGCGAGGTTGGACTGCTTGCTCAGCGAGTACACCGAGAGGAGCCCGGTGTGGTCTCCCCCACTCACCCGCGGGTCGAGCACGGACGGCACCGGCTCGGCGTCCCACGGGGCGTCCCACCCGAGTTCCGCGTAGCACTCGTCGCCGGCGAGCACGGCGCCGAGCTCGGCCGCCCGGTCGCGGGCACGGCGGAGCTCGGCCGCATCCCACACCCGCCCGTCGGGGTTGCCGGGCGAGTTCACCCACACGAGGCGGGTGCCCTCAGGCCATTCGTCGGGGTCGTCCAGCGCGACCGGGGTCGCGCCGACGAGCTTCGCGCCGACCTCGTAGCTCGGGTACGCGGCGCGCGGGAACACCACGGTGTCGCCCTCGCCGAGCCCCAGCAGGAGCGGCAGCAGCGCCACCAGCTCCTTCGACCCGATCGTCGGCAGCACGTGGTCGGGCGTGAGCCCCGGGACGCCGCGGCGGCGGGCGTACCAGTCCACGATGGCCTCGCGCAGCGGCACGGTGCCGACCGTCTGCGGGTAGGCGTGCGCGTCGGTCGCGGCACGGAGCGCGTCGGCGACCACGTCGGGGGTCGGGTCGACCGGCGAGCCGATCGAGAGGTCCACGATGCCGTCGGGGTGGCGGCGGGCGGTCGCCGCGTACGGTGCGACCGCGTCCCAGGGGTAGTCGGCGAGGTCGTCGACGCTCATCTCACTCGCCCTGCGGGGGCAGCGACGAGACGACCGGGTGGTCCTTGTGGATCACGCCGACCTTGGCGGCACCGCCGGGCGAGCCGATGTCGTCGAAGAACTCGACGTTGGCCTTGTAGTAGTCCTGCCACTCCTCGGGCAGGTCGTCCTCGTAGTAGATCGCCTCGACGGGGCAGACGGGCTCACACGCACCACAGTCGACGCACTCGTCGGGGTGGATGTACAGCGATCGCTCCCCCTCGTAGATGCAGTCGACGGGGCACTCGTCGATGCAGGCACGATCCTTGACATCGACGCACGGAAGGGCGATCACATACGTCACGGGACGAGTCTACCGGGGCTCGGCGGTGGGCCGGCCCAGCCGCGCGGGGTCGGGGAAGGCGACGACGAGCGCGGTCCAGACCGGCACCGCCGCCATCCAGACGAGGGCGGCGATCTCGTGCGCCTGCGTGAACAGCACCGACCCGCCGGCGGAGGGCTGGGCGAGCACGAAGGTCGCGATCATCATCCCGAGCCCGGCGGCGAGGGCCGCCCAGCGGTCGCCGACGAGGAGGCGGACGGCGAGCAGCAGCGCCCCGGAGCCGACCACGGCGAGGAACACGCCGACCGGGAGTCCCAGCCAGGTCGCCGCGTGCGCGGCCGAACCCGCGGCGCCGTACACGAGGCCCACGGCCAGCGCGATGGCCCACGATGCGATCCGGTTCCCCACCCGCCCAGTCTACGTGCGGGTCTGCGCGGGCACCGGGTGTGGCCGGGGTCCGCGCTCGCTCGCGTCGCGGCATCCGCCGCATCCCATCGATGCATGTGGCGCTTCGTGCGGCTTCGAAGCCCCGGATGCCGCAGCATCCGCCACCTGACCGTGAGACTGCGTCGGGCGCGTGCACGCAGGTGGCGGCTCGCGCGGGGTCAGGGGTTCGGATGCCGCAGCATCCGCCACGCGGGCGGCGACGCCGCCCGGGTCAGACCGCCCAGCCGAGGAGGCGCAGGAGGGCCGCGACCACCGCCGCGGCGACGACGACGACGAGGAACGAGGCGCGGAGTGCGAGCAGGCCGCCCGCCACGAGCACCGCGGGGATGCGGGCGTCGACCGTGATCGCCTGCCCGTCGCCGAGGGTCTGCACGGCGACGAGCGCGGCGAGGAGCGCGACGGTGAGCAGCTCCGCGATCCGCGCCGGCCGCGGCGCCTCGAGCAGGGAGGGCGGGATGAGGTAGCCCACCGTCTTCAGGGCGACGCAGGCGATGGCGGCGAGCAGCACCGCGGTCCACAGGGTCATGCGTCGGCCTCCTCGGGACCGCGGCGGGCGGGGCCGCTCCCGCGTCCGCCGAGCCAGTTGGTCCAGCCGACGACGATCGCGACGACCGCCGCGACGAGCACCGGGAGCCCGGGCATGAGCGCCGGGGTGAGGACGGCGGCGACGACGGCGGCGGCGGCGCCCACCGCGACCGCCTGCCGGCCGCGCAGGCGCGGCCACAGCAGGGCCAGGAACGCGGCGGCCGCCGCCGCGTCCAGGCCGTACGCCTTCGGGTCGCCGAGCACGTCGCCGAGGAGGGCCCCGGCGAGGGTCGACAGGTTCCAGCCCAGGTAGATCCCGATGCCGGTGACCCAGAACCCGACCGTGCGGGCCTTCGGCTCCTCCTGCGCGAGCGAGACGGCGGTGGACTCGTCGATCGTGAACTGCGCGGCGGCGGCGCGGCGCCAGAAGCCGCGGCCGATGACCGGCGACATCCGCATCCCGTACGCGATGTTCCGGGCGCCGAGCAGCGCCGCGGACGCGATCGCCGCGGGGGCGGCCGCCAGTCCCCCGGCGCCGATGACCCCGACGAACGCGAACTGCGAACCGCCGGTGAACATCACCAGGCTCAGCACGCAGGTCTGCCACACGTCGAGGCCGGAGGCGACCGCGAGGGCGCCGAACGAAATGCCGTACGCGCTCGTGGCGAGCGCCACCGCGAGGCCCTGACGGGCCGCTGCGGCGGACGGGGACGCGGGGCGGGCGGTGCTCACCCCACGATTCTGCCGGATCAGGCGTTGGCGTCCTGGCGCTTCAGCCGGGCGGTGGCGCGACCGCGCTCGGTCGAGTCGAGGACGACCTTGCGGATGCGGACCTTCTCCGGGGTGACCTCGACGCACTCGTCCTCACGGGCGAACTCGAGGCTCTCCTCCAGCGACAGCAGGCGCGGCGGGGTCATGGACTCGAACGTGTCGGCCGTGGAGGAGCGCATGTTGGTGAGCTTCTTCTCCTTGGTGATGTTCACGTCCATGTCGTCGGCGCGGGAGTTCTCGCCGATGACCATGCCCTCGTAGACCTCGTCGCCGGGCTGGATGAAGAACGACATGCGCTCCTGCAGGCCGATGATGGCGAACGGCGTGGCGGTGCCCGCGCGGTCGGCCACGATCGAGCCGTTCTGGCGCGTGGTGATCTGGCCGGCCCACGGCTCGTAGCCGTGCGAGATGGCGTTGGCGATGCCGGTGCCGCGGGTCGTGGTCATGAACTCGGTGCGGAAGCCGATGAGGCCGCGCGACGGCACGACGAACTCCATGCGCACCCAGCCGGTGCCGTGGTTCGTCATGCCCTCCATGCGCCCCTTGCGGGCGGCGAGCAGCTGCGTGATCGCACCGAGGTACTCCTCCGGGGCGTCGACGGTGAGGTGCTCGAAGGGCTCGTGCACGACGCCGTCGATCTTCTTCGTGACCACCTGGGGCTTGCCCACGGTCAGCTCGAAGCCCTCACGGCGCATGTTCTCGACGAGGATCGCGAGCGCGAGCTCGCCGCGGCCCTGCACCTCCCAGGTGTCGGGGCGGCCGATGTCGACGACCTTCAGCGACACGTTGCCGATGAGCTCGCGGTCGAGGCGGTCCTTGACCATGCGGGCGGTGAGCTTGTGGCCCTTGACCTTGCCGACCAGCGGCGACGTGTTCGTACCGATCGTCATCGAGATGGCGGGGTCGTCGACCGTGATGGCCGGCAGCGGCCGGACGTCCTCGGGGTCGGCGATGGTCTCGCCGATCGTGATGTCCTCGAAGCCGGCGATCGCGACGATGTCGCCGGGGCCGGCGGACTCGGCGGGGTACCGCTCGAGCGCGCGGGTCATGAGCAGCTCGGTGATGCGGGCGTTGCTGGTGGAGCCGTCCGAGCGTACCCAGGCGACGGTCTGCCCCTTCTTCAGCGTGCCGTTGAAGACGCGCAGGAGCGCCAGGCGACCGAGGAACGGCGAGGAGTCGAGGTTGGTGACCCACGCCTGCAGCGGCGCCTCGTCGTCGTAGGACGGCGCGGGGATGTGCTCGAGGATCGCGGCGAACAGCGGCTCGAGGTCGTCGTTGTCGGGCAGCTCGCCGTTCTCGGGCCGGTTGCGGGACGCGGCGCCGGCACGACCGGACGCGTAGACGATCGGCACGTCGAGCAGCGCGTCGACGTCGAGGTCGGGCACGTCGTCGGCGAGGTCGGACGCGAGACCGAGCAGGAGGTCCTGCGCCTCGCCCTCGACCTCGACGATGCGGGCGTCGGGGCGGTCGGTCTTGTTGACCAGGATGATGACGGGGAGCTTCGCCTCGAGGGCCTTGCGCAGCACGAAGCGGGTCTGCGGCAGCGGGCCCTCGCTCGCGTCGACGAGGAGGACGACGCCGTCGACCATCGACAGGCCGCGCTCGACCTCGCCGCCGAAGTCGGCGTGGCCGGGGGTGTCGATGACGTTGATGGTGACCGGCACGTCGGTGTGCTCGCCGTTGTAGGTGATCGCCGTGTTCTTGGCGAGGATCGTGATGCCCTTCTCGCGCTCGAGGTCGTTCGAGTCCATCGCGCGTTCCTCGACGTGCGCGTGCTCCCCGAACGAGCCGGTCTGACGCAGCATGGCGTCGACGAGCGTCGTCTTGCCGTGGTCGACGTGCGCGACGATGGCCACGTTGCGGAGGTCGGAGCGGAGGGCACGCGCCATGGAAGAAGTCCTAACAGAAGGGTGAAGGCCGGGATTCCGGCGTTCCAGCGTAGCGCAGCGTTCCTGAACGCGGCCGGTACACGCAGGACGGGCCCGGCGGATCGCTCCGCCGGGCCCGTCCGCGGGGGTGCTACTTCATCCACCCGACGTTCTCGACGGGCTGGAGCCCGAAGAGGTCGAGACCCGTGTAGGTCTCCGGGGTGAGGTTGGCCAGCCCCTCGGTCGCGACCGAGATCCAGGGGCCCGCGTACAGCGGCAGGATGCCCCAGGTCTCGGCGATGATCTCGGCCTCGAGGGCGAGACCGGCGGCGGTCTGCTCCTCGGCGGTGGGCAGGGCCGCGACCTCGTTCGCGATGCGCTCGTCGATCTCCGCGGTGCCCGAACCCGACAGGTTCAGCTGGCTGTCGGAGCAGTACACCTGGCACATGTAGGCGACGCCGTACGGGTCGGACGAGGAGAACCCGAGCATCACGAGATCCCAGTTCTTCGTGGTGAGGTCGTTCGAGAAGTCGGACGACGGGCGCACGTCGATCTCGACCGCCAGGCCGATCTCCTTCAGCTGCGCCTGCACGACGCGGGCGCGGGCCTCGACGATGGCGTCGTCGCCGAACACCGGGAGCGTGCCCTCGAGACGGACGCCGTCCTTCTCGCGGACGCCGTCGTCGCCGAGGGTCCAGCCGGCCTCGTCGAGGATGCTGTTGGCCTCGTCGACGTCGTAGGCGTACCCCGCCTCGCTCAGCGCGTCCTCGTAGCCGTCCTGGAACGGGAACAGCAGGAGCGAGCCCGCGTCCTCCTCGGTGTAGTCGAGGCCGTTCCAGACGACCTCCTTGATCTGGTCGCGGTCGATCGCCTTGAACACCGCCTCGCGCACGGCGAGGTCGGCGAACTGGGGCTTCTCCGCATCCAGCTGGAGGAGGTTCGTGGCGGTGCGCTGGGCGCGGTAGACCTCGATGCCGTCCATGCCCTCGACCTGGGCGAGGTTGTCGGCGGTGAGGTTGTCGGCGTAGTCGATCTCACCCGCGCGGAACGCGTTCAGCATGGCGGTGTCGTCGAGCTGGCGGAACGTGACCGTCTCCAGCAGCGGCTCGTCGCCCCACCAGGCGTCGTTCGGCACGAAGGAGACCGTGCCGCCGTTCGCGTCGAACTCGTCGATCGTGAACGGGCCAGCGCCCCACTCCGGGTGCGGGTCGCCGAGGTAGGCGTCGTTGAACACCTCGGGGCTGTTCACGGCGGGGTGCAGGATGTGCCAGAACAGGCCGTCGGTCCAGGGGTAGACCTGCGAGAAGGTGACGACCGCCTGGCGTTCGTCCTCGCCCTGCTCGACGGACTCGATGAGCGCGTAGCCGTCGGTGGTGTTGGGGACGTACCCCTCGTCGTAGGAGCGGTTGGCCTTCCACGTGAGGTCGTACGACTCCCACGTCATCGGGGTGCCGTCGTTCCAGGTGGCCTCGGGGTTGATCGTGTAGGTGACGACCGTCTTGCCGTCGACCTCCTCGGTCGTCCAGTCGCTCAGGTAGTTCGGGTTGGCGTACACCTCGCCGTCGGGCGTCATGAGGATCGTCTGCGGGTTGTACCACTCCCAGATCCGCGCGGTGTCCACCGTGCCGTCGGCGTGGTTGACGTTCAGCTGCGGGGTGATCTCCGAGATGGGGAAGGTCACGTCGCCGCCCTGCTGGAGCGCGTCGCGGTCCTGGGGGTTGTAGTCCGAGCCTTCGATCGTCGAGGCCTCGCCGCCGCCGTTCGTGCCGCCGCCGCCGTCTCCCCCGCCGCCGGCACAGGCGGTGAGGGCGAGGGCGAGGACGGCGCCGCCGGCGAGGACGCCGGCGAGCTTTCGTTGCAGGTTCATGGTGCTTCCTTCCGTGTTCGCGTTGCGTGTTCCGTGGGGGGCTCGGTGGGGTCGGGTCACCGGTAGTGGCACGCGTTCGCGTGGTCCGGGCCGGTGGGGGTGAGTGCGGGGCGCTCGGTGCGGCAGCGCTCCTTGCGCGCCTCGTCGAGCACGGCGTGCAGCTGGCACCGGGAGACGAACGGGCACCCGGCGGGGTCCTCGGTGGGGCTCGGCAGGTCGCCGCGCAGCACGATGCGTTCGCGGGTGCGTTCGGTGTCGGGGTCGGGGACGGGCACGGCCGACAGCAGCGCCTCCGTGTACGGATGCCGCGGATCGTCGAACACCGCATCGACGTCGCCGACCTCGACGAAGGTGCCGAGGTACATGACCGCGACGCGGTCGGCGATATGGCGGACCACGGACAGGTCGTGCGCGACGAAGAGGTAGGAGAAGCCGAGCTTCGTCTTCAGCTCGTCGAGGAGGTTGATGACACCCGCCTGGATCGACACGTCCAGGGCCGAGACGGGTTCGTCGAGGACGACGAGACGCGGGTTGGTGGCGAGGGCGCGGGCGATGCCGATGCGCTGGCGCTGCCCGCCGGAGAACGCCGCCGGGAACCGGTCGCTGTGGGCGGGGTCGAGGCCGACGAGCGCCATGAGCTCGTCGACGCGGTCCTCCGCCTCGTGGCGCGGGGTGCCGATGACCTTGAGGGGCTCGGCGATGACGTCCGCGACGGTCATGCGGGGATCGAGCGAGCCCACCGGGTCCTGGAAGACGATCTGCAGGTCGCGGCGCACCGCGCGCACGTCGCGGGCGCCGTGCAGGTCGGCGACGCTCCGACCGCCGATGCGGATGTCGCCGCCTGCCTGCACCGCGAGGTCCATGATCTCCAGCAGCGTCGTGGTCTTGCCCGACCCCGACTCGCCCACGATCGCCAGGGTCTCGCCCTCGCGGATGTCGAAGCTCACCCCGCGCACGGCGTGCACGTCGCCGACGCGACGCTTGAAGAGCGAGCCCTTCATGAGCGGGAAGGTCTTGCGGAGGTCCACCACCTCCAGCGCGGCGGCCCGTTCCTCGCGCGGCACGCGGGCCAGGGCGCTCTCCGGGATCACCGGCGGGGCGAACACGGGGGCGCCGTCGATGCGGCGCCGGTCGATCTCGTCGGCACGGATGCACGCGGCGCGATGCCCGGCGCCGTCGTCGACCACCGGCTCGAGCGCGGGTTCGACGTCCCAGCACGCGGGCACCGCGACCGGGCAGCGCGGCGCGAACGGGCAGCGGTCCGGTACGTCGATGAGCATCGGCGGCGTGCCCTCGATCGGCACGAGCGGGGTCTTCTCCGCCTTGTCGATGCGCGGGATCGCCCCCAGCAGACCGATCGTGTACGGCATCCGCGGGTCTCGGAAGAGTTCGCGCACCGGGGCCTGCTCGACGGGCTTGCCCGCGTACATGACGATGACGTCGTCGGCGGTGCCGGCGACCACGCCCATGTCGTGCGTGATCATGACGACCGCCGCGCCGGTCTCCTCGCGCGCGGTGCCGATGAGATCGAGGATCTGCGCCTGGATGGTGACGTCGAGGGCGGTGGTCGGCTCGTCGGCGATGATGAGCTTGGGGTCGTTCGCCATGGCGATCGCGATCACCACGCGCTGCCGCATCCCGCCGGAGAACTCGTGCGGGAACGCCCGCAGCCGCCGCTCGGGGTTCGGGATGCCGACCAGTCGCAGGAGTTCGACCGCGCGCACCTCGGCCGCCCGCTTCGAGATGCGCTGGTGGGTCTGCAGCGCCTCGACGATCTGGTCGCCGACCGTGAACACCGGGGTGAGCGAGGTGAGCGGGTCCTGGAAGATCATGGCCATGCCGTTGCCGCGGATGAGCGACATCTCCCGATCGGTCTTGCCGAGCAGTTCCTCGCCGTCGAAGCGCACCGAGCCGCGCACGGTGGCGTTGTCCGCGAGCAGGCCCATGATCGCGAGCGAGGTCACCGACTTGCCGGAACCCGACTCCCCCACGATGCCGAGCGTCCGGCCGGGCAGCAGGTCGAACGAGACGCCGCGCACCGCGTCGACCCGGCCTGCCTCCGAGGGGAAGCCGACCTGGAGGTCGCGGACGGAGAGGACGGGATCGGTCATGCGCGACCCCCGGCCGCCGACGTGGGATCGAGAGCGTCGCGCAGGCCGTCGGCGACGAGCGCCATCGACACCGTGAGCAGGGTCAACGCCGCAGCCGGGAACAGGAACAGCCAGGGGGCGCTGGAGATCGTGCCGGCGCCCGACCCGATGAGCGAGCCGAGGGAGACGTCCGGGGTCTTCACCCCGAAGCCGAGGAACGACAGCCCGGTCTCGGCCTGGACGGCGGCCACCACCCCGAGCGTGAAGTTGATGATGAGCAGCGACCCGATGTTGGGCAGCATGTGGCGCAGCACGATCCGGATGCCGGAGACGCCCATGTACCGAGCGGCGGCGATGTACTCGCGCTCGCGCAGGGACAGCGACAGCGTCCAGATGGTGCGGGCGGTGAAGAACCAGCTGACGAGGATCAGCATGAACGCGATGATGCGCCAGTCGCCGCCGGAGTCGTTCGAGATCATGGCGAGCACGAGGAAGGTCGGCACGACCATGAGGAAGTGGATGCCCAGCAGCGCGATCCGCTCGTACCAGCCGCCGAAGAACGCGGCCGAGGTGCCGACGAGTGCGGCGAGGACGGTCGTGCCGAGCGACACCGTGATCGCGATCATGAGCGAGCGCTGCAGCCCCACCACGACCTGCGCGTACAGGTCGTTGCCGGAGTTCGTGGTGCCGAACCAGTGGTCGGCGTTCGGCGGGTCGGAGAGTGCGAGGAAGTCAAGTTCGACGTGGTCGTAGCGCTGCGTGAAGGGCCCCACCAGTGCGAACAGCACGATGAGCACGAAGACGACCGCGCCGACCACCGCGACCCGGTTGCGCATGAAGCGGCGGGTGTACAGGCGCGCCTTCGACATGCGCTTGCGGCGGGGTGCGGGCTCGGGCACGACCGGCGGGTTGTCGCCGTGCTCCAGCGGGTCCACCATCGAGGTCACGGTCATGTCAGCTCACTCGCACTCGGGGATCGAGGATGACGACCGCGATGTCGGCGAGCAGCGCGCCGATCGCGGTCATGACGGCGCCGAACGCGGCGATCGCGACGGTGCCGTGGATGTCGTTGGTGGCGAGCGTCTGGGTGAAGTACTGCCCCATGCCCCGCCAGCCGAAGATGGACTCGGTGAGGATCGCGCCGGTGAAGATCGCCGGGATGGAGAACGCCACCTGGGTGGTCACCGGGATGAGCGAGGTGCGCAGGGCGTGCCGGCGGATCGCCTGCTGCTTCGTGAGGCCCTTGGCGCGCGCCATCCGCACGTAGTCGGCGTTGATGTTGTCCAGCAGGAGCGAGCGCTGCAGGAAGTGGATGCCGGCGTAGCCGACGAGCACGAGCGCGAGCGTCGGCAGGATGAGGTGCTGCGCCGCGTCGACGAGCACCGGGAAGAAGCCCGTCACCCCCGGACTCGACGCGCCGGTGACGTAGAACAGCCGGGTGCCGACGGCGTTGTTCACGATGATCGCGAGCAGCACGATCATGAGGGCCGCGACCACGATGGGGATGTTCAGCGTGATGATCGAGGTCGCGGTGCCGATGCGGTCGGCGAGCTTGTACTGGCGCGAGGCGGTGTAGACGCCGAGCGCGATGCCGAGGAGCGTCGTGATGATGGTGGCGCCCAGCACGAGCTCCGCGCTCACCCAGATGCGGTACGAGATCTGCTCGTTGACCGACTGGCCGACCGGGCTCACGCCCCAGTCCCATCGGGTGAGGATGCCGGTGAGCCACGTCCACCACCGCTCGATGAGCGGGGTGGTGTCGCTGAGGTTCCGGGGCTCGAGCAGCGCCTGGATCTGCGCCTCGTCGAGCGGCGGGCGGCGGCCGACGTAGTTGCTGCGGGGGTCGAGGTAGCCCCAGGCGAGGAAGAACACGAGGTTCGTCGCCACGGCGATCATGAGCAGCCAGCCGGCTGTCCGGCGCGCGAGGTACTTCAGCATCCGGCGCGGGTGGTTCGGCGGGCGGGCACGGCACACGACATCGTTCAGGTCTTTCGAGCGGGGGGACTCGGGATCGACCGAACGTAACACCGTGGACGCGCTCCGCAATGTGCGCGTCAGGTGTTGTGGATAACTCGCAATCCGCCTTGACTCAGGCGTTTACGATGAGCAAGGCGACCAGTGCGCCCGCGACGAGCACGAGCAGCGCGACGAGCGCCGGCACGTCCCAGGAGCGGGTCACGGCGGTGTCCGCGCCGGCGTCCCGACGGGCGGTCTCCCAGGCGTCGACGATGTCGCCGGACGCCGCGGACCCGGCATCCTCACCGCGCCGCACGGCGCGCGCGGGGCGACCCGTCGCGGGCCCGCCGTAGCAGGTGATGCGCCTGCCGTCGGCCGTCGTGATGACGAGCTGGTAGCGCATCGCGACGTCGGTCACGGCGCCCCAGCCGATGCGCGTGCGCCGGAGGTAGTTCTGCACCGTGACGCCCGTGGCGTCGGTGGCGACGTGCGAGGCGTACAGCCCCACGTACACGGCCCACAGGACCAGCAGCACCCACGGGCTCAGCAGCAGCGCGGTGCCGATGTCGGCGCGGACGGCCGCGTCGACGAGCAGGATCGCCGCGACGACCGCCGAGCCGATGAGCCCGACGGTCGCCGCGGTCGATCTGTGGACGGTCCTCAGCTCCGCCCCCCGAGCGGGATCGAGGCGCCGGGGATGGCGTCGAGGAGGCGCCGGGTGTACTCCTGCGACGGGTTCGTGAAGATCTCGTCGACCGTGCCCTGCTCGACCGCGCGTCCCCGTTCCATGACGCAGACGGCGTCCGCGACCACCCGGACGACCGCGAGGTCGTGGGTGATGAACAGGTAGGTGAGGTCGAGCTCGGACTGCAGTTCGGCGAGCAGCTGCAGGATCTGGTCCTGCACGAGCACGTCGAGCGCGGAGACCGCCTCGTCGAGCACGACGATGTCGGGCTTCAGCGCGAGGGCGCGGGCGATCGCGACGCGCTGACGCTGACCGCCGGACAGCTCGTTCGGGTACCGCGTGGCGAGGTCCTGCGGCAGCGACACCTGGTCGAGCAGCTCGCGCACCCGGGCACGGCGCGACGCGGCGTCGCCGACCTTGTGGATGTTCAGCGGCTCGGCGATCGTGTTGCCGATGTTGCGCAGCGGGTCGAGCGAGCCGTACGGGTCCTGGAACACCGGCTGCATCTTGCGGCGCAGCGCGAACGCCTCCCGGCCGCCGATCTTCGCGACGTCCTCCCCGTCGACCTCGATCGAACCGGCCGTGGGCTCCTCGAGCTTCAGCACCATCTTCGCCACGGTCGACTTGCCGGAGCCGGACTCGCCCACCAGGGCCAGGGTCTTCCCCTTCGGGATCGAGAAGGAGACGTCGTCGACCGCGCGGAACGGGATGCTCTTGAAGCTCCCCTGGCGGATCTTGTACTCCTTCACGAGGTGCTCGACCTTGATGGCCGGCGGGATCAGCGCGAGGTCGCCGCTCGTCTCGACCGCGTTCGTCTCCTCGACGCGGGCCTGGATGCGCTTGGAGGCGATCGAGGGCGCGGCGGCGACGAGGCGCTGCGTGTACGGGTGCTGCGGGTCCTGCAGGATCTCCCGGCTCGGGCCCGCCTCGACGATCTCGCCCTGCTGCATCACGATGAGCCGGCTCGCGCGCTCCGCGGCGAGGCCCAGGTCGTGCGTGATGAGGAGCACCGAGGTGCCCTTCTCGCGGGTGAGGTTCGCCATGTGGTCGAGGATGACCCGCTGCACCGTCACGTCGAGCGCACTCGTGGGCTCGTCCGCGATGAGCAGCTTGGGGTCTGCGGCCAGGCCGATGCCGATGAGGGCGCGCTGCCGCATCCCGCCGGAGAACTGGTGCGGGTACTGGTGCATGCGCTTCGCGGCATCCTTCAGTCCCGCCTGCTCCAGCACCTCCACCGCGCGGTCGTGGACGGCCTTGCGACCCTGCGCGATGCCGTTCGCCCGGACGGCCTCCTTCACCTGGAAGCCGATCGACCACACCGGGTTGAGGTTCGACATCGGGTCCTGCGGCACGTAGCCGATGTCGCGGCCGCGCAGGCGCTCCATCTGGCTGCGGCTGAGCTCGGTCAGCTCGCGCCCGTCGAGGGTGATCGAGCCCTCCGTGACGTGACCGGTGCCGGGCAGCAGGTTCACGATCGCCGAGGCGGTCGTGGACTTGCCGGAGCCCGACTCCCCCACGATGGCGACGGTCTCGCCGGGGAAGATGTCGAGGTCGACGCCGTGGAGCACCTCGCGGGAGCCGCGCTGCGTGTCGAAGGCGACCTTCAGACCGCGGATGCTGAGCAACGGGGTGGGGACGGTGCCGCTCATCGGCGGGCCCTCGCTCTCGGGTCGAGGGCGTCTCGGATGAGCTCGCCCAGCAGGATGAAGGCCAGCACGGTGACCGTCAGCGCGATCGACGGCCAGATGAGGGCCATGGGTGCGGTGCGCAGCGACTGCTGCGCCTGGCTGATGTCGGCGCCCCAGCTCATGACGTCGGAGCCGAGTCCGACACCGAGGAACGCCAGGGTCGCCTCCGCGACGATCGCCGCGGCGAGGCTCAGGGTCGAGATGACCAGGAGCGGTGCGATGGCGTTCGGCACGACGTGGTTGAGCAGCGTCCGGAACCGGCTGAGGCCGAGGGCCTGCGACGCGACGACGAAGTCCGCCTGCCGCACCCGCAGGATCTCGGCGCGCACGACACGGGCCGTGGAGGCCCAGGCGAACCCGCCGATCGCGAGGGCCAGGGTGAACACGTTCCGGTAGTTGTAGAACACGCTCATCACGACCACGGCGGCCAGGATGTAGGGGATCGCGAAGAAGATGTCGCCGACGCGGGAGAGCACCGAGTCGAGCCAGCCGCCGTAGAAGCCCGCGAGGGCGCCCATGACGAGGCCGATCGTGGAGCCGATCAGGGTCGCGAGCAGACCCACGACCACCGAGGTGCGGGTGCCCCACACGATGCGGGCCCAGATGTCGCAGCCCTGGAACGTGAACCCCAGCGGGTGCCCGGCCTCGGGGCCGCCGTTGCTGTTGGCCAGCTGGCAGTTGTTGTTCGGCGGGGTCTGCGTGAACAGCGTCGGGAAGAGCGCCATCAGCACGACCACGAACACGATCGCGACGGAGATCCAGAAGGTCGGGCGCTTGCGGAGGTCCCGCCAGGCGTCGCCCCAGAGGCTCGCCGGCTTCGCGTTCTCGTCGACCTTCACAGCGTCCACCGTGACGACCGTATCCTTCACGGGTGCGACGTAGTGCGTGGGCAGTTCGGTGTTACTTGACATAGCGGATCCTCGGGTCGAGCAGACCATAGAGCAGGTCGACGACGAGGTTGACCAGCACGTACAGGATGACGAAGACGGTCACGAACGAGACGATCGTCGGGCCCTCGTGGCGCAGCGTCGCCTGGAACAGCGTGTTGCCGACGCCGGGGACGTTGAAGATGGCCTCGGTGACGGTCGCGCCCACCAGCAGCACGCCGAAGTTCGTCGCGGAGTTGGTGATGACCGGGATGAGCGAGTTGCGCAGCACGTGCACGGGGATGACACGCCGACGCGGCAGGCCCTTGCTGTACGCGGTGCGGACCCAGTCCTGGTTGAGCGTGTCGATGACCGAACCGCGCATGAGGCGCATGCTCGTCGCGTAGAGGCTCACACCGAGCACGATGGCCGGGAGCCAGAGGTCGTTCCACCCGTTCTGCGCGCCGACCGTGGGGCGGAACCAGCCCCACTGGATCGCGAGGAAGTACTGGGCGAGGAACGCGAGCACGAAGATCGGGAGCGCGACGAAGATGAGCGAGATCACCAGCATCGCGTTGTCGAAGATCTTGCCCTTGCGCAGGGCCGAGACGGTGCCGATGATGATCGCGAGCACGAACTCGATGCCGATCGCCATCACGGCGAGACGCCCGGTGACGGGCAGGGTGCGGGCGAGCACGTCGTTCACCGACTGGCCGGAGAACGTCGTCCCCATGTCGCCCTGGAAGATGCCGAGCAGGTAGTAGCCGTACTGCACGATGAACGGCTGGTCCAGGTGGTACTGCGCCTCGAGCGCCGCGACGACCGCCTCGTTCGGGGTCTTGTCGCCGAACAGCGCGAGGATCGGGTTGCCCGGCATGGCGAACACCAGGGCGTAGATGAGCAGCGTGGATCCCAGGAAGACCGGGATGAGCTGCAGGATGCGTCTGAGGATGTAACCGAGCATCCTCACTCCCTCCGAATCACGGGACGTCTCCCCCGCGCGGTCGGCGCGGGTGGACATCCGTTGAGAGCATCGTGCCGTGTGTTCGACGCGGACGCGAGCTTTGCATGGACAAGCCGCGAGGCGGTGACGTGTCCGTCACCGCCTCGCGGGAGCGACCGAAGGGTGTCAGCCCTTGGTGATCGCGTAGTACAGCGGAACCGAGTTCCAGCCGAACTGGACGTTGTCCACCGTCTCGGCGAAGCCGCCGTTGACGTTGGAGTACCAGAGCGGGATGGCCGGCAGGTCCTGCAGGAGGACCTCCTGCGCGGCCTGGAACTTGGCGTTCTGCTCCTCGAGCTCGGTGGCGGAGATGCCCTCGCTCAGCAGGGTGTCGAACTCGGCGTTCGAGTAGTCACCGTCGTTCGAGCCGGCGTTGGTCGCGTAGAGCGGGCCGAGGAAGTTGTACAGACCCGGGTAGTCGGCCTGCCAACCGGTGCGGAACCCGGTCTCGATCACGCGGTTGGTGACGTCGGTGCGCAGCGAGGCGAAGTCGACGTACGGGGCGCCCGACGCGTCGATGCCCAGCGTGTTCTTGATCGAGTTGGTGACCGCGTCGACCCAGGTCTGGTGACCACCGTCGGAGTTGTACGCGATCTGGAACGAGCCGGACCACGGCGAGATGGCGTCGGCCTGGGCCCACAGCTCCTTCGCCTTCTCCGGGTCGTACCCCAGGACCTCGGCGCCCTCGAGCGAGTCCGACCAGCCGGCGATGACCGGGGAGGTGAAGTCGCTGGCGGGGGTACGGGTGCCCTGGAACACCGTCTCGGTGATCTCCTCGCGGTTGATCGCCATGGACAGCGCGGCGCGGCGGAGCTTGCCCTCCTCACCCGAGAAGTGCGCGAGGCGCTCCGGGATGGTGAAGGACTGGAAGATCGCGGCCGGCTGGTTGACGGCGCGGTCGGCGAGGTCGTCCTCGTAGGTGGCGAGGGCGGCGTCCGGGATGGCGTCGAGGACGTCCAGGTTGCCGGCGAGGAGGTCGGCGTAGGCCGCATCCTGCGAGGCGTAGAAGACGATCTTCAGACCGTCGTTCTGGGCCTGACGGCCACCCTTGTAGTCCTCGTTCTTGACGAGCTCGATCTCGACGTCGTGCTTCCACGCGTCCTCGGCGGCCAGCTTGTAGGGGCCGTTGCCGATCGGGGACTCGCCGAAGGCCTCCATGTCCTCGAACGCGACGTCCGGGAGCGGGTAGAAGGCCGAGTAGCCCAGGCGCAGCGCGAAGTCGGCGGCGGGCTTGTTCAGCGCGATCGTGAAGGTGTAGTCGTCAACCTGCTCGAGACCGGTCAGCTCGGAGTCCTCGTCCCAGCTGAAGCCCTCGATGTCCTCGAAGAAGTAGCTCGAGAGCTGCTCGTTCGAGAGCAGGGCGCCGTAGTTCCACGCGTTGATGAAGTTGTCGGCCGTGACCTCTTCACCGTTGGTGAACTTCTGGCCCTCCTTCAGCTTCACCGTGAGGTGCTGCGGGTCGTCGACCGTGATCTCCTCGGCGACGTCGTTGACCGGGTTGCCGTCGGCGTCGTAGTAGATGAGGCCCGCGAAGACCTCGTCGATGATCTTGCCGCCACCGGTCTCGTTGGTGTTGGTGGGGATGAGCGGGTTCTGCGGCTCCGAGCCGTTCGCCGTGATGATGGCGGTGGCGTCACCGGACGAGTCGCTGGACCCGCCTCCGGCGCAGCCGGCCAGGGCGAGAGAACCCGCCCCCACCAGTGCGATGCTCGCGAGCGCGATCTTTGAGCGCTTCACTGTTCCTCCTGTGCAAGGGGTTGTGCGGTCGCGTCTGTGCTGTGGGCAGGACCGACCGCGGATACGTGAAACCCTAAGCACGCGGTTCCGCCTGGTCAAAATATGTAAGCAAACTGTGACAGATCTCTCATACTGTCGCCGGGGCGTCGTGCAATCTGCTCACCCGGGCGGCAGGCGTAGCCGATCGCGGGGGTTTCTGTCTGGCACGCGGTGTCGCCGCATCCGGGACCGGGTTTCACTGGGTCGGCGTGTGGCCGAGGCGGATGCGGGGTGGGCGGGCGGGGCGGATGCGGGTGGCTGGGAGGACCGGATGCGGTGTGGCCGGGCGGGGCGGCTGTGCCAGGCTGTCGGTCGTGGCCGCTCCCCTGATCCGCGCCTTCGACCCGCCGCGCGCCGTGGGTGCCACGCGCACCCGGTTCGGCTGGGAGGTCGCGCTCGTCCTCGCGGTGTCGGTCGGCCAGTCGGCGCTGTACTCCGTGCTGTCGCTCGTGCGGTCGATCCAGCGCGCGCTGAGCGAGCAGGCGTCGATCGGGCAGCAGCAGACCCAGCTGAACCCGACCCGCGACGCGCTCGCGTTCTGGGACGCGCTCTACCAGCTGCTGTCGGTCTGCTTCGGCCTGGCGACCGTGGCGCTGGTCGTGTACCTGCTCTGGGAGCCCGGGTCGAACGCGCTGCGCCGCATCGGGCTGGACTTCCGCCGGTTCGGCGGCGACGCCGGTCGTGGGGTGCTCCTGGTCGCGGTGATCGGGATCCCGGGGCTCGCGCTGTACGCGGTCGGGCGGCTGCTGGGGGTGACCCTGCAGGTGGCGACCTCGCCCCTGGACACCGCCTGGTACACCGTGCCCCTCCTCATGCTCGCGGCGCTGCGCGCCGGACTCACCGAAGAGGTGATCTTCCTCGGGTACCTGTTCGACCGCCTGCGCCGGCTCGGGTGGGGGTGGTGGACGATCATCCTCGCCACGGCGGGCCTGCGCGCCGCGTACCACGCCTACCAGGGCTTCGGTTCGATCGTGGGCAACTTCGCGATGGGCGTCGTCTTCGGCTGGTGCTACCGCCGCTGGGGGCGCGTGATGCCGCTCGTGATCGCCCACACCCTCATCGACGTCATCGCCTTCGTCGGCTATCCCCTCGCCGTCGCCGTCCTCCCCGCCGTCTTCGCCTGACCCCCGCCCGGCCCCGGCCCGGCCTGGCCCGGCCGGCCCGGCCCGACTGGGCCGCGAGACTGCATCTGGGTGACGAGACTGCATCCATTGTCAGCAGTCTCGTCACGCAGATGCAGTCTCGCGGTTCGTGGTCACGCGTCGTGCGTCGGTCCTCCCCAGGCGGGGCATGTGCCAGCCGTCTCCACCGCCACGTGCACACCGACGACCGTTGCGAATGCGGCGGGCCAGGCTCGGCGCATGATCCCGGTCCTGCCGCTCTCCCAGTCACTCCGACCCTCCCCCGTTCCACTCCTGCGTCCGTCGGACACGCGCGGTGTCCGCCTCGACCGGGAGGCTGCAGCGGGCAGGCTCGTCACGGTGCGTCCCGGCGTGTTCACCCCGTCGGACGAGTGGCGCACGCTCGCGCCGTGGGGTCGCTACCTCGCACGCGTGCACGCGGTCGCGCTGCAGCAGCCCGATGCGGTGTTCAGCCACGAATCCGCCGCCGCCCTCCTGGGTCTCCCCCTGTTCGGCGATCCGGATGTCGTGCATGTGCTGAGCGGGCACGCGACCGCGCGCGAGACCGCCGGCATCCGCGTGCACACCACCGCGGATGCGCGCGAACTCGTCGACATCGGCGGCGTCGTCGTGACATCGCCGGTCGAGGTCGCCGTCGACCTGGCACGTGCGAGGCACCCCGCCGTCGCACTCGCGGTCGCCGACGCCGTCCTGCGCCTCGATCCGCTGGCATCCGTGGAGCAGCTCGTGGCACGGAACGAGGCGCGGTCGAGCAGCCGCGGGCGACGCCGTGCCCGATGGGTCCTGCACCGGGCCGACGCGCTGGCCGAGACCGCGCTGGAGTCGGTGAGCAGGGCGGTCGTCGAGTGGCTCGGGTTCCCAGCGCCCGAGCTGCAGGTGGTCGTCGCCACGGCCGTCGGCGACTTCACCCTCGACATGCGGTGGCCGGATGCCGCCATCGGCGGCGAGACCGACGGCCGTCTCAAGTACGACGGCCGCTACGGCGATCCGGCCGACGTCGTCTGGCGGGAGAAGCAGCGCGAGGACGCCCTCCGCCGCGAACTCAAGGGCCTCGCCCGGTGGGGCTGGGCGGAGCTTCGCGATCCGATGTCGCTGCGCCGCATCCTGCTGGCTGCGGGTCTCAGGCCGGTCGCCCCGCTGCGCTCGGACTCGCTCTTCTCCCTCCGCTCGGCGCTCGCCGGCGGCAGCACGCCGTGACCACCCCATGACCCGCGAGACTGCATCTGCGCCACGAGACTGCTGACATTGGATGCAGTCTCGTCCGGGAGATGCAGTCTCGCGGCCCAGCCCTCGCGGCCCAGCCCGGCCCGGGCTAGGCGAAGGCGTCGGGAGGCGGGCAGGCGCAGACGAGGTTGCGGTCGCCGAAGGCGTTGTCGATGCGGCGCACGGGGGGCCAGTACTTGCGGCGGACCAGCGAGGGCACGGGGTACACGGCGGTCTCGCGGGAGTACGGATGCGTCCACTCGCCCACCGCAATCGACTCGGCCGTGTGCGGGGCGTTCACGAGCGGGTTGTCGTCCGCGGGCCACTCGCCGTCGGCGACGCGCTGCGCCTCGGCCTTGATCGCGATCATCGCCTCGATGAACCGCTCGATCTCGCCGAGGTCCTCGGACTCGGTGGGCTCCACCATGAGCGTGCCCGCCACCGGGAACGACATCGTCGGCGCGTGGAAGCCGTAGTCGATGAGGCGCTTCGCGACGTCGTCGACCGTGACGCCGGTCTCGGCCTTCAACGGCCGGAGGTCGAGGATGCACTCGTGCGCGACGAGGCCGTCCTCGCCCGTGTACAGCACCGGGTAGTGGTCGCGCAGACGGGCGGCGATGTAGTTCGCCGCGAGCACGGCGGCGCCCGTCGCCTCGCGCAGCCCGTCGAGTCCCAGCATCCGGATGTACGCCCACGAGATCGGGAGGATCGATGCCGACCCGTACGGCGCCGCCGACACCGGCCCGCCGTCGAACCGCGAGGCGCGCGCGGTGAGGAACCCGCCGTGGTCGGCCCGCTGCGAGAACGGGTGCGAGGGCAGGTACGGCGCGAGGTGCGCCTTCGCCGCCACCGGCCCGACACCCGGGCCTCCCCCGCCGTGCGGGATCGCGAACGTCTTGTGCAGGTTCAGGTGCGACACGTCGCCGCCGAGGTCGCCGAAGCGGGCGAACCCGAGGAGCGCGTTGAGGTTCGCGCCGTCGACGTACACCTGCCCGCCGGCGTCGTGCACGGCCTGCGTGATCTCGAGCACGTCCTGCTCGTACACGCCGTGCGTCGACGGGTACGTGATCATGAGCGCGGCGAGCGTGTCGGCGTGCTCGGCGATCTTCGCGCGCAGGTCGTCGAGGTCGACGTTGCCGGCCTCGTCGCACGCGACGACCACGACCCGCATCCCGGCGAGCACGGCGGATGCGGCGTTGGTGCCGTGTGCGGACGACGGGATGAGGCAGACGGTGCGCCCGGTCTCGCCGTTCGCGTCGTGGTACTGGCGGATCGCGAGCAGGCCCGCGAGTTCGCCCTGGGAGCCCGCGTTCGGCTGCAGCGACACCGCGTCGTACCCGGTGACCTCGGCGAGCCAGGTCTCCAGCTGCTCGATGAGCGCGAGGTGCCCGTGCACGTCGGCCTCGGGCGCGAACGGGTGCACGCGCGAGAACTCCGGCCACGACACGGCGGCCATCTCGGTGGCCGCGTTCAGCTTCATGGTGCACGAGCCGAGCGGGATCATGCCGCGGTCGAGGGCGTAGTCGCGGTCGGCGAGCGTCTTCAGGTACCGCATCATGGCCGTCTCGGAGCGGTGCTCGTGGAAGACCGGATGCTGGAGGTACTCGTCGCTCCGGTGCAGGTCCTGCCCGACCGCGCGGAGCGGTTCGGCGTCCCGCCAGGCGAGCTCGCGCTCCTCCGGCAGTCCGAAGGCGTGCGCGACGGCCGCGAGGTCGGCGGCGGTCGTGGTCTCGTCGACGGAGACGCCGACGGTGTCCTCGTCGATCCAGGCGAGCTGGTACCCGGCGGCGCGCGCCCGGTCGATCACGGTCTTCGCCGGCCCCTGCGGGGTGACGCGGACGGTGTCGAAGAACGCCTCGTGCCGCACCACGAGGCCGTGGTCGCGCAGGGCGGCGGCGAGCGCCTCGGCCTTCCGCGCGACGTCGGTCGCGATCGCGCGCAGCCCGTCGGGCCCGTGGTAGACCGCGTACATGGCGGCCATGACGGCCAGCAGCACCTGCGCGGTGCAGATGTTCGAGGTCGCCTTCTCCCGCCGGATGTGCTGCTCGCGGGTCTGCAGCGCGAGGCGGTACGCGGGCTTGCCGGCGGCGTCCTGCGAGACGCCGACGAGCCGGCCCGGCAGCTGCCGTTCGAGCCCGGCGCGCACGGCCATGTACCCGGCGTGGGGGCCGCCGAAGCCCATCGGCACGCCGAACCGCTGCGTCGTCCCCACGGCGATGTCGGCACCGAGCGACCCGGGCGAGCGCAGCAGCGTGAGCGCCAGCAGGTCCGCGGCCATGACGACGAGCGCCCCCGAGGCCTGCGCGACGCCGATGACGGATGCAGGGTCCCACACCCGGCCGGAGGCGCCCGGGTACTGCAGGAACACCCCGAAGGCGTCGACGGCCTCCGGCGCCCCGGCCTCGAAGTCCACCTCGCGGATCGTGATGCCGAGCACGGTCGCGCGGTGCCGGAGCAACGACCGGGTCTGCGGCAGCGCGTCGGCGTCGACGAGGAACACGTCCGAGTGCGCCTTCGACGCCCGGCGGGCGAGCAGCATCCCCTCGACCGCGGCGGTGCCCTCGTCGAGCAACGACGCGTTCGCGGTGGCGAGCCCGGTGAGGTCGGTCACCATCGTCTGGAAGTTGATGAGCGCCTCGAGCCGCCCCTGCGAGATCTCCGGCTGGTACGGCGTGTAGGCGGTGTACCAGGACGGGTTCTCGAACACGTTCCGCGCGATCACGGCGGGCGTGAACGTGTCGTGGTAGCCGAGGCCGATCATGGCGCGAGCCGGCCGGTTGCGGTCGGCGAGTTCGCGCAGCTCCGCGAGCGCCTCCTGCTCGGTCGCCGCCGGCAGCAGGTCGGTGGTCTCCCGCTCGGCGGCGTGGACGGATGCCGGGACCGCCGCCCGCACGAGCTCGTCGACGCCGGCGTACCCGAGGGCGTCGAGCATGGTGCGCTGCGCCGCCGCATCCGTGCCGATGTGGCGGCGGGCGAAGGCGTCGGTCATGACGCGGCCCCGGTGAGCGCGGTGTACGCGGCGCGGTCGAGCAGGCCCTCGGGCAGGTCGCCGTCGAGTTCGACGCGCACGAGCCAGGCGTCGCCGAACGGGTCGGCGTTCACCTGCGACGGGTCGTCGTCGACGGCGCCGTTGACCTCGAGCACCCGGCCGGTGACGGGGGCGTACAGCTCCCCCACCGACTTCGTGGACTCGATCTCGCCGCACACCTGGCCGGCGGTCACCTCGCCGCCGACGGCGGGCAGGTCGACGAACACGACGTCGCCGAGCTGCTCGGCGGCGTAGTCGGTGACGCCGAACGTGACGATCGAGCCGTCGACGTGCAGCCACTCGTGCTCGGGGGTGTACAGCAGGGTCTCGATGTCGCGGCTCATTTCTTCCTCCGGTAGAAGGGCAGGTCGGTGACGGTGGCGGGGATGCGGGTGCCGCGCACGTCGATCTGCAGCACCGTGCCCGGTGCGGATGCGGCAGGGTCGACGTACGCCATGGCGATGGGGTGGCCGAGGGTGGGGCTGAGGGCGCCGGAGGTGACCTCGCCGACGCGGTCGTCGCCGTCGTACACGGCGTACCCGGCGCGGCCGGCGCGGCGGCCCTCGGACACGAGCCCCACGAGCACGGGCGCGGTCTCGACCGGGTCGACGCCGACCTTGCCGACGAACGACGGCTTGTCGACCGCGACCGCGCGGGAGAGCCCGGCCTGCGCGGGACGGATGTCGCGCGAGAGCTCGTGGCCGTACAGCGGCATGCCGGCTTCGAGCCGGAGCGTGTCGCGGGCGGCGAGCCCGGCGGGGACGAGCCCGTGCGGGGCGCCCGCCTCGAGCAGAGCGTCCCACAGGGCGGGGGCGTGCCGGTTCGCGACGAGGAGCTCGAAGCCGTCCTCGCCGGTGTACCCGGTGCGGGCGACGATGAGCGCCTCGCCCGCGAACGTCGCGCGGCCGAAGGCGTAGGAGCCGAGTGCGTCGAGCGTCGGGTCGAGATCGGTGACGGATGCGGTCGCCTCCAGCACCGCACGCGCGGCGGGGCCCTGCACGGCGATGAGCGAGAAGGCGTCGGAGACGTCCTCCACCAGGCCGGGCCTGTCGGCGCGCTCCGTGAACGCCTGCGCGACCGCATCCCGGTTGCCGGCGTTGGCGATCACGAGGAAGCGGTCCTCGGCGATGCGGTACACGATGAGGTCGTCGATGACGCCGCCGTCCTCCGCGAGCATGAGCGAGTACTTCGCCTTGCCCACCCGCATGGTGGAGAGGCGGCCGGCGAGCGTGTGATCCAGGAAGGATGCGGCATCCGCGCCGGTGACGAGGAACTCCCCCATGTGGGAGATGTCGAACAGGCCCGCCGCGGTGCGCACGGCGTGGTGCTCGGCGAGGTCGGAGGTGTAGCGGACGGGCATGTCCCAGCCGCCGAAGTCGGTGAAGGACGCACCGAGCGCCTCATGGCGCGGGCGCAGCACGGTGCTGCGCGGTGGTGCGGTGGAACGGGGGTCTGACATGAGTTCTCCCGGATCGGGCGGACGGGTGTCGTCCGGCGAACTCCCCCTCTGTCATGGGCCTGAGAGTTTCGCACCGTGTCCCGGGGGTCGGGGAGGCGGTGCTTTCACCGTCGGCGGACCCCACGAGGGGTCGCTTTCCAGAGTGGCCCGACCGAGGCGGTACGCGTACCTGAGAGATTGGCGGGGAGGCTTGCTCCTTCGGTGCCCGGCATGCGATCTGCCGGGGCTCTCCCGCAACGGTCCTTGGGCCGTATCGAATTGTGCGGCTCAGCATAGCCGCGGGGACCGGCGCCGCACAGCGCCCTGTGGGAACGGCGCGCCGCGGCACTCAGCCGGCGCAGCCGCCGGTGTCGACGGCAACACCGAGCGACGCCGCCTGGCCGGCGACCGGGGCGAGCTCGTTCACCGTCATGGCGTACCCGATCTCGGAGCCGTCGTCGGCCCGGGCGAACACGACGCCCGCCACCCGGCCGTCGCGGGTGAGGAACGGGCCGCCGGAGTTGCCCGGCTCGACCCGCCCCTGCAGGGCGTAGATCTCCCGCGGCGCGGATGCGGTGTCGTAGATGTCCGGGACCTGCGCGGTCCCCACCGAACGGACGACCGCCTCCCCGGTCGTGAACGGCCCGCCGAAGGGGTACCCGTCGATGACGCCGGAGTCGCCGAGGGCGAGCACCTCCGCGAGCGGCAGCACCGCGGCGTCGTGCACGTCGACCGCGATGACGGCGAGGTCGTCGACCGGGTCGAAGTACACGACCTCGCCCTCCTCCGCACGGCCGCCGGGGAGTTCCACCCGGGGCGAGGTGACCCCGGCGACGACGTGCGCGTTCGTGACGACGCGGTCCTCGGCGACGACGAAGCCGGTGCCGGTGAGGTTCTGCCCGCACGCGTTCGCGGTGCCGGCGATGCGGGCGACCGACTGCGCGGCCGCGTTCAGCACCGGGTCGGCGAGGTCCACGGGCGGCGCGTCCTCGACGGGCGGGCCGATCTCGATGAGTTCGCCCAGCCGCGGCAGCGCGTCGGTGACGACCGCCTGCCGCACCCGGGCGAGGGCGTCGTCGAGCGGCTGCGGGGTGATCGTGTCGATCGTCTGCAGCACGCGCGAGGAGGCGACCGAGGCGGAGACCTGCCCGAGACCGGCACCGGCGACCCCCTGCCCGACGAGCGCGATCGCGAGCGCCATGACGACGACGCTCGCGAGGCCCCCGAGCGTGCGGTCGAGGGGTTTCCAGAGCGTCCGGGCGGTCCGACGGCGGAGCGTCCCCGAGAGGATGCCGCCGACCATCGCGCCGAGTGCGAGCAGGATCGCGCCGGTCGCGACGACGAGGATGCCGCGGGCGTCGGGCCAGGGCACCCAACCGCTGACGAGCGGCATGAGGATCCAGGCGGCGACGCCGCCGAGCGCGAGACCGGCGATCGCACCGAGGTTCGCGAGCAGGCCCCTGGTCGCACCGCCCACGAGCGCGAGCACCAGGAGGAGCACGAGGATCACATCGATCACCAGCACCATGACCGTGCTCCCTTCCGACGCCTCAGTCTAGGAGCCGGCATCCGTCGCGCGGTCATGGAGTTGCACTTCGGGTCAGCATGACATTAAGATCGCATCGAACTTAGGGTCACCATGACACGAACTCAGCGAACCTCCCCCGCCGCCCGTGATGCCGAGACCTCGGACATCACGCGGGTCGCCGTGTCGACCGTGATCTTCAGCCTCCGCCGCGAACCCGGCGAGGACTGCCCGCACCTGGTGCTGCCGCTCGTGCGCCGCACCCGCGATCCGTTCAAGGACCTCTGGGCGCTCCCCGGCGGCTGGCTCGACATCGCCGAAGGCCTCGAGGATGCCGCATCCCGCACGCTCGAGGAGACCACCGGGCTCACGCCGAGCTACCTGGAGCAGCTGTACGCGTTCGGCGACGTCGACCGCTCCCCCACCCGCGTCGTCTCGATCGTCTACTGGGCGCTGCTGCGCGCCGACGAGGTGGACGCCCAGACGCAGGACGTGGACAACGTGCGGTGGGTGCGGGCGGACGAGCTCGGCACGCTCGCGTTCGACCACAACCACATCGTCGAGTACGCGCTGTGGCGCCTGCGCAACAAGGTCGGCTACTCGCGCATCGCGCACGGCCTCCTCGCCGACACGTTCACCCTCGCCGAGCTCCGCGAGGTGTACGAGGCGATCCTCGGCAGACGGCTCGACCCGGCGAACTTCCGCCGGCAGGCCGAGCACTCCGGCTCCCTCATCCCCACCGACGAGTTCCGCACCGGCAGTCACCGGCCGGCACGGCTCTACCGCTACAACCACGACGTCGAGATGGCCGACCGCGGCCCCCTCGGCGCCTCCGTCCGACCCGAACCGCGTCACGAAGAGAGCACGCCATGACCGCGACCCCCCTGACCCTGCAGCCTCGCCCGGTCGACCCCTCGGTCGACCACGAGATCCAGGCGATCGTCGCCGGCGAGACCGCCGGCAGCACCTGCAGCACCGACCTCGCGGCCGGCCCCTGGCTCTTCGACACCAGCCCCGGCTACGGGCCCGGCGCGTCGATGGGCGACGTCATCCCCACCGGCTCCCCGGTGCAGGGCACGCTGCCGCAGGAGTACCGCGACGCCGCCGACGACGAGCTGCACGCGCGCATCGCGGCCGCCAAGGCGACCCTCGGCGACCGCGTCGTCGTGCTCGGCCACTTCTACCAGCGCGACGAGGTCGTGCGGCACGCCGACTACGTGGGCGACTCGTTCCAGCTCGCGAACGCCGCGCTCGAGCACCCGGACGCCGAGGCGATCGTGTTCTGCGGCGTGCACTTCATGGCCGAGACCGCCGACCTCCTCTCCCGCCCCGAGCAGGCCGTCATCCTGCCGAACCTCGCCGCCGGCTGCTCCATGGCCGACATGGCCGACATCGATCAGGTCGAGGAGTGCTGGGAGCAGCTCGCCGAGGTGTACGGCGACCTCGACGCCCCCGACGACGAGGGGCTCCTGCCGGTCGTCCCGGTGACGTACATGAACTCGTCCGCGGCGATCAAGGGCTTCGTCGGCCGTCACCACGGCATCGTGTGCACCTCCTCGAACGCGCGCACCGTGCTGGAGTGGGCGTTCGCGCGCGGCCGCCGGGTGCTGTTCTTCCCCGACCAGCACCTGGGCCGGAACACCGCGAAGGCGATGGGCGTGCCGCTCGAGCGGATGCCGATGTGGAACCCCACGAAGGCGCTCGGCGGCTCCGACGAGCAGACCCTCCTCGACGCACAGGTCATCCTCTGGCACGGCTTCTGCTCGGTGCACCGCCGGTTCACGGTGGAGCAGATCGAGAAGGCACGCGCCGAGCACCCCGGCGTTCGCGTCATCGTGCACCCGGAGTGCCCGATGCCGGTCGTCGACGCGGCCGACGAGGCGGGCTCCACCGACTACATCCGCAAGGCCATCCTCGCCGCCACCGAGCCGACGACGTTCGCGATCGGCACCGAGATCAACCTGGTGCAGCGCCTCGCGGCCGAGCACCCGCAGCACGAGATCTTCTGCCTCGACCCGGTCGTGTGCCCCTGCTCGACGATGTACCGCATCCACCCCGGCTACCTCGCCTGGGTGCTGGAGCGGCTCGTCGCGGGCGAGGTCGTGAACCGCATTCAGGTCACCCAGGACGTCGCCGAGCCCGCCCGTGTCGCGCTCGAGCGGATGCTGGCGGCCAAGCCCACCGGGATCGCGGGCTGACGTGCACGCGCTCGTCATCGGCAGCGGCATCGCCGGGCTCGTCACGGCGCTGCACGCCGTTCGCACCGGGGTCGCGGTCACGCTCGTCACGAAGGACGTGCTCGACAACGCGAACACCCACCACGCGCAGGGCGGCATCGCCGCGGTGATGTTCGACGAGGACAGCGCCGACGCGCACCTCGCCGACACGCTCACCGCCGGTGCGGGCCTGTGCGACGAGGCCGCCGTGCGGGTGCTCGTCGACGAGGGACCCGACCGCATCCGGGAGCTCATCGCCGCCGGCGTCGCGTTCGACCGCACCGCCTCGGGCGAGCTGAAGCAGGGGCTCGAGGCCGCGCACTCGTTCCCGCGCATCCTGCACGCCGGCGGCGACGCCACCGGCGCCGCGATCGAGCACGCGCTCGTCGACACGCTGCGGCGCTCCGGCGTCACGGTGATCGAGCACGCGTTCCTCGTGGACGTGGTGGTGCGCGGCGGCCGCGCGGTCGGCGCCGACCTCCTCGTCGGCGACGCCGAGCGCCGGACGGTCGACGCCGACGCGGTCGTGCTCGCCACCGGGGGCGCGGGGCGGCTCTACGCGTGGACGACGAACCCCGAGGTCGCCACGGGCGACGGGATCGCCGCCGCGATGCGCGCGGGCGCCGCGGTCGCCGACCTCGAGTTCGTGCAGTTCCACCCCACCGTGCTGCCCGGCGACGACCCGTTCCTCGTGTCGGAGGCGGTGCGCGGCGAAGGCGGCGTCCTCATCGACGACGACGGCCGCCGGTTCGCGTTCGACGCGCACCCGGACGGCGAGCTCGCCCCGCGCGACGTCGTGGCGCGGGCGATCGCCCGTCGCGTGACCGAGCAGGGCGGCCGGCCGGTGCGGCTGGACGCGACCGGGCTCGGCGCGCCGGACACCGCCGCGTTCCTCGCGGAGCGGTTCCCCACGATCGACGCGGCGGTCCACGCCCGCGGGTACGACTGGGCGAGGAAGCCGATCCCGGTGACCCCCGCCGCGCACTACCTCATGGGCGGCGTCACGGTCGACCTCTTCGGTCGCACGACCGTGCCCGGGCTGTACGCCGTGGGCGAGGTCGCCCGCACCGGCGTGCACGGCGCCAACCGCCTCGCCTCGAACTCGCTGCTGGAGGGCGCCGTCTTCGGGGCGCGGGTCGGCGACGTGCTCGCCGCCGACGCCGCCGCGCCCGCCTCCGCCTGGCCCACCCCGGTCGACTCGCCTCGGATGGACGGTTCCGGGGCGGATTCGCGGACGTCTGTGGCCGGTCGATCCGATGACATCGACCCGGAGCCGTTCTCGCGGGCGGCGCTGCAGCGGCTGATGTGGGAGCACGTCGGGCTGCTGCGGGATGCGGCCGGGCTCGCGCACGCCGACGCGGTGCTGTCCGCGTGGGCCGCCGAGGACCGCACCCCCGTCGCCGAACGGGAGTTCGAGGACGAGAACCTGCTGCTCGTCGCCCGCGGCGTGGTCGCGGCGGCCGCTGCACGCACCGCCTCGGTCGGCGCGCACTTCCGCACCGACTCGGCGGACATCGACGCACCCGTGGACCTGGAGGTGGCGGCATGCTGAGCCGGACCGTGATCGACCGCGTCGTGGGCGCGGCGCTCGAGGAGGACGCCCCCTGGGGCGACCTCACGAGCGAGTCCCTCATTCCGGCGGACGCCGTCGCACGCGCCGAGCTCACCGCGCGGGAGGACGGCGTCTTCGCCGGCGGCGAGGTGTTCGCGGCGGCGTTCCGGCTCACCGACCCGGCCGTCACGGTGACCCTCCGGGTCGCCGACGGCGAGCGGTTCACGACCGGGCAGGTGCTCGCCACGGTCGAGGGCCCGGCACGGAGCGTCCTCACCGCCGAGCGGGTCGGGCTGAACTTCGTGCAGCGGATGAGCGGCATCGCGACCCTCACCGCCCGCTACGTCGCCGAGGTCGCGCACACCGGCGCCCGCATCGCCGACACCCGCAAGACCACCCCGGGCCTCCGGCAGTTCGAGCGGCACGCGGTCGTCTGCGGCGGCGGCCACAACCACCGGTTCTCGCTGTCGGACGCGGTCATGGCCAAGGACAACCACCTCGCGGTGCTCACCGCATCCGGCCTCTCGGTCACGCAGGCGCTGCAGTCGGCCATGGCCCGCCTGCCGCACACCACGCACGTGGAGGTCGAGGTCGACCGTCTCGACCAGATCGAGGCGGTGCTGGCGGCCGGGATCGGCACGATCATGCTCGACAACTTCTCGCTCGAGGACCTCGAACGCGGCGTCGCCCAGGTCGCCGGCCGCGCCACGGTCGACGCGTCGGGCGGGGTGACCCTCGAGACCGTCCGCGCGATCGCCGAGACCGGCGTCGACGTCATCTCGGTGGGCCAGCTCACGCACGGTGCGCGCGGCCTCGACCTCGGCCTCGACATGCACGTCGGGATGCCGGACCCGGCATGACCGCGCACCTGAGCGACGGCGCGGCATGAACCTCTACCTCGACAACGCGGCCACCACGCCGGTGCGCCCGCAGGTGCTCGAGGCGATGCTGCCGTACCTGACCCACGCCTTCGGCAACCCCTCGAGCCACCACGAGGTCGGCGAGCAGGCCGCCCGCGCGCTCGCGAACGCCCGCAGCCGCGTCGCGCGCGTGCTCGGGATGCGGCCGGGCGACGTCGTCTTCACCTCCGGCGGCACCGAGGCGAACAACCTCGCGCTCAAGGGGATCGCCGTCGCCGCCATGCTCGGCCGGGGCGCCCGGCACGTGATCACCACCCCGATCGAGCACGAGTCGATCCTGGAGTCCGTCGCGTACCTGGAACGGGTGCACGGGTTCACGGCGACCATGCTGCCGGTCGACGAGGCCGGCCGGGTGGACCCGGCGGGCCTCGAGGCCGCGATCCGCGACGACACCGCGCTGGTGAGCGTCGGCTTCGCGAACAACGAGATCGGCACGGTGCAGGATGCTGCTGCCCTCGCCGCCGTCGCGACGGCCCGGCGCGTGCCGCTCCACCTCGACGCCGTGCAGGCCGCGGGCTGGCTGCCGCTGTCGGGCACCGGCGCGGATGCGATCTCGATCGCGGGCCACAAGCTCGGCGCCCCGAAGGGCACCGGCGTGCTGGCGGTGCGCGGCCGCATCCCGCTGGAGCCGCTCCTCCACGGCGGCGGGCAGGAGCGTGGCAAGCGCTCCGGCACCGAGAACGTCGCGGGCGCCGTGGCGATCGCGGCCGCGCTCGAGCTCGCCGAGGCCGAGCGCCCGGCATCCGCTGCCCGGGTGCAGGCCGCGCGCGACGCGTTCGTCGCCGCGGTGCTCGCCGCCGTCCCCGCCGCGCGCCTCACCGGCGACCCGGTGCGCCGGCTCCCCGGCACCGCGAGCTTCACGTTCGCCGGCACGAGCGGCGAGGCGGTGCTGCTGGAGCTCGAGCGGCGCGGCGTCACCTCGTCGAGCGGATCGGCGTGCGCGGCCGGCAGCGACGAGCCGTCGCACGTGCTGCGGGCGCTCGGGATCCCGGATGCGGTCGCGCAGACCTCGGTGCGGTTCACGTTCCCGCACGAGCCCGTCGACGTGTCGGGGCTCGCCGCGGCGGTCGCGGACGCGGTCGCCGCCGTACAATCCCCCTCGTGAGCCGCTCCGCAGTCGTCACCGTCGTCGTGCCGGGGTACGAGGTCGCGCCCTACGCCCGGGAGGCGCTCGACTCGCTCCGCGCGCAGACACTGGCGGAGTGGACGGCCGTGCTCGTGGACGACGCGTCGACCGACGGCACCGCCGACATCTTCGCCGAAGCGGCCGCCGCCGACCCGCGGTTCCGCCTGGTGCGGCATGAGACCCGCCGCGGCCTCGGGGCCGCGCGGAACACCGGGCTGGATGCGGTCGGGACGCCGTTCCTCGGCTTCCTCGACGCCGACGACGTGCTGCGCCCGGACGCGCTCGAGCGCATGGTGTCGACGCTCGACGCGAGCGGCAGCGACTTCGTCGTGGGTGCGTACGTGCGACTGCGGCCGGACGGCGCCGGCGGGTACGCGGCGGGCGAGGTGCAGCCGTGGGTGCGGGCGGCGACCGATCCCGCGCGCACCGGCACGACGATCGACGAGCACCCGCAGGCGTCCGGGAACATCGTGGCCTGGTCGAAGGTGTCGCGCACGGCGTTCTGGCAGCAGACGGGGCTCCGGTTCCCGGAGGGGCGCCTGTACGAGGACCAGGTGGTCGCGCAGCGCATGTACACGCGGGCGCGCCGGTTCGACGTGCTGCCCGACGTGGTGGTCCACTGGCGCGAGCGTGCGGAGGGCACCTCGATCACCCAGTACGAGGCGCGGCTCGACGTGCTGCGGGACTGCCTGGCGGCGATGGCCGACGGGCTCGCGGTGCTGGATGCCGCCGGCCACGGGCGCGCCGCATCCGCCCGGGTGTCGCTCATCCTCGCGATGGACCTGCCGCGGCTCGCCCGGATCGCCGCGGACCACCCGGACCCCGCGCACCGGCGGGCGGTGGGCGCGTTCGCGCGGTCGCTGACGGATCGCCCCGACGCGGGCGCCCTCAGGCCCGATCCGCTCCTGTCCGCCGCCCTCCTGTGGTGACGCGCGCCGTCTCGTCGAGTTCGAGCCGCGCCTCGTCCGCCTCGATCCGGGATGCGGCGAGCTGCTGCGCGGCGAGGTCGGCGTAGAGGCCGCCGCGGGCGATGAGCTCGGCGTGCGTGCCGGACTCGACGATGCGGCCGGCCTCGACGACGTGGATGACGTCGGCGCCGATGACGGTGGAGAGCCGGTGCGCGATCGTGATGGTGGTGCGGCCGCGGGCCGCCGCGTCCAGGGCCTCCTGCACGACCCGCTCGGAGACGGTGTCGAGCGCGCTCGTCGCCTCGTCGAGGAGGAGCACGGGCGGGTCCTTCAGCAGCACGCGCGCGATCGCGATGCGCTGCTTCTCGCCACCCGAGAGCCGGTAGCCGCGCTCCCCCACGACCGTGTCGTAGCCGTGCTCGAACCCGCTGATGACGTGGTGGATGTTCGCGGCACGGCAGACGGCCTCGAGCTCCGCGTCGGTCGCGTCGGGTTTCGCGTACCGGAGGTTCTCCGCGATCGTCGCGTGGAACAGGTACGTCTCCTGCGACACGATGCCGATGTGGTCGATGACCGATCCCGCGGTGAGATCGCGCACGTCCGCCCCGGCGAAGCGCACCTCGCCGCTCGTCGCCTCGTACAGGCGCGGCACGAGGTAGAGGATCGTGGTCTTGCCGGCACCGCTCGGGCCGACGAACGCGACGTGCCGCCCGGGTTCGGCGGTGAACGAGACGCCGGCCAGGGTGGGTCGGGACTCGTCCGAGGAGTTCGGGTAGCGGAAGCCGACGTCGCGGAACTCGACCTGCCCGAGCGGCCCAGGTGCGTCGGTCACGTCGATCGCGTCGGGCCGGTCGACGATGGCCGGCTCCAGGTCGAGGTACTCGAAGATGCGGGCGAACACGGCCGAGGAGGTCTGCAGGTCGAGCGCCACGCGCATGAGGCCCATGAGCGGCTGCAGCAGCCGCGCCTGCACGGTCGTGAACGCGACGATCGTGCCCGCGGTGATGGCGTCGGCGCCGCCGGTGATGAGGAACCCCGAGACGAGGTAGATCACCGCGGGCACGGATGCCATGAGCACGCCCACGACGGCGAAGAAGCCCTGGCCGCTCATCGCGCGGCGCACCTGCAGCGCCACCTGGTTGCGGTTCTCGTCGCGGTAGCGCTCGGACTCGTCACCCTGCCGGTTGAACGACTTCGCGAGGAGGATGCCGGACACGCTCAGGGACTCCTGCGTGATGGCCGACAGCTCCGACAGCGACTCCTGCGTCTGCCCCGCGATGCGGGCGCGCACCTGGCCGACGCGGCGCTGCACGAGGGCGAGGACGGGCATGAGGAACACCGCGATGAGGGTGAGCCGCCAGTCGATGATGAGCATCGCCACGAGCGAGGCGATGACGGTGACGCTGTTGCCGAGGATGCTGGTGACGGTGTTCGTCAGCACGTCGGAGACCGCGCCGACGTCGTTCTGCAGCCGCGACTGGATGACGCCCGTGCGGGTGCGGGCGAAGAACCCGAGCTCCATCGACTGGAGGTGGTCGAACAGGCGCACGCGCAGGTCGCCGGTGACGCGGTTGCCGACCGTGGAGGTGAGCCAGGTCTGCGCGACGTTCACGAGCGCCGACAGCAGGAACAGCCCGATCATGAGGCCGACGAGCACGGCGAGCAGGCGCAGCTGCACCGGGCCGCCGTCGGTCGGGAACAGGGCGTCGTCGAACACCCGCTGCACGATGAGCGGCGGGACGACCGCGATGCCGGCGCCGAGCACGACCAGCACCGCGGTCAGCGCGAGCCGGCCCCGGTACGGGGCGAACAGCGCCCGCACGCGTTTGCCGAGGTCCGGGATGCGGGGCGCCTCGGCGTTGGCACGGCGCTGCGCCTCGATGTTCACGCCGCGGAACGTCGCCGCCTGCGTGGGGGGTCCGCCCATGCTCATGGCCACAGCCTATGCGCGCCCGGAGGGGTGGGGATCGGGCGGCGCGACGGGCGATATGGTGTCATCATGAGCACTTCCGCCACGCCCGACCCGCTGCACAACGAGGCCCTCGACGAGCTCAAGAAGGAGCTGCAGGAGAAGGGCGTCGACGGGCTCGTCACGCCCGACGAGGTCGTCTTCCAGGCGATCAGCGACCCGCAGCCCACCGACTCCATCGGCTCCGAGGACTGGAACAAGGGCAAGAAGGCGTAACCGGGTTCCGAAGCCGGGTCACAGCCCGGTGACGAGGCTGATGATCGTGGCGAGGATGACCGCCCCGAACAGGTAGGTCAGCAGCGCCTGCCCGATGACCATCCGGCGCACCTCCCCGGCCGTGATCGTGGTGTCGCTGACGCTGTAGGCGATGCCGATCGTGAACGCGGCGTACGCGAAGTCGGTGTACACCGGCTCGGGGGTCTTCGCGAACTCGATCCCGCCCTCCGGGTCGGCGAAGTACTGCGCGGCCAGCCGCAGCAGGAAGTCGACCTGGATGAGCGCCCAGGATGCGGCCGCCCCGGCGACCGCGACGGCGGCGAGCGTGACGGTCTCCCACCGCGGTGTGTCCTGGCTCTGCAGCAGCACGAGCACGATCCCGCCGAGGCTCGCGAGGGAGCCGAGCAGCGCGACGAACCGGGCGGCCGATCGTCCCGGGTCCTCCCGCCGGGCGTGCGCGCGGGTCTGCGCCGCGTCGAGCGGCCAGATCCGGCTCAGCACCCACACCACCTCCACCGCGCAGAACGCCGCCCAGCCGGCGAGGAGCCCCGCCGGCGCCCGCAGCAGCGGGCCCACGATCACCGCGACGGCGACGCCCACGACGAGGGCGACGCCGCGGACGAGCACCGGCGACGGTCCTTGATGCGCACTCATGATCGAATGATCCCAAAATTCGGCGGACGGATCGGGAATACCGGTGGGGTTCCCTCCGTTGCGGGTCGTGGGGTGGAGCGCGTGCTCGCATCCCCGATCTCCATCGTCGGGCCTCCGACGCCGTATCGCGTCCGTCAGGACGCACCGCACGACGCCGCTCCGCGGTGTCGGACAGCCGTAACGCACCACGTGACTCTTAGGACCAAGACTTGACGACGCAAGACCTCGCCCATCCGCCCACCTCGCCCACGCCCGTCGCCTCGACCGGGTCCGTCGCGACGCCTGCGGTGAAGACCGGTCCGGTCATCGCGCTGCTGGTCGTCTCCGCCTTCGTCGTCATCCTGAACGAGACCGTCATGGGCGTCGCGCTGACGCCGATCATGGAGGACCTCGGCATCAGCGCCGCGATGGGCCAGTGGCTCACCACCGGCTTCCTCCTCACGATGGCGATCGTCATCCCGCTGACCGGATTCTTCCTCGAGCGCTTCCCCATCCGCCGGGTGTTCTTCGCCGCGATGATCCTCTTCTCCGCGGGCACGCTCATCGGCGCGCTCGCACCGGGCTTCGAGGTGCTGCTCGCCGGCCGCATCGTCCAGGCCTCCGGCACGGCGATCATGATGCCGCTGCTGTTCACGACCGTCCTCAACGTCGTGCCCGCCAGCCACCGCGGTCGCATGATGGGCGTCATCAGCGTCGTCATCGCGGTCGCTCCGGCGATCGGCCCGACCGTGTCCGGGGTCATCCTGTCGAGCCTCAGCTGGCACGCGATCTTCTGGATCATCCTCCCGATCTCGCTCATCTCGATCGCGCTCGGCGCGGTCTGGGTGAAGAACGTCACCGAGACGCGCCCCGACGCCCGCTTCGACGTGCTCTCTGTCATCCTCGCCGCCTTCGGGTTCGGCGGCCTCATCTTCGGGCTCGCGAGCATCGGCGAGGCCGCATCCGGCGAGGCGATCATGCCGGTGTGGATCCCGCTCGTCGTGGGCGCCGTCGCCCTCGCGCTGTTCGTCGGCCGGCAGCTGCAGCTGCAGCGCACCGACTCGGCGCTGCTCGACCTGCGCGTCTTCAAGTCCTCGTCGTTCAGCCTCGCGATCGCGCTCGTCGTGATCGTCATGGCGTCGCTGTTCGGCTCGCTCATCCTGCTGCCGATCTACCTCCAGCAGGTGCTCGGCCTCGACGTGCTCGGGGTGGGCCTCATGCTCCTCCCCGGCGGGGTGCTCATGGGGGTCATGGCACCGTTCGTCGGCAACGCGTTCGACCGGTGGGGCCCGACCCCGCTCGTCATCCCCGGCATGGTCATCGCGGCGGGCTCGCTCTGGGGCATGACCACGTTCTCGCAGGACACCGCGCTGTGGTGGATCATCGCGATGCACCTGGCGCTGAACCTCGGTCTCGGCCTGGTCTTCACGCCCCTGCTCACCTCGGCGCTCGGCTCGCTGCCGAAGAAGCTGTACCCGTTCGGCAGCGCCGTCATGGGCACCGTGCAGCAGGTCGCCGGCGCCGCCGGCACCGCGCTGTTCGTCACGCTGTTCACGGTGACGGCCGCCGGCGCGATCGGCGGCGGCGCGGGCGAGGTCGCGGCGAAGGCCGACGGCGTGCACATCGCGTTCCTCGTGGGCGCCTGCATCATCACGGTGGCGGTGCTGCTCGCGCTGTTCGTGCGCAAGCCCGCCGAACCGGTCGACGGCGAGCTGATGCACGGCGCGCACTGACCCCGCGCACACCGCATCCCGTTCCGGGCCCCGAGGCTGTCAAGCCCCGGGGCCCGGTCCGTTCCCGCTCGGTAGCGTGGCGGCATGACTGATCTGAACGGCAAGGCGGTCGCGTTCCTGGCGACGAACGGCTACGAGGACTCGGAGCTCACGTCGCCGTGGAACGCGGTGCAGCTGGCCGGCGGCGAGCCGGTCATGGTCGCCCCCACGACGGACGCGATCGAGGGCAAGAACGGGCACCTGCAGCAGGTCGATCTCGCGGTGGCGGACGCCGACGCGTCCGACTTCGCGGCGCTCGTGCTGCCAGGCGGCGTGGTGAACGCCGACCACCTGCGGATGGATGCGGATGCGGTGCGCTTCTCGAAGGCGTTCTTCGAGCAGCACAAGCCGGTCGGGGCGATCTGCCACGCGGCGTGGACCCTCATCGAGGCGGGCGTCGTCGAGGGGCGGACGCTCACGAGCTACCCCAGCCTGAAGACCGACCTCGTCAACGCGGGCGCGTCCTGGGTCGACGAGGAGGTCGTGGTCGACGCCGGGTTCGTGTCGAGCCGGACCCCGGACGACCTCCCCGCGTTCAATGCGAAGGTCGTCGAGGAGATCGGCGAGGGCGAACACAGCGGTCAGACGGCGTGACGCCGTTGTCAGCGCGCGTCTGACCTGTCGGAACGAGCCGCCGGCGCCCCTCGCGGGTGCCGGCGTCGCTCGTGTGGTCGCCGGTTCAGCCGATGCCGCAGGCGGTGCCGCCGCAGCATCCGCCGGCGTTCTCACCGGAGGTCTGCAGCAGCTGCAGCGTGGTCTGGTCCAGGGGCTCGATCGGGACGGTGTCGAGCTGCGTCGTCGGGTGCGAGGCGTTGCGCATCGCACCATGCTAAGGGTGAACGGAGCGAAAGGGCGAGCATCGGATGACGTATCCCACGGCGCAGTGGTGTCGGAGCCGCCGCGGTCGCGCGCTGTGCACGCGCCCCGCGGGCCACACCGGGCTGCACAACCGAGTGGGCACCTCGCGCATGTGGTCGGACGCGCAGGCCGATCCGCCGCGGTGCCCGGGTGGCGGGCGCGCCGCCGAGCCCGCGCCGACGCTGGCGTCGGGCTTCCCCGGTGGGCGGGCGCTGTGTCCGGAGTGCACCGGGTTCGTGCCGCTCGAGGACGGGATCCTCGCAGCGCACGACGCCTTCCGCGGCACGGTGGACCGCGCCGAGCGCGAGGGGCGCGCGGCGTGGTTCAACGCGTTCGGGTGGGCGTCCTGACGACGCGCGGTGCCGGGCGTGGTCGCCGCGCTCAGCCGAAGATCTGTGCGGCGATGTCGGAGAGGAAGGCGCGGGCGTTCCGGTTGACGCTGGAGAGGTAGATCCAGACGCCGTCGCGGGCGACGATGTCCTCCTCGGTGTCCGTGCCCTGCCCCTCGAGGCTGCAGAACTCGGCGCCGAAGTCGTCGGCGACCGCACAGGTGTACCCCTGCTCCGAGAGGTCGGCCACGGCGGCGGTGACCGCATCCGGGCTCGCCGTGCTGATGAGGACGAGCAGGCCGGACGCCTCCCCCACGATCCAGTCGCAGCCGAGCTCGAGCGTGGCGCCCTCCGGTGCCGGCCGGACGAAGCCCGTGCCGTCGCTTTGCAGCGTCATGTCGCCGACCGTCTCGTCACGGCTGGCGGCCGTGCCGAGGTCGTCGCAGTCGCTCGGGATGCTGACGGGCGCCGGCTCCTGGGTGGGCGCTTCGGTCGGCGTCCCGCTCGCGGCGGGGGTCGTCGTTGCGGTGGGGGCGGCGGTGGGGTCGGCGGCCGGGGTGGTGCACCCTGCGGTGAGGAGGGCGGCCGCGAGCAGCGCGGCCAGGGAGAGGGCGCGGACGGGTCGGGTCATGTCCCACACTTTGCCGCACGCGCCGGGCGCACCGCGTAACGATTCGGGGACGGATCAGGGGGATTCCCGCTGGCAGTCGGGGCAGTACTGTGCGGTGGTCCCGCCGAAGGTGAAGTCGACGATCGTGCCGTGCCCGTCGGGGCAGGGTTCGCCGGCGCGGCCGTGCACCCGCATCGCGGCGGTCTTCGCCGCCTTCATGTCTGCGGGCGCGAGCCCGCGGCGGTCGGCGACGGCGCCGCGGATGACGGTCGTGATGGCGGTGTAGAGCCGGTCGACCTCCTCCGGGGAGAGGGTGCTCGCGTGGCGGGTCGGTGCGAGGTGGGCGGCGAAGAGGATCTCGTCGGAGTACGCGTTGCCGATCCCGGCGATGGATTCCTGCTCCTGCAGGATCGCCTTCAGCATCTTGCGCCGGCCGCGGAAGGCCCGATCGACGTCGGCTCGGGTGAAGCTCGGGTCGGCCGGGTCGGTGCCCAGTTTGCGGATGCCGGGGACGTCGGACGCCTCGGCGACGGTCCAGAGGCCGACGGAGCGGAACGAGCCGGTGTCGACGATGTCGAGCGTCGACCCGGTCTCGAGGTCGAGGCGGGCGACGGCGTCGGGTCCGGGGTCGGGCGCGTCGGCGTCGTGCCACAGCGCCCACCCGTGCCGGCCGAAGCTGCAGACGAGGTGGTCGGCGCCGGCGTCGATCTCCAGGTGCTTGCCGAACCGGATGACGCCGTTGACCCGCTCCCCCGCGAGGTCGGCCACCGGGCGGGTCTTCGCGACGCGGTGGTCGAGGACGCGCAGCGAACGGATGCGGTGTCCGATCATGCGGTCGGCCAGGTATTCGGCGAGGGCCTGCACCTCTGGGGATTCCGGCATGCGGGCATCATGGCATCCCGACGGCCCCGGGTCACGGGGTTGCGCTCGTCGGGCGCGGTGCCGACGCCCGCTCAGACCACGGTGGTACCGAGCAGCGTGCCGATGAGGAACGTCGCGGCGAGCGCGAGCGCACCGCCGATCACGACACGCAGCGTCGGCTTCAGCATCGGGCTGCTGCCGAGCCTCGCGCCGAGCGCGCCGGTGAGCGCCAGCGCGACGAGCACGAGCACGAACGTGGCCGGGATGCGGACGGTCTCGGGCAGCAGCAGCGCGAGGAACGGGATGATCCCGCCGACCGTGAACGCGAGCGCGGACGCCAGTGCCGCGCGCCACGGACTCACGAGGTCGTCGCGGTCGATGTTGAGCTCGGCGGACAGGTGGGCGGCGAGCGCGTCGTGCGCGGTGAGCTCCTCGGCGACCTTCCGCGCGGTCTCGTGCGAGATGCCCTTCGCCTCGTAGAGCGCAGTGAGCTCGTCGAGCTCCTCGGCCGGCATCTCCGCCAGCTCGCGGGACTCCTTCGCGATGAGCGCGCGTTCGCTGTCGCTCTGGCTGCTGACCGAGACGTACTCGCCGAGTGCCATGGAGATCGCCCCTCCCACGAGCGCGGCGGACCCCGCGGTGAGGATCGGCGCGATGTCGTTGGTGGCGCCGGCGACGCCGACGATGATCGCGGCGACGGAGACGATGCCGTCGTTCGCGCCGAGGACCCCCGCGCGCAGCCAGTTCAGCCGCCCGGCGATGCCCGCGGCGTGCGGCTCGTCCGCGTGGGCGACGGGAGCGGTGGGGCCCACGTCAGTCCGCCGCGGGCCGGGGCGGGTTGTGCATGAACTCGAGGCGGATGCCGCAGGCGTCCTCCACGAACGACGCGTAGTACCGGTCGGAGAAGCGCGGGTACTCCTTCGGGTCGCGCACGGCGGTCCAGCCGGCGTCGAGCGCGAGCCGGTGGAAGCGGTCGACCTCGTCGCGGGAGTCGACCGCGAACGCGAGGTGCTGCCACCCGACGCGGCCGTGGACGTGGGTGGCCGGGTCGAGCTCGCGCGGCGGGTACAGGATGAGTTCGGTCTCGCCGTCGCGGTCCCACGACACGGTGTCGTTGTACTCGTTGCGGATGAAGCCGAGGGCGGACATGATCGGGCCGAACTGCGCGTCCGCACGGGCGACGTCGTCGACGGTGATGCCGAGGTGATCGAAGACAGGCATGCGCCCAGTCTCACCGATGCGGCGGACACCGGCCACCGGCTGCGAGAATGGGACGACCGACGGAAGGCCTCCCGTGAACATCACCCAGCTGGAACGCTTCGTCGTGCTGGCGGACGAACTGCACTTCCCGCGCGCGGCCGAGACCCTCGGCATCCCGCTGGCGTCGCTCTACACGACGATCGAGAAGCTCGAGGACGAGGTCGGCCAGCCGCTCGTCACGCGCGGCGCCGGCACGCGGCTCACCCCTGCCGGTGAGGCGCTGCTGGCCGACGTGCCGCAGCTGCGGAAGACCCTCCCGCCCCCGCCGCCGAAACCGGTGAAGCCCGCGGGCGGCAAGGCGAAGGCGTCCAAGGGCAAGGGCCGCGCCCCTATCGTCAAGGGCCAGCCGAAGCCGTACAAGAAGCGTCAGGGACGCTGACCCGCGACCGGCGCCGGGGCCGGTGAATCCCGGTGAGTCCCCGACCGAGGTCAGGCCTCGGTGACCTGGCCGTCCTCGACGCGCCAGCGGCGATCGGTGCGCACGGCGTCGAGCATCCGCCGGTCGTGCGTGACCAGCAGCAGCGTCCCCTCGTAGGACTCCAGCGCCTGCTCGAGCTGCTCGATCGCGGGCAGGTCGAGGTGGTTCGTCGGCTCGTCGAGCACCAGCACGTTCACTCCGCGCGCCTGCAGCAGCGCGAGCCCCGCGCGGGTGCGCTCCCCCGGTGAGAGCGCGTCGACCGGGCGTCCGACGTGGTCGGCCTTGAGGCCGAACTTCGCGAGCAGAGTGCGCACCTCACCGGCCGCCATCTCGGGCACGAGCGATTCGAAGACGTCCACGACCGTACGGCCGCCGGTGAACAGCGACCGGGCCTGGTCGATCTCGCCGATCTGCACGTTCGCACCGAGGCTCGCGGACCCCTCGTCGGGGGCACGGTGTCCGAGCAGCATCCGGAGGAGGGTCGTCTTGCCGGCGCCGTTCGGCCCGGTGATGCCGATGCGCTCGCCCGCGTCGACCTGCAACGTGACCGGGCCGAGCGTGAAGTCCCCCTGCCGGGCGACGGCACCGCCGAGCGTGGCCACGACCGCGCTGGAGCGGGGCGCCGTGCCGATCGTGAACTGCAGCTGCCACTCCTTGCGAGGTTCCTCCACCTCCTCGAGGCGCGCGATGCGGCTCTCCATCTGGCGCACCTTCTGCGCCTGCTTCTCGCTGGACTCCGTGTTCGCCTTGCGGCGGATCTTGTCGTTGTCGGGCGCCTTGCGCATGGCGTTGCGCACGCCCTGGCTCGACCACTCGCGCTGCGTGCGGGCCCGCGCGACGAGGTCGGCCTTCTTCTCCGCGAACTCGTCGTACCGCTCGCGCGCGTGCCGACGCACGGTCGCCCGCTCCTCGAGGTACGCGTCGTAGCCGCCGCCGTAGACGCGGTTCGTGCCCTGGGCGAGGTCGAGCTCCAACACGCGGGTGACGCACCGGGCGAGGAACTCGCGGTCGTGGCTCACCAGCACGACGCCGCCGCGAAGGCCCTGCACGAATCCCTCGAGGCGCTCGAGCCCGTCGAGGTCGAGGTCGTTCGTGGGCTCGTCGAGCAGCACGATGTCGAAGCGCGACAGCAGCAGCGCCGCGAGTCCGACGCGCGCCGCCTGCCCACCCGAGAGCGAGGTCATGAGGGCGTCACCGGCGAGGTCCAGCCCGAGCTCGGCGAGGACGGCCGGGATGCGCTCCTCGAGGTCGGCGGCACCGCTGGCCAGCCACCGGTCGAGGGCGACCGAGTATGCGTCGGCGGGGTCGACACCGGCCGGTGCGAGCGAGGGGTCGCCGAGGGCGGCGGCGGTCGCGTCCATCTCCGCGGTCGCCTGCGCGCAGCCGGTGCGGCGACCGATGTACGCGGTCACGGTCTCCCCCGGCACCCGCTCGTGCTCCTGCGGCAGCCAGCCGACGAACGCGTCCGGCGGGGCGAGCGAGACCGAGCCCGCCTGCGGCTCGTCGACCCCTGCGAGCAGACGCAGCAGCGTGGACTTCCCGGCACCGTTCGCCCCCACCACGCCGACGACGTCGCCGGGTGCGACGGTGAGGTCGAGCTCGTCGAACAGGGTGCGGTGGCCATATCCGCCGGCCAGGCCGTGCGCGACGAGGGTGGCGGTCATCGTTCCATCCTCCCACCGCCCCGCGTCCAGGCTTTCCACAGGCTCCTCGGCAGGATCGGCGCCGCGGTGCTTGACTGACCGGGTTCAGCGGCGGGGTGCGACGACGCGTCCCGTCGGACGACCGGCGTCCGTCCCCCCGGACCGACCGTCACGAGGACGGGCGTCTCGATGGCAAAGGATCCCCCACCTGTGATCAGACACCAACGCTCGGCGATCGGCGGTGCGCTCACCGGCGCAGCCGTCCTCGCGCTGGTGGCGACCTCCGTCGCCCCGGCCGTCGCCGACGACCACGAGAACCTGCCCGGCGAACCGACCGTCACCCTGCCGATCAACGACAGCGCCGCGGGCGGCACGTACGACCAGGACTTCACCCGGGCGTACGCCGGCGCCACCCCCGACGGCACGCCCGTGTACATCTACGTCCCGGCGGGGACGCCGCTCGACGGCTCCGCGCCCACGGGCGTCGCGAGCCTCGACCCGGCGTTCGACCCGACCCCCGACGACGGGTTCACCCCGTGCACGGATGCCGCCGCATCCGACTACGCGCTGACCCAGGCGCAGATCGACTACATGGGCGACCAGCTGTCGAACCAGATCGTCGCGGTCGACGAGGAGCACTTCGGCCTCATGGACGCGGCCGACCCGTCGGAGCCGGCGAGCGACTCGCTCGTCATGGTCGTCTACAACGTGCAGGACGAGAACTACTACGACTGCGCGGAGACGAGCTACACGGCCGGGTACTTCGCGCCGGACTACGTCGACTCGGTCGGCATGAACGTGATCGTCATCGACGCGTTCGACTGGGCGAACCGGGTGGGACCCGAGGACGCCGAGTGGAACGACGGCGACCCGTCCAACGACCAGCCGACGCTGTACGAGGGCGTGATCGCGCACGAGCTGGAGCACCTGCTGCACAACTACAGCGACGCCGGTGAGCTGTCGTGGGTCGACGAGGGCCTCGCGGACTTCGCGGTGTTCCTCAACGGTTACGACATCGGCGGCTCGCACCTGACCTACCACCAGGTGTTCTACGCCGAGACGTCCCTCACCCGCTGGGCCGGGGGCCTGGAGAACTACGGCGCCGCGTACACGTTCTTCCAGTACCTGTGGGAGCAGGCGGGCGGCAACGGCGACGGCACGTACGAGCCCGACCTGACCTACAGCGGCGCCGGTGGCGACCTGCTCATCAAGCGGATCTTCGAGAACCCCGGCGACGGCATGGACGGCGTCCAGGCCGCGATCGACCAGTTCAACGCCGAGACCGGTGCGGGCCTGCGCGGCGCGGACGTGCTGTTCCAGGACTGGGCGGTCGCGGTGTACCTCGATGACGAGGAGTCGGACCGGTTCGACATCAAGGCGGCGGACTTCGGCGACCCCGAGGACACCTCCTGGACGATGGACCTCGCCGACGACGAGTTCTGGAGCGGGCGCGGCTCGAGCCAGGGCGCGCAGCCGGCGTCGAAGTGGAACAAGCGCGCCAACGGCCAGTCGCCGATCGCGGTGCCGTACGGCATCCAGGTGGAGCGGTTCCGCAACCCGGGCCCGGTCGTGACGGTGTCGCTCGACGGCGACGACGTGACGCAGATCGCCCCGCACTCCGGTGACACGCACTGGTACGGCGGGTACGAGAGCCAGACCGACAACATCCTCGACGTGGACGTGACCGGTGAGGCCGCCTCGCTCGACTTCTGGACCTGGCACTTCATCGAGGAGGGCTGGGACTACGGCTTCGTCGAGGCGTTCGTGGACGGGGCGTGGGTGACCGTGCCGCTCGTCGACGACGCCGGCACCGTGGTCACGAGCGACGACGACCCGCACGGGAACAACCCGGACGGCAACGGCCTGACCGGCACCTCGGGCGGGGCGTACTTCGTCGACGAGCCGCAGTACGTGCACTACACGGCCCAGCTCCCAGCGGGTGCGACGGATGTGCGGTTCCGCTACTCGACGGATGCGGCGTACCTCGACACCGGCTGGTTCGTCGACGACGTGCTGGTGAACGGCACCGAAGCGGCCCTGTCGTCGGCCGAGGGCGCGTGGACCGAGACGGACGGCGCCCAGGACAACAACTGGACGCTGCAGATCGTCGCCGAGTGCGACCTGACCCCGGGTGTGGACTCGCCGTTCGAGATCGTCGACACCGCGGGCAACCACGTCTACCGGCTCACCGGTGACGACATCTCGCAGCCCGGGTTCGACACGAAGTGCGCGAACGGCAACCAGCGCGACTTCGCCACGCTCGTGTCGAACTCCCCCACCGGCCAGCTGTCGTTCCTCGACGCCGGCTACACGCTGGGGGTGAAGAACACCGGCAACGGCAAGAAGAAGTGACGCTGAGGATGCGGGGGCGTACCGGTCGCGGTGCGTCCCCGCATCCGTGCGGAAGGGGTCGGTCAGGGTTGTGCGTCAGGGGCGCGCGTCAGCCGCAGTATTCGCCGGCGGTGTCGGGCGTGGGCTGCACGGTGATCGTCTGGACGACCCCCTCGAACAGCTGGAAGGAGAGGTAGCGCTCGGTGCCGTCGGCGCCGGTGCCCGCGACGAGCAGCACCGGCAGCGCGCCGCCGCCCGTCGTCACGCGCTCGGTCGCGTCGGGGTACGCCTGCCGCGCCTCGGCCTCGGTCGATCCGACGGCGATGCCCTCAGCGGTGCGGGGGCTGCCCGCGTCGCGGCTGCCGTCGGGGACGTCGCCGCCGACACCGATCGCGGTGATCGTCGGGTCGGCCGAGATCCACACGGTCGGGTTGGCGTCGGAGCCGAGGATCGTCATGTCGGGGTTCGGGCACGACTCGGGGTCGGCGACCGCGTAGGCGGGGGCGGTCGCGGTGACCTGCTGGTGCACGTCGCCGCCGATCGTGAGCGGACCGACCCCGTCGAACGAGATGAGCCAGTCCGCCGGGTCTGTCGACGTGGTCGCCGCGCTCGGCGACGGCGCTCCGGTCGGGGCGGGCGCCGTCGTGTCCGTGACGGTCGGCGGGGCGACGGTCGGGTCCTCGCCCGCGCCGGCGCAGCCCGCGAGGCCGACGACGAGGAGGAGACCGAGTGCGGCGAATGTGCCGGACGCCCGCATCGGGGGCCTGGTGCGTGTCATCGCAGCAGGCTAGCCGTCGCGGTCACCGGCTCAGTACTCGACCCACGTGATGTCGCCGAATTCGGCACGCAGGCGGTCGCGGATCTCGACGAGTTCGGGCCATTCCCACATGAACGCGAGCTTCTCGGCGATCTCGCTCGCCGCCTTGTCGTCGGGGCGGGGCTCGGCGACGAATACGGTGAACGTCTCGGCGAAGTCCTCCCCGACGTTCGTGGCGGCGTAGGCGCTGACGAAGTCCTCCTCGTTCTCGTCGAGGAACTCGGCGATCTCGTCCTCGTCGTTCTCGTCGGCGTACGACGGGGCGTCGGCGCCGTACTGCGCCCAGAACGCGTCGTAGTACGCGTCGAGGTAGGCGCCGTGCTCGGTGCAGGGCTCCGCGGGATGCGGCACCTCGCAGTCGCCGCTCTCGTCGGTCTGTCCGGGTCCCATGGAGAGCAGGTGGGCGTACTCGTGGATGAGGGTGAGGAGCAGCATCCCGTCGTCCTCGGCGCCGGCCAGGTTGACGGTGAGGTTCCACAGCGACGGGTCCTCGTCGCTCTCGATCACCCACGCGAGGGTGTCGGAGTCGGGGTTGTCGCCCACCTGGTACCAGAGGATGCGTTCCGCGGCGTACTCGGGGGTCGCGACGCGGCGGAACATGTCCCAGACCGCCGCGTCGGTCTCGGATGCGGCAGGCATGAGCTCGCCGTCGATGTCGACCTCGTAGACGGTGAGGCGGCCGAGGTCGTCGTCGACGACGGTGGAACCGGCCGGCTGATCGATCTGCTCGTCGGGCAGGTCCTCGATGACACTGCAGCCGGCGGCCGCGATCGCCAAGGTCAGTGCGGTGAGGAGGGCGGCGCCGGCGCGGGCGAGGCGGGCGAGGCTGCGGGCGGAGCGGGCCGGACGTGAGGACACCCGAGCACACTATCGGCGCGCTCGGGTGTCCTGGGAATGCTGTGTCAGCGGGTGGTGCGGCGACCGCGGGTCGCGAAGACGTAGATCGCGAGCACGATGATGGCGCCGATGATCGAGCCGAGGATGCCGGAGGGCTGCAGGAACCCGCCGTTCGGGTCGCTGCCGAAGAGCAGGAAGCCGAGGAAGCCGCCGACGAACGAGCCGACGATGCCGAGCACGATGGTCATGAGGATGCCCATGCTCTGCTTGCCGGGGATGACGGCACGGGCGATGAGTCCTGCGATGAGACCGACCACGATGAGGCCGAGGATGGTCCAAAGCATGTTGTCTCCTTCGTTCTGGCGCCGACCCGGGTGTGGACGGCGTCGCTCGAAGGAACCTAGCAACGGGCTGCGCGTGCGCCGCAGGGGGTTGCGCGGGGGCGCCCGGATCGTGCAGGAGGGGGCTCAGTCCCAGCCGAGGTAGTCCTCGATCGCCATCGCGACATCGCCCGGGTGGGTCATCGCGACGAGGTGGCCGCCGTTCGGGATGGTGACGACGCTCGTCCGGGCGGGGGCGGCGGCCTTCAGTGCCTGACCGTTCGCGGGGACGGTGATGCGGTCGTCGTCGCCCTGGATGACGAGCACCGGCAGGTCGGCGGCGAGTTCTGCCCACTCCGCGGCGGGGGTGGCGTCGAGCGCCGCTTGCTGGCCCTCGGCGACGGTGAGGTCGCGGGAGCCGGCGTAGACGGGCCAGGCGAGGTCGAGCTTGACCTTCTCCCCCACGAGCGCGCGAAGCTCGTCGGGCGCGGCGGCGTCGGCGGGGAGGCTCGTGAGGGTCTCGAGGGCTCCGGCCGCATCCGCTGCGGGCTGCTCGTCGCCGAGCGCGCCGAGGATGAGGATGCCGTTCGCTCGGTCGTGGTGGTCGAGCGCGACGGTGCGGGCGACGGCGCCGCCGAACCCGTGGCCGCCGATCCAGGCGTCGGCGACACCGGTGTGGTCCATGACGTCGACGGCGTCCTGCGCGTGGTCGTGCAGGGTCGCGGCCGGGGTGCGCCGCGAGCGGAGACGCAGCACCCGGAAGCCGAGCTCGACGAGCACGCTCGCAAGCGTGCCGAGGTAGGCGGGGTTCAGGCCGAGGCCCGGGAGGAGGACGATCGTGGCGGGTCCTTCGCCCTCGTCGATGTAGCTGATGGCGCGGCCGTCGGGCTCGAACGTGGCTCGGGTCGTCATCCCTCCAGGATACCGGGCGGATGCGGGTCGCCCCGGCCGGCGCCACTCCCGGCTCAGCCCTGTCCGACCTGCACGGCGCCGGTCTCGTAGGCGGCGACGACGGCCTGCACGCGGTCGCGGACGCCGAGCTTGGCGAGCAGGCGCGTCACGTGCGCCTTCACCGTCGCCTCGCTGAGGAACAGCCGCTGCCCGATCTCGAGGTTGGAGCTGCCGCGGGCGATGAGGAGCCAGATCTCGTGCTCGCGCGGGGTGAGTCCGTCGGGCACGGATGCGGTGGGCGTCGGCGCCGCGAGATACCGCTCGATGAGCCGGCGGGTGACCGCGGGCGCGAGGAGGGCCTCCCCGGCGGCGACCGTGCGGACGGCGTCGACGAGCCGGTCGGGCGGGGCGTCCTTCAGCAGGAACCCGGAGGCCCCGGCCTGCAGGGCGCGGTACACGTACTCGTCGAGGTCGAACGTGGTGAGCACGAGTACCCGGGGCGCGTCGGGCAGGGCGGTGACGGCGGCGGTCGCCTCGATGCCGTCCATCCCGGGCATGCGGATGTCCATGAGCACGACGTCGGGATGCAGGCGGCGCACCGCATCGATCGCCTCGGCGCCGGTGCCGGCCTCCCCCACGACCTCGAGGTCGGCGGCTTCGAGGAGGGCGATGATGCCGGAACGGACGAGGGCGTGGTCGTCGGCGACGAGGACGCGGATCGGATTTGCATCCGTGGTCATGGCGTGCCTCCGTGCTGGGCGGGTGCGGTCGCGGTGCGCGGGAGGACGGCACGGACGAGCCAGCCGTCGCCGTCGGGGGCGGCGTCGAGAATGCCGCCGTAGACGCGGACGCGTTCCCGCATGCCGGGAAGGCCCCGGCCGCTGCCGACGGTCGCGCCGGCGTGCAGCGCGCCCGTGCCGGCGCCGTTGCGGACCGTGACGACGAGGTCGCGGGCGCGGGCCTCGACCCGCACGTCGACGGGGGCACCGGGCGCGTGGCGGCGGACGTTCGTGAGCGACTCCTGCACGACGCGGTAGACGGCGAGCGCGGCGCCGTCGGGCAGGTCGGTGAGCGCGGGGTCGACGTGCAGCGTGCAGGCGTGGCCGGCGGCCTCGGTGTCGGCGACGAGGTCGGGCAGCGCCGACAGCCCCGGCTGGGGCACGTAGACGGCGTCGTCCTCGCGGAGCACCTCGAGCAGGTGCCGCATCTCGTCGAGCGCGCCCTGCGCGGTGCGGCGGGTGAGCTGCAGGTGTGTGCGGGCGCGGGCTGGGTCGCGGTCGACGTACTGCTCCGCGGCGGCGGCCTGCAGCGCGACGATCGAGAGGGCGTGGGCGACGATGTCGTGCAGTTCGCGCGCGATGCGGCGGCGTTCGGATGCGGCGGCCTCCGCGGCGCGGACCTCGGCGCTCTCGGCGGTGCGCTTCACGGAGAGTGCGCGCATGCGGACGATGCGGCCGGCGGCCCAGGTGGCGCCCACGAAGAAGACGAGGAAGATCATGCCGCTGAACTCGATGCCCGGCGACCCGAAGTAGCCGAGGGTCTCGGCGCCGAGCATCGCGGCGATGGGGACGAGGCCGAGGATGCCCGCCGCCCACCAGGAGGCGATGCGCTCCGCGACCGTGAAGGTCGCGACGAGCAGGCTCGGGAACGGGTTGAACGTGGCGTCGGGGCCGGCGAGCGCCGAGTGGACGACGAGGGCGACGGCAACGACGAGGAGGACGGCGGCGGGCAGGCGCCGGCGCACCGCGAGGGGTGCGGAGATCACGATCGCGAAGAGGATCTGCGCGAGCGGGTTCGCCGAGGGGACGAGGAGGCTCTCGAGGAGCGCCCAGACGCCGATGCCGCCGGCGATGGCGAGGTCGAGCGGGGTGGTCCACCGGCGCCGGTCGCGGCGTGCGTGCGCGTCGTCGCGCGCGGGTGCGGTGGTGATCACGGCTCGATCGTAGGGGCCGCTCGAGCGGCGCCGATAGCGACGTTGGTCGATGGTCTTGTGCGACGCGGGTCGGCAGCATCCGCGACCTGGGCCCGATGTCCGCGGGTGGGTCGCGTCCGTAGGTTCGCTGTCGTCGCCACGGACGGCGGCTTCGATCCATCGACCGAAAGGGCCAGTCATGGCATCCCTCACCTCCTCTCCCGCCGTCGCCGGTTCCCGGCCGGTGCAGGTTCCCGAGCCGCGCGACGGTGCGGTGATCCGGCGCATCGGCGATCGGCTCGCCGGCGGCGCCGCGCTCGTCGCGGGCGTCTTCTCGCTCATCACGGGTGTGCTGCAGATCGTGTTCCCGCAGGACGAGACGCCGGAGATCGATCCGCGGACGCGGCTCATCCTCGTCATGTTCACGCTGAGCCTGTGGGCGCTCGCGGTGGTGTTCCTGGGGCTCGCCCGCTACGCCAAGTCGAGCTGGGGCGCGTGGGTCGCCGGCACCGGCACCGTGCTGCTCACGGTCGGCACGGTCACGAGCGCCGCGTACGGGATCGATCAGGCGTTCTTCCCGCCGGTGGCGATGGCCGCGAACGCGCTGTGGCTCGTCGGTGCGATCGGACTGAGCGTGTCGCTCGCGCGTGCCCGTCGCGTGAGCCTCTGGTTCGCGATCCTGCTGCCGATCGTGCAGGTGGCGCTCGTGCTGGGCAGTCAGCTCGGCGGCGGCCTCGTCGCCGGCGCGTTCCTCGTGCCGCTCGGTGCGGTGCTGCTCGCCGGTCGCATCCAGTCGCGTGCGGCGGCTCGGCTGCGCCGCTGATCCGCACTGTCCGTCGCCCCTCGTGCGCCCGGGTCCGGGTGTGCGAGGGGCGACGTGCTCAGTGCTCGGTGTGGTGTGCGGGATGTTGCGATGGAAGTTGCTCGGGGTGCGGTGCGGGATGCTGCGCGGGATGCTGTGCGTCGAACTCGCGGCGGAGGTACGCCGGGGCCTGTGACCGCCAGGCGTCGGTGACGAGTTCGGCGAGGTGGTCGGGGTCGATGCGCCGCATCCGGAATGCGACCTTGGGTTCGATCCAGCGGGTGGTCTCGCGGAGGAACACGTCGGGTGCCATCTCGCGGAGCGCGAGCGCGTCGAGGCGGTCGGCGACCTTGACGCCGACGACGGGTTCGGCGGCGATGATCGCGCGCATGTCGTCGGGGATGCTCGGCCACGGGTGGCATTCCCAGGCGTAGAGCTTGTTGCGGACGAACCATGCGGCACCGCCGGTCGTGGCGCGCTCCTCGCTGCCGGGCAGCGTCGCCGCGACCGCCCGGATGTCGTCGAGCGTCGGCATGGAGCGAGTGTAGGTGTGGGTGGGGACACGGATGCGGGTGTAGGTGCGGGTGGGGACATGGATGCGGGTGTGGGTGCGGCGGGGGGCGCCGACGGCAGCCCGGCCTCGCCGACCGCGACCCGGCCTCGCCGACGGCGGCCCGCCTCGCCGACCGCGGCCATGACCGGGCGCCGCCTCAGAACGGTGCCGGAACCGCATCGCCGTCACCCGCCGCCCCGTCGTCCCACGGCTGCCCGTACGCATCCGGCGTGAAATGGACCGCGGGCACGGGCGGGGTGTCGAGGTAGGTCTTCCCGAGGGGCGAGGTCCATTCCAGCAGGCCGTCGTCGAGTTGCCGGACCTTCCAGGGCGTGAACTGTTTCATCGAATGATGTCGTTGGCACAGGTGTGCCAGGTTCTTAACCTCGGTCTTGCCGCCGAGCGCCCAGTCGTGGGTGTGGTCGACCTCGCTGCGGATGGCGGGCATGGAACACCCGAAACCCCGGCACCGTTGATCGCGACCCCTGACGTACCGGTCCATCCGGGCCGGTCGTTTGTACGTGTCGACCTGGAGGACGGCGCCGCTCACCGGATCGCTGAGGAGCCGTTCGAGCGGTGAGCCGGTGACCTCGGCGAGTTCGCGGGCCGTGTGCGGATCGATCGGCGCCCGGCCGATGAGGCTGGCCGGTCCGTCGTCGGTCCCGAGGAGCGTGAGCGCCGACACCACGACCTGCACCTTGGCCCGCAGCGCCCCGAGGAGGCCGGGTCCGTCGTCGTCGCGGGTCGGATCCGCGCCTGCGTCCGAGGTGAGCAGCATGTCGGCGAAGAGGTCCGCGCGGAGCTGGTCCATCGTGCGGTTGTCCGTCGACGACACCCGCAGCGCGTCGTCGTCGACCTGCCGCAGCGGGCGCTTCGGGTCGGTATCGCCAGGACCGAGCGCCGCCCCGAAGCGAGACCCGCCACCACCGTCGCCGGCCCCGTGGCCGTCACCGCGGCCACCCGCATCCGTGTCGGCACCCGGGGTCATGATCGGCACCGGGGCTGCGGCATCCCGTTCGCGTTGCCGCATCTCGTGCTTCGCCTGTTCGCGATGCTCCACGAGGAGGTGGCCTTGCTGGGTGAGTCGGTCGTAGATGCCGTCGGCGATGATCGTGGGGAGCACGGCGAGCAGTTCGGACATGCCGTCACGCAGTGGCCGGACGCAGATCTTGCGCTGCAGCTTCGCGTCGCGGTGTCGGTCGCCGAGGCTCCGCGGATGCATCCGTTCGGCGAGCACGGCCAGGTGCTCCTTCGCACGGTTCGGGGTTTCGTGCTCGCACAGCTCCAGCGCGGCGAGTTCGTACTCGGGCCGGACCTCGGCCGGCAGGATCATGCCGAGGTCGGTGATGATCCGGACGTGCGAGCGGTTGATCCGGCCCGCCTCCCACGCGGCGAGCGTGGCCGGGTAGTCGTGCACGAGCTCGCGCGCCTCGTCGATCTGCCGCTGCACGGACCGGTCGGTCACCCGCAGCACGCCCGCGAGTTCTGCCGCGATGGAGCGCAGCGCCATCTCGTGCTCACGCGTCTTCGCGGAACTCCGCGCCGCCTGCTTCTCGGCGAGGTCGGCGGCCCGGGCGAGCGCGCGGATGCGGGCGACCTGCGCCTGTGCCTCCAGCATCCGCGTCTTGTCGACGTCCGCGGCGATCTGCGCCAGCTCGGCGGTGTCGCCGTCGCTGTTCCAAACCGCCCCGTTCGAATGCATATACCAAGTCTTGCAGCACCCTCCGACATTGACTCTCGGAGATACAGACGATGTGAGAAACCTGCCGCGCACCAAACCTGGGGAGGAGAGATCGACACCGCTGTCGCCGCGCGCGGACCAGGCGTACCGTCCCTCACGAGAGAGGGGAATCACCATGCTCATCACTCCCCCGAGCCGCGACGACGTCACCGGATACGCCGCCGACCTCTACGCACAGGACCTCGCCGATGACGGCGTCGTCTTCGGCCACACGCAGGCGATGGCGATGAATCCCGAGGCGCATGCGGCGTTCGAGGCCCTCATCCACGCGGTCGTGCCGTCGATCGGCGTGCGCGTCTACGAGGCGGCGACGCTCGGCGCGGCGCGCGCGCTCGGGTCGTCGCATTGCAAGCTCGCGCACGGCCGCCGGTCGGTGCGTGCCGGCGTGCTCGACGAGGCCGGACTCGCCGCGTTCGCGGCGGGCGACGACAGCGGGTTCAGCGAGGCGGAGCGCGCGGTCATCCGGTTCGCCGAGCGGCTGTCGACGGATGCGGCGGCGATGACGGATGCGGACACCCAGACCCTGCGCGACGTGGGCTTCTCCGACCGGCAGATCGTCGACATCACGCTCGCCGCAGCAGGCCGGAACTTCTTCAGCCGTGCGCTGCTCGCCCTGGCCGTGCCGACGGACGAGATGCCCGGCCTCGATCCCGCGATCGCCGCCGCCCTCGTGGCCGCGCCGCGCCAGACCTGACGCTCGACCGCACCGCACCGCCGCGCCAGACCCGATCCGCACCGCGCGAGACGCGCACCGCCGCGCCCCCGCACCGCGCGAGACGCACCGCCGCACCCCACCCCCTACTCCCCCGCGGCGCCCCACCGCCCGAGCGCGTCGATCGCCTCCCGCAGCGCCATCCCCCGCTCGGTCAGCGCGTACGCGCGGGTGTTGTGCTTCAGCGGCAGCCGCACGAGCACCCCGGCCTCCTCGAGTTCGCGCAGGCGCGTGGCGAGCATGTTCGTCGGCACACCGAGGTCGCGTTGCAGGTCGCCGTACCGCTGCGGCCCGTCGAGCAGGCGCTCCACGATCCGCAGCGCCCACCGCGCGCCGACGATCTCGAGTGCGGCGGCGAGGTCGCTCACGCGGCGTCGGGCTTCATCCAGAACGGCGAGTAGTGGGGCAGGTGATGAAGAGGCTCATGCGCACACACTTGTATTTTGCAAGTGACCCGTCAAGACCTCGTCGCGACCGGGGCATCGAGGCACAGCATCCGGATGCTGCCACGCACCGTCCGCGGACTGCCGACCCGGGCGCAGCCACCCAAGCCGCGCGTCGTCGCTGGCTAGACTCCACGGGTCCCCCGCACGAGAAAGACCCGCCGGACGACCGACCCGAGGGCCACCCCGCTCGCACCCACGAGCACCCTCGATTCCCCGCAGCGTCACCGCATCCACCCGGCATGGTGGGTCGCGGGGGTCGCGTTCCTGTCGCTGCTCGCCGCGGCCGGCTTCCGCGCGGCGCCGGGCGCGCTGATGACGCCGCTGCATCACGAGTTCGGCTGGTCGACGGGGATGATGTCGGCCGCGGTGAGCGTGAACCTGCTGCTGTACGGACTCACGGCGCCGTTCGCGGCCGCGCTCATGGACCGGTTCGGCATCCGTCAGGTGATCGCGGCGGCGCTCGTGCTCATCGCGCTGGGTTCCGGATGCAGCGTGTTCATGACCGCGTCGTGGCAGCTGCTCGTGTTCTGGGGCCTGCTCATCGGGCTCGGCACCGGCTCGATGGCGCTGGTGTTCGCGGCGACGGTCGCGAACCGCTGGTTCGTGGCGCGGCGCGGGCTCGTCATGGGTGTGCTGACGGCGGGGTCCGCGACGGGGCAGCTCATCTTCCTGCCGCCGGTCGCGGCGGTGGCCGAGTCGGAGGGGTGGCGGCCCGCATCCCTGCTCATCGCCGGCGCGGCGCTCATGGCGGTGCCGATCGTGTGGGCGGTCATGCGCGATCGTCCATCCGACCGCGGGGTGCTCCCCTACGGCGCGGATGCCGCGACGTACGTCGAGCCGCCGCGCACCGTCTCGGGCAACGCGGCGCGGCGTGCGCTCGAGGGACTCGCGTGGGCGGCGCGGAAGAAGTCGTTCTGGGCGCTCGCGGGCGCGTTCGCGATCTGCGGCGCGACGACGAACGGCCTGGTCGGCATCCATTTCATCCCGTCGGCGCACGATCACGGGATGCCGGCTACGACCGCCGCGACCCTGCTCGCCGTGGTCGGGATCTTCGACATCGTCGGCACGGTCGCGTCGGGCTGGCTGACGGACAAGTTCGATCCGCGGAAGCTGCTGCTCGCGTACTACGGGTTCCGGGGGGTGGGGCTGCTCGTGCTGCCGTGGCTGCTCGCCGACACGGTGCACCCGAGCATGGTGCTGTTCATCGTGATCTACGGGCTCGACTGGGTCGCGACGGTACCGCCGACCTCGGCGCTGTGCCGGGAACTCTACGGCGACCGCGGCACGATCGTGTTCGGCTGGGTGTTCGCGTCGCACCAGGTGGGTGCGGCGATCGCCGCGTTCGGCGCCGGCGTCATCCGCGACGTGTTCGGCGAGTACACCTACGCGTGGTGGGGCGGCGCCGCACTGTGCGCGATCGCCGCGGTGCTGTCGATCGCGGTGAAGCGGGCGCGGGCGGAGGATGCGGTCGCGGGGTGAGGTGGTGCGGGTTCGGCTCCCGTCATCCCGCCGGTACGCGTGGCAACTCCCGTTGGATACTGCGGCCCCACCCGGCCGGATCTACCACCTGAGCAACCCCAACGCGGCTGAAGTGGCAGTCTCTGCCGCATTGCACACGCTGACTCCGCGTGAGCCGCCACTTCAGAACACGGTCTACACCCACGCGACCCCACGGACCGGCGCACCGTCGTCCTGCAATGCCAACGGGAAGAATCCGACCCGAACCCGCGCAGGCAGCCGGTCGACGTTGGTCATGTTCTCGACGATGAGTCCGTCGCGACCGAGCACGAGGTCGTGAACCGGGATGCCTCCACTCCCAGAGCCCGTTGGGTCAGGGCTCAGCGTGTCGACGGCGAGCACCCGCATCCCGCGCGCCCAGAGTTCCTCCGCCGCGTCCGGCGCGAGGAACGGATGATGCACCGCGTCAGTCGTGTCGAACTTCGCCGCCCACCCCGTGTCGATGAGCACGATCCGCGGCAGCTCGGCCGGGACCGCTCCCCCGTCGAACGTGAGGTCACGCATACGGTAGGCAGTCCCGGCGCTCGCGTGCGCACGCAGTACGACGGCGTCGCCGACCAGTTCCTCCAGGGCGATGTCGGCCATCGTGCGCCCGCCCGGGACGGTGTGTGCGGGCGCGTCGACGTGCGTACCGGTGTGACTGCCGAGGTGGACGCGCGCGACCGACGCACCGTCTTCCGCGTAGGTGAGTGCGGGTTCGATTCCCACCTCGGGGTCGCCCGGGTAGACCGGCATCCCGTCGCGAATCGGGTGGCTCAGGTCGATCAGCATGCTTCCCAGGATGCCGCAGGCGGATGATGGGCACACGCCCCGCGGCAGCGCTAAGGTCCTAACCAAGAGTCTTCCGGCGCCCTCACTGAAAGCGGCCGGGCGGACCGAAGGCGGGGGGGTCATGGCAAAGATCGCGAAGCTCATTCCTGGGAGCAGAGACGTTAGGCCGCCGCAGAGCGAGGTCGACGGCTATTTCCAGACTGTCGACGCGCCGGACGGCACTCGATACCTGTACCTCTACAACTACGCATCGGGCGGCCCCCGCGATGGCGCGTCACCCACACAGAGCATTCATTTCGACCGGGCCTCTGCAATGGAGTTCCGCCGGATCATCGATGTGGTGTTTGGCGCACCGGACGGGCGCTAGTCATCCAGTTCGTCTTGCGTTCTTTCGACTTCCTTCCTTGCGCGAGTTGACCGGGCCATCGCTTCCTTCCGCTCAGTCTCCAGCTCGTCGACCACGTCATCCGCGACGTCGGTCTCATCCATGACCCGCTGTAATTGCGTGCGGAGGTCCTCGGCCCGCTCGTGCAGCATGTCCGCGTGCTCGCGAGCCTTCGCCAGCTGGGCCTCGATCTTCGCAAGTGCGCGCTCGGCCTCGGATGCCGCGCGCTCGGCGGCCTTCGCCGCGGCTTCGGCCGCCTTTCGGGCGCGCCGCTCCGCGAGGTCGTCCCGAGACTTCGGATGCTGCGGCTGGACGTCTGCGATAGCGCCGGCGACGTGACCCGCGAGATCATCGAGGTCGCCTGCCTCGAGCGGTTTGATGAGCCGCCCGGTCAGCACGGCCGCGGCCGCGCGCTCGTCCATCACGGCGGCGTTGATCGTCGCCGCCACGGATTCCTGCGCCGACGCGCTCAACGTACCGCCTTGCTCCTTCACAAGTTGGCCCGCACGTTTGGCGAGGGAAGCCACGAGTTCGCGGCGCTGCCGGCTGAGCTGTTTCAGTTCCGCCGCGTCGAGGTCTTCCTGCGCTTCGCGCAGTGCGGCCGATAATTCGATGGCCTGCGCGAGCTGACCGTCGGCGACGAGGAGATTGACCGCCCATGCGGCGACCGTCGGCTTCCGGAGCGCCTTGACCTGCTTCGCTGCCTCACCGGTCAGTTCGGCGGCGCGGGCGTTTCGCGCGGCGGTGAACTGGACGGGCGGGAGGACATACAGCTCCGCAGCCGACGATCCTGCATCGTTGCCGGATACCGGCACCATCTTCCTTTCCCTCCCTATTGCGGCACGCTGATCCACTCGGCTCCCGTCAAGGTGGCAATCGGCACACGCTGCCGCCCCAGTTGGCGCATCGATGGGTCCGTTCTAGACCCACGGTGAAGAGACCTCCTGCGGTGCGCGGGCCAATGTGAACGCGCTCGAAGGTGTCGCGCTTGGAGATGCCTTCATCTTCAAGGTTCATGGACTCCTCAGCTCGCTCCAACGGACGGTCGTGTGTTTAGGCGTGTGCAGTGCCCTTGTTTGCGAAGAACTCGTAGAGCATCGCCGGCAACGCTTTGCCAAGCTCGTTGAACAAAGCGCTGTCGCCGAGCAGATCATCAATGAACGCGGGGGTCTCGTCCCGCACCTCTACGACGGCTTTGGCGAAGGCTTTCGGCAGGACGGGTGACTCGGCGAACTGCTGCGGGGTGTTGACTCCGGCTTGGCGGGCGAGGTCAATGTCGAGGGCGAGCTTCCCGACGATGTGGTTCATGGTGATGTCGATGACCCCGACGCCGTACTTGTCGCCGAGGCGTTCGTTGAGCTTCTCGATGATCTCCTCGAGAGCGCTGCGGTGCTTTTCATGGATCGCGCCCGAACCGATCGCAGTGATGGGATCGAGGCCAGGGCCCTGTTCGAGGTTGAGCTTCACCGTCTCGCCGGCCTTGATGTTGTACCCGACGAGCTGCACCTGCGACACATCGACCGGTGCGTCATACGTGGCGGTGGACAGTTGCGGCAGGATGCGGCGGAAGAAGTAGTGCCTGCGGGGGAGGTCGGGGTCCTCGAGGTTACGGATCTGTGAGACGAAGTCGTACAGCTTCACGAACTGGTTGACGTCGGACTTGAACAGCTTCAGCTCGTCCTGCTCGGTCTTGTCCCCGTCGAGCACGGCTGTGACCCATCGCTTGTTGAAGCGGTCGACGGCAGGTGCAGTCGCGGCCGAGATCTTCGAGTTGGCGTTGGTGCCGCCGGTGAGCGCGGCGTCGAACGCCTGGCGAATTTCTGCTATGTCGTAGATGCCGGACGAGTCGAGTTTGGCGACGAGGTCGTAGATGATGTGCGGGTCGGTGGTCGCGGTGAGGAACGCCTTGCGGTAGTACGGCAGGAACGCGTCGAGCACGTCCTGCGGCTCGTTGACGAAGTCGAGGACGAAGGTCTTGTCCTTGCCCGGGTACGTGCGGTTCAAGCGCGACAGGGTCTGCACGGCTTGCACTCCGCCGAGCTTCTTGTCGACGTACATGGCGACCAGGCGCGGCTGGTCGAACCCGGTCTGGAACTTCTCGGCGACGATCATCACGTTGAAGGTGGCGGGCTTGAACGCCTCGGCCAGGTCGCTCTGCGCGCCCGGGTTCTGCGTGCGTTCAGTGAGGTTTTCACCGACGTCTTCAGGGTCGTCGACGGTGCCGGAGAACGCCACCAGCGAGCGGACGTCGGTCACACCGGTGTCATCCAGGTACTTGTCGAGGTACTTCTTCCACCGCACCGCCTCTTTGCGGGAACTGGTGACGACCGTTGCCTTCGCCTTGCCGTCCAGCAAGGGGCGCACGTAGGCGCGGAAGTGGTCGACGACGATCTTCGCCTTCTGGCTGATGTTCGTCGGATGCAGTCGCACGAACTGCACGAGCGCCTTCACCGCCGTCGACTCATCGACCTCCTGATCGCTGTCGTACTCAGCGCCCGGATGCTGCAGCTTCCACGCGACCTTGTACGGGGTGTAGTTCTGCAGCACGTCGAGGATGAACCCCTCCTCGATCGCCTGCTGCATCGAGTACAGGTCGAACGGCTCCGGGGCGTCACCGCCATCCGGGACGCGACCGAACAACTCCAGCGTCTTCGCTTTCGGGGTGGCGGTGAACGCGAAGTACGAGATGTTCGGCGCGGATGCGGTGACCTCCATCGCCCACTGCAGGTACGCCTCCGAATCCACGGGCGCACCCTCCGCGACCGCGGCCTGCTCAGCCGGCGACAACACCTTCGTGAGCGCGCCCGCCGTCGACCCGGTCTGCGACGAATGCGCCTCGTCCGCGATCACCGCGAACCGGCGCCCCTGCAACTCCGGGAGCGTCTGGATCGCAGTGATGAGCGCTTCGAACGACTGGATCGTGACGATCACGATGTTCTTGCCACCGGTCAGCGCCGCCGCAAGCTGCGCCGACTTGGACTCGCCACCGTCTCGGGTGATCGACTGCACCACCCCGGACTGCTTCTCGAACTGCGTGATCGCGTCCTGCAACTGCTTGTCGAGCACGGTGCGGTCAGTGACCACCACAACGGTGTCGAACACACGGTTGTTGGCATCGTCGTGAAGCTGGGTGAGACGGTGCGCAAGCCACGAGATCGAGTTGGTCTTTCCTGACCCTGCCGAATGCTGAATCAGGTAGCGGCGCCCGGCGCCCTCCTCACGTGCAGCTTCCACGAGCCGAGTGACGGCACGCCACTGGTGGTAGCGAGGGAAGAGCACCTTCTCGGTGCGGGTCTTCTTGCCCGTGTCGGGGTCGGTGTCGACCTCGACCTGCAGGTGCACGAAAGACGCGAACAGCCGCAGCCACGTGTCGCGCTGCAGGATCTCCTTCCAGAAGTAGGACGATGCCGACCCGTTCGGGTTCGGTGGGTTCCCCGCCCCCTGATCATGCCCCCTGTTGAACGGAAGGAATCGAGTCTTCGGGCCGGCGAGCTTCGTCGTCATCCGCACCTCGGAGTTCGACACCACGAAATGCACCAGCGACCGCCGCGCGAAACCGAACAGCGGCTCCCCGGCAGGGTTCCGATCGAACTGATACTGCGCCACCGCGTTGCCGATCGACTGCGTGAAGTCCGTCTTCAACTCGATCGTCGCGACCGGGATGCCGTTGATGAACAGCACCAGATCGAGCGCCTTGTTCGGGTGCTTTACCGAGTAATGCACCTGCCGCATCACCCGCACCCGCATCTTGCCGTAGGCCGCAAGCGTCTCCGGATTGTTCGTCGTAGACGGACGGAACTGCGCCATCCTCAGCTTCGCCGTCCCACCGTGCGGCGGCAACACCGTGAACCCGTCATGAAGCATCCGGATCGTGCCGCCGTTCTTCAACGGGTCGTTATCGAGCGTTTTCGCCAGCCGCTCAATCAGGAACCGCCGGGAGGCCTCCTGCTTCTCAGGGGTGTCGTGCGGGCGGACGACCTTCGCGAACTCGGTCGGCTGCGAATCAGCCAGCCAGCCGAGCACATCCTCGGGGAACAGCGCGAGCTCACGGTCGTAGCCGGCGTCGGTCGGCGAATACAGCCACCCGTTCGCCGCGAGATGCTCTGCGATCTCGTTCTCCAGCACCGACTCCAGATGCGCCCCAGCAACACCACTCACACCGCCACCCCCACATCGATCTTCCCCGTCACCGCAGCCGAAATCAGCGCAGCCCGTCGTTCGCGTGCGAGGGCGACGCCGCGGTGAGCTGTTTGGATTGCGGCATCGATTCGAGTCGTCTGCGCGCGAATGTAGTCGACAATGACGCCCTGCTCCTCCACCGGTGGGACCGGGATACGCAGGGTCGCGAGCTTGTCATTGTTGAGGATCGGCAGCGTGTTGCCAACTGAGAGACGCGCCACCGCTTCGCGCGCAGCCACGAACACCCAGTAAAGAAACTCGTCATTCAACGCCCAGCTGACCGACGTGATCTGCTGGTTGAAGTATGAGGCACGCTCAATGCGACCCGACTTGCCGAGCGTCGCACCGATTGTGCATACAAGCGTTGCACCTGGAACCGCAGGTCTCCCCTGCGTAGCGCCTTCCGGAGTCAACCATCGCGAGGCAACGCTTGCCGCGCCCGACACATCAAGGTCGTCGGGCCGGATCCACGGTTCGCCCGGCTCGTCTGCAAAGACCATGTCACCGGAAGGCGTCGTACCAGTTCTGATCCGCGCGGACCACCGAAGAGGGCGGACATCCCAGTTGGCCGGAATCGACCCGATCCAGTCGACGCCGCTGTCCACGAGGCGCGCTTCCTGTCGGACACCCCCGGTCGCTGCATCAGCGATGACGGCGGCGCGGCGTTCGGTGAGGAGGGCGATGAGCTCCTCGTTCTTCGCGATGAACGCGTCGATCTGCGCCGTCTCCCGATCCAGATAGTCCGCAATCGCCCGCTGTACCTCGACGCGGGGCGCGGGCACCCGGAAGCTCGCAGCGAAGGAATCGGGCACACGTCGAAGTCCGCCGGACCCGGTCATCTGCGACACTCCGGAAGACCGGAAGTCGCCGGACTGCAGGATCCAAGCGAGGAAGCGAGCGTCCAGACCGTGCCGCGGACGGAGCACAGAGATCTCGGTCGTCGCGAAGGCGTATCCGTTCGGGAGATCCCTCGCTAAGAGCCCCTTGCCGTTCTCGAAGCACGGCGTGACCTTCGCATACGCGACGTCGCCGTCTGCGACAAATGAATACCCGCTGAGGAGATCGCTCGTCGGTCGCGTCCGCGAGGTGTCAGTGCCGCCAAACTCGCTGATCGCTTCCATCGGTAGGTAGCAAGACTCGTCGCTCGTCGGACGTGGTCTGGGGTTGAACTCGACGAGATACCGAAGAGGGATCCGGGGAGCCGCAGCCAGTTCCGCCCGTGGATTCATCGTTCCACCTCCGCGAGCATCGCGCGGAGCTCGTCCATGACGCGTTCGAGGTCGCGGTCGATTTCCTCGAGGGGACGCGGTGGCACGTACTGGTAGAAGTGGCGCGTGAAGGGGATTTCGGCGCCGTCTTTGGTCTTCGTGTGGTCGACCCAGGCGCTGGGGGCGTAGGGGAGCACTTCGCGGGCAACGTACTGGTCGATGTCTTCGTCCCACGGCACGTTCTCGGTGTCGCGCAGCGAGGTGTCGGGTTCGGGGTTGCCCTTGGCGTCGCGGCAGATGTCGGCGGTGTCGTCCTGCTCGCCGAGCTCCATCGTCACCGCCTTCAGCAGCGGCGCCGGCAACGTGAGACCTTCGGCCTTCGCGGCATCCTTCAGTGCTTTGTGGAACTCTGCACGGTTGGTCCACACCTTGTCTGATCCGAGTCGGTCGAGCGCGGCGCGGAGGGCGGCGGCATCCGTCTCGTTCAGCTTCTGCACGGTCTTGGCCTCGAACACGGTGTCGATGCGGTCGGAGGTCGCCTGCCAGCTCAGCTGCAGCGGACGCTCGACCGTGATGGTGCGGTAGAGGAAGTCTTCGTTGCGGAAGATCTTCGAGTGCTCGTCGGCCTCGAATCGGGAATACAGCTCGACGATGGTGTGGATGTTCTCGGCGGACAGTTCGTTGCGCTTGGAGCCGAGGCCTTTGCGAAGTTTGGTGAACATCTCGCGGGCGTCGATGAGCTGCACCTTGCCGCGGCGTTCGTCCTGCTTGCGGTTGGTGAGGACCCAGATGTAGGTGGAGATGCCGGTGTTGTAGAACATGTCCTTCGGCAGGCCGATGATCGCCTCGACGAGGTCGTTGTCGAGTAGCCACTTGCGGATGTTCGACTCGCCGCTGCCCGCGCCGCCCGAGAACAGGGGCGACCCGTTGAGGACGATCGCCATGCGCGAGCCGCCGTCCTCGGGTTTGCGCATCTTCGACACGAGGTGGAGGAGGAACAGCATCGCCCCGTCGCTGACGGTCGGGGTGCCGGGGCCGAATCGGCCTTTGAACCCGAGCTTGTTGTGCTCGTCTTCGACGACGGCGCGCTGGTCTTTCCAGTCGACGCCGAAGGGTGGGTTGGACAGGCCGTAGTCGAACTTCTTGTCTTCGAAGGCGTCTTCGGTGAGGGTGTCGCCGAGGGCGATGTTGTCGACATCCTGACCCTTGATAACCATGTCGGCTTTGCAGATTGCGTAGGAGGCGTCGTTGTAGTCCTGCCCGTACAGGCTGAGCTGGATGCCGGGGTTCGCACGCCGCAGGTACTCGTCGGCGACCGACAGCATGCCGCCCGTGCCCGCTGTCGGGTCGTAGATCGAGCGGACGACACCGGACTTGGTGAGCGCGTCATCGTCGAGTGCGAAGATCAGCTGCACCATCAGCGAGATCACCTCACGCGGGGTGTAGTGGTCGCCGGCGGTCTCGTTTGAGCGTTCATTCGCCCACCGGATGAGCTCCTCGAACACGAGCCCCATCTGGATGTTGCTGACGGTGCGCGGGTGGAAGTCTGCTTGGGCGAACTTCTCCGTGACGGCGAAGAGTTTGTTCTTCTCGGCGAGTTTGTTCAGCGTCTTGTCGAACTCGAATCGCTCGAAGATGTCACGCACGTTGGACGAGAACCCTGCCAGGTACGCGGCGATGTTGGAACGCAGGTCCTGCGGATCGGCGACAAGCTTGCCGAAGTCAAACGCGCTGGTGTTGTAGAACTGGTGCCCCGCTGCCTCGGTGAGCTTCATGTGCTGCAGCACATCCGGCAGGTCGGCTACCGAGGGGGCCACCTTGAGTACTTCGGCCTTCGTGTCGGCAAGGACTGCGTCGAGTCGCCGGAGGACGGTGAACGGCAGCACGACCGACCCATACTCGGACGGCTTGAAGGGGCCCCGAAGAGACTCGGCGATATTCCAGATGAAGTTGACGTGGTTGACCACCGGTGAAGCACTCCCCTAGGCGAACACATGGGGCATTTTGTCCCCCACCCTCATCCTCGCCCAAGATGCGTGGGCACACTCGCGCGTCGGGGAGCGTGTCTCGCGCGCTCCGCCAAGAGCCCGCTACGTTCATCTCATGTCCGTCACCGCCGACGAGCAGCTGCTGATCGGGTCTCTGATCGACCCGGGAGGTGTCGCGCGCGCGAAGGCGGTTCCCGCTGCGCGTACGCACGAGTTCGCGACCTCCGGGATGGGCGCCTCACCGAGTTGGAACGTGTTCCGCGCTGACGATCAGCTGGCGTTCACGCAGCGGTTCTCCCCCGCCGGCGACATGCGGCTGCGGATCGTCGCCGAAGCCGCTCGCGCGCTGGGCGACGGGCTCAGCTGGGGTCCCGTCACCGCTCACACGCTGGACGGTGACGTCGATCCCACCTGCAGCCGCTCTGTGCTCGCGCGAACAGTGGCCCGGCTACAGGATGCGGGCATCACCGCATCCGTCGGGCACGAGCTGGAGTTCCAGCTCTTCCCGAACGCCCCGGCGCCGAACGAGGGTTGGTCGGCGTACGGCCTCCGCGCCGTCGCCGACCACGCGACGTTCCTCCAGCTCGTGCTCGCGCGAGCGCGAACCGCCGCGCTCGACATCGTGCAGATGCACGCAGAAGCGGGGCCGAACCAGTTCGAACTGTCGATCGCACCGAGACCGCCGGTCGAAGCAGCCGACGACCTCGTGCTCGCCCGGCTCATCGTCGGGCTCGCAGCGCGCGACACCGGCTACGGCGTCTCGTTCTCGCCGCTCCCTGAAGCCGGCGCCGCGGGGAACGGCGCGCACCAACACCTCTCGCTGCACGCCGACGACGGCCCGCTGTTCTCCGGTGGCGACGGGCCGTACGGGCTCACGGACCGCGGTGCTGCGGCGATCGCCGGCATCCTCGCGACGCTGCCCGACATCGGCGCGGTCCTCGCAGGGTCTCCGCTCTCCGCAGAGCGACTGAAGCCGGGCATGTGGTCCGGTGCGACCTGCCGGTGGGGGCTCGAGGATCGTGAGGCCACGGTCAGGCTCGTCGCCGCGACAGCGGGCACGCCGTCCGGCGCGAACATCGAGATCAAGCCGATCGACGCGTCAGCGAACCCGTATCTTGCGACCGCGCTCATCCTCGGCGGCGCGCTCGACGGCATCAAACGAAACGCACCGCTTCTGCCCGAGGCATCCGACGATGCCCCGTTGCTTCCCACCGACACGAACGAGCAACTCGCCCGGCTCGAACGGTCACCCATCGCGAACCGCGTACTGGGACCGGAGCTCGTCGAGGCGATCACCGCCGTCCGCCGACTCGAGCACGAGACGTGGAGCGAGCGCGGCGTCGAGGAACGCGCGGAGCGGTTCCGCTTCACCTGGGGCTGAGCGGCCTCACCTGCGGTGTTTGATCCCTACCAGGAAGTAGGCGGCGGGGCCGATCCAGTTCACGAGGATCGCCGGGATCCACGCCGGCTTCGGCCCGCGGATCTCTGAGGCGTCGCGGAACGCGAGGTCCCAGAACGCGAGGAACGCGAACGCGACCTGCACGATCCCGAGCAGGCCGAGACCGATCTTGCCGCCCGTCGACACCGTGGCATCCGTCTTCGTCGTCATCATCGACCTCCCCTTGAGTGGATGAGGTCAGGCTAGCGAGTGAGGATGCGTTTCGTCTCGCCTCGCGCGTCGATCGACGCCGTCAAACGCCGGGGCGGATGTGCAGCTCGGGCACCTGCGCGTCGCGGGGCATGTCGAGGGCGGTGAGGATGCCGGCGACCACCGACGCCGGGTCGATGAACGCATCCGGGTCGTAGGCCTTGCCCTCCTGCTCGTGCACGCGCTCCTGCATCGGCGTCGCCGTGCGCCCGGGGAACACCGACGACACCCGCACGCCGTGCGGCGCCTCCTCCTGCCGCAGCGAGTCGGCGAGCGCCTTCAGCCCGTGCTTCGACGCCGCGTACGCCGACCACTCCGGCGCGGCACGCAGTCCGGCACCGGAGTTCACGAACAGCACCTGCCCCTTCGTCGCGCGGATCGCGGGCAGCAGGATGCGGGTGAGCTCGGCCGGACCGATGAGGTTCACGTTCAGCTGCCACTCCCACGACGACACCGGCAGGTCGGCGACCGGCCCGAGGTCGACGACACCGGCGCCGTGGATGAGCGCGTCGACCCGCTCGGGCAGCCGCTGACCGGCGAGCGCCGACGCGATGGTCGCGGGCACGTCGAGGTCGGCCACCAGCGTCGTCGAGCCCGGGAACCGGTCCTCGAGCTCCTCCGCACGCTCGGCGCTGCGGGCGACGAGCACGAGGTCGTCACCTCGCTCGCGCAGGCGCGTCGCGAGCGCCGCCCCGATCCCCGAACCTGCACCGGTCAGCACGTGGAGAGCCATGGGTTCATCGTCCCATGCGTCAGCCCCAGACGGCCCGCCCCTGCGACACGTCGTCGATCCGCGCGGCGACCTCGGCGGCGCGGTCCTCGGCCAGCTCGAACGCGATCGTCACGCCCTCGCCGTGCTGCACCTCGCCGAGTGTCGCCCCGTGCGCGTCGAGCTCGCGGCGCACCAGCCCCTCGAGGGCGTACGGCACGGTCACGCGGAGCGTCCGGGTGCGCACGAGCGGCACGCGCTCCGCATCCGTGAGGGCCTGGGCGACGGCATCCGTGTACGCGCGGACGAGTCCGCCGGCGCCGAGCTTCACGCCGCCGAAGTAGCGGACCACCGTCGCGAGCACGCCCTCGAGCTCCTGGAACCGCAGCACGTCGAGCATCGGCCGTCCGGCGGTGCCGCTCGGCTCGCCGTCGTCGACCGCGGCGGAATGCCCGCCCGCCATGAGCGCCCAGCAGATGTGCCGGGCGTCCGGATGCTGCGCCCACAACTCCTGCACGCGCGCGACCGCCTGCTCTCGCCCGGAGACGGGTTCGACGCAGCCGATGAAGCGGCTCTTCTTGATGAGGAGCTCGCTGTGCACGGGCGCGGCGAGGGTGAACGGCATCCGTTCCAGTCTCCCACTGACGCTGCGCGGTCAGCCGCGGCGGAGCACCCGCCCGGTGACGAGGAAGAACGCACCGAGCCCTGCGACGAGCGCGCTCACGCCGTACGCGAGCACCGACGTCATGAGCGAGGTGCGCAGCGACGCCGCGGTCGACAGCGCCGCGCTCTGCCCGCGCAGCTTCCGCTCCTCGTCGCTCCCCTTCTCGACGGTCTTCAGCTCCTCGCTGATGTCGGCGAACGTCTTGCCCGCCGACCCGCGCTCGGCGTTCCGCTTGATCACGAGCGCCTCAGCGTATGCGGTGACCGGCCCCTGCACGGGCTTGCCCGGCAGCACGTCGGCGTCATCGGGCACCGAGATCTTCTCGGCGCCCAGCTGCTGGGTCACGACCGCCCACGCGGCGGCACCGCCCGCGAGCAGCAGCGTGCCGGCAGCGGTCGTGAGGCGACCCACGGTGACGAGAGCGGATGCGGACTGCGAAGACGTCATGGCGTCCTTTCGGGTGACGGATGAGCTCGACAGCATCCTGCCAGCAACCGGACGCGTGATGCGCATGTCAGCGCGCCGCGACCTGGGCGGCCCAGTCGCGCAGCAGCGCGCGGACCGCATCCGGTGCGTCGATCGAGAGATTGGGCCCGGCACGGTCGAGCATGGCGTAGGTCGCGCGCGGCAGCCGCTGCGCGAGCGCCCACTGGTCCTCGACCCCGACGACCGAGTCCTGCCGCCCCGTCACGATGAGCACCGGGCGGTCGAAGGCGTCGAGCCGCTCGTCCGGGAGCTCGGGCAGCGCGTACTCGCGGGCGAGATGCGCCATGGCGCGGACGTCGGCTGCGCGCACTGGTAGGTCCGATTGTTGAAGAGTGCACTTTTCGCGCTTCTTCGTCGATGATGCGGAGGTCGCGCGCAAAGGGCGTTGATGGTCATGCCTGAGCACGGCAGGTGAACATCCGGTGGCAAAGCCATCGCGGACTCTCGGATTGATTCGATAGATGTCAATATAGAAGCATGTCGAACCAAGAAGTCGAACTGGTCATCGTGGGGTCCGGTCCCGCGGGGTACACGGCCGCGGTCTACGCGGCGCGTGCGGGGCTCGAGCCGGTGGTGATCGCGGGTTCGGTGACCGCGGGCGGTGCGCTGATGACGACGACCGAGGTGGAGAACTTCCCGGGTTTCGTCGATGGTGTGCAGGGGTCGGAGCTCATGGAGTCGATGCGGGCGCAGGCGGAGCGGTTCGGCGCTCGGATCGTCTACGACGACGCGATCCGCCTCGAGCTCGACGACGACGTGAAGACCATCGAAACCGGTGCAGGGGCGACGTACCGGGCACGCGCAGTGATCCTCACGATGGGTTCCGCGTACCGGAAGCTCGGCCTTCCCGGGGAGGAGCGCCTGTCCGGGCACGGTGTGTCGTGGTGCGCGACGTGCGACGGGTTCTTCTTCCGCGAGCAGGAGATCGTCGTGGTCGGCGGCGGGGACTCCGCGATGGAGGAGGCACTGTTCCTCACCCGGTTCGCGTCGAAGGTGACCGTGGTGCACCGCAGGGACGAGTTCCGGGCGTCGAGGATCATGGCGCAGCGCGTGCTCGATGATCCGAAGATCGAGGTCGCCTGTAACAGCGAGGTCGCCGCGATCCTCGGCGACGAGCAGGTCACCGGGCTCACGCTGCGCGACACCGTCACCGGAGCCGAGCGGAGGCTCGACGCGACGGGGGTGTTCGTCGCGATCGGGCACGACCCGCGCTCCGAGCTCGTGACCGGGCAGGTCGACACCGACGCGGACGGGTACGTGCGGGTCGCGCACCCGTCGACGAGGACGAACCTGGCCGGGGTGTTCGCGGCCGGGGATCTCGTCGATCACACGTACTGGCAGGCGATCACCGCCTCGGGCACGGGCTGCGCGGCGGCGCAGGACGCCCAGCACTACCTGTCGAACCTCGCACCCGCCACCGTTTCCGAGCTTGCTTTGGAGGTCTCCGCATGAGCACCGTCACACCCGTCACCGACGCCACCTTCCAGGCGGAGGTGCTCGAGTCCGAGCTGCCGGTCGTGGTCGACATCTGGGCGACCTGGTGCGGCCCGTGCAAGGCGATCGCCCCGATCCTGGACCATCTCGCCGGCGAGTACGCGGGCCGGGTGAAGATCGTGAAGGTCGACGCCGACCAGAACCCCGAGACCGTGACCGCGGCCGGCGTGACCTCGATTCCGACCCTCGGCTTCTACCGGAACGGGGAACGGGGAGACGTGCTGATCGGCGCGCACCCGAAACCCGTCTACGCGGCGAAGATCGAGGAGCTGCTCGCATGACCGACACACTGACCCGCACCGCCCCAAAGCGGCTCTCCACCCTCGATAAGTGGCTGCCGCTGTGGATCGGCCTCGCGATGGTCGCGGGCCTCCTGCTCGGCCGTTTCGTGCCCGCGCTCTCGGGCGCGCTGTCCGCGATGGAGGTCGGCGGGATCTCGATCCCGATCGGGCTGGGCCTGCTGGTGATGATGTACCCGGTCCTGGCGAAGGTCCGCTACGACAAAGTCGCCGCCGTCACGGGCGACAAGAAGCTTCTTGTCTCCTCGCTCGTGCTGAACTGGCTCGTGGGGCCCGCGGTGATGTTCGCGCTCGCGTGGATCTTCCTGCCCGACCTGCCGGAGTACCGGACCGGGCTGATCATCGTGGGGCTGGCCCGCTGCATCGCGATGGTCGTGATCTGGAACGACCTCGCGTGCGGTGACCGGGAGGCGACCGCGGTGCTGGTGGCGATCAACTCGGTCTTCCAGGTCGTGACGTTCTCGGTGCTGGGCTGGTTCTACCTGACCGTGCTGCCGGGCTGGCTGGGGCTGGATGCGCAGGGGCTGGAGATCTCGGTCTGGCAGATCGCCTTGAACGTGCTCGTGTTCCTCGGTATCCCGCTCGTCGCGGGCTTCGCGTCCCGGTTCGTCGGTGAGAAGCGCAAGGGGCGCGACTGGTACGAGGAGAAGTTCCTCCCGAGGATCGGGCCGTGGGCGCTCTACGGGCTGCTGTTCACGATCATGCTGCTGTTCGCCCTGCAGGGCGAACAGGTCACCTCCCACCCGATGGACGTCGCCAGGATCGCGCTGCCGCTGCTGGTTTACTTCGCGCTGATGTGGTTCGCCGGCATCCTGCTGGGCAAGGCACTCGGCCTGGGCTACGCGCGCTCCACGACGCTCGCGTTCACCGCCGCGGGCAACAACTTCGAGCTCGCCATCGCGATCGCGATCGGCACCTTCGGCGCGGCATCCGGCCAGGCCTTGGCCGGGGTCGTCGGCCCGCTCATCGAAGTGCCCGTGCTCGTGGGCCTCGTCTACGTCTCACTCTGGGCCGCGAAGGCCTGGTTCCACACCGACCCCTACGCCACCGAATCGAGGACGTCATGACCGACACGACCGTCATCTCTGACGCCGACACGTGCGCACCGTCCACGGCGCACGCGATCGGCACCGAGGTCGCCACGACCGTGGCCGGGGCACTGAAAGCGCTCGCTGACCCGCTGCGGCTGCGGATGCTCTCCGCGATCGCGACCGACCCGCGCGGCGAGTCCTGCGTGTGCGACCTCGCGGACCTCGCCGAGGTGTCGCAGCCGACCGTTTCGCACCACTTGAAGGTGTTGAAGGAGACCGGGATGCTGCTGTCCGAGCGGCGCGGCACCTGGGTGTACTACCGCATCGCACCGGGCAAGCAGCGCGCCGTCGCGGCCCTCCTCGACGCGTTCGCTCCCGCCGCGGCCGTCACCGACGAGCCCGAAGACACCGCAGCACGGGCCGAGGCCCTGCAGCAGATGGACGCCCGCGTGACCCGCCTCGCCGATGAGCTCGCGGACGAGCTGTCCGGGCTGAATCGGGACCTCGTGATCGCGATCGTACGCGAGTCCTACGCCAGCCTGGTGCGTTCGGCCAAGCTGACCGCGCACATGATCCCGCTGACCGAACGGTTCGCCCGGCAGCGCCTCGCCGACCTGACGCGGGACCGCTCGGCCGGGGTGCCGCAGGTGTTGTTCGTCTGCGTGCAGAACGCGGGCCGCTCCCAGCTCGCCGCCGCGATCGTCAACCAGCTCGCCGACGGCCGCGTCGTCGCACGCTCCGCAGGATCCACCCCGGCGTCGGACGTGCACCCGCACGTGCGCTCGCTGCTCACCGAGATCGAGGGCGCGCAGGAGGCCGAGACGGCGTTCCCGAAGCCGCTCACCGATGACGCCGTGCGCGCGGCCGACGTCGTGGTCACGATGGGCTGCGGCGACGTCTGCCCGATCATCCCCGGTGTCCGCTACGAGGACTGGGCCGTGGGCGACCCTGCGCTGGCCTCGCCCGAGGGCGTCGAAGCGATCCGTCAGGACATCGAGGGCCGCGTCCGCGGCCTCCTCGCTACCCTCACCGACTGAAAGAAGCGAAAGAACCATGACCGACCAGAAGCCTTCCGTCCTCTTCGTCTGCGTCCACAACGCCGGGCGCTCCCAGATGGCCGCCGGCTATCTCCGCGAACTCGCAGGCGGCCGCGTCGAGGTCCGTTCCGCCGGATCCATGCCCGCCGACCAGATCAACCCGGTCGCCGTCGCGGCCATGCGCGAGGAGGGCATCGACATCACCGCCGAGCAGCCGAAGGTGCTCACCACCGAAGCGGTGCAGGACTCCGACGTCGTGATCACCATGGGCTGCGGCGACGCGTGCCCGTTCTTCCCGGGCAAGCGCTATGAGGACTGGACGCTCGACGATCCCGCCGGGCAGGGCATTGAGTCGGTGCGCCCGATCCGGGACGAGATCAAGGGCCGCGTCGAAACGCTGCTGGCGGAACTGCTCGGCTGAACCGAGCCCCTTCCTGTTGTCCGCGACTCAGCGGCCAGCGGGTGCCATGCCGAGCTGGATGCGCTGCGGCGCAGGGGCGCAGCAGGACCCGGCTGAACTAGGTCGGTGCGCGGCGTGGGTCGCTGCCGCCGGTCGCTGCTCCGGATTGCCGCCGGCACGGCCCGGCCGAGTGCGCACCCGTTTCGTGAGGGGGTATCCGATCGGGTGCGCGCTCGCGAAACGGGTGCGCGTTCGCGAGTGGGCGCGGCTCAGTCGGCCTCGGTGACGTTGTACTCGCGGGCGATCCCGGCGGTCGCGCGACCCCACTCACTCGCGGCGACCCGTGCCTGGTGCGCGTCGAAGGCGGCACGGTCGGCGAACAGCTCGGCGACCTCCCACACCAGCGGATCGGCGGTCGCCGTGACCTCGAACCGCAGACACCCCGGCTCGGCACGGCTCAGCGCGGTGTGCAGCGGCAAGTGCCGCACGACGGTGGCGGCAACATCCGTGTCCGCGCAGACGAGACGTCCGCGGAGTTCGACCTGGCCCATCCACGGAGCGTACGCGGCCGAGCACCCGCACCCGCCCCAACTGCATGTGGTCTCGAGTGATGGATGCGGTCTCGGCGGTGTGTGCGGAACAGCGACCCCCGCCGGGCGCACCCACCCCGCCCGAGTGCGCATCCGTTTCGTGAGGGAGTATCCGATCGGGTGCGCGCTCACGAAACGGGTGCGCACTGGCGAACGGTCGCGCCGTGCACACCGGGGTGCGGCATCCGTATACGCTCGACGGCATGAGCGACGAGGCACCGAGGCTGCTGTCGGGCGGGAACCCGCAGATCCCGAAGGGCGACGGCGATGCGCCCGTGCAGGCGTACATCGCGGCGATGCCGGAGTGGAAGAGCGACATCGGGCGCACGCTCGACCGGCTCATCGCCGAGAGCATCCCCGATGTCCGCAAGGCCGTGAAGTGGAACCAGCCGTTCTACGGCACGGACGGCGAAACGTGGCTGCTGAGCTTCCGCTGCTTCACGAAGTACGTGCAGATCGCGTTCCACCGCGGCACGTCGCTCACCCCGGAACCCCCGAAGGCGTCGAAGCACCCCGAGGTGCGCTATCTCGACATCCGCGAGACGGACGACCTCGACGAGGCGCAGCTGCGCTCGTGGTTCGAGCAGAGCGGGAAGCTCCCCGGCGAGAAGCTCTGAGCCGGCACGGCATCGCCGCCGGCACGGCACCGCCGTGAGCGGGACGGAGCCGCGGGCAGGACCGAGCCGCTACGGTATGGCCGTGCCGTTCGTCCTCGCCTTCACCGTCGTCCTCGGTCTGCTCGCGGTCTTCCAGCTCGCGCTCGCGCTCGGCGCACCGCTCGGCCACTTCGCGTGGGGCGGCAAGGACCGCGTCCTCCCCGCCGGCAGACGTGTCGCGAGCCTGGTCGCGATCCTCGTCTACGCCGTCATGGCGCTCATCGCGTGGGACCGCATCGGGTTCCTCGAGGTGTTCCCCGACCTCTTCAGCGTCATCGCGATGTGGGTCGTGTTCGCATACCTCCTCTTCGGCGTCCTCGCGAACCTCGCATCCCGCAGCCGCCCCGAGCGCCTCACGATGACGCCGGTCTCGCTCCTCCTCGCCGTCTTGGCGTTCTTCGTCGCGATCGGTTTCGGCTCCTACGCCGTCCTCGCGTGACGCGCAGCGGATGCGGCCGGCACTCCGCCGCATCCTCCGACCGCCGAGCGCTGACCGCGCCAGCGCGCATCCGTTTCGCGACCGCGCATCCGATCGGGTGCGCACTCACCGAACGGATGCGCACTGGGCCGAAGCCTCGAACCCACATCGGGTGCCGTGGGATCAGCCGCGCAGGAGCCCGTCGACGAGCACACCGGTCATGCGGCCGCCGTCGGGGCCCTCACCGGCGAGGCGGCTGAGGGCGAGAATGAGGTCTTCGGCGGTGACGTCGGCCCGGATCGTCCCCGCGACGGCGCCGTCGTCGAGGATGCGCTGCACCCGGGGGGCGAGGGTGCCGAGGAAGTACGCGGGGAGCGACTGGTACGCGGGGTCGCCGGAGTGCAGCGCGTCCTTCAGCCCGCGCTTGGTCGAGACGAACCGCGCGAAGCCCTCTGCCCACAGCCGCAGCGCCTCGGCGGGCGGATGCTGCGCGCCGAGCTCCTCGGCGGCGAGCGCCGTGGCGTCCACCTCCAACCGGAACACCGCGATGATGAGGTCCGACCGCTGCGGGTAGCTGCGGTAGATCGTCCCCACGCCGACGCCCGCCCGTGCGGCGATGTCGCGCATCGGGGTGTCGACGCCCGTCTCCGCGAACGCCGCCTTCGCCGCCTCGAGCACGGCTTCGGCGTTGCGGACCGCATCCGCTCGACGACGGGGCGACACGGCCGTGGGTTCGGTCATGCAGACTCCTCTTCACAATCGGAACAGCGTTCCGCATAGTTCCGGAATACCGTTCCGCTTCAGCGTAGCGCTCCCATCCCCCGATCTCCAGGAGTCCACATCATGCGCTACCGCCCTCTCGGCCGCACCGGCATCCACGTCTCGCCCTTCGCGCTCAGCGCGATGATGTTCCGCTCGTTCGGCAACAGCGACCAGGACGACATCGACCGGAGCGTCGGTCGCACCCGGCCCGGCGCTCCCCACGCCCCCACCGCCGAGCCACCCCCTTTCCTGCGACCCACCCCGTTGTCTGCATCAGATACAGGGGTGGTTCGATGGAAGAGGGGTGGCTCGGCGGCGGATGCGGCCGGCGCACGGAGACGCCGGGGTCCCGTGGACTGCGCGCCTCAGGCGATCGCGGCGCGGACGATCGCTGCGATGCGTCGCTCGGTCACCTCGTCGACGGCGTCGAAGTACCACGCCGCCGGCATCAGCATCCCCTCGGTGCCGCCGGCCGGGCGGAGCTCGACCTTCTCGGTCAGCGCGAGGTTGACCCGCTCGTCGTCACGCAGCGTGATGAGCGCCGGCGCACCCGCCGACCGCGCGTACACCGGCATGCCGTACCAGATGCGCGGTTTGAGCTCGGGCCCGCCGCCCTCACAGGTGGCTCAGCTGGTCGCGGCCCGGCCGTGGCGCCAGTAGCCGACGAAGTCCACGTGCCGTTTCGAGACCCCTCGTTCGTGCACGAGGTGACGGCGCGCGCCGGTCGCGAGCGCGGACTCGCCGATGGTGTGGGCGTGCACCACACCGTCGGGCAGCGCCGTCGCCATCAGGGTCTGCAGCGCGAGTTCGCCGGGCTTCGCGCCCGCATCCGCCGACTCGCTCCGGACGACCCACCTGATCTCCATGCCGTCCGGTGCAGGGAACGCCTGACGGTCATCGGCGGTGGGCACCTCGATGATCGCGAGGCCGACGGCGTCCTGCGGGAGCGAGCCGCAGATACCCGCGACAGCGGGCAGCGCCGTCTCATCGCCCACGAGGAGGGTCCAGTCGTGCGGGTGGTCGGGCGTGAATCCGATGCCCTGGTCGAGGAAGCCGACGCGGTCCCCGGGCTCCGCCTCCAGCGCGAATCGGGCAGCAGGTCCGATGTTCCCGTCGTCGTCGACGTGGATGACGAAGTCGATGTCCACCTCACCCAGCTCGGGGCGCACGTCGCGCAGCGTGTAGGCGCGCACCCACGGCCGTCGCGCGCGCGGCGTCGCGAGGTACTGCACGTACCAGCCGATCTCGGTGGTGCTGCTGGGTAGCGCCAGGACGTCCTGCCCCTCCCGTGTGAAGAACAGGCGGCACCAGTGGTCGGCGCCGCGCGGCTGGAGGCCCGCCAACCCGCCGAGGGTCACGCGGACGAAGTGCTCGCTCAGCCGCTCGCTCCGGACGACGTGCGCCACGATGAATTCGCGCTCGGACGGCGTGTTCTTCTTCCTACCCACGAGGTAAGCCTAGCCTTACCCGACCCGCGGAACGGATGCGGGGGGGGACAGCCGCCCGAGCCAGGCGCGCTCAGACGTTGAAGCGGAACTCCACCACGTCGCCGTCCTGCATGACGTACTCCTTGCCCTCCATACGGGCCTTGCCCTTGGCGCGGGCCTCGGCGACCGAGCCGCACTCGACCAGGTCGTCGAAGGAGATGACCTCGGCCTTGATGAAGCCGCGCTCGAAGTCGGTGTGGATGACGCCGGCGGCCTGCGGGGCCTTCCAGCCCTTGCCGATCGTCCAGGCGCGCGCCTCCTTCGGACCCGCCGTGAGGTAGGTCTGCAGGCCGAGCGTGTCGAAACCGATGCGGGCGAGCTGGTCGAGACCCGACTCGTCCTGACCGGTCGCGGCCAGCAGCTCGGCGGCATCCTCGGGGTCGAGGTCGATGAGCTCCGACTCGATCTTCGCGTCGAGGAACACCGCCTGCGCGGGCGCCACGAGCGCGGCGAGCTCGGCCTTGCGGTCGGGGTCGGTGAGGACGTCCTCGTCGACGTTGAAGACGAAGATGAACGGCTTCGCGGTGAGCAGGCCCAGCTCCTTGATGGGGGCGAGGTCGATCCCGGATGCGGAGAGGAGCACGCCGCGCTCGAGCGCGTCCTTCGCGGCGACGGCCGCTTCGAGGACGGCCGGGTCGGTCTTCTTGCCCCGCACCTCCTTCTCATAGCGGGTGATCGCCTTCTCGAGGGTCTGGAGGTCGGCGAGCTGCAGCTCGGCGTTGATGGTCTCCATGTCGTTCTTCGGGTCGACCTGACCGTCGACGTGCACGACGTCGGAGTCGGCGAACCCGCGCACGACCTGCGCGATGGCGTCGGCCTCACGGATGTTCGCGAGGAACTGGTTGCCCAGGCCCTCGCCCTCGCTCGCGCCGCGCACGATGCCGGCGATGTCGACGAACGACACCGCGGCGGGGAGGATGCGCTCCGACTTGAAGATCTCGGCGAGCTTCTCCAGGCGCGGGTCGGGCAGGTTCACCACGCCCACGTTCGGCTCGATCGTCGCGAACGGGTAGTTCGCGGCGAGCACCTGGTTCTTGGTCAGGGCGTTGAACAGGGTGGACTTGCCGACGTTGGGCAGTCCGACGATTCCGATGGTGAGGGCCACGGGAGTCCAGTCTACGTGGCGGATCTCCGCGAGCCGTCAGGGGCGGACGGCCCGGTACGCGTGCGTGACGTACGGCAGCTCGACGACCGCATCCCCCACCGCACCGATCTCGCCGCACAGGGCGCCCAGCGCCTGCTCGATGCGCGCGCGCTCCGCCGGCTCGGCGGTGATCACGTGGCTGCGCGAGCGGGCCATCGCGAACAGGTCCGCACGGGTCACGGGGCGCGACCAGGTCCAGGTGCGCACCTCGAGCCCCGCGAACGGCTCCCCCACGCTCGGACCGTCGCCGTCGATGAGAGCTTCGGCATGACTGCCGCGCATCGCCTCGGTCAGCCGGCGCACCCAGTCGACGCTCCCGTCACGGATGTTCCAGACCAGCCCGAGCACGCCGCCGGGGCGCAACACGCGGCCGCACTCGACGGATGCGGCCGCCACGTCGACCCAGTGCCACGCCTGACCGAACACCACCGCGTCGACCGCAGCATCCGCCAGCGGGAGCGATTCCGCCCGCCCGGTGAGCGTCGGGACGTCGGGGAGGTTCGCGCGGAGCGTGGCGAGCATCGCCGGGTCGGGGTCGACCGCCGTGGCCGCCGCCCCCAGGTCGACGAGCACGCGGGTGAGCTTGCCGGTGCCGGCGCCCACGTCGACGACCGTGACCGGGCTGCGCGCCTCGACCGGCTGCAGCAGCCACCGCACCGCATCCGGCGGGTACGACGGGCGACCCGCCTCGTACTCCTGCGCGGCGCCGCCGAACGACGTGGACAGCTCCTCACGACCCACCATGGCGCCGACGATACGCCCGCCCGACGACATGCGGATGCGGGTGGCGAGCCCCTTCCGTTCCGCCACCGACGGGCCTAGCATGCGGGCCATGATGACGGACGAACTGACGCTGGAGCAGACGGTCCTGCAGGTCCGCTCCCGCCTTGCCACGCTGCCGATCGGCTCCACCGAGTACACGGAGACGAAGACACGACTCGGTCACCTGCTCGAGGCGCTCGCCCGCGTCCGCGGGCAGTCCCCCGGCACGGACTGACCCCCCGCCGCGCAAAGGCCCGGCGCTCGCATCGGACGACCGACGCGCCGGGTCTTCGGCGTGCCTGGGCACGATCGCGGGATGCTGCGGCGAGGGTGGAGTCGTGCCACTGGATTTCACCGCGATCGACTTCGAGACGGCGAACGCATCCAGCGCCTCCGCGTGCAGTGTGGGTCTCGCCCGCGTCCGCGACGGCGTGATCGTCGAGACCGCGGGCTGGCTCATCCGCCCGCCCGCCGGGCACGACCGCTTCTTCGACCTGAACATCGGCATCCACGGCATCCGCCCGGAGGACGTGATCGGCGCGAAGAGCTGGAGCGAGCAGCTCGACGACCTCGTCGCCTTCGCCGGTGACGACACCCTCGTCGCGCACAACGCCGGATTCGACATGGCGGTGCTGCGCCGCGCCTGCGAGGCGACCGGCGACGCCTGCCCGCCGTACCGGTACGCCTGCAGCCTGCAGGTCTCGCGCAAGCTCTACGAACTGCCCTCGCACCGGCTGCCGATCGTGGCCGCCCACGCCGGGTTCGGCGAGTTCGCACACCACGACGCGACCGCCGACGCCGCCGCCTGCGCGCACATCATGACGCACGCCGCGCGCCTGCAGGGCGCCGCCGACATCGAGACCCTCATCGCGTCCTGCGGCCTGAAGGTCGGCGCGATCGAGATCGCCGAGGTCGTCGCGACGTAGGGCGCGCGCGACGGTTCACCGCCCCATCCGGGCCGGCCGCCGCATCCCGGCGCCGCATCCGGGTCGGCCGCCGCATCCGCGCGCCGCCTCCTCCACGGGCGTGTCCCACGTTCTGCGGAACATGTCCCACTTCCTGCAGCTATGGGCACCGCAAAGCGGCAGGAAGTGGGACATGCTCGCGGGGGTCCGGGCGATGTCGGAGGCCCCGGGCACACTCGAAGCATGGATGCAGTGCTCATCACCCTCGTCGCGGTCCTCGCGCTCGTCATCGGCGCCGCGGGCGGGTGGTTCGCCGCGTCCGGTCGCGCGTCCGCGTCGCGGGCCGACGACCTCGCGAAGGTCGCCGCCGCCGAGGCGACCGCGCGCGCGGCACTGCAGCAGCTCGATGAGGCCCGGCGGGAGCGCGAGGCGCAGCACGAGCGCGAGGCACGGGAGCAGTCGGTGCTCCGTGCGCTCGCCCCGGTGCGCGAGAGCCTGTTCGACATGCAGCGCAAGGTCGAAGACCTCGAGCGCGATCGGCACAACCAGTACGGCGCCCTCGCCGAGCAGCTGCGCCGCGCGCAGGAGGCCGACGAGTCGCTGCGCCGCACGACCGACTCCCTCGCGAGCGCGCTGCGCTCCTCCAGCGCCCGCGGCGTCTGGGGCGAGACGCAGCTGCGCCGCATCGTGGAGGCCGCGGGCCTGACCCGCCACGTCGACTTCGACCTGCAGTCCGGCATGACGACGGATGCGGGTGCCGGCCGCCCCGACATGGTGGTGCGGCTTCCCGGCGGCAAGGCGATCGCCGTCGACGCGAAGGTGCCGCTGGACGCGTTCCTCGAAGCGTCCGAGATCTCGGATGCCGCGGGCGGCGCCGAGGGGGCACGCCGTCAGCAGCTGCTGGCGAAGCATGTGAAGGCCGTCCGCGCACACGTCGACGCGCTCGCGAAGCGGGCGTACTGGAATGGGCTGGAGAGCAGTCCCGAGTTCGTCGTCTGCTTCCTCCCGAGCGAGTCGCTGCTCTCGACCGCGCTCGACGCCGATCCGGGCCTGCTGGAGTACGCGTTCGGCCGCCGCGTCGCCCTCGCCTCCCCGGTGAACCTCTGGGCGGTGCTCAAGACCGTGGCGTACACCTGGACGCAGGAGGCCGTGTCGGAACAGGCGCGGGAGTTGTTCACGCTCGGCAACCAGCTGTACGACCGCCTCGGCAGCATGGTCGGGCACGTCGACGATCTGCGCCGCGGCCTCGAACGCACGGTCGACAGCTACAACCGGTTCGTCGGCTCCCTCGAGACGCGCGTGCTCGTCAGCGCCCGGAAGTTCCCCGGCATCGACGAGACCCGCCTGGCCGCGACCACCACGCCGCCGCTCGTCGAGCACCGGCCGCGGTCGCTCAGCGCACCCGAGTTCGCCGAAGCGCTCGACGGCGTGACGAAGCGCGTGGACGCGGAGCCCGTGGGCGCACAGACGTCCGACGCGGATGGGGTGGACGCGGAGCCCGCTGATGCGGATGCGGTGGGCGCGCAGGCGTCCGACGCCGAAGCGTCCGCCGGCTGAGGCTTACGCGCCGCCGGGGACGAAGCTGAAGAGGAAGATCACGACGGCGGAGACACCGACGAAGGCGCCGACCATCCACCACGGGCTCGCCTGCTGCCCCTCTTCACGACGGACGCGGAACAGCACGTCGGGTCGGCGGGCCGGGTCGATCTGCGCCTGCGGCGCGACGGCCGCGTTGGCCTTCACCGCGTTGGCGACAACGGCATGTGCACCGGTGCGAGGTGCGGAATCGTTCGCCGGATTCGACACTCGGATCCCTCTTCTCGGTCGACCCACCAGGGGCAGGCGCCATCGATCGATGACACCCACCATTGTGCCAAACGAAAGCTGAACGCCCCCGGAGGTTGACATCGCGATCCGGTCACGACACCCCGTCGAGGGGCGCTCGACCGGTCGTCACGAACCGGTCAGAGCCACTTCGAGACGAGGTGGTCCGAGCTGATCCGGCGGAGCGTGCCCGACGCGCCGCGGAGCACGACGCTCTCGGTGTAGACGTAGCCGTCCTCACGGCGCACGCCCTTCACGAGCGCGCCGTCGGTGACGCCCGTCGCGACGAAGATCGTGTTGTTGCCGCGCACCAGGTCGTCCGCCTCGTACACGTGGTCCATCTTCAGCCCCGCGTCGATGCCGCGCTGACGCTCGTCATCCGTCTGCGGCCAGAGCCGGCCCTGGATGTGGCCGCCGAGCGCCTTGATCGCGCACGCCGTGACGATCCCCTCCGGGCTGCCGCCGACACCGACGCACATGTCGGTACGGGCGTCGTGCCGCGCGGCATTGATGCCGCCGGCGACGTCGCCGTCGCTCATGAGCCGCGTGCCGGCACCCGCATCCCGGATCTCCTGGATGAGCTGCGCATGGCGGGGACGGTCCAGCACCGAGACGACGATCTCCTCGACCGGCTTGTCCATGGCCTTCGCCAGCCGCCGGATGTTCTCGCCGATCGGCAGGCGGATGTCGACGACGCCCACCCCGGCGGGGCCGGTGACGAGCTTGTCCATGTAGAAGACGCTGGACGCGTCGAGCATCGTGCCGTGGTCGGACACCGCGAGCACCGACAGCGCGTTGTTGCGGCCGGCGGCCGTCAGCGAGGTGCCGTCGATCGGGTCGACCGCGACGTCGCACTGCGGCCCACGGCCGGTGCCGACCCGCTCGCCGTTGAAGAGCATCGGGGCGTCGTCCTTCTCGCCCTCGCCGATGACGATCACGCCGTCGAAGTTCACCGTGGTGAGGAACGCGCGCATCGCGTCGACCGCCGCACCGTCGGCCTTCTCCTTCTGGCCGCGCCCGATCCACGGCACCGACCGGATCGCGGCCGCCTCCGTCGCTCGGACCAGCTCGAGGGCCAGGTTTCGGTCGGGATGCAGCGGACTCATGTCGGCGGTCAGGCTCACCATGGCCCCACCCTAATCACGCGGCCGTGGGCTGTTCGAGGTCTTTCCGCCAGATTCGCCGGAAGGATCCGCGAAAGTTTCCGCACCGTCACGAGAACCGGCCGGACGCGCCCGGCTCCCCTCCCCTCAGCCGGAAAGGGCCGCTTCGATAGAGTTGACGTGAGATCCCAGAGCTAAGGAGCTGACATGCCCGTCGCCACCCCAGAGCAGTACGCCGAGATGCTTGACCGCGCGAAGAACGGCGGCTTCGCGTACCCCGCCATCAACGTGTCCAGCTCGCAGACCATCAACGCAGTGCTGCAGGGCCTCACCGAGGCCGGCTCCGACGGCATCCTGCAGGTCACGACCGGTGGCGCCGACTACTTCGCCGGTCACACCGTCAAGGGCCGCGCCACGGGCGCACTGGCCATGGCGCGCTACGTCACCGAGGTCGCCAAGAACTACCCGATCACGGTCGCCCTGCACACCGACCACTGCCCGAAGCCGGCGCTGGAGGACTTCGTCCTGCCGCTCATCGCCGAGTCGGAGAAGGTCGTCGCCGAGGGCGGCAACCCCATCTTCCAGTCGCACATGTGGGACGGCTCGGCCGTGCCGCTCGACGAGAACATCGCGATCGCCAAGGAGCTCCTCCCCCGCATGAAGGCGATCAACGCCATCCTCGAGGTGGAGATCGGCGTCGTCGGCGGCGAGGAGGACGGCGTCAAGCACGAGGGCACCAACGACGCCCTGTACACCACCACCGGTGACGTCGCCCAGGTCGTCGAGGCGCTCGGCCTCGGCGAGGACGGCCGCTGGATCGCCGCGCTCACCTTCGGCAACGTCCACGGCGTCTACAAGCCCGGCAACGTCAAGCTGAAGCCGGAGCTGCTCGGCGAGATCCAGGAGGGTATCGCCGCGAAGTTCGGCACCTCGGCGAAGCCGCTCGACCTCGTCTTCCACGGCGGCAGCGGCTCCACCGACGAGGAGATCGCCACCGCGGTCGCCAACGGCGTCATCAAGATGAACATCGACACCGACACCCAGTACGCGTTCACGCGCTCGGTCGCCGGGTTCATGTTCACCAACTACGACGGCGTCCTGAAGGTCGACGGCGAGGTGGGCAACAAGAAGGTTTACGACCCGCGCGCCTGGGGCAAGGTCGCCGAGTCCGCCATGGCCGCCCGTGTCGTCGAGGCGACCCAACAGCTCGGCTCCCACGGCAAGAGCCAGTCGTAACCCATCAGCACCACACGGATGCCGCGGCCCTCGGGTCGCGGCATCCGTCGTTCTCGGGGGCCCGTGTGTGCAGAACTCAGGACGGATGGGCCACGGAACCCCGCGAGCAGCGTGATCACGCGGCGGGTCTCGGAATGTCCTGAGTTCTGAACACCGGAAGACGGATGCGGCGGCCTCAGCCCGCGAACACCTCGCGGACGGTCGGGGCGCCCTCGGGGCGCGACAGCACTTCGATCGGGTCGCCGGCGGCGACCACCCCGGCGCGCACGACCCGCAGGTACGGGCCCGGACGCTGCGCCTGCGTGAACCGCCTCACCCAGCCGCGGGTCTCGGCGCCGCCCACCCACCGGGCGAACGTGCCGCAGGCGGTGCGCGGCTCGGTGACCTCGAGGATGAGCCGGTCGCCGACCGCCCAGCGCTCCCCGATCACGGCGTCGTTCACGGCGATCCCGGACGTGCGGAGGTTCTCGCCGAACCAGCCGTGCGGCAGCTCGCGGCCGAGCTGCTCCTCCCAGTACGCGGCGTCCTCGTCGGCGTAGGCGTAGATGGCCCGGTCGAGCCCGCCGTGGTGCTTGCGGTCGCACTGCACGTCGGCGTACACCCCGTACCTCCCGACGCGGACGGGCTTTCCCACCGGCCGCTTGTCGATGCCCGTCACCCCGACCCAGCCGGTGTCGCGGCGCAGCTCGTGCACCGCGCAGACGGCGAGGACGGTGCCGGGCATCAGGGGGTCCGGACGGCGACGGACTGGATCGCGCTCCACACCGCCGGGTCGGTCATGAGCGGCATGATGAGCAGCACCGACGAGATCATCGTGAAGACGATGCCGGCGGTCAGCGGGATCCAGAACGAGACGCGGCCGGCGCGGAGGTTCAGCCACGACAGCGCCGCGGTGGCGACCCAGCCGACGCCGAGGATCAGGTTCGAGGCGAGCACCCAGCCGCGCGCGGCGCCGGGATCGCTGAGCGTCGCCTCCGCGCCCATCGTCGCGAGCAGCGTGTCTGCGAAGGCGGCGTAGTCGGCGACCGCGGGGATCGTGGTGAGCACGGTGAACAGCCCGTAGGCGAGCAGCGCGATCGTGATGACGCGGTCGAGCACCGACCCGCGGCGGGCGGATGCGGCGGCCACCGACTGCGCACCGGCCGCCGGGGCGACGGGCGCGGGCGGCACGGCGGCGACCTCGGCCGGGGTGACGCCGGCGGAAAGCGCCTCGCTCACGGCGGGCTCCTTGATGCGGGCGCGCTGCTCCTCCGGCGTCGCGTACTCGCCGTACTTCGGTCGGGGCCGGCCGTCGGGGCCGATCTCGGGTGCGTAGCTCACGCGCGGCTCCGACCGCCGAGGGCGCGCTCGTCGCGGCGACCCGACTGGTCCTGGCGGAGCTCCTTGGGGAGCGAGAACATGAGGTCCTCCTCCGCGGTGCGCACCTCCTCGACATCGCGGTAGCCGGCGTCGGCGAGCGATTCGAGCACCTCCTGCACGAGCACCTCCGGCACGGACGCGCCGCTGGTGACGCCGACGGTCTCGACGCCCTCCAGCCACTCCTGCCGGACCTCGTCGGCGTAGTCCACGCGGTACGCGGCCTTCGCGCCGTGCTCCAGCGCGACCTCGACGAGACGGACGCTGTTCGAGGAGTTCGCGGAGCCGACGACGATCACGAGGTCGGCACCGGTCGCGACCTTCTTGATCGCGACCTGGCGGTTCTGCGTGGCGTAGCAGATGTCGTCGGAGGGGGGGTCCTGGAGCTCGGGGAACCGGGCCCGCAGGCGACGCACGGTCTCCATGGTCTCGTCGACGGAAAGGGTGGTCTGCGACAGCCACACGACGCGCGACGGGTCGCGCACCTCGACCGTGTCGGCCTCGTCGGGCGAGTTCACGATCGTGACGTGCTCGGGCGCCTCACCGGCGGTGCCCTCGACCTCCTCGTGGCCGAGGTGGCCGATGAGCAGGATCTCGAAGTCGTCGCGGGCGAAGCGCACGGCCTCGCGGTGCACCTTCGTCACGAGCGGGCAGGTCGCGTCGATCGCCTGCAGCCCGCGGTCGGATGCGGCGTTGACGACCGCCGGCGACACCCCGTGCGCGCTGAAGACGACGTGGGCACCCTCGGGCACCTCGTCCACCTCGTCGACGAAGATCGCGCCCTTCGCCTCGAGCTCGGTGACGACGTGGATGTTGTGCACGATCTGCTTGCGCACGTACACCGGGGCACCGAACCGCTCGAGCGCCTTCTCGACCGCGACGACGGCGCGGTCGACGCCGGCGCAGTAGCCGCGGGGCGCCGCCAGCAGCACCCGCTTGGTCCCGGCGACGGGGATATCCTGAAGGCGTCCGCGGCGGGCAGGGACCCGCGGAACGGGCAAGTGGACGGCAGGGGTGCTCACCCCACGATTCTACGGGCGACGCCCTGAGCGGGGGCCGAGCACCGGCGAGGGGGTAGGGTGGCGAACTTCGCACCGGACGACGGTGTCGCGACCGGCGACGCCGTGCATCCGCGGGACTCCACCGCCGACGCCCCGACCTCGGTCGGCCGCTTCAACGACACCATCCGGGCGTTCGTGTCCAACTGGGGCTCGGTGTGGGTCGAGGGCGAGATCACCTCGTGGAACGTGCGCGGCGGCAACGTGTTCGGGCGTCTCAAGGACCTCGGCACCGATACCAGCGTGTCGTTCCGCCTCTGGAGCAGCACGCGGCAGCGGCTCGCCGGGGACATGAAGGTCGGCGACCACGTCGTCGCGTGCGTGAAGGCCGACTACTTCGTGAAGACCGGCGACTTCTCGGTCGTCGTGTCGGCGATGCGTCACGTGGGGCTCGGCGACCAGCTCGAGCGGCTCGAGCGCCTGCGCGCGCAGTTGCGCCGCGAAGGGCTGTTCGACGCATCGCGCAAGCGACCGCTGCCGTTCCTCCCCCACGCGATCGGGCTCATCACCGGCGAGCGCTCCGACGCCGAGCGCGACGTGCACCGCAACGCCGAACTCCGCTGGCCCGGTGTCCGCTTCCGCACCGTGTACGCGGCCGTGCAGGGCGACCGGTGCGTCCCCGAGACGCTCGGCGCGCTGAAGGTGCTCGACCTCGACCCGGAGGTCGACGTCATCATCATCGCCCGGGGCGGCGGCGACCCACAGCACCTGCTCCCCTTCAGCGACGAACGCCTCGTGCGGGCGGTCGCCGCCGCATCCACCCCGGTCGTGAGCGCCATCGGGCATGAGAACGACCACCCGCTGCTCGACGACGTCGCCGATCTCCGGGCATCCACCCCGACGGATGCGGCGAAGCGCGTCGTGCCGGACGTCGCCGAACAGCGCGCACTCATCGCGCAGCTGCGGGCCCGGCTCACCACCCGGCTCAGCATGCGCATCTCGCACGACATCGCCCAGCTCGAGCAGTTGCGCAGCCGCCCCGTGCTGCACCGCCCGGAGGAGCTCGTGGAACGCCGCGCGCACGAGATCGAGCTGCTCGTCGGCCGTGGCCGCGACACGCTCGACCGCGCCCTCGCGGAAGGGTCGCTGCGCACGCGCGAGCTGCGCGCGTCGCTCCGCGCCCTCTCCCCCGCCGCGACCCTCGCCCGCGGCTACGCCATCGCGCACCTGTCCGACGGGGTCATCCTCCGCGAGGCGTCGCAGGCGCCGGCGGGCACCGAACTGACGGTCACCCTCGACCGCGGGTCGATCGCCGCGCGCTCGCACGGCGAGGTCGCCGAGGCGGACGGCGCGTCGCCGGGGGCGATCTAGGATGGAGGTCATGTCCGTGCCCGCCGAACGCGAAGCCGACGTCGCAGCACTCTCCTTCGAGCAGGCCCGCGACGAACTCGTGCGCGTGGTCGCGGAGCTCGAGCAGGGCGCCCCGACCCTCGAGCACTCGCTCGCGCTGTGGGAACGGGGCGAGGCCCTCGCGGCCCGGTGCGAGCAGTGGATCCTCGGCGCGAAGCAGCGGCTCGACGCCGCCCGCCCCTCGGCGGAGGACGCCTCGTGAGCCCGCGCGGCCCCCGCATCGTCGCCGAGCTCGGCCGCCCGGAGACGCCGGAGGAGACCGCGGCGCGCAAGGCCGAGTCGTCGCAGCGCTACCGCTCCAGCCAGACCTTCCGCCACCTCATTGCGGCGCTGCTGGTCACCCTCGCGGTCGTGCTGATCGTCGTGCTCGGCGTCCCCCGGGGCACCGTCACCGACGGTGAGGGCGTCGACGTGGCCGATGAGGCCGCGAAACTGTCCGAGGTGTACGACCGCACGGTCCTCGCCCCCGATGTGCCCGAGGACTGGCGCGTGAACTCCGCACGCATGGAGGGCGACAACGTGCAGGCCTGGACCGTCGTGTACGTGCCCGACGACCTCAGCTTCATCCGCGTCGCGCAGGCGATCGAGCCGGACGCCGCCTGGGTCTCCCGCACCCTCGGCGGGGCGACCCCCACCGGCACCGTCACGGTCGACGGCATCGTGTGGGACGAGTACGAGATCGACGACCCCGACCGCGCGGGCAACATCAGCTACGCGCTGGCCACCGATGCAGGCACCGACCGGGTGCTGCTCTACGGCACCGCCGACGCCGACACCACCGCCGTCGCGGCGGCCGCCGTCGCCGACCAGGTGCGCACCCTCCGGGAGGAGACCAAGTGACCGAACGCCGCCTCACGCCCACCGAGGTGTGGCAGGGGATGCTGGAGGGCAACGCCCGCTTCGTCGCGGGCGACCCGCGACACCCCCGGCAGGACGCCGACCGCCGACACGAGATCGCCGCCGCCCAGAAGCCCCGTGCGGCGCTGTTCGGTTGCGCGGACTCGCGCCTCGCGGCCGAGATCATCTTCGACGAGGGCCTCGGCGACCTGTTCGTCGTCCGGAACGCCGGCCAGGTCATCTCCGACTCGGTCGTCGGCAGCCTCGAGTACGCGGTCGCGGCGCTCGACGTCGCGCTCATCGTCGTGCTCGGCCACGACGCCTGCGGTGCCGTCGCCGCCGCGATCGAGAGCACGGCACCGGATGCGGCGCCCCTCCCCCCGCACGTGTGGCGCCAGGTCGCACCCATCGTCCCCGCGGTGCGCCGCGTGCAGGCCGAGGACCACAGTGCCGCCGGCCACATCGACCCCGAGCACGTCGGCCGCGAGCACCTGCGGGACACCGTCAAGGAGCTGCTGCACTCGTCCGAGCTGATCAGCCAGGCCGTCGCCGACGGCTCGCTCGGCATCGTCGCCGTGAACTACAGGCTGGCCGAGGGCACCGTCGTCCCCGACGTGACCCTGGGCATCACGGCATCCTGAGACCCCCTCCCCTCCACCACACCGAACGAACGTCAGAGGAGACACGACGTGGCTGAGATCGAGTACCGCATCGAGCACGACACGATGGGCGAGGTGCGGGTCCCCGCATCCGCGCTGTACAGCGCACAGACCCAGCGTGCCGTCGAAAACTTCCCGATCTCGGGCAAGGGTCTCGAGTCGACCCAGATCGCTGCGCTCGCCCGCATCAAGAAGGCCGCCGCGCTCGCCAACAAGGAGCTCGGCGTGCTCGACGGCGCGGTCGCCGACGCGATCGCCGCCGCCGCCGACGAGGTCGTCACCGGCGTGCACGACGAGCACTTCCCGGTCGACACCTACCAGACCGGCTCCGGCACCTCCTCGAACATGAACATGAACGAGGTGCTCGCGAACCTCGCGACCCGCAAGCTCGGCTCGGCCGTGCACCCGAACGACCACGTGAACGCCTCGCAGTCGTCGAACGACGTGTTCCCGACCTCGGTGCACATCGCCGTCACCCAGGCGCTCATCGACGACCTCATCCCCGCGCTCGACCACCTCGCCGTCGCCCTCGAGGCGAAGGCCGAGCTGTGGAAGGACGCGGTGAAGTCCGGCCGCACCCACCTCATGGACGCGACCCCCGTCACCCTGGGCCAGGAGTTCGGCGGCTACGCCCGTCAGATCCGCCTCGGCATCGAGCGCGTGCAGGCCGTCATCCCCCACGTCGCCGAGGTGCCGCTGGGCGGCACGGCCGTCGGCACCGGCATCAACACCCCGCTCGGCTTCCCGCAGAAGGTCATCGAGCTGCTCGCGGCCGAGACCGAGCTGCCCATCACCGAGGCCAAGGACCACTTCGAGGCGCAGGCGAACCGCGACGGCCTCGTCGAGACCTCCGGGGCCCTGCGCACCATCGCGGTCTCGCTGACGAAGATCAACAACGACCTGCGCTGGATGGGGTCCGGCCCGAACACCGGCCTCGGAGAGCTGCACATCCCCGACCTGCAGCCGGGTTCCTCGATCATGCCGGGCAAGGTCAACCCGGTCGTCCCCGAGGCGACCCTCATGGTGTGCGCCCGCGTGATCGGCAACGACGCGACCGTCGCCTGGGCCGGCGCGTCCGGCTCGTTCGAACTGAACGTCGCCATCCCGGTCATGGGCACGGCGCTGCTCGAGTCCATCCGCCTGCTCTCGAACGCCATGCGCGTGCTCGCGGACAAGACCATCGACGGCCTCGAGGCCAACCTCGACCGCGCCGCCGCGTTCGCCGGCATGTCGCCCTCGATCGTCACCCCGCTCAACAAGGTGATCGGCTACGAGGCAGCCGCGAAGATCGCCAAGCACTCGGTCGCCAAGGGCATCACGGTGCGCGAGGCGGTCATCGACCTCGGCTACGTCGAGCGCGGCGAGATCACCCTGGAGCAGCTGGACGCGAAGCTCGACCTGCTCTCCATGACGCACGCCGGATGACCGGGGTGCCGCGGGCGGTCGCACGCGCCATAATCGGAGCGTGAGGCAGACGCCGAGAATGCTCTCGGCGCGCGCGAAGACGTTGGGGGTCATCCTCATCGTGGCGTGCGCCGGGCTCATCATCGCGGGCGGGATCAGCTTCGCGTTCCAGTACGCGACCACGCTCGCGGGGATCGACGCGCGCCTGATGAGCAAGGTCGAGTCGCTGCCCGCCGCCGAGCCCGGGGAGGACACCCGCTCACATCTCCAGCGTGAGGTGAGCGGGTTCCTCCCGCTGGAGAACGAGGCGGTCGTCGGCGTCGTGGACGGCGAGGTCGGGGCGCTCCCCGACGCCGGGGTCGAGTTCGAGGCGGTCAACGACCCTGCGCTCATCGCGGCGGCGGTGGACGCCGTCCGGGAGGCCAGCGGGCTGGCGCTCGGGACGGCGCCGACCGCGCAGGGCGATGTCCGGTTCATCGCCGCCCCGGCGGGCGTGGGCGTCGACCCGAGCGAGGGCGTCTACCTCCGCATCGTCGGGCTGGATGCGGAACTCGTGCCCCTCCACGGCGCCGTCCTCACGTACGCGCTCACCGGCGTGCTCGTGCTCGGCGCGCTCGGCGCGGCCAGCTGGTTCGTCACCGGCCGACTCCTGTCCCCGCTCCGCCGGCTGCGCGACGCGGCCGACTCGGTCACGATCGACGACCTGCGCACCCGCGTGCCCGAGAACGGCGACAGCGAGTTCGGCGAGCTCTCCCGCACCATGAACCTCATGCTGGAGCGGCTCGAATCGGCGGTGGACAGCCAGCGGCAGCTGCTCGACGACATCCGCCATGAGCTGAAGACCCCGATCACGATCGTCCGCGGTCACCTCGAGATGATGGACGTCGACGACCCGATGGACGTCGTCACGACCCGCGACATCGGCATCACCGAGCTCGACCGCCTCACCCGGCTGGTCGAGGACATCGACCTGCTCTCGTCGGCGCAGGACGACCAGTTCTCGATGCGGCCGCTCGACGTGGGACTGCTCACCGAACGCGTCGGCGAGCTCGTGTCGGCCCTGCCGGACCATGCGTTCTCGATCGCCCGCATCGCCCGCGGCGTCATCATGGGCGACGCCGACCGGCTCACCCAGGCGTGGCTGCAGCTCGCCGACAACGCGGCGAAGTACACCCCCGTCGGCACGCCGATCGAGATCGGCAGCGACCTGGACGGTGACGAGGCCCGCCTCTGGGTGCGCGACCACGGGGCCGGCATCCCCGCAGCCTCCCGGCGCCGCATCTTCCGGCGGTTCGACCGTGCCGAGGCGCACCGCACCGTCGGCGGGTCCGGGCTCGGGCTCGCGATCGTCGAGGCGATCGCGGTGGCGCACAAGGGCAACTGCGAGGTGACGGACACCGAGGGCGGCGGCGCCACGTTCACGATCCACCTGCCGGTGGGCGACCGGCCCGATACCCTCATTCCGAGCCCCGTGCGAGCCGGGGACGTCGTGCTGCAACGAGAGGCCACCACATGACGCTGATCCTGATCGCTGAGGACGAACCCCGGATCTCCTCGTTCGTGAAGCGCGGCCTGGAAGCGGCCGGCTTCGCGACGGAGGTCGTGGAGGACGGTGCGGTGGCGCTCGAGCGCGCTCAGTCGAGCGGCGTCGACCTGCTCCTGCTCGACGTCGGCCTCCCCACGATGGACGGCTTCGAGGTGCTCCGCCACCTGCGCGGTCAGGGTTCCACCCTCCCGGTGATCATGCTCACAGCGCGCAGCAGCACGCGCGACACGGTCGACGGCCTCAACGCGGGCGCGAACGACTACGTGCCGAAGCCGTTCAAGTTCGACGAGCTGCTCGCCCGCGTCCGCTCGCGGCTGCGGGAGAACGTCGCCACCGGCTCCATCGCCATCGTCCACAGCGACGTCCGGCTCGACGTGCTCGCCCGCCGCGCGACGGTCGCAGGCCGCGACATCGACCTGTCCGCGCGCGAGTTCGCCCTCGCCGAGCAGTTCCTGCGCCACCCGGGCCAGGTGCTCAGCCGCGAGCAGCTGCTCTCGAGCGTGTGGGGCCTCGACTTCGACCCGGGCTCCAACGTCGTCGACGTGTACGTGCGCTATCTGCGCGCCAAGTTCGGCCACGAGCGCATCACGACGGTGCGCGGCGCCGGCTACCGCTGGGAGTGACGCCCGCGGATGCGGCCGCCCGCCGCATCCCGACATGGTCGCCGCCGCGCCCCGGAACGAGAATGGCCCCCGGCGCTGGGGGACGCCGGGGGCCGAATCGGAGCACCACGAGACCCGAACCCGTGCTGTCGGTCCCGGTACCGGGGGGAATCAAGAACCGACGACTCCGTAGGGTTTCTCCGCCCGCCGGTCTGGGGGAACCGTGCGGTGGAGGGGAACACTGCTGTTCCGTGCCTCCATCTTGCGGGGGCGGCGTGAGAAGCGCTTGAAGGGGGCGTGAGAATGCTCTCACGCCCCCTCCGCACGCGGTCTCAGGCGAGTTCGCCCTGCTCCAGGAGGTCGGTCACGAGCGCTGCGATCGCCGACCGTTCGGAGCGCTGGAGCGTCACGTGGCCGAAGAGCGCGTGGTCCTTCAGGGTCTCGATCACCGAGGCGATGCCGTCGTGCCGGCCGACCCGCAGGTTGTCGCGCTGGGCGACGTCGTGGGTGAGCACGACCCGCGAGTTCTGCCCGATGCGGCTCAGCACCGTGAGTAGCACGTTGCGCTCGAGCGACTGCGCCTCGTCCACGATCACGAACGCATCGTGGAGCGACCGGCCGCGGATGTGCGTGAGCGGCAGCACCTCGAGCAGGCCCCTGGCGAGCACCTCCTCCAGCACGTTGCCGGACACGACCGACCCGAGGGTGTCGAACACGGCTTGCCCCCAAGGGTTCATCTTCTCCGCCGCGTCGCCGGGGAGGTAGCCGAGCTCCTGGCCGCCGACCGCGTACAGCGGGCGGAACACGATGATCTTCCGCTGCTGCTGGCGTTCCAGCACGGCCTCCAGGCCCGCGCAGAGCGCCAGCGCGGACTTGCCGGTGCCGGCCCGCCCACCGAGCGAGACGATGCCGACCTCGGGGTCGAGGAGGAGGTCGATCGCGATGCGCTGCTCGGCCGATCGCCCGTGCAGCCCGAACACCTCGCGGTCGCCGCGGACGAGCCGGAACTCCCCCGGCCCCGTCACGCGGCCGAGGGCGGACCCGCGCTCGGAGTGGATGACGAGGCCCGTGTTCACCGGGAGCCCCTTCACGTCGTCGGCGACGGCGACCTCCGACTCGTACAGGTCGCTGAGGTCATCGCCCGACAGGTGCAGGTCGGCGATGCCGGTCCAACCGGAGTCGGCGGCCTGCTCGGCGAGGTACTCCTCGGCGTCGATGCCGAGGGAGGCGGCCTTCACCCGCATCGGCAGGTCCTTCGAGACCATCGTGACGCGGTGCCCCTCGTGCATGAGGTGCATCGCGACCGCGAGGATGCGGGTGTCGTTGTCACCCAGCCGCATCCCGGCGGGCAGGACGGACGGGTCGGTGTTCGTGAGTTCGACGCGGAGGGTGCCGCCGTCGCCCACCACCACGGGGTAGTCGAGTCGTCCGTGCTCGACCCGCAGCGCGTCGAGGTGACGCAGCGCCTGCCGCGCGAAGTAGCCGAGCTCCGGGTCGTGCCGTTTGGCCTCGAGTTCGGTGATGACGACGACCGGGATCACGACCGAGTGCTCCTTGAAGCGGAAGAACGCGCTCGGATCGCTGAGGAGGACCGACGTGTCCAGAACATAAGAGCGCAGGTCAGTTTCCTGATCTGCGCTCTGGACGAGGTCCTGCCGGCTCTGCTGTGGTGCTCGTGTGGTCACAACCCGCTCCCACTCCGGGGAACACCCCGGGGCTCCTCGCGTCGACCGTGGGCTGCGAGTCGCATCCGTCGGCCGACCCGATCGGGCGCCTTGCCCGATGGGATGACCGTACTTCGCCGCATCCGCCGCGCACCAGAGCGCACTCGGGCGTGTCGCGTTACGTGTTCGTGAACTGTGCCGCTCTCTCTCCCCCTCCGCTCGACTTGCCTCAGATGTACGCCAAAGGGCGCGCTGGGCGTGCATCCGGGGCAAGTCGATCCGGGTGGAGAGACGGATGCGGCTCAGCGGCCGAAGCGGCGGTCGCGCTCGGCGTAGTCGCGGATGGCGCGGAGGAAGTCCACCTCGCGCAGATCGGGGCCGAGCGCCTCCACGAAGTAGAACTCGCTGTGCGCCGACTGCCACAGCAGGAAGTCGCTCAGCCGCTGCTCCCCCGACGTGCGGATGACGAGGTCGGGGTCCGGCTGCCCGCCGGTGTAGAGGTGCTCGCCGATCTGCTCCGGCGTGAGGCTCGCCGCGAGCTCCTCGAGCGAGCCGCCCCGCTCGTCGTGCTGCTTGATGATGCTGCGCACGGCGTCGACGATCTCGCCGCGGCCGCCGTAGCCCACCGCGAGGTTCACGTGCATACCGCGGCGTCCGGCGGTGCGGCGCTCGGCCTCGGCGAGGGAGTCCTTGAGCCCCTGCGGCAGGAGCGAGGTGCGTCCCATGACCTGCACGCGCCAGTCGCGCTCGACCGACAGCTCGGCGGCCAGTTCCGCGATGATCTCGATGAGGTCGGCGAGCTCCTGCGAGTCGCGCTTGGTGAGGTTGTCGACCGAGAGCAGGTACAGCGACACCACCCGCACGCCCAGGTCGTCGCACCAGCGGAGGAACTCGCGCATCTTCGCGGCACCGGCCCGGTGCCCGTCGGCCGCGGTCGCGTACCCGAGCTGGCGGGCCCAGCGACGGTTGCCGTCGATCATCATCGCGACGTGCTGCGGCACGCCCTCCGGCGGGATGCGGCGGCGCAGCCGCTTGCTGTAGAGGCGGTAGAGCGGTCCCCGTTCCCCCTGCTCGCGGCTGCTCGTCACCCCTCTACGCTACTCCGACTCCTTGCACACTCCCTGACCGGCTCGCAACGTACCCCGCCGGGCATACGTCCGGGCATAGCCTGGGCACGTGAGTCGACGCCCGCAGGAATCCGACGCCCCCGACGTCCCGTCCCTCCCCCTCGTCGAGGAGGCCGCGTCTCATCGGGACGAGGCCGAGATCAGGCCCACCTGGCGCGGCTGGATCCATGCGGGCACGTTCCCGGTCGCCATCGCCGCCGGCATCGTGCTCATCTGCCTCGCACACGGCACCGCGGCGAAGTGGTCCGCAGCCGTGTTCATGGTCAGCTCGCTGCTCCTGTTCGGCAACTCCGCGCTCTACCACCGCTTCGACTGGAAGCCGCGCGTGAAGGCCGTCCTCAAGCGCATCGACCACGCGAACATCATGCTGCTCATCGCCGGCACCTACACGCCGATGGCGGTGCTGGCGCTGCCCACCGACAAGGCCGTCATCCTGCTGTCGGTGGTGTGGGGCGGGGCGATCCTCGGCATCCTCTTCCGGGTGTTCTGGATCAACGCGCCGCGCTGGCTGTACGTCGCGCTCTACCTCGCGCTCGGCTGGGCGGCGCTCATGTACATCGGCGACCTGTTCGCCACGAACGCCACGATGATGGTGCTCGTGCTCATCGGCGGCGTGCTGTACTCCGGCGGCGCGGTCGTCTACGCGCTGAAGAAGCCCAACCCGTGGCCGGGGGTGTTCGGCTTCCACGAGATCTTCCACGTGTGCACCGTGCTGGCGTTCCTGTGCCACTGGGCCGCGAGCCTGCTGATCTGCCTGCAGCCCGCCTACCACGGCTGAGCCGCGGCGACCTCACCGCTGCGCGGGGTCGGTGTCCTCGTCGTCGGTGTCGCTGTCGCGCACCGCGGCGTCGCCCTGCCGGGCGGCGGCCTCCTCCGCATCCAGCTCCTCGCGGATCTCGGACCGGTAGCGGGCCCGACGGATGCGGCGGAGCATGTCGACCACGAGCAGGATCACGACGACGGCGAGCAGCGCGATGATCGCGAAGCCCCACGGGCCGGGGGTGACGAGGTCCGGGTCGACCTGGCTCGTCTCGTCCGGTGAGGGGACGAAGGCCGAGGCCTGGAGCAGCAGATTCATGTGTGGGTCCTCGTTCCGAACTCGCCGGGCCGCGCCAACGCTTAGCCTGGAAGTCCAGCCTATTCCCGACGCGAGAGTGCGATGACAACCCAGCAGATGCTCGACGACCGCTACGGCCGTACGAACCGCGGCCGGCGGTTCTGGATCGTGTTCGCGGCCGTCGCGCTCACGATCGCCGTCGCGGGCACGGCCTGGTTCGCCCTGTCCGCCAGCTCGGGCACCGCGGACGCGAGCACCACCTCCTTCGACCTCGTCGACGATCACACGGTGACCGTCGGCTTCCAGGTCTCCGCCCCGGCGGGCAGCCCCATCGCCTGCGCGATCGAGGCGCAGGACGAGGAGCACGGCATCGTGGGCTGGCGGATCGTGGAATACCCGGCATCCGATCGGCACACCCGGTCGTTCACCGAGACGGTCCCCGTGCTGTCCCCGGCCGCCACCGGTTTGGTCAACTCCTGCTGGGTGCCGTAACCTATCCGGAACGAATCGACGCCCCGGTCACTGCCGGGGCGTCTTGGCATTCGCGGCCGGGAGGCCGCCACCACGAAGGAGACGACCGTGTCTGCAGAGGCCCCGGTGACCTTCCTCACTCAGGACGCATACGACCGGCTCGTGGCCGAGCTCGAGCACCTGTCCACGACCGGCCGCGAGGAGATCGCGAAGCGCATCGAGGCCGCCCGCGAAGAGGGCGACCTCAAGGAGAACGGCGGCTACCACGCCGCCAAGGACGAGCAGGGCAAGCAGGAGGCGCGCATCCGCACCCTCCAGGCCCTGCTGAAGAACGCCACGGTGGGCGAGGCTCCCGAGAGCAGCGGCGTCGTCGAGTCCGGCACCGTCATCACGGCGACCATCGCCGGCGGCGAGGAGGTCTTCCTCCTCGGCAGCCGCGAGATCGCGGCGGGCAGCGAGCTCGACGTCTACAGCGAGCAGTCGCCGCTCGGTGCGGCGATCCTCGGGCTGAAGGAGGGCGAGAAGACCTCCTACACCGCGCCCAACGGCAAGGAGATCCCGGTCGAGATCATCAAGGTCGAGACCTACAACGGCCAGTGACCTCCGTCACGACGGACGCCGGGCGCCCTGCGGGGTGCCCGGCGTCCGTCGTCTGCGGGCCGGTGGTCAGTCGGGGACGATGGAGGGGTCGAAGCCCGCATCCCGCAGCGCCTGCATGACCTGCTCGCGGTGCTCGTCGCCGCGGGTCTCGACACTCAGCTGCAGGATGACCTCGCTGATCTGCAGGCCGTGCCCGTGGCGGGTGTGCAGCACCTCGATGACGTTGGCGCCGACCTCGGCGAGCAGCTCGGAGACGCGCGCGAGCTGACCCGGGCGGTCGGGCAGCGGGATCTGCAACGTCATGTAACGGCTGGATGCGGCGAGACCGTGCGCGATGACGCGCTGCAGCAGCAGCGGGTCGATGTTGCCGCCGGAGAGGATGGACACGGTCGGGCCGGTCGCCTTCACCTTGCCGGTGAGGATCGCGGCGACGCCGACGGCGCCGGCGGGCTCCACCACGAGCTTCGCGCGCTCCAGGAGCACGAGGATCGCGCGGGCGATGTCGTCGTCGGAGACCGTCACGACCTCGTCGACGACGTCCTTGATGATCGAGAACGGGATGTCGCCGGGGCGGGCCACCGCGATGCCGTCCGCGATCGTCGGGGAGGTCTCGATCTGCACCGGGCGGCCCTCGGCCAGCGAGGGCACGTAGGGCGCGGAGTTCTCCGCCTGCACGCCGATGACCCGCACGGTGCGCCCCTCGGCCGCCGCGCGCGCCTTCACCGCTGCCGCGACACCGGCGATGAGCCCGCCGCCGCCGATGCCGACGATGACCGTGTCGAGGTCGGGCACGTCGTCCCACAGTTCGAGGCCGACCGTGCCCTGCCCGGCGATGATGTCCGGGTGGTCGTACGGCGGGATGAGCACCGCGCCGGTGCGCTCGGCGTACTCGGCCGCCAGCCGCAGCGGCGTCTCGACGGTGGTGCCCTCCAGCACCACCTCGGCGCCGTACCCGCGGGTCGCGAGGAGCTTCGGCACGGGCACCCCGAGCGGCATGAAGATCGTCGCCGGGATGCCGAGTCGCTTCGCCGCGAGCGCGACGCCCTGCGCGTGGTTGCCGGCGGATGCGGCCACGACACCGCGGGCCCGCTCCTCGGCCGTCAGCCGGGACAGCCGGTAGGCGGCCCCGCGCACCTTGAACGAGCCGGTGCGCTGCAGGTTCTCCGCCTTGAGCTGCACCGGCACCCCGAGCACCTCCGACAGGTACTCGGAGTCGTTCATGGGGGTGCGGCTGATGAGCGGCGCCAGGACGGCGGCGGCATTCTCGTAGTCGGCCAGCGTAGGCAGGGTCACGCCCGTTTCCTCCTCTGTCGGGGAACTGTGCTCCAGATGAGTTCGCCCGGCATGGGGCGCACGCCCGTCTCCCAGGAGCGGCGGGAGAGGTAGACGAAGACGACGTTCACGAACGCCGCGAGCGGCACCGCGAACAGGGCGCCGGGGATGCCCCCGACGAGCGCGCCGCCGGCGACGACGAGCACGACCGCGAGCGGGTGCACCTTCACGGCGGAGCCCATGAGCAGCGGCTGCAGGATGTGCCCCTCGATCTGCTGGACGGCGAGGACCACCACCAGCATCCAGAACGCGATCCAGAACCCGTTGTAGACCAGGGCGAGGAACACCGCGAGCGCGCCGGTGAGCACCGCGCCGACGAACGGCACGAACGCGCCGAGGAACACCAGCACGCCGACCGGTATGGCGAGGGGCACCCCCAACGCGAAGGCGCCCACCCCGATGCCGATCGCGTCGATCGTGGCGACGAGCAGCTGCGTGCGGGCGTAGTTCACGACCGTGACCCAGCCGGCGCGGGCGGCGCCGTCGACGGCGACGCGGGCGCGCTCGGGGAAGAGGCGCTTGGTCCACCGCCAGATGCCGCCGCCGTCGGCGAGGATGCACAGCAGGATGAAGAGGGTCAGCAGCGCCCCGGTGGCGACGTGCCCCACCGTGGAGCCGATCGCGAGCGCCCCGGAGACGAGGAGCTCGCCCTGCTCCTGCAGGAGGTCGCCCGCCTGGCTGAGCAGGTCGTCGATCTGCGCGGCGGTGAGGTTGAGCGGGCCGTCCAGGAGCCAGTCCCGGAGCTGTGCGACGCCGTCGACGGTCTTGTCGCGCACCGACGCCCACTGCCGCACGATCTGCCAGACCGCGAGCCAGACGAGGCCGGTGATCACGGCGATCGTCACGAGCACCGAGATCACGATCGCGAGCCAGCGCGGCACGCGGCGGCGCAGCATCCAGGTGAAGGCGGGCCAGAGGAGCGCGGAGAGCAGGATCGCGACCAGCAGCGGGATGACGAGGAACTTCAGCTGGATGACGAGCCAGATCGCGACCGCGGCGGCACCCGCGATCACGAGGAACCGCCATGCGTAAGCGGTGGCGATCCGCAGCCGCCGGGGCACGGCGTCGGTCACGTCGGTGGAGACCGTCCGGGTGCGCAGCGCGTCCCAGAACGACCCGCGGGGGCTCGGGTCGGGATCGCTCATCCCGCCAGTCTAGGACCGCGGCGCCGCGCGTGTCGGCGCATGTCGGGAGCCGCCGGGTCGGGTGTCGGCGGCCGGTCGTAGGCTGACGTCGTGCGCACCCGTCTCACCCGCCCGCAGGCACGTCGCGTGGCCCTCGCCGCGCAGGGCGTGGGCGCCCCGGCACCGGATGCGGTCACCGCCCGGCACCTGCACCGCGAGCTGTCGCGCATGTCGACGCTGCAGATCGACTCGGTGAACGTCTTCGCCCGGTCGCACTACATGCCGCTGTTCTCGCGGGTCGGCCGCTACGACGTCGACCGGCTCGACCGGCTCCTGTTCCACCGCCGCGCCCCCTACGTGGAGTTCTGGGCCCATCAGGCCGCGTTCGTCGCGGCGACCGACTGGAACCTCTTCGACTTCCGCATGGCCGAGCACCGGGAGCGGCACGAGCGCACCGGCTGGTTCGCCGTCGACGACGACACGCTCCGCTGGGTGCGCGGCGAGCTCGCCGAACGCGGCCCCGTCCGTCCGGCGCAGATCGAGGAGGACGCGCACCGCTCCGCGCGGGGGCCCTGGTGGGACTGGAGCGCGGTGAAACAGGCGTTGGAGTACCTGTGGTTCGCCGGCGAGGTCGCGATCGCGGGTCGCCGCGGGTTCGAGCGCGTGTACGGCCTCGCCGCCGACGTCATCCCCGCCGAGACCCTCGCCTCCCCGGTCCCGAAGGCGGAGGCGCTGCCGGTGCTCGTGGAGCGCGCCGCGCGGGCGTGCGGGGTGGCGACGATCGCCGACCTCGACGACTACTGGCGGTTCCGCGACCAGAAGACCGTGGCCGCGGTCGTCGCCGGGCTCGAGGCGGCCGGCGTGCTGCATCCGGTCGAGGTGGACGGGTGGCGGCGGCCCGCCTGGCTGCACGCGTCGGTCTCCGTGCCGCGCCGTGTGGACGCGGCGACCATCCTCACGCCGTTCGACCCGGTGGTGTGGTTCCGCCCGCGCGCCGAGCGCATCTTCGACTTCGACTACCGCATCGAGATCTACACGCCCGCGCCGAAGCGGCGCTACGGGTACTACTCGCTGCCGGTCGTGGTCGGCGACCGCGTCGTCGGCCGGGTCGACCTGAAGGCCGACCGCGCCGCGTCCGTGCTCCTCGTGCAGTCCGCGTGGTGGGAGGCCGATCCGCCGGCGGAGGCCGCCGAGCGGCTCGCCGGGGTGCTGCGCCAGGCCGCGGCCTGGCAGGGGCTGCAGGGCGTCTCGGTGTCGCAGTGGGGCGACGCCGTGGACGACGTCGCCCGGGCCCTCGGCCCCGACACCGCCAGGCACGTCGCCGGCCCCGAGGCCGTGCCGCTCGCGCCCGACGAGCCCGTCGCCTGACGCGATCCCCGTGCGGGCCGGTCGCGCCGCGTGGTGTGTCGCGCCGTACGGGCCGAAGCCGCGTGATGCGGACCTAGAAGCGGCCGCCCATCTCGTGCAGCCGCTCGATGCGGGCGGGCAGGGGCGGATGCGTCGCGAACAGGCGGTGCAGGGCGCTCGGTCGCAGCGGGTCGGCGATCCAGCGGTGCGCCATCGACGTGTTCGCCTTCTGCAGCGGTGCGCCGTACGTCGCGAGTTTTCCCAACGCGGAAGCGAGCCCGTCGGGGTCGCGGGTGGTGAGGGCGCTCGTCGCGTCGGCGAGATACTCGCGCTGCCGGGAGATCGCGGCCTGCACCGCGCCCGCCAGGAGCGGCGCGACGACGGCGGCGACGACGCCCAGGACGAGGAACACCACCTGGGCCTGGCCGCTGTTGCCGCCGCGACGCCCGCCGCCGAAGAGCAGCATCCGGAGGAACACGTCCGCGACGATGCCGAGGGCGACCACGAGTCCGAAGACGACGAGCGAGACGCGGATGTCGTAGTTGCGGATGTGGCCGAGCTCATGCCCCAGCACGCCCTCGAGCTCCCGGTCGTCCATGAGCTCGAACAGCCCCGTCGTGACCGTGATGGCGGCCTTCTCGGGGGTGCGGCCGGTCGCGAACGCGTTCGGGGCGGGGTCGTCGACGACGTGCAGCGCCGGCATCGGGGTGCCCGTGGCGATGCAGAGGTTCTCGACGAGCCGGTGGAATCGCGGTGCGTCCTCCCGGCTCACCGCGACGGCGCCGGCGAGCGCGAGCGCCTCCCGGTCGGCCGCGAAGTACTGCACCGCAGCGTAGCCGCCCGCGAAGACGAGCACGATCGCGGTGATCCACCAGTTGTTGCCGGTCAGCCACCCCGCCAGCAGCCCCACGCCCCCGAGCAGCACGACGAAGGCCGTGAGGATCAGCCAGGTGTTGCGCTTGTTCCGTGCGATCGCCGAGTACACCGGTCCCCCAGGTCCGGCGCGCGGTCAGAACTGGACGCGGGGCGGTTCGGCGATCGACGCGCCGCCGACCACCTCGAAGAACTCGCGCTCGTGGAAGCCGAGCCGGCGGGCGAACAGGTTGTTCGGGAAGACCTTGATCTTCGTGTTCAGCTCCCGCACACCGCCGTTGTAGAACCGGCGCGACGCCTGGATCTTGTCCTCGGTGTCGACGATCGACTGCTGCAGCTGCAGGAAGTTCTGGCTGGCCTGGAGCTGCGGGTAGGCCTCGGCGACCGCGAACAGCGACTTCAGCGCCTGCTGCATGTGCCCCTCGGCGATACCGGCCTCCGCGGGTCCGGTCGCGTTGATCGTCTCGGCGCGGGCCTGGGTGACATTCTCGAAGACGGCCTTCTCATGGGCGGCGTAGCCCTTGACGGTCTCGATGAGGTTGGGCAGGAGGTCGGCTCGGCGCTTGAGCTGCACCGTGATGTCGCTCCACGCCTCGTCGACCCGGACGTTCAACTGCACCAGCGAGTTGTACGTCGCCCAGAGGTAGATTCCGACGATCACCACGAGCGCGACGACGATCAGAACCGGGATGAGCCATTCCATGTCGGTGCGTTCTCCATTCCCCGTTTTCGGACATCCTACGCCGGGGTGCCCGAGTCCTCCCCCAGGATGCGGGCGAGGTACCCGTTGGCGAAGCGGCGGTGCGGATCGAGCCGGTCGCGGAGGGCGACGAAGTCGTCGAACCGCGGGTACCTGGTGCGGAGCGTCGCCGCATCCAGCCGGTGCATCTTGCCCCAGTGCGGGCGTCCGTCGAACCGGGCCATGAGCGCCTCGACCTCGGTGAAGTAGTCGGTCGGGTCCTCCCGCCAGTACCGGTGCACCGCGATGTAGCCGCTGTCGCGCCCGTAGGCGGTCGACAGCCAGCGGTCGTCGCCCGCGGCGACCCGCACCTCGACCGGGAACGAGATCGGCCACGGCCGGTCGTCGATGAGCTGCCGGAGCGCCTCGAACGCCTCCCGCAGACGCTCCACCGGCACCGCGTACTCCATCTCACGGAACCGCACGCTCCGGTGCTGCGTGAACACGCGGTTCGAGCGGTCGGTGTACTCGCGCTGCCCGACCGTGGTCGCGCCGAGCCGGGCGAGGGGCGTCGCAAGCGCCGGGACGGTGGCGGATGCGGCGCACAGCGCCCGGTACGCGTGGTTCGACAGGAGCGAGTCCTCGACGAACTTCCCCACCTTCGGCAGGGGCTTCCGGGGCGCGCTCTCCGGCAGCCGGACATTGGTCTTCGTCTTGGCCACATCGGTGCGCGGGAACCAGTAGAACTCGAAGTGGTCGACCGCGGTCGCACGGGCGTCGAGGTCGGCGAGCAGCGCGTCCAGCGGTTCGCGCCGCTCCACCGCGTGCAGCAGGAACGCCGGCACCACGCGGAGGGTGACCTCCACCAGGATGCCGAGGGCGCCGAGCCCGAGGGCGACCGCCGGCAGCAGCTCCGGGTTCTCGTCGTCGTCGACACGGAGCAGCTCGCCGTCGGCGGTGACGAGCGTCACGCCGACCACCTGCGTCGACAGGCCGCCGAACCGGGCGCCGGTGCCGTGCGTGCCGGTGGAGATCGCGCCGGCGATCGTCTGCCGGTCGATGTCGCCGAGGTTCTCCATCGCCCACCCGTAGGGGGCGAGCAGGCGCGGGATCTGCCACAGGTTCGTGCCGGCCCGGAGGGTCACGCGCCGCCGCTCACGGTCCACCCGGACGAGGCCGGACAGGTCTCGGAGATCGAGGAGCACGTCGGGCGCGGCCGCGATGTCGCTGAAGCTGTGCCCCGCACCCACCGCCTTCACGCGCAACCCGCGGTCGGCGGCGGCCTTCACGGCGCGGCGGACCGCATCCGTCGACGCCGGGAACTCCATGCGCAGCGGTCGCACCTTCGCGGTCCGGCCCCAGTTGCGCCACACGCCGCCCGGACGGGTCATAGGAACGCCTTCCCCTCGCCTCGGTACGTGGGCACCTCGCCCACGACCCCTGCCTGTGTCACGAGCGCGTACCGGTCGACGCGCTCGGCGAGCTCGCCGCTCTTCGCGTGCCGGAACCACACCCGGTCGCCCACCGCCAGCCCGTTCGCCGCGGCACCCTGCAGCGGCGTCTGCACCTCGCCCGCACCCTCGCGGCCGAGCGTCCGGAGGCCCACCGGCCACACCGGCTCGGGCTGCCGCGACGCGACCGGCGGCCCGGAGGCGATCCAGCCGCCGCCGAGGACGGTCGCGATGTCGGGCAGGGGTTTGCGGACCACGTCGAGCGCGAACGCGGCGGCGGGCGCCGGGTCGAACGCGCGGTAGTGCGAGAACAGGTGCCCGGCGAGCAGCCCGCTGCCGGCGGTGAGCTCGGTGACGGCCTCGTCGCGGGCGGTCACCTCGAGCGACCCCGTGCCGCCGCCGTTGACGAACTCGAGCGGGACGACGTCGCGAAGGGCGGTGACGATCGCGCCCCGCCGGTCCTGCAACTCGGCGGCGGACCGCCGCTGCATCCAGCGGATGACGGGGTCGCCGGGCCCCTCGGCGTCGGGCTGCCCGGCGATCTGCGCCTCGTACATCATGAGACCGACGAGCGCGAAGCCCGGACGGGCGGCGACGGCGCGGGCGAAGCGGGTCACCTCGCTCGCCTCGTGGAGCGGCGAGCGGCGCACCCCGACGTGGCCGAGCCCGGGCGCACGCCAGGACGCGTCGGCGTCGATCGCGACCCGGACGACGGGCCGCGAGCCGGGAGCGGCGACCGCGTCGACGAGGTCGAGCTGCGCCACGTCGTCGACCATGAGCGTGATGCGCGACGCCGCACGCTCGTCGGCCACGAGCCGGGCGAGTGCGGCGCGGTCGGCGGTCGGGTAGCCGAGCACGATGTCGTCGTGGTCCTCGGCGAGCCACAGCGCCTCGGCGAGCGTGAACGACAGGATGCCGCGATAGCCGGGCAGGCGCAGGAGGGCGTCGAGCAGTTCGCGCACGCGGATGGACTTGCTCGCGACGCGCACCGGGACCCCGGATGCGCGGACGAGCATGTCGAGCGCGTTGTGCCGGAGCGCGTCGAGGTGGACGGCGGCGAGCGGCGCAGGACGGTCCGCGACCGCATCCGTCATCGCACCCCAGTACCCGGCAGGGTCACGCCACGGCTGTGCGCCGGCGCCCCGCAGCAGATCGATCATGCCGCTGCCCCACCGCGTCGTGCCCGCATCATGCCGCCTAGCCTACGGGTGCGGCGTCCGTGCCCACCCCGTCCGGGGCGGGCAGCGAGAAGAAGAACGACGCGCCCACGCCCCGCTCGCCCTCGGCACGGACCGACCCGCCGTGCAACCGCACGATGCGGGCGACGGATGCGAGGCCGAGGCCCGTGCCGGGGAACTCCTTCGCCGTCTCAAGGCGGGTGAGGGGGCGGAAGAGTCGCTCGGCGTCCGCCTGGTCGAACCCCACCCCGTTGTCCCGCACCACGAAGGTGCGCAGGGGCCCGTCGCCCGGCACCGCCTCGATGTGGATGCGCGCCTGCGGCCTGCCGGCGGTGTACTTCACCGCGTTGGAGCAGAGGTTCACGAGCAGCAGCCACGCGAGGACCGGGTCGACCTCGGCGACCATGCCGTCCTCGACGTCGATCTCCACGTCGCGGTCCCCCACGTCGCGGAGCACCTCGACCCTGACCTCCCGCGCCAACGCGCTGAGGTCGACCCGTTCGGGCTTCGGCGGGTGGCTCGTGATGCTGTACACCGACAGCATCCGTTCGATCTGGGTGTTCATCCGCTCGCCGGCGCGGAGGATGGCGTCGACGTGCCGACCGACCTTCGGGTCGTCGATCTCGTCGCTCACGAGCTCGGCGAAGCCGATGATGGCGCCGAGCGGGCTGCGCAGGTCGTGCACGAGCGAGTGGATCGCGACCTCCAGCTCGTCGGCGCGGGCCGCGCTCGCGTCGAGCTCCTGGGACCGCAGCTCCAGCGCGCCCCGCAGCTCGAGGTTCTCCATCGCGACGGCGGCGCTGTGGGCGAGCATCTCGAGCTGGCGCAGGGTCGCCGGCGGCGGTGTGTGCTGGTCGGCCCAGTAGATCCCGAGCGCGCCGATCGGGTCGTCGGCGCGCACCGGGACCATCGCCATGCTCCGCACGAACGTCGGGAGGTACAGCTCGCGGTGCACGCGGGGGTCGTCGCGCACGTCGTGCACGACGGTCGTCTCGCGCCGGTCCATGGCCCAGCCGCTGACGTCGCCGACGACGCGCCGGCCGAGGAGCAGCGGCGCGATGGCGTCCTCGTGCACGTAGTGGCTGTGCTCGGGCTCGCGCACCAGGAACGCCACCCCGTCGGCGCCGGCGAGCTGCCGGGCGGCGCTGGAGGCGATGCGGGTGACCGCCTCCAACGACGGGGCGATCGAGAGGTCCTCGATGGCGCGCGTCAGCAACGCCGGAGCATGGGTGGGCACAGCACTCCTACAGGGGATCTTGTTCGGGTCAAGACCCTCCGAGCCTATCGACCGACCCGGCTCCGGTCGCGCCGCAGGCCGTGAGGACGCCGACCAGTGCGGCCCGGTCGTCCCGGGTGACGGCGAGGTCCCAGTCCGCGGCGATGCGGGTGTACCGGTCGGCGTAGTCGCACCGGTACGAGGGGTCCGGCGGGAGCCAGGCGCCGGGCCCCTTGCTGCCCTTGCCCTGGTTCGCGGCGCCGTCGACGGCGAGCAGGTGATCGAGCGTGTTCGCGAAGCGGAGGCGCTCCGCATCCGTCCACGCGTGCGCACCGCCGCGCCAGGCCGCGGCGAGGCTCACGACGTGGTCGATCTGCACCGCGGTGCTGCCGGGCTCGCCGGGGGAAGCGACCCGGTCGTGCCGGAACTCGACGGTCTCCCCCGTGTACGGGTCGTCGAGCACACCGGTCAGCACGACGCAGCCGTCGCGGGTGATCCCGGTGAGGTCGCGGGCGAGCACGTCCTGCCGCTGCGCACACCCGTTGCCGTCGATGTCGGTCCATGCGTCGCCGAACGCCTCCCGGCGGTAGTCCGGGACGGCGGCGTGCTCGTCGACGAGCGCCAGCGCACGCGCCAGCTCCACCGCATCCGTCGGCGCACCGATCCCCGGCCACGCCGACCGCACCCAGCCGAGGAGCACGCCTGCGACCACGGCGATCGCGGCCGTGATCGCGAGCAGCAGGATGCGGCGGCGGAGGCGGCGGACGGTTCGGGTACCCACGACCTTCGAGTCTCCCCCGGGCCGGGCCGATCACCCCGCAGCGACGCGGACTGCCCGCGTCACCGAATTCGGACCGTCACCGGATTCGGGGATGTCACCGGATTCGGGCCGGATGCGGCGAATCGCTCCGAACGCCGTGACATCGCCGAATGCGGTGCCGAACAACGCCGGACAGGATGCGGACGGTACCCCCGGTGGGACTCGAACCCACACTGAAGCGATTTTAAGTCGCCTGCCTCTGCCATTGGGCTACGGGGGCGCGCGCCCGTGCGGGCGCACACCAACTGTAAACGCGAGACGCCGCCGGATCCTCTCGGATGCGGCGGCGTCTCGCGTCGCGTTACTTCGAAGCCGGCTCGGCAGCCGGGCGCGGCTTGGCCGCGTACGCCTCGAAGAAGCCGCGAGGCTGCTGCACCGCTTCGAGGTTGACGATGTCGCGGCCGAGCCAGAAGTTGTTCCACCAGCCCCAGAGCACGCGCCACTTGCGCTCCCACGACGGCATGGCCAGGCCGTGGTAGCCGCGGTGGGCGCCCCAGGCGAGGAAGCCCTTGAGCGCGATGTTGCCGGACTGGAAGACGCCGGTGTAGAGGCCGAGGCCCGCCACCGCGCCGAGGTTCTTGTGGACGTAGTCCTTGGGGGTCTCACCGCGCAGCACTGCGATGATGTTCTTCGCGAGCCGCTTGGCCTGGCGCACGGCGTGCTGGGCGTTCGGCACGCAGTAGCCGCCGACGCCGCCACCGGTCAGGTCGGGCACGGCCGCGACGTCACCGGCGGTCCAGGCGCCCTCGACCACGTTGCCCTCGGCGTCGACGACGCGGAGGTCGGCCTGGGCGCGGATGCGGCCGCGCTCCTCGGTGGGGAGGTCGCTGCCCTTGACCACCTGCGGGTTGGCCATGACACCGGCGGTCCACACGATGATGTCGGACGGGATGACCTCGCCGGTGGAGAGCTCGACGTTGCCGTCGACCGCGCCGGTGACCTGCGTGTCGAGATGCACGTACGCGCCGCGGGTGGCGAGGGACTTCAGCACCCACTCGCTCGTCTTCAGCGACACCTCGGGCATGATCCGGCCCATGGCCTCCACCAGGTGGAAGTGGGTCTCGTCGAACGACAGCTGCGGGTACTTCTCGAGCAGGCTCGAGGCGAGCGAACGCAGCTCGCCGAAGGTCTCGATGCCGGCGAACCCGCCACCGACGACCACGACGGTCAGCAGTCGCTCGCGCTCGGGACCGGCCGGCAGCGCCGCGGCCTTGTCGAAGTTCGACAGCAGCTTGTCGCGGACCCAGACGGCCTCCTCGATCGCCTTCATGCCGATCGCGTTCTCGGCGATGCCGGGGATCGGGAACGTGCGCGAGACGGAGCCGGCGGTGACGACGATCTGGTCGTACTCGAACTGGTACGGCTCGCCCTCGGAGGGCGTGATCGTGGCGACCTTGCGGGCATGGTCGATGTTCGTGACCTTCGCCGTGATGACCGTCGTCTTCTTGAGGTGGCGGCGCAGGGCGACCACGGCGTGGCGCGGTTCGATGGAGCCCGCGGCGACCTCCGGCAGGAACGGCAGGTAGGTCATGTAGGGCAGCGGGTCGACGACCGTCACGACGGCCTCACGCTTGCGAAGCTGCTTCTCGAGCTTCCACGCGGTGTAGAACCCGGCGTACCCGCCACCGACGATGAGGATTCGAGGCACGACGCTGGTCACTGTGCTTGTCACGATGGGAAAGAACTCCTGAGGAATCAACGGCGCGGTGCGGTGGGCGGCCGCACCGATCGGACGCGTCGGACAGCAGCAGTGACGCCGAGCGTAACCATTATAGCGGCCACGGTGACCACGAGCAGCGGCAGCGACCCGTAGAGCAGGGTCTGCTCGGTCGGGAGCAGGGGCGAACCGTCCGCGCTGGGGCGGTCGGCCTCGGGCAGCGGCGGCACCTCGACGGGCGCGGAGACGTCGTCCGGCGCAGGCGTGCCGGCAGCGCGTCGGTGCACCCGGATCCACTCCCGCAGGTCGCCCAACGGGTTCGAGGTGACGAGCGCGACGTCGGCGCCGACCGCCGCCGCGGCGTCCACGAGGCCGTACCCGTAGAGCGGATTCGGCAGGTCGCGGGCGGATGCGGGCGGCTTGGCGGTGCGGATGATCCGGTTGATGACGTTCGCCGCGTCGAGGTCGGGTTCCGCGGCGCGCACGAGCGCGGCGATCCCGGCGACGATGGGCGCCGCGCCGCTGGTGCCGTTCCACACCACGAGCTGTCCGTCGGCGGAGACGCCGAGGAGCTCCTCGCTCGGGGCGGCGACCCCGATGGTGATGCCCTGCGTGGAGGCGTTGACGCTCGCACGTCCCTCCGGGTCGACGCCGGCGACGGTGAGGACGCCCGGGATCGTGGCGGGCGCGCCGACCCGCGAGGTGCCGCTGCCCCGGTTGCCGGCGGCGACCACGACCACCACGTCGTGGTCGAACGCGTACAGGAACGCCTCGTCCCAGCTGGGATCCCACTCGAGGGTGTTCGTCGTGAACGAGAGGTTGATGACGTCGGCGCCGTTGTCGACCGACCAGCGGATGGCCTGGGCCACCTGCGTGGCGATCGGCACCGTCGTGCTCGACCCGAACCCGACCGACACCGACAGCAGCTCCGCCTCGGGGGCGACGCCGATCATGCCGCCGGGGAGGTCGCGTGCGGCCGCGAGCGAGGCCACCCAGCTGCCGTGGTTCGCGTCGACGACGCCCACCGGGGTGCGCCCGTCAGCGCTCCCCTCCCCCGACACGTCCGTGCCGGCGACGACCGCGCCGTCGAACGCGGGGGCCCTGCCGATGCCGGTGTCGATGATCGCGATGCGCACGCCCTGGCCACGGGTCGTCGCCCAGGCCTCACGGATGCCGTACTCGTCGAGCCAGTACTCCTGGCTGCGGACCGGCTCCGGCGTGGTGTCCGGCGTCGCGGCCAGGGCGGACGTGGGCGCGAGCACCCCGAGCGCGATCCCGGCGGCCACGACGGCCCGGAGCATCCTTCTCATCCAGGCTGCTCCGAGGGGGCGGATCCGGCGAGCGCGGCGCCCGGTTCCGCGCACTCGCACCGCTCCGGCGACCAGTCGCCGCGGGCGAGCGCCGCGTCGCCGATGGGGTTCACGCCGGGACCGGCCGCGAGCGCGTGCCCGGCGAGCGCGTGCAGGCACTTGACCCGGGTGGGCATGCCGCCCGCGGAGACGCCCGCGATCTCCTCGACCTCGCCGTAGCGCGCGCGGTCCGCGAGGTACGCCTGGTGGGCGCGCAGGTAGGCGGCGGCCACCTCCTCGTCCTCGAGGGTCGCGGCGAGTTCGGGCATGACGTGCGTCGCCTCGAGCCGACTCATCGCCGCGGTCGCGGCGGGGTGGGTCAGGTAGTAGAACGTCGGGAACGGCGAGCCGTCGTCAAGCCGCGGTGCGGTGGCGACGACGGTCGGGTTGCCGCACGTGCAGCGCGCGGCGATGCCGACGGCGCCGCGGACCGGGCGCCCCAACTGTGCGTGGAGCACCGCGTGCTCGGCTTCCGTGACGGGGGCGAACGGCGGAGTACTCACCCGCCCAGGCTACCCGGCGCCGCCCGGGAGCACCCCGTCAGTCGACCGGGCCGGTCGCGGTCTGCGAGGTGCCGGCGACGACGACCGAGCGCACGAGCTGCGACATCCAGTCGGTGCGGGTCTGCTCGACCTCGTCGCTCACCGCTCCCTGCTCCTGCGGCTGCTGCGCTTCGGACAGGTCGTTGTCGACGAGGTAGAAGATCTCGCCGGGCTGCGTGTAGTACAGCCGCTCGCGGGCCTGCGTCATGATGTACGCCGGATCGCTCCAGCGCTGCCCCTGCTCCTCGAGCTCGTCGATCTCGTCCCGGGTGAGCTGCACGGCGTGCTCGAGCGCCGCGATCCGCTGCCGCTGGTCCATGTACGTGCCGATCGTCGGCACCAGCACGAGGACGGCGAGCACCACGAGTCCGAGCATGATGATCATGAACCCGGACAGGCGGATGCCGCCGAGCCACTCCCGCACGTCGACGCGCCGCGCCTGCGGGCTTCGACGGCGGGATGCGGAAGGGGGAGCCGGCCTTCTGGTCACGACTCCCCCTCCCTCTCAGATCCGTACGGTGCGCTCAGCCCTGGAACCGGGGGAACGCGCTGCGGCCGGCGAACACGGCCGCCTCACCGAGGTCCTCCTCGATGCGCAGAAGCTGATTGTATTTCGCGACGCGCTCGGAACGGGCGGGCGCGCCGGTCTTGATCTGACCGCAGTTGGTGGCGACGGCCAGGTCGGCGATCGTGGTGTCCTCGGTCTCGCCGGAGCGGTGCGAGAGCATCGCGGTGTAGCCGCTGCGCTGGGCGAGGCTGACCGCATCCAGCGTCTCGGTGAGCGTGCCGATCTGGTTCACCTTCACCAGCAGCGAGTTCGCGACGCCGCGGGTGATGCCGTCCTGCAGACGCGAGGGGTTGGTGACGAACAGGTCGTCGCCGACGAGCTGGACCTTCGAGCCGAGCGCCTCGGTGAGGTGCTTCCAGTTGTCCCAGTCGTCCTCGGCGAGCGCGTCCTCGATCGTGACGATCGGGTAGTCGTTGACCAGGCCCACGTAGTACTCGGTGAGCTCGGCGGCGTTCCAGTCCTTGTTGTCGAGGCGGTACACGCCGTCGTTGAAGAACTCGGTCGCGGCGACGTCGAGGCCGAGGGCGATGTCCTTGCCCGGGGTGAAGCCCGCCTTCTCGATGGCCTTCAGCAGGAAGTCGAGGCCCTCGCGGTTGCTGGGCAGGTCGGGGGCGAAGCCGCCCTCGTCGCCGAGACCCGTGGCGTAGCCGGCGGCCTTCAGCTCGGCGCGCAGCACGTGGTAGGTCTCCACACCCCAGCGGAGCGACTCGGCGTAGGTCTCGGCGCCGATGGGGGCGAGGAAGAACTCCTGCATGTCGATGCCGTTGTCGGCGTGCTCGCCGCCGTTGATGACGTTGAACAGCGGCACGGGCATGACGTGCGCGTTCGGGCCGCCGAGGTAGCGGTACAGGGGCAGGTCGGCCGAGTCGGCGGCGGCCTTGGCGACCGCGAGGCTCACGCCGAGGATGGCGTTCGCGCCGGTGCGCTGCTTGTTGGCGGTGCCGTCGGTCTCGATGAGGACGGCGTCGATGACGCGCTGCTCGCTGGCCTCGAGACCCTCGATGGCCGGGCCGAGCTCGTCGAGCACGGCGTCGACGGCCTTGCGGACGCCCTTGCCGCCGTAGCGGCTCTTGTCGCCGTCGCGCAGCTCGTACGCCTCGAAGGCGCCGGTCGATGCGCCGGAGGGGACGGCCGCGCGCTGGACGATCCCGTCGTCGAGCAGCACCTCCACCTCGACGGTCGGGTTCCCGCGCGAGTCGAGAATCTCGCGCGCGCCTACAGCCTCGATCAGTGCCACAGAGGACTCCTTGAGTTGGTTCGGTCCCCTCCCGCGAGGCGCGGTGTGCGCATGCTGTGGAGGGTTTGGTTCTCGGAGCGTCGTCGATCCGTTCCCGAGTCTACTGACCCGGCCCGTCGCGCAGGAGGGGCACGGCGGTCGGCGACCGGATGCGGGGTCAGACCGCGTCGGTCAGCACGGCGATCGCGACGCCGTCCCAGCCCTTCGCGTCGAGGGTCTGCAGCGCCGTCGCGTCGAAGCGGGGATCGGCGCCGAGCATCGCGAGGCCTGCCTGCGTGCCGCGTACGTCGCTGCGGGCGGCGCCGGGGTCGGCGACCGCGCCGCCGCGGCCCACGTTGTCGACCACCACGACGGTGCCCGGGTGCCCGAGCCGCGCGGCCCAGTCGAGGTACACCGTGTTCGATTCCTTGTCGGCGTCGATGAAGACGAGGTCGAACGGCTCGCCCCCGTCGAGCGTGGGCAGCACGTCCTCGCCGCGCCCGACCCGGATCTCCACGCGGTCCCCCACCCCCGCACGGTCGATGCTCGCACGGGCGATCCGGGCGTGGTCGGGTTCGGCCTCGATCGTGACGACGCGCCCGTCCTCGGGCAGCGCCCGGGCGAGCCAGATGGTGGAGTACCCGCCGAGCGTGCCGATCTCGAGCACGCGCCGGGCACCGGCGATCCGGGCGAGCAGGTGCAGGAACTTGCCGTTCAGCGGGGCCACCTCGATGTCGGGCATGTGCGCCGCACGCTGGTCGGCGACCGCCTGCTCGAGTGCCGGGTCGGTGCCGACGAGCGTGCCGGTGAGGTACGCGTCGACGGCCAGCCATTCCGCACGGGTGGGTTCGCTCATCTGTTCAGCACATCGCCCCCGGGCGGGGGTCGTCAAGGCGATGTTGGAGGCGTCCCACAACGGATGCCGACCGCATCCGCCGATCTCGGCACACTCGGGGCATGCGCATCACACCCCGGAGACTGGCGATCGGGATGAGCCTGTGGCTGCCGAACCTCGCGAGCGGCATCCGCGTGCGGGAGTTCGCGGACGACTGGACGCACGCGACGGTCGAGCTGCACGTGAACCCGCTCACCCGCAACTACGTGAAGACCGCGTTCGGCGGGTCGATGTCGGCGATGACCGACCCGTACTTCTTCATGCTCGTCATGCACCAGCTGGGCCGCGACCACGTGGTGTGGGACACCCGCGGCGAGATCGAGTTCGTCAAGCCCGGGCGCGGCGTGCTCACCGCCCGGTTCGAGGTGCCGGCGGCGAAGGCCGAGGAGCTGCGCGAACGCGCCCGCGGCGGCGCGAAGGTGCTCGAGTGGTTCGAGACCGAGATCACGGATGCGGAGGGCGACGTCGTGGCGAGGGTGCGGCGCGAGGTCTACATCCGTGAGAAGCGCCGCGTGACCGAGTCCGCCGCGCGCTGAGCGCGCCGGGCGCGTTCGGTTCACGGTCGCGTTCAGGTGGCGGATGCTGCGGCATCCCTCCCCCGCATCCCGCACGATCTGACACCCGAGCCCGCCGAAGGCCAGTTCGCCCGTGACGACGGGCGAACGGGGTCAGGCGAGGGGGTCGAGCTCGAGCTTGTCGCGGCGGAACTGTCCGCACAGGGCGAGGACCGCCACCACGACGGCGAGCACGATCCATGCGGCGAGGCCCAGCGGGCCGGCGAGCGCCGGGTCGGGCGAGCTGTCGGCTGCCACGACGAGCAGGGCGACGGATGCCGCGGCGTTCAACGATCCGTGGCCCAGCGCCGCGGGCCACACCGACCGGCTGCGCAGGCGCAGCCAGCCGAAGAACACGCCCCAGGCGACGCAGCCGCCGATCATGAGCAACAGCCCCGTGACGTCGGTGCGGCCGAAGTTGTAGCCGAGCAGGATGACCGGCGCGTGCCACAGGCCCCACACCACGCCGGTGACGAGCATCGCGGGCCACACGCCGAGCGGCAGCAGCGCGGTCTGCAGCCAGCCCCGCCAGCCGATCTCCTCACCGGCCGCGAAGATCGTGTTCACGAGCGCGCCGACCGGGAGCGACAGCAGCTGCCCGATGACGAGCAGGCCCATGGGCGGCAGCGGCGTGCCCTCGGGGATCAGCGCAGCCAACTGGGTCGCGAAGCCGGAGAACTCCACCAGGTCGAGCTCGATCCAGCCGGCGAGCGCCGCGACGGCGATCCCCGCGGCCACGATCAGCATCGGCGCGAACAGCGCGATCCCGAGGAACAGCAGGAAGCGACCCACCGGCCGAAGGGGCCACACACCGAGGAACCGGGCGCGGCCGGTGGCCGGCGCACGGAACGCGAACACCACCACGAGCGTCGCGAGGGTGGGCGCGAACATCATCAGCGTGATCCACACGGTCGCCAGCGGCGTCGCGAGCCCGTCGCCGAGCCACAGCGGGAGCGCCGGGAGCCAGGCGAGCGCGTACGAGATGACGACGAACAGGACGACGGGCACCCAGCGGACGCGGGCGGGATGCTGCAGGGCGGTCATACGTTCGCCTCCTCGGTGTAGGCACGGAGGACGCCGGCTGCGGTCGCGGCGTCGGGGACGGACACGGTGAAGCGCTTGCCGTTCCTCCGGCTCACGTCGAGGGCGTCGCCGGCGCGCAGCACCACCCCGAAGCGGCCGGGCGCGGAACGCACGCCGTAGCCGCCGAACTCCCCCATGGGCTGCACGTGCACGTGGTCGACGCGCTCGATGTCGGCGAGCGGCACGCGAAAGCGGGGCGCCCCCAGCACGGAGGTGACGTGGAGCCCCGCCGCGTCCACGCGGACGTGGAAGGCGGCAGTGGCCGCGACCGCTGCGAGAACGAGCACGGTGACGAGGGTCACGACGAGCGCCGCAGCGAGCTCGCCCAGCATCCACATCGCGATCGTGGCGAGCACGAGTACGACGAGCGTGAGCGTCAGGGCCACGACGGCGCCGCGGGTCAGCGAGGTCGTCCGCATCCAGACGACGCGCTCCCCCGGGCGGATGGTGACGGCGGTGACGTCGTCGAGGCGGCGGGCGACCGCATCCTCCTCGGGCAGCACGGCCCAGCCGACGAGCCCGGCCACCGCGCCCGCGGCGAACGCGGCGATGAGCACGGGGAGGGCGGACGGCCCTTCGGCCGCGTCGCCCAAGCCCTGCTGGATCGCGAGCGTGCCGACGCCGAGCGCGGCGAACAGTGCGGCCAGCGCGAGGGCTGCGGCGCCGAGCAGCCGGAACGCGACGCCGCGCTCACCGCGGCGGACCGCGGGCAGCGTGGTCGCAGCCAGGAGTCCCGGGAGCGCGAGCGTGCCGAGCGCGGTGAGCACGATGACGAGCACGGGCGGCGCGAAGCCGTCCGGGCCGCCGCCCCAGCCCCAGTGCACCGCGACCGGCGTCGGCAGGGTCGGCAGCAGCACGAGCTGCACGGCGAGCGCGGCCACGCACACCAGGGCGGGCAGGATCACGGCGACCCACACGAGGCGGAGGGCGGTGTTCGGTTCAGTCGTCATCGGTGGCGTCCTTCACGAGGGCGGCGAGGGAATCGGCGGAAAGTCGGAGGGCGCGGGCCTTGCGGGCCAGCGCGCGGATGTCGCCGTAGAGCGCGGCGAGGTCGGCGGCCGCATCCGTGACCACGGCACCGCGACCACGGCGCATGTCGACCAGGCCCTCGTCGCGGAGGTCCTGGTACGCGCGGAGCACGGTGTGGAGGTTCACCTCGAGCGCCGCGGCGACCTCGCGAGCGGCCGGCAGCCGGTCGCCGGCGACGAGCCGTCCGGCGGCGATGTCGGCGCGGACGGATGCGGCGATCTGCGCGAACAGCGACACCTCGCTGGCTGGGTCGATCCGGATGAGCATAAAATGATTCTAGAACAACTAGAACAATGCCCACAAGATCCGCGGCGCCGGACGCGGGGTCAGACCTCGGCGCGGTAGTCGCTCGCGCGCATGCCCAGCACGGCACGGAAGTCGTTCGCGAGGTGCGCCTGGTCCGTGTAGCCGAGGACGGCGGCGATGCCGGCAAGGGATGCTGCCGAGTCCTCCCGCACGCGCTGCGCCGCCTCCTGCAGTCGCCGCCGGCGGATCATCGCTGCCGGCGACAGCCCCACGCTTCGATGCGCGAGCCGTTGCAGGGTACGCACCGAGACGCGGAGCCTCGCCGCGGCGTCCTCGACGCGGAGGATCGCAGCATCCGTCATGAGGAGGTCTGCCATTGCGTTCGCGAGGCGTCCGTCGGCGGTCTCCTCCCCCGCCGCCTCCCGCAGCCACGCAGCGAAGGCCCCGACGGCACGCCCCAGGTCGGGCATCGCATCCGTCACCGCGGCGACGAGTTCCGGCGCCTCCACCGGCATCGATCCGTCGATGATGCCGCTCGGGTCGTCGTGCAGGCGCAGGAGCGCGGCGGGTCGCAGCAGCGCACCGACCGCCCAGCCGCGACCGCGCAGCACCCGCTCCGACACACGCGTGGTGGGCCCCCACAACCGCGCGTGCCCGTCGGACTCCACCACGAGGTTGGCGGCCGGGTAGCCGAGCACGGGCTGGCGCGACTCGGCGCCGTCCGGCAGGTCCCACTGCGGGATCCAGAACCACCCCGCCGTGTGCGCGACCGCATCCGGTGCCGGCAATCGCGTGAAGCGCGGCAGACGATCCGGGAAGAGCACGCCGCGGGTGGGGTCGGTCACCCCGGCAGGCTAGCCACCGGCGCTGCCGCGCGGAAGTCGTCGCGAATCTCCAAGCCGCGGGGCACTGCGGCACGCGACGATCGGGGCATGGACACATCGACGACGGGCGTCACCGGCGCCCACACCACCGACGGCCGCCCGAACACGGCCACCTCGCTCACCCCGTTCCTCGCGATCCCCGGCGCCAAGGCGGCGCTCGCGTTCTACCGTGACGTCTTCGGCGCACGCGTCACCGACGTCACCGAGTTCGACGGCGTCGTCGTGCACGCAGGGCTCGACTTCGGCACCGGGCTCCTGCAGGTCGGCGAACCCTCCGCGCAGTACGGCACGGTCCCGCCGCCGGAGGGCGACACCGCCTGCTACTCCCTGGGGCTGTACGTGCCGGACGTCGACGCGGTCACCGAACGCGCCGCCGCCGCGGGCGCCACGGTACGCGAGGCGCCCGCGACCTTCGTCTCCGGCGACCGATTCGCCAGCATCCGCGACCCGTTCGGCATCCGCTGGTCGATCATGACGCGCGTGGAGGACCTCTCCGAGGAGGAGAGCGCCCGCCGCGTCGCCGAGTGGGCCGCCTCCCTCACCTGACCCGGAAACTCGCCCGTCACGGATGCGGGGTCGCGGCCGGCGACACCCGGCATGTGCGACGGGCGAACTCGGGTGGCACTAGGAGAGGGACTTCACCTCGAGGTCGCCGGGGGCGGCGCCGGCCGAGACCGTCGCGAACGCGCTGTAGCCGTCGGCGGCGGCCCGCTCGAGCAGCCCCTTCAGGTTCTTCGTGCGCTGCTCCAGCCGCACACGGGCGCCGGTGGCGACGAGGGCCGTCTTGTGCGCGATGAGCTCGGCGACCGGCACGTCGCGGTCGTGCACGAGCACGACGGCGGATGCGGCGTCGTCGGCGTTCGCGTCGAGGAGGTCGACGATCCGCTCGAAGCCGATCGAGAACCCGACGGCGGGCACGTCCTGGCCGAGGAACCGGCCGATCATGCCGTCGTAACGACCACCGCCGCCGAGCGAGTACGAGACGGACGGGTGCGCGAGCTCGAAGATCGTGCCGGTGTAGTAGCCCATGCCGCGGACCAGGAACGGATCGAACACGAGCGGCACGCCCTGGAACGGGTCGTTCTCCCGCGCGGCGGCGATCGCCTCGCCGACACCGGCCAGGTGGGCGACGACCTCGTCCGGCACGCCCTCCGGGAGGGCCTTGCGGATCTGCGCCTCGCCGTAGGGGATGAATTCCAGCGTCTGCGGGCGGTTCAGGAACGCGGCGAACGCGTCCACCGCCGCCGGCGTCGCGCCGCGCTCGCGCAGCTCCGCCTCGACGCCGGAGGGACCGATCTTGTCGAGCTTGTCGATCGTGATGAGCACGCCGGGGCGCTCGGCGGCGTCGAAGCCGAAGACGTCGAGCATCGCGTCGAGGGCGCGGCGGTCGTTGATGCGCACGGAGGCGCCGGTGAGTCCGAGCGCGTCGAGCGTGTCGAGCGTCGCGGTGATGAGCTCGGCCTCCGCGCGCGCGGTCGCGTCGCCGATGATGTCGATGTCGCACTGCACGAACTGGCGGTAGCGGCCCTTCTGCGGGCGCTCCGCACGCCACACCGGCGCGATCTGGATCGAACGGAACACCGAGGGCAGCTCGGCGCGGTGCGACGCGTAGAAGCGGGCCAGCGGCACCGTCAGGTCGTAGCGCAGACCGAGGTCGCTGAGGGCGGCTGGGTCGTCGGCGGCGGCGCGGATGCCGTCGGCGTCGAGGCCGCGCTTGAGCACGTTGAACGCGAGCTTCTCGTTGTCGCCGCCGATGCCGGCGTGCAACCGGGCGTAGTCCTCGACGACGGGGGTCTCGATCTCGTCGAAGCCGTGCGCACGATAGCGCTCACGGATGACGGCCAGCACGCGCTCGCGGCGCGCCTTGTCTGCGGGGAGGAAGTCGCGCATGCCGCGCGGCGGGTTGACGGTAGCCACGAGGGTCTATTCTCCCAGGTCCGCCGCGGTGCCCGCGGCCTCGGTCCCGCGGGCGCGCGCCTCGGCGTCCCGCACCTGCGTCTCCACGGCCCGCGTGCGCTCGCGCAGCGCCCGCTCGGCGTCCCAGCCACGGGAGCGGGCGAGAGCGACGAGCCGCAGCAGCGCCTCCCCCAGTTCCGCCTCGCTCGAGGGCCCCTCGGCCGCGTCCGGCCCCGGGACGACGGATGCCGCGCGCCCGAGCACCTTCTGCGCCCGGGCGAGTGCCGGCATCCCCCCGGGCACGCCGTCGAGCACACTCGTGCGCTCGCGCTTCTCGGCGGCCTTCGCCGCGTTCCAGTGGACGAGCACCTCCTCGGGCGTCGTGGCGACCGCATCCGCGAACACGTGCGGGTGGCGGCGGATCATCTTGTCGGCGAGGTCGCCGGCGACGTCGTCGATGTCGAACGGGTCGTCCGCGTCGCGCGAGGCGATCTCGGCATGGAACAGCACCTGCCACAGCAGATCGCCGAGCTCCTCCCGCAGCTGCGCCCGGTCGCCCGACTCGACGGCGTCGATCACCTCGTGGCTCTCCTCCACGAGGTAGGGCACGAGGGCGCGGTGGTCGATCCGCTGCGTCCACACGCAGCGGTCGCGCACGGCCCGCATCGTCTCGGCGGCGCGGCGCAGCTCATCGGTCATGCGGGGATGTCCTCCCGGGCCAGGCGGCGGTAGTGGTGTGCCCGCAAGGATACGAGCACACCCGCCAGCACGAGCGAGATCGCGGACCCGGCGAGGACGCCGAGCACCGCCTCGTCGCGCAGCACGGCCTCGCCGGCGAACGCGAGCTCGCTCAGCAGCAGCGACACGGTGAACCCGATGCCGCCGAGCGCGCCGGCGGCGAGCAGGTCGGGCAGGTGCAGCCGGTGGTCGGCCGGCACCCGCATGACCTGCTGCGCGACCCAGCCGGCGCCGGCGATGCCGATGAGCTTGCCGACCGGCAGCGCGATCACGATCGCCCAGAACACCGGCTGCAGCTCGGAGAACCCGACCGAGGGGATGACGACCATCGCCGCCGACAGGGCGAACACCGGCAGCACGAGACCGTTCACCCACGGCTCCAGCACGTGCCGCACGCGGAGGGCGGGCTGCTGGCGCATCGCGAGGCCGAGGGCGACACCGGCGATCGTGGCGTGCACGCCCGACCGCAGCACGAGCAGCCAGACCGCGACCGCGACGAGCACGAGCAGCACGCCGAGCAGCGCGGTGCGGCGACCGCCCAGCATCCGGCTGAGGACGCCGAAGACAGCTACGAGCACGACGGCGCCGATGAGCGCGACGAGGTCGAGGTCGGAGGTGAACAGCACCGCGATGAAGAGGATGCCGACGATGTCGTCGAGGATCGCGAGCGCCAGCAGGAACACCCGGATCGCGGGCGGCAGGCCCTTGCCGAACACCGCGAGCACGCCGAGCGCGAAGGCGATGTCGGTCGCGGTGGGGATCGGCCACCCCGGCGCGGAATCGGTGCCGACCGTGATCGCGGCGAAGACCACGATCGGGACGAGCACGCCGCCGGCGGCGCCGATCGCGGGGCGGAGCCCCTTGCGGACGGAGTTCAGCTGCCCGTTCGTGAGCTCGTACTGCAGTTCGACGGACGCGACGAAGAAGAAGATCGCGAGCAGGCCGTCGGCGATCCAGTGCTCGACCGACAGCTCGAACACCCCCGGGATCCCGAGGGACAGGTGCTTCACGTCGAGCGCGGCGGGGCCGAGCGGCGAGTTCGCGAGGACGAGGCCCACCGCGGCGGCGGTGAGCAGGATCACGGCGGGGAAGCGCTCCGAGCGCAGCAGGGACATCCGTCTCCCATCGGTGGCAGGCGCCACGGTCTTTCGTCGCGACCGGTCGACGCGACGAGCCGACCAGACTTCCCGGCACACCTCCGACCCATGTTACCCGTCACATGCCCGTGATCTCTCAGGGCTAGCGTTGATGCCATGCATGAACCGACCCCCACGGAAGCCCTCGACCTCGTCGGCCGCTACGAGGCCGGGCAGGAGATGCCGGAACGCATGCGTGCCGACGTACGCCTGCTCGGGACGCTGCTCGGCCGGGTGCTGAAGGAGAGCGGCTCCGAGGGGCTGTTCGAGGACGTCGAGCGACTGCGCGCCGCGACGATCCAGGCCTACACGGATCCCGGCTCGGACGCGTTCGCCCGCGCCGCGCGGATCGCGGACTCCTTCACGGTCGCCCGCGCCGACGAGGTGGCGCGCGCGTTCACCGCGTACTTCCACCTGGTGAACCTCGCCGAGGAGCACCAACGCGTGCGGGTCCTGCGTGAACGCGACGGGGAGTCGCGGCCCGGCGCCGGTGACACCCTCGCCGGCGCGTTCCGCTCGCTGGCCGAGGAGGTCGGCGAGGACGAGGCGCTCACCCGGCTGCAGGACCTCCGCTTCCACCCCGTCTTCACCGCGCACCCGACCGAGGCCCGTCGCCGCGCGGTGTCCACCAGCATCCGCCGGCTCTCGAGCCTCCTCGAGGGCTACGGCGACACGGGCGACGGCAGCGCCGAGCGCCGTCGCGCCGAGCGCCGGATGCTGGAGGAGATCGACACGCTCTGGCGCACCGCGCCGCTGCGCGCCGAGAAGCCCTCACCCACCGACGAGGTGCGCTCGGTCATGGCCGTGTTCGACGACACGCTGTTCACCGCCGTGCCGCACGTCTACCGCCGCGCCGACGACGCGCTGCGTCCCGGCGGCGGCGCCCGCCCGCCCGTCGTGAAGCCGTTCGTCCGCGTCGGCTCCTGGGTCGGCGGTGACCGCGACGGCAACCCGTTCGTCACCGCGAAGGTCACCCGCAAGGCCGCGGCCATCGCGAGCGAGCACGTGCTGCTCGGTCTCGAGCGCGCCGCGACGCGCATCGGCCGCGGGCTCACCCTCGACGCCACCACCACCCCGCCCTCCCCCGCGCTCGACGCGCTGTGGACGCGGCTGCGCGGCGCCGACGAGGAGGCCGCCGCGGAGATCGCGAAGCGCTCCCCGAACGAACCGCACCGGCGCATCATGCTGCTCATCGCCCGGAAGATCGCGGCGACCCTGAGCCGGAACGCCGACCTCGCGTACCGCGACCCGGAGCACCTGCTCGCGGACCTGCGCGTCGTGCAGGACTCGCTCGCCGCGGCAGGAGCCGCCCGCCAGGCCTACGGGCACCTGCAGCAGCTCATCTGGCAGGTCGAGACCTACGGGTTCCACCTCGCCGAGCTCGAGGTGCGCCAGCACTCGGCCGTGCACGCCAAGGTGCTCGCCGAACTGGACGCCGGCGGCGAGCGCAGCGAGCTCACCGAGGAGGTGCTGGAGGTCTTCCGCGCGATCGCGTTCGTGCAGGAGCGCTTCGGCCCCCGCGCCGCCGGCCGCTACATCGTCTCGTTCACCCGCTCCGCCGACGACCTCGCCGCCGTGCACCGGCTCGCCCGGTACGCCGTCGGCCCCGACGGCACGCCGCCGGTGCTCGACGTCATCCCGCTGTTCGAGACCTTCGCCGACCTGCAGGCGGCGCCGGCCATCCTCGCCGAGATCGTGCAGCATCCCGCGTTCGCGGCACGGCTCGAGGCGACCGGCCGGCACCTGGAGGTCATGCTCGGCTACTCCGACTCCTCCAAGGACGTCGGGCCCGTCGCGGCGAACCTCGCGCTCTACGAGGCGCAGGCGCTCATCGGGCAGTGGGCCAAGGACAACGACATCAAGCTCACGCTGTTCCACGGCCGCGGCGGTGCGCTCGGCCGCGGCGGCGGTCCCGCGAACAGCGCGATCCTGGCGCAGGCGCCGTACTCGGTCGACGGCCGGTTCAAGCTCACCGAGCAGGGCGAGGTCATCTTCGCCCGGTACGGCGACCCCGCCATCGCGCAGCGGCACATCGACCAGGTCGCCTCGGCGGTGCTCCTGGCATCCGCCCCTTCGAACGAGCAGCGCAACCGCTCGGCCGCCGAGCGGTACGCCGCGATGGCGCAGACCATGGAGGACGCCTCCAAGGCCCGCTTCTACGCGCTCGTGCAGGCGCCGGGGTTCGCGCCCTGGTTCGCGACGGTCACCCCGATGGAGGAGGTGGGCCTGCTCGCCCTCGGCTCCCGCCCGGCCCGCCGCGGCCTGTCGGTGGAGTCGCTGGAGGACCTCCGCGCGATCCCGTGGGTGTTCGCGTGGACGCAGGCGCGCATCAACCTCGCCGGCTGGTTCGGCCTGGGCACCGCGCTCGAAGCCGTGGGCGACGAGGCGTTGCTGCGCGAGGCCTACCGCGAGTGGCCGCTGCTGCGCGCGATGATCGACAACGTCGGCATGAGCCTGGCGAAGGCCGACGACCGGATCGCCCGCGAATACCTCATGCTCGGCGACCGCGAGGACCTCGCCGAGCTCGTGCTCGAGGAGATGGCCCTCACCCGCTCCTGGGTGGTGCGGATCGCCGGCGGCGACGACCTGCTCGCGAACAAGCCGGTGCTCCAGCGGGCGGTGAAGCTCCGCAGCCCCTACGTCGACGCACTGTCGCTGCTGCAGCTGCGCGCCCTCCGCGCCCTCCGCGAGGCCCCGCAGGACGCCCCGGCCGACCCGGAGCTGCAGCGCCTGCTGCTCCTCTCGGTTTCCGGCGTCGCCGCGGGCCTGCAGAACACCGGCTGACCCGCATCCGTCCGGCCCCTCGCCCCCTTCGGACCGCGAGACTGCATCTGACCGCCGAGACTGCGGGGTAACCCCGCTGTTTCGGCGACAGGATGCAGTCTCGCGGTTCGTGCGTTCGGGGGCGGGTCAGTCGAGGGGGACGTCGTCGGCGTGGCGGGAGAGGCTGCGGCCGTAGCGCTCGGTGAGCTGCACCATGAGGTCGGGGGTCTCACGGTCGAGGCCGAACACGTACCCGGGGAAGTCGAGCTCCTGCTGGCGCGCCCAGATCTCGTCGTGCTGGTCGGGCGACACGACGATCGCCGGATCCCCCACCGCGACCCACGCGATCGGCACGACGCTGCGCTCCGGCAGCCGCGTGCGCAGGTGCACGACGGCGTTGATGCGCACCTCGCTGCGGTCGCCGATGACCGCGCCGTTGAACACGCGCACCCCCGTCGCGAGGAACACCTCCGACCCCACGGTCGCGCCCGAGATGCTCGCCATCGGGCCGATGAGCGTGTGGTCGCCGATGTGCACCGGGTTCGTGGCACTCGCGCGGATCACCGCGTTCTCCATGACCACGCAGTCGCGGCCGACCGTGACCGGGCCGCCCTCGCTCGTCAGCACGGCGCCGTGCAGCACCTGCGTGCCCGCGCCGATCTCGACGTCACCGCTGATCACGGCCGTCGGCGCGACGACGGCGTCCGGATGGATGCGGGGACTCGCCCCGAGATGCTCGAACCGCATGCGCACTCCTCGCGTTTGCGGTCAGCGTAGAGGCACCGGCCGCCGCGCGTCGAGGCCCGGTCGGCCGGGGGCCGACGGCGCTACGGTGGGCCCGTGACCACCTCGGAGGACGCCGCACCTGCACCCGCACGCGTCTCGATGTTCACCCTGGCGGCGTTCGTCGTCGGCTCGATGGTCGGTGCGGGCGTGTTCTCGCTCCCCGGCGCGTTCGCCGCCGAGACCGGCGTCGCCGGCGCGCTCATCGCGTGGGCGATCGCGGGCGGCGGGATGCTGACCCTCGCCCTCGTGTTCCGGATGCTGGCGGTGCGCCGCCCCGATCTGGACGCCGGCGTGTTCAGCTACGCGAAGGCGGGGTTCGGCGGGTTCGCCGGGTCCCTCTCCGCGTTCGGCTACTGGGCGAGCGCGTGCGCCGGGAACGTCTTCTACTGGGTGTTCATCATGTCCACCCTCGGCGCCGTGTTCCCCGAGCTCGGCGCCGGCGACACCGTGCTCGCGGTCGCGCTGTCGTCGGTCGGGGTGTGGCTGTTCTTCGTGCTCATCCGGCGCGGCGTCCGGCAGGCGGCATCCCTCAACCGGATCGTCAGCGTCGCGAAGACCGTGCCGATCGTCGTGTTCGTGGTGCTGTGCCTCACCGTGTTCGATCCGGCGGTGTTCGCCGCGAACTGGGGCGGCGGGACGGATGCGGCACCCCTGTTCGAGCAGGTGCGCGCGACCATGCTCGTCACGGTGTTCGTGTTCATCGGGGTGGAGGGCGCGAGCGTGAACTCCCGCCACGCCAGGAACCGGCGGGACGTCGGGCGGGCGACGCTCCTCGGGTTCCTCAGCGTGCTGGCGGTGTTCGCATCGGTCACGATCGTCGCGTACGGGGTGCTCCCCCGCGACGAGATCGCCGCGCTCGACGAGCCGTCCATGGGCGGCGTGCTGGCCGCCGCGGTCGGGGACTGGGGCGCCGTGCTCGTCGGGGTCGCGCTCATCGTGGCGGTGCTCGGCGCGTACCTCGCGTGGACGCTCATGGCGGCCGAGGTGCTCCTCGCAGCCGCCCGCGCCGGCGACCTGCCCCGGTTCCTCCGCCGCGTCGACCGGCGCGACACCCCGGTCGCCGCGCTGCTCCTGTCGAGCGTGCTGGTGCAGGCCATGCTCGTGCTCGTGCTGTTCGCGCAGGATGCGTTCGACGTGGCGCTCGCGCTGACGAGCTCCCTCATCCTCATCCCGTTCCTGCTGTCGGCGGCGTACGCGCTGAAGCTCGCGCTCTCCCGGGACGGCACGGCGGGCCGCTCCCGCACCGGCGACCTCGTGATCTCCGTGCTCGCCACGGTGTACACCGCGTTCCTGCTGTACGCGGCCGGGCTCACGTACCTGCTGCTGTCGGTGCTCATCATCGTGCCGGGCACCGTGCTCTACGTCGTCGCCCGGCGCCGGCGCGGCGCCCGCGTCTTCACCCCCGTCGAAGCCGTCGTCTTCGTGCTGGCGGTGGTCGCCGCCGTCGCCGCCGTGGTGCTGCTCGCGACCGGCGTCATCGCCCTCTGACGCCCGCGGGTCGGGAGGGGGTGCGCGGCGGGAGTACCCTGAGAGTGTCCGCATCCACTGGGACCCGCTCCTCTTCGCGCGTCTCCCACTCCCCCGAGAGCACCACTGTGACCGAGACCGTCCTCCCTGAAACCGTCGCGCCCGTTTTCGAGGAGGTGATCCGCCGCAACCCCGGGGAACGCGAGTTCCACCAGGCCGTGCGCGAGGTGCTCGAGAGCCTCGGCCCGGTCGTCGCGAAGCACCCCGAGTACGCCGACGCCGAGGTCATCCGGCGTCTGTGCGAGCCCGAGCGGCAGATCATCTTCCGCGTGCCGTGGACCGACGACGCCGGCCGCGTGCAGCTGAACCGCGGCTTCCGCGTCGAGTTCAACTCCGCGCTCGGCCCGTACAAGGGCGGCCTCCGCTTCCACCCGAGCGTGTACCTCGGCATCGTGAAGTTCCTCGGCTTCGAGCAGATCTTCAAGAACTCCCTCACCGGCCTCCCCATCGGCGGCGGCAAGGGCGGCTCCGACTTCGACCCCAAGGGTCGTTCGGAGGCCGAGATCATGCGGTTCTGCCAGTCGTTCATGACCGAGCTCTACCGCCACCTGGGCGAGCACACCGACGTCCCCGCCGGTGACATCGGCGTCGGCGGCCGCGAGATCGGCTACATGTTCGGCCAGTACAAGCGCATCACGAACCGCTGGGAGGCGGGCGTGCTCACCGGCAAGGGCCTCACCTGGGGCGGCTCGCAGGTGCGCACCGAGGCCACCGGCTACGGCACCGTGTTCTTCGTCGACGAGATCCTCAAGGCGACCGGCGAGGGCATGGAGGGCAAGCGCGCCGTCGTGTCGGGTTCCGGCAACGTCGCGATCTACGCGATCGAGAAGATCCAGCAGCTCGGCGGCACCGTCGTCGCGTGCTCCGACTCCAGCGGCTACGTCGTCGACGAGGCGGGCATCGACCTCGACCTCGTCAAGGAGATCAAGAACGTCCGCCGCGGCCGCATCTCCGAGTACGCCGAGCACCGTTCCTCCGCCCGGTTCGTCGCCGGCGGCTCCATCTGGGACGTCCCGTGCGAGCTCGCGCTCCCCTGCGCGACGCAGAACGAGCTGGACGAGGACGGCGCCGCATCCCTCATCGCGCACGGATGCCTCGTGGTCGCCGAGGGCGCGAACATGCCCACGACGCCGGCCGCCGTGCGGGCGCTGCGCGCCGCGGGCGTGAAGTTCGCCCCCGGCAAGGCCGTGAACGCGGGCGGCGTGTCCACGAGCGCCCTGGAGATGCAGCAGAACGCGTCGCGCGACTCGTGGAGCTTCGAGCACACCGAGGAGCGCCTCGCGGAGATCATGCGCTCGATCCACGACCGCTGCCTCGAGACGGCCGACACCTACGGCGCCCCCGGGGACTACGTCGCGGGCGCGAACATCGCGGGCTTCATCCGCGTCGCCGACGCGATGCTGGCCCTCGGCCTCGTCTGACCCTCGCGGTTCCGAAGGACCCCGCCCTCCCGGGCGGGGTCCTTCTGCGTGCGGCCGGCGGGCGTGCTGGGCCGCGAGACTGCATCTGCGCGCCGAGACTGCGGGGTAACCCCGCAGTCTCGGCGGCCCAATGCAGTCTCGCGGTCCGCAAGGCCCGGGAACGAGGAAGGACCCCGCCGAGGCGGGGTCCTTCCGGTGGTGACGGCGGGTCAGGCGGCTTCGGCCGCGCGGGTCTTCACCCCGTCGGCGGCCTGGCTGCGACGCTCGGCATCGACCTCGGCCTTCAGCTTCTCGATCTCGTGGTACGCCGTGGTGGCGACCTCGAGGAAGGTGCGGCCCGTGTCGAGCGCGAAGTTCACGAATTCGCCGGCGTCGGAGAACTTGTGGCTGCAGTCGCCGGCGAGGCCGCCCTCGAGCGACAGCTTGCCGACGAGGTCGAGCTTGAGCGCCTTCGTGCCCTTCTTGAAGCTCAGCTTGTCGAAGTCGACCCACACGATGTTCGGGCGCGTGGTGGACTCGTACACGTAGCGCAGGTTGGTGAGGTCGAGCACGACCTGCCAGATCGTCTGCGACGCGTCGGGCTTGCCCGGGTCGGGCTCGCGGAACGGCTGCGCGGCGTTGCGGATGACGCTGAACATCGCCGCGACGGCATCCAGCTGGGTCTTGGGCTTGGTGAGCCGGCCCTCGTAGTAGGTCGCGCGGGCGAAGCGCTGCGCGGCCTCGGTGCCGCCGGGGATCGTCTTGTCGCCGCCGAGACCGTCGTACTGCTTGACGAGCTCGAGCTGCTGGTCGAAGGTCGGCGAGTTCGTCATGACCTTGTAGTCGCGCGAGTGGTACACCTTGGCCTTGCCGTCGATGTACTCGATGATCGCGGAGTCGCCGCTCTTGTCGTTGATGGCGAGGTGCAGCGTCGGGGTGCTCTTGCCGGTCGGGTCCGGGATCTGCACGATGCGCACGTCGTTCTGCTCGGTCCACTCGACCGCCTCGGCCACGGTGGCGAAGTTGTCGAGGTAGTACTGCAGCCACACGGCCTGGCTCAGCTGGGTCTCGGACTGGTCGATCTCGCCGTACTCGGACTCGGCGAGCCACAGGATGTGCCCCGCGAACCCGGCCTCGTTCATGCCGTCGACCGCGACGAGGTCGAACGCCATGGCGACGACGCTGCCGTACGTCGACTCCCACTCGAGCTTGCCGTGGACGCCGTCGTTGCGCTTCATCCCCCGCGGCAGCTTCCACAGGTTCGTCAGGAGATCCATGTGGAAGTCCATGTTCCGACCGACGATGACGGACCCGTTCGCGTCCGGCCACACCACGCGTGTGCACATACGAGAGACCAACCCTTTCAGCTGATGAGGGCGCCCCGGTCACTCGAATGGTGACGGTCGGGCTCGTCCCCTCAGCTTCCAGCGTGCCCGCGCGCGCGAGGGCGCCCCGCCCATCCCGGCGAAGTTCACACCGCGTCTCACCCGTCGCGTCACCCGCCCCTCACCCGCGTGCGGGCGCCGCCCGCGTCAGGCGGATGCGGCGGGCACCGGCTCCGGGAAGATGGCGTCCAGCAGCTGCTGCACCCAGGCGATGAGGTCGCCGTCGGAGAGCGGCTCGCCGCCCGCGGACGGCAGCGGCACGACGAGCGCCTCGCCGCTGGCGACGAGCTTCGCCTTCGGGTACAGCCGCTGCAGGCGCACCCGCATCGAGTCCGGGAGCTTCGCCGGCGCGACCCGCAGGTTCGGCCCCATCGCGACGACGTCGCTGAGCCCGGTGCGCGCCGCGCGGCGGCGCAGCCGCGCCATCCGGACGAGCCCCTCCACCTCGGCCGGCGGCGCGCCGTAGCGGTCGGTGAGCTCCTCGACGACGAGGTCGATCGCGTCGTCCTTCGCGGTGGCGGATGCGGCCGCCGACAGCTTCTGGTACGCCTCCAGGCGCAGCCGCTCGCTGTCGATGTAGGTCTCCGGGATGCGGGCCTGCACCGGCAGCTCGAGCCGCAGCTCGGCCGGCCCCTCGGTGTCCTCGCCGCGGAAGGTGGCGACGGCCTCGCCGATCATGCGGAGGTACAGGTCGAAGCCGACGCCGGCGATGTGGCCCGCCTGCTCGGCGCCGAGGAGGTTGCCGGCGCCGCGGATCTCGAGGTCCTTCAGTGCGACCTGCATGCCGGAGCCGAGGTCGTTGTTCACGGCGATCGTCTCGAGCCGGTCGGCGGCGGTCTCCGACAGCGGCTTCGTGTCGTCGTAGAGGAAGTACGCGTAGGCACGCTCGCGGCCGCGGCCGACGCGGCCGCGCAGCTGGTGCAGCTGGCTGAGGCCATACTTGTCGGCGCGGTCGATGATGATCGTGTTCGCGTTCGAGATGTCGAGGCCGGTCTCGACGATCGTGGTGCACACGAGCACGTCGGCGCGGCGCTCCCAGAAGTCGTCCACGACCTGCTCGAGCTGGTGCTCCCCCATCTGTCCGTGGGCCACGGCGATCCGCGCCTCCGGCACGAGCTCGGCGAGCTGGGCGGCGACGCGCTGGATGGACGAGACGCGGTTGTGCACGAAGAACACCTGGCCCTCGCGCAGCAGCTCGCGCCGGATCGCGGCGGCGATCTGCTTGTCCGACCGCGGCCCGACGTACGACAGGATCGGGTGCCGGTCCTCCGGCGGGGTGGCGAGGGTCGACATCTCGCGGATGCCGGTGACCGCCATCTCGAGCGTGCGCGGGATGGGGGTGGCGCTCATGGCGAGGATGTCGACGTTCGTCTTGAGCTTCTTCAGGGCGTCCTTGTGCTCGACGCCGAAGCGCTGCTCCTCGTCGATGATCATGAGGCCGAGGTCTTTGAAGACGACCTTCTCGGTGAGGATGCGGTGCGTGCCGATCACCATGTCCACCGTGCCGTCGGCGAGGCCCGCCACGACCTCGCGCGCCTCCTTGTCGGTCTGGAAGCGCGACAGCGCGCGCACCTTGACCGGGAACCCGGCGTACCGCTCGGTGAAGGTCTCCAGATGCTGCTTGACCAGGAGGGTCGTCGGCACGAGCATCGCGACCTGCTTGCCGTCCTGGATGGCCTTGAACGCGGCGCGGACGGCGACCTCGGTCTTGCCGAAGCCGACGTCGCCGGACAGGAGCCGGTCCATCGGGATCGGCTTCTCCATGTCGGCCTTGATCTCGTCGATCGTCTGCAGCTGGTCCGGGGTCTCCGCGAACGGGAAGGCCTCCTCGAGCTCCCGCTGCCACGGGGTGTCGGGCCCGAAGGCGTGTCCCTTCGCCGCGACGCGCGCCGAATAGAGCTTCACGAGCTCGACGGCGATGTCGCGGACCGCCTTGCGCGCCTTGCTCTTCGCGGCGGCCCAGTCGCTGCCGCCCATCTTGGACAGGGTGGGCGCCTCGCCGCCGACGTAGCGGGAGAGGAGGTCGAGCTGGTCGGTGGGGACGTACAGCTTGTCGCCCGGGTGCCCGCGCTTGGACGGCGCGTACTCGAGCACGAGGTACTCGCGCATGCTCTTGACCGGGTTCCGGCCGCCGGAGGAGACCTCCCGCTGCACGAGCTCGACGAACCTGCCGATGCCGTGGGTGGCGTGCACGACGATGTCGCCCGGCTTCAGCTGCAACGGGTCGACGACGTTGCGCCGCCGCGACGCGAGCTTCTTCGGCCGGGCGTCGCCGGAGACGGCGCGGCCGTAGAACTCCGATTCGGTGATCACGGCGAGCTTCGCGCCAGGCGCCTGGAACCCTCGTTCCAGCCCGCACGCGACGATGAGCGCCACGCCGGGCTCGGGCGGGGTGAGGATCTCATCGACCCGCCGCGCGGCGATCCCCCGCTCGGCGAGCACGTCGCGGGCGCGGTCGGCGAGGCCGGCGCCCGCGGCGGTGACCGCGACCCGCCAGCCGTCACGGAGGAGGTCGGCGACGAGCTCGGTGGCACCGTTGACGTTGCCGGCGAACGAGGGAACGGTGCTCGCCTCGATGCGCTGCCCGTCGTGGTCGACCTCGAGGCCGAGCTCGGCGGCGTCCGCGGCGCCGGAGTCGAAGGCGCTGAGGGTCCACCACACGCCCCCTCGGGATGCGGCGGCCTCACGCAGTTCGTCGAGCGTGACGAAGTCCCCCGCACCGAGGTCGACCGGGGTGTCGGCGCCGGCGACGGCGGCGCTCCACGCGGCCTCCAGGAACTCGCGGTTCGTGTCGGCGAGGGTCGTCGCGCGGGTGCGGGCGCGCTCGGGGTCGACGAGGGCGACGGCCGCCCGCTCGGGGAGGTAGTCGACGAGGGTGACGAGGTCGTCGAGGAGCGCCGGGGTGAGCGATTCCATGCCCTCGGCAGGGATCCCCTGCGACATCTTCTCCAGCATCCCCGACAGGCCGGGGAACGACGAGGTGAGCCCGGCCGCGCGCTCGCGCACCTCCGGGGTGAGCAGCAGCTCACGGCTCGGGAGGAGCTCGACGCGGTCGATCGCGCCGGGCAGGGAGCGCTGGTCGGCGACGGAGAAGGCGCGGATCTCGTCGACCTCGTCGCCGAAGAACTCGACGCGGTACGGGTGGTCGGCGGTCGGCGGGAAGACGTCGAGGATGCCGCCGCGCACGGCGAACTCGCCGCGACGGGCGACCATGTCGACGCGGAGGTAGGCGCGGTCGATGAGCTGCGCGATCACCTCGTCCAGTTCGGTGCCACGCCCGCCGGTGGCCAGCACGATCGGCGCGACGTCGGCGAGGCCCGGCGCGAGCGGCTGCAGCGCGCCGCGGACGGACGCGGTGACGATGAGGGGGGCACCGCCGTCCCACGCGGCGATGCGCCGCAGCACGTCGAGCCGGCGGCCCACGGTCTCCGGGCTCGGGCTCAGCCGCTCGTGCGGGAGGGTCTCCCACGCCGGCATGTGCAGCACCTCGGCCCCCGGGATGAGGGCCTCGAGCGCGGGCCCGAGCGAGTCGGCGCGCCGACCGGTCGGGGCGATGAGCAGCAGCGCCGCGGGTTCACCGCGCTCCCGACGCCGTTCGAGCAGGCCGGCGAGCAGCGGCGCGTCGAGTGCCGACGGCAGCGAGAAGCCGGCGTCGACGCCGGCGGAACGCAGGGCCTGATCGAAGGTGTCGGACTGTGCGAGGGCGCGGACGATCCCAGGAACTGTCACCAGTCGATCCTACGTTCCCGCCCGGTCAGCGGGGCGCGTGCCAGCGCTGCTGTGCGGCGAGCAGGCCCTCGTCGACGACGAGTTCGACCGCATCCGCCGCGTCGGCGATGAGGTTGGGCAGCACCTTGCGGTCGGCCGCCGAGAACGGGTCGAGCACCCAGTCGGCCGGGTCCTGGCGCCCGGGCGGGCGTCCGATGCCGACCCGCACCCGCGGGAACTCCGGGGTGCCGAGCGCCTTGGCGACGTCGCGGACGCCGTTGTGCCCGCCGTGGCCGCCGCCGATCTTGAGCTTGAGGGTGTCGAACGGGATGTCGAGCTCGTCGTGCACGACGATCACGCGTTCGGCGGGCACACTGTAGAAGGCGGCGACGCCGGAGACCGGACCGCCGGAGACGTTCATGAAGCTGTTGGGCTTCACCAGGATGAGCTTGTCACCGCCCGGGCGCAGCCAGGTCTCCGCGACGCGCGCGTTGGCCTTGTGCGCACGGAACGCCTCGGAGCGGCGTGCCGCGAGCTCGTCGACCACCATCTGTCCGACGTTGTGCCGGGTGGTCTCGTAGCGGGGTCCGGGGTTGCCGAGGCCCACCACCAGCCAGGTCTGCGCCATGTCCGCATCCTTCTTCATCGTGCGTGAACGACCATGTCCCACTTCCTGCCGGTCTGGGGTACCCGAACCGGCAGGAAGTGGGACATGAAGCGGGGTGACCGGGATCCGGTCGGGGTGCGGGTGTTACTCCGCAGCCTCCTCCGACTGCTCGGCGGCGGCCTCGGCGTCGGCCTCGGCGATCTCGTCGGCGGCGGCGGACGGGGCCGAGACGGCGACCACGAGGGTCTCGCCGTCGACGGCGAGCGAAGCGCCCTTGGGGAGCGTCAGGTCGGCGGCGGTGATGTGCGCGCCCTCCTCGAGGCCCTCGACCGAGACCTCGACGTGCTCCGGGATGTGGGTGGCCTCGACCTCGAGCGAGATCGTGGTGGCGTCGAGGTTGACGATGGTGCCGGGCGCGGCCTCGCCGACGACCGTGACGGGCACCGAGACCTGGACCTTCTCGCCCTTCTTCACCACGAGCAGGTCGATGTGCTCGATGATCTGGCTCACCGGGTCCTTCTGCACGTCCTTGACGAGCGCGAGGTGGTCGGTGCCGTCGACCGAGAGCTCGAGCACGGCGTTGGCGTGACGGACCAGCAGCAGCATCTGGTGGCCAGGGAGGGCCAGGTGCAGCGGGTCGGTGCCGTGGCCGTAGAGGACGGCGGGGATCTGGCCGGCGGCGCGGAGGCGACGGGCGAAGCCCTTGCCGAACTGCGTGCGCAGCTCGGCTGCGACCTTGTTGTCTTCCGACATGATGGTTCTCCTTGCGGGGCCCACAGGCCCAATCAGATGGATCGGTTTCGACTCGAACGCGAGTGCGTGAGGAAGCCGGAGGCCTGCACACCCTCGTCGATAACGGATGCTGCGACAGCTGGCGGCCGCATCCCTCGCCGAAGTTCGGTCACGAGTCTACCAGCGGCCCGATAACATGAGAACCGTCCCACCCGACCCACGAAGGGCCCGCAATGACCGTGCAGCTGACCAACCTCGTGACCCCGACCGTCGCCTCCGACGCGCTCGTGGGCGTCATCGTCGCGCTGGTGCTGGTCGGCGCCGTCGCCGGCTTCGGCGCGCTGTTCGCGATGGGTCGCGAGCCCTTCCGCCGCAAGTAAGGCCGCGGTCGCCGGACCCGCCGCAGCGGGCCCGGCCCGGGCATCCCCCGCGTCAGCCCTCGTCGAGCTCGATCGGCAGCGACGGCGCGAGCCGGCGGAGGCTCTGATAGGTCGGCACGAGGTGCCCGTACAGCTCGTCGAAGATCGGCTGGATCTGGCGGTACACCGCCGCCGTCGCCGGCTCCGGGCGCACCCGCTCGCGGACCGGGATCATGTCCGCCGCCACGTCGATCGAGTCGATGAGTCCGAGCGCCTCCATGCCGAGGAGTGCGGCACCGAACCCGGAGCCCTCCTGCCCCTCGGCGAAGTCGAGCGTCGTGTCGAGCGCACAGGCGAGGATCTGCCGCCACAGGTCGCTGCGGGTCACTCCCCCGGTCGCCCGGATCTGCGTGATGTCCAGGCCCGCGGCGCGCATCGAGGCGAGCACGAGGCTCAGCTGCAGGCACACACCCTCGATCGCGGCACGGATGAGGTGCTCCCGCCGGTGGGCGCGGGTGAGGCCGACGTAGGCGCCCTTGGGCAGCGCGCTCCAGTGCGGTGCGCGCTCGCTGAGCAGGTACGGAAGCATGATGAGCCCGCCGGAACCCGCCTTCGCCCTCGCGGCCAGGGCGAGCAGTTCCGCCTCGTCGCCGCGGGAGAGCTCGGGCGCGAGGAGGTCGCGCACCCAGTCGAGGGTCGCCCCTCCGTTGTTGATGGCGCCGCCGACGACCCAGCGGTCCTCGGTGAGGGCGTAGCAGAAGACCCCGCCCTGCGGGTCGACGGCCGGGTGGTCGACCGCGACGCGCAGCGCCCCGCTCGTGCCGATCGAGCACGCGGCGACGCCGGGCCGCACCGCGCCGACGCCGAGGTTCGCGAGCGGGCCGTCGCCGGCGCCGACGACGACCGGGGTGCCGGCGGGCAGCCCCATCCGTTCGACGGCCTCCTCGGTGAGTCCCTGCAGGATGTGGCGGGTCGGCACGAGTTCCGGCAGCTGCTCGGGCGAGATGCCGGCGAGCGCGAGCGCCTCGTCGTCCCAGTCGAGCGTGTGGATGTTCAGCAGTCCGGAGCACGACGCGAGCGAGTGGTCGACGACCAGGGCTCCGCACATCCGCACGAGCACCCAGTCCTTCACGCCCGCCCAGAACGGCACCTTCTCGTGCAGCTTCGGCTCCGCCTCGCGGAACCAGATGAGCTTGCACAGCGGCGACATCGGATGCACCGGGGTCCCGGTTCGGCGGTGCAGCCCGAGGCCGCGGGTGCCCGCGCGGAGCACCTCCGCCTGCCGGTCGGCACGGGTGTCACCCCACGTGATGACCGGGGTGAGCGGCCGGGAGCGATGGTCGAGGCCGAGCAGGCTGTGCATCGCCGACGAGAAGGAGATGCCGGCGACGCGGTCCGCACCGACCTCGGCGACGACCGCCCGTGCGGCCGTGTAGACCGCGTCCAGGATCAGCTCCGGGTCCTGCACCGCGTACCCCGGATGCGGGGTCTCCAGCGGGTAGCCCGCGGACGCGGTCGCGACGAGGTCGCCCGCCGGCGTGTAGGCGCCGGCCTTCGTGCTCGTGGTGCCGATGTCGATCGCGAGGACGATCGGGTCCGGGTGGGTCATGGCCGTGCTCCGTCCTCTTCCTCGTCCTCGCCGAGCGACACGACGACCTTGCCGCTGCGGGTCGGGTCCTTCGCGAGTTCGAACGCCTCGGCTCCCGCCGCGAGCGGCAGCACGTGCGTGATCACCCGCTCGATCTCGGGGCGCTCGGCGAGCAGCGTGATCGCCGCGTCGATCTCGTCCTTGAACCGGAACGCGCCGAGCAGCGACACCTCCTTCGACACGAGGGGTGCGACGTTCACCGGCCGTGCCTCGTCGGGAAGGATGCCGATCTGCACGACGGTGCCGCGCCGGCGCACGGCGCGCAGGGCCGTGGTCAGCGCGGGCGCCGCACCGGAGCACTCCAGCACGACGTCGAACCACTCCGCGGCGATCGCGTCCGCGCCCGCTGCGACCGTCTCCGCCCCGAGCGCGGCGGCGCGCTCGAGCGGCTCGGGCAGCACGTCGGTGGCGACGACCTCGGCGGCGCCGCCGGCCTGCGCGGCGACGACGGCGAGGAGGCCGATGGGGCCGGCACCGGAGACGAGCACCCGCGCACCGCGGAGGTCGCCGGCGCGGGCGGCACCGTGGAGGGCGACCGCGAGCGGCTCGGCGAGCACGGCCCGACGCACCGGGAGCGCGTCGGGCAGCACCCGCAGCATCCCCGCCTCGACGACGAGCAGCCCGCTCATCGCGCCCTGCGTGTGCGGGGTGGTCGAGGCGCTGCCGAGGTAGGAACCGTGCGGCCACAGGTGCGGCTCGGTCTCGATGCCCGGCCGCGGTTCGCCGAAGCGGGCGGGGTGCACCGTGACGGGCGTGCCGGGGGCGAGCCGCCCGGACGGGTCGAGGTCGACGCGTCCGGCCAGCTCGTGGCCGGGGATGAGCGGCTCACGGACGACGAACGCGCCGTTCGCGCCCTCGAAGTAGTAGTGCAGGTCGGAGCCGCAGATGCCGACGACGTCGACGCGGATGCGGACCTGCCCCTCCCCCGGCGTGGGATCGGGGAGCTCGACCTGCGCGAGGTCGAGCCTGCCGTTGATGACGAGTGCCTGCATGGTCTCTCCCGGGTGCGTCAGACGACGGAGGTCATGCCGCCGTCGACGAACAGGTTCTGGCCGCTGACGAAGCGGCTCGCGTCGGAGGCGAGGAAGACGAGCGGTCCGCGGAGCTCGGCGACGTCGCCCCAGCGTCCGGCGGGCGTGCGCTGACCGACCCAGGCGGTGAACGCCTCGTCGGCGACGAGCGCCGCGTTCATCTCGGTGGCGAAGTAGCCGGGCGAGAGCGTGTTGACCTGGATGTCGTACCGGGCGAGGTCCGCGGCCATGCCGCGGCTCAGCTGGGCGATGCCGCCCTTGCTCGCCGAGTACGGCGCGATCGTCTGGCGCGCGAGCATCGACTGCACCGAGGCGATGTTGATGATCTTGCCGCTGCCGCGCTCGATCATCCCCGGCACCACGAACCGCGACACGTAGAACGCGCTCGACAGGTTCGAGGTGACCACCGCATCCCAGTCCGAGACCGCGAACTCGTGGAACGGCGCGCGACGCTGGATGCCCGCGTTGTTCACGAGGATGTCGGGGACACCCTCGCTCGCGACGAGTTCCGCGATCGCGGCCTCGACCGCGGCCGCATCCGTCACGTCGAAGAGCGTGACCGCGGGACGGTACCCGTGCTCGCGCTCGATGAGGTCGGCCGACGCCTCGGCGGCGGCCGCGTCACGCCCGTGGACGATGACGCGGGCGCCGGCCGACGCGAGCCCGAGGGCGAGGGACTGCCCGAGGCCGCGGGACGATCCGGTGACCAGGGCGGTCCGCCCGGTGAGGTCGAACAGGTCAGACAAGCGACACCACCCCGAAGATCACGAGCACGAATGCGAAGCCGACGACCGATTCCAGCGCCTGCTGCACGGTCCAGGTCTTCAGTGTGGTCTTGACGTCCATGTGCATGAGGCGGCCGACGAGCCAGAAGCCGGAGTCGTTCACGTGCCCGGCGAACACCGATCCGGCGGCCGTGGCGAGCACGACGCAGGCGAGCTGCAGCGGGTTGAAACCGGCCTCGATGACGGCGGGGGCGACGAGGCCCGCGGCCGTCACGAGCGCGACCGTGGCCGAGCCCTGCGCGACGCGGAGGATGACCGCGATGAGGTAGGCGGCGAAGATGACCGGGATGCCGAGCGAACCGAGGCTGTCGGCGAGCGCGTCGCCGATGCCGGAGGCGCGCAGCACGCCGCCGAACATGCCGCCGGCGCCGGTGATGAGCACGACCGAGCAGATCGGGCCGAGGGACTTCTCGACGATCGACTCCAGCGCGGTGCCCTTCACACCGCGGCGGGTGCCGAGCACGACGAGCGCGACGAGCACGGCGATGAGCAGCGCGATCTGGCTGGTGCCGATGAGCATGAGCACCTGCACCCAGGTGGCGTCGAGGTCGACGATTCCCTCCGCACCGAGTGCGGACAGGCCGGTGTTCATGAAGATGAGCACGAGCGGCACGAGCAGGATGCCGATGACCGTGCCGGCCTTCGGCGGGTTCTTCGCCTCGACGTCGGGGGCGCTGAACAGGTCGAGCACGGGCATCGGGATGCGGCGGTCGACGAACTTCGCCCACATGTAGCCGGAGAGGTACCACGTCGGGATCGCGACGACGAGGCCGACCAGGAGCACGAGACCGAGGTTCGCCTCGAAGACGGTGGAAGCGGTGATCGGGCCCGGGTGCGGCGGCACGAACACGTGCATGACCGACAGCGCGGCGGCGGAGGTGAGGCCATACAGCAGCATGTGCTTGCCGCCGATGCGGCGGGCGACGGCGAACACGATCGGCAGCATCACGATGAGGCCGGCGTCGAAGAAGATCGGGAAGCCCATGACGAGCGAGGCGACACCGAGCGCGAGGGCGGCGCGCTTCTCACCGAAGACGGAGACCATCTTGTCGGCGAGCACGCGCGCGCCCCCCGACGATTCGACGAGGGCACCGAGCATGGCGCCGAGTCCGACGAGCAGCGCGACGGAGCCGAGGGTGCTGCCGAACGCGCTGATCAGCACGTTCGTGACCTGGTTCAGCGGGATGCCGGTCGCGATCGCGGTCGCGAGGGACACCACCGTCAGCACGAGGAACGCGTGCAGTTTGACGACGATGACCAGGAACAGGATGAGCGCGATGGCCGCGGCCGCGATGAGCAGCAGCGGGCCGGCGCCCAGCGTCTGGGTGAAATCTTCCATGGTGGGGGCCTGATTCTCCGATGAATGCGTGGTGAGCGGTCCACGTGGACCACTGCCCGGGGGATCGTTGCGCGGGTCCTGGGAGGGACCCCGGACCACGCTGCCACATTCGTAGTACTTTTTCAAAAGTACTATTTGTGCTGGGGACAACGCGCGTCCCCGGTCCGTACGACGAGATGAGCACGATGGCGTCCACGAGCACCGTTCCCGCATCCCACGCGGCCCTCGTCGAGGAGCTCGGCCGCCGTATCGCCGGCGGCGCGCTCCCGGCGGGGACGACCATGACCGCGAGCACGCTCGAGCGCGAGTACGGCGCATCCCGGACCGTGGTGCGCGAGACCGTCCGCGTGCTCGAGGCCCACGGACTGGTGGCGTCGCGCCGCCGGGTCGGCATCGTGGTGCGCCCGCGCGAGGAGTGGGACCACCTCGACGCGAACGTCATCGAGTGGGCGCTGGACGGCCCGCGCCGGGCGGAGGTGCTCCGCGACCTCACGCAGCTGCGTGCGGCGGTGGAGCCGATGGCGGCCAGGCTCAGCGCGATGCACGCGCGCGATGAGGACCGCGCCGAGCTCCTGCGGTTGGCGACGCGCCTGCGCGACCTGGGTTCGGCCGGGCTCGGCGACGGCGACGACTACCTCGACGCCGACATCGCGTACCACTCGCTGCTCCTGCGCAGCGGCGGCAACGCCCTGTACGCCCGCCTCGCGAGCCCCATCGCCGAGATCCTCCGCGGCCGGGCCACCCGCGGGCTCACCCCCGGCATCCCCCACGTCGGCACGCTCGAGGCGCATCTGGCGACGGCCGAGGCGATCTCCCGTCGCGACCCCGACACCGCCGAGGCCTCGGCCCGCGAGCACCTCACCCTCGTCTCCGGCGAGGTCGGCGCGGCCTGACGCCCCGCATCCGCCGCCGGTGCATGTGGTGGCCGCCGGTGCGTGTGGTGGCCGCCGGAACATGTCCCACTTCCTGCCGGTATGGGCACCCCAAAACAGCAGAAACTGGGACATGCACCCTCGCGCCGCGCACGGACACAGGAGAACGCACCGGAACAGGACGATCCCCGCGGAATCCTCCTGCGTGCGTGAGATCTCCTGCTCCGGTGCGGGCAGCATCCGTATGCGGCGGGCGCGGATGCGGCAAGCATGCGCGCGCGGCGGCTCACCCGCATCCGGTGGTCGCCGCCGGCGCATGTCCCACTTCCTGCGGAACATGTCCCACTTTCAGCCGGTATGCGCGGTGACGTCCCGCTGAGTGGTGGAGTTTCTCGACACCGTGCGGGTCAGTTGTCTTGATTATGCCGCGGTCAGTTCGGGGATGTTCACCTCCTTGGTGTCGGCGAGCAGCAGCGCCATGGAGTGCTCGGAGAAGTAGCGGCGGTCGGCGCCGTCCCATTCGTCGTGCTGCTCGATGAGGACGTGACCGGCCAGGCGCAGCAGCGCGGCGGGGTTGGGGAAGGTGCCGACCACGTCGGTGCGGCGTTTGATCTCCTTGTTCACCCGCTCCAGCGGGTTCGTGGACCAGATCTGCCGCCAGTGCTGCTGCGGGAAGCCGCAGAACGCGAGCAGGTCGTCTTTCGCGTCCTCGAGCATGTCCGCGATCTTCGGGTGCGACCGGCCCAGCATCCGGGTGACCTCGTGGAACTGGGTGAAGACATGCTCGGTGTCGGGCTGGGCGAAGATCGTGCGGATGATGGACGCGACCATCGGGCCGGCGGCCTTGGGGACGGCGGTGAGCACGTTCCGCATGAAATGCACCCGGCACCGCTGCCAGCTGGCGCCTTGGAACACGGTCTGAATCGCGGCGGTCAGCCCGGTGTGCGCGTCGGAGATGACCAGCTTCACCCCGCCCAGCCCGCGCGCCTTGAGCGACCGCAGGAACGTGGTCCAGAACGGCTGCGACTCCGTCTCCCCGACCTCGAAGCCGAGCACTTCGCGTCGCCCGTCCGCGGCGACCCCGACCGCGACCACCACGGCCTGGGACACCACCCGCCGGCCGACGCGGGCCTTGCAATAGGTCGCGTCGAGGAACAAATACGGGTAGGCGGTGTCCGCCAGCGGGCGGTCGCGGAATGCGGCGACGTCCTCGTCCAGGTGCGCGCAGATCCGCGACACCTCGGACTTCGAGATGCCGGCGTCCGCGCCAAGCGCTTTCACCAGGTCGTCGACCTTGCGGGTGCTCACGCCGTGGACATACGCCTCCATCACGACGGCGAACAGGGCCTGATCGACCCGGCGGCGGCGTTCCAGCAGCGACGGGAAGAACGACCCGGTGCGCAGCTTCGGGATCCGCAACTCCAGATCCCCGGCCGTCGTGCTGAGGGTTTTCGGGCGGCTGCCGTTGCGTTGCGTGGTCCGGTCCGGGGTGCGTTCGAACGGGGCGGCGCCGATGAACGCGGCCGCTTCCGCGTCGATCAGCTCCTGGTAGAGCGTTTCGGTCGCGACCCGGATCCGGTCGGACACGTCGGTGAGTTTCAGTTCCCCGAGCAGCTCGAGGAGGGCAGACTGGTCAAGAGCCATCGTGCGTTTGTGTCTTCCTGTTGAGATTCCTAGACAGTTCTCACTGACCATCGCACGATGGCTCACCAACGTCTACGACGCCGGCAACCCCATCGAAATCTCCACCACCACAGGGGACGTCACCGGTATGCGCACCTCAGAGCAGCAGAAACCGGGACACGCACCGTCGCCCGCGGGCCGCCACGCACGCCGCCGGCCCGGGGGCGGCGGTGCGCCCGCCGGGCCGGCGGTGTGGAGCGGATGCGGGTCAGCGCACGGTGCGGATGGTCACCGTCGTCGCGGTGACGTCCTCCCCCGCCTCCTCCCGCGACACCTTCACGGCGTCGTCCGTGCGGGTGAGGTCGCGGCGGAGCGTCTCGGGCACGAGGAACGTGGACATCGTGGTGATGAGCGCGAGCGCCGCCATGTAGATCGCGAGCAGCACCCAGTTGCCGTCGCTCACGGCGATGAGGTACGCGCCGAGCACACCCGCGAGGCCGCCGGCGAGGACCGCGGAGAGCTCCCGCGCCATCGCGACGCCGAGGTAGCGGTGGCGGTTGCCGAAGAGTTCCGGGAGCATCGCGCACTGCGGTCCGAGCATGGTGTTGACCGCGACGCCGATGCCGACCGCGATCACGCCGATCGCGAGGGCGTGGTTGCCGAGCGAGAGCAGCCACCACGCCGGGAACGTGTAGGCGAGCATGAACACGGCACCGAACCGGTAGACCGTGCGCCGGCCGAAGCGGTCGGACAGGTGCCCGGTGAACGGCACCGAGAAGACGCCGATGAGCGAACCGAGCGTGACACCCCAGGTGAGCAGGCTCTTGTCGGCGTCGGGGCCGACGACCGAGACGAAGAACGCCAGCGACAGCGTCTGGAACATGTACGAGCCGCCGTTCTCCGCCATGCGCAGACCGATGCCGACGATCACGCCGGGCAGGCCGTGCGTGAAGATGTCGCGGAACGGCCGGTCGACGACCTCCTCGTGCTTCTCCAGCTCGACGAACGTCGGCGTCTCACGGAGCCGCATCCGGATGAACAGCGCCGTGAGGATGAGGACGAACGACGCCAGGAACGGGATGCGCCAGCCCCAGCTGAGCAGCTGCTCCTGCGGCATGAGCGAGATGAGGCTGAAGACCAGCGCGGCCAGCACCGTGCCCGCCTGGATGCCGATGAACGGCAGCGCGGCGAAGAAGCCGCGGCGGCGCACGGGCGCGTACTCGGCCATGAGGACCGTGGACCCGGCCTGCTCGGCACCGGCGCCGAAGCCCTGGAGCAGGCGCATGAGCACGAGGAGGATCGGCGCCCAGATGCCGATCGCCTCGTAGGTCGGCAGCAGGCCGATCGCGGTGGACGCACCGCCCATGAGCAGGATCGTGACCACGAGCACCCACTTGCGGCCGAGCTTGTCGCCGAGGGCGCCGAAGAAGAACCCGCCGAAGGGCCGCGCCACGAAGCCGACGCCGAAGGTCGCGAACGCGGCGACCGTGGCGAGGGCCGGGTCGTCCTGCGGGAAGAACAGCACATTGAAGATCAGCGCGGTCGACAGGCCGTAGAGGGCGAAGTCGAAGTATTCGAGCGCGCTGCCGACGCTCGAGGCGAGCGTGGCGCGGCGCAGGTTCGCGGCGTATTCCGGGTCCTCGGTCGGCGGCGTCGCCGTGGCGGTGAGGTGCTCTGACATGGGCCATCTCCTTCGATCGCAGCCCGAAGTGGGGGGTGGATGGAACTGTAACAACATACTGGCCTTTGTTCAATATGTTGAACACCCGGATGCGGCGAGGTCGCCCGCGCACGCCGAAGACCCCGTTCGCACGGGGTTTCGGTGAAGCGGGACTCAGCGGCGCGCCGACGCGCCGAGCGGGTTCGTGAGGGCTGCGGCCGCATCCTGCAGCGCTTCGGCCACGCGCGCGAGGTGCGCCGCATCGGCCCGGTCGGCGGGCATGCCGACGCCGAGGGCGAGCTGCGGGTCGCCGGGCGCCCAGCCTTCGAGGGGCACGGCGACGCCGACGATGCCTGCGATGCCCTCGCCCTCGTCGAGGGTCCAGCCCCGTTCGCGGGCGGCGGCGAGGCGCCCGAGCAACGCGTCGTCGGCGCCGGGGACGAGTTCGCGCACCTCGTCGTCCGGACGCGTCATGAGCAGCGCCTGTCCCGACGCCGTGACCGCCGCGGGCAGCCGCGAACCGAGCGGGGCGCCGAGCCGCTCGCTGCGCGCCCCCTCGTGGCGGGCGAGGTAGAGCACGTCGGCACCGTCGAGCACCGCGACCTGCACGAGTTCGCGCGAGAGCACGGGTGATGCCTCGCAGACGCTGTAGAACTCGCGCACCTGGTTGAACTGGGCCGCGAACGCGCCGCCGAGCTCGGCGATGCGCAGCCCCAGCCGATACCCGGTCGCGACGCGTTCCACGACCCCGGCCGCCTCCAGGGCGAGACAGAGGTTCGCGGTGGACGACTTCGCAAGGCCCAGGGCACCCGCGAGCTCGGTGAGCGTCATGGGGCGGCCGGCATCGGCGAGCACGCCGAGCAGCCGGATGCTGCGCGTGACGGCGGGCGCGGGGTCACGCCCGCCGCGGTCGTCGGTGTCGGACACGGCTCCCCCGGGTTCGTTCAGTAGAACTCGACCGTATCGACCTCTGCCCGCATCGGTCGCCCGTCCAGCAGGCGCGTCGCGTTCTCGGCGAACCGGCGCGCGATCCGCTCCTCCTCCTTGCTGTTGAGCGCCGCCGTGTGCGGGCTCACCAGCACGCGGGGGTGCGACCACAGCGGCGAGTCCGCGGCGAGCGGCTCGCGCTCGAACACGTCCATCGCGGCGAACCCGATCCGGCCGTCGTCGAGGGCTGGCAGGAGGGCCGCCTCGTCGATGACGGTGCCGCGGCCGACGCTGGCGAGGATGGTGCCGGGCCGCACGTTCGCGAAGACCTCGGCGCCGATGAGGTGGTGGGTCTGCTCGGTGCCGGGCAGGGTGACGACGATCGCGTCGACCTCGCCGGCGACGGCCGCGATGTCGTCGGGACGCACGAGCCGCTCGACGCCGTCGACCGGTGTGCCCGAGCGCGAGGTACCCCACACCCGTGCGCCCAGGGCGTGGAACCGGCGGGCGCACTCGGTGCCGATGCCGCCGAGTCCGACGACGAGGACGGTCAGGTCGTCGACCTGACGCATCTCCCAGCGGTCGGCGGGCCAGGTGCGGTCGCGCTGGTCGGCCAGCAGGCGCGGGAGGTCCTTGGCGCCGGCGATCACCCCGAACACGGCGAACTCGGCGAGCGGACCGCCGTGGACGCCCGCGCTCGTGGTGAAGCGGATGCGCTCGAGCGCGTCCGCGGGCAGTCCGGCATCCTTGATCTGGCTGCCGCCGCCGGCGGCGGTGGTCATGACCCAGCGCAGCGAGGGGTTCGCCGCGACGGTGCGGGCGAGGGCGGCGGAGTCGACGTCGGGGATGCCGAACAGCGCGTCCGCGGAGTCGACCATGGCGTCGAAGGCGGCCTGCTGCTCGGGGGTGCGCCGGTAGTCCGGGTCGCCCGACCAGTCGGCCGGTCCGCGCATCGGCTTGTACAGACGGTGGTCGCGGACCACCTCGACGCGCGGCTCCAGCGTCTCGATCAGGCGGCAGTGCTCCTCGGCGAGCGGGACGGCGACGACCGCCCGCAGACTGGTGGCGCGTTCAGACATGCGTGTTCCCTCCATCGGTGGACGCTGGGCGCCCAGCCTAGCGCAGATTCAACCTGCTGGCCCTGGTTCCACATGCTGGATCGGACTAGGCTGAGCGCATGGCCGCACCCGATCACGATGCCACGTCCACTCCCCTCCGCGTCGGCGTGCTGGGCCTCGGCTCGATGGGACACCCCATGACGGTGCGGCTGCTCGCCGCGCACGGCACGGTGACCGTCCACGCCCGGCGCCGGCGCCCGGAGCTCGAGGCGCTCGGCGCGGTCTGGGCGGCCACGCCGCGCGAACTCGCCGACCGGAGCGACGCGCTGCTCGTGATGCTCCCCGACCTTCCCGACCTGGAGCGCCTCCTCGACGGCGACGACGGCCTCCTCGCGGCCGGCGGCGATCTCCTCCTCATGATCGGCTCCACCTCGTCTGCGCCGGGTGTGCGCGAGCTCGCCGCGCGACTCCCCGGCCGCATCCGCGTCGTGGACTGCCCCGTCTCGGGCGGTGAGGACGGCGCGATCGCGGGCACGCTGTCGATCATGCTCGGCGGCACGGATGCGGATACCGCCCGGGCCGCGGCGGCCCTCGCCCCGTGCGGCACACCCGTGCACCTCGGCCCGCTCGGCGCCGGCGAGGTCGCCAAGGCGTGCAACCAGCTCGTCGTGGCCTCGACGATCCTCGCGCTCGGCGAGGCCAGCGTCATCGCGGAGCGCTCCGGCATCGACCTCGACGCGCTGTGGCGGCTCCTCGGCGGCGGGTACGCCGGCAGCCGCCTGCTCGAGAGCCGCCGCGACAAGCTCGTGACCGGCGACGACGCACCCAGCGGCGTCGCGAAGTACATGGTCAAGGACCTCCGGTTCGCCGCCGAGGCGGCGGCGGCCGGGGCGGTCTCCCCGGCCCTGCTGCCGGCGCTCCGCGAGGCGTTCGACGAGCTCGTCGAGGCCGGACTCGGCGACCGCGACATCTCCACCACCCGTCGCTTCATCCAGGAGCGCTCGGGGTCCCGCGACCGTTCGTGACCGCGGCGCGGGACTACCCTGTCACTATCCCCCTTCGTTTCTTCTCTTTCTCCCCGCCTGCCTGAACAGGAGTGACCGTGTCGGAAGCCACTGCCAACATCGGAGTCGTCGGACTCGCCGTGATGGGCTCGAACCTCGCCCGCAACCTCGCCTCCCGCGAGGGCAACACGGTGGCGGTGTTCAACCGTTCCCGCTCGAAGACCGACGAGCTGCTCGCCGCGCACCCCGAGGCGGAGTTCGTGCCCGCGTTCTCGTACGAGGAGTTCGCCGCGTCGCTGCAGAAGCCGCGCACCGCGATCATCATGGTGAAGGCCGGCCGGCCCACCGACGCCGTGATCGAGGAGCTCATGCGCGTCTTCGAGCCGGGCGACATCATCGTCGACGGCGGCAACTCGCTGTTCACCGACACCATCCGCCGCGAGAAGGCGGTCGGCGAGGCGGGCTTCAACTTCGTCGGCATGGGCGTGTCCGGCGGCGAGGAGGGCGCGCTGAACGGCCCGTCGCTCATGCCCGGCGGCCCCGACGCGTCCTGGGTGACCCTCGGCCCGATCCTCAAGTCGATCGCGGCGGTCGCCGAGGGCGAGCCGTGCGTCACGCACGTCGGCCACGACGGCGCCGGCCACTTCGTCAAGATGGTGCACAACGGCATCGAGTACGCCGACATGCAGCTCATCGGCGAGGCGTACGACCTCATCCGCCGCGGCACCGGCAAGACCCCCGCCGAGATCGCCGACATCTTCACCGAGTGGAACGCGGGCGAGCTCGACAGCTACCTCATCGAGATCACCGCCGAGGTGCTCCGCCAGACCGACGCCGCCACCGGCAAGCCGCTCGTCGACGTCATCGTCGACGAGGCCGGCGCCAAGGGCACCGGCGCCTGGACCGTGCAGACCGCGCTCGACCTGGGCGTGCCGGTGTCCGGCATCGCCGAGGCCACCTTCGCCCGCTCCCTCTCCAGCCACCGCGAGCAGCGCGACGCCGCCGTGGGCCTGCCCGGCCCGAGCGGCGAGCTGACCGTCGCCGACCCCGACGCGTTCATCGAGCAGGTGCGCCTGGCCCTGTACGCCTCGAAGATCGTCGCCTACTCGCAGGGCTTCGACGAGATCCGCGCCGGCGCCGCCCAGTACGGCTGGAACATCGACCTCGGCGCGGTCTCGAAGATCTGGCGCGGCGGCTGCATCATCCGCGCCCAGTTCCTCAACCGCATCGCGGAGGCCTACGCCGCCGAGCCCGAGCTGCCCGTGCTGCTCACCGCGCCGTACTTCGTCGAGGCCCTCGGCCGCGCGCAGGACGCCTGGCGCGAGATCGTCACGCTGTCGGCGACCTCCGGCATCCCGGCCCCGGCGTTCGCGTCGTCGCTCGCGTACTACGACGGGCTGCGCGCGGAGCGCCTGCCCGCCGCTCTCATCCAGGGCCAGCGCGACTTCTTCGGCGCGCACACCTACCGCCGCACCGACAAGGCGGGCACCTTCCACACGCTGTGGTCCGCGGACCGCAGCGAGATCGAGGCCGAGGACACGCACTGACGTGACGGATGCGGCCACGGACACCGTGCGTGGCCGCATCCTGCTCGCCGTGCTCACGGCGGGCTACCTCGCGGTCCTGGCGTCGCTGACGCTGGGGCCGCAGCCCGAGACCGCCGGCGGGGTCATCCGCGCCCTCGCCGACTTCTTCGGCGGATGGGCGCCGACCGCCTGGATCGGCGAACCACTGCTGGAGTTCTGCGCGAACATCGTGCTGTTCGTCCCGGCGGGCCTCCTCGCCTGCTGCTGGCTCCCCCGCCGCCGGGCCCTGCTCGCGGTCGCGATCGGGCTCGCGCTCAGCGCGCTCATCGAGCTGACCCAGGCCCTGCTCCTCCCCGACCGCGTCCCGGATGTGCGAGACCTCGTGTCGAACACGCTCGGCAGTGCGGTCGGACTCGTCATGTTTCGTCTCTTCGGCCCTCGGCCCTCGCGGCGCCGTTAGCCTGGGACGCTGTGGATCTCACCGTCGCCCTCATCGTGATCGCCGCCCTGCTCGCGGCGACCGTCGTGCTGGGCTTCGCGCTGCGCCGGGCGCAGCGGCGCCCACGCTCGGTCGACGTGCACGAGGTCGTCGACCCGGCACGGCTCGGCGCCGACGGGCTCGGCGAACACGCCACGCTGCTGCAGTTCAGCACCGAGATGTGCGCGCGCTGCCCCGGCGTGCACCGCGTGCTGTCGGAGATCGCGGACGGCCGCGACGGGGTGCGCCACCTCGACGTCGACCTCACGCACCGCCCCGACATCGCCCGGCACTTCGGTGTGCTGCAGACCCCGACCACCATGATCCTCGACCGCGACGGTGTCATCCGCACCCGCTTCGGCGGCGTGCCCGGCCGCGACGTCCTGGAACTCGAACTCTCCCGCATCCTCGAGGAGTCCCATGTCTGAGCCCGCCCGCATCGACGCCCGCGGTCCCCGCTTCGCCGCGACCATCACCGCCGTCCTGCTGCTCGTCGACGTGCTGCTCGGCCTCGTCGGCCCCGCCGCGACGCCGGCGCTCGCGTCCGCGTCGCTCGCGGAGCGCGCGCTCGACCCGGCGTTCCTCCTCCTCGGGGTGATCGTCCTGCTGTTCGCGTGGGGCGTGCTCGCCCCGCGGACGGCGCCGTGGGGCGTGCTGTACCGCACCGTGGTGCAGCCGCGACTGCGGCCCGCGTCCGAGTTCGAGGACCCTCGCCCGCCGCGCTTCGCGCAGGGCGTCGGCCTGTTCGTCACGGTCGTGGGGCTCGTGCTGCAGCTCGTCGGCGTGCCGTGGGGGCTGCCGATCGCCGCGGCCGCCGCGTTCGTCGCCGCGTTCCTGAACGCCGCGTTCGGTCTGTGCCTCGGCTGTCAGCTGTACCTGCTGCTGCAGCGCGTCGGCCTCGTCGGCCGCGCCCGCGCCGCCGCCTGAGTCCCCCCGCGGCTCGCCCGCGCCCGCGCCCGCTGACCGCGTCACCGCGCGCCGCTCGCGTCGTCTGGACCTGCTCACCTGTCGCGTTCTGCCGCGTGGGCGCGCACATCGCGACAGGTGAGCCTCGGTTCATCCGTCGCGAATGCCGCATCCGGGGCGCCCGGACCCCGCATTCGCGACCGATGAACGCAGCGGATGCGGCGGCGCGCGCGGGCGGTGTCAACAGGTCGCGCCGGGTCGGGGCGCCCGGATAGCCTGACGACGCGGGCGCGGATGGTCTGCGCCGCGCGGAGGAGGAACCGATGAGCGTCACGAGCGAAGCCACCACGTCCTGGAAGGGCAGCCTCACGGAGGGCTCCGGTCAGGTCGCCCTGGAGAGCTCGAACCAGGGTCCGTTCGCGGTGAACTGGAAGGCCCGGAGCGAGGGCTCGGAGTCGGTGACCACGCCCGAGGAGATGCTCGCCGCATCGCACTCCGCCTGCTTCAGCATGGCGCTCTCGCACGCCCTCGCCGGCAACGGCACCCCGCCCGAGAGCGTGGAGACCACGGCGTCGGTCACCTTCATCCCCGGCACCGGCATCACCGGCAGCCACCTCAACGTCAACGCCGTCGTGCCCGGCCTGTCCGCCGAGGACTTCGCGCGCATCGCCGACGAGGCCAAGGCCGGCTGCCCGGTCTCGCAGGCGCTCGCGGGCATCGAGATCACGCTCGAGGCGACGCTTGCCTGATCGCCGCGTCGTCCTCGCGGGCGCGTCGGGGCTCATCGGCACGGCACTGGCCGCGTCGCTGCGCGCGGACGGGATCGGGGTCACCCGGCTCGTCCGCCGCCCCGCCGCCGCGCCCGACGAGGTCACCTGGCAACCGGGGGCGGCACCCCTCGACCCCGACGTCCTGGCCGGTGCGACGGCGGTGGTCGGCCTCTCCGGCGCCACCATCGGGCGCTTCCCCTGGACGTCGCGGTACAAGAGCACGCTGCTGTGGTCGCGGCTGTCGGCGACCCGCACCCTCGCGGCCGCGGTCCGCACGCTCGGCGAGGAGGCACCCGCCTTCGTGTCGGCGTCCGCGGTCGGGTACTACGGCACCCGCGGCGAGGGCCTCGACGAGCGCTCCCCCGCTGGCCGCTCCTTCCTCGCGCGGTTGTGCGCGGCGTGGGAGCACGAGGCGCTCCGTGCCGGCCCCCACGCCCGCGTGGCGCTGCTGCGCTCCGCACCGGTGGTGCACGCCGACGGCGTGCTGAAGCCGCTCATGCTGCTCACCCGCGCAGGGCTCTCCGGTCCGATCGGCCGCGGCACGCAGGCCTGGCCGTGGATCTCGCTCGAGGACGAGGTGCGCGCGATCCGCCACGTCATCGACGCCGGGATCACCGGGCCGGTCAACCTCACGGGTCCCGAGCGGGCGACCGCGAACGACCTGGGTTTCGCGCTCGCGATGCGGATGCGCAAGCCGTACGTCCTGCGGACGCCCGCCCCCGCCCTGCAGCTCGTGCTGGGGAGGGATGCGGCGGAGGCGCTGCTCACGTGCGACCTCGACGTCGCGCCCGCGGTGCTCGCCGCATCCGGGTTCTCGTTCACGCACCGCACCGTCGAGGACGCGGTCGCCGCCGCGGTCCCCGCCGCCGCCTGAACGCGGCTGCATCTCTCGCCGCGCTGCCGGCTCACCTGTCGCCAACTGCTGCCCGTAGCCGCACACGCGACAGGCGAACCCGGATTCCTCCGGCTCGCCTGTCGCGACCTGTCGCCCGCGACCGCACAACGCGACAGGCGAACCGGGGTCAGGCGGCGCGGTGCGACTTCTCGAGCCGGATGGCGGTGCGCACCGCTGCGCGTGCACGCTTGCGGTCGCCCGAGCCGTCGTACGCGAGCCCGAGCCGGTACCAGGCGCGCCAGTCCTCGGGTGCAGCCTCGACGGCCTCCCGGTAGCGCGGGAACACCGCATCCGCCTCCTCGCGCAGCACGCGGCCGCTCGGGCGGGCGGCGAGCTCCTCGTCGGGCAGCGCGTGCTCCTGCTCGAGCATCCGGCCCAGGCGCGCGGCCTGCACGCCGAACAGCAGCTCACGTCCGAGCGCCCACACCGCGATGAGCGGCAGCACGATGAGCGCGAGCCCCATCACGACGCCGACCGGCTCGCCGCTCACGAGGAAGAGGTACGCGCGCTGGCCGACCAGCACGATGTACAGCAGCAGGCCGAGCGAGATGACCGCGACGCCGATGCGCGCGCTCATGCGCCCGTGACCCGCGCGACCTGTCCGGGCACGCCGTCGTCCGCGACGGGTGCGCCCTCGTCGCGGCGGCGGGACGACCCGATGCCGATGTCGAGGAACGCGTCGAGTCCGACGAGCACGCCGGTCGCATCGCGCGCGCCGGCGAGGGCGAGCCGGATGCCGGGGGCGTACGCCTGCGCCGGGTCGACCGTGTCGTGGGTGATCGTGAGCGACTCCCCCGCACCGGAGAGGATGACGTCCTGCTTGGCGATGACGCCGGGGCGACGCAGCGAGTGCACCGGGACGCTCGCGACCTGCTGCCCGCGGGCGCGCTGGTCGACGTGCGGGGACTCGACCGGGCCGACGCCGGCGCGGGCGGCGGCGATGAGTTCGGCGGTGCGCACGGCAGTGCCGCTCGGCGAGTCGATCTTCGTCTCGCGGTGCGCCTCGATGATCTCGATCGACCCGAAGAACGGGGCGGCCGCAGCCGCGAGGGCCGTGCCCAGCACCGAGCCGAGCGAGAAGTTCGGGATGAACACCGCGCCGGTGCCGGCGTCGGCGACGAGCGGCCGCACGAGGGCGATGCGCTCCGCGGACCAGCCGGAGGTGCCGACGAGCACATTGATGCGGCGCTCGATGGCGGCGCGCACGACTTCCAGCGACACGGCGGGGGTGGACGCGTCGACGACGAGGTCGGCGCCGTCGATCGCCGAGATCGGGTCGGCCGAGCCGAGCACCGCGTGCACGTCGTAGCCGTCCTCCGCCTCCACGACGGTCCGGATGATGCGTCCGAGCTTCCCGCTCGCCCCCACGATGGCCACACGCGTTGTCATGCCTCCAGCCTAGGCGGCGTAGGGTCGAGGTCATGGCCCGCCTGCGTCCCGCCCGCGTCGACGACCCGGATTCCCACCGCCTGCTGACCGAGTACTTCGCCATCCGCGCCGACGGGTTCCCGGGCGGCTCGTACCGCACGACCTTCCCCGACCCGGCCGTGTTCACCCCGCCGGCGGGCGTGTTCCTCGTGCTCGACGACGACGAGGGCGTCGCGGCGGGATGCGGCGGCATCCGTCGACTGCCGGACACCGGCGACGAGGTGACCTACGAGGTGAAGCACCTGTTCGTGCGCGAGTCCGGTCGCGGTCGCGGCTGGGGCCGGCTCATCCTCGACGACCTGGAGCGCCGGGCCCGGGATGCGGGCGCCACCCGCCTCGTGCTCGACACCCACCACTCGCTCAAGGCCGCCGGCGGCCTCTACGCCCGGTCGGGGTTCGCGTCGGTCGAGCCGTACAACGACAACCCGAACGCGACGCGCTGGTACGCGAAGCCCCTGCGCTGACCCGCCCCGCCCGTCCCGCCCCGTCCCAGCGCCGAGCCACCCCTCTTTCTGCGAGCCACCCCTCTTTCCGCACCAGAAAAAGGGGTGGCTCGCAGAAAAGGGGGTGGCTCGGCGGCCCGGCGCGCAGCGCGCGACCCGCAAGCAACGTGCGGGTGCAGCGCAGCGCGGGCGCAGCGCAGCGCAGCGCGGGCGCAGCGCAGCGCGCGGGCGCAGCGCGCGACACGTGCGACGGTCAGACCGGGGGGACCTCGGGCAGGCCCGTGCGAAGCTCGAACGGCAGGTGCGACAGGTCGTTGTGCGAGACCAGCGTCCACGGGCGGCCCGGCTTCTGCGCCAGGATCGTGAGCCCGCAGTGCGCCTGGTTCAGCGTCATCCAGCGCCACTCCGGCGCGTCCATCACCTCACGGACGAACCAGCTGATGACGAAGTTGTGCGTGATGAGCAGCTCGTGCGCATCGCCGGGCTTGCGCACCAGGTACGCGGCCAGGGCGTCGGCCATCTGCGCGCGCCCCGCCTCGACCTCCGCCTCGGTGATGGACCCGAAGAACGGCTCGAACGTGGCCGGGGTCTCCGGGGTCATCCCCGTCGGGATGCAGTCGAACAGGAGGGACGAGGGCTCCGGGTTCACCGCGGGCAGCCGCTCCGCGACCGCCTTCGCGGTCTCCGCCGCACGGACCAGGGGCGAGTGCCACACCGCGTCGAGGGGCACGCCGGAGAGCCGGTCGGCGATGAGTTCGGCCTGCCGGCGACCACGGGCCGAGAGAGGGCCGTCGACCATCCCGTGCTCGGCGTCCTGGTGCTCACCATGGCGCACGAGGTACAGATAATGCGTCACTGGGACTCGCTTCGTCGGTGTCAGGGATCCGCAGGCGCGGTCTTCCCACCATAACCCGCTACTGCGACGCCCGCTCGATCTCGGCGAGCTGCGCACGGGTGAGCCGCACACCGACGCCCTGGACGAGCTCCTCGATGTGCTCGACCGCGTAGGCGTTCACGATGGGCGCGGCGACGATCCGCTGCGCCAGCAGCCATCCGATCGCCACGGCCGCGTTCGGCACCCCGAGCTCGGCGCCGATCGCGTCGAGCGCGCGGAGCGTGCGCTGGCCGCGTTTGGTGAGCCCGGCCGCGAGCTGCCCGCCGCGCACCGATCGGACCTCCTCGCGCCGGCGCACGCGCCCGGCGAGGAACCCGTGCTCGAGGGGGTGCGAGGGCGTGAGCACCATGTTCTGCGCACCGGCGACGAGCCGCAGGTCGCCGGAGAAGTCGTCGCGCCGCAGCACGTTGTAGGGCACGTCGAGCACGGTGAGATGGGGGTAGCCGGCGCTGGAGAGGATGCGGGCCTCGACGAGCTGTTCGGGACGGAATCCGAACGCACCGAGGTGGCGGACCTTGCCCGCCTCGACGAGCCAGGCCGCCGTCGCGAGGGTCTCCTCCAGCGAGCTCGTGCCGCTCGTGGCGTCGAGGTAGAGCAGGTCGATGCGGTCGGTGCGCAGCCGCTGCAGCGACGCCTCGACGGCGCGGACGAGGTTCACCGGGCCCAGCCCCGGGTGGTCGGGGTGGTGTCCCACGCGCACCGCGAGCACGACGTCGTCGCGCACCCCGCGGGTGTGCACCCACTGCCCGATGATGTGCTCGCTGCGGCCGCCGCTGAAACTGTCCGCGGTGTGGAGCGCGTTGCCGCCGGCCTCCGCGTACGCGTCGAGGATGCGGTGGGCGGCGACGAGGTCGACGTTCCAGCCGAACTCCGCACCGCCGAGCATGAGCGGGAACGCGTCGGGACCGCCGTCGCCGAGGGGGATGCGGATGCCGGAGCCCACACCGGGGCCCTGCACCGGGATGGGTGCCGAGGGGTGGATGGGCGGCGCGGGCGTCGTCGCGCCGATCCCGAAGATCTTCACGAGCACCCCCTGCCGCTCCGGTCACCGTCGGTCGACACGGGACGGCTGCCTCGTGGCGAGTCCGACGTTGCTGCTTCCGAGCGTAGAGCAGCCCGGGCGCCCCTCCCCCGAATGCTGCGCCGTATGGCGCAACATTGCATAACTGTTTGATCACGCACGACGGCCCCGATCCCGCTGCTGCGGGGTCGGGGCCGTCGTGGCGAGGGGGATCAGGCCTCGGCGGGCGCCTCGGCCGGAGCCTCCGCGGACTCCTCGGCCTCGTCGGTGACGGGCTCAAGCGAGAGCTTGCCGCGGTCGTCGATCTTGGTGATCTTCACCAGGAGCTTCTGACCGACCGAGAGGACGTCCTCGACGTTCTCGACGCGCTTGCCACCGGCGAGCTTGCGGACGGCGCTGACGTGCAGCAGACCGTCCTTGCCCGGGAGGAGCGAGACGAACGCACCGAAGGTCGCGATCTTGACGACCGTGCCCAGGAACTGCTCGCCGACCTCCGGGTTGGTGGGGTTGGCGATGGCGTTGACCTGCGCACGCGCGGCCTCGGCCGACGGGCCGTCGACGGCGCCGATGTAGACGGTGCCGTCCTCCTCGATGGAGATCTGCGCGCCGGTCTCGTCCTGGATCGCGTTGATCGTCTTGCCCTTGGGGCCGATCAGCTCACCGATCTTGTCGACCGGGATCTGGACGCTGATCACGCGGGGCGCGGTCGGTGCCATCTCGTCGGGCGCGTCGATCGCGGCGTTCAGGACGTTCAGGATCGTGAGGCGAGCCTCCTTGGCCTGGGTCAGGGCACCGGCGAGCACCGACGACGGGATGCCGTCGAGCTTCGTGTCCAGCTGGATCGCGGTGACGAACTCGCTGGTACCGGCGACCTTGAAGTCCATGTCGCCGAGGGCGTCCTCGGCGCCGAGGATGTCGGTCAGCGCGGCGTAGCGCGTCTGCCCGTCGACCTCGTCCGAGACCAGGCCCATGGCGATGCCGGCGACGGGTGCGCGCAGCGGCACACCGGCGTTCAGCAGCGACAGGGTCGAGGCGCACACCGAGCCCATCGAGGTCGAGCCGTTGGAGCCCAGCGCCTCGGAGACCTGACGGATGGCGTAGGGGAACTCCTCGCGGGAGGGCAGCACCGGCACGAGGGCGCGCTCGGCGAGGAAGCCGTGCCCGATCTCGCGACGCTTGGGGCTGCCGACACGACCGGTCTCACCGGTCGAGTAGGGCGGGAAGTTGTAGTGGTGCATGTACCGCTTGCTGGTCGTGGGCGACAGCGAGTCGATCTGCTGCTCCATCTTCAGCATGTTCAGCGTGGTGACGCCCAGGATCTGGGTCTCACCGCGCTGGAAGATCGCGGAGCCGTGCACGCGCGGGATGACCTGCACCTCGGCGTCCAGCGGACGGATGTCCGCGAGACCACGACCGTCGATGCGCACGCCCTCGGTGAGGATGCGGCCACGGACGATCTTCTTGGTGACGGACTTGTACGCGTTGCCCACCTCGGCACCGGCGGACTCGGGGAGCTCCCCGGCCTCGACGGCGGCGGCGACCTCGGCCTTGACGCGGTCCTTGAGCGCGTCGTCGGCGTTCTGGCGCTCGATCTTGTCGGCGATCTGGTAGATGCCCTTGAGTTCTTCGGTGGCGCGGGCGGCGACGAAGTCGTAGACCTCGGTGCTGTACGCCGGGAAGACCGGGTAGGGCTGGATCTCCTTGGCGGCGGTGCTCGCGACGGCGTTCTGCGCGGCGACGAGCTCCTTGATGAAGGGCTTCGCGGCCTCGAGACCCTCGGCGACGACCTCCTCGCTGGGCTTCACGGCGCCGCCGCGGATGAGCTCCCAGCTGTTCTCGGTGGCCTCGGCCTCGACCATCATGATCGCGACGTCGCCGTCGGGCAGGACGCGACCGGCGACCATGAGGTCGAACACGGCCTGGCCGACCTGCTCGGCGTTCGGGAACGCGATCCACTGGTCGGCGTGCTCGCCCTGGCCGGGGATGAGCGCGAGGCGCACACCGGCGATGGGGCCGGAGAACGGCAGACCGGAGATCTGGGTCGACAGCGACGCCGCGTTGATCGCGAGCGCGTCGTAGTACTCGCCCGGCGCGATCGAGAGCACGGTCACGACGATCTGGACCTCGTTGCGCAGGCCGTCGACGAACGACGGGCGCAGCGGGCGGTCGATGAGACGGCAGACGAGGATCGCCTCGGTCGAGGGGCGGCCCTCGCGACGGAAGAACGAGCCGGGGATCTTGCCGGCGGCGTACGAGCGCTCCTCGACGTCGACGGTCAGCGGGAAGAAGTCGAAGCCCTCACGCGGGTGCTTGCCAGCGCTCGTGGCGGACAGCAGCATCGTCTCCTCGTCGAGGTAGGCGGCGACGGAGCCCTGGGCCTGCTGTGCGAGACGGCCGGTCTCGAAACGGATCGTGCGGGTACCGAAACGGCCGTTGTCGAGAACGGCTTCGGCGGCGGTGATTTCCGGACCTTCCAAGAGGTCCCTCCTTCTTTGTTTAGGCTCGCCGCCCCGTGTGGGCGACGAGCAACGTGCGAAGGAGCAGGAACAGGCAGATATGGGCGCGCGGCAAGGATCTGCGGATCGCCTGCGCTGGCCACCAGTAGAAAGCCACCCGGCGGGATGCTGCGGCATCCGTCGACGGGGAACCCACCACAGGGGACCAGCTTCCTGCCGGCCTGCTCCGTGCAGTTCGTGTGTGGAATTGCACGTCCACCCGGAGGGCGGACGGTTCCACACTAGCAGCGACCCCCGCGATCAGGGCATTCCCGTCTGCCCTGTCGGATGTCGGCGGTGCGCCCTATCGTTGGCGGAACACCGACCGCGACGCAGTTTGGGAGCAAGGCATGAGCGACCCCGACATCCCCACCACCAACGACGACGAGCGCGAAGTGCCCATCGACGACGAGACCGAACTCGAAACCCCGCCGCCCACGATCGATCCCGAGGAGCGGATCGAGCGGGAGGAGCTCCTGCGGGAGCTCGAGTTCGACGCGTTCGAGCAGGGCATGCAGGGCTGAGACCCCCACGGCCGCATTGGTGCCGGGGACGGCGGGCCGGTTAGCGTGAGTGCATGCCGGCCCGCCGTCCCCGTCGCCTTGTCTGGCCGGGCGTCCTCGCGGTCGGAGCGCTGCTGACGGCGTGGGCCGCCCCCGCGGCGGCGGTGGAGCCGCCCTCCTGGTCCGACGTGGAGGACGCACGACGCTCCACCGCCTCGACCACCACGATGATCCGCACGCTCGAGCGCACCCTCGACGTCGCCGAGTCCGAAGCCGCCGCGCAGTCGACCGCCGCGCTCGAGCTGGCCGCCGACGCGGCCGACGCGCGTGCCGCCGCCGATGCCGCCGGCGAACGCGCCGTCGCACTCGCGGCCGAGCGCGACGCCGTGCTGACGGAACTCGGCGCGCTGCAGGACCGGCTCGGCGCGGTCGCGGCCGAGCGGTACCGCAACGGGACGGCGGCGATGCCGGTGCGGCTGCTCACCGCATCCGACCCGGACTCCCTGCTCACCCACCTCGGCCTCCTCGATCGGCTCACCGCGACCTGGAGCGGCATGCTCGGGCAGGCCGAGCGGAGCGCACGCACCGCCGAGGCACTGCACGCGCAGGCGGAGGACGCCCGCCAGACGCAGGAGGCCGCGGCGACCGCAGCGGAGGAACGGGCGGCGGCGGCGCAGGCCGCCGCCGATGCGGAGGCGGCCACGGTCGCCGTCGTGCGCGGGCAGGTCGAGACCCTGTACGCACAGCTCGCGGCGCTGAAGCGCACGGATGCGGAGGCCGAGCGCGCGGCCCGACTCGCACGGCAGGCGGCGAACACGACCGCCGCAGGCACCGGCGGCCCCTCCGGCACCGGCGGCGGGTCCGGCCAGAGCGGGTCGGGCTCGAACGGCGGATCAGGTTCGGGTGGCGCCGGTGCCGGTGCGGGCAGCGCACCCACCGGGGTCACGGTCGACCCGGCGGGCGCGAAGGCGTACGCGCGCACGGCCGTCGCGCGGTACGGCTGGGGCGACGACCAGTACCAGTGCCTCGTGCTCCTGTGGAACCGGGAGTCCGGGTGGCGGGCCGACGCGCTGAACCGCTCGAGCGGCGCCTACGGCATCCCCCAGTCGCTGCCGGCAGAGAAGATGGCGGCCGCCGGCGCCGACTGGCGCACCAACGGCAACACCCAGATCGAGTGGGGACTCTCCTACATCACGGGCCGCTACGGCTCCCCCTGCGCAGCCTGGGACCACTCGCAGCGCACCGGTTGGTACTGATCAGCCGAGGAGCGCCCGCACCCGTCGCGCGGCGTCGGCGAGCGCGTCGCCGTAGGCGGGGCCGTGCCCGACGGCGTGCACGGCCAGCGGATGCAGCTGATGCAGCGGGATGCGGTCGCGCCACCCGTCGCGGAGCGGATGCGCCTGGTCGTACCCGGCGAGCACGTCGTCCAGGAACGGGCAGCCGAAGAGGTCGAGCATGGCGAGGTCGGTCTCCCGGTGGCCGCCGTGCGCGGCGGGGTCGATGAGCGCGACGCCGTCCGGCGTCCACAGCACGTTCCCGTTCCAGAGGTCGCCGTGGATCCGTGCCGGGGGTTCGTCGTCGTCGAAGGCCCCGTCGGCGATGGCGTCGCAGAGCCCGTCGACCGCATCCGCGTCCGACGAGGCGAGGTTGCCGTTCGCCACGGCCCGCGCCAGGAACGGGCGCACCCGCTGCTCGGCGTAGAAGCGGCCCCACGAGGCATCGGGGTCGGCGGGCTGCTCGAGCCGGCCGATGAACACCGGTCCGTCCCATCCGTCGGGCGGCGCGCCGAACGCCGGCGCCCCGGCGTCGTGCGTCGCGGCCAGCGCGGTTCCGAACGCCCGCGCGGCGGCGGCGTCCGGGCGTGCGGACCGGAGCCGCTCCAGTTCGATGCGGCCCGGGGCGACCGCGACGACGCGGACGATCCGCGCCCCGCCCCCGGCTGCGGCGAGCCAGCGGAGGCCGGCCGCCTCCGCCTCGAAGAAGCCGCGGGGCGCGTCGTCCCGGGTCTTCACGATCGTGTCCACGGCGCTCCCCGCGATCAGTGTGCGACCGGCTCGCGCCCGGCGACCGGCGAGGCGGCCACGGCGAGGTGCCGGCGGGCGGACTGCACGATCAGCCAGACCAGCAGCACGGCGAGCACCACATCGGAGACGATGTACAGGTAGTGGAGGACCGACTCTCCCGGGTCGCCGCCGGCGATGACCACGTCGCTGCGGGCGTTGAGGGGCGGCCGGATGACGAGCGTCTGCACCACGAGCACGACCGCGGTCGAGGCCAGCAACCACACGTGCGGGCGTCCCGGCCGGGGCCGGGCGAACGCGAGCGCGACCAGGACCGCGAACAGCAGCCAGCTCCCCGCCTCGAGGGCGAAGAACACGAGGCGGCCGATGCCGAGCCCGAGCGCCGTCGTGATGCCCGGTGCCTGGAACTTCAGCGGCGCCTCGATGAACGCCAGTCCCAGCAGCAGCCCCAGCCAGAGGGCGGGCACGACGAGGCGGAGGGCGATCACGGCACGGGTCACCCCTCCAGGCTACCCAGCGCGAACGGGGAGCTAGCGGAGGAGGTCCTCGAAGGACGAGCCGCCGGCGAGGTAGCTGGCCGGGTCGAACGGGTCGGCGGATGCGGCGGGCTCGCGCCGCGCGATTGCGTCGGCGAACTCGCGGGCGGCCTTGTCGATCCGCTCGCGCAGCGGCGCCACGCCGTCGTCGCCCGCGCCCCAGTCCGAGGAGGCCGCGAACACGCCGGTCGAGACCGCATCCGCATGCAGGTACGCGAACAGGGGCCGGATCGCGTAGTCGATCGCGAGCGAGTGCCGCGGCGTCCCCGCGGTCGCACCGATGAGCACGGGCTTCCCGCGCAGCGCGTCCGGGTCGAGCACATCGACGAACGACTTGAACAGCCCGGAGTAGCTGGACGCGAAGATCGGCGTCACGACGATCACCGCGTCCGCGGAGGTCACCGCGTCGATCGTGGCGGCGAGCGCCGGGGGCGCGAAGCCGGTCAGCAGCCGGTCGGTGAGCTCGTGCGCGTGGTCGCGCAGTTCGAAGGTCTCCGTGGTCACCTGGATGCCGCGGGCGTCCAGCTCCCGGGCGACCGCCGCCAGCATCCGGTCCGCCAGCATCCGCGAGGACGACGGCGTCGACAGGCCCGCGGTGACGACCGCGATGCGTCGCGTGGTCATCTCAGGCCTCCTTCCCGAGCCCGAACGCCGACCCGCTGCGTGCGGGGGTGTCCTCGTACGGGGAGCCCGCGGTGAGGTTGTCGCCGCGGTTCTCGCGCGGACGCGCCTGCCGGCCCGGCCCGTCGCCGTAGACCGCGCGCACCCGCGCTGCGTGGTTCGGGGCGTCCGGCACCTCGGCCGGCCGGTTCCGGGCGAGTTCGCGCCGCAGCACCGGCACGACCTCCTCGCCGAGGAGGTCGATCTGCTCCAGCACGGTCTTCAGCGGCAGCCCGGCGTGGTCCATGAGGAACAGCTGCCGCTGGTAGTCGCCGAAGAGGTCGCGCATGCCCGCGTACCGGTCGATCACCTGCTGCGGCGACCCCACCGTGAGCGGGGTCATCTCGGTGAAGTCCTCCATCGCGGGACCGTGCCCGTAGACCGGCGCGTTGTCGAAGTACGGACGGAACTCGCGCACGGCGTCCTGCGAGTTCTTCCGCATGAACACCTGTCCGCCGAGCCCCACGATCGCCTGCTCGGGCGTGCCGTGCCCGTAGTGCGCGTAGCGCTGCCGGTACAGCCCGATGAGGCGCTGATAGTGCTCGGCCGGCCAGAAGATGTTGTTCGCGAAGAAGCCGTCGCCGTAGTAGGCGGCCTGCTCCGCGATCTCCGGGGTGCGGATCGAGCCGTGCCACACGAACGGGGCGACGCCGTCGAGCGGGCGCGGGGTGGCGGTGAAGCCCTGCAGCGGCGTGCGGAACTTCCCCTCCCAGTCCACGACGTCCTCGCGCCAGAGGCGCTGCAGCAGCGCGTAGTTCTCGATCGCCAGCGGCAGCCCCTGGCGGATGTCCTTCCCGAACCACGGGTAGACCGGGCCGGTGTTGCCGCGGCCGAGCATGAGGTCCATGCGCCCGCCGGACACGTGCTGCAGCATCGCGTAGTCCTCGGCGAGCTTCACCGGGTCGTTCGTGGTGATGAGGGTCGTCGCCGTCGAGACGATGAGCCGCTCGGTCTGGCCGGCGATGTACGCGAGCGTCGTCGTGGGCGACGAGGACCAGAACGGCGGGTTGTGGTGCTCGCCGAGCGCGAAGACGTCGAGGCCCGCCTGCTCCGCGTGCTTCGCGATGGTGATGGTGTCCCGGATGCGCTCCGCCTCGCTCGGCGTGCGCCCCGCGACCGGATCCCGCGTCACGTCGCTCACGCTGAAGAGGCCGAACTGCACCTGGGGTGCCGCCTGGGTCCGGTCCGCGCCGGTGTGCTCGCTCACGATGTCATCCCGATTCCCGGATGCCGCAGCATCCGTTTTCATGCGATTGAATACAACTGGGTGAACGCGTCACGGGCCAGGGTATTCCCGATGGCCGCCGGGCGGCTCAGGCGGCCGCGAACAGGCGCAGCAGATCACGGCAGAGCTGGTGCGGGGCGGTCTCGCACGGGCTGTGCCCGGTCTCGTAGACGACGAGCTCGGCGCCGATCCGCGCGGCGTACGCTCGGTACTGCGACACCGGCCACAGGTCGTGCTCGGACGCCGCGACGAGCTTCGGGATCGGTGAGGCCGCGACCTCGTCGACGACGTCGGGCGTGTCCATCATCGCCGCGACGATGTCGTCCACACTGTCGCGGCGGGTGAGCGCGAAGCGCGACTTCACGAACGCGAGGCGGCGCGGGCCGACCCGGTTGAGGTTGTTCCGGATGCCCCACAGCATGAGCGTCGCCGCGGTGCGGGGCCCCGCCGCATCCGAGAGCCGCCCGATCCGCTTGACGCCGCGGAACACCTGGCCGCTCGCGGGCGGGGTGGTCAGCAGCGTGAGGCTCGCGAACAGCCCTGGGCGCTCCGCAAGCGCCTGCTGTGCGACCAGGCCCGCGAAGCTGTACCCGAGCACGTGCGCGGGGGTGCGCCCGGCCTCGAGCACGGCGACGAGGTCGTCGACGAACAGGCGGTGGTCGTACCGGGGTCGCGGCGGCGTGAGCCGCTCGGGACCTGCGGCCGCCGACTCGTACTGGCCCGCGAGGTCGTACGCCTCGACCCGGTAGCCCGCGGCCGTGAGGATCGGCAGCATGAGGACGAAGTCCTCCTTCGATCCGGTGGCACCGGGCACCAGGACGACGCGCTGCGCGTCGTCGGGGCCGGCGACCAGCCGTGCGAGCAGACCGCTCGGCGCCGCGACGGTGTCGAGCCGGGCGCCCTCCGGCAGCGCACGCCAGTCGATGTCCCCGAGCGCCTCGTCCCGCCGGCGCGCCTCGTCGATGATCGTCATCAGCGCCTCCCCCACGGATCGAGGCCAGGATAGCGCCGCGGGGCAAGCCCCCGGATGGCGGCGCGTCCCGACGGATAGTCTGGGGCCGCCATGAGCGAGGCGACGACGACGACCGTGCGGGCGCGGGTGCCCTTCTGGGACAACGCGCGGTTCGCGTGCATCGCACTGGTCGTGCTCGGGCACGCCGTGCAACGCATGACGTACGACTCGGATGCGGCGCTCACGCTGTACCTCGTCGTCTACGCGTTCCACATGCCGGCGCTCGCGGTCATCTCGGGGTACTTCTCGAAGTCCGACCCGCCGGGGCGCACCCGGATGACCCGGGTGATCACCGACATCCTGCTCCCCTACGTGATCTTCGAGACGCTGTGGACGCTCACGAAGTGGCTCGTGGAGGGCAGCGCGAACCCCAACCCGACGAAACCGTCGTGGACGCTGTGGTTCCTGCTGGCACTCGGACTCTTCCGCCTGGTGCTCCCCTACCTGGCGCTGCTGCGCTGGCCGCTGCTGTGGGCGGTGGTCGTCTCGGTCGGCTCCGGCTACCTGCCGAACATCGACTCCACCCTCTCGCTGTCGCGGACCTTCGGCCTCCTGGCGTTCTTCACGTTCGGCTGGTGGCTGCGCGAGCACGACGTCGTCGCCCGCTGGCGCCTCCTCGACCGCCGGCCGTGGTGGGCCGTCGCCGCCGCGGTGCTCCTGTTCGCCGGCGCCTTCGCGCTGGCCTGGGGCTTCAGCGACGCCTGGCGCGACATGAACCTGCGCACCTGGATGTTCTACGACGACGCGTACGCCGCGCTCGGCGGCACCGAATGGTGGGCGGGAGGCGTCCGCATCCTGCTCATGCTCTGCGCCGTCGTGCTCATGACCGCGTTCTTCGTACTGCTGCCCTGGCGCGAGACGTGGTGGACGCACTTCGGCCGCGCCACGATGTACGTCTACCTGCTGCACTCCTTCGTGCTCTACCCGTTCCGCGAGTCCGGGGCGCTGCGCGGCCTCGACCCCACCTGGCTGTGGTTGCCGGTCGTGTGCGTCGCGTCCGTGCTCGTCGCCCTGGCGCTCGCGACGAAGCCGGTGCGTACGGTCTTCCGGCCCCTCGTCGAGCCGCGGGCGGCCTGGCTCTTCGCCGAACGGGAGCCGGTCGGAAAGCGCTGACGACCGGGGCGGAACCGGGTCTTGTGCTCGTCGCGATCTGCCCATAAGTTAACGCGCAATCACATCCCCCCAGATGGATTCCCCCGCACGACCGCGGCATCGACGACGACGACGCGGCCAGGGTCCATCGCGCTCTGGAACAGGTGACGCATGTCAGAGATCAGCCGACGATCCGTCCTCACGCTGGGAGCCGCACTCGGGCTCACCGGCGTCGTGGCGCCGCACGCCGCCCACGCCGCCTGGTCGTGGTCGCCCTCCCGCTCGGTGCTCGGCACCGGTGCGGGCACCGACCCGCAATGGGTCTGGGACGACGACATCGACCGCATCATGGCCGATGTCACCGTCACCGGGCAGGTCCCCGCGGTCAACGCCGCGATCCTGCCGTGGGTCGACAACGGCCACCCGCTCCCCACCGGGCTCCCGCCCGAGCTCGAGGCGTGGCTCGGGCAGGCGGTCGCGCTGCCGTCCTGGGCGGATGCGGCGAAGATGCGCCAGGCCGCCGACTTCAACCGCCGCATGGACATGTACCTCTTCATGATCTACGGCATCGGCGGCGGCATCATGAGCACCGTGATCCCCCGGGAGGCGAAGTCCGTCTACTGGTCCAAGGGCGGCGCCGACATGCAGGACCGCGCCGCGAAGACCTTCACCTTCGGCTACGACCTCGGCGACCGGAACGCGTTCGAACCCGGCGGCCAGTTCATCGTCACGGCGAACAAGACCCGGATGGTGCACGCCACCGTCCGGCATCTGCTGCCGCAGTCGCCGTACTGGAAGGCGGTCGCGGACGAGGAGATCCCGATCAGCAACGCCGACATCCTCGTCACCTTCCACAGCACCGGCACGTTCGCGCACAAGAAGCTCAAGGAGTGGGGCGTGCGGATGTCGGCGGCCGACGAGGAGGCGTTCCTGCACTCGTGGCAGCTCGCCCTGCACTTCCTCGGCGTGCGCGACGAGTACATCCCGGCGACGTGGGCGGATGCGCACGCACAGGCCGACCAGGTGCTCACCCCGAAGCTCGCCTGGACGCCGGAGGGGCAGGAACTCGCGGAGGTCCTCCTCGGCCTCACCGCGCAGGTCGACCTCGGGGTCACCCGCGGGTTCCTCAACGAGTTCGTGCGGTACCAGCTGGGCGACGAGGTCGGCGACTGGCTCGGCCTCAAGCGCGACCCCGCCTCGAAGGTGTTCATCAAGACCGGGTGGCCCACCTACATCAAGGTGCGGGACGGGCTCATCCCGGTGGCGCCCGCGAGCTTCTGGGTCTTCGACAAGTTCATCAAGGCCCTGGCGATGGCGTTCCTGAACAAGGGGTCGTCGGGCTCGACGACGCCCATCACGATCCCGGACATGAACCGGCCCGGGGTCTGAACCGCGGCCCGGCCCCCGGTTCGCGGACGGGGACCGGGCCGCATCCGGCCGATCGGTAACGGTCGGCAACAAAGCTGCGCACGGATCCCTTCGGACGTAGCGTCGTGGCATGAGCGATCTGAACCTCCCCGTCCTCGACCTCTCCCTGCTCGACCAGGGCGATGACGCGGCCGCCGCGTTCCGCACGCAGCTGCGCCAGGCGACGCACGAGGTCGGCTTCTTCTACCTGGTGGGCACCGGCGTGACCCCCGAACTCGAGTCCCGTCTGCTCGGCGCCGCCCGCGACTTCTTCAACCTCCCGGAGGAGGACAAGCTCGCGATCGAGAACGTGAAGAGCCCGCAGTTCCGCGGCTACACGCGCGTCGGCGGCGAGCGGACGCAGGGCAAGGTCGACTGGCGCGAGCAGATCGACATCGGCCCGGAGCGCGAGGCCGTCGCCGAGCCGGTGCACGACTTCGACCGCCTCACCGGCCCGAACCTGTGGCCGGCCGCGCAGCCGGAGCTGCGCGAGGTCGTCACCGAGTGGCACGACCGCCTCACCGAGGTCGCCCACCGCCTGCTGCGCGCGTGGGCGCAGGCCCTCGGCGCGGAGCCGGACTTCTTCGACCGCCACTTCGAGGACCCGCAGACGCTCATCAAGATCGTCCGCTACCCCGGCAAGGACGACCCGACCCCGCAGCAGGGCGTCGGCGCGCACAAGGACTCCGGCGTGCTCACCCTCCTCTGGGTCGAGCCCGGCAAGGGCGGGCTCCAGGTGCAGCGCGACGGCGAGTGGGTCGACGCTCCCCCGGTGCCCGGCGCGTTCGTGGTGAACATCGGCGAGCTGCTCGAGTACGCCACGAACGGCTACCTCATCGCCACGAACCACCGCGTCATCTCGCCGACGTTCCCGGACGACCGCATCTCGGTGCCGTTCTTCTTCAACCCCGCGCTGGACGCCCGGCTGCCGCTGCTCGACCTCCCGGCCGAGCTCGCCGCCGCCGCGGCCGGCGTCACCGAGGACCCGCAGAACCCCATCTACGCGACCTACGGCGAGAACGCGCTGAAGTCGCGCCTGCGCGCCCACCCCGACGTGGCCGCCATCCACCACCCCGACCTGGTGGCCGCGCGCGCGGCCGCCGCATCCTGACCCTCCTCCTCAGGGCACCGAGACTGCATCTGACCGCCGAGACTGCGGGGTTACCCCGCTGCTTCGGCGGTCGGATGCAGTCTCGCGGTCTTTTCGGGGTTCACGGGGCGGGAACGGCGGAAGGCCGCCCCACACCGGTGGGACGGCCTTCCGAGAAAGCGATGTACGCGGGTGCGCTCAGCGGCGAAGCCCCAGGCGCTCGATCAGCTTGCGGTAGCGAGCGATGTCGATGTCCTGGAGGTAGCCGAGGAGGCGACGGCGCTGACCGACGAGCAGGAACAGGCCACGACGCGAGTGGTGGTCGTGCTTGTGCTCCTTGAGGTGCTCGGTGAGGTCCTTGATGCGCTGCGTCAGCAGCGCGACCTGCACCTCGGGGGATCCGGTGTCACCGGGGTGCGTCGCGTACTCTTCGATGATCGCCTTCTTGACGTCTGCTTCCAGTGCCATAGATTCGATCCCCTTCCTCGTTGTTGCGCGGTGCTCGTCACCCGATGTGCGAGCGCTCTTTATCCGCGGCCGATCCAACGGCAACCTGAAGAGTCTACCAGCACGCGGATGCGGCGGCGACCGGCGGCGGCGCACGGCGCTAGCCTCAAAGCCGTGATGCCGCACTCGAACCCGGAGCCCGGAGCGTGATGGCGCGACTGGGCGCCCGCCACTTCATCGACCTGCGTCCGTTCCGCACCTCGCCCGCCTTCACGAGGCTCTGGATCGGCTCGACGCTGTCCGGCATGGGCGGGCAGCTCACGATCGTCGCCGTCATGCTGCACGTCTACGCCCTGACCGGGTCGGACTTCGCGGTCTCGATGGTCGCGGTGGCGGGACTCGTGCCGATGGTGATCGCCGGGCTCTACGGCGGGATGCTGGCCGACGCGTTCGACCGGCGCACCGTCGCGCTGGTCGCGGCGACCGTCACGTTCGCGTCCACGCTGCTGCTCGCCGTGCTCGCCTGGACGGGCGACGAGACCGTCTGGTGGCTGTACGCCCTGAGCATCGTGAACTCGGCTGCCAACTCGATCGTCGGCGCCACCCGCTCGGCGATCACCCCGCGGCTGCTCCCCCGGGAGCTCCTTCCCGCCGCGGCAGCGCTCCACGGCATCACGGTCGGGATCATGGTCATGGCCGGCCCCGCCCTCGCCGGCGTCCTCGTCGCGGTCTCCGGGTACGCGTGGACGTACACGATCGACGTCGTGCTCATGCTGTCGCTGTTCCTGGGCCTGTGGACCCTGCCTTCGATCCGGCCCGAGGGCGAGATCGTGCGCCCGGGGCTGGAGTCCCTCCGCGACGGGATGCGGTTCCTCCGCCGCGCCGGGAACATCCGCCTGCAGTACATCCTCGACATCTGCGCGATGACCTTCGGCCAGCCGCTCGCGCTCTTCCCCGGCATCGGCGCGGTGCTCCTGGGCGGCGGGGCGATCACGACGGGCCTGCTCACCGCGGCGGTGGCCGCCGGCGCGTTCCTGTCGAGCCTGTTCTCCGGCCCGGTCGGCCGCTACCGGGCGCACGGCATCGGCATCCAGCGATCGATCCAGGCGTACGGCCTCGCGATCGCCGCCTTCGGACTCGTGCTCGTGGCGGCGCAGCTCGGCTGGTTCGCACCCGGCACGGTGGACGAGACGCACGCGAACGTCGTGCTCATCGCCGTGGGCTGCGTGCTCCTCGCGGTGTCGGGGGCGGCCGACAACGTCTCGGCGATCTACCGGTCGACCATGATGCAGGCCGCCGTGCCCGACACCATGCGGGGCCGCCTGCAGGGCGTCTTCATGGTGGTGGTGGCCGGCGGCCCGCGCCTGGGCGCCCTGTACGCCGGCGCGCTCGCGACCTTCACCGCGCTGTGGTTCCCGCCGCTGCTCGGCGGCGTCCTCATCGTCGCGATCGCGGGCGTGCTGGTGCGCCTGTCCCCCGGGTTCCGCGCCTACGACGCCGAGCACCCGGTGCCCTGACACGCGGGTTCCTGCCGAACACCGCCGGAATCCCGCCGCCGGGTCCCGGGCCGTCCGCACCCGGGACTACGCTCGGCTCGTGGCCACCGCATCCCGCCCCTCGAACGTGTCGATCTCGGTGCAGTTCGTGCTGGTCGGCCTCATCTGGGGCTCGAGCTTCCTGTTCATGAAGGTGGGCCTGACGGGGCTGTCGTCGCCGCAGGTGGTGTGGGCCCGGCTGGTCCTCGGCGCCCTGACGCTCGGGGTCTTCGTGCTGCTGCGCCGGGAGCGTCTCCCCGCCGCCCCGCGCGTGTGGGGCCACCTCACGGTGCTGGCGGTGACCTTCTGCGTCGTCCCGTTCCTGCTGTTCTCGTGGGCCCAGCAGCACGTGACCTCGGGGCTGGCGAGCATCTACAACGCCACGACCCCGATCATGACGGCGATCGCCGCCGCGCTGCTGTTCCGGGTGGAGCGCCTGTCGCGGTCGCAGACCCTCGGGATCGCGCTGGGCATCACGGGCGTCGTCGTCATCATCGGCCCCTGGGCGGGGCTCTCGTTCGGCCAGGACCTCACGGCGCAGTTCGCGATCCTCGGCGCGACGGCCTGTTACGGCTTCAGCCTCGCGTACATGCGCCGGTTCCTGGCCGACTCCGGCACGACCCCGCTCATGTTCTCGTTCCTGAACATCGGCATCGCGGGCGTGATCATGCTGGCGCTGACGCCGTTCGTCGCGGTCGGCCCGGTGCGGCTCGACGCCCCGGTCGTGCTGTCGATGCTGGCGCTCGGCTGCGTCGGCACCGGCGTCGCGTACATCTGGAACCAGAACGCGGTGCGCGCCTGGGGTCCCACGCGCGCGTCGACGGTGACCTACATCACCCCGGTCGTCGGCGTCGTCCTCGGCATCATCGTGCTGGGCGAGCACATCACCTGGAACGAGCCGGTCGGCGCACTCGTCGTCTTCGCCGGCATCCTGCTCGCCCAGGGCCGGCTCCGGCGCCGCCGGCGCACGGACGGAACGGGGGCGGATGCCGCAGCATCCGCCCCCGTGAAGGCCCGTCCGGGACGGATCAGGCCTGGATCGAACCCTGCAGGTCGAGCTCGATCGTGACGTCCTTGCCGACCAGCACGCCACCGGTCTCGAGCGCGGCGTTCCAGGTCAGGCCGAAGTCCTCGCGGTCGATGACCGTCTTGGCGGTCGCACCGGCCTTGTAGTTGCCCCACGGGTCGGTGCCGAAGCCGCCGAACTCCACCTCGAAGGTGACGGGCTTCGTGGTGCCGCGGATGGTGAGGTCGCCGTCCACGAGGAAGTCGCCGCCCTCGACGCGCACGCCGGTGGAGACGAAGTCGATGGTGGGGTGGGTCTCGACGTCGAAGAAGTCGGCGGAGCGCAGGTGGCCGTCGCGGCCCTCGTCCTGCGTGTTCAGCGACGCGGCCTCGGCGGAGGCGGTCACCGACGCCTCGAGCGGGTTCTCCGGCGCGACGATGGTCGCGGTCTTCACGGCGAAGACGCCGCGGACCTTCGAGATCATCATGTGGCGCACGGTGAAGCGCACCTCACTGTGCGAAGGGTCGAGCACCCAGGTGCCCGCCTTGTACCCGGGGATGTCGATCGTGGCGTTGCCGGTCATGTCCGCTCCAAGTGTTTCGCCGCGCGCTTCGCGGCACTCAGAGGGGTGGAACGCCGCCCCGGCAGCATCTATTCCCGTGAATGAAAAATTCCTCATCCGGAGACGACGGAGCCCCGGACCGCGGTCCGGGGCTCCGTGCGGTGATCGGGTCAGCCGACCTTCAGCAGGTCGATGATGAAGATGAGGGTCTTGCCGCCGAGGAAGTGGCCGCCGGCGGGGCCGTAGGCCAGGTGCGGCGGGATGACGAGCTCGCGACGGCCGCCGACCTTCATGCCGGGGATGCCGTCCTGCCAACCCTGGATGAGGCCGCGCAGCGGGAACTGGATGCTCTCGCCACGACCCCAGGACGAGTCGAACTCCTCGCCCGACTCGTACTCGACGCCGGCGTAGTGGACCGTGACGGTGTCGCCGGGCTTCGCCTCGTCGCCGTCGCCCACGATGATGTCGCGGATCACCAGGTCGCTGGGCGCGGGGCCGGCGGGCGCGTCGAACTCGGGCTTGGTGCGGTTGTCAGTCATGACTCCATCCAAGCATCTCGGGCGCCCGCGCGCCGCGACCTCTTGACACGTCGCCGGGCCGGACGCATCCTGGTGTCACAACTCAGCGCCCGGGAAGACTCGCAGGCATCGCCGCGGCACCGGGCGCTGAGTCTTGTCCCGGGCACTCCCCTAGGCTTGCCGTGTGCCCGATCCCGAGTCCCCGGAAGCACGCCGCCTGCTCGACGCGGCGGTCTCGGTGATCCTCGATCGCGGGGTCGTGTCGCTCTCGCTCACCCAGCTCGCGAAGGCGATCGGCTCGAACAACCGGATGCTGCTGTACTACTTCGGCTCGAAGGACGAGGTCTTCACCCGCGCGAGCCTGATCGCGTACGAGCGCTTCCCCGGGCTCGCCGAGCTCCTGCCCTCCCTCGCCGACCCCGCACCGATGCCGGAGGTGCTGGCGGCGGGCTGGCGGGTGCTCCGCGACGACGTCCACCGGGACTATCTGCGGCTGTTCTTCGACCTGGTCACCCTGTCGACCCGCGCGCCCGAGGAGCATCCGATGCACCTGCGCGTCCTCGCGACCCATTGGCCCGACGGCATCCGCGCGGGGTTCCGCGCACACGGCTGGGGACCCGAGGCCGCCGGACGGGCCACCCTGCAGCTGCTCTCGCTGTGGCGCGGCCTGCAGATCGAACTGCTCACCGGCGCCGAGGTCGCTGCGCTCGACGACGCGCACGACGCGGCGGTCGCGGTGCTGTTCGCCACCCCCGCTCCCTGAGACGCCGACGCGCCCGCCCCGCGGGTGCGGGGCGGGCGCGTGACGGGCGGCGGAGTCAGGCCAGGCGGGTCCGACCCTCGACACCGCTCAGGTGCTCGCGCAGGGTCGCGCCGACGGGCTCGGCGGCGAGGCCGCGCTCGCGGAGGATCGGCAGCACCTGCTCACCGAACACCTGCACGTCGCGCAGGCCGAAGACCGGCTCGAGCATGTAGCCGTCGAGGTCGCACCGCTCGGCGAGGTCGGCGAGACCGTCCGCGACGGTCTGCGGCGACCCGACGAGGCGGAACCCGCGGGTGCCGCGCCCGCGCAGCTCGTCGAGGATCTCGCGCACGGTGGGCGCGGGACGGCCGGCGCCCTCGCGGAACCGGTCGATGTTGCTCGTGCCCAGCTGCCCGACCGGGCCGCCGCGCTCGAACGCCTGCTCGATCGTGCCGTCCGGGTCGAGGTCGAGCAGGTTGATCCCGGTGTTGCCGGCGTAGAGCGACGCGACCATCTCGTCGGACTGCATGGCGAGGAACTCCGCGTACAGGGCCTCGGCCTCCGCGTCGGTGTCGGCGACGACCACGGTGACCCCGGCGATGATCTTGATCCCCTCCGGGTCGCGCCCGGCCTCGGCCGCGAGCCGGCGGATGTCGGCCGCGTTCTTCGCGGTGAACTCCGGTGTGGTCGCCTGGATGAAGACGCCCTCGGCCTGCGCCGCAGCGAGCGCCTTGCCCTTGGGCGAGGTGCCGGCCTGGAACAGCACGGGGGTGCGCTGCGCGGACGGCGGCACGGTGAAGTGCCCCCAGGTGCGGTAGTGCCGCCCGTCGTAGCGGACCGCGCGGATCCCGTCGGGGTCGATGGCGAGCTCGGTCTCCCGGTCGAGCCGCAGCGCGTCGTCGTCCCAGCCCTCCTCCCAGAACTTGCGGGCGAGCTCGACGTACTCGGTCGCGATGTCGTACCGGTCGTCGTGCGCGGTCATCCCGTCCTGCCCGAAGACGGCCGCGACGGCGTTCTGCGACGAGCCGGTGACGATGTTCCAGCCGATCCGGCCGCGCGTGACGTGGTCGAGCGAGGCGTACTTGCGCGCGAGCTGCGCCGGGTGGTCGATGCCGGTGCTCGCGGTCACGACGAATCCGAGGCGCTCGGTCGCGTAGGCCAGGACAGGGATGATCGTGGCGGGGTCGAGGTTCGGGAAGTTGATGGCGCGTTTGACCGACATCTCCGCGATGTCGTCGTCCACCATCGGGTACCCGAAGCTGTCGGCGAAGAACAGGAAGTCGTACCCGGTGCGGTCCATCACCTGGGCGACGCGCACCCAGCGGTCGGGATCGAGGAAGTCGATCTTGTCGTTCGCCGGGTGCGACCAGCTGTAGGTGCCGCCCACCTCGGGCGAGAACACCTCGAAGACGCCGAAGTGCAGCGGACCGCTCATGCCGCGCCTTCCAGCCAGGCCGCGATGGCGTCCTTCGCGCGGGCCTTCGTGGCGGCCGAGGCGAGCGTGGTCTCGATGGAGCTCCAGGCGCACGCCGCGAGCTGCTCGTCGGTGAGACCGATCTGCTCCCGCGCCGCGACGTACTCGTCCAGGATGCCGGGTCCGAACAGGATCGGGTCGTCGGCGTTGATCGAGCAGCGGACGCCGGCGGCCAGCAGCTGCGGGAGCGGGTGGACCGAGAGGTCGTCGACGACGTCGAGCAGCACGTTGGAGGTCGGGCAGACGTCGAGGCAGATCTCGCGCTCGGCGAGGAGCGTCACCAGTGCCGGGTCCTCGACGGCGCGGACGCCGTGGAGGACGCGGTCGGCGTGCAACACGTCGACGGCCTGCCAGATCGATTCCGGTCCGACGAGCTCCCCGGCGTGCGGCGTGGACTGCAGGCCGGCCTCGCGGGCGATCGCGAACGCCTCGGCGAAGTCGGCGGCGGGGTACCCGCGCTCCTCGTTCGCGAGGCCGAGCGAGACGACGCCCCTGCCGGCACGGGATGCGGCGACCTCGGCCACCGCGATCGACTGCTCGAGTCCGAGCGTGCGGTCGACCGTCACCATGAGGCCGACCTCGACGCCGTGCTTGCGACCGGCGGCCTCGGCGGCGGCGATGTGCGCGTCCAGCGCCGCCTCGGTCGAGCCGAAGGTGGCCGCGTGGTAATCCGGGCTGATCCCGAACTCGGCGTACACGACCCCGTCGCGGGCCGCGTCCTCGACGGCCTCGTCGATCAGCCGGTCGAGGTTCTCCGGGGCGCCGAGCACGGCGAGCAGGCCCTGGTAGGTCTGGGAGAACGCGGTGAAGCCGGAGAAGCCGCTCGTCTCCGGGATGTCGACGCCCATCTCGGCGGCGAGCACGGTGAGGGTCGCGGGCCGCATGGCCGCTTCCAGGTGGATGTGAAGGTGACCCTTGGGCAGGGCGGCGAGGTCGCGCGATGACATGGCATCCTCCGGGACGGTGCGTGAACTGATCGGTTCAGACCGTATCGGCATCGTGTTACGCGGACGTGTCCGTGCGGGGACGCCCCATGACCTCAGCCGGCGAAGAGCGCCTGCCGGGCCGCGACCACCCGCGCGAGGAGGGTCCGCTCCTCGACCGCCGCCTTGGGATCGCGTCCTGAGACGAGCCGCTGCCGTGCGGCGGCGAGCGCCGTCGCCTCGCGGATGAACGCCCGCATCCGGTCGCGCCGGTCGCCCGGCAGCCTGGCCGCCCAGGCGAGGCCGGCACGCCTGCCGGGACCGGTCGCCAGCATCCGGACCTCCTCCGGCGTGAACCATCCCGTGGCGGCGTACTCCTCGAGCCTCACCCTGGTGAGCCGCGACTCCTCGCGGCGCAGCGCGAGGACACCGAGGATGAACAGGACGAACAGCGGCACCTGGAGCGTCGCATACAGCGCGAAGAAGTCGCCGAAGACGGCGGAGCCGTTCCACAGGGCGTGCAGCCCGATGGCGCCGAGGAGTCCCAGCAGCCAGGCCGGGAACACCCGGCCGCCACGGGCGCCGCGACGCACGGCCAGCCCGACGGCGAACCCGGTGAGCGTGGTGAACATGACGTGGGCGAAGGGAGAGAGGATGCCGCGGAGGAAGAACACCGCGCCGGCCTGGGCCGCGCCGCCCTCGAGCATCGCGACCGCGAAGTACTGGATGTTCTCGGTGAAGGCGAACCCCGCGCCGATGAGCCCGCCGTAGACGATGCCGTCGACCGGGCCGTCGAAGGCCCGGCGCCCGATCACGAGGATGAGGAGGAGGCCGAGGCCCTTGGCGAGTTCCTCCACGATCGGCGCCTGGGCGACCGTGCCGAGCGCCTGTGCGGCGAAGGTGTCCTGGTAGCCGAACGTGATCACGAGGAGCAGGTCGACCAGCAGGGCGATCACGACCGAGGCGATCGCGCCCCACGCGAGGGCGAACACGACCAGCGCCCGCGGCTCCGGCTCCCACCGGTCGACGGCGCGCAGTGCGAAGAACACCCCGACGAACGGCAGGAGCGCGAGCACCATGCCGAGCACCGACGCCAGTGGGCCCATCGCCGCGAGGAAGTACGCGACGAGCAGCGCCGACAGCAGCACGAGCACACCGAACAGCCACACCACACCCGCGCCCGTCCGCCGCACCGCCGGCAGCTCGACGCGCGGTGCGGCCGCCTGCGGCGGGGCGGCCGGCGGCGGCACCAGCAGCGTCGGCTGCGCGAGCGGGGAGGGGAAGGGTTCCTGGCGGGTTCGGTGATGTGATGCGGGCCCGGGCTGGCTCATGGGCGCCAGCTTAGGGCGCGGTCGACTCCGGGGCGGTGGTCTCCACAGGGCTGGTCACGGTCGGCACCGGGTCGGTGATGATCGGGATCGCCGCCGTGATCGCTTCCAGCCCGGACAACCGGGCGGGCGACAACTGCTTCGTCACCTCGTCGCGGCTCATCAGGCCCGCCTCGACCACGAGGTCGGCGACGTTGCGCTTGGTCAGCAGCGCCGTCTTCGCGAGCGCCGCGGCCGCCGCGTACCCGATGAACGGGGTGAGCGCCGTGATGACGCCCACGGAGGACCCGACCATGGCGCCCAACCGGTCGCGGTTGGCGGTGATGCCCTCGACGCAGTTCACCCGCAGCGTCCACATCGCCCGCTGCATCCAGGTGATCGACTGGAAGATGGAGTGGGCGATGACCGGCTCGAACGCGTTCAGCTGCAACTGTCCGCCCTCGACGGCCATCGTCACCGTCATGTCGGCGCCGACGACGGCGAACGCGACCTGGTTCACGACCTCCGGGATGACCGGGTTGACCTTCCCGGGCATGATGCTCGACCCGGCCTGGCGCGCCGGGAGGTTGATCTCCCCCAGTCCCGCCTGCGGGCCGGAGGAGAGCAGCCGCAGATCGTTGCAGATCTTCGACAGCTTGATGGCGTTGCGCTTGAGCGACGAGGAGAACGACATGAAGCCGCCGGTGTCGCTCGTGGACTCGACGAGGTCGATCGCCGTCTCCAGATCGAGCCCCGAGATCTCCCGCAGGTGCCGCAGCACGGTCGGCGCGTAGTCGGGGTGCGAGGTGATGCCCGTCCCGATCGCGGTGGCGCCGAGGTTGATCTCGTGCAGCAGCCACGCGTTCTCCCGCAACCGGTTCTCGTCCTCACCGAGCGTCGTGGCGAAGCCGTTGAACTCCTGCCCGAGGGTCATGGGCACGGCGTCCTGCAGCTGCGTGCGCCCCACCTTCAGCACGTCGTGGAACTCGACGGCCTTCTGCTTGAACGCCCGGCGCAGCAGGCTGAGCTCGTCCAGCAGGCTCGCGAGGCCGAGCGAGAGCCCGACCTTGATCGCGGTGGGGTACACGTCGTTCGTCGACTGCCCGCGGTTCACGTCGTCGATCGGCGAGAGGAACGCGTAGTCGCCCTTCGGCCGCCCCGCGAGTTCGAGCGCGACGTTCGTGATCACCTCGTTCGCGTTCATGTTCGTCGAGGTGCCCGCACCGCCCTGGATCACACCGACCACGAACTGGTCGTGGTAGCCGCCGTCGATGATGAGCTGGGCGGCCGCGTCGATGAGGTCGGCCTTGTCGCGCGCCAGCACGCCGATGTCGCGGTTCGCGCGCGCGGCGGCCTGCTTGACCATCGCCAGGCCCCGGACCAGTTCCGGGTAGACCGAGATGGGTCGCTTCGCGATGGGGAAGTTCTCCAGCGCACGGGCGGTGTGGATACCCCAGTACGCGTCGGCGGGGATCTCCATCGATCCGAGCGAGTCGGTTTCAGTGCGGGTACGCGTCGTCGCGTCCGTGTCCATGCGTCGTCCTTGTGGGTCGTCTGCCGGGTGGATGCCCCGAGCCTAACCTCGCCGCAGCACCCCCGGCGCTGGCCGCTGTGGACAGCCTCGCGCGCGCCGCGCGCCGTCGTGGCGGATCAGCGACCGGGCTTGCGGGAGAACGCCTCGAGCCGCTCCTCGGGGCTCAGCGCGGCCATCCGTTCCACCCACGCGCGGTCGAACCCGCCGGCCGTCTCGGCGTCGACGACCGGCACCACCGAGTGCGTGACGGTGTCGTCGTAGACGTGCACCAGGTGGAAGGACTGCCCTGCGTCCATCCCGTTCACCTCGACGCCGGGACGGGCGAGGTTCATCGTGTAGCAGGTGGCCGCGGCGACGCTCACCGGGATGCCGGCGAACGTGCCGCTGGTGGAGTAGTGCAGGTGCCCGGCGAGGATCGCGCGCACGTCGCTGCCGCGCAGGACCTCGGCCAGACGCCCCTGGTCGCGCAGCTCGAGGATGTCGAAGAGCGGGATGTGGCTCGGCAGCGGCGGGTGGTGGAGGGCGACGACGGTGCCGAGCGGCGCGGGCGTCGCGAGTTCGGCGGCCAGCCACGCGAGCTGTGCCTCGTCGAGGTCGCCGTGATGCCAGCCGGGCACCGAGGAGTCGAGCGCGATGAGCCGCAGCCCGCCGAGGTCCCAGACGCCGGTGACCGGTTCCTCGGTCGGTTCCTCGTCGAGGAGCCCTGCCCGGAGCGCGGGGCGCTCGTCATGGTTGCCCGCGACCCAGACGACGGGCGCCCCGAGCCTGGCCGCGACCGGCTCCACCGCGTCGCGGAGCGCGGCGTACGCCTCGGGCTCGCCGAGATCGGCGAGGTCGCCGGTGAACACGATCGCGTCGGGCCGCAGCCGCATCCGCTCGACCGTCTCGAGCGTGCGCCGCAGGTTCGCCGCGGTGTCGTAGCGGTCGCCGAGCCGGCGGCCGCCTGCCAGCAGGTGGGTGTCCGACAGGTGCAGCAGCACCCGGCGGGCGGGCGGGTACTGCCCGAACCGCACCGACTCCGCGTCCGTGTGCTCGCTCATCCGGCCAGGATATGCGCCGGGGCGGACGCCGCGCTCAGTGGAGGACGATGATGAGGAGGCTGGCGAGCACGGCCAGGCCGCACAGGCCGAACGAGCCGTACGCCGCGAACAGCGCCAGGCGCTTCTGCCCGTCCGTGAGCGGGCTCTTCTTCGCCGCCTTCGCCGCGGCCTTCGCCGCCTTCGCCCGCTGCTTCTCGGTCACGACGGTGATGGCGTCGGTGAACTCGGCCGGCGCCACGACCGGTGCGCGGCCGGCGCGCACCAGCATCCGCAAAGCCAGGGCGTAGAAGCCCACCACGACGACGGCGCCGACGAGCGCCACCGCGAACACCTCGAGGAAGGCGATCCAGTCGATCTCGACCTTCATGCGCGGCCCTCCTCGTCGACGGTGCGATCGGTCTCGGTGCGGGCGTCGACCTGCGGCGCCGGCGCGGTGGTCGGCGGAGTCGGCACGGTGGACGTGGACGTGGGTGCGGTGGTCGTCGGTGCGGCGCGGCGGGCCTGCTCGGCCTTCTCCGCCGCACGCTTGGCCTTCTCCGCCTTCTCGGCGGCGTGCTTGGCCTTGTCGGCGTCGCGCTTGTCCTTGTCGGCCTTGCGCTTCTTCTCCTTGTCGGCGGCGCGCTTGGCCCGCTCCTGCTCGCGCATGATCGCGCGCTGGCGGCGGGTGGGCGGCGGGTTCTTCTTCACCTTCACCGCACGACCGGATGCGGCCACCTCGCTCATCGCGTTGCCGGCGGTGACCTCGTCGCGACGGGAGCGCAGGAACAGGCCGAGCACGATCGCGACGGCGAGCACGGTGTCGATGAGGATGCCCCACATGCCGAGCCACGCGACGATGAGCGCGGCGACCGCGCCGACCGCGCCCGCCGCGGGGAGCGTGAGGAGCCAGCCGACCGCGATGCGGCCGACCGTGCGCCAGCGCACCTTCGACCCGCGGCGGCCCAGGCCCGAACCGATGACCGACCCGGAGGCGACCTGCGTGGTCGACAGCGCGAAGCCGAAGACCGAGGAGGCGAGGATCGTGGAGGCCGTGGAGGCCTCGGCGGAGAAGCCCTGCGCGGGCTTCACATCGGTGAGGCCCTTGCCGAGCGTGCGGATGATGCGCCAGCCGCCCATGTAGGTGCCGAGCGCGATCGTGAAGGCGCAGGCGAAGATGACCCACAGGTGCGGGTCGGCCTGCTCGGAGCTCTGCCAGCCGGCCATGATGAGCGCGAGCGTGATGACGCCCATGGTCTTCTGCGCGTCGTTCGTGCCGTGTGCGAGCGCGACCAACGAGGACGAGAAGATCTGGCCCCACCGGAACCCGTCGCGGCCGTCGGGCTTGCCGTCGTACCGGCGGGTCATCGCGTAGGCGACCTTCGTCGTCGCGAACGCGATCACGCCGGCGGTGAACGGCGCGACGAGGGCGGGCAGCACGACCTTGCTGAGCACCACGCCGAAGTCGATCGCGAGCACCCCGACGCCGACGAGCGTGGCGCCGATGAGCCCGCCGAACAGGGCGTGCGACGAGCTGGAGGGCAGCCCCAGCAGCCAGGTCAGCATGTTCCAGGTGATGGCGCCGATGAGTCCCGCGAAGATCAGCGGCAGGAACTCCGTCGGTGTGATCTGGTCCTCGCGGATGATGCCGTGCGAGATGGTCTTGGACACCTCGGTCGACAGGAACGCGCCGACGAGGTTCAGCACCGCCGCGAGGGCGACGGCGACCTTCGGCTTCAGGGCGCCGGTGGCGATCGGGGTCGCCATGGCGTTGGCCGTGTCGTGGAAGCCGTTCGTGAAGTCGAAGAACAGGGCCAGGACGATGACCAGGATGACGATCAGGGCAGCGGTTTCCACCGTTCGCTTTCGGATCTCGGGGGGCGGGAGGTGCCGAGGATGTCGGCGGCGCGAACGAACAGTTCACCGTAGATGCAGCATCCGGTAACCGGGCCAGGGGAAATCCTTCCATCGGTGCGTCGCCCGGTCAACTCGACCGGCCCCGTTCCGGCCGTGCGGCGGGTGCGCTGGCGTTAGCGTGAGAGGGTGACCGACACCGCATCCGCCCTGCAGCCCCCCGTCGCCCGTCGCGAGCGCACCGCCCGCGTGCACCACGGCGACGAGTTCGCCGACCCGTACGAGTGGCTCCGCGCGAAGGACGACGCCCGCGTGCGCGAGCACCTCGAGGCGGAGAACGCCTACACCAAGGCGCGCACCGCGCACCTCGCACCCCTGCGGGAGGCGATCTTCCAGGAGATCAAGGGGCGGGTGCAGGAGACCGACCTGTCGGTGCCGACCCGCCGCGGCGACTGGTGGTACTACGGCCGCACCCTCGAGGGCAAGCAGTACGGCATCCAGTGCCGCGCGCCCCTCGCCTCCCCCGACGACTGGACCCCGCCGCAGCTGTCACCCGACGAGCCGGTCCCCGGCGAGCAGGTGCTCCTGGACGGCAACGAGGAGGCCGACGGGCAGGAGTTCTTCTCCCTGGGGTCGTTCGAGGTGTCCACCGACGGCACGCTGCTGCTGTACGGCGTGGACGTCGAGGGCGACGAGCGGTACACGCTGCGCGTGCGGGACCTCCGCACCGGCGAGACCCTCCCCGACGTCATCGAGGGCACGTTCGCGGGCGCCTCCCTCTCCCCCGACGGCCGCTTCATCGTCTACACGACCGTCGACGACGCCTGGCGCCCCGACACCGTGTGGCTCCACGAGATCGGCACCGACACCGCATCCGACGTGAAGCTGCACACCGAGACCGACGAACGGTACTGGGTCGGCGCCGGGTTCACCCGCAGCGACCGCTACCTCGTGATCGGGGTCGGTTCGTCCATCACCAGCGAGGAATGGATCCTCGACGCCGATGACCTGCGCGGCACCCCGCGCGTCGTCTGGCCGCGCAAGGAGGGCGTCGAGTACGACACCTCGCACGCGGTCGTCGACGGCGAGGACGTGTTCTACGTGCTGCACAACGACGGCGCGCTCGACTTCGAACTCGTGCGGGTGTCCGCATCCGATCCGCAGGGCGAGCGCACCGTCGTGCTGCCGCACGAGCCCGGGCGGCGCCTGCTGGGCGTCGACACGTTCCGCGACTGGGGCGTCGTCGGCTACCGCCGCGACGGCATCGCCCGCCTCGGGATGCTGGACTACGCCACCGGCGGCGTGGACGAGCTCGCCTTCGACGAGCCGCTGTACTCGGTGGGCACCGCGGGCAACCCGGAGTGGGCGCCGCCGCTGCTGCGCATCGGCTACGGCTCGTTCACCACCCCGTCGACCGTGTACGACTACGACGTCGCCACGAAGGAGCTGCACCTGCGCAAGCGCCAGCCCGTGCAGGGCGGCTACGACCCCGCCGACTACGGGCAGGCGCGGGTGTGGGCGACGGCCCGCGACGGTGTGCAGGTGCCGGTCTCGCTCGTGTGGAAGCGCTCGTTCGGCGAGCCCGGCTCGGCCCCGCGGCCGGTGCACCTGTACGGGTACGGCTCGTACGAGCACTCGATCGAGCCCGGCTTCTCGGTCGCCCGCCTGTCGGAGCTCGACCGCGGCGTCGTGTTCGCGGTCGCGCACGTGCGCGGCGGCGGCGAGATGGGCCGGCAGTGGTACGAGGACGGCAAGCTGCTGCACAAGCGCAACACGTTCACGGACTTCGTCGACTGCGCGCAGCACCTCGTCGACCACGGCTACACCACCCCCGACCGCATGGTCGCCGAGGGCGGCTCGGCCGGCGGGCTGCTCATGGGCGCGGTGGCGAACCTCGCGCCCGAGCTGTTCGCCGGGATCGTCGCCGACGTGCCGTTCGTGGACGCCCTGACCACGATCCTCGACCCGTCGCTGCCGCTCACCGTCATCGAGTGGGACGAGTGGGGCGACCCGCTGCACGACCCCGACGTGTACGCGTACATGAAGTCGTACTCCCCGTACGAGAACGTCCGCGACGGCGTCGAGTACCCCCGCATCCTCGCCGTCACCTCGTTCAACGACACCCGCGTCCTGTACGTGGAGCCGGCGAAGTGGGTGGCGCGCCTGCGCGAGGTCGGGGCGGACGCGCTGCTGAAGTGCGAGATGGTCGCCGGGCACGGCGGCGTCTCGGGCCGCTACGACTCCTGGCGCGAGCGGGCGTTCGAGCTCGCCTGGCTCTTCGACGTCCTCGGCGTCGCCGGCGCGTAGCGGCGCGGGCGCGCGCGGCTCGGCGGGAGCGCGCGAGATCCGGAGCCTCCCACGTGCATGTCCCACTTTCAGCAAAACGTGTCCCACTTTCTGTCGCTTTGAGCTGCCGTAAGCGGCAGAAAGTGGGACATGCTGGGTGCGGATGCTGCGCAGCCCGCTCAGGCCGCGCCCGGGTGCCACCCCGCGCGGCGAAGGGCGCCGGCGACCTTCGCGACTGCGGCCGCGCCGTCGCCTCGCAGGTGGTGGTTGAGGATGCGGACGAGCTCCCACCCCTCGGCACGGATGCGGTCCCAGCGGTCGGCGTCACGCTCGAACTGCGCCGCATCCTCCGCGTGCACCCGTCCGTCATACTCGACCGCCACGCGGTAACGGGGATAGGCGAGGTCGAGTTCGGCGACGAACGCGCCTCGCGGGCTCCGGAGCAGCCAGCCGACCGCCGGTTCCGGCAGCGCCGCCCGGATCAGGCGCAGGCGCAGGCGTGTCTCCCGCGGAGATCGGACACCGCCACGGGCCAGCGCGAGCGCCCGCCGGAGCGGCGCGCCGGCGGCGTCCCCCATCACCTCGACCTCGTGGGCGAGGTCGTGCGCGTCCGCCCACCGCTGCGACACGATGTGATCCGCCGCCGCCACGAGGTCGTCGATGCGCCAGACCGTGGCGCACTGGCGCCAGGCACGGACCGGATGCTCGACCGGGAGACCGGCGGCGTCGCGGAGGACGGCGGGCTCACGCAGCTGCAGCCGGTGCCCGACGACGCCGCGCAGCCGTGGTTCGCGCGCGGGACGGTGCGCGGCGACGTGCAGCCCGGGGCGGTACGGCCACTCAGGGAGCGGTACGCCCAGCAGTCCCAGCGCCGTCTCGTGACTGAAGAACTGCCACGGTTTCAACCTCGGCGCGTACGCCAGGCAGAGGGCGCGGAGATCCGCCGCGGGCGGCGGGCCGCCGCGCACCCGCACCCCGCGGAACGGCACGTCCAGGTCCGTCCGTCGCAGCCGACCGGGCGGGATGCCCAGCGCGGCGGCCGTGGCGAGGTCGAAGGCTTCGGGCAGGTCGTCCGGAAGGGGCGGGGGTCGGCGCATGCCCTCAGCATCCGCATCCGTCGCCCCGCATCGCGCCCGCTGCCGCGCCCCGTGCACACGCTGTTGCCCCTTCACCCCTGTGCAGAACCCATCGCCCAACGCAGCGTGTCCCAGTTTCTGCCGCTTTCAGTGCGTCAAAGCGGCAGAAACTGGGACACGTTCTGCAGGAAGTGGGACATGCGCGACCGCGCGCGGAGCGGAAGCGCGGGCGTCGCGTGCCCGGAGGGTCAGCCGAAGAGGGCGGCCGCCTCCTCGTAGCGGTAGAGCGGGACGCTGTTGAGCTCGCCGAGGGCGTCGGCGAAGGGCACCCGCACGATGTCGGTGCCGCGGAGGGCCACCATCTGGCCCCAGGCGCCGTCGATCACGGCGTCCGCGGCGTGGAGGCCGAGGCGCGTGGCGAGCACCCGGTCGAACGCCGACGGCGCGCCGCCGCGCTGGATGTGGCCGAGCACCGTGGCGCGGGTCTCGATGCCGGTGATCCGCTCGATCTCAGGGGCGAGCACCTCGCCGATGCCGCCGAGACGCGGACGGTTGAAGGCGTCGAGGCCCTTGTCGCTGTAGGCCTCGTCCATGCCGGTGAGGGTGAAGCCCTCCGAGACGACCACGAGCGGCGCACGGCCGCGGTCGTGGGCCTTCGCGACCTGCTCGGTGATCTCCTGGATCGACATCGGGACCTCGGGGATGCAGATGACGTGCGCGCCCGCGGCGATGCCGGCGTGCAGCGCGATCCAGCCGACGTGGCGGCCCATGACCTCGGCGACCATGCAGCGCTGGTGCGAGTCGCCGGTGGTGCGCAGGCGGTCCATCGCGTCGGTGGCGATGTTCACCGCGGTGTCGAAGCCGAAGGAGTAGTCCGTGGCGCGCAGGTCGTTGTCGATCGTCTTCGGCACGCCCAGCACGTTGATGCCGTCGTTCGCGAGACGGTTCGCGGCCGCGAGGGTGCCCTCGCCGCCGATCGCGATGATCCCGTCGATGTGGTGGCCGTACAGCGTCTTCGCGATGTTCTCGGCGCCGCCGCGGGGGCCCTCGTACGGGTTCGTGCGGCTCGTGCCGAGGATGGTGCCGCCGACCTTCGACAGCCCCTTCACCTCGTGGCGGGTGAGGGGGAAGAAGTCGCCGTCCACGACCCCGCGCCACCCGTCGCGGATGCCCACGAACTCGATGTCGTGGACGCTCGTGCCCTTCAGCACGACGCCGCGGATGACCGCGTTCAGGCCGGGGCAGTCGCCGCCGCTGGTCAGGATGCCGATCTTCATGGTGGGGGTCCTCGGGGATGGTGCTACATGGGCCGGCGACGCTGCCTCCCCGAGACTAGCGCCGCCCGCATCCCATCGCCACACGGCGGGATGCGGGCGGGTCGCCGCGGGGCGGACCGGGCCGGGTCAGGCGGCGCCGAGCGCGCTGCGGGTGAGGTGCATGAGCGCCGACAGCTGCACGGAGTCGCTGGAGCCGGGCTCGACCACGTGCCCGTCGAGGGCGCGCAGCGACAGGCCCTGCTTCGCGTCGATGAGCTCGGCGATCTTCGCGTCGATCGTGTGCGCGGCGATGATGCGCCATGCGGTGACCGGCTCGTCCTGGCCGATGCGGTGCACCCGGTCGATGGCCTGCGTCTGCTCGGCGGCGGTCCAGCTGAGCTCGGCGAGGACGACGTTGGATGCGGCCTGCATGTTCACGCCGACACCGGCCGCGGTCAGCGAGCACACCGCGACCGAGACCTCGGGGTCGTTGTTGAACGCGTCGATCGCGTCCTGCCGCGCCGTGGCGGTCTGGTCTCCCCGCAGCGACACGGTCTTGAGACCGGCCGCCGCGAAGTGCGCCTCCGCCGCATCCATGACGTCGATGTGCTTGGCGAAGAAGACGACCTTGCCGACCGAGCGCTGCAGCTGCACGGCGTAGTCCGCGGCGACGAGCGCCTTGGCCTGACCGATACGGCGCACCATGGTGAACACGTTCTCGGTGCCGGCGGATGCGGCCTTCGACTCGTCCAGCTCGTGCTGGGCGACCAGGCGCACGATGTCCTCGTCGAGTTCGCCGGGGGCGAGCCCGCGGTCGCCGCGCGCGTCGATGATGCGGCGGTACCGGTCGGCGAGGCGGGCCCCGAGTTCGCGCTCGGCCTGGCGGATCGAGCGGCCGTACTCGTCGTCGAGCTCGACGGGGAGGTCGGCGACGAGCTTGTCCGGAAGGTCCTTCGCGACGTCGGTCTTGCGGCGGCGGACGATCCCCATGGAGATCACCGCGGAGCGGGCCTCCGGGTAGAACGCCTTGTCGGCGGGGGTGAGCCCGGTCGCGTCGAGCTTCTCCATGAGCTCGGCCTCGGGCTTGGTGCCGTTGGTCCAGCCGAGGAAGCGCCAGATCGCGTCGAAGTCCTCGACGTCGTTGATGAGCGGGGTACCGGTGAGGGCCATGAGCAGCGGGTTCGCGACCCGCTCCCGGACGCGGGAGGCGAGCGCGAGCACGTTGCGGGAGCGCTGCGAGGAGAGGTTCTTGATGAAGTGCGCCTCGTCGACGACGATGCCCTTCAGCCCGATCTCGCTGAGCCACGACAGGTGCCGGTCGAGCACCTCGTAGTTGACGATGAACACGTCGGCGAACGCGTCGATGTCCTCGCCGTCGCCCTGGATGACGGTGGCGCGGCGCTGCGGCGTCCACCGCTCGACCTCACGGGCCCAGTTCATCTTCACGACGTTGGGGACGACCACCAGCAGCGGGTAGGCCTCGGCGACGGATGCTGCGAGCACCGACTGTGCGGTCTTGCCGAGGCCCGGCTCGTCGGCCAGCAGGAAAGAACGGTGACCGGTGCGGACGGCCTCGAGGAGCCGCGACTGGTGCGGCATGACCTCGAGCCCCTTGGGCGAGAGCCGGTCGAACTCGGGCACCGGGGGCAGCTCCATGGAGGCCGCTCCCCCGCCGGCGCCGGTCTCGAACGCCTTGTACAGCGGACCCATGAGCTCCCAGCCGTCGAGGCGGCGGCGCGGGGTCTCGGTCGGGATGCGGCGGCTGAGGTCGGGCGCGAGGAACGGGTTCGCCATCTGGCGCGCCTCCACCTGCGGCGGCACCACCTGGCGCTCGGCGAGCTGCGGCGGCACGACCGCGGCGGTCTGGGCGGGCGCCGCATCCGTGATGATGAGCTCGTCCGGCGGCAGGTCGGCACCGGACTCGATGAGCCAGTCCCGGCGCATGCGGCGGGCGACCGGCGAGGTGGCCTGGTCGACCTCGAGCAACTGGATGAGCGACGTGTCGCGGGCGGCGGTCTTCGCGAGGATCGTCGCGACGCCGTCGAGGCGCTTCAGCTGCTCGGCGCGGGACGCGTCGGTGAGCTCGGCGTCGTTCTTCACCCGGGCGCGCTCCTCGCGCACGAGGAAGGCGATCGCCTGGAACTTCACCCGGTTGGTGGGGCCGAGCTTGCCCTTCTGGGCCTTGGCCTCCACCTCCCGCACCTTGCGGGCGAGGATGGGGATGAGGGGGGCCTCGTCGTCGCGCTTGGCGGACGAGGTGTGCTTGCGCCGCGATGACTTCTGCGCGGCGGGCGCCGTGGTCGGCATGCTCCTCCTGAGCTGTGTACGGATCACTCCGAAACGCCGGAACCCCCTCCGAGGGAGGTCGGCGTGCCCCGCGGGCGGCTCGCTGCCGGGACGGACGCGGGATCGGTCTCCGGCGTGACGACGCACGGATTCGGCGCCGGGCGGTCGGGAGACCGGCTCCATCCTAGCGCAGGAGCGCCTCGCGCCGCGTCCTCGTCAGTCCCAGAGGGTCGCGGCGATGTCCCGACCCCTCCTCACCGCATCCGGTCCCCCAGGATGCCCCCGTGCAGCGGCTCAGGCGCGGCGCAGCCGCAGGCTGTTGCCGACGACGAACAGGCTCGAGAACGCCATCGCGGCCCCCGCGATCATCGGGTTCAGCAAGCCCAGCGCGGCGAGCGGCAGCGCCGCCACGTTGTACGCGAACGCCCAGAACAGGTTGCCGCGGATGATCCGCATGACCCGGCGGCCGAGCCGCAGCGCCGTGACGACCCCGGTGAGCCCCTGCGTGGTGAGCGCGATGTCGCTCGCGTGCGAGGCCGCATCCGTCCCCCCGCCCATCGCGATGCCGAGGTCCGCGGTGGCGAGCGCGGCGGCGTCGTTCACACCGTCGCCGGCCATCGCGACGCGCGCCCCGCCGTCCTGCAGGTCGCGGACGAGCGCGACCTTGCCCTCGGGGCTCACCCGGGCGTGGACGTCGTCGATGCCGACGGATGCGGCGACCTCGCGCGCGACGGGTTCGGCGTCGCCGGTGGCGAGCACGACGCGCAGCCCCATGCCGCGCAGGGCGGCGACCGCCTCGGCGGCGTCGGGACGGACCCGGTCGGCGACGGCGAGCACGGCCCGCGGAGCGAGCACGCCGTCCTCCTCCCAGCCGGCCACGACGACGGTCGCAGTGCGCTCGTGCGCCCGTGCGGCCGCGACGAGCCCGGACGACAGCGCCCGACCCGTGCGCTCCTCGGCGAATCCCGCGGAACCGGCGAACACGACGCGGCCCCCGACGACACCGGCGATGCCGCCGCCGGCGACCGCCTCGACGTCGGCGACCGGTGCCAGCCGGTCGGCGGCCGCCGCGATCGCGATGCCGACCGGGTGCTCGCTGGCGGCCTCGAGCGACGCGACGAGCCGGAGGGCGGCCGTCTCGTCCTGCCCGTCCTCGACGTGGACGGCGGCGAGCGCCATCGCGCCTGCGGTGACGGTGCCGGTCTTGTCGAGCACGACCGTGTCGATGCGGTCGGCGGTCTCGATGGCCTCGGGCCCGGTGAGGAGGATGCCGCGCTGCGCGCCGCGGCCGGATCCGACCAGGATCGCGATCGGGGTGGCGAGCCCGAGCGCGCACGGGCAGGCGACGATGAGCACGGCGACGGCCGCCGTGAACGCGGTCATCGGCTGCCCGGCGACGAGCCAGGCGATGAGGGTGACCGCGGCGAGGACGATGACGATCGGCACGAAGACCCCGGAGATGCGGTCGGCGAGCCGCTGCACGTCGCTCTTCGCGAGCTGCGCGTTCTCGACCAGCGCGGCGATGCGTGCGAGACGGGTGTCGGCGCCCACACCGGTGGCGCGCACGCGCAGGGTGCCGCCGTGCGCGATCGTGCCGCCGGTGACCTCCGACCCGGGTCCGACCTCGACCGGGACCGACTCCCCCGTCAGCATGCTCTCGTCGACGGCGGCGCGGCCCTCGAGCACGACGCCGTCCGCCGCGACCGTCTCACCGGGACGCACCAGGAACGCGTCGCCGACGGCGAGCTCCGCGACCGGGATGCGGACGCCGTCCGCCCGCTCGACCTCACGTGCGCCGAGTTCGAGGAGGGAGCGCAGCGCGGCGCCGGCGCGACGGCGGGCGCGGTCCTCGATCGCGCGGCCGAGCAGGAGGAACACCGTGACGACGGCGGCCACCTCGAAGTAGACCTCGGCGCCCTCGCCCATCCCGGCACCGGCGCCGCCGAACAGCAGCGCCCACAGGCTCCACAGGTACGCCGCGAGCGTGCCCATCGTGATGAGCGTGTCCATCGTGAGCGCGCCGTGGCGGAGGTTCTTGAACGTGGCGCGGTGGAACGGCCAGCCGCCCCAGCACACGACCGGCGTCGTGAGCACGAGACTCACCCACTGCCAGCCCGGGAACTGCAGCGCGGGCACCATCCCCAGCGCGAGCACGGGGGCCGCGAGCACGGCCGAGACGATGACACGGGTCCACGATGCGGAGGCGTGGTGCCCTTCGTGCCCGTCGTGGTCGTGTGCCTCTCCCTCCGGTCCGTGGTGGCCGTCGCGCGGGTGCTCCCCGTGCGCGGGCGCGTCGTGGCGGCGGACGGGCGTGGCGGGTCGGATGCGGGCGTGGTAGCCCGCGGCATCCACCGCCGAGGTGAGGCGTGCTTCGTCGAGGCCGGCCGGATACCGGACGCGGGCGCTCTCGGTGGCGAGGTTCACCCGGGCCTCGACGCCCTCGATCGCGTTGAGCTTGCGCTCCACCCGTGCGACGCAGCTCGCGCAGGTCATCCCCTGGATGTCGATGACCGCGGTCCGTTCCTCATTGTCCATGCCGTCATGATACCCCCCGGGGGTATAAGGCGGGTCGTTTCCGCCGACGTAGGCTTGGGGGATGCCCGAGATCACCGAAGCCCAGCTCGCCGCCACGATCGACCACGCCATCCTCGCCCCGAACCTCACCCGCGCGGAGGTCGACGCGCAGCTCGACGTCGCCCGCGAGTGGAAGGTGTTCAGCGTGTGCGTCCGGCCGTCCGACATCGCGCACGCGGTGGAGTACCTGGCCGGGTCCGGCGTCGCGGTCGGCACCGTGATCGGGTTCCCGCACGGCACCACGTCCACCGCCGCGAAGGTCGCCGAGGTGAAGCAGGCGATCGCCGACGGCGTCACCGAGGTCGACATGGTGGTCAACATCGGCTGGCTGCGCTCGGGCCTCGACGACCTCGTGGTCGAGGACATCCGCGCCGTCAAGGAGGCGGCCGGGTCGCTCGTGACGAAGGTGATCCTGGAGACCGCGTACCTCGACGACGAGCAGGTCGCCCGTGGCAGCCGGCTCACCGAGGCCGGCGGCGCCGACTTCGTGAAGACCTCGACCGGGTTCGCCGGCGGCGGTGCGACCGTCGAGCACGTGAAGCTCATGCGCGCGAGCGTCGGCGAGGGCGTCCAGGTGAAGGCGTCCGGCGGCGTCCGGGGCCTGTCGACCGCGCTGGAGATGCTCGACGCGGGCGCGACGCGGCTCGGCACGAGCGGCAGCGCGACCATCCTCGGCGAGCTGCGTACCGTCCTCGCCGGCGGCGAGGCCTCCGGCGCCGAGGACACCGCCTCCTACTGAGTTATTCGCCCGGGCGGGACGCGCGGGCGACCCCGCTCGGGTGGCGGCTTCTGCGGGTTCGAGCTCGCGGATGCCGCGGCAACCGCCACGTCAAGACCGCCGCATCCCCGCGCCTGCTCGCTCGTGTGGCAGTCCGTGCGGGGTCGAGCTCACTCGGGTGGCAGCTCCTGCGGGTTCACCCACGAGGATGCCGCGGGAACCGCCACCTGAACCCCGCCGCATCCGCACGCCTGCTCGCCCGTGTGGCAGTCCATGCGGGCCAGGATCGCTCGGGTGGCAGCTTCTGCGGGTTCACCAGCGCGGATGCCGCAGCAACCGCCACCTGAACGCCGGCGCGACGGTGTCAGGTGAGGGCGTCGCGCACCTGGGCGACGTCCTGCGCCATCTGCCGGATGAGCGCGTCGATGCCGTCGAAGGCGACCATCGGCCGCACGCGGTGCACGAACTGCACCTCGACGTGGTGGCCGTACAGGTCCAGCGTCTCGTCGAGGACGTACGCCTCCACCTGGCGGACCGGCACGTCGTCGAACGTCGGGTTCGTCCCGACGCTGATCGCCGCCGGGTACCGGGTGCCCGGACGCAGCCCCGCATCCTCGTCGACGAGCCAGCCGGCGTAGACCCCGTCGGCGGGCAGGAACCCCTCGAGGTCGGGCGACAGGTTCGCGGTCGGGTAGCCGAGCTCGCGCCCGCGCTTCAGCCCGTGCACGACCTCGCCCCAGACCGAGGGCGAACGGCCGAGCAGCCGCGCCGCGCGCTCGACGTCGCCGGCGGCCATCAGCTCGCGGATCCAGGTGGAGGAGACGCGGCGTCCCTCGTCGACCGCGCGCACGTCGTCGACCACGTCGACGCGGAACCCCTCCTCGGCGCCCAGTGCGGTGAGGGTCTCCGGCGTCCCGGCCCCGCCGGCGCCGAACCGGAAGTCGGTGCCCACGAGCACCGCGCGGGTGCCGAGCGGGCGGAGCACCTTCGCGACGAACTCCGCGGGGGTGAGCGAGGCGAGCGCCTCGTCGAAGGTGAGGACCATGACCGCGTCCACACCGGTGTCGGCGAGCAGGCGCACCTTCTGGGTGACGCCGATGAGGCTCGGCGGGCAGAGCTCCGGACGCAGCAGCGCGAGCGGGTTGCGGTCGAACGTGACCGCGACCACCTGCGCGTCGCGTGAGACGGCGTCGACCTGCGCGCGCTCGATCACGGCGCGGTGGCCGGCATGCACGCCGTCGAACTTGCCGATCGCGACGACCGAGGGTCCGAAGTCCGCGGGCACCTCCTCGGGCGCGCGGAACACGGTCACCATGTCGGGCCCGCCGTGGCCGCCTCGGCGTCCTCGTCCGCGCGGACGGCGCCGGCACGGTGGGTCCACAGCCACCAGATCCCGAACATCGGCAGCACGAGCGGCACGAACAGGTACCCGTCGCCGTACAGCGACCAGACCGTCGGATGCTGGAACAGCTCGGGCAGCACGATCGACAGCGTGCCGACCACGAGCACGCCGGCCAGCTCGAACAGCACGGCGACCCAGGCGATCACGTACCAGACGGCGGAACGGGAGAAGATCAGCGCGAGCGTCGCGAGGATGTACACGAGCGCGGATGCGGCGGACAGGCTGTACGCGAGCGGCGCCTCGTCGAACTCGCCGACGATCTGGACGAACGAGCGGCCGGTGGCGGCGAGCGCCATGACGCCGTACACCACGATGAGGACGCGGGCGGCGCCGGTGATGCGACGGGCGGGTGCGGTGGTCATGACGGGTCCCATCCTAGTTCCGCGCGCTCAGGCCAACTGCACGGTCCAGATGACCTCCATGCGCCAGACCATGACCGCGACCGCGAGCGCGGCGATGCCGAGCACCACGGTGCTCCACCGGCTGCGCTCGAGCAGTGCCCAGGCGACACCGGCCGGCGGCACGAGCAGCGCGCCGACGAGGTAGACCCACCACTCGAGCGGGTTGCCGGTCGGGGTGTTGCCCATGAGCGGCGCGACGATGCCCATGACCAGCTGGGCGATCAGCAGCACCTCGATGAGCGCGAGCAGGCCGACGGTCAGGTCGCTCGGGCGGCGCCCGGCGAGGCCGAGCACGACGCACACCAGGCCGCCGACGGCGGCGACGCCGACCTGGACGAGGGTGAACCACAGGATCATGAGGCGCGTTCCTCCGGCATGTTCATGGCGCTGCGCACGTCGGCGCCGCGGCGTTCGACGACGCCCACGAGGAGGCCGTCCGGGTCGATGGCGGCGCTGCGGGCACCGGGCAGGGCGTCGGCGAGTCCCGCGAGCCGTTTGCCGTGCCGCAGGTCGACGGCCTGCTGCGCGTCGACGTGCAGCACCGGGAGGGCGCGGGATGCGGCATCCGCCGGCGTCTGCAGCCCGTCGGGGGCGATGTCGTCGACCGCGATCGCCTCGTCGACGTCGAACCGGCCGATGCGGGTGCGGCGGAGCGCGGTGAGGTGCCCGCCGACGCCGAGGTCACGGCCGAGGTCGCGGGCGAGGGCGCGGATGTAGGTGCCGCTGGAGCACTCGACGACGACGTCGAGGTCGATCGCGTCGCCGGCGCGGCGGGTTTCGAGCACCTCGAAGCGCGACACGGTCACGCGGCGGGACTTCAGCTCGACCGTCTCCCCCGCGCGGGCCAGGTCGTAGGCGCGGCGCCCGTCGACCTTGATCGCCGACACCGTGCTCGGCACCTGGTCGATGTCCCCGCGCAGCCGGTCGATCCCGGCGGCGATCGCGTCGTCGGTGACGGCGGCGAGGGCCGCGGGATCCGCCGCATCCGTGATCTCGCCCTCGGCGTCGTCGGTCGTGGTCGCCGCGCCGAGCCGGATCGTGGCGAGGTAGGTCTTGTCGAGCCCGACGATGAAGGTGAGCAGCCGGGTCGCGGGACCGACCCCGAGGATGAGCAGCCCGGTCGCCATCGGGTCGAGCGTGCCGGCGTGCCCGACCTTGCGGGTGCCGAGGGCGCGGCGGGCGCGCGCGACGACGTCATGACTCGTGACGCCGCCCGGCTTGTCCACGAGGAGCACGCCGTTCGGGGAGGGTTCGGGCATGCCTTCCAGCCTACGTGGTGCGCCTACGCTGGATCGGTGCCCGCCCTCGACGTCCCCGCGCTGAACGGCTGGTTCCGCATCCACGCGCGCCCCCTCCCCTGGCGGGCGCCGGGCTTCGGGGCGTGGGGTGTGCTGGTCAGCGAGTTCATGCTGCAGCAGACGCAGGTCTCGCGGGTGATCCCGCGGCTCGAGGAGTGGTTGACCGCCTGGCCGACGCCGGCCGATCTCGCGGCCGCACCGCCCGCCGAGGCGGTGCGTCGCTGGGCGAACCTCGGCTACCCGCGGCGGGCGCTGTGGCTGCACCGGGCCGCGACCGAGATCCGCGACCGGCACGACGGCGTCGTCCCCCGCGACGTGGTCGCGCTCCTCGCACTCACCGGCATCGGCGACTACACGGCCCGCGCCGTGGCGGTGTTCGCGTACGGCGACCGGCATCCGGTGGTCGACACGAACACGCGACGGGTCATCGCCCGGGCGGTCGGCGGCAGGTCGCAGCCGGGGCCGCCGTCGAAGCGCGACCTGGACGACATGGCGGCGCTCCTCCCGGCCGATCGCGGCGAGTCCGCCGTGCTGAACGCCGCGATCATGGAACTCGGCGCGGTCGTCTGCACCGCGCGGGCGCCGCGCTGCGACGACTGCCCGATCGCGGCATCCTGCGCGTGGCGCGCGGCCGGATACCCCGACACCGGCGACACCCGCCGCAGGCAGGCGCGCTACGAGGGCAGCGACCGGCAGGCGCGCGGCGCCGTGCTGCGGCTGCTCCGCGCCGCCGCGGGGCACGAGGCGCCGCTCGACGCGGTGCTGCCGGACTGGGCCGACCCGCTGCAGCGCGACCGTGCGATCGACTCGCTCATCGCGGACGGCCTGGCCGAGGCGCAGGACGGGATGCTGCGCCTCCCCCGCTGAGGTCCGGTCAGTCCTCGAAGGGGCCGTACACCTCGAGCGTGTTGGCGGCCACCTGCGCGCACAGCTCGTCGACGTCCACGCCGAGCTCGGCGGCCATGAACCGCATCGTGACCGGCACGAGGTACGGCGCGTTCGGCCGGCCGCGGTACGGCGTGGGCGTGAGGAAGGGCGCGTCGGTCTCGACGAGGATGCGCTCGCGCGGGATCACCTGCAGCGCGTCGCGCAGGTTCTGCGCGTTCTTGAACGTCACGTTGCCGGCGAAGGAGAGCCAGTAACCGCGCTCGGCCGCGATCCGCGCCATGTCGGCGTCGCCGGAGAAGCAGTGGAACACCGTCTTCTCGGGCGCCCCGACCCGCTCGAGCGTGTCGAGCACCGCGTCGTGGGCGTCGCGGTCGTGGATCTGCATCGCGACGCCGTGCCGCTTGGCGAGGTCGATGTGCGCCTCGAAGCTGCGGAACTGCGCCGGCAGCCCGTCCTCCTCGGTGCGGAAGAAGTCGAGCCCGGTCTCGCCGATCGCACGCACCCGCGGCTGCGCGGCGAGCTCGTCGATGACGGCGATCGCCTCGTCGAGCCGACCGGCGGCGTCGTACAGCGGCGCCTCGTTCGGGTGGATCGCGACGGCCGCGAGCACGCGGGGGTGGGATGCGGCGGCCCACGCCGACCAGCGGCTCGACTCGATGTCGCCACCGGCCTGCACGACGCCGAGGATCCCGACCTCGACCGCCCGCTCGAGCTGCTCGTCGAGCGACATCGACGCCTCGCCGTCCTCGATCTCGAGGTGGCAGTGGTTGTCGTAGACCGCCACCGCGAGCGGCTCGGGCGCCGGCGGGTACGACACGTCGCGCGCGCCCTTCTCCCGTTGCCGCACGTACTGGCTGGGGTCGCTCATCCCCTCATCCTCCTTGCGGGGTCGCTGCGCAGCATCCGGGGTCAGGCGTTCTCGATCCGGGGGAAGAGCGGCGCGAGGCCGTTCACCGAGGAGCCCGGGCGCAGCGCGCCCCACTGCCCGGCGTCGCGGAGCGGCTGGTCCTGGAGCCGACCCACCGTCTCCGCCGCGCCGAGCGCGATCCAGAGCTTCTCGGTCGAGACCGGCATCACCGGCGACAGCAGCACGGTGAGGGCGCGCAGGCCCTCGGCGGCCGTGTACAGCACGGTGCCGAGCCGCTCGCGCTTCGCCTCGTCCTTGGCGAGCGCCCACGGCTCCTGCTCGGTGATGTAGCCGTTCAGGGCGTCGACGATCGTCCAGATGGAGGCGATCGCCTCGTCGATCCGGAAGCGCTCCACGGCCGCATCCGCCGTCGAGACCGCGTCGGCCACGACCTGCTGGATGTGCAGCTCGGCGTCGGTGTAGGCGCCGGGCGCCGGCACGATCCCCTCGAAGTACTTCTCGATCATCGCGACCGTCCGCGAGGCGAGGTTGCCGAAGCCGTTCGCGAGCTCTGCCTGGTAGCGGGCGGCGAGGTCCTCCCAGGAGAACGAGCCGTCCTGCCCGAAGGCGATCGCGGAGAGGAAGTAGAAGCGGTACGCGTCGGAGCCGAAGACGTCGGTGATCTCGGTGGGGGCGATGCCGGTGAGCTTCGACTTCGACATCTTCTCGCCGCCGACGAGCAGCCAGCCGTGCGCGAACACGCCCCGGGGCACCTCGAGGCCGGCAGCCATCAGCATGGCGGGCCAGATGACGGCGTGGAAGCGGAGGATGTCCTTGCCGACCACGTGGTAGGCCGGCCAGCGGCGGTCGAACTGCTCGGTGTCGACGCCGTACCCGACCGCGGTCGCGTAGTTCAGGAGCGCGTCCACCCACACGTAGATGACGTGCGTGTCGTCCCACGGCACCTTGATGCCCCAGTCGAACGCGCTGCGGGAGATCGAGAGGTCCTTCAGCCCGGAGCGCACGAACGAGATGACCTCGTTGCGGGCGGACTCGGGCCGGATGAAGTCGGGGCGCTCGCGGTAGAGCTTCAGCAGCGGCTCGGCGAACTCGCTGAGCTTGAAGAAGTAGTTCTTCTCCTGCAGCAGCTCCAGCGGCTTCGAGTGGATGGCGCAGACCTTCAGGCCCTCGAACTCGCCCGTGCCGTCGGCGATCTCCGCCTCCGGCTTGAACTCCTCGCAGCCCACGCAGTACAGCGCCTCGTACTCGCCGGCGTAGATGTAGCCGCGGTCGTAGATGGCCTGCACGAAGCGCTTCACGCCCTCCTCGTGCCGCTCCTGCGTGGTGCGGATGAAGTCGTCGTTGGCGACGTCGAGGGTCTGCAGCAGCGGGAACCACGCCTCGCCCACGAGCTTGTCGACCCACTCCTGCGGGGTGACGCCGTTGGCGGCGGCGGCGCGCAGCATCTTCTGCCCGTGCTCGTCGGTGCCCGTCAGCATCCAGGTGTCGTCGCCCGCCTGACGGTGCCAGCGCGCGAGCGTGTCGACGGCGACCGTCGTGTACCCGTGGCCGATGTGCGGCACATCGCTGGGGTAGTAGATCGGCGTCGTGATGTAGAAGGAACGGCCGTTGCTCACCCGTCGATTCTAGGCGGCGCGGATGCGGGTCCTCCGCGCGTGACGGTTCGTCAGCCGCGCACGGCGAGCGCGGCCTGGTAGAGCTCGCGCGAGGAGTGGCCGGTGTGCGCGGAGACCTCGCCCGCGGCGTCCTTCAGCCGCATCCCGTCGCGGGTGAGCTCGAGCACCTGCGTGACGGCGTCGGGGAACGGGAGCTCCCGAGCCGGCGCGCCCTCGACCACGACGACGATCTCGCCGCGGACTCCGTCCTCCGCCCAGGCGGCGAGCTCGGCGAGCGTGCCGCGGCGCACCTCCTCGTGGAGCTTGGTGAGCTCGCGGCAGACCACGGCGCGGCGGTCGGCGCCGAAGCCCTGGGCGAGGTCGGCGAGGGATGCGGCGAGCCGGGCGGGGCTCTCGAAGAAGACCATGGTGCGCCGCTCGGCGGACAGCGACGCGGCGAGCGTGCGGCGCTCCCCCGCCTTCCGCGGCAGGAACCCCTCGAACGTGAACCGGTCGGTGGGAAGCCCGGAGACGGCGAGCGCCGTCACGACGGCGGACGGCCCGGGCAGGGCGGTGACGGGCACGCCCTGGGCGGCGGCCTCGGCGACGAGGCCGTAGCCGGGGTCGCTGACGGTGGGCATGCCGGCGTCGCTGACCACGAGCACGTCCTGCTCGGCGGCGAGTGCGACGAGTTCGGCGGCGCGCTGCTTCTCGTTGTGGTCGTGCAGGGCGATGAGCCGCGGGCGATTCGCGACGCCGAGCGCCGACAGCAGCCGCTGGGTGGTGCGGGTGTCCTCGGCCGCCACGACGGCGGCCTGCTCGAGCGCCTCGACGAGCCGCCGGGAGGCGTCACCGAGGTTCCCGATGGGGGTGGCCGCGAGGATGATCATCCGGCCAGCATAGGCTGGGCGCGTGACCGCGACCGCCCCGCCGCTGCTGCCGCACGAACGGCCGTCGCGGTCCGACCGGTGGCTCCGGCGTCTGCGCACCGACCCGGTCCTCGCGCGTCGCGTGGACGTCCTGGCGCCCGTCCTGCTCACGGTGTTCGCGGGGCTCCTCCGCCTCGTCGGGCTGGGGCACCCGCGCGCCCTCGTGTTCGACGAGACGTACTACGTGAAGGACGCGTGGTCGCAGTGGCTGCTGGGGTACACGGCATCGTGGCCGGAGGGCGCCGACACCGCGTTCGTCGACGGTGTCGTCGATGGGTTCGACATCGCCCCGAGCTTCTCGGTGCACCCGCCGCTCGGCAAGTGGCTCATCGGCCTCGGCATGTGGCTCGTCGGCCCCGAGCACCCGTTCGGGTGGCGTCTCATGACCGCGGTCGCCGGCACGACGCTCGTGCTGCTCGTGTACCTCGTGACCCGGATGCTCACCCGGTCCACGCCGCTCGCCACCCTGGCCGGGTTCCTCCTCGCGATCGACGGTGTCGGGATCGTGCTCAGCCGGGTGGGGCTCCTCGACGTGTTCCTGGCGTGCTTCTCACTGTTGGCCTGCTGGTTCGTGCTCCTGGACCAACGGCAGCACATCGCCCGGCTGACGCGCGCGGTCGCCGGCCGCGCTGCGCCGATGTGGGGACCGCTGCGGTGGTCGCGCCCGTGGCTGCTCGCCGCCGGCGCCGCGGCCGGCGCCGCGTGCGCGGTGAAGTGGTCCGGACTGTACGTGCTCGCCGCGCTCGGCCTGTACGTCGTGGTCGTCGACGCCCTGGTGCGCCGGCGCCTGGGCATCCGGATGTGGCCCACGGATGCGGTGCGCCAGGGCGCCGCGGCGTTCGTGCTCCTGGTGCCGGTCGCGGTGGTCGTCTACCTCGCGTCCTGGACGGGGTGGCTCGTCTCGGACGGCGGGTACGACCGCCGCAGCGCGGACGGCGACCCGGCGACCGGGTTCTGGGCGTGGGTGCCGCTGCCGCTGCAGAGCCTCTGGCACTTCCACGTGGCGATCTACCGCTTCCACGTCGGACTGTCGACGCCGCACGGGTACGAGAGCCCGGCCTGGCAGTGGCCGCTGCTCGTGCGTCCGACCTCGATGTTCTGGGAGCAGGACGACCAGGGGGTGCAGGCGATCTCCAGCATCCCGAACCCGCTCATCTGGTGGGCGGGCGTCGCGGCGGTGCTGTACGTGCTGTACCGGTTCGTCCGCACCCGGCGGGTGGAGCACGCGTTCGTGCTCGCCGGGGTCGCGGCGACGTACGTGCCGTGGCTGCTGTACCCGGAGCGGACGATCTTCCAGTTCTACACGGTGGCCGTGGCGCCCTTCCTCGTCATCGCGATCGCCCTCGCGGTGCGCGATCTCCTCGCCACGCGAGACCCCGACCGGCGGCTCGCGGTGCGGCGGACCGTCGTGGTTTTCACCGTGCTGGCGACCCTCCTGTCGGCGTTCTGGTACCCGGTCTGGGTCGCCGCGGACGTGCCGTACGGGTTCTGGCGGCTGCACAACTGGCTGCCCACCTGGGTCTGACCCGCCGGGTCAGGAGACGCGCTGCTCCTGGGGCTCGTCCTGGTGCAGGTGCTCGGGTTCGACCTCGTCGACGGCCGCCTGCAGCCGGGCGAGGCAGTCCATCACGATCCGGGTCTCGTCAGGCGTCATGTCGACCACGGCCGACAGCATCCGCTCGTGCATCGCGCCGAGCGTGGCGCGCACCTCCGCGTCGGTGTCGCGGGTGGGGATGACGTAGATGCTGCGGCGGTCGCTGGCGTGGCGCTCGCGGCGCACGTGCCCCGACCGTTCGAGCCGGTCGACGACCGCGGTCATCGACGCGGTCGACACACCGAGGTAGCGGGCGAGTTCGCCCGGCGGCACGAACCGGCCCTCGCGCTGGGCCTTGAGGAGGTAGCGGAGCACGAGCAGGTCGTTCTCCCCCATGGACATCGCCTCCCGGGTGCGGCGGCGCATCGCCACCTCGGAAGCGCGGTAGAGCCGGAACGACTGCAGCAGCTCCACCGCGCGGCGGCGACGTGCGTCGTCGGTGTCGGCGTACCAGTAGCCGCTGCCGACCTCGGGCTCATCGGGCATGCGTCCGATGATAGGGCTCGGCGTCACCGCGCGGACGCCAGCGCGCCGGGGTCGACGACCGGCAGCCGGCACACGAACCCGCGGCAGTCGTAGGCCGTGGCGCGTCCGTCCTGCACGTCGCGGCCGTCGAACAGGGTGAACCCCGCCGCCGAGAACGCCCGGGCCTGCAGTGACGACACGACCGCGACCAGATCGGCGTCGACCTCGCGCGCGGCGGCCCGCATGGCCGTCTCCCCCGCCTCGGCGACCACGACGACCTGCCGGGGCGGGACGGCGAGTTCGGCCGCGACCCGGAGGATCGCGCCGTGGGCGGCCGGATCGGCGAGGGCCCGCGCCGCGTGCGCGGCGACGAGGGCCTCCGCGCGTTCGCGGTACGCGTCGCCCGCACCCATCCACCACAGCCGGAGCGCGGCGGCGGCGACCGACGCCGGTCCTCCCGGGTGGTCGCCGTCCGAGTCCTCACCCGGCGGCACCCCCAGCGCGTCGAGCGCCGGGTCACCGGTCGCGGTGCCGGCGCGGTCGACCAGCTCGCGCGCACGTTCGGCGTAGGCGACCTCGCCGGTCGCGCACGCCAGGGCGACGAGCCCCTCGGCGAGCGCCCCGTGGTCGGCCGCCGTCGCCACCGCGCGCGAGGTGACCTCGTCGAGCGAGGCGCGGCGGAGCACGCCGTCGGGCCCCACGTTCGCGCCGAGCACCGCGTCGACCGCGCGGCGGGCGATCCCCAGCGCCGACTCGTCGCCCGTCACGGCGGCGTACCGCGCGAGCGCGGCGACGGCCAGGCCGTTCCAGCCCGTCACGACCTTGCCGTCGACCGACGGCCGTTCGAGCCGGGCGCGCTCCTCGTCGTCCCGGGCGTAGTACCCGCCCTCGCTCCGCTCCCCGTCGATCCACGACTCCGAGTCCTGCGCGGCGGCGAGCCCGCCGCCCGGGCGCTCCATCACCTCGGCGAGGAAGGACACCACGCCGCGGGCGACCTCGAGGTCGCCGAGTTCGACGGCCAGCGCGAGCAGTCCGGCGTTGTCGGTCAGCATCCGCTCGTAGTGCGGCACGCTCCAGTCCCGCCGGGTGGCGTAGCGGAAGAACCCGCCGTCCCGGTCCCGGAGCGGCGACGCCGCCATCGCCCGGAGCGCCCGGTCCGCGACCGCCGCGGCGTCCGGCGCGTCGGCGACCACGAGCGGCGCGCGCAACAGCCGGAGCGCGGGCACGGTCGGGAACTTCGGGGTCTGCACGGGGGCGCCCGGCGCCGCGAACCCGCCGTACTCGGGATCCTCGAACCCGGCGAGGGTCCGCGCCGCCGCCACCACGGCGGCCGCGTCCGGCAGCGGGCCGGCACCGGCGCGGGCTGCCTCGGCGAGCGCGTCGCGAAGCGCCGCCGCGGTCGCCGCGACCTCGCCGCGACGCTCGGTCCACGCCTCGGTCACCGCGCGCAGCACGTCGCGGAACGCGGGGCTGCCGCCACGCGGCATCGGCGGCCAGTAGGTGCCGGCGAAGAACGCCGCCCCGTCCGCGTCGGTGAACACCGTGAGCGGCCAGCCGAGGTTCCGGGTGAACGCGGATGCGGCCGAGAGGAAGGCCCGGTCGACGTCCGGGTGCTCCTCCCGGTCGACCTTCACGGCGACGAACCCCTCGTTCAGCTGCGCGGCGGTGGCAGCGTCCTGGAACGACTCGCGCGCCATCACGTGGCACCAGTGGCAGGTCGAGTAGCCGATCGACACCATGACCGGCACGTCGCGCCGGCGCGCCTCCTCGAACGCCTCACGGCCCCACGGGCGCCACGCGACCGGGTTGTCGGCGTGGGCGCGGAGGTACGGGCTCGCGGAGGTCGCCAGTGCGTCGTTCATCCGTCCACGCTAGGGCCGCGCGCATGCACGCGGAACGGCTTGCGCCGGCCGGCCCCGCCGACCTCACGGGACGGCATACCGGTGCGGACCCGGTGTCCACAAGCGGCCGGGCGCGTCCAGGGCGCTGTGTTAGAAAGGATCGCACGGAGGCCGGGGCCTTCCGTGACCAGGGGTGCGTGAACGGCTGAGGAGGCGGGGGTGGCTCAGAGACTGCCCGCTGCACCCCCGGTGCTCCCCGGATTCTCGTACGTGCGCCCCCTCGGCACCGGCGGATTCGCCGACGTCTTCCTCTTCGAACAGGACATGCCCCGCCGTCCCGTCGCGGTCAAGGTGCTGCTCGAGGACATCGTCGACGACGGCCTGCTGCGCATGTTCAACGCGGAGGCCGACGTCATGGCGCGGCTGTCCGCGCATCCCTCGATCCTCACGATCTACCAGGCGAGCATCTCCTCCGACGGCCGCCCCTACATCGTGATGGAGTACTGCCCCACCTCGCTCACCTCGCGGTACCGGCGCGAGGAGATCCCGGTCGCGGAGGTGCTGCAGGTCGGCGTGCGGATCGGTTCGGCGTTGGAGACCGCGCACCGGTCCGGGCTCCTGCACCGCGACATCAAGCCCTCGAACATCCTCATCACCGCGTTCGGCGCCCCCGTGCTCTCGGACTTCGGCATCGCCTCCTCCGTCGCCGGCCGCGGCGAGGAGGAGGTCTTCGCGATGTCGGTGCCGTGGAGCGCCCCCGAGGTGATCGACGAGAAGGTCGCCGGGTCCGTCCCGGCCGAGGTCTGGAGCCTCGGCGCGACGCTGTACTCCCTGCTCGCCGGCCGCAGCCCGTTCGAGCGCGACGGCAGCGGCCGGAACTCCCGCGACCAGCTGAAGGCCCGCATCCGGCGCGCCGCGTACACCCCCATCGGCCGGGCGGACGTGCCGCCGAGCCTGGAAGCGGTGCTGCAGCGGTCGATGAGCCGCGACCCGTCGGCCCGGCAGGCCTCGGCCGCGCAGCTCGCGTACGAGCTGCAGCTCGTGCAGCACGAGCTCGGGGTGCCCCACACGCCGATGGAGGTCGCGGTCGACGAGTGGGCCGCCGCGGGCGCGCCCGTCACGTTCGACGACGACCGGATGCGGGGACCCGTGCGCCCCGCGGTGCCGTACGAGTCGCGGCGGCCGGGCCGCGCCCGCACCACCGATCGGCGGCGGCCCGACGAGGGCACCGTGCTGGCGGGGGCGCAGGGCCGGAGCCCTGGCCGGGCCCGTGCGGTGGTGCTCGGCGTCGCGCTGGCCGCCGTGCTCGTCGCCGCCGCCGTCACCGTGACCCTCCTCGTCGTGGGAGGCGGGTGACCCGTGGCAGGCAGGCCGAATCCCCCCGTCCACCGGCGCCCCTGGTTCATCGCCACCGCGATCACCGTCGCGGTGGCCGCCGTCGCGACCGTCGCGGTCGTCTGGCCCGGCTTCGACGCGCAGCGCACCCCGCCCGACGACGGGACCGTGTGGGCGCTGCAGGACGGCGACGGCCGGCGGTACGCCCGCGTGAACACGGTGATCGGCGAACTCGACACGGTCAAGCGCGTCGCGAGTCCCAGCGGCATCGTGCAGGACGCCGACCGTCTGTTCGTCTTCGCCGACGGCGACGCGCGGTTCGCCGAGGTGGACACCGCCCGCCCGGCCGACCTCGACGGCGACGAGGACGACACGTTCCAGAACACCCCGGCGGGCACGGTCGCCGTCGCCTCCGCCGGACGCCACCTCGCGTACCTCACCGACCGCGGCGCCGTGTCGGCCTCGTCGCTCGACGCTCCGGGCACGCTCGTGTCGATCGACCCGTACGCCGACGACGACCCCGACGACGAGCGCAACCGCACCTTCGTCGCCTCCGCGGTGGCGGTCGACGAGGACGGCACGGTCTACGCGTACTCCGCCGAGGAGGCGCGGGTCATCCGGGCGGATGCGGCGACCGGCCGCATCCGGGGCTCGGACGACGTGCCGGACGCCCCGACGGAGGACGTGCAGTTGACCGCCGTGGGCGGCGACTGGGCGCTGTTCACCCCCGACGACGGCACCGTGTGGGTCCGGGGCGCGGGCGACCCGGTCGACACCGACGCCGTCGGCGGCGTGCTGCAGGAGCCCTCCCGCGACGGGGACGCCGTGCACGTGGCCGACGCGACGGGCCTGTTCGCGGTGCCGCTGGACGGCTCGGGGGCACGGCGGGTGACCGCCGAGGGCGTCGTCCGGGGGACGCCCGCCGCCCCGGCCGTGCTCGACGGCGTGCTCTACGGCGCCTGGCTGCCCGCGGCGGGGGCCGGCGGCGTGCTGTGGTCGTCCGAGACGGGTGAGACCGACCTCGATTACGGCGGCGCCGAGCTCGGCGACGACGTCGCGCCGGTGCTCGCCCGCAACGGGTCGCGCATGATCCTCAACGAGACCCGGTCCGGGTGGGTGTGGACCGTGCCGGACGGCCGGCTCGTGCCCTCCTCGCAGCAGTGGGACGTCGACGAGGAGCAGCCCACCGTCCAGCAGGAGGACGTCACCGCCGAACGGGTCGTCGACCCGAAACCGCCGGTCGCGGTCGACGACGCCTTCGGCGTGCGGGCCGGACGCTCGGTCGTGCTGCCCGTGCTCCTGAACGACCACGACCCGAACGAGGACGTGCTGGCGGTCGACCCCGCATCCGTGGAGGGGCTCGACGCCGCCTTCGGCACGGTCGCGACCACGAACGAGCAGCAGGAGCTCGTGGTCCAGATCGCGTCCGGCGCCACCGGCTCCGCCACCTTCCGCTACCGGGCGACCGACGGCACGAGCGCGGACGGGCTCCTCTCCGAGCCCGCCACCGTCACCCTCACGGTCGTGCCGGAGGACGTCAACACCGCGCCCGTGTGGTGCGGGGTCGAGGGCTGCCTCGCGAGCTGGCCGGCCCCGCAGGTCGCGCCCGGCGGCACGGTCGCCGTCGACGTCCGCGAGGGCTGGGTCGACCCCGAGGGCGACCCCGTCTACGTGTCCGCCGCCGTGAACGGTTCCGGCGTGGGCTCGCTCGCCCTCGACCCGCAGGGCACCGTCACCTACCAGCACCCCAACCCGAACGAGGCGCAGGCGCAGACCGTGCCGGTCGCCCTCACCGTCTCGGACGCACGGGGCCTGTCCACCCCGGTCGAACTCGACATCGCCGTCACGCCGGCACCGCAGCTGGTCGCCGAGTCGTTCGCACTCGTCGGGGCCGTCGGACAGCCGCTCACGGTCGACGTCGCGTCGCACGTGACCGGCGCCACCGGCGGCGTCGCCGTCCGCTCGGCGACCGCGATCGACGAGTCCGGCGGGGAGATCGTCGTGAACTCCGTCGCGGGCAGCTTCTCGTTCACCGGCGCGACGCCCGGCTCGTACGTCATCCAGTACCTCGTCGCCGACGACGTCACCGAGGCGACCGGACTCGCGCGGGTCACGCTCGTCGACGCCGCGCAGACCCAGATCACGACGCCGCCGCTCACCGCCTTCGTCCGCCCGGGCGAGGATGCGACGGTCGACGTCGTCTCGGCCGTGACCAACCCGGCCGGGCTCGTGCTGCTCGCGAGCGACCTGCGCGTCGAGCCCGACGCGACCGCATCCCTCTCGGTCGACCTCGTCGGCGAGAGCATGCTGCGGGTCACCGGCACGACCGACAGCGGCGAGCCCGGGGTGCTCGGCGTCGCCCGCTACACTGTCTCCGACGGCACCGGCAACGGCTACACCACCGCCCAGGGCGAGGTGACCGTCGTGCTGCTGCCCGCCGCGATCGCGGAGCCGCCCATCGCCGTCGACGACGCCGTGACGGTGCGCGCCGGCGCACAGATCGACATCCCGGTGCTGCTGAACGACACCGCCCCCTCGGGCGCCCAGTTCTCGATCGACCCGTCGAAGGTGAGCAACGACGACGGCGCCGGGCTCGCCTTCGCGACCGGCCGACTGCTGCGCTACCTCGCCCCCGACGAGCCGGGCACGTACACCGTCGGGTACACGATCTACCGGCTCGGCTTCCCCGACATGACCGACACCGCCCGGGTGACGATCACGGTCGTCTCGGACGAGTCGAACTCCGCCCCGCTCCCCCGCACGCTCGTCGGCCGCGTGCTCAGCGGCGCGACCGTCTCGATCCCGTTCGACCGGTTCGCGGTCGACCCCGACGGCGACAGCGTCGCGCTCGACCGCATCACGGCGCAGCCCGAACGCGGCTCGGCCGTCATCAACGCCACCGGCGACGCCATCGTCTACACCAGCGCCCCCGGCGACCGCGGCCAGGTCACCTTCAGCTACCAGGTCCGCGACGCACAGGGCTCGACCGGCACCGGCGAGGTGCGGGTCGGCGTGCTGGATGCGGAATCCGACCCCGCGCCGGTGACCTACAGCGACTACCTGCAGGTGCAGGTGGGCCCCGAGGGCATCGCCCGCGTCCGCCCGGCCGACAACGACATCGACCCCGCCGGCGGCGACCTCGAGGTCATCGACGTCCGCCCGAACGCCGAGGTCGGCTCCGACGAGTACGCCTACCTCGAGAAGCTGCTCGGCGAGGTGTCCGAGGACGGCGAGGTGACGCTGCGGGCGGGGACGGAACTCGGCACCTACTCGTTCGCCTACACCGTCCGCAACGCCTTCGGCGACACCGCGATCGGGCTCATCGTGCTGAAGGTCGTCCGCGACCCGGTGCCCGACTACCCGGTCATCCGCGACACCACGCTCACGGTGGAGACGCGCCGGGACTTCCCGCGCGGGGTCGACGTGCTCGACGGCAAGGTGTCCTGGAGCGCCGGCGACACCGGCGGCCTGTCGCTCTCGCTCTGGGGCGACCCGCCCGCCGGGGTGGAGGCCCGCGGCGCCCGCATCTCCGGCGAGGTGCCGGAACAGACGCAGCTCATCCCGTTCGAGGTGTCCGGCACGACCTTCGACGGCACCGAGGTCACCTCCTACGGGTTCCTGCGCGTGCCCGGTACGAACGACCTGCAGCTCACGCTGCGCGCCTCCGCCTCGACCGTCGAGGTCGACGAGCGGCAGAGCGTGGAGTGGGACATGGCGGACGCGGTCGCCCTCCCGCCGAAGGCCGAGATCGAACTCGGCGGCAAGCTCTCCGTCGGCGGCGCGCGCGCCGAGGCGACCTGCGAGGTCGTCTCGGGGACGAGGGTGCGGTACACGGCCGGCGCGGGCGCGCCATGGACCGACTCGTGCACCGTCCCGGTGCGGTTGGCGGGCCAGGAGGACTACACCTACCTCGCCGTCCAGGTGCGGGTGATCGCCGAGAACCCGCAGCCCGAGCTCCGCCCCGCGGCCCTCACGGTGAGCCCCGGCTCGTCGGCGACCTACGACCTCACCGGGATGACGAGCTGGGCGGGCACCGAGGACTGGGCATCGCTGCGCTACGCGGTCTCCTACGTCGGCGACCAGTTCACCGTCGTGCAGGAGGGCACCGTGGTGACGGTGACGGCGAAGGACGCGTCGCGGCCGGGCCGCCAGGAGCCGGCGACGGTGACCCTCACGAGCCATCGCGAGGCGGTCCCGTCGACGCTCCAGCTCACGGTGGGCCCGGCCCCGTCCACGCTCCCCAAGGGCGCCACGCTCACCCAGACGTGCAGTCAGGCGAGCGGCGGCGGCTGCACCATCCAGGTCATCGGCGCCGCGGGCGAGGTGAACCCGCTCCCGGGCACGCCGCTGCGTCTGGTCGCGGTCGGCGGCACCTCCGGCGGCGTGTGCGCGGGGGTGAGCTTCGCGGTCGCGAGCGCCACGGCGATCCAGGCGTCGTGGACCCCGGATGCCGACGGCACCCGGTGCACGGTCGGGTTCAGCGTCGAGGACGCCCAGGGCCGGCAGTCCAGCGGCGACCGCGACGGGCAGGTGACGCTCGACCTGCAGGGCTACCCGAAGGCGCCCGCGAGCGTCGTGCAGAGCGCGTTCGGCGACCGCTCGATCACGCTCCGCGTCGACCCCGGCACGGCGGGCATCGCCTACCCTGCGCTCCAGGGCTTCCACGTCTACGAGGGTTCGCGCATGGTCACCACCTGTGACCCGTCCGGGGCGTGCCAGCCGTTCTCCGTCGACGCGAACGGACAGCAGCGCACGTACGAGGCGCGGGCGTTCAACAGCGTCGGCGACTCCCGCACCGGCGTCTCCGTGCGCGCCTGGGCGTACCGCGCACCGACCCTCGGCGACGTGACCGTCGAGCCGGTCTACGACCCGCGGCGCACGACGCTCGAGACCGGTGCCGTCCGCATCCGCATCGCCAACGCCGACCCGGAGGTGCGCTCGTACACCGTCACGGGCGCGGCATCCGACGTCTCGCGCGCACCCGGAGACACGACCGAGGTCGTCGTCACCCTCCCGGTGGGCCCGCAGACCGTGACGGTCACCCCCAACAGCGCCAACTCCGCCCCCGACGGCAGCGGCTCGGTCGGCGGCGCCGTCTCCAAGGGCGTCGCCGTGGCGGGGCTTCCCACGGCCGGTGGCGTGAGCGTCGTGAAGGAGTCGAAGACCTCGATCACGGTCTCCGTCCCGGAGGTGGGCCGCAACCACAGCACCCGCGACACCGAGATCGTCTACGTCGCCTTCCGGCCCGGCGGCGACTTCTCCTGCGCCGTCGACGGCGACGGGCACCTGCGCGGCGCCTCCGGCGGCACGACCTCCACGAGCCCCACCGTGAGCGGGCTGAACGAGAACACCGAGTACGTCGTCGGCGCCTGCGTCGGCAACGGCTTCGGCGCGGTCAAGTCCGGCACCGCCTCGGGATGGGCCTGGGAGCCGCCGGCCGCGCCGGAGACCGCGACCTACGGCATGGACCGCTCCGCCCGCGGCGGCAGCGTCGCGTACACCGCGACGTACCCGTCGGTGCCGAACCGTCCCGGGTTCGAGACCGTCGTCACCGGCTGGCAGCCCGGCATCGGCCAGGAGGGGTCGATGACCGCGAAGTACTGCGTCTGGGGTTCCGGGCAGAGCCGGTGCGGGCCGGAGAAGCGGGTCACCGCCGCCGACCCGACCCGGGCGGTGCAGGCCACCCTCGTGAACGCCCGCATCACGCAGTGCGTCGCCGGGTCCGCGCTGCGCGGCGCGCTCGACCAGAACCCCGGCGGCCTCGGCGCGACCTCCTTCGACCCCGCCACCGTGAAGTACCTCAAGCGCGGCGTCCTCGGCTTCAACTGGGTCGAGGTGGCCAAGGACCCGGAGAACCCGCTCGTGGTGCCCCGCGGCGCCGAGCGCGTCCAGGTCGACCTGCTGTTCACCTGGAACACCACCGGCGGTGCCCAGTACGGCGTCGACCGGTTCCCCCTCGACGCGTCGACGTGCGACCCCGGTGCGCCGGTCGACCCCGACCCAGAGCCCGACCCCACCGAAGGGACCACCCCATGACCATCACGCCCGAGCAGACCGCCTGGTTCCAGGACACCTTCGAGGCGCTCGTGGAGAACGTGGAGCAGGTCGTCCTCGGCAAGCGGCACGTCATCGAGCTGGCGTTCACCGCGATGATCGCCGAGGGGCACCTGCTGCTCGAGGACTTCCCCGGCACCGGCAAGACCTCGCTCGCCCGCGCCATGGGCCAGTCCGTGCAGGGCACGAGCAACCGCATCCAGTTCACCCCCGACCTGCTGCCCGGCGACGTCACCGGCATCACCGTGTACGACCAGAAGCGCGGCGAGTTCGAGTTCCACCCCGGCCCGATCTTCGCGAACGTCGTCCTCGCCGACGAGATCAACCGGGCGAGCCCCAAGACGCAGTCGGCGCTCCTGGAGGTCATGGAGGAGGGTCAGGTCACCGTCGACGGCGTGACGCGGCCCGTCGGCGCCCCGTTCCTCGTCGTCGCGACCCAGAACCCCGTCGAGCAGGCGGGGACGTACCGGCTCCCGGAGGCGCAGCTCGACCGGTTCCTGCTGAAGACCTCGCTCGGCTACCCCGACCACGCCGCCACCGTCCGCATCCTCGAGGGCTCCTCGCAGGTGCGGCGCGAGGTGTCGCCCGTCGTCACCCCGGATGCGGTCGTCGCGATGTCCGGCTTCGCTCGCGACGTCTACCTCAACCCGCTCGTGCTCGACTACATCTCCCGTGTCGTCGACGCCACCCGGCACGCGGCGCAGGTGCGGCTGGGCGTGAGTGTCCGCGGCGCACTTGCCCTCACCCGCGCCGCCCGCGCCTGGGCGGCCGCGCACGGCCGCTCCTACGTCACGCCGGACGACGTGAAGGCGCTCGCCGAGCCCGTCCTCGCGCACCGCCTGATCCTCGACCCGGAGGCGGAGTTCGACGGTGTGACGGCGAGCGCCGTCATCGGGCAGGTCATGCTCGACGTCGCGCCGCCCAGCCAGCGGGAAGCCGTGTGAGCACCGACGGCTCCTCCCGGCTGACGCGCACCGGCGGATCGACCTCGACGTCGACCTCGACGAAGACGCGCACCCGGTACGCGACCTCCCGGCAGACGACGGTCCTCGTCGTCGGGGGCGTCCGCTTCTGGCGGCGCGTCCGCCGGACGGTCGGGCGCGCCGCCGGGGCGGTCACGGCCACCGTCACCCCCGCCGGGTGGCTGTGCGTCGCGGTCGCCGTGCTGGGGCTGGGCCTCGGGCTGCCGTTCGGCTGGATCGAGTTCGCGGTCGCCGGCGTCATCGCCCTCGTGCTCCTGGTGTGCGCCGTCCCGTTCCTGTTCAGCGCGCGCGCCTACGACGTGACGCTCACCCTGGCGCACGACCGGGTGGTCGCCGGCGACGCGGTCACCGCCGAGCTCCGGGTCGCGAACGTGGGCTCGGGCGTCGCACTCCCCGGCCGGGTGGACGTCCCCGTCGGCGAGGGCATCGTCGACGTCGCGGTGCCGCTGCTGCGCAAGGGCGCGGCGCACACGCAGACCATCGACATCCCCGCGGCGCACCGCGGCATCGTCGACGTGGGTCCCGCCCGCACCGTCCGGGGCGACCCGCTCGGGATCCTGCGCCGCGAGATCGCCTGGCAGGACGTGCACACGCTGTACATCCACCCGGTCACCACCTCGATCCCCTCCACCGCCACGGGCTTCGTCCGCGACCTCGAGGGCAACCCCTCCACGCTCGTCGTCGACGCCGACATCTCGTTCCACGCGATTCGCGAGTACGCGCCGGGCGACTCGCAGCGACAGATCCACTGGAAGTCGACCGCGAAGACCGGCACGCTCATGGTCCGCCAGTACGAGGAGACCCGCCGCTCCCGCATGGTCGTGGTGCTCGCGGTCGGCGACGACGAGTACGCCGACCCGGAGCAGTTCGAGCTCGCGGTGAGCGCGGTCGGGTCGCTCGGTGTCCGCGGCATCCGCGACGGCCGCGACGTGTCCGTCGTCGTCGGCGGCGAGGTGCCGGAGTTCGCACGGCGGGCCGTCCGCACCACCCGCGACCTCACGACGCTGACCAGTCGCACCCTGCTGGACGACCTCGCCGGGCTCGAGCGGGGGGAGCACGTCACGTCCCTCGGCGACGCGGCCGCGCTCGCGGTCGAGGCGCACCGCGACGTGTCGATCGGCTTCCTCGTCTGCGGGTCCGTACCGTCCCTGCGCACGATCCAGCACGCCGCGCTCTCCTTCCCGCCCGACGTGGGCGTCGCGGCACTCGTGTGCGACCCCACCGCCGAGCCCTCGTACCGCACCATCGGCGGGGCGTCGATCGTCACGATCGGGCTGCTCGACGACCTGCGCCACGTCCTCGCCCGGAGCGCCCAGTCGTGAGCGCGCCCCCCGTCCCCCCGCTGCGGCGCACCCGCGCCGCCCGCACCCGCGCACGGTCACGGGGTGACCTCGTCACGCTCATCGGCGACGTCGCGTTCCTCGACGCACTCCTCGCGATCGGGGTCGTCGCCTGGTGGCCCGTGTTCCGTGACCCGTGGCTGTTCGTGACGGGGCTCGCGGCGATCGCGCTCGTCGACGTCATCGCCCTGCTCGGCCTGCGCCTGCGGTGGCCGGCCTGGCTCGTGGCCGCCGTCACGCTCGGCGCCTACCTGGTCGGCGGCGTCCCGCTCGCCGCGCCCGGCGCCCTCACCGACCTGCCCACGCTGCCCGCCATGTTCGTCGCCGTGCTCACCGCACCGGCGACCGGGTGGAAGAACCTGCTGACCCTCGATCTGCCCCTCGGCACCTACCAGGCGACGCTGGCGCCGCTGTTCCTGCTGCTGCTCGTCACCGGCGTGCTCGCGCTGTCGCTGACGATCCGCCGCACCCGGTTCTGGTCGCTCGCAGCGCCCATCACCCTCCTCGTGCTGGTCGCCGGCGTGCTCTTCGGCTCCAGCGCGGTCACGGGCACCGCGCGCATCGGCGTCTGGGAGGTCCCCGGCGTGCTCGAGGTCGCGGTCGGAGTGGGCGCCCTCGGCGTCGCCCTGGCCTGGTACCTGTGGCGTGCCGTCGCCACCCGGCGGGCGGCGCTGCGCACCGCGCGCGAGGCGACCGGGGTCCGAAGCCCCGCCCGCGCACACCGCAGCGTCCTCACCCGCCTCGTCGCGGGCACCGCGATGGCCGTCGTCGCGCTCGTCGCGGGGGTCACCCTCGCCCCTGCGGCCCTCGCCGGGTCGACGCGAGACGTGCTCCGCACCGGCGTCGACCCGGTCCTGCGCATCCGCGCCGAACTCAGCCCCCTCACGGACTACCGCGCGGCGTTCACGGACGACGCCTACGACACCGTGCTGTTCACCGTCTCCGGCGCGGGCGGCGCAGACCGGGTGCGCCTGGCGACCCTCCCCCACTTCGACGGCCGCGTCATGCAGGCGGTCGACCCGGACGCGGCCGACGGCGCCGCCTTCGTGCGGGTGCCCTCCCGCATCGACGCCGGCGAGGGCACGCAGATCGAGGCCCGTGTCACGGTCGAGGGCTACCGCGGGATCTGGGTGCCCACCGTCGGCGAGCTCCGCTCCCTCCGGTTCGACGGCGGCGCACGCGCCGCGCTGAGCGACGGCTTCTACTACGACGCCGCGCAGCGCACCGGCGTCGAGCTCGCCGACCCCGGCCTCACCGAGGGCGTCGACTACACGCTCACCGGCGTGCTCACGGCGGCCGACCGCGATCCGGCGACGCTCGAGCCGGGCGAGGACGGCGTCCGGATGGACCCCGACCTCATCCCGGACAGCGTCGACACGTGGATCGAGATGCAGGGCTCGCCGACCGGCGGCGCCGGACTCGCCGAGCTCATCGCCACGCTGCGCGCCCGCGGCTACCTGAGCCACGCCCTCAGCGTGCCCGCGGACGACCCGCCCGCCTGGATCTCCGATCTCGACGGCTACGCGTTCGAGCCCAGTCGCGCCGGACACTCCACCGACCGCATCGACGCGCTGTTCACCGAGCTCATCGACAAGCAGAACGACGTCGCCTCCGACGGCGACGCGCTGCTGGTCGCCGCCCCGGGTGACGACGAGCAGTTCGCCGTGGCCGCCGCGATGATCGCGGAACGGCTCGGGTTCGCCGCGCGGGTGGTGGTCGGCGCCCGGCTCGCGACCGACGACGACACCCTCCCGGTGTGCGAGGACGGCGCGTGCACGGGGGGCTCCCTCGCCGCCTGGATCGAGGTGCAGGACGCCGACGGCGGCTGGACCGCCGTCGACACCACCCCGCAGCACACCGTGCCGCTCTCGCCGGACGTGCAGCAGCGCCGCGACCCGCAGAACCCGACGGAGGTCGACCCGCAGCAGGCGGACACCGTGCTGCCGCCCGAGGCCGACCCGGCCGATTCCGGCGGCACCGACGACGACCCGGCGGCGCAGACCGACCTGGCGTGGCTGTGGGCGACGGCACGGATCGGCGGCATCTCGCTGTCCGTGCTGCTCATCCTCGCGCTGCCGGCCCTGGCGCTGCTGCTGGCCAAGCTCATCCGCTACCGCACCCGCCGCTCGAGTCCCGATCCGATCGACCGCGTCGTCGCGGGCTGGGACGAATTCGTCGACACGGCGCTCGACCACGGCGCCGACCTGCCCCGTGCCGCGACCCGCAGCGAGGTCGCCGCGGCCCTCGCCGCGGGATCGGCCGCGACCCTCGCCGCCGAGGCGGACCGCGCCGTGTTCGCGCCCGCACCGCCCGACCACGGCGACGGCGAGGCGTTCTGGGCGCTCGTGGACGCCGAACGCGAGCGGATGCGGCAGGAGTCCACCTTCTGGGGCCGATGGAAGGCCCGGCTGTCGCTGCGCTCGTTCCGCGAGCGCCTGCTGCCGCCTGCGCCGAGGAAGGGACGCCGGCGATGAGTGCGCGCGTGGTCGTCGCCGCGGGGATGCGCACCGAACGCGGTCGGACGCACGAGGTCAACGAGGACGCGGTGATCGCCGCGCATCCGGTGTACCTCGTCTCCGACGGCATGGGCGGCCACGAGGCCGGCGATCGGGCGAGCGCCGCCGTCGTCGACGCGTTCGCACCCCTCAGGGGCCGGCTCGACGTGCGGCCCGAGGAGGTCGTGTCGGCCCTCGCCGAGGCGCACGACGCGGTCGCGCGCATCGCGCGACGCCACACGCGCGGCGCCGGTGCCACCCTGTCCGGCGTGGTCGCGGTGGTGCAGCACGGTGTCCCGGTCTGGCTCGTCGTGAACCTCGGCGACTCGCGCGTGTACCGGTTGGTCGGCAGCGCCCTCGAACAGCTCACGGTCGACCACTCGGTCGTGCAGGAGCTCGTCGCCTCGGGCGCACTGCGCCCCGCGGAGGCGCACCGGCATCCGGAACGGAACGTGCTCACCCGGGCGGTCGGCGACCTCGCCGGCGACGCCGACTACTGGCTCGCCCCCATCGTCACCGGCGAGCGCCTGCTCGTCTGCACCGACGGCCTCAGCGACCGGCTGGGCGAGGAGGCCATCCGCGCCGGGCTCACGATGGGCGGTGCCGCCGCGCAGACCGCGCACGGACTCGTGGCCCAGGCCCTCGCCCGCGGTGCCCGCGACGACGTGACCGCGATCGTGGTCGACGTGCGCGAGGGCACCGTCACCCCGCGCGCCGACGACGTCACCGGCGGGTTCGGCACGAGCACGCAGGGCGGGGCGGAACCGGTCGACGCCGACACGCTCACCGGGAGGGACGATGACTGAACGGGTCTGGCTCGACGGTGCGCTTCCCGCGGTCGCGACCGAGACGTGGGCGGTGCTCGCGACCGGGCGCGGTGCGGTGCCCGCCGCCCGCCGCATCCTCGCCCTCCCGGCGGACACGGCCTCCCCCGCACCCGTGCTCGACGCGCTCGTCGCCGACGGGGTCGGCACCGCCCCCGGGTTCGCGCTCGTGGCCCTCGTGGACGGCCGGCTGACCGCGTTCCTGCGCGGCCCGTTCGCGCTGCGCATCGAGCACGAGGACGGCGGAGCGGCCCGCGTTGACGGGTACGGGGTGCACAGCTGGCGGGAGGTGGTGCTCGACGGCGTGCAGCGCGCGTGGGTGCTGCAGTCCCCCGCGATCACCCGCACGGACGCCGCCCTCCGCGCGACGCCGGTGCGCCCGGGACCGACCACCGCGTCGGGACTCGCCATGCGCACCGTCCGCGCGGTCGCCGCCGCCACCCCGCCCGCGATCACCGGAGCGGACGGGGCGCTGCCGGACGGACCGCCGCGGTGCATCGAGCTGCCGGACGGCGCCCGGGTCCCGATCGAGGGCGAGCTGCTCATCGGCCGGGGGCCCCGGACCGACCGGCTGGATGCGGCCGGCCTGCCCGTGCTCGTCGTCCTCGACCGGGCACCGCGCGAGCTCTCCCGCACCCACGTGCGGGTCCGCCGCGACGGCGACGAGGTGCGCATCGAGGACCTCGGCGGCGCGGGCGGCACGGCCCTGACCGGCGCCGACGGGGTCCCGCGGCGGCTGCGTGCCGCCGAACCCGTGCCGGTGGCGGCGGGACAGACCGCGGAGCTGCCCGGTGGTGTCCGCATCCGATTCCTGGGGGACGCATGAGCACGCACGACGACGACGAGGCCACCCGCATCAGCCGCCGGGGCGAGGCGCCGGAGGAGGCGACCCGTCGCTCCCGCCGCGTCCGCGACGACGTCGACGAGGCCACGCGCGTGACCCGGCGCGATGCACCGTCGGTGCGGGATGCCGAGGACGAGGAGGACGAGGAGGCGACCCGGCTCGTGCGCCGCCCCGCCGCGGCCGCCGTGACGCCGGACGACACGGCCGTGGACGACGACGCCACCCGGATCACCCGCCGCCCGGCCGAACCCGCACCGGCGCACGTCGAGGACGAGGACGACGCGACCCGCGTCACCCGCCGCCCGGCCGAACCCGACGACGACGCCACCCGCGTGTCGCGCCGGCCCGCCGAACCCGCACCGGCCCCCGCCGAGCCCGATGACGACGCCACCCGCGTCACCCGCCGCCCCGCCGAGCCCGATGACGACGCCACCCGCGTCACCCGCCGCCCGGCCGAACCCGCCGACGACGCCACCGCGGTCACCCGTGTGCGCGGCGCGCACCCGGTCGGCCCCCGCCCCGCGGACACGGCCGAGGCGGTGCCGCTGCGCACCCCGGAGGTCCGGAGCACCCCGCCGGCGGGTGCGCCGCTCCCCGACCCGGAGCCGAACGACGGCGGTGCCGCGGCCCGTGCCGCCCGCGGTCGCACGCTCGCGGTGCGCCTCGGCATCCTCGCCGGCGGGGCCGTCATCGCGCTCGTCGGCGCGGTCGTCGGGCTCGTGATGCTCCTGGGTGCGTGAGCGCGGGATAGCATCGAAGGCTGTGTCCACACCGGAACCCGTGATCTCGTACCCCCCGGAGCTGCCCGTCAGCGCGGCCCGGGAGGAGATCGCGCGCGCCGTCCGCGACCACCAGGTCGTCATCGTCGCCGGCGCCACGGGCTCCGGCAAGACGACGCAGCTGCCGAAGATCCTCCTCGAGCTCGGCCGCACCTCGATCGCGCACACCCAGCCGCGCCGGATCGCCGCCCGCACGATCGCCGAGCGCGTGGCGGAGGAGCTGCAGGTCCCGCTCGGCGGGGCCGTCGGCTACAAGGTGCGCTTCACCGACAAGGTGTCCGCCGACACGAGGATCGCGCTGGTCACCGACGGCATCCTCCTCAACGAGATCCACCGCGACCGGATGCTGCGCCGGTACGACACGATCATCATCGACGAGGCGCACGAGCGGTCGCTGAACATCGACTTCCTGCTCGGGTACCTCCGCCGCATCCTGCCCAAGCGTCCCGATCTGAAGGTGATCGTCACGAGCGCGACGATCGACCCGGAGAGCTTCGCGAAGCACTTCGCCGACCGCGACGGCACACCCGCCCCCGTGATCGAGGTCTCCGGGCGCACCTACCCCGTCGAGATCCGCTACCGCCCGTTCGGAACTCCGGACAGATCGGTCGAGGACGACGACGAGCCCGCTGCCCGCGGCACCGCACGTCGGAATGTCCTGAGTTCTGCGCAGGGTGACGACGACGAGGTGTCGGCGATCGTGTCGGCGCTGCGCGAGCTCGACCGCGAGCCGCCGGGCGACGTGCTCGTGTTCCTCCCCGGCGAGGCCGAGATCCGCGACGCGATGGACGCCGTGCGCGGCGCGTACGCGAAGGACGCGGCGCCCACCGAGGTGCTGCCGCTGTACGGGCGGCTCTCCGCCGCCGAGCAGCACCGGGTGTTCGAGCGCTCCACGGTGCCCGGCGTACGGCGCCGGGTGGTCCTCGCCACGAACGTCGCCGAGACGAGCCTCACCGTCCCCGGCATCCGCTACGTGGTCGACGTCGGCACCGCGCGCATCTCGCGCTACAGCAACCGGTCGAAGATCCAGCGGCTCCCGATCGAGGCCGTCTCACAGGCCTCCGCCCAGCAGCGCTCCGGCCGTGCCGGCCGCACCGCGCCCGGCATCGCCATCCGCCTCTACGCCGAGGAGGACTTCGATCGGCGCCCGGAGTTCACCGAGCCGGAGATCCTCCGGACCTCGCTCGCCTCCGTCATCCTGCAGATGCTCGCGCTCGGGTTTGGCGACATCTCCTCGTTCCCGTTCCTCACGCCGCCCGACTCCCGCGGCGTGTCCGCGGCGTTCGACCTGCTGACCGAGCTCGGAGCGGTGAAGCGCGAGCGCGACGGCGCGACGCTCACGAAGATCGGCCGCGAGCTGGCCCGCCTCCCGATCGACCCGCGCTTCGCCCGGATGCTGATCGAGGCCGAGCGCACCGGTGTGCAGCGGGACGTGCTCGCGATCGTCGCCGGCCTGTCCATCCAGGACGTCCGCGAGCGACCCGAGGAGCAGCGCGAGCAGGCGCAGGCCGCACACGCCCGCTTCACCGACCCGACCAGCGACTTCCTCACCCTGCTGAACCTGTGGAACCACCTCCGCGAGCAGCAGGCCGAGCTCGGTTCGAGCGCCTTCCGGCGCCTGTGCCGCTCGGAGTTCCTCAACTACGTGCGCGTGCGCGAATGGTTCGACGTGCACCGGCAGCTGTCACAGCTCGTCGGCGCGCCCAGGAACCCCGAGCCCGGCACCGCCGACCCCGACACGGTGCACAAGGCGATCCTCGCCGGGCTCCTCTCGCAGATCGGCGTGCTCGACGAGCGCGACCGCAAGGCGGAGAAGGGCCGCGCCGGCAAGGGCGGTCCGGCGCGCGCCGAGTACCGGGGCGCGCGCGGCGCGAAGTTCGCGATCTTCCCCGGCTCGGGGCTGCGCAAGAAGGGTCCGCAGGCCGTGATGGCGGCCGAGCTCGTGGAGACGAGCCGGCTCTACGCCCGCACGGTCGCGGCGATCGACCCCGCCTGGGCCGAACCCCTCGCCGGCGACCTGGTGAAGCGGCAGCTCTCCGACCCGCACTGGTCGAAGGACGCCGGTGCGGCGGTCGCGTCCGAGAAGGTCACGCTCTTCGGCGTCGAGATCATCCCGCGCCGCCGGGTGCAGCTCGCCCGGATCGACCGGCCGATGGCCCGCGACCTGTTCCTGCGTCACGCGCTCGTGGACGAGGAGTGGGACGTCTCGCACCTGCCCAAGCAGCTCACCGCCTTCGCCCGGCGCAACCTCGAGCTGCGCCGCCGCCTGGAGAAGGTCGAGGAGCGGGAGCGCCGCCGCGACATCCTCGCCGGCGACGAGGCCGTGTACGCGTTCTACGACGCCCGCGTACCCGCGGACGTGTTCGACGTCCGTTCCTTCGAGACCTGGTGGCGCACCGCCTCCACCCGCACGCCCCGGCTGCTCGACCTCTCCGAGGCCGATCTCCTCGAGGGGGCGGGACGCAGCGACGAGCGCGACTTCCCCTCCCGCTGGCAGCAGGGCGACCAGGTGCTCTCCCTCGCCTACCGCTTCGAACCCGGCGCACCGGACGACGGTGTGACGGTCGTCGTGCCGCTCGCCCTCCTCGCGCAGCTGCGCCCCGACGGCTTCGACTGGCAGGTGCCGGGGATGCGGGACGAACTCATCGCGGGACTCATCCGCGCGCTGCCGAAGGCCATCCGCCGCCACGTCGTGCCGGCGGCGGACTGGGCGGCGAAGTTCGCCGAGGAACTCGCCGCGGCCGGGCCCGAGCACCACGAGGGCCTGCCGAGGACGAACCTCCGCGAGGCGCTCGCCGCCCGCATCCAGCGCATCGCGAACCAGCCGGTCACCGCGGCGGACTTCGACCTGGAGCGGCTCCCCGGGCACCTGTCGATGTCGTTCCGCGCGGTCGACCACCGCGGCCGCGCGATCGGTTCCGACCGCGACCTGCGCGCGCTGCAGGCGCGCCTCGCCGACCGGGCGCAGGACGCGGTCGCGCGGACCGTCACCGGGCAGACGCGTCCGGGCCAACGGATACCGCGGCCCGCCGCATCCGCAGCGGCGTCCGGTCCCGCGTTCGTCGAACGCGCCGGACTCACCGACTGGACGATCGGCGACCTGCCCGAACTCGTGGACACCCCCGTCGCCGGCGGGGTCGTGCGCGGCTACCCGGCGCTCGTGGACACCGGCCAGGACGTGACCCTGCGCATCGAGGCGACGCCCGAGACGGCGACCGCCGCCACCCGCGCCGGCGTGCGGCGGCTCGTGCTGCTGTCGTCGCCCTCCCCAGCGTCGTACGTGCTCGAGCACCTCACCGCGAACGAGAAGCTCGCCCTCGCCTCGTCGCCGTACCAGCACGCGAAGGCCCTCATCGAGGACGCCCGCGTCGCGGTCGCCGACGCCGTCATCGTGCGCACCGCTCCCGACGGGATCGTGCGTGACCGGGCCGGCTTCGAGCGGGTCCGCGACGCCTTCTCGGCGGCCGTCACCGACGAGCTGTTCGCCGCGGTCTCGCTGACCGCCCGCATCCTCACCGCCGTCCGCGACGTCGAGCGCGAGCTGAAGCGGCAGAACTCCCTGACCCTCCTCGGGGCGCTCAACGACGTCCGCGGCCAACTCGGCGGCCTCGTGCACCCCGGGTTCGTGTCGCGCACCGGTCTCGACCGCCTCGCGCACATCCCCCGGTACCTGCGCGCCGCGCTGGAGCGCGTCCGCGGACTCGCCGACAACCCCGGCCGCGACCGGCAGCGGATGAGCGAGTTCGAGCGGATGCAGGCGCTCTACGTCGACGCCGGCGGCACCGTGCCGGTCGCACCCGACGCCCCGCCGCACCTCGTGCACGTGCGGTGGCTGCTCGAGGAGTACCGCGTGAGCCTGTACGCGCAGTCGCTCGGCACCGCCGAGCCGGTCTCGCCGCAGCGCATCACGAAGGCCCTGCGCGGGTGATCCTCGGGCGTGGGCGGGCGCTCGCGGCGGGTCTCGGGGCCGTCATCCGCGGCACGACCGACCACGCGCGCGGGTAGCCTCGGGGCATGGCCCATGCGATCGCGTACACCGAGTTCGGCGGCCCGGACGTACTCCGGGTGATCGAGGTCCTGCCGGCGGAACCCGCGCCCGGCGAGGTCGTGGTGCGGATCGAGGCGGCCGGGGTGAACCCGGTCGACGCGAAGCTCCGCGCCGCGATCCGCGTCTCCCCGCCCATCACCGAGCCGCGGCGGCTGGGCTCCGACGGCGCGGGCGTCGTGACCGCCGTGGGTGGGGACGTCGAGGGGTTCCGCCCGGGCGACGCGGTCGTGTTCACGGGCGCCCAGGGCGCGTACGCCGAGGAGATCGCGGTCCCCGCCGCACGGGTGCGCCCGCGGCCGCCGCAGGTGTCCGCCGCGGTCGGCGCGGCGCTCGGCATCCCGGTCGGCACCGCTTACCAGGCGCTCCGGTCGCTCGCCGTGCGCGCCGGCGACACGCTGCTCGTGCACGGCGGATCGGGTGCGGTCGGGCAGGCGCTCATCCAGTTCGCGGTGCGGTGGGGCGCCCGCGTCGTCGCGACCTCGTCGCCGGCGCGCGCCGACCGGGTGCGTGCGCTCGGCGCCGTGCCGGTCGCCTACGGCGAGGGCCTCGCCGACCGGGTCCGTGAGCTCGCGCCGGAGGGGGTGGACGTCGCGATCGACGCCGCCGGCACGGACGAGGCGCTGCACGTCTCGCTCGAGCTCGTCGCGGACCGCTCCCGGATCGCGACGCTCGTGCGCGGGGCGGATGCCGACGGCCTCGGCATCCGGGCCTTCGCCGGTGGCAGCCCGCATCCGTTGACGCCGCAGCAGCTCACGTGGCGGGCGGAGGCGATCCCGGTCGTCCTCGCGCTGCTGTCGGTCGGCGCCTTCGAGGTCGAGCTCGGTCCGGATCTGCCGCTGGCGGACGCCGCCGAGGCGCACCGGCTCGTCGAAGCCGGCACCCACGGCAAGATCACCCTCGTCCCGTAGCACTCCGCTCCGCTCGCGCGGCGAGCACAACTGCGGAGATCACACCCGACACGCCGCCCCACCCGCATCCGCCACCGGCGTGTCGCCCACAGACTCCGCAGTTGTGCACGCGGCGCGGAGCACGGCCGCGCGGCACCGCCGGAACCCGCCGGCACGGCTCGACCGAGCACGGCTCGCGGACGCGGCGAGCACAACTGCGGAGATCACACCCGACACGCCGCCCCACCCGCATCCACCACCGGCGTGTCGCCCACGGACTCCGCAGTTGTGCACGCGGCGCGGAGCCGCAGCCCGGTTGCGGCACGCGGCGCAGAGCCCGGCGGCGCGGAGCCGAACGCCGGCGCCGCGGGTCAGGCGGGGACGGCGGCGAAGTGGTCGGCGATCTTCGAGGGCAGGGTCGTGTCGTCGGCGGATGCGGCGCCGCTGAACGCACCGCGGTACGCGGCGGCGGGATGCGTCGCGTCGACGCGGGCGTGCCCCTCGCCGTACAGCGACTCGCGCAGCGTCGACCCGCTGTACTCGGTCTGGGCGCGGCCGCGGCGCTGCAGCTCGGGGACGACGTACTCCACGAGGTCCTCGAAGGTGCCGGGGGTGATGGCGTACGCGAAGTTGAAGCCGTCGATGTCGCCCTCGTCGACCCAGCGCTCGAGCTCGTCGGCGACGGTCTGCGGGCCGCCGACGATGACCGGGCCCATGCCGCCGATCGCGCGGTTGCGCACGATGTCGGCGGGGGTCCAGCGCCGGTGCGGGTCGATCTTCGCGAGGGAGGCGAGCACCGAGCGCAGGCTGTCGTTCTCGACCTCCTCGAGCGGCTGGTCCGGGTCCCACTGGCTGAAGTCGATGCCGGTCCAGCCGCCGTAGAGCGCGAGCACGCCCTCGCCCGACGCGTACTCGAGGTACTCCTCGAACTTCGCCTGGGCGGCAGCATCCGACTCCCCGGTGATGACCGTGACGAGCGCGAACAGCTTCACCGCGTCACGGCCGCGGCCCGCCGCCTCGGCGCGGTCGCGGATGTCGGTCGCGATCGCGCGCGCCTGCGCCGGGTTGGCGGGGCTGATGAACACGCCCTCGCCGTGCTTCGCCGCGAACGCGCGGCCGCGGGGCGACGCGCCGGCCTGGAAGATCACCGGGGTGCGCTGCGGCGACGGCTCGGAGAGGTGGATGCCGGGCACGGAGAAGTACTTCCCGTCGTGACCGATCGGGTGCACCTTCGTCGGGTCGGTGTAGACGCCGCGCTCGCGGTCGGCGACGACCGCGTCGTCGTCCCACGACCCCTCCCAGAGCTTGTAGGTCACGTCGAGGAACTCGTCCGCGATCTCGTAGCGCTCGTCGTGCGAGATCTGCTTGTCGAGGCCGAGGTTCACCGCGGCGGAGTTCAGGTAGCTCGTGACGACGTTCCACGCGACGCGGCCCTTGGTCAGGTGGTCGAGGGTCGTGAACTTGCGGGCCAGCGCGTACGGCTGCTCGTAGGTGAGCGCGGAGGTCACGCCGAACCCGAGGTGCTCGGTCACGAGCGCCATGGCGGGCACCTGCAGGAACGGGTCGTTCACGGGCACCTGGGCGGCGTCACGGAGCGCGGTGGCCGCGGAGTCCCGGTACACGTCGTAGGTGCCGACGACGTCGGCGATGAACAGCGAGTCGAAGCGGCCGCGCTCGAGGAGCTTCGCCAGGTCGGTCCAGTACGAGAGGTCCTTGTAGCCGGTCGCGTTGCTCTGCGGGTGCCGCCAGGTCCCCGCGGACTGGTGCGTGATGCACGTCATGTCGAAGGCGTTGAGGATGATGCGCGAGCCCATGCCTCGAGTCTCACATCCGTCGCCCGCGGGGCCGATTCGGCCGTCACACAGCGCAACGGTTCCCGCCCGGGAAACGGGTGCGGTCAGTCGAACGGCACCGGCTCGGGATGCCGCAGCGGCACCGTCGCCGCACCGGCGCGCTCCGCACGGTCCTGCACCCGGTAGGCGGTGAACGCGATCACGAGGCCGCCGAGCGCGAGCAGCACGCCTACCCAGGCCGGCGCGGCGAAGCCGAACCCGGCCGCGATGACGACACCGCCGAGGAAGGCGCCGAGGCTGTTGCCGATGTTCAGCGCCGAGTGGTTCAGGGCCGCCGCGATCGACTGGTTGTCGGCGGAGACGTCCATGAGCCGGGTCTGGATGGCGGGGCTGAGCGCCGCCGAGACGAGCCCCATCGCGAACAGCATGACGAAGAGGACGACGATCCATCCGGCGGTCAGGGCGAGCACCGCGAGCACCAGCGCCATCGCCCCCATGCCCCAGAGCAGGGTGCGGCGCAGGTTCCAGTCGGCCAGGTGTCCGCCGAGGATGTTCCCGATCGTCATGCCGAGGCCGGTGACCACGAGCACGAGCGGCACGACCCACGCGGGCGAGCCGGCCACATCCGTCACCAGCGGCGCGACGTAGCTGTACACCGCGAAGAAGCCGCCGAAGCCGATGGCGCCGGTCGCGAGGGCGAGCCACACCTGCGGGATGCGGAACACGCCGAGCTCGGCGCGGAGCGTGCGTCCCGGCTGCCCGGGCGTGCGCGGCACGAACGCGAGGATGCTGACGGTCGCGAGGGCGAAGATGCCGGTGACGACGGCGAACGCCACGCGCCACCCCAGCTGCTGGCCGAGGAATGTGCCGACCGGCACGCCGACGACGTTCGCGAGGGTGAGCCCGGTGAGGACGAACGCGACGCCCTTGGCACGCTTGCCCGGACCGAGCACGTCGGCCGCGACGAGTGCGCCGATGCCGAAGTACGCGCCGTGCGGGAGGGCGGCGAGCAGCCGCGAGGCGCCGACGAGCCCGAAGGTCGGGGCGATGACGGTGAGCGCGTTGCCGAGGGTGAGGGCGAGCGCGAGCGCGACCATGACGCGGTGACGAGGGAAGCGCGCCACCGAGCCCGCGATGGTGGGGGCGCCGATGACGACGCCGAGCGCGTACAGGCTGATGAGCCAGCCCGCCTGCGCGATGGCGTCCTCCTGGTTCGCGGCCCAGGCCTGCGGGAGGAGTTCCTCGGCGATCTCGGGCAGCAGGCCCATCATGGTGAACTCGGTCATGCCGATGCCGAAGGAACCGATGGCGAGGGAGAGGAGCGCCCACATCGCCGCCCCCCTCGAGCGGGTCGAGGAGGTCATCGCGCCATGCTAGCGGGGTGCGCACACCCGGCGCGAATCGATTCGTTCCGGCGTGTCAGGGGGCGGCGGGGCCGTCCTCCAGTGCCGTCTCGAGGCGCTCGATCTTCGCGTCCAGCTCACCCGACCAGCCCGGCCGGATGTCGGCCTTCAGCACGAGCGAGACGCGGGACCCGTACGGGGCGACCGCGTCGGTGGCGCGCTTGACGACGTCCATCACCTCGTCCCACTCCCCCTCGAGCTCGGTGAACATGCTGGTCGTGCGGTTCGGCAGCCCCGACGCGCGGACGACGGCGACCGCGGCGGCGACCGCGTCGTGGACGGAGCCGTCGGCGCGGCCGGTGCCGCTGGGTGCGACGGAGAAAGCGACGAGCATCAGTGACCTCCTGCGGGAGTGGGGTGGGGACGGTGGGATGCGGTGGCGCGGCGTCCGGGCGCGGGCACGACGCACAGGCGAACGACCGCCCAGAGCGTGAGGGCGATCAGCAGGACGTTCCGCAGCGTGATGACCAGGACCGGGACCGGCGCCGCGGCGAGCATCGCGTAATACGTGAGCGGGTAGATCACCTGCGTGCTCAGCGCGACGACGAGGGTCAGCACCGCCGGGGCGCGCCACCGCCGCCGGTCGAGGACGAGACCGGCGACGACCGGTGCGACGAGCCACACCATGAACTGCGGCGACCCGACCTTGTTGCACACGATGAGCACGCCGACCAGAGCCAGCGCGAGGGCCGGGAAGAGGCGCGCGAACGCGGCACCGCGCCAGGCCTTCACGCCCCCGACGACGGCGACGGCGGCGACCGCCACGGCCAGCACGGGCGTCATGGCCGAGACGATCGCGTCGGCGAACGGCCCGGCGACCTCGAACGTGAGCAGGTCCTCGTCGTAGTACACGGCGGCGCCGGGCACCCCGAGCATCGTCGCCCACAGGTAGCCGGTGCTGACCGCCGCCTCCACCTGCAGGTCGCGCCCGGTCTGGTCGCCGATGAAGCCGAACAGGTGTGCGCCGCCGCCGGCGAGCAGCACGACCCCGACCGTGACCGCGCAGACGGCGAGCGCACCCCACACCACCCGCAGGCGTCGGCGGACCGCCACCACGGCCGCGGCGAGCACGGCCGCCGGCCACACCTTCATCCAGGTCGCGACCGCGAGCAGGACCCCGGCGACGACCGGCCGGCGCACGAGCCAGAGGCAGCCGAGGATCGCGAGCGGCACGGTCACGGCGTCGATGCGGTACAGGGCGACGGGGCCGAGCAGCGCGAGGAAGGCGAGCCAGAACCATGCCGCGGTCGCCCGGCCGCGGGAGCGTCCGCGCCCGACGAGCACGGCGAACGCGACGGCGTCGAGCAGGGTCACGAGCAGCGCCCAGGCGGGCGTGTACGACAGCGCCCAGGCGAACGCCCAGGTCGCGAGCATGGGCACGAGCGCGAGGTGCGGATACACCCACGCCGAGTCGAATCCGACGAACCCGACGTACTCGCGGGTGTCGACGAGCCGGTACAGCCCGGGGTCGACGAACCCGCCGTGGAGGAAGGCGAGCGACCACTTCTCGTAGACGAGGTAGACGTCGCCCATCGGGCTGTTCGGCCACACCCAGCCGAGCACGGCGACCCCGAGGTGGACCAGTGCGAACGCGATCCACAGCACGGCCCGTCTCGTCACGGGTGCCATCCTAGGATGCGGTCCCGCCGCGGTCCCTCCGGGTGTCAGCCCGCGAGCGTCTCGGCGACCGCACGCGGCAGCGCCTCGGCCACGTCCAGCGCCGTGATCGGGCCGCCGGCGGGTCCGAGCGCCTGCGCGGCGAGCACGCCCGCCCGGGCATGCAGCCACGACGCGGTGGCCGCCGCATCCGCGAGCGCCGTGAGGTCGGGATCGCGGCGCGCGGCGAGCCCGGCGACGACCGCGCCGACCGCACCGGCGAGCACGTCGCCCGTCCCGGCGGTCGCGAGCCAGGGGGTGCCGGCGTCGATCCGGTGCACCGGGCCGTCGGGGGCGGCGGCGAAGGTGACCCCGCCCTTCAGCAGCACCACGGCGCCGAGTCGGGCCGCGGTCTCGGCGCAGGCGGCCGCCCGCGCACCGTCGCCGCCCGCGGGGTCGACACGCCCGAGTCCGAGCGCGCTGCGCAGCCCGTCGTGCTCCCGGTCGTGCGGTGTGACGATCACGCGCGCGGTCGCCCCGGGCACGAGGTCCAGGGCGCCGGCGTCCACGACGACCGGCACGTCCCCGCCCAGGATGCGGCGCAGCGCCGCGGTCTCGGGTGCGGTGCGCTGCGCGGGGTCGGTGCCGGAACCGACGACCCAGGCCTGGACCCGTCCGGGGGCGGCGACGGTCTCGGGCCGGCGTGCGAGGACGAGGTCTGCGGCCCTGACCGGGCCGAGGTAGCGCACCATCCCCACGCCGGTGCGCCACGCCGCCTCGACACCCAGCACGGCGGCGCCCGGGTAGGCGTCCGACCCGGTGCGCATCCCGACGACCCCGCGCCGGTACTTGTGGTCGTCGGCGGACGGCGCGGTCAGCGACCGCGCCGCATCCTCCGCCGTCCACCGCACGATCATGCGCCCACCCTAGCGAGCACGCCGCCGCTCAGCGCCGGCGCCGGGTGGCGTCCTCGACCTCGCCGACGAGTTCCTCGATGACGTCCTCGAGGAACAGCACCGCGGTGGTCTCCCCCGCCTCGTTCCGCACCTGCGCGAGGTGTCGGCCTGCGCGCCGCATGAGCGCGAGGGCGTCCTCGAGATCGGTGTCCTCGTGGAGCGGCACCATGTGGTGGATCCGCTTGGCCGGGACCGGACGGGCCAGGTAGACGTCGTCGGTCGCCTCGGCGACCCGCAGCACGTCCTTCAGGTGCACGTAGCCAACCGGCGTCCCGTCGGGATCCACGATGACGTACCGCGAGAAGCCGTGCTTGGACACCGCGCGCTCGATCTCGGCGGGCGTCGTGGTCGTCGGCAGCGTCACCAGCTCGGCGAGCGGCACCGCGACGTCGCGCACCTTCTTGTCGGTGAACTCCACGACCGCGGCGACCGTGCCGGCGCTGTCGTCGAGCACGCCCTCGATGCGCGACTGGTTCACGATCGTCGCGACCTCCTCAAGCGTGAACGTCGACGCCGCCTCGTCCTTCGGCTCCACGCGGAACAGGCGCACGAGGTGGTTCGCGGTCCAGTTCAGGGCGACGATGACCGGGTGGAACGCCTTCGAGATCCACACGAGCGGCGGCGCGAGCATGAGCACCGCACGGTCCGGCACCGAGAACGCGAGGTTCTTCGGCACCATCTCGCCGAACACGACGTGCAGGTACGACACCAGCACGAGCGTGACGACGAACGCGACGACGTCGACGACCGCCTCGGCCCAGCCGGTGAGCCCGAGCGGCACCGCCAGCAGGTGGTGGATGGCCGGCTCGGACACGTTCAGGATGAGCAGCGAGCAGATGGTGATGCCGAGCTGGCAGGTCGCCAGCATGAGCGTCGCGTGCTCCATGGCCCACAGCGCGGTCTTCGCGGACCGGGAGCCGCGCTCCGCGATCGGCTCGATCTGCGAGCGGCGCGCGGAGATGACGGCGAACTCGGCGCCGACGAAGAACGCGTTGCACACCAGCAGCACGACGAGCCAGACGATCCCCGCCCAGTCGTTCATCGGTCCTCACCCCCCTCGCGCGCGTCCGCGTCGTCGGCGGACTCCGGCAACGGCCTCGGGGTGAAGCGGACGCGGTCGACCCGGCGCCCGTCCATGCGCACGACCTCGAGCGTGCCGTCCTCGATCTCCACGCGGTCGCCCGCGGCGGGGATCCGTTCGAGCTCGCTCATGAGGAAGCCGCCCACCGTGTCGTACACCTCGTCCTCGGGGACCCGGACGCCGGTCCGGTCCAGCAGTTCGTCGGGTCGCAGGCTCGCGGGGAACGTGAGCGAGTCGGCGCCGCGGACGACGCCGGCCCGGCGGCGGTCGTGCTCGTCGAGCACCTCCCCCACGATCTCCTCCACGAGGTCCTCCAGGGTGACGACGCCCGCCGTCCCCCCGTACTCGTCGACGACGACCGCCATCTGGTAGCCGCGGGAGCGGAGCTCGGTGATGAGGGCGTCCAGGTGCACGGTCTCCGGGACCCGGAGCGCCTCGCTCGCCACGGCGGCGGCCGGCACCTCGCCGCGGCGTTCGCGGGGCACGCTCACGGCGGCCTTCAGGTGCACGATGCCGACGATGTCGTCCATGGACTCGTCGAACACGGGGAACCTGCTGTGCCCGGTGTCGCGCGCCAGCCGCACGACCTCCTCCACGGGGTCCGCCGCGGCGACCGCGTGCACGCGCGGCCGGGGCGACATCACGTCGGCGGCGGTGAGGCGCGCGAAGGTGAGGCTGCGGTCGAGGAGGGTCGCGGTGTCCTCCTCGAGCACGCCGGCGCTCGCGGAGCGCCGCACGAGGCTCGAGAGCTCCTCGGCGGTGCGGGCGCCCGACAGCTCCTCCTTGGGCTCGACGCCCATGGCGCGGAGCACCCCGTTGGCGCTGCCGTTCAGCAGTGCGATCGCCGGACGGAACACCGTCGTGAAGGCCACCTGGAAGGGCATGACCACCTTCGCGGTCACGCGCGGCACGGCCAGGGCGAGGTTCTTCGGCACGAGTTCGCCGAGGATCATCGAGAAGACGGTCGCGATCGCGATGCCGACCACCGCGGCGAGCGGAACGCGGATGGTGTCGGGCATCCCCCACGCCTCGAACACCGGCGCGAGCAGGTGCGAGATCGCCGGCTCCATCGTGTAGCCGGTGAGGAGGGTCGTGAGCGTGATGCCGAGCTGTGCGCTGGAGAGGTGCGTCGAGGTCTTGCGCAGCGCGTCGATCGTGAGCGACAGACGGGTCTCGCCCGCCGCGCGCCGTGCCTCGAGATCGGCGCGGTCGAGGTTCACCAGCGCGAACTCGCTCGCGACGAACAGTCCGGTGCCGATGGTGAGGAGCAGCCCCACGCCCAGCATGATGATCTCGGTCATGCGTCACCTCCCGCGCGGGAGGAGGGTCGGTGGGGCCTGTGACTGCAATGCGGAGGGTCGTCCATCGTGCCGACCATGGTACGGCAGCGCGGCGGGCGGGCGCCATGCGCGACCCGGACCGGGGATGGCGGGACGGTCCACCGGGTTGTCAAGGAACGCGATTCCTGACAACCCGGAAAAGGATGCGTGATCGTTCCCTGCGGATACCTGGGATCCGGTCCGGTACGGAGCCCGCTGGGATACCATTGGAACTCGTGTGCTCGGGTCGACGAAGGCCCGGTCTGACCGCAGCGAATCCACGAAAGCAGGCGATCTTCAGTGTCGAGCCAGGTGACGGGCGTCGGGGTGTCGAGCGAAGGGGAGTTCGGGGCCAACGAATGGCTCGTCGAGGAACTCTACGAGCAGTACAAGGTCGACAAGAACTCCGTGGACAAGTCGTGGTGGCCGGTCCTCGAGGCCTACAAGCCGGCGCAGGCGAAGGACGCGAAGACGCTGTCCACGCCGAGCGCCGCCCCCGCCCCGACCGCGGCCGAGCCGCGGCCCACCACCGCGGCGGTCCCCGTGATCGGCGCCGCGCCGGTCGCCCGCACGACCGCGAAGCCGGCCGCACCGCAGCCGATCCCGGCGCAGGCGCCGAAGGTGAAGCCCGCCTCCCCCGAGGCGTCCGCCGAGGAGGACAAGGTCACCCCGCTGCGCGGCATGACCAAGACCCTCGCGGTCAACATGGACGAGTCGCTCACGGTCCCGACCGCGACGAGCGTGCGCACCGTCCCGGCGAAGCTGATGATCGACAACCGCATCGTCATCAACAACCACATGTCCCGCACGCGCGGCGGCAAGGTCAGCTTCACGCACCTCATCGGCTGGGCGCTCATCCAGGCGCTCAAGGAGTTCCCGAGCCAGAACGTCTTCTACGCCGAGGTCGACGGCAAGCCCTCGGTCGTCGCGCCCGCGCACGTGAACCTCGGCATCGCGATCGACCTGCCCAAGCCGGACGGCACCCGCGCCCTGCTCGTCCCGAGCATCAAGCGCGCGGAGAGCCTCACCTTCACCGAGTACCTCGCCTCCTATGAGGACCTCGTCAAGCGCGCCCGGGCGAACAAGCTCACCGCGGCCGACTTCCAGGGCACCACGGTCTCGCTCACCAACCCGGGCGGCATCGGCACGGTCCACTCCGTCCCGCGTCTGATGAAGGGCCAGGGGTGCATCATCGGCGCCGGCGCCCTCGAGTACCCGGCGGAGTTCCAGGGCTCCAGCGCCACGACCCTCGCCGAGCTCGGCATCGGCAAGACCATCACGCTCACCAGCACCTACGACCACCGCGTCATCCAGGGCGCCGGCTCCGGCGAGTTCCTCAAGAAGGTCCACGAACTGCTCATCGGGCAGCGCGGGTTCTACGAGGAGATCTTCGCCGCGCTGCGCATCCCCTACGCCCCGATCCGCTGGTCCGCCGACATCCACGTCGACCTCGCCGAGCGCATCGACAAGGCCTCGCGGGTGCAGGAAATCATCAACTCCTTCCGCGTGCGCGGGCACCTCATGGCCGACATCGACCCGCTCGAGTACGTGCAGCGCACGCACCCCGACCTGGAGATCGAGAACCACGGCCTGACCTTCTGGGACCTCGACCGCGAGTTCGTGGTCGGCGGCTTCGGCGGCAAGCGCGTGATGAAGCTCCGCGACATCCTCGGCGTCCTCCGCGACTCCTACTGCCGCACCGTCGGCGTGGAGTACATGCACATCCAGGACCCGGCCCAGCGCAAGTGGTTCCAGGACAACGTGGAGGTGCCCTACCAGAAGCCCACCCGCGAGGAGCAGCTGCGCATCCTGTCGAAGCTGAACCAGGCCGAGGCGTTCGAGACCTTCCTGCAGACGAAGTACGTCGGCCAGAAGCGCTTCAGCCTCGAGGGCGGCGAGTCGCTCATCCCGCTGCTGGACGAGGTCCTGCGCGGCGCGGCGGACGCCGACCTGGACGGCGCGGCGATCGGCATGGCCCACCGCGGTCGCCTCAACGTGCTGACCAACATCGCCGGCAAGACGTACGGCCAGGTGTTCCGCGAGTTCGAGGGCACGAGCCTGCCCGGCAACAAGCGCGGCTCCGGTGACGTGAAGTACCACCTCGGCACCGAGGGCACGTTCGTGTCCGACTCCGGCAAGGAGCTGCCGGTGCTGCTGGCCGCGAACCCCTCCCACCTGGAGACGGTCGACGGCGTCCTCGAGGGCATCGTCCGCGCCAAGCAGGACCGCAAGCCGATCGGCACCTTCACCTGGCTGCCGATCCTCATCCACGGCGACGCCGCGTTCGCCGGTCAGGGCGTCGTGGTCGAGACGCTGCAGATGTCGCAGCTGCGGGGCTACCGCACCGGCGGCACCGTGCACATCGTCGTCAACAACCAGCTCGGCTTCACCACCCTGCCCGTCGACGGCCGCAGCTCGGTGTACGCCACCGACGTCGCCAAGACGATCCAGGCGCCGATCCTGCACGTGAACGGCGACGACCCGGAGGCCGTCGTCCGCGCCGCGGAACTCGCGTTCCGCTACCGGCAGGAGTTCCACCGCGACATCGTCATCGACCTCGTCTGCTACCGCCGCCGCGGGCACAACGAGGGCGACGACCCGTCGATGACGCAGCCGCTCATGACCAACCTCGTCGAGGCGAAGCGCTCCGTGCGCCGCCTGTACACCGAGGCCCTCGTCGGCCGCGGTGACATCACCGAGGAGGAGTACGACCAGGCCAAGCGCGACTTCCAGGACCGCCTCGAGGTCGCCTTCGCCGAGACCCATGCGGCCGAGACCGGCACGACCGGCGTGATCGACGTCACCGCCGAGGTCGAGCCCGCGGTCGGCGCCCCGGAGACCACCGGCGTCTCGGTCGAGGTCGTGCAGCTCATCGGCGACGCGTTCACGAACAAGCCCGAGGGCTTCTCCGTGCACCCGAAGCTGCAGCAGCTGCTGGACAAGCGCCAGGCGATGAGCCGCAACGGCGGCATCGACTGGGCGTTCGGCGAGCTGCTCGCGTTCGGTTCGCTCGTGCTCGAGGGCACCCCGGTGCGCCTCGCCGGCCAGGACGCCCGACGCGGCACGTTCGTGCAGCGTCACGCGGTGTTCCACGACCGGTCGAACGGCCAGGAGTGGCTGCCGCTGGTCAACCTGTCCGAGAACCAGGGCCGCTTCTTCGTCTACGACTCGCTGCTCAGCGAGTACGCGGCGATGGCGTTCGAGTACGGCTACTCGGTCGAGCGCCCCGAGGCGCTGGTGCTCTGGGAGGCGCAGTTCGGCGACTTCGTCGACGGGGCGCAGACCGTCATCGACACCTACCTCTCGTCGGCCGACCAGAAGTGGGGCCAGCAGTCGAGTGTCGTGCTGCTGCTCCCCCACGGCTACGAGGGCGCCGGTCCCGACCACTCGTCCGCCCGCATCGAGCGGTTCCTGCAGCTGTGCGCGCAGGACAACATGATCGTGGCGCGCCCCTCCACTCCGGCATCGCACTTCCACCTGCTGCGTCGCCAGGCCTACGCCCGCCCGCGGAAGCCGCTCGTGGTGTTCACGCCGAAGGCGATGCTGCGTCTGCGCGACGCGACGAGCCCCGTCGAGGACTTCACGCAGGGCACGTTCGAGCCGGTCATCGACGACGAGCGCGAGCTCGACCGCGAGGCCGTGACCCGCGTGCTCCTGCACGCCGGCAAGATCCACTGGGACCTCCGATCGGAGCTGAACAAGCGCCCGAACGAGAAGATCGCGCTGGTGCGTCTCGAGCAGTACTACCCGGCACCGGTCGACGAGCTCAACGCGGTCATCGACAGCTACCCGAACGCGGAGCTGGTCTGGGTCCAGGAGGAGCCGGAGAACCAGGGCGCCTGGCCGTTCATCGCGCTCGAGCTGGTGAAGTACCTCCACGGCCGCACGATCCGCGTGGTCTCCCGCGCCGCCTCGGCCTCGACCGCCGCGGGCTCCGCGAAGACCCACGCGATCGAGCACGCCGCGCTCATGGAGAAGGCGCTCACGCTCTGACCCGGAGCGGACACGACCGAGGGGACGGATGCTCCGGCATCCGTCCCCTCGGTCGTCCACCGGCGAAGCGGTGGGATGCGGCGGCGTCGGCGCGGCGCCGACCCGGCGTCAGTGGTGGCTGGCCTGCGCCTCGCGAAGTCGCGCGAGCACCTGGTCGCGCAGCTGCTCCGGCGCGCTCTCGCGGCACGCGCGCGCGACCACCTCGGTCAGCGTCCGGGCGACCAGCGCCTCCTCCCGGCACTCCGCGCACGTCTCCAGGTGCTCCCGGATGTCCGCGTGCTGGGTGTTGCAGACCTCGTCGCGCAGGTACTCCTCGAGGTCACGCCGGGCCTTCTCGCAACCGCAATCGGTCATTTCCTACTCCTGGGTGCAGGCGGGGTGATCCCCCGCTCCTTGGCGTACTCGGCCAGCAGGTCACGCAGCATCCGCCTGCCACGGTGCAGGCGGCTCATGACCGTGCCGATCGGTGTCTTCATGATGTCCGCGATCTCCTGATACGCGAAGCCCTCCACGTCCGCCAGGTACACCGCCAGGCGGAAGTCCTCCGGGATCGACTGCAGCGCGTCCTTGACCGCCGATGCCGGCATGTGGTCGATCGCTTCCGCCTCGGCGGAGCGGGACCGCATCGCGGTCGCCGACTCGGCGCCGCCGAGCTGCCAGTCCTCGAGGTCGTCGATGGCGCTCTGGAACGGCTCGCGCTGCTTCTTCCGGTAGGTGTTGATGTACGAGTTCGTGAGGATGCGGTACAGCCACGCCTTCAGGTTCGTGCCCTGGGTGAAGCTCGACCACGACGCGAACGCCTTCACGAAGGTCTCCTGCACGAGGTCCGCGGCGTCCGCGGGATTGCGGGTCATCCGCATCGCAGCCGCGTACAGCTGGTCCATGAACGGGAGCGCCTGCTCCTCGAACTGCGTACGCGCCTCGGCCTGGTCGTCCATCAGGCGCCAGTCTACGGCGGGCGCAGGCGGCAGCAGCACGGTCGCCGTCATCCGCATCCCTCCTCCGTCGCCGTCGTAGGCGCCCGGTTGCGCCCCTCGGTAGGGTGGAACCGATGAGCACTCCGCGGTATTCCCCCCGACATTGGGCGGCCCCGACGGTCACGGGTCCCGTGACCGCCACCGTCGCCGTGCCCGGCTCGAAGTCGCTGACCAACCGCGAACTCGTGCTCGCGGCCATCGCGGACGGTCCCGGGACCGTCCACGCACCGCTGCACTCCGACGACTCGGCCCGCATGATCAGCGCGCTGCAAGCATTGGGCGTACGGATCGAACGCGTCCCCGGGCAGGGGGCGTTCGGCGACGACCTGCACGTCACCCCGCCCGCACGGTTCGCCGCCGGCGGGACCGTCGACTGCGGGCAGGCCGGCACCGTCATGCGGTTCGTCACCCCGCTCACCGGGCTCGCGACCGGCGACGTGACCGTCACCGCGCACGAGAGCGCCCTGCACCGGCCGATGGGCGAGATGATCCGGGCGCTGCGCGAGGTCGGCGTCGACATCGCCGACGGCGGCACCTGGTCGCTCCCGTTCACGGTCCGCGGCCGCGGGCGCGTCGTCGGCGGCGAGGTCGAGATCGACGCCAGCGCGTCCAGCCAGTTCGTCTCCGGCCTGCTGCTCGCCGCCGCCCGCTACGACGTCGGCCTGCGGCTGCGCCACCGCGGCGCGCGGCTGCCCAGCATCCCCCACATCGACATGACCGTGGACGCGCTCGCGCGCCGCGGCGTGCACGTGGAGCGTCCCGCGGTCGGCGAATGGCTCGTGCCGCCGACCGTGCCGCACGCGAAGGACGTCACGATCGAGCCGGACCTCTCCAACGCCGCCCCCTTCCTCGTCGCGGCGCTCGTCACCGGCGGTTCGGTGTCGGTCACCGGCTGGCCCGCGCACTCGACGCAGCCGGGCGCCCAGCTGCCGCAGCTCCTGGCGGCGTTCGGCGGGCACGCGTCCCGCCGTCACGGCGCCATGACGGCGACCGGTGGCGACCGCATCGCAGCGGTCGATCTCGACCTGTCCGCGGTGGGCGAGCTCACCCCGACCCTCGTCGGCCTCGCGCTGTTCGCCGACGGGCCGAGCACGTTCACCGGCATCGGCCACATCCGCGGGCACGAGACCGACCGGATCGCCGCGCTCGTCGGCAACATCCGTGCGATCGGCGGTGAGGCGGAGGAGCTCCCCGACGGCATCCGCGTCATCCCCCGCGAGCTCACCGGCGGACTCTGGCGGGCGCACCACGACCACCGTCTGGCGACCACCGGGGCGCTCATCGGGCTGCGGGTGCCCGGGGTCGAGGTCGACGACATCGGCACGACCGCGAAGACCATGCCCGAGTTCCCCGAGCTGTGGGCGCGGATGCTCGAGCAGGAGGACACCGCCGCGTGAGCTGGCTGGCACCCGACGACGAGGACGACGAACCGGACTTCGACGAGTCCGACATCCGGGTGCGCCCGAACCCGAAGGGGAACCGGCCCCGCACGAAGCGCCGCCCGGCGCACGCGGACGCGCAGATCGCCCGGGTCCTCGGCGTCGACCGCGGCCGCTACACCGTGCTGGTCGACGAGGACGGCCCGGACGAGCGGGAGGTGACCGCCGCGCGTGCCAGGGAACTGCGCAAGCAGCCGATCGTCACCGGCGACCTCGCCCGGGTCGTGGGCGACCTGTCCGGCGCGGAGGGCACGCTCGGCCGCATCGTCGGGATCGAACCGCGCACGACGCTCCTGCGCCGCAGCGCCGACGACACCGACAACGTGGAGCGGGTGGTCGTCGCCAATGCCGACCAGATGCTGGTGGTGGTCGCGGCGGCCGACCCCGAGCCCCGCGCCCGGCTCGTCGACCGCTACCTCATCGCGGCGCTCGACGCCGGCATCCGCCCGATGCTCGTGGTCACCAAGACGGACCTCGCCGACCCGTCCGGGTTCCTCACCCACTTCGACGGCATCGATCTGCAGGTGTTCACATCACGGCGCGGCGAGATGCCGGTCGAGCGCATCGGCGCCGAACTCGTCGGACGCTCCACCGTGTTCGTGGGGCACTCCGGCGTCGGCAAGTCCACGTTGGTCAACGCGCTCGTCCCGGGCGCCGGGCGCGCGACCGGACACGTGAACGAGGTGACCGGCCGCGGCCGGCACACGTCGTCGTCCACCGTGTCGCTGCGCTACCGCGGCCAGGGCGGGTCGGGCTGGGTCATCGACACCCCCGGCGTCCGCTCCTTCGGGCTCGGACACGTGGATCCCGCGAACATCCTCAAGGCGTTCACCGACCTCGCCGTCGTAGCCGAGGAGTGCCCCCGCGGCTGCACCCACCTGCCCGACGCACCGGACTGCGCGATCGTCGACGCCGTCGCGGAAGGGCGGCTCGGCCCGACCGGCGCCGGCCGGCTGGACTCGCTGCAGCGGCTGCTCGCGACGTTCGCGTCGCGCGAGCCCGGCTACGGTCGCGCCGGCCAATAAGCTGGGAGGCATGAGCCTGCAGCCCGGAGACCTCGCGCCCGACTTCACCCTGCTGGACCAGGACGAGCGTCCGGTGTCCCTGCACGACCTCCGCGGCGGTCGCGTGATCCTGTACTTCTACCCGGCCGCGATGACGCCGGGATGCACCACGCAGGCCTGCGACTTCCGCGACAGCCTCGCCCCGCTCGCCGCGGCCGGCTACACCGTCCTCGGCGTCTCGCGCGACACCCCGGCGAAGCTGCGCGAATTCCGCGACCGCGACGGGCTCACCTTCCCGCTGCTGTCCGACCCGGACCACGCCGTCCACGACGCGTACGGCGCCTGGGGCGAGAAGATGAACTACGGCAAGAAGATCGAGGGCGTCCTGCGCTCCACGTTCGTGATCGACCCCGAGGGCCGGATCGAGCACGCCCAGGTCAACGTCAAGGCGACGGGCCACGTCGCACGCCTGCGCAAACTCCTGGGCGTCGACGCCTGAAACGTCCCGGCGCGGCGCTCAGGCGTCCGGGACGTCGCCCGTCCGCCCGGCGCTCCTCGGCCGGCGTTTCCCGGCCGCCGAGACCGCCGCGATGAGCAGCACGAGGACCACGATCGCCGGCACCGCGAGCGCGGCGCCGATCGCCGGATGGGCGTACGCACCCGTGGCCGCTCCCCCCGCGACGGCGAGGATCAGCAACTGCGTCACGATGCCGCCCGATCGCGCCCACCCCTGATCCCGCAGCGTCCCGAGCCCGAACGCGATCACGATCGCGGCCCCGACGACGGTCAGCACCAGCAGGGCCAGTGCACTCGTCACGGAGTCGGTGTTGCCCGCGATCAGCTCGACGACCTGCCACACCGCGAGCGCCCCGACCCCGATCCCCTCGAGCGTCACCAGGACGCCGGCGAGTCGTTCCGCGATGCCCGTGGTCATGCATGCTCCGATCGGATCCCGGCGTGTCGCGCCGACGGTGGGGAAGGTGCTGTGAACCGCGCGGAAACGCGCGGTGAACCTTGTCAATTCGTATGACGTTGTGGGACGATAGAGCACGTCGTGTGCTCCCACAGCGACGTGGGGCGGGCTGTGACGTCCGCACACCGAACAGAGTAACGGACAGTGATCCGACCTCTGAAAAGAACCCACCCGATCTTCGTACCCTGAGGAGCACAACCATGGATTGGCGCGACAAAGCCGCCTGCTTGACGGTAGACCCCGAGCTGTTCTTCCCGGTGGGGAACACCGGGCCTGCGGTCGACCAGATCGAGAAGGCCAAGGCCGTCTGCGCCCGGTGCACCGTCACCGAGATCTGCCTGCAGTACGCCCTCGAGTCCGGCCAGGATTCGGGCGTCTGGGGCGGGCTGTCCGAGGACGAGCGCCGTGCGCTGAAGCGCCGCGCCGCCCGCGCCCGCCGCGCCTCCTGACCCGACCCGCATGATCGACGCCTGAGCCCGGGGCGACTCCCCGGCTCAGGCGAGATCGCGGTCGATGTAGCGCAGCGGGATGTCGATCGTCACCTCGGTGCCGCTGCCCATCACGGTGTGCCAATCGATCGTGCCGCCCAGCTCCCCCTGGATGAGGGTGCGCACGATCTGCGTCCCGAGGCCCCGTCCGACCTGACCCTCCGGCAACCCGATGCCGGTGTCGCGGACGCGGACCTCCAGGTTCTCCGCCGTCCGGTCGGCGCTGATCTCGACCTCGCCCTCCTGCCCGGCGAGCCCGTGCTCGACGGCGTTGGTGACCAGCTCCGTGAGCGCGAGCGCGAGGGGCGTCGCGTACTCGCTCGGCAGGGTCCCGAAGGTGCCGGTCTTGCGCGTCTTCGCGCGCGTGTTCGGTGCGGCGGCCACCTCGGCGGCGAGCTTCAGCACGCGCGAGAAGACGTCGTCGAAGTCGACGTTCTGCGTGAGCCCCTCGCTCAGGGTGTCGTGCACCACGGCGATCGCCGCGACCCGGCGGGTCGCGTGCGTGAGCGCCTCCCGCGCCTCGTCGCTGTGCGTCCGTCGCGCCTGGATGCGCAGCAGCGACGCCACGGTCTGCAGGTTGTTCTTCACCCGGTGATGGATCTCCCGGATGGTGGCGTCCTTCGTGATGAGTTCCTGATCGCGGTGACGGAGCTCGGTCACGTCGCGGCAGAGCACGATCGCACCGATCCGGGTGCCGTGGTCGCGGAGCGGGATCGCGCGCAGCGAGACGGTGACCCCGCGGGCCTCCACGTCCGTGCGCCACGGCGCGCGCCCGGTGGCGACCACGGGCAGCGACTCGTCGAACTGCCGCTTCTCCGGCAGGATCTGGGTGATCACCTCGACGAGCGGCTCCCCCTCGAGCTCGTCGTCGAAGCCCATGCGGTTGAACGCGGACAGCGCGTTCGGGCTGGCGAACGTGGTGATCCCGTCGACGTCCAGCCGGATGAGGCCGTCCGAGGCGCGCGGTGCGCCGCGGCGGGGCGCCGTGGGCGCGGACAGGTCCGGGAACTCGCCCGAGGCGACCATGCCGAACACGTCGTCGGCACAGTCGTTGAAGGTGATCTGCTGCCGCGACGGGGTGCGCGCCTCGCCCAGGTTCGTGTGACGGGTCAGCACCCCGAGCACCCGCGCCGGGCGGTCCCCGCGTGCGGGTTCGCGCACGATCGGCACGGCGCGCACGCGGGTCGGGGTCTCCTCGAACCAGTCCGGCGAGGCCGAGTCGATGATCCGCGCGCTCTGGAACGCCTCCCGCACCTGCGCACGCCACTGCGGTCGCACCCGGTCGCCCACGATGTCGCGGTAGAAGAGCGTCGCCGCACCGCTGGGCCGGGTGTGCGCGACCGCGACGAACGAGTCGTCCGGGGTCGGCACCCAGATCACGATGTCGGCGAAGGCCAGGTCGGCGAGGAGCTGCCCGTCACCGGCGAGCCGGTGCAGCCATTCCACATCGGCCGGATCGGAGAAACCCTGGGCGTACACGAGGTCGGAGAGCGTCGACACGCCTTCAGCCTAAGGGACCGTCCGGGTGACTCCGGATGCGGCCCGCACCCGCCGCATCCGCCCGCGCGTGTCGGCGGCGCGGGCGTGCGACGTCGTCTCGGCCGGGGCGGGCAGCACGACCTCGGCGAGCCGCCGCACGGCGGACACGAGCGGCGAACGGGCCGCGACCTCCGCGGCCGGTCGGGCCGCCAGGCGTGCCGCATCCGTGCCGCGCGCGTCGTCTGGGAGGAAGCACACCTCGTCGACCGCGACGTAGCGCTCGAGCGCACGGCGGATCTGCCCCCGGGCGTCGAAGCCGACGGCGCCCGGCCGCAGCCGGTTCACCACGACCGTCACCTCGGCGCCGCCCACGGCCGCGCGCAGGTCGGACCAGGCACGGATGAACCGAGCCACCCCGACCGGCTCCGCGGCGCACACCGCCACCACCCGGTCCGCCGCCTCCAGCGCCGCCAGGGTGGCCGCGTTCCGGCGCGGTCCGTCGACGAGGTCCGACACGATCTCCTCGTCCCGCTCGAGCGACGCGGCGACGTCGACCACCGTCACCGGCGCCCACGCGCGGCAGGCGGCGAGCGCGCCGCCGACCCGGGATCGGGAGAGCTCCGGCCACCGCCCCGGCCGGTTGATCCCGGTCAGCACGTCGACCTCGCGGCCGGGCATGCCCAGCGGCACGCTGATCCGACCGAGTTCGGCGGCGTCGAGACCGCCGAGCCCGACCTGACGGCAGGCGGCGGGCAGTCCCGGCCCCTCGTCCGGCAGCCCGAGCGCGAGCGCGAGCGAGGGCGCGTGCGTGTCGGCGTCGACGAGGACGCTGCGCCCGTGCACCCGCGCCAGCTCGGCCGCGAGCTCGGTGGCCACCGTCGTCCGTCCCGGCGCGCCGTGCGGGCCCCAGACGGTGATGGTCGTCGGGCCGGTCACCGGCGCGGCCGTGCGCGCGGGCTCCCACCGCAGGATGCGGTCTGCGAGCCGGCGCGGCGATCCGCCGGCAGCGAGCGGCTCCCCCAGACCGAAGCCTGCCGCGAGGCGCACCGCACCCGCATCCGCCCCCACCGGGACGATGCGCGTGCCGGCACGGTCCGCCGCGGCCACCACGCCCGCGTGCAGCGTACGGTGCACCGCCCGCACGACGAGGAGGTCGACGCCGTCGAGGGAGGGCACCGGCTCGTGCTCGGGCACCGCGGTCGCCGTGACGCCACGCGCGACGAGCGCCGCCACGAGCGACGCCGACTGCGGCCCGGGGAGCATCACCACGACGTTCGTCATGGCACGCCCCCGGCCGCGGGCACCACCGACAGCACCGCGTCGGCGGCGAGCGCGGCCAGCAGGTCGGGGACGTCGGCACGCGGCACGACGAGTTCGAGCGAGGCGCCGCGGGACGCGACGAGCGCCTCGTCGGCCACGAGCCGGGCGACCGTCGCGTCGGCGACGAGGATGCGCGGCGGTTCGACGGCGCCGTCGGTGCCGGCGGGTGCGACCCAGACCTCGACGCGCGTGCCCGCGGCCACCGCGGCGGGCACCGCGGTGCCGGAGGGGACGACGACGACGGTGGTGCGCACGGCCTCCGCCGTGCCGACCGCGTCGACCGGCACCAGCTCGCCCGCCGGCACCGTGCGCAACGCGACCGCGTCGTCGGCGAGCGCGCCGGGCACGGCATAGTCGTCGGCGACGGTGCCGAGCGCCACCTCGGTGACGCGGACGTCACCGCTTCGCACCGGCTCCCCCGCGACGAGCGTGCGCGCGGCGACGAGCACCGGGGCCGTCTGGCGCGCGGAGGCGACGACGAACCAGACACCGGCGATCGAGACCGCGACCACCACGATCCCGATGAGGAACCGCGGGTCGACCCACACCGAACGGGCGCGCGGTCTGGGTGTCGTGCTGGTCATGCCGACCATGGTCGTCCAGCGGCCGCCTGGGCGTCGGGCGTTATCCACAGCGCGCCCGGAGACCGGTCCCGGCACCGACGGGCGCCGTCGATAATCGGAACATGCCCGAGTCGAACCCGTTCGCGGGGCGCCATGTCTCCCCCGCCGAGGTCGCGGAGGCCCTCGGCGTCTCGGTCGACGAGGTGCTCGCGCTCGTGCTCGACGGACGGCTGCGGGGTGCGCGGCTCGGGTCGCCCGCGCAGTGGCGGATCGACGAGGAGAGCGTCGTGCACTACCTCGACGATCAGGCCGAGGAGGCCCGGCGCATCGCGCTGTGGCGGCAGTCGAACGCCGCGAGCTTCCCCGAGCTGTGGGGGCTCGGGCCCGTCCGCAACCCGGACTGACTCAGCGTGCCCGTCGCTCGTCGACCCGCACCCAGGCGGTGGCGGCGCACGGCACCATCCGGAACCCCGTGACGTGCGCGGCACGGCGCGGCGTGCCCGGCTCGTGCACCGCGAGGTCGAAGTGGTCGGCACCCGCGCGGTCGATCGTTCCGGCGAGCACCGAGCCGTCCACCCGGTGCACCCGGACGGCGTCGCGACGGCGGGCGAGGTCCCGGAGCACGAAGGCGAACGGCATCCGCTCGGCGAGGGACCGGGGCGGGGCGGGCACCTCCCGGGCACTGTGCAGCAGGTCGACCTCGGGCATCCGGACACCGAGCACGGCCTCGGCCCGGATCAGCGCCGCCCCGCCGGTGTCGAGCCCGACGCCCAGCCAGTCCTCGCCGACCGCGTCGAGCGTGCCCGCCACGTCCTCCCCGCTCGGCAGATCGATCCGGACGGCGGCGGATGCGGCGGCGGGGACGGCGAGGCGTGCACGCAGCGGCAGGCGCGCGAGTCGCAGGCGTTCGGCCTCGGTGTCCAGCGCCGCGCGCTCCGCCTCCCACTCGGAGGCGAACTGGTCCTGCAGGTCCTCGAAGAGGCGTTCCCAGCGCACGCGCCGAGATTAGGGCACCCGGTGGGATTCGATGAGAAGTTTTCCACATTCCGTTCACGACCGGCGCCGCGTGCTGGACTGACCGTGCTCACCATCCCCCCAGCGAGTGAGGCACCATGGCACACCTGCAGGCAAGCGTCGCCACCGCGGCGCGGCCCACACGACGGACCGCATCCGCGGACTTCTTCGCCCCGCAGCCCACGCCCTCGGCCGAGCTGCCGGATCCGGTGCCCCTCCTGCGCAACCTCACCCAGGGCGTCCTCGAGTCCCTGGCCGGCGTCCGCGACCTGGACCAGCTCGCGCGCTGGCTCACCGAGGAGGCCTACCGCGGCCTGCTGACGCGGGTGAACCTCGCGATCCGCGCGCGCAGCGCCCGCGGGGTACCGGCGGCGCGTCCGGTGCACTCGATCCTCAGCGTCCACCACTCCGCCCCGGCCGACGGCGTCGTCGAGGCGGTCGTCGTGGTCGCGGGCCCCGCGCGTACCCGTGCCCTCGCGATCCGGCTTGAGGGCTTCGACCACCGCTGGCGCGCGACCTCGCTCGCCCTCCTCTGACCGGTTCGGGCGGTCAGCGCCCTGCGGCGTGCAGCGCCCCGAGGTAGCCGAACACACCGGCCGGGCCGATCGTGCTCCCCGGCCCCGGGTAGGTGTGCCCCATGACGGATGCGGTGGTGTTGCCGGCCGCGTACAGGCCCTCGATGACGCTCCCGTCCTCCCGCAGCACCCGCGCATGCTCGTCCGTGACGAGACCGCCCTTGGTGCCGAGGTCGCCGGGATAGATCTTCAACGCGGTGAACGGGCCGCGCTCGATCGCGCCGAGGTTCGGGTTGGGCCGCGCGAGGGGTGAGCTGTAGTACCTGTCGTACGCGGTGTCGCCGCGGCCGAAGTCGTCGTCCTTCCCCCGGCGTGCGAACCCGTTGAATCGGGTGACCTCCGCGAGGAATACCTGCTCGTCCACCCCCATCGCCCGCGCGAGGTCGGGCAGCGTGGCAGCGCGCACGAGTTCGCCCGCCGCGGTCAGCTTCGCGGCGGCACCGGGGATCATCAGGGTGGAGTTCAGGAACCGCATCCGGTGCCGGTGGTCCATGACGAGCCACGACGGGATCGCCGGGACGGTGCGGTCGCGCTCGAGCATGTGGTGGCCGAAGTCGACGTACGACTCCGACTCGTTCAGGTACCGCCGGCCGGACTGGTCGACGACGATGCTCCACGGGTCGGAGCGCTCGTTGAGGATGAAGCCGTGCTGCCGCCCGCCGTCGACCGTCTGCGCGGTGGCGCCCCACCACGCGTCCTCCATCATGGCCAGCGCACCGCCGACCTCCGCGCCCGCGGCGATCCCCTCGCCCTGCTGTCCGAGCGGCGCGCTCGACCAGCCGTCGACGCCCTGGTACCGGCGCCGCCACTCCCGGTTCTGCGCGAACCCGCCCGCGGCGAGCATGACCCCGCGCCGGGCGACGATCTCGAGTTCGATCCCGTGGCGCTCGACCACGGCACCGGTCACCCGGTCGCCGTCGGTGCGCAGCCGCCGCATCGGGGAGCGCAGCCACACCGGTGTGCCGCCCTGCCGGACCGCGTACAGGAGCGACGCGGCGAGCGCACCGCCCATGCCGTACAGCATCCGGCCCCGCGCGATCCCGCCGAGGGTGCGCAGCACCAGCCGCACCCCGCGCGCGAACCCGCTCGGCGACGACCAGGCCCGCGAGAGCAACCAGACGTCGTCGGTCATCACGGGCGCCGGCACGCTGACGCGCACGTGCCTGCGCCAGGCGCCCAGCCGTCGCATGTCGAACGGCGCCACCTCCACGGCGCGGCCGATGCGGCCGCTGGGGAGGTCGGGGTAGTAGTCGGGGTAGTCCGTGGCCATGACCCACCGCACCCCCTCCTCGGCGAGGACGCGCATGTACTCCGGGATCGTCTCGACGAACGCACGCTTGCGCGCTCGGCTCGTCCACGGGCCGACGTCGCCGACCGTGGCGTCCAGGTACGCCAGCGCCGTCTCGACCGAGTCGTCGACGCCCGCCGCGCGCATGAGCGGGTTGTTCGGCATCCAGAGTCCCCCGCCGGAGAGCGCGGTCGTGCCGCCCCAGGTCGGTTCGCGTTCGACGACGAGCACGTCGAGTCCGGCGCGCCGCCCCGCGATCGCGGCGCTCAGCCCCGCCACCCCGCTGCCGACGACGAGGAGGTCGACCGTGCGGGCGGCGGTCACGTCAGGCGTCCCGGTCGATGAGTTCGAGCAGCGACTTCAGCGCCGCCTCGATCTCGTCGTGGTCGTACTGGCCGGCGCGGCTCTCCGCCGAGATGACCCCCGAGCGGTGCACCTTGCGGAAGTCGCCGACCGGGAACGAGTACGCCCGCTTCGTCTCCGGGTTCTCGTGCCGGTCGACGCCGAGATGCCAGTGGGAGTACGCGGTCCACCCCTCGCGTTCGATGAAGTGGTTCTCCTCGTCGGCGGTGGGCGCGGCCTCGGACCAGTCGTCGCGCTCGTCGCGGACGACCTTGCCCTCGCGCACGAGCGCACGGGCGTGGCGGAGGGCGGGTTCGTTGAGTTCGATGGCCATGGCCCGGATGCTACGCCCGCACGCGGGCGCGACGGAACCGCTTGACGCCGGTCCGGCGCGCCGACGCGTCCTACTGCTTGTAGGAGGCCAGGAAATTGCCCATCCGCTCGATCGCCTCGCCGATGACCCTCGCCTCGGGCAGCGTCACGACCCGCAGGTGGTCGGGGGTGGGCCAGTTGAAGCCGGTGCCGGGTACGAGCAGGATGTGCTCGGACAGGAGCAGGTCGCGCACGAGCTTCTGGTCGTCGTGGATCTCGTGCACCCCGGGATCGAGCCGCGGGAACGCGTACAGCGCACCCTGCGGCTTCACGCAGCTGACGCCGGGGATCGCCTCCAGGCCCGCCCACGCGGTGTCCCGCTGCTCGCGGAGGCGCCCGGCGGGCGCGATGAGCGCGTTGATCGACTGCACGCCGGACAGCGCCGCCTGCACGGCGTGCTGCGCGGGCACGTTCGGGCACAGGCGGGTCGACGCGAGCAGGGTGATGCCCTCGATGAACCCGGCGGCGTGCGACTTGGGACCCGTGATGACGAGCCAGCCGGAGCGGTAGCCGGCCACCCGGTAGGTCTTGGACAGGCCGTTGAAGGTGAGGCACAGCAGGTCGGGCGCGAGCGTCGCGAGCGGGATGTGCTGCGCGTCGTCGAACAGGATGCGGTCGTAGATCTCGTCGGAGAGCAGCAGCAGCGAGTGCTCGCGGGCGACGTCGACGATCTGCTGCAGGACCTCCCGGCGGTAGACGGCACCGGTGGGGTTGTTCGGGTTGATGACGACGATCGCCTTGGTGCGGTCGGTGATCTTCGACCGGATGTCCTCGATGTCGGGTTCCCACCCGTTCTGCTCGTCGCAGACGTAGTGCACCGGGGTGCCGCCGCCGAGGCTGGTCATGGCGGTCCACAGGGGATAGTCGGGCGCCGGGATCAGGACCTCGTCGCCCTCGTCGAGGAGGGCCTGCATCGTCATGGTGATGAGTTCGGACACCCCGTTGCCCAGGTACACGTCGTCGGGGCTGAACGCGGGGAACCCGGGCACCTGCTCGTAGCGCGACACGACCGCGCGTCGGGCGGAGAGGATGCCCTTGCTGTCGCTGTAGCCGTGCGCGGTGGGCACCGCCGCGATCATGTCGCGGACGATCTGGTACGGCGCCTCGAACCCGAACGTCGCCGGGTTGCCGGTGTTGAGCTTCAGGATCGTGTGGCCCTCGGCCTCGAGCCGGTCGGCCTCCACGAGTGCCTCGCCGCGGATCTCGTAGAGGACGTTCTTCAGCTTGTTCGACTGGTCGAGGGGTCGCAGCGGGCTCATCGGATCAGGATATCCCCGCCCCCGCCCTGCCAATCGCCCTCCCCTGGCCCCCCGCATCCCCCCATGCACGAACCGCGAGACTGCATCGTGCCGCCGAGACTGCGGGGTTACCCCGCTGTCTCGGCGCGCAGATGCAGTCTCGCGGTCCGGGATGGCCGTCTGGGACGGATGCGGCGGGTCAGGCTCGGCGCTTGGCGCGGGAGGCCGAGACCACCTGGAAGATCAGCACCGCCGCGATCGCCAGCAGGAACACCGCGGAGGCGATGACGTTCGCCTGCGGCGGGATGCCGCGCTGGGCCGCCACGTACACGTACACCGGGAAGGTCTGGACCGTGCCCGAGGTGAAGTACGTGATGATGAAGTCGTCGAAGCTGAGGCTGAACGACAGCAGCGCGGCCGCGATGATGCCGGGCAGCAGCAGCGGGAACGTCACCCGCCAGAACACCTGGTTCGGGGAGCCGTACAGGTCGCGGCCCGCCTCCTCCAGCGCCGGGTCGAGCGAGAGCACGCGAGCACGCACCGTCACCACGACGAAGCTCAGGCAGAACATGGTGTGGGCGATGATGATCGTCACCAGGCCCTTGCTGATGCCGGCGGTGAGGAACTGCGCGGCGAGCCCCGCACCGATGACGACCTCGGGGGTCGCCATCGGCAGGAACAGCAGGACGCTGATCGCCGAGCGGGCGCGGAAGCGGTACCGCACCAGCGCGATCGCGATCATCGTGCCGAGCACCGTGGCGAGCACCGTGGACACGCCCCCGACGATGAGGCTGTTGCCGAAGGCGACGCACACGTCGGCCTGCGAGCACACGTTCATCCAGTTCGCGAGCGTGAACCCGTTCCACGAGATGTTCGAGCGGTTCGCCGCGTTGAACGAGAACACGAACGTGTACACGATCGGGATCAGCAGCAGTACGAACGCGATGGTCACGTACGTGGGCAGCAGCCAGCGGCCGAGGCCGATCTTCGTGCGCACCGGGTTCGGCCGCGCGAACGGCGCGGTGGCGGTGGAGGTCTCTGTCTTCATGCTCACAGGAGTTCGTCCGTCCCCGAGCGGCGCACGTACACGCTCACGATCACGACGATCACGGCCATGAGCAGGATGCTGAGCGCCGCCGCCTGCGGGTAGTTCACGGTGATGAGGAATTTCGACTGGATGACGTTGCCGATCATCGCGGTCGACGAGCTGCCGAGGAACGACTGGCTGGCGTTCACGTAGTCGCCGGTGGCCGGGATGAACGTCAGCAGCGTCCCCGACACGATGCCCGGCAGCGACAGCGGCAGCGTGATCCGCAGGAACGTCTGCCGCGGGCTCGCGTACAGGTCGCTCCCCGCCTCCAGCAGGCGCTTGTCGAGGCGGTCGAGCGTGGCGAACAGCGGCAGCGTCATGAACGGCACGTAGTTGTAGGTCAGACCGAACACGACGGCGAACGCGGTGCCGGTGATGTGCCCCTGCGGACCCATGAGCCCGAGGAACTGCAGCGCCGAGACGACGACGCCCTCATCCGAGAAGATCTGCTTCCACGCGAGCGTGCGCAGCAGGAACGAGATGAAGAACGGCGCGATGACGAGCACCAGCAGGAGGTTGCGCAGCAGCGTCCGCTCGCGGATCCGCACGCCGATGAAGTACGCGATCGGGTAGCCGATGAGCAGCGCGAACACGGTCGCGAGCAGGGCGAACCAGAAGGAGCGCAGCGCCTGCGGCCAGTACTGGGAGATGACGTCGACGTAGTTCTCCCAGCGGAAGCCGTAGTCGAACACGCCGTACTGGTCGGGGACGTTCACCCCGAACGAGGTCATCAGCAGGGAGACGAACGGGACGAGGAAGAACAGCGCGAGGTACGCCAGCCCCGGGGTGAGCAGCGCGAGCGCGATGATCCCGCCGCGGCGACGCCCCGGCGCGGCGGCGCCGGAGCCCGCACCTGCGGGTGCGAGGGCGGTGAGCGCCATGGTTACGCCGCCTCCCCCGCGGTGACGGGGTCGGCCGCGAGCTCGGGGTCGGCGACGGCGTCGCGCGCGTCCGCCTCGAGCCCGAAGGTGTGCTCGCGCTGGCCGGCCACCCACACCTCGTCGCCCTCGGCGAAGACCGCGCCGTAGACGAGGTTCTGCGAGAAGACGGAGATCGTCCCGACACCGGGGATCTCCACGAGGTACTGCGTGCTGACGCCGGTGAACGACACGTCGGTGATCCGCCCGGGGCCGAGCACGTTGTGGTCGCCGTCGCGGCGCGGCTCGGTGCCGTGGAGCATGAGCTTCTCCGGGCGGACGCCGACCGTGATGTCGCCGGAGCGGACGACGGCGCGGTCGCTCGGCACGGCCACCACCCCGCCGGCGGTCCGCACGGTGAGCAGACCGTTCGCCTCGGACTCGACCGTGCCGCGCACGAGGTTCGACTGACCGAGGAAGGTGGCGACGAACCCGGTGCGGGGGCGCTCGTAGAGCTCCTGCGGGCTGCCGAGCTGCTCGATGCGCCCCTTGTTCATGACCGCGACCGTGTCGGCCATCGTCATGGCCTCCTCCTGGTCGTGGGTGACGTGGAGGAAGGTCAGTCCGACCTCGCTCTGGATCGCCTTCAGCTCGACCTGCATCTGCCGGCGGAGCTTGAGGTCGAGGGCGCCGAGCGGCTCGTCGAGGAGCAGCAGCGCCGGTCGGTTCACGACCGCGCGGGCGAGCGCCACACGCTGCTGCTGGCCGCCGGAGAGCTGCGAGGGCCGGCGGTCGGCGACGTGGTCGAGCTCGACCAGTCGGAGTGCCTCGTGCGCCTTGCCGATCGCGTCGCCCACCCGGCGGCGCTTCAGGCCGAACGCGACGTTCTCGAGCACCGTCATGTGCGGGAAGAGGGCGTAGCTCTGGAACACCGTGTTGACCGGCCGCTTGTGCGGGGCGAGGCCGGTGACGTCCTTGCCGCCGAGGAGCACGTTGCCCGCGGTGGGCTGCTCGAGCCCGGCGACCAGGCGCAGCGTGGTCGTCTTGCCGCATCCGGACGGCCCGAGCAGGGCGAAGAACGACCCGGCCGGGATGAGGAGGTCGAGCTCCTCGATCGCGGTGAAGCCGGGGAACTCCTTGCGGATGCCGCGCAGTTCGAGGTCGGCGCCGGCGGCGCCGAAGTCCTGCCCCGCGCTCATGCGCCGAGCCCGACGGCCTCGAACTCGCCGTTGTAGCGCTGCTGCTCCTCGGGGGTGAGGTCACGGAAGATGTGCGCCTGGGCGAGCGTCTCCGCGCTCGGGAAGATGAGCTGGTTGTCGACCATCTCGGGGTCGATCTCGGCCATGGCCTCCTGCGCGCCGGCGACGGGCGTGATGTAGTTCACCCACGCGGCGACCTCGGCGGCCACCTCCGGCTGGTAGTAGTAGTCGATCAGCTTCTCGGCGTTGGTCTTCTGGCTCGACCCGATCGGGATGAGGAAGTTGTCGCTCCACAGGGTGCCGCCGGAGTCCGGCAGCGCGAAGCCGAACTTGTCGCCCACCTCGGCGTTGATCGCCGTGATGTCGCCCGACCACACGATCGCGGCGAGGGTGTCCTCGTTCTTGAGGTCGTCGGCGTAGGAGTTGCCCTTGATGTTGCGGATCTGCCCGTCGGAGACCTGCTTCGCGAACAGGTCGATCGCGTTCTGGAACTCGGTGTCGCCCCAGCTGTCGCTGGAGATGTCGACGCCCTGGCTGAGCATGATGATGCCGATGGTGTCGCGCATCTCGCTGAGCACCCCGACGCGGCCCTTCAGCTCCGGGTTCCACAGGTCCTCGACCGACTGCAGCCCGTTCGGCAGCTTCTCCTTGTTCCAGGCGAGTCCGGCGAAGCCCGACTGCCACGGCACCGAGAACTTCCGGCCCGGGTCGAAGCCGGGGTTCTGCAGGCTCGGCACGAGGTTCTTCGTGACGTTGGGCAGGTTCGCCTTGTCGAGCTCCTGCGCGTAGCCGGCGTTGATCCAGATGCCCGCCATCCAGTCGGTGAGGCAGACGGTGTCGGCGCCGATGTCCTGACCGAGCGCGAGCTGGTCGCGGACCTTCGCGAAGTAGGTGTTGTTGTCGTCGACGGCGACGTCGTACTTGACGTTCAGTCCGGTCGCCTCGTTGAACGCCTCGAGGGTCGGGTGGTTGCCGTCGTCGTCCTCGTCGAGGTAGAACGCCCAGTTCGCCCACGTCAGGTTCTTCTGCGAGGCGGACAGGTCCTCGGCCGCGGTCGCGGAGGCGTCGGTGCCCCCACCGACACGGCCGGAGCAGGCTGCCAGGAACGCGGCCATGGAGAGGCCGGCGGCGCCGACGAATCCGCGGCGGGTGAGGTTCGCGGCGCGGGCCTGAGCGATGAGCGCGCGGATCGCGGGGTCGGCGGGAAGGGGTCCTCGGGGCATCGGGATCTCCTCGAGTCGAGAGCGGACGGGTGCCAAGTGGTCCGATCCTGGCACAGCGCCCCCGACGCCCGCTACGTTTTCCGTGGTTCGAAACACGGAATTCACATGGATACCGCCGCAGGATCTGTTGGAAGAACTGTTTCCGCAGTAGCGTGGGGCGTCCCTGCGCATCCAGGACTGGAGGAGACGTGCCGACACACGGCCCACTGGACGACATCTCGAAGCGCATCATCGAGCAGCTGCAGGAGAACGGCCGACGCTCCTACGCGGAGATCGGCAAGGCCGTCGGCCTGAGCGAGGGCGCGGTGCGCCAGCGCGTGCAGCGGCTCACCGCATCCGGGGTGATGCAGGTCGTCGCCGTCACCGACCCGCTCCAGCTGGGCTTCCAACGGCAGGCGATGGTGGGCATCCGGGTGTCCGGCGACGTCCGGTCGGTCGCGGCGGAACTCGAACGCATCGAGGCGGTCGATTACCTCGTGCTCACTGCGGGGAGTTTCGACATCCTCGTCGAGGTCGTCTGCGCATCGGACGAGGACCTGCTGGAACTGCTGAACACCCGCATCCGCACGCTCCCGGGCGTCATCACGTCGGAGACGTTCGTCTACCTGGAGCTGCGCAAGCAGTCCTACGACTGGGGGACGGGCGCGTAGGCGCCCGCCCCGCACGTCACTTCTTCTTCGCCCGGCGCTGGGCGCGGTTCTGCGGCGCGGCCGCGGCGGTCTCCGGCGCGGTCTTCTGCCCGAACGCGCCACGGGGCGCCTCGGCCGCGGGGGCCTTCGGGGCGAACGGTGCCGCGGCGGCCTGCTTGGCGCGGCCGGTGGCGGCCTTCTGCACCTGCCCGCGGTCGTTGCGGACCTCGACGTCGCCGTCCTCGCTGGGGGCGGAGTACTCGAGGTTCGTCTCGACCGCGGCGGGCGCGGCGAGCCCCTTGGCCTCGACCTCGGTGCCGGCCTCGCCCTGACGGCGCACCTCGACCTCGAGGTTGAAGAGGAACCCGACGGCCTCCTCCTTGATCTGCCCCATCATCGCCTGGAACATCTCGTAGCCTTCGCGCTGGTACTCGATGAGCGGGTCGCGCTGGGCCATCGCCCGCAGGCCGATGCCGTCCTTGAGGTAGTCCATCTCGTACAGGTGGTCGCGCCAGCGACGGTCGAGCACCTGCAGCACCACACGGCGTTCGAGCTCCCGCATGGCCTCGGACCCCAGCTGCTCCTCGCGCTTGCCGTAGGCGATCTTCGCGTCGCTGATGAGTTCGCGCTTCAGGCCGGTGACGGTCACCCGTCCCTTCTCCCCCGCCTCGGCGATGACCTCGTCGATCGTGACGCCCACCGGGTACACGGTCTTCAGCTCGGTCCAGAGGGCGTCGAAGTCCCAGCTCTCGGTGCGCCCGCTGCCGGTCTTGTCCGTCACGATCGCGTCGACCGCATCCTCGATGAAGTGCTGCACCCGGTCGGCGATGTCGTCGCCCTGCAGGATGTGCCGGCGGTCGGTGTAGATCGCCTCGCGCTGGCGGTTCAGCACGTCGTCGTACTTCAGCACGTTCTTGCGCATCTCGGCGTTGCGCGCCTCGACCTGCGCCTGCGCGCTCTTGATCGCACGGCTGACCATGCCGGATTCGATGGCGACGTCGTCGGGGAAGTTCGTGCGGGCGAGGATGGCCTCGGCGGCGCCGGACTGGAACAGGCGCATGAGGTCGTCGGTGAGCGAGAGGTAGAACCGGCTCTCACCGGGGTCGCCCTGACGGCCCGACCGGCCGCGCAGCTGGTTGTCGATGCGGCGCGACTCGTGGCGCTCGGTGCCCAGCACGTAGAGGCCGCCGGTGGCGATGACCTTCTCGGCCTCCGCGTCGACCTCCTGCTTGACCCGCTCGTACACGGTCTCCCACTCGGCCTCGTACTCCTCCGGCGTCTCCACCGGGTCGAGCCCCTTCGCCTTCATCTCCTGCACGGCGAGGAACTCCGCGTTGCCGCCGAGCATGATGTCGGTACCGCGGCCGGCCATGTTCGTGGCGACGGTGACGGCGCCGAGCTTGCCCGCGCGGGCGACGATCTCGGCCTCGCGCGCGTGGTTCTTCGCGTTGAGGACCTCGTGCCGCACGCCCTTCTTCGCGAGCAGGCGCGAGAGGTACTCGCTCTTCTCGACGCTGACCGTGCCGACGAGCACCGGCTGCCCGGCCTCGTGACGGGCGGCGATGTCCTCGACGACCTGGGCGAACTTCGCCTGCTCGTTCTTGTAGACGAGGTCGGGCTGGTCCTTGCGGATCATCGGCTTGTTCGTGGGGATGGGGACGACGCCGAGCTTGTACGTCGACATGAACTCCGCCGCCTCGGTGTCGGCGGTACCGGTCATGCCGGAGAGCTTGTCGTAGAGACGGAAGTAGTTCTGCAGGGTGACGGTGGCCAGCGTCTGGTTCTCCGCCTTGACCGGCACGCCCTCCTTGGCCTCGATGGCCTGATGGATGCCCTCGTTGTAGCGGCGTCCGACCAGGATGCGGCCGGTGTGCTCGTCGACGATCATGACCTCGTCGTTCATCACGACGTAGTCGGTGTCGCGCTTGAACAGCGCGAGCGCCTTGATCGAGTTGTTCAGGAACGAGATGAGCGGGGTGTTCGCCGACTCGTACAGGTTGTCGATGCCGAGGTAGTCCTCGACCTTCTCGATGCCCGGTTCGAGCACGCCGATCGTGCGCTTCTTCTCGTCGACCTCGTAGTCGACGCCGGCTTCGAGCGTCCGCGCGATCTTCGCGAACTCGCTGAACCAGCGGTTGGCCTCACCCGAGGACGGCCCGGAGATGATGAGGGGGGTGCGGGCCTCGTCGATGAGGATCGAGTCGACCTCGTCGACGATCGCGAAGAAGTGGCCGCGCTGGACGAGGTCCTCCTTGCGCCAGGCCATGTTGTCGCGCAGGTAGTCGAACCCGAACTCGTTGTTCGTGCCGTACGTGATGTCGGCTTCGTACTGGGTGCGCCGCACCTGCGGGTTCTGGCCGGAGACGATCGTGCCCGTCGTCATCCCGAGTGCGCGGTAGACGCGGCCCATGAGCTCCGACTGGTACCCGGCGAGGAAGTCGTTGACCGTGACCACGTGGACGCCCTTGCCCGCGATCGCGTTGAGGTAGGCGGCGAAGGTCGCGGTCAGGGTCTTGCCCTCACCGGTCTTCATCTCGGCGATGTTGCCCAGGTGCAGCGCCGCGCCGCCCATGATCTGCACGTCGTACGGCCGCTGCCCGAGGGTCCGCTTGGCCGCCTCACGCACCGCGGCGAACGCCTCGGGCATGAGCTGGTCGAGGGTCTCCCCCGCCTCGTGCCGCGCCCGCAGTTCCGCCGTCTCGCCGCGCAGCTCGTCGTCGGTGAGCTTGGCGTACTCGTCCTCGAGCGCGCCCACCGCCTTCACGACCTGCTGGAGTCGGCGCAGCACGCGTCCTTCACCGGCGCGGAGCAGTCTCTCGAGAGGGTTGGCCACAGGGGATCTCCATCCATCGGTCGGCGCGGGCACGCCGGCGCGCGCCCGTCCGACGGGCACACCGCCCCATGTTATCCACCCGTGACCTGCGAAGGCACCGGATGCGGGCGGCGTTCGCTCTCGGCGAGCCGTCGCCCGGCGGGCTCTGGCTATGCTCGGAAGACATGTGCCGCCGGAGCGCGAGGGGGAAGGCATGTCCGTCCGCCACAGCCTGCTCGCGCTGCTGACGCTCGGCCCCTGCTACGGGTACCAGTTGCGCGCGGAGTACGAGCGGCGCACCGGCGCTGCCCGCTCGCTGAACGTGGGGCAGATCTACAACACGCTGGAACGGCTCGAACGCGACGGCCTGGTCGCCACCGCCGAGACGGATGCGCAGGGGCACGTCTACTACCGGATCACCGACGCCGGCCGCACCGCGGCCCGCGACTGGCTGGGGTCCGCCTCGCCGGAACTCGACCTCGACGCGCTGGCCGCGAAGATCGCGCTGGCCGCATCCCTCCCCGAAGGCGCCCAGGCGGCGATCGCGGCCGAGCGCGACGCGCTCGTGTCGCCGCCGGCCGCCTCCGGAGCGCCCGAGGATGCGGAGGCGATGGCCGCAGCGCTGGCGGCATCCGCCGCGAGCGCGGCCGCGCACGGGCGAGCGGACTGGCTGGACGCGGCGGAGCGGATGCTGCGGGAGCATCCGGTGCCGCCGCTCCCCCTCGCCCCCACGCGTCCCCGCCGCGGCAGGCCGTTGCGCGCCGCCACCCCCGACCCTGGGACGGGGAGCGAGACCTAGGATCGTTCCATGGCTGGACTGTGGGGCAAGCGCAAACGCGAACGTCAGGCGGAGGTCGACGCGCAGGACGCCGAACTGGCGCGCCGTGCCCAGCAGGGCCTCGTCGCGGTCGACGAGCGCATCCGCACGACGACCCAGGAGCTCGCGTTCGCCGAGGCGGAACTCGGTCCGAAGGCCGTGGGCGACCTGCGCGAGGCGCTCACCGCGGTGCGCACGCACCTCGCCGAGGCGTTCCACCTCCACCAGCTCAACCACGACGAGATCCCCGACACCCCGGAGGAGCTGCGCACCCGGAACGCACGGATCGCGCAGCTGTGCGAGTGGGCCGAGGAGCTCCTCGACGACCGCACCTCGGCACTGGCCGACCAGGTCGCCCGCATCCGACGCGCCCCCGAGGTGCTGGCCGGAGTGCGTCGCGACGCGCAGCGCCTCCGGGAGCGCATCCCGACCGCGCGGACGATCGTGGAACGACTCGCGACGCGCTACTCCGACAGCGCGCTCCGGCAGGTGTCGGGCAACCCGGACGAGGCCGAGCAGGTGCTCGGGTTCGCCGAGCACAGCGCCGACGTGTCCGAGCGCCGGCGCGACGCCGGCCGTGGCGAGGAGGCGAACCTCGCACTGGAGGCGGCGACCGAGTCCGTGCGCCGCGCCGAGGGCATGCTCGACGCGGTGGAGGACTTCGAGATCGAGGCGCTGCGCGCGGAGTCGACCCTCACCGATGTGATCGCGGACTCCCGCGGCGACCTGATGGCGGTGCGGGACGCGCCGCGCACCCCCGAGGTCCTGGCGGCGGCGGCACGACTCGAGGAGGCCCTGGCCTCGCTCGCGCCCTCGGGGACCCGCAACGACCCGTTCGACGAGCTGTCGCGTCTGCGGGAGGCGAACACCGCGCTGGACGCGGCCGTCGACGCGGCACGTGCCCGCGCGGCGCGGCCGCTGCCGAGCCCCGACCTCGTGCGCCACGCCGTCGACGACGCCGACCGGCAGATCGCCGTGGCCCGCAGCCTCATCGACGGCCACCGCGGCTGGATCGGCGCCGACGCCCGCACCCGGCTCGCGGAGTCGCAGCGGGTGCGCGCCGACATCGACCGGCTCCCCCCGGTGGACGACTCCCGTGAGCAGGCGCTGCCGATGGCACGCCGCGCGAGCGAGCTGGCAAGTGAGGCGCTCCGCCTCGCACAGCGGGACATCGACGAGTCCCGCCCCCGCGACCAGTGGGGTGGCGGTCCGCGCCCCGGGTCGGGGTCGGGCAACATCATGGGCGGGATCATCGGCGGCGTGCTGCTCGGCGGCCTGCTCGGCGACATGTTCGACTGACCGCCCCGTCCTCCGGGTGCCGCCCGCGGAGGTAGCGGCGGCGGATGCGGGCGCGCCCGCGGAGGTCGCGGATGCCGCGAGCACAACTGCGGAGACCACACCCGACACGCCGAGCCACCCGCATCCACCCACGGCGTGTCGCCCACGAACTCCGCAGTTGTGCACGCCCGAGCGCGCCGCCGCGACCGGTCCCCCTCCCCGGCCCCGCACCCCGGCCGTCGCGGATGCCGCGAGCACAACTGCGGAGACCACACCCGACACCCCGAGCCACCCGCATCCACCCACGGCGTGTCACCCACCAACTCCGCAGTTGTGCACGCCGAAGCGCGCCGCCGCGCACAGGAGGAGGGGGGAGCCGGATCGGCTCCCCCCTCCGGTCGGTCCGGTCAGACCGTGACGGCCGCGGGCTGCGCGGCGGTCTCGAGCGAGATCACGCCGTAGTCCCAGCCCTTGCGGCGGTAGACGACGCTGGGGTGGTCGGTCTTGGCGTCGATGAAGAGGAAGAAGTCGTGGCCGACGAGCTCCATGCGGTCGACGGCGTCCTCGACCGTCATCCACTCGGCCTCGAACGTCTTCGTGCGGATGACGACGGGCGTGTAGTCCGCCTCCTCGTCCGCGCCGGTCTGCACCGGCACCTCGCCGGTCGCGACGGCTGCCAGCACCTCGACGGATGCGGGGGTCACATCGATGCCGGCGAGTTCGCCGGTGCCCTTCTCGTAGTGGACCTTGCGGGGATGGTTGCGCGCATCGATCCGCTTCTCCTTGGCGCGGCGGATCTGCTCGCACAGCTTGTCGACGGCGAGGTCGAGGGCGGTGAACTTGTCACCGTCGACCGCCTCGGCGCGGACCACGGGGATGCCCTTGCCGGTGATCGTGAGCTCAACGGTCGAATCCTCCTGATGACCGTTGCGATAGGCGCGATGGGTGACTTTCACATCGAGCCGCTCTGCTCGCGGGGCGATGTTCTCGATGCGCGTGGACTTCTCCTCGACCACGGTGCGGAACCGGTCGGAGATACCGACGCCCACGCCGACGATGCTGGTTTCCATCCTTGCCTCCTTGTCGGGTCCACCCGGGTCAAGGGCGGACCTTGTCGCCTTGGTGTGCCCACCGTATCCCGGGAGGAGGCATGTGTCACGGGATGATCCCGAGCTTGACGGAATCGGTCGTCACGGGGTCCGGGAGGCGCCGCGGGGTGGCTGCGACGACGACCGCACCGACGACGTCCGCACCCGCCTGGCGGAGCGCGCGGACCGCCTCGAGGACGGTCGCACCGGTGGTCACGACGTCATCGACGACGAGGATGCGGCCGGTGTCCGTCCGCACCGCCGCGAGACTCCCCCGGACGTTGCCGGCGCGTTCCGCGCGTCCGAGCGCGCGCTGGTCCGCGGTCGCGCGGAGCGGTCGCAGCATCCGCGCCGGTTCGAGTCCCGCCCGTCGCATCACGAGCTCGACGGGACGGTATCCGCGCCGTCGGAAGGCGGCCCGCGAGGTCGGCATCGGGACGTACCGGTCGGCGTCCGGGGCGGCCGCCACCGCGGCGGCGAGCGCCCGGCCGAACGGGCGGGCGAGGGCCGTCCGGCCGTCCTCCTTGTAGGCGCGGATCGCGGACGCGGCGACGCCTTCGAACCGCAGCGCCGCGACCACCGGGACGCCACCGGGGAGGATGCGGGTGCGCGGCGCGGGCCGCAGTGCGCGTGCGCAGGCGTCGCACAGGCCCGTGTCGGGCGCCCCGCACCCCGCGCAGGCGATCGGCAGCACGAGGGCGAGCGCGTCGGCCAGCGCGACGCGCAGCAGCGGTTCCGGCATCCCCCGAGCCTGACCGTGGCGGGCGGTGTGCACACCGGCGGTCGAGGTTCCGGTGGACGGCGCATCCCTCGCCCGGCCTGGGGAGGATCAGTCGGGCAGACCCTGCTGCGTCGCCAGCACGGTGACGTCCTGCGCAGTCTGCACCCAGGTCGACGAGCGCCGCACGTAGAGTCCGCCGTCCTCGGTCAGGACGCGGACGCTGCCGACGAGGTTCGATCCGGCGACCGACCGCACCCCCTGCGGGGCGTCGAGGGTCGATGCCGCACCGCCCACCGGCACCTGGACGTACGTCGGGTCGCCGGCGACGACCGCGCCGAGCACGGCGTCGTCGAGCCACGCGACGTCGATCCCGTCGCCGGGGAGTTCGGCGAGCACCTGCGGGAACCCGAGACCGATCGGCGTCCCCCGGCCGTCCCGCAGGACGCCGGCGACGGCGACGACCGACCCGCCGCCGAACCCGAGGACGGCGGCCATCCGGGAGCCGTCCCGCGAGATCTGCATTGCGCTGATGCGGGCGGCGCCCGGCCAGGCGCCGGCGATCGCGATGAGGTCGCCGTCCGGGGTGGTCGCGCGGACCTCCCCCGGTGCCGACGCGGGGACGGTCCAGACCACGCCCGCGGGATCGATCGTCGGGTCGACGAGGCCGCTGCGCGCATCCACGCCCGCGACGGTGCCGTCGGCCGTCGCACGGACCACCGAGCCGTCCGGAAGGCGGAGCGCCGCGGTCTCCTGGTCGGCCGAGGTCTGCACCGCGACGGGCGCGAGTTGTTCGACGAGCGCCGACAGGCCCGGGATCTCCGTCACCTCCCCGGAGACCAGGAATCCGAACCCGTCCGGGGTGAGCACGAGCGCCCGCGCGTCGACCTTCGTGGACGCCGGGTCGACCACGCCGGCGTCGAGGACCGCGCCGTCGACGAGCATCTCGACGGCGGTCACCCCGGCGGTGGCGAGGCTCGCGGCGAGCTGCGTGTGCATCCGGTCGAGCGTCTCGTCGTCGACGGTGAGCGCCTGTTCGCTGAGCTCGGCCTGCGCCACGCCGGTGCCGCTGACCGGCACCGCCGGGATGAGGTCGACGTCCTCGGGGAACGCGGTCACGACGGACTCCGCGAGCCAGGCGGCGGGCTGCCCGTTCACCAGGCCCGAGGCGATGCGCCCGGCCGCGTTGAGGGTCGGGAACCACCGGACGTCCGGGACGAGGTAGCTCCACGTCGGGTCGAAGTACATGAGCTGGTAGTCGCGGAACACGCTCGCGAACAGGTCCTCGTCCATGAGGAGCCCCGCCGGGGCCTCCACGATGCGCCACTGCCCGTCCTCCTGCTGCTCCAGCCGGTAGGCGAACGGCGTCGAACCCTCCTCGGCGATCGTGTACGTGCCTGCGGCGTCCACGGTCGCGACGGGGGTCGTCTGCACCAGGATCTGGCTGCCGTCCTCGGATGCGGAGTACTCGCGGGCCGCGAACACGTCCACGACGACGCCCGCCTGCGGCACCCATTCGGCGCGGAAGTCGGGGGCGAGGAAGGACTGCGCGATCGCCCAGCCGTCCTCGGGACTGGACGCGGCGGTGATGAAGCCGTTGACGATCTGCTGCGGCGTCGCCCCGCGCTGCGGGCCCTCCGGCCGGAAGTCGAGCGAGGGCTGGTCGTCGCCGGCGGCGGCGGTGCGTCCGGCCTGCACCGGGCCGGACGTCGGCAGCCCGGCGCAGCCGGCGAGGGCTGCCAGGAGCACCGCCGCCAGCATGATGCGAAGGATGCGGTTCATGCGTCCTCCCCCCGTCGGAGACCGGGCACGCCGATCGGCTGGGTGAGTCCGAGATCCTCGATCGCGGAATCCTGCGGGTCCAGCGGGATGGGCGACACCAGCGGGCCGGCACCGCCGCGCCGCGGCAGCACGAGTACGAAGTGGCTGCCGCGACCGGGTTCGGACCAGACGTCGATCCGGCCGCCGTGCAGGCGCGCGTCGCCGAGCGAGATCGACAGCCCGAGCCCGGTGCCGCCGATCGTGCGCTTGCGTGACGGGTCCGCCCGCCAGAACCGGTCGAACACGCGCTCGGTGTCCTCCGGTCGCATCCCGAGCCCGTAGTCGCGGACGCCGAGGGCGACCGCATCCTGGTCGCTGTCGACCGTGACGACGATGGGGCGGCCCTCCCCGTGCTCGATCGCGTTGCCGATGAGGTTCCGCACGATGCGCCGGATGCGGCGCGGGTCCATGTCGACGGCGGAATACCCGCCGGGCGCGACGACGCGCACCTCGCTGCCGTGCTGCGCGGCGAGCTCGTGCATCGATGCGACGACGTCCTCGGCCAGGTGCGCCAGGCTCGTCGCCTCGATCTCCAGCTGCACGGAACCGGCGTCGTACCGGCTGATCTCGAGCAGGTCGGTGAGGAGCAGCTCGAAGCGCTGCACCTGGGCGTGGAGGAGTTCCGCGGCGCGCCCGGCGACCGGGTCGAGCTCGGTGCGGTGGTCGTTGATGACGTCGGCGGCGAGCCGGATCGTCGTGAGGGGCGTCCGCAGTTCGTGCGAGACGTCGGAGACGAACCGCTGCTGCACGAGCGAGAGGTCGGCGAGCTCCTTGATCTGCGTCTGGATGCTGTCGGCCATCGCGTTGAACGACCGCCCCAGGGTCGCGAGCTCGTCGTCGCCGTGGATGTCGACCCGGACGCCGAGCTGCCCGGCCGCGAGCTGGGCGCTGGTGTGGGCCGCCTCCGCGATCGGGGCGGTGACCGAGCGGACCACGATCCACGAGATCGCGCCGATGATGAGCACGAGCGCGACGCCCACGAACCACAGGGTGCCCTGGACGAACCCGAGGGTCTGCGCCGCGGCGGCGAGGTCGTAGGCGATGTACAGCTCGTAGGCGCCGACGCCGGGCACGGTCACCTGCTGCCCGACGACGATCCCGGGCACCCGTGCGCCGCGGTCGTCGGTGAGCGCGATGGACTGCCACCACTGCAGGTCGGATGCGGAGGCGACCTTCTCCCGCAGCTCGTCGGTGATCTCACGGTCCCAGTCGCCGCCGAGGGAGAACGGCACCGGCGCGTTCGTGCTGGGGCTCGCGTCGGCGCGGAACATGGCGATCCGGTCGGAGCTGGACAGCCGGTTCAGCGTGGACGCCACACTCGTGAACACGCTGCGCACCTGGGCGGTGTCGGTCTGGACGGACGAGTCGAGGGTCTCCTGCGCGGCGGCGGTCGCACGCGCCGCGTCGTCCAGCGCCTCGGTGCGCCGGGACTGGAACAGGTCGTTCTGGATCGCGAGGGCCATCCACACGCAGGCCACGAGGATGGCGAGGCTCGAGCAGAGCACGGTGACCGTGACGGTGCGGAACCGGAGGGAACGCAGCCACAGCCGCCCGACCTGCTCGGGCCACCGCCGCCAGGACCGCAGCCACCGGATGAAGGCGGCGCGGCGGCGCAGGGCCGTGGTCATGACCTCACACCACGGCGCCGGCGCGGTACCCGACGCCGCGCACCGTGGTCACGATCCGCGGGTTGTCCGGGTCGGGCTCGACCTTGGCGCGCAGTCGCTGCACGTGCACGTTCACGAGGCGCGTGTCGGCCTTGTAGTGGTAGCCCCAGACCTGCTCGAGCAGCATCTCCCGGGAGAAGACCTGCTGGGGCTTGGAGGCGAGCGCGACCAGCAGCTCGAACTCCAGCGGGGTGAGGGCGATGACCTGGTCGCCGCGTCGGACCTCGTGCGCGAGCACGTCGACGGTGAGGTCGCCGATGCGCAGCGCCTCGCCCGGACCGGAGCTCGCGGGGCGCAGCCGCGTGCGGATGCGGGCGACGAGCTCCTTCGGGTTGAAGGGCTTGACGATGTAGTCGTCCGCGCCGGACTCGAGCCCTCGGACGACGTCGGCGGTGTCGGTCCGGGCGGTGAGCATGATGATCGGCACACCCGACTCGGCACGGATGCGGGTGCAGATCTCGATGCCGTCCATCCCGGGCAGCATGAGATCGAGCAGGATCAGGTCGGGACGGCTGGTGCGGAACGCTTCCAGCGCGGCGTCGCCGTCGGCGCAGAAGACCGCCTCGAACCCTTCGGCCTCCAACACGATCCCGATCATCTCGGCGAGCGCCGTGTCGTCGTCGACCACGAGGATCCGTGCTGTCATCTCACGCGTCTTCCTTCACGTCCGGGCGCCCGGTCCCCTCGGATGCGGGACGGGCGACACCCCCTGAGACAGCGTAGACCACGCCCCACGGCTGCGCCCGTACCGCGTTCCGCGGTGTCGCCGGGACGGCGGACGGCCCGCCCCCGGTCGGGGACGGGCCGTCGTCGAGATGGGCCGGATCAGTTCAGGTCGAAGCGGTCGAGTTCCGTGACCTTGCCCCACGCCTTCACGAAGTCGCGGACGAACTTCTCGGTGGCGTCGTCGGAGGCGTACACCTCGGCGAGCGCACGGAGCTCGGAGTTCGAGGCGAACAGCAGGTCGACACGGGTGCCGACGCCGACCGGCTCGCCCGAGCCGTCCTTCGTGCCGGAGAACGCCTGCTTGGCCGGGTCGAGCGGCTTCCAGGTGTTGCCGAGCTCGAGCAGGTTGACGAAGAAGTCGTTCGTCAGCACGCCCTTGCGGTCGGTGAACACGCCGTAGTCGGAGTCGTCCCAGTTCGCGCCGAGGACGCGCAGACCGCCGACGAGCACGGTCATCTCCGGCGCGCTGAGGGTCAGCAGGTTCGCCTTGTCGATGAGCTGGTGCTCCTGGGGCAGGGTGGCCTTCTCGGAGTAGTAGTTGCGGAATCCGTCGGCGACCGGCTCGAGGTACGCGAACGAGTCGACGTCGGTCTGCTCCTGCGAGGCGTCGGTGCGGCCGGCGTGGAACGGCACCTCGACCTCGACGCCGGCGTCGGCCGCCGCCTTCTCGACCGCCGCGTTGCCGGCGAGCACGATGAGGTCGGCCAGCGACACCTTCTTGCCGTCGGTGCGGCCGTCGTTGAAGGACGCCTGCACGCGCTCGAGGGTCTCGAGCACCGTGGCGAGCTGGGCGGGGTTGTTCGCCTCCCAGTCCTTCTGCGGGGCCAGGCGGATCCGGGCGCCGTTCACGCCGCCGCGCTTGTCGCTGCCGCGGAACGAGGACGCGGCGGCCCACGTGGTCGACACCAGCTGCGAGACGGTGAGGCCGGACTCGAGGATCGCGGCCTTCAGCGCCGCGGCGTCGGCCGCGTCGATGAGCTCGTGGTCCACGGCGGGGAGCGGGTCCTGCCAGATGAGGTCCTCGGCCGGCACCTCGGCGCCGAGGTAGCGCGCCTTGGGGCCCATGTCGCGGTGCGTGAGCTTGAACCAGGCGCGGGCGAACGCGTCGGCGAAGGCCGCCGGGTCGTCCTTGAACTTCCGCGAGATCTTGTCGTACTCCGGGTCCATGCGCAGGGCCAGGTCGCTCGTGAGCATCCGGGGCTCGCGCTTGCCGTCCGAGTGCGCCAGCGGCACCATGTCGGCGCCCATGCCGTTCTTCGGACGCCACTGGTGCGCACCGGCCGGGCTCTTGAACAGCTCCCAGTCGTACGCGTAGAGGATGTGGAAGAACTCGTTGTCCCAGCGGGTCGGGTGGTAGGTCCAGGTGACCTCGAGCCCCGACGTGATGGTGTCGTCGCCGTTGCCGGTGCCGTGGTTGTTCTTCCAGCCGAGGCCCTGCATCTCCAGGTCGGCGGCCTCGGGGTTGCCCTCGAGGTTCGTGTCGGGGGCGGCGCCGTGGGTCTTGCCGAAGGTGTGACCACCGGCGATGAGGGCGACGGTCTCCTCGTCGTCCATGCCCATGCGGCCGAAGGTCTCGCGGATGTCGCGCGCCGAGGCCACCGGGTCGGGGTTGCCGTTCGGGCCCTCCGGGTTGACGTAGATGAGCCCCATCTGCACCGCGGCGAGCGGGCGCTCGAGCTCACGGTCGCCGGAGTAGCGCTCGTCGGCGAGCCAGGTGGTCTCCGGGCCCCAGTACACGTCGTCGTCCGGCTCCCACACGTCGGCGCGGCCGCCGCCGAAGCCGAAGGTCTCGAAGCCCATGTCCTCGAGCGCGACGTTGCCGGCGAGGATCATGAGGTCGGCCCAGGAGAGGTTCTGGCCGTACTTCTTCTTCACGGGCCACAGCAGACGACGCGCCTTGTCGAGGTTGACGTTGTCGGGCCAGCTGTTCAGCGGCGCGAAGCGCTGCATCCCGGCGCCGCCGCCGCCGCGGCCGTCGGTGGCGCGGTAGGTGCCGGCGGAGTGCCAGGCCATGCGGATGATGAGCGGGCCGTAGTGACCGAAGTCGGCAGGCCACCAGGGCTGCGAGGTGGTCAGGACCTCCTTGATGTCCTGCTTCACCGCGGCCAGGTCGAGCTGCTCGAACGCGGCCTTGTAGTCGAAGTCCTCACCGAGCGGGTTGGCGACGGCGGGGTTCTTCGCGAGCACCTTGAGGTTGAGCTGGTTCGGCCACCACACCTTGTTGGCGGAACCGGTGGTGGGGTGCGGCTGCTGTCCGACCCACGCGGGAGCGGCGGGTGCGCCGGCACCGTGGATCACGGGGCACTTGCCGGCATCGGTCTCGTTCGAGCGGGGACGGTCCTCGCCGTCGGCGCGCTCGTCGACCGGGGTGTCGATCGGGGTGACGGCCTGGTCGACGCCAGTCACGTCGTCGCCGATCTGGGACACGACGTCATCCTTGTCGGTCATGGTTGTCCTTCCGTGGGTGGTGGATGTGGGTTCGGGTGTCAGTCGGTGGGGGCGCAGTCGCCGCACAGGCCCCAGAAGGTGACCTCGGCGGTGTGGATGCGGTACCCGTTCGTGGTGGCCGGCTCGAGGCAGGGCGCCTGGCCGACGACGCAGTCGACGTCCTCGACGCGGCCGCAGGAGCTGCACACGAGGTGGTGGTGGTTGTCGTCGACCCGCATCTCGTAGCGGCCGGGCTGTCCGGCCGGTTCGATGCGGCGGGTGAGCCCGGCGGCGACGAAGTCGCCGAGGGCGTTGTAGACGGACTGCTTGTTGGGCGCCTCGAGCGCGTCGCGGAGCGCGTCGAAGACCTGGTCCGCGCTCGCGTGCGGGTGGGCGCTGAGCGCCTGGTAGACCGCGCGGCGGGTGGCGGTGACCTTCAGACCGGCCGCACGGATGGCGGCGTCCGCATCGCTGTCCGTCCTGTGCATGACTCGAGTCTAGCGAGTTCTTTTGAACGGATCAAAATTAGCCGTGTCGGGCGCGCCGCTCAGGTGCGGAGGGTCTCGTGCCGCACGACCAGCCAGCCTTTGGGGACGGAGAGCCGGTCCGCGTGCACGGCGCACAGGTCGTGGGCGTGCGGGTCGCCGGCACGACCGAGCGGACCGAGCGCCGCCATCTGGTCGCCGTAGTCGTACGTCAACGTCGCGACCGCTTCGCGCGCGCACCCCACCTTGGCGCAGACTCTCTCACCCATCGCGTCAACGATATCGGCGTCGTCCGCGTGTCCTCGGCGCCGCGCCGGGCACCGTCCCCGGCGGCCGCCCGACGCCTAGGATGGGCACATGATTCGGCGCAGGAGCAGGACGGGCACGCCTCCCGCACGGCCGAGCCGACACGGCCGCCACGGCCGCGAAGGGCGCAGCGCCGTGGTCCGCCCGCCCCTCCCTCCGCTGGAGACGCGGGTCGACCGGTTCGACCTGGCGGTCGGCAGCACGGCCGAGTTCCTCCGCGGGGCGTGGCCCGACCTCCGCGACGTGAGCTTCGAGATCGCCGACATGCCGACCGCGACGGATGCCGACGGCATCCCGCGGTGGAGCGTCTCGACCGCGCAGAAGCGCATCGTGCTGTACCGGCTGCCGATCGAGCGACTCGGTCATCTCCACCGCGACGACGACATGCACCGGCGGATGATGATCGAGAGCTGCGTGTTCCGCGCCGCCGCCGAGTACCTCGACCGCGACCCGTGGGACCTCGGTCCGGAGCGCTTCCGGTTCCTCTGAGTCCGCTCAGGGCAGGACGGTGAGCACGGCCGCGGCGGCGTCGGCCGGCCACACCGGGATGGCGGCGAGTGCGCCGCCGCCGGCGAAGGACACCATGGCGTGCACGGCCGCGTCCGTCTCCAGTCGGTAGGCCGTCTCCGCGGACACCTCGACCGCGACGGTCTCCCCGGCCCCCACTGCGACCCGCTCGCCCGAGCCGCCGCGGTCGGGGGTGACGACGACCTCGACCGGACCGCCGACGGCGGTGAGCACCAGACGGGGCGAGGGTCCCTCGGGAACGGCCAGGAGCGTCTCCCCGGTGATCTCGGGGGTCGCCGCGTACCAGGCGAAGTCCGCGCCCTCCCCGAATCCGGTCGTCTGCCAGGCGGCGGCGACGACCGGGGCGTCCGCGGTAACGGTGACGGTGTAGACGCCTTCGGGCAGGTCGCTGAGGCCGGCCTCGGACGGGACGCCGGTGGCAAGCGGCACGTCGGCCGTCGCGGCGACCTCGCCGTCCGCGTCGGTGACGGCGACCCGCGCGGTGGCGTCCGCCTGCGCGGAGAGGATCCGCACGCGGGTCGTGGCCCCCGCCTCCGCCGCGGCGACCGCGGTGTCGGTGACGGTGACCCCGGGGATCACGACGGCGGTGGCGGCCGAGACCGCCGGGCCCGTCTGGTCGACGCCGCCCGGAAGAAGGGTCCGGGTGATGCTCGACTGGAGCGCCGCCGTGACCGGGGCACCGGACGCGGTGACCCGCAGGACGGGCGCCTCCTCGCCGACGCCGATGGACGAGAGCGGGACGAGTTTCAGGGTGCCGGGCGCCACGACGATGCCGCGCGCCGCGGGCGGGGTCTCGGGACCGGCGGCGCCGTACAACGTGAGCTCCACGGTCGCGGGCTCCTCCCCCGGGTTGCCCAGCAGCACGACGTCGCCGGCACCCGTCGTGGTCGCCCCGGCGACGAGCCAGGACTCCATCGCCGGCGCCCGGCACGCGGATGCGGCGTACCCGCGCAGGTCGGCGGCGTCGACGAAGGCGGACCCGGCGGCGGCGATGTCGGTGCGGACCCCGCCGGTCGGCGCCGCGGTGAGCACGGCGGCGCCGGTGTCGCCCTCGACCGCCGGGGAGGCGGTGAGCGCGGAGGTCTCGGCCTCGGCCCCGCCGGTGGCGTGGACCACCTGCTGCGCGGCCGCGAGCGTGAGCTCCGACGCGGCTGTCACGTTGCGCCCGAGCGCCACGAGTCCGCCGGGGCACGCGGCGACGGTGTCGGCGGCGGCGGGCGTGACCTCGACGGATGCCGGGGCGGCCACAAGCGTCGGCCACGGGGCGGCCACCCCGAGCGCGACGGCGAGGACCGCCGCGGCGGCCACCGCGGCGCCGACGATCAGCCGGGTGCTGGTCGCGGCCCACTTGAGGATGCGTCGACGGTCGCTCATCGTTCCTCCTCCCGCGCCCGCGGACCGACGACCCGGGACGTACGGCGGGCCTGACGCCTGGAGGCGGACGTCGGCACGGACAGCAGCAGCGCCACGGCGACCACCACGAGTTGGCCGACCACGACCAGTCGGGCGACGCCCTCGACGGCGACGCCCGGCGCGGGGCGTGCGGCGACGTCGGTCGCGACGCGCCACAGCGCGCCCTTGGGCGTCTGCCCGACGCCTTCGAGGCCGTCCCTCGAGTCGAGCGAGGTCGCCGCGGTCAGCCGCAGCGCTCGGGCCTGATCGGAGTCGTCGTCGCCCGCGACGACCACGAACCGGATGCCGTGCGCGGCGAGGCGGTCGACGACGTCGGGAGCGGCGGGCGTGACGAGGTCGGCGACGAGCTGTGCGGCCTCGCGCTCGGTCTCGGTCAGTTCGGTGCGGGTGGCGAGCACGGTGGACGTGCCGGTGAGGGTGTCGCTGCCGCCCCAGACCACCCGGGACGCGACGGCGCCGTCGGCGCGGGGGGTGATCACCAGGGTGCCGACGGACGCGTCGCCCCGCCCCTGCGCCGCGATGTACGCCGGCAGCGTGGAGGTGGGACCGTTCTGCAGCGGCGACTGGTCACGGACGGTCGCGGTGAACGCGGGAGCGACCGCCGCCGCGGTTGTGAGCATGAGCACGGTCGCCGCGACCGCGCGGACCCGCCGCTGGGACGGAGCGGACCCGGCGTCGAGCGCCACCGCGGCGCCGGCGACCAGACCGAGCCAGGCGAGGCTGAGCGCGGGCCCGGGCCAGATCGCCACGGGGTCGCCCGCGGGGGTGTGCGCGACCTGCAGGCCGACGACCGCGAACGCGGTGCCCAGGCCGAGGAGGGTCACGACCGTGAGGACGGCTGCGACCATCCAGCGCGGGGTCAGCAGTGCGCACAGGGCGGCGACGAGCAGCGGCACGACGAGCACGGCGGCGGACCAGCCGGGGATCGCGATCCGCCACTGGGCGGCGAGGTCCGCGAGGAACAGGTCCCACCCGCCGTACGCGTCCGTCGGGAAGCCCGCGGCGAGCGCGAGTCGCCCGGCGGCGTCCGCCGTGGCGCCGGTGGTCACGGCAGGTCCCGGGTCGGCGAGCAGGCCCCACACGTTCCCGCCGTGCAGCTGCCCCCACACGACGGGCGCGAAGAGCGCGATGGCCGGTACGACGACCCAGACGATGTGCCCGACACCGGCGCCCCCGCGGGCGACGACCGTGAGCATGACGGCGACCGCCCACAGCACCACGAGCGCGGGGGCGAGCGACGGCGCGCACGCGACGACCGCGGCGAGCAGCAGCGAACTCGCGCCGGCGGCGGCCCAGGAGCGGTGCGCGACGGAGCCGGCGTAGAACAGCCACGGCAGCAGCAGGTGCGCGATCACGGCGGCGGGACGGCCTTCGACGAGCGACACCCAGAACGACGGGGCGAGCGCCCACAGCACGCCCGCGCAGTTGCGCAGCAGCGAACGACTGGTCACCCGGGTGGCGGCGAACCAGCCGCCCAGCACGGCGAGCGGGGTGGCGAGCAGCCACAGGAGCACGATGGCACGCGAGGGTTCCCACGGCGTGAGCGAGCCGATGATCGCGATCACCGCGGCGAACGGGTCGGCGGGTCCCACCTCGCCGAGCCCGACGGCGCGGACGCCGAACGCGGCGTCCTCCCACAGCCGGCCGACGGTGGCGGCCAGCGGTGCGAGTGCGCCGCCGCCGAGCACCGGCCAGGCGAGCAGGGCGGGGAACGCGGCGACCGATGCGACGAGCGCGGCCAGGACGACCCAGGCGGCACCGCCGGTGAAGAAGCGGAGTTCCTCGCGCACGGGCCGCACGGCGGCATCCCGGTCGCCGTCGACGTCGAGCCGCTGCCGGAGTTGCGTCCGCGTGATCCGGAGCGGCGCGAGCTGCGACCAGGCGACCGTGCGCGCCCGACGGATGCGGGTGCGCGAACGCGCGATGGCGCCCCAGCGCCAGAAGGCGACGATGCTCGCCCGCCACTCGGGCACCACGCGGGAGGGCTGCTTCGCGACGAGCGCGGCGGCGGCGCGCCACACCGCGAGGACGATGAGCGACAGCCAGTGGAGCGGCACCGTGGCCGCGGGCGCGTAGGCGAGACGGCGCTGCAGCTGGGCGAGACGGACGGCGTACGCGTTGCGCCGACGCCGTCGACGCGTGGTCGGGGCGGGGAGCGAGGCGACGCCGTCGCTCGCCGTCGCGACCACGGCGGCGGGGACGACGCTGACCCGGTGCCCTGCGAGGTGGGCGCGGACACCGAGGTCGAGGCCCTCGTCGGCGCCGTGCAGCGCGGGGTCGATGCCGTCGAGCTGATGCCAGGTCGCGGCCCGGACGAGCATTCCGCGGACGTCGGCGCCGAGCACGTCGGCGTCGACGTCGTGCTGGCCCTGGTCGAACTCCCCGTCGGCGAGCCCGACGGTGCGACCGAGCCGCGTCATCGTCACGCCGAGCGACACGATGCGCGTGCGGTCGTCCCAGTCGACGAGCTTCGGTGCCGCCACGGCCACCGACGGCGCGAGTTCGAGCGCGCCGGTCAGGGCGCGGAGCGCGTCGGGCTCGGGAGCGGTGTCCTGCGCGAGCAGCCACACGAGGTCGCCCTGGATGCGGGAGGCGGCCAGGCGCACGGCTGCGGCGTAGGAGGTGCCGGCGGCGGCGGTGACCACGCCCTCGGCCCCGGATGCGGTCGCGAGTTCGGTGACGGCACGGTCCCCGGCGCCGCACAGGACGATGGTCAGTGCGTCGGGGCGACGGGTCTGCTCGGTCAGCGCGGCGAGGGTGCGCTGAAGGTGCGCGGCGGCTCCGGTACGCCCGTCGGGGCGCACGACGAGCAGGGCATGGACACGGGCGGGCATGACCAGGTCAGCCTAGGCCGCGTGAGGCGCGGACCTGGGCGAACGCGCCGGGAAGCCGGATTCGGGTTCCGATCGCACGTGCGACGGCGGGGTTCAGCCGGCGCGGCGCTTGAGCTTGCGCCGCTCGCGCTCGCTGAGGCCGCCCCAGATGCCGAAGCGCTCGTCGTTTTGCAGCGCGTATTCGAGGCACTCGGTGCGCACGTCGCAGCTCGTGCAGATCTTCTTGGCGTCGCGGGTCGAGCCGCCCTTCTCGGGGAAGAACGCCTCGGGGTCGGTCTGCGCGCACAGCGCGTCGGTCTGCCAGCTGAGCGGATCGGCCTCGTCGACGTGGTCGTGGCGGCGGACGCCGGGCACCCCGAGGAACACCGGGTCGACGAACCAATTGTCGGGAACGCCCGAACGGTAGCCTGCTCCCGTCATTTCCCTCTCCCACCTGGTCGCCGCACGCGGGCTGCGCGCTGAATAAATTACACAGGTGTGATTCGTCCGGGTCAAGTCGCACATCGTAAAGCCTCAACAGATCGTTGAAGCTTCACGGCGTGTCGTCGGCGTGTCGCCTGTCGTCGCGCCGCTCAGCGCCCCGGCAGCGCGAGGTAGAGCATCCCCTCGCCGGAGATCTCGAGGACCTGTTCGTCCGCCGTCGCGAAGGCGGCAGTGCCGGGACGGAGCGCCAACCGGGTCTCCCCCGCCGCCACGGCGACCCCGCCGGAGACGGCGAGCGCGATGGCCGGCCCGTGGAGGGCGACGGTGCGCGGGGCGACGCCGTCGACGCGCACGCGCCACAGTTCGAAGTCCGGCACGTCGGGCCGGTACACCTCGACACCGTCGGCCACGGGTTCGGGCGCGATCCGCGGCGGCGCGCTCGGGCGCGTGTCCACCACGCGCAGGAGCTCCGGCACGTCGATGTGCTTGGGGGTGAGGCCGCCGCGCAGCACGTTGTCGCTCGCCGCCATGATCTCGACCCCGAGACCGTCGAGGTAGGCGTGCAGCACGCCGGCGGGGGCGTAGAGCGCCTCACCGTCCTCCAGCACGACGAGGTTCATGAGGAGCGCGACGACCACGCCGGGATCTCCGGGGTAGCGCTCGGCGATCCGTCGGACGGCGGACAGCTCCGCGGTGAACCCGGGCACGTCCTGCGCGTCGGCGACGGCGGCGATCACCTCGGCCACGGCACCCCCGGCCTCGCCTGAGAGGAGCCAGTCGAGCGCCCCGCGGAGGGCCGCCGCATCGTCGTCGCCGACCAGGTGCGCCGCGAGGGCGCGGACACCCTCCGTCTGCGGCAACCCGGCCAGCAGTTCCCGGGTGCGGACGAGGTCGCGCAGTCCCGCGAGCGCCTCGAACGGCCCGCCCAGGGCCACGAGGATCTCCGGCTTGTGATTGTCGTCGCGGTAGTTCCGCTCCGCACCGTCGCGCGGGATCCCGGCGCGTTCCTCCGCGGCGTACCCGGCCTCGGCCTGGGCCTTGGTGGGGTGCACCTGGATGGACAGGGGGGATGCGGCGGCGAGGAGCTTCAGCAGGTAGGTGAGCGAGGGCTCACCGCGCGCCGCGAGCCGCTCCCCCAGCGCCGAGCCGTCGGCGAGCCGGGCCGGCGACCCGGGGTGGTCCCCGAACCACACCTCCGCCTCCGGGGCGCCGGAGGCCTCACGTCCCTGCAATCCGGCGATGAGCGTGGTCGACCCCCACGCGTAGTCGCGCGGGGCGTTCTCGAGCGGTGCCAGCACAGCCCCAGCCTAGAGCCGTCGCGGGATACGCTTGCCGCATCATGGCAGTGCACACCCAGCATCCCGCGTGGCCGGTGCCGACCGCGCCGGAGCGGGAGCGGACGGCGCATCTGCTGCTGCGCGCGTGGTGCGTCTTCGTGCTCTTCCTCGGCGTGACCGGCGTGGCCTGGGTGCTCGCGTTCGGCGCGGTGGCGGCCGGCGCCGTCGCGATCACGGCGGGCATCGTGTCCTCCGTCGTGTGGCTCGTGGTGCGCCCCCCGCTGAACGGGCGCCGCCTCCCGTGGTTCGTACTCGCCTATGTGCTGTGGGCGGGGCTCTCGGTGCTGTGGTCGGCGTGGCCCGGCGCCACCGTGCCGACGTGGCTGCTGCTCGCGGTCACCACCCTGCAGGGGCTGTTCGTGGCCGCCGTCCTCACCTGGCGGGAACTCGTCGCGTCGATCGCGTCCGCGCTGAAGTGGGCGCTGGGGCTCTCCCTCGTGTTCGAGCTCGCCGTGTCACTGTTCGTGCAGGCGCCCCTGCTGCCCGGCTTCCGGCTGCGTGCACCCGACGCGACCTACGACCCGATCGAGTACTGGTCCCGGGACAACCTGTTCGACGGCGGCCGCATCCAGGGCCTGTTCGGCAACGCGAACCTCCTCGCGGCGGTCGCGGTGCTGGCGCTCATCGTCTTCGCCGTCCGCTTCGCCGCCGGCGCCCCGCGCCGCGTGCTCCTCGTCGGCTGGATGCTGCTGGCCGTCTTCCTCCTCGTGCGCGCCGGCTCCGCGACGGCGTACCTGTCGGCGCTCGCCGTGCTGGTCGTGCTCGGCACCGTCCTGCTCATGCGGACCGTCGAGCACGCCGGCGGGCGGACGAAGTACTACCTCCTCTATGCACTCGTCGGGCTCGGCGGCGCCGCCGCACTGTGGTTCGGCCGCGACGCGATCTTCACCGCGCTCGGCCGCTCGGCCGATCTCACCGGGCGGGAGCGCATCTGGGACGCCGTGCTGGAGCGCGCATCGCAGCATCCCGTCGTCGGCTGGGGGTACTCCACCCCGTGGCTCACGAGCGACCCCGCCTTCGACGGCTGGATCGTGGACCACGGCGTGAGCGTGCAGCAGGCGCACAACATGTGGCTGGACGTCTTCCTGCAGCTCGGCGCGGTCGGGCTGGTGCTCGTCGTCGGCATCTACCTGTCGTTCATCTGGCGTTCCTGGTTCTTCGCGATCGACCGACCGCGGTGGGACCTGCGCGCCGACCGCCCGTACTCCCCCCTCACCCTCCTGCCGACCCTGCTCGCGACGCTGCTGCTCGTGCAGGGTGTGACGGAGTCGGGCCCGTTGCTGCTGTGGGGCTGGATGCTGGTCGTCGCCCTCGGCACGAAGATCACGCAGGCGCCGCTGGTGGGCGTCGGCCCCGCGGAGCAGTCGGTGGCGCTGGAGCGCGGCGACGCCGTGACGGGGCCATGACCGGACCGCGCGTCCCCCGCGGCCTGCGCGGCACGGTCGTCGACCTGCTGCGCTCCGCGTCGTTCGCCCGGGCGTTCGCGCTCACGACGGTGGGGGCGGCGTTCGCGGGATTCGCGGTCGAGCGGATCTCCAGCCGGGTGACCTACATGACCGCGATCGCCGGCCTGTGCGTCCTCGCCGTGGCCATGCTCGTCGCGCGACGCCGGGAGCTGTCGCTGCTCCGGCTCGCCCCCACGTCGCTCCTCGTCTTCCTCGCCTGGGCGCTCGTCAGCGTGTTCTGGACGCGCGACGAACCGAAGACGCTGCTCGGGTGGGCGGGGACGTTCGCCTTCGCGCTGCTCGCCGTCGCGGTCGCACACGTGCGCGACACCCTGCAGACCGCCCGCACCGTGGGCGACGTATTGCGGGTGCTGCTGTCGATCTCGCTCGGGGTGGAGATCCTGGCCGGCATCCTGTGGGACACCCCGATCCCGCTCCTCGGCATCCAGGGGTCGATCGCGGACCTCGGGCCGGTGCAGGGTGTCTTCGGTACGCGCAACGCGCTCGGCTTCGTCGCGGTCATCGCACTGGTGACCTTCCTGGTCGAGTGGCGCACCGCCTCCGTGCGTCCCGGGCTCTCGGTGTTCTCGGTCGTCCTCGCCGGCGGGCTGGCGGTGCTGTCGGACTCCCCCACCGTGCTCGTGATCGGCGTGGTCGTCGCCGTCGCCGCGGCGACCCTGACGCTGGTGCGCGGCGTCGCGCCGACGCGTCGCCCCATGCTGCAGTGGACCGTCGGTGCCGGGCTCGTGCTCGTCCTCGTGGTGCTCTCCCTCAACCGCGCCGCGGTGGTGGCGTTCCTGGGGGCGGGGTCGGACTTCTCCAGTCGCGCGACCCTGTGGCGTTCGATCCTGGACTACGTGCGCGCCTACCCTGTGCAGGGCTGGGGCTGGTACGGCCCGTGGCCCGACACCGAGTTCCCGTTCTTCGCGATCAACACGGCGCTGCGCCAGGACCACGCGTCGGCGCTGAACGCGTACTTCGACGTGCTGCTCCAGCTCGGGTGGCTCGGCCTGCTCCTGTTCGTCTTCCTCTGCGGGTTCGCGCTCGTGCGCTCCTGGCTGGACGCGAGCGAGCGGCGCTCCATCGTCTTCACGTGGACGCCGCTCGTGCTCATCACCCTGCTCGTCGACTCGATGTTCGAGAGTTTCACGCTCCACTCGTTCGGCTGGTTCATGCTCGTGCTGTGCGCGACCCGCGCGGGGCTCTCCCGCTCCTGGCGCGAGCGCGTGCACGCGCGGGTTCCGGCGACACCCGACCTGCCGTCGAGCGGCGTTCAGGGTGGTCCCGGGTCCGCAGGGTAGGATCGGGGCGTTATGGCCGCCGCATCCGAACGTCTCGACGCGCCGACACAGACCGGGTTCGACCCCGCATCCGCGACGATCGCCGTCGTCACCTACAACCGCTCAGCCCTGCTGCGACGGTTGCTCGACTCGATCGAGCGGATGGATCCGAAGCCCGGTCATGTCGTCATCATCGACAACGCCTCCACCGACGACACCACCGAGCTCGTGGAGTCCTTCCGCGACCGGCTCGGCACCGAGCTGGTCTACCGCAGGCTCGAGACGAACACCGGCGGGTCCGGCGGGTTCAGCGAGGGCATGCGCACCGCGTACGAGCTCGGTTCGACCTGGATCTGGCTCATGGACGACGACGTCGAGGTGATCCCCGACGGCCTCGCGAAGATGGGTTCCTGGGCACCGCGGTTCAAGAGCATCCAGGGCCGCCGTTACGACTTTGACGGCAGCGAGTTCTACTGGCAGTACCGCATCGCCGACCGCATGGGCATCCCGATCCCCTTCGCGCCGGCCGGGTTCGACGCGTCCGGGTTCAAGGAGATGAACTCCGGATGCTTCGAGGGCATGTTCATCCACCGTGACATCGTGAAGCAGATCGGCCTGCCCGACCCGCGGTTCTTCATCTACTGGGACGACCAGACCTACGGCTGGCTCGCGTCGCGGCTGACGACGTCGGTGATCGTGAACGAGTTCGTGCTGCGCCGCACCCGCGAGATCAAGCAGTGGGACATGGGCATCCGGCACATGAACGCCTCGAGCGACGCGTACCGGTACTACATCATGCGCAACCGCGGGCACATCAAGCAGTACTACCGCTCGCTCGGTGTCTACAACCCGGTGCTGTTCGGCCTCGGCACCGCGCTGACGTTCGGCAAGGAGCTCATCCGCCTCTTCGTGGTGGAGCGCAAGGTGCGTGGCACCTCGAACCTGTTCCGTGGCCTGCGCGACGGCGGCAGGATCGCCCGCGACACGTCGTGGAAGCCGATGCCGCCGCTCGAGGACTGAGGCCCCGGCACGCCGCGTCGTGCGTCTCAGGCGGTCGGGTTGTCCGCGTTGTACGCGTCGAGCACCTCGGCGATCGGCGCGTCCAGCTTCAGCGCGCCCTTCGCGAGGTAGAGGCCCCGCGTGCAGAAGCGCCGCAGGTCCCGCTCGTTGTGGCTGACGAAGAAGAGCGTGCGCCCCTCCGCGAGCAGTTCGTCGATGCGTTTGTAGCACTTGTCGCGGAAGGCCTTGTCCCCGACCGCCAGCACCTCGTCGACGAGCAGGATCGGCTCCTCCAGCTGCGACACCACGGAGAACGCCAGGCGCACCTTCATGCCGTTCGACAGGTGCTTGTAGGGGGTGTCGACGAAGTCCTGCAGCTCGGCGAACTCGATGATCGAGTCGAACCGGCGCGAGACCTCGGCCTTCGTCATCCCGTGGAGCCCCGAGGTGAGGCGCACGTTCTCGCGCACCGTGAGGTCGCCGACGAACCCGCCGGTGATCTCGATGAGCGGGGCGACCCCGCCGTTGACGACGACGCCGCCCTCGTCCGGGAGCAGCACACCCGCGACGAGCTTCAGCAGGGTCGACTTGCCCTGCCCGTTCCGTCCGACCACGCCGATCGACTCGCCGGGGCGCACGTCGAAGCTGACGTTGCGGAGCGCCCAGAACTCGCCCGGCCGGTTGCGGCGCGATGCGCCGGCGAACAGGTCCTTGATCGTCCGGCGACCGCGACGGTTGCGGCGGAACCGCACGCCCAGGTCGTGCACCCGGATCGCCACGTCGGTCTCCACCTTGTCGTGCACCATCACAGCTCCTTCAGCACCGAGCGCTCCAGGCGCCGGAACGTCCACAGTCCGATCAGCAGGATCGCGACGGACATCACCGCGCCGACCACGACGCTGAACGTGTCCCACTGCCCGGGGAAGAACCCGGCGCGGTAGAGCGTGAAGATGCCCGAGAGCGGGTTGAACGCGGCGAGGTCGTGGAACGGGGCCGGCAGGTCGGAGATCCCGTAGATGATCGGCGTCGCGTAGAAGAGGGCGCGCAGGATGAGCCTGGTCGTGCGCTCGAGGTCACCCCACATGACGCACAGCGGGGCGACGATGAGCCCGAGGCCCACGAGCAGGATCGTCTGCAGCAGCACCGCCACGGGGAACAGCAGCAGCCCCCAGCCGACCGTCCCGCCGGCGAAGATCGCGAACGCCACGAGCACGGGGATCGAGAAGAGGAATTCGACGCCCTTGCTCAGCACGATCCGGTTCACCCAGATGGTGCGCGGGATGGCGGTGGAGCGCACCAGCCGCGCGTCCTTGTTGAACGCCCGGGTGAAATCGCTCACGGCGGCGTTGAACCACACCCAGGGCAGGAGCGCCGTGATGAGGAACAGGATGTAGGGCTGTTCGCCGGCCCCGCGCTGGAAGACCTGCGTGAAGACGAACCAGTAGATGACGCTCATCACGAGCGGATCGAGCACCGACCACAGGTACCCGAGGGCGCTGGTCGCGTAGCGGACGCGCAGATCCCGCGCCGAGAGCAGCCACAACGAGTGCACGTATCGCCGCGGCGAACCGGGGGCACCCACAGCGGCAGAACTCACGTCCCCGAGTCTATGGGGATGCGGCGCATCGGCCGCGGAACGCGCGCGCCTCACCGTGGGAGCGGTCCGCACTGGTCGATGCGGTACAGCGTGGAGTCGCCGTCGGTGGCGACCTCGGTGAACAGTCCGGCGTCGACCGCGGTGTGCACACCGATGAAGTGGTTGCCTGACGGGTCTCCGCCGCCGAACTCGTGCGGGTGGAAGAGCACGTGCCGCACCCGGAGCCGGTCGAGCGCGTCGCAGACCGCGGGATCGGTCTCGATGTCCTGGAGACGCCATGCGAGCATCTGCCGGTCGGCGTCCCATTGCCCGTTGACGTGCGGGAACACCGGTTCCACTCCTCCGTACAGCAGCGTGAGCGCGCCGCCGTCCCAGGGGTCGCCCAGGAGCAGTTCGTCGTCCGGCACGACCGTGTCGAGCTGCTGCATGAACGCGATCTGCGCGGCCGAGACCACCTCGTCGTCGGCACCGGTCGCGGGCAGCCGGAACACGGATGCGACCGTCGAGGTGACCGCACCGAGCGTGACCGCGGCGGTGAGCGCGGTCAGCCAGGCCGCCGCCACCGCCGCGACCCGGGCGGCCCGCGGCCGCCGGAGCCACGAGGCCGCGGACAGGATCCCCAGCGTGCCGAGCGCCACCCCGAGGACCGGGACGGCGGAACTCAGCCGATAGCGGTCCTTGTACCAGAGCGCCGTGGTGAGCTTGGCGACGACGTCGTCGCTGCCGGCGGCGAGCGCGAAGAGCACGGCGACCAGCGCATAGGCGACGACGACCCAGCGCAGACCGCTGGTGCGGGTCGCCACCACGATGCCGATGAGGACCGCGACGGCGAGGAGGACGGCGGGGAACGTGACGGTCGCCCCCACGCCGAGGGGCCACGACTGCGACACCACCTGCCACAGGCCGACGGCGACGCTCTGCGTGGCCATCGCCTGCGGGCCGCCGAGCCGGTCGTCGAGTGGCCGGTCGAAGAGCCCGAGCCGGAGGACGAGGTAGGCGAAGGCCGCCCCCGCGAAGACGACCGCCAGGACGACGAGGCTGCCGAGCGCCCACAGTGCCGACGCACGCGCCCGGCCTCCGGCACGGTACGCCGCACGGAACATCCGAACGCCCTCGGCGAGCGCGAAGGGGATGAGCAGCAGCGCCCACGTCACGAGCACGCGCGGCTGCGCGAACCCCACGGCGGTGAGCGCGAGCAGGGTTCCGGCGACGCCGAGGGCGATCGGGATGCGGGTGCCGGATGCGTCGCCGGCGCGTCGCCAGGCGGCGAGCGGCACCGCGACGGCCGCCGGGAGCAGCGCGGTGCCGAGGAACGTGGGGTAGAGCGTTCCCCAGGTGAGGAGTGCGTACGGCATCGCCGCGAACGCCGCCCCCAGCGGCAGCGCGACGAGCGCCACCCGTCCGGGCTCGGACCTCCGCAGGATCACCTGCGCGAGCCAGGCCACCCCGGGCAGCCAGACGGCCGCGCTGACGGCGATCCATGCGGCGTTCACGGCGACCGGCACCGTGACGCCGGTCAGCTGCACGGTCGCCGCGACGAGGGCGTGCCACCCGGCCGGGTAGAACGACCAGGTCCGGTCGGTCTCGATGAGGGTCCGGAGCGTCAGCGACGAGGCGTCGCCGGTCTGCAGGATGTGCGCGATCGCGGAGAGGTGGAAGACGTTGTCGTAGGTCTGACTGATGCGGTCCGGCGACGGAAGCGACCAGAAGGCGACGCACGCGATGAGGATCGCGGCACCGGCCCAGCTGAGGACCGGCCACCACCACCGCACCCCCGCCCGGGCGATGCGGGCCGGCCGGAGGCGCCGACGGAACGCCCAGGCGAGCAGCCCGAGCAGGAACGCCGGGACGAGCGGCTGCCAGGGACCGAACGGCATGCCGAGCAGGCCGAACACGACGCCCGCGACGCCGAGGCAGGCGACGCTCGTCACGGCGGCCAGCGCGGCGCGTGCGACGAGCCCGAGCCGCAGGGGCGCCGTCGCGAGGAGTCCGGGCACGAGCAGCAGTGCCAGCGCGGCGAGGACGGCGGGGAGCGCGGCGATCCACGCGGTCACCTCAGCTCACCCCCGACCGAAGATCCGTGACCAGGCCCGTGGCGACGTGAGCTCCGGCGCGGCCGACCGGTAGCGGCGGGCCAGTCGCGGCCACCGCCACCACAACGTCGCGTGCAGCCGGATGCTGCGCCCCAGCGCCCGGAGCGTCTCCCGGCGACTGCGCACGTAGCGGACGACGGCGGCACCGTCCGCGGTGTCGACGTACGCGGCGTCGATCGACGCGAAGGTCCACCAGCCGAGCGCTCGCGCCGGCACCCGCACCGCTCGCCCCGTCGCCGGGCGCTCGGCCCGCAGCAGATGACGGGCCGCCACCCGGAGCAGGGTCGCCGCCTGCGCAGCGCGTCCGGCCGGGGCGGGCGCGGGCGCATCGGCGTCGTCGGGCGCCGACACCGGCATCGCGTCTGTGAACTGCGACCACAGCGCACGGACCTCGCCGGCCCGGGCGTCGAGCCACCCGGGGAGCCGTTCGGGGCCGGCGAGCACGTCGACGGCCGCGAGCGCGCGCAGCCGCACGGCCGAGTACTGCAGGGTGAGCAACGGCTTCAGATCGCCGAGGAAGGAGTGCAGCAGCATCCGCGTGGCACGCCGGTCGGGGTTGTGCAGCACCTCGGTGATGAGCCGGTTGCGGTGCAGGAAGTACGCCTCCCAGGTGCGGGTGGGTGCCTTGCCGCCCCAGCCCATGTGCCACAGCGCGATCCCGGGAGGACTGACCGTTCGCACGCCGGCCGCACCGGCGCGGAGCCCGAACTCGACGTCGTCGCCCTTGAGGAACAGGGGCATCGACAGGCCGGTCTCGCGCAGCAGGGCGAGCGGGATGAGGCACATCCACCACCCGTTGAAGTCGGAGGTCTGTCGACGGTGGAAGAAGCGTGCGTCGCGGAACGGCACGGCGGCGAAGTCGTGGTCGTAGGCGCCCTCGCGGTCCAGGCGCACCCAGCCGATCCGACGGTCCCACTGCTCGCTCTGCGTGTACAGCACGCTTCGGCGGTCGAGGTGCAGCATCCCGCCGCCGACGATCACCGGCTCGCGAGCGGCGTCGGCGAACCGGACGGCGCGGAAGATCGCCTCGGGTTCGGAGATCGCGTCGTCGTCGAGGAGCAGCACGGCGTCGCTCGTCCCCGCCTCGAGCGCCTCGAGCATGCCGCGGGAGAAGCCGCCGGATCCACCGAGGTTCCGCTGGCGCACGAGGAGGAGACGATCGCCGAGGGCCGCGGCGGTCTCGGCGAAGCCCGGCTGGTCGGCGACGAGGTCGCCGCCCTGATCGGCCACCACGATGCGGTCGATCACGTCGGCCATGTCGGGGTCTTCGGCGATGGCCCGCAGCTGTGCGTGGCAGTCGGTCGGCCGGTTGAACGTGGCCATGGCGACGGATGCGGTCGCCCGCGCCGTCCCCGGGACCGACCATTCCGCCGACTCCAGCGTGAGACCGTCGTCGCCGCCGGCGAGGTCGATCCAGAGCGCACCGCCGTCGGCCGACCCGGTCAGCGGCACGTCGACGGTGTACTCGGTGCTCCCGTCGACCGCGCGACGGTCGACGACGCGGGTCACCGCGTCGGCGTCGGAACGCACGACGCGCACCTCCCCCGTCCCGCTCGCGCGGACGGCCAGTCGCACCGCCTCATGCGCGGTCTCGGCCGCCCAGTACGCGGCCGGGAAGGCGTTGAAGTAGGACCCGAGGGAGACACGGCCGCCGACCACGCGGATCCGCCGCCGGTCGAGCACGGTCGCGGCGGTCGCGTCGCCGTCGACGTACAGCGGCAGCACCTGCTCGGCCGCCGTGACCGGGAACACGACGTGCGCGACGACCGCCCGCTCGTCGCTCATGCCAGCTTGTTGTTCCACATGCTGAGGGCGGCGCCGATGGCCATGTGCATGTCGAGGTACTGGTAGGTGCCCAGGCGCCCGCCGAAGTGCACGTCGGGTTCGTCCTGCTGCAGCTCGCGGTATGCGAGGAGCCCGTCGCGGTCGGCGGGGGTGTTGACCGGGTAGTAGGGCTCGTCGTCGGGGGTCGCGAACCGCGAGTATTCGCGCATGATCACCGTACGGTCGGTCGGGTAGCGGTCGGCGCGTTCGGGGTGGAAGTGCTTGAACTCGTGGATGCGGGTGTACGGCGCGTCGGCGTCGGCGTAGTTCATCACGCTGGTGCCTTGGAAGTCCCCGACCTCCAGCACCTCCTCCTCGAAGTCGAGGGTGCGCCACGACAGTTCACCGGCGGCGTGGTCGAAGTACCGGTCGACCGGGCCGGTGTACACGATCGGGACCTGCCCGACGGTCGCGCGCTTGTTGAGCGGCTGCGTCTCGTCGAAGAAGTCGGTCTCGAGCCGCACCTCGATGTTCGGGTGGTCGGCCATCCGCTCCAGCCACGCCGTGTACCCGTCGACCGGGAGGCCTTCCCAGGTGTCGTTGAAATACCGGTTGTCGTAGGTGTACCGCACCGGGAGGCGGCTGATGACCTCGGCGGGCAGGTCCTTCGGGTCGGTCTGCCACTGCTTCGCGGTGTAGTCGCGGATGAACGCCTCGTACAGCGGCCGGCCGATGAGACCGATCGCCCGCTCCTCGAGGTTCCGGGCCTGCTTCGGGTCGAACTCTCCCGCCTGCTCCGCGATGAGCGCGCGCGCCGCATCCGGCCCGTGGGCGGCCTGGAAGAACTGGTTGATCGTGCCGAGGTTGATCGGCAGCGGGTACACCACGCCCTTGTGGGTGGTGTACACCCGGTGCACGTACGAGGTGAACGCGGTGAACCGGTTCACGTACTCCCACACCGTCGCGTTCGAGGTGTGGAACAGGTGCGCCCCGTACCGGTGCACCTCGATCCCCGTCGACGCCTCGGCCTCCGAGTACGCGTTCCCGCCGATGTGGGCACGGCGGTCGATCACCGTCACCCGGCGGCCGGCCGCTGCCGCCCGCTCGGCGACCGTGAGCCCGAAGAAGCCCGAACCGACGATGAGCAGATCCATGGATCGAGGCCTTCCAGTCGTGACACGTCCCCGTCCACTCTAGGCGGGCCGACCACGGCGATCCCTGAGCGACGCCCCTCCTCCGCTCAGGACCACCTCAGGGAATCGGCCGGTCCCTCTGGCAGGATGGAGTCTCGTGAAGGGCATCATCCTCGCCGGCGGTTCCGGCACGCGACTCCACCCGATCACCCTCGGGGTGTCGAAGCAGCTCATCCCGGTCTACGACAAGCCGATGGTCTACTACCCGTTGTCGACCCTCATGCTCGCGGGGATCGACGACATCCTGGTGATCACGACGCCGCACGACGCCGCCTCGTTCGAGCGGCTCCTGGGCGACGGGTCGCAGTTCGGCGTCAACATCACGTTCGCGCAGCAGCCCTCCCCGGACGGTCTGGCGCAGGCCTTCACCATCGGCGCCGACTTCATCGGCGACGACACCGTCGCGCTCGTCCTGGGTGACAACCTGCTCTACGGGCCCGGTCTGGGCACCCAGCTCAAGCGTTTCGAGGACATCCGCGGCGGTGCGGTCTTCGCCTACTGGGTGGCCGAGCCGCAGGCGTACGGCGTCGTCGAGTTCGACGCCGAGGGTCGCGCGATCTCGCTCGAGGAGAAGCCGACCGCCCCCAAGAGCAACTACGCCGTACCGGGCCTGTACTTCTACGACAACGACGTGGTCGAGATCGCCCGCGGCTTGAAGCCGAGCGCGCGTGGCGAGTACGAGATCACCGACATCAACCGCGTGTACCTCGAGCGCGGAGCCCTCCAGGTCGAGGTCCTCCCCCGCGGGACGGCATGGCTCGACACGGGCACCTTCGACCAGATGACGGATGCCGGCGACTACGTCCGTACGATGGAGCGCCGCACCGGCATGCGCATCGGGGTCCCCGAGGAGGTCGCGTGGCGTCAGGGGTTCCTGACCGACGACGAGCTGCGCGAACGCGCGCAGAAGCTGGTGAAGTCCGGGTACGGCACGTACCTGCTGGATCTGCTGGAACGAGGCTATTGATGGGTCACCTCCTGGTCACCGGCGGCGCCGGGTTCATCGGGTCGAACTTCGTCCACCACGTGGTGGCGAACACCGACCACCGCGTCACCGTGCTCGACAAGCTCACCTACGCCGGCAACCGGGCATCGCTCGAGGGCCTCGCGGAGGACCGCGTGCGCTTCGTGCAGGGCGACATCGCCGACGCGGCGCTGGTCGACGAGCTGTTCGCCGAGGTCGACGCCGTCGTGCACTACGCGGCCGAGTCCCACAACGACAATTCCCTGAACGACCCGCGTCCGTTCCTGGACACCAACATCATCGGCACCTACACGCTGCTCGAAGCGGCCCGCAAGCACGACCGCCGGCTCCACCACATCTCCACCGATGAGGTGTACGGCGACCTCGAGCTCGACGACCCGCAGCGCTTCACCGAGCAGACGCCGTACAACCCGTCGTCGCCCTACTCGTCGACGAAGGCGGGCAGCGACCTGTTGGTCCGCGCCTGGGTCCGCTCCTTCGGCGTCCGCGCGACGATCTCGAACTGCTCGAACAACTACGGACCGTTCCAGCACGTCGAGAAGTTCATCCCGAGGCAGATCACGAACGTCCTGCGCGGCATCCGGCCGAAGCTGTACGGCGCCGGCGAGAACGTGCGCGACTGGATCCACGCCGACGACCACTCCTCCGCGGTGCTGACGATCCTGGAGAAGGGCCGGATCGGCGAGACCTACCTCATCGGCGCCGACGGCGAGAAGAACAACAAGGAGGTCGTGGAGCTCATCCTGACGCTCATGGGCCGGGACGCCGACGCGTACGACCACGTGACCGACCGCGCCGGACACGACCTCCGCTACGCGATCGACTCGACGAAGCTGCGCACCGAACTCGGCTGGCAGCCGGCCTACCGCGACTTCGAGGCAGGACTGGCGGCCACGATCGACTGGTACCGCGCCAACGAGGCGTGGTGGGCACCCAGCAAGGACGCGACCGAGGCCTTCTACGCGGCCAAGGGCCACTGACATCGTGACGGACACCCCCGGAGACGTCGCGGACGACTCGGAGCCCTCCGAGGTCGCCCCGCAGCAGTCTGCGCGGCGACGTCGGCTCGGCGTGGCGATGAAGGTGCTGCGGTGGGTCCTCATCCTCACCGTCATCGGCTTCGCGGCCTGGTACTTCATCTCCATCTGGGATGAGGTCGGCCCGGTCGTCATGGAGATGAACCCGCTCTGGCTGGTCCTCTCGTTCGTCGTCCTCCTCGCGGGGATGACCATGAACGTGGCCGCGTGGGTGACCCTGCTGCGCGGGCTCGGGCACCGCGTGCCGGTGGTCCGCAGCGCCCAGATCATGCTGGTCGGTCAGCTCGGCAAGTACGTCCCGGGATCGGCCTGGGCGTATCTGCTCCAGATGGAGCTGGGCCGGCAGTACGGTGTCGCGCGCGCCCGCGTCCTGGTGGCCTCGCTGTACGCCGCCGGCATCGGCGTGGTCGCCTCGCTGCTGCTCGGCGGTGTCGCGCTCCCCCAGCTGGCCGCCGGCCTCCCCCAGCTGCTGTGGCTGTTCGCGCTGCTGCCGGTGGGACTCGCGTGCCTCCACCCGACGGTGATGACCTTCCTTGCGAACCTCGTGCTGAAGGTCTTCAAGCGTCCGCCGCTGCAGCAGCGGGTGCGGATCGGGACCACGCTGGGCGCCCTGGGCTGGACGCTCGGTTCCTACCTCCTGTACGGCGTCCACCTCATGCTGCTCACCGCGGGCGAGGCCCCGCTGTCCGAGGTGTTCCTGTTCTCCGCCGCCATCGGCATCGGGTTCACGGCGAGCCTGTTCGCATTCCTGCTGCCCTCCGGCGTCGGTGTCCGCGAGGCCGTGCTCATCGGCATGACCGGCGTCATCCTCACCGTCGCCGAGGCCTCCGCCGTCGCCCTGGTCTCCCGCGCGATGTTCACCGCGGGCGACCTGCTCACCGCCGGGGTCGCCGCGCTCGTGGCGTTCCTCCTGCACCGCCGCCTTCACCACGAGGACGCGGAGAACGCCGAGTACTCCGACATCGTCGACTGACGACTCCCACCGAATCCCGACCGAGGTACCCGCCTGTGACCATTCCCCCTGCGACGCCGTCCGTCCTGGTCGTCATCCCCACCTACAACGAGAAGGACAATCTGGGCCTGATCGTCCCGCGGGCGCTGGACGCCGTCCCGAGCGCGCACGTGCTCGTCGTCGACGACGGCAGCCCCGACGGCACCGGCGACCTGGCCGACGCGATGGCCGCGTCGGACGACCGGGTCCACGTCCTGCACCGCACCGAGAAGAACGGGCTGGGCGCGGCGTACCTCGCCGGGTTCGCCTACGGCTTCGAGCACGGCTACGACCTGCTCGTCGAGCTCGACGCCGACGGATCCCATCCCCCGGAGCGTCTGCCCGCCCTCATCGACGCGGTCGTGACGGGTCCGGCGACCGTCGGCGGCTCGATCGGTTCGCGATGGGTGCGCGGCGGCTCCGTGGTCGACTGGCCCTGGACCCGTCAGCTCATCAGCCGCGGCGGCAGTTGGTACGCCCGCACGATGCTCGGCATCCCCACCCGCGACGTGACCGCCGGCTACCGGGTGTACCGGTCCGAGGTGCTCCGCCAGGTGCTGGAGGAGTCCGTGGAGTCCCGCGGATACTGCTTCCAGATCGACCTCACCCGTCGTGTGCTCCGGCGCGGATACACGTTGGTCGAGGTCCCGATCGAGTTCCGCGAACGCGAGGCGGGCGAGTCGAAGATGAGCAGCGGCATCGTCGTCGAGGCGATGCTGCGGGTGACCCGATGGGGCTTCGAGCGGGTGCTCCGCCGCGGCTGATCTCAGCGGGTGTGCGCGAGCACCTGTTCGCAGGTCAGGTCGATCGAGCGATCGGGCGCGACCGGCAGCGTGACGACGCCCGTCGCCGGTGCGTCGGCGCACTCCGCCACCGCCTCGGCGACCGCCGGCGACCACGGGCCCACCCAGTTCCGGATCGACAGCGTCATGGTGCTGCCGTAGGAGAGCACGGCGACCAGCCCGAGGCAGGCGAGCCCCGCGACGACCCGCGGCCAGGTGCGTCCCGCAGCGCGGCGCACGATGACCGCGGCGGCGACGGGGACGACCGCGACGAGCATCATGCCGGAGGCGACGCCGTAACGGATGTTCACCACGAGCCGTTCGATCTCGCCCAGTCCCTCCTCCGCGTACATGAACCAGACGTCGCTGTTCGCCCATGCGCTCCCCGCGTAGATCGCTGCGGATCCGAGCAGGAGGGCGATGGTCAGAACCCGCTGGTCCCCGTTCCCCCAGACCAGCGCGATGACCGCGGCCGCCGTCAGCGGCACGAGGATGATCAGTGCGACGGTGACCCCACCGGCCAGGATCCAGGCCCGGATGGTCACCGGATCCGCGGTGACCAGCGGCATCACGGTGTTCACCATCCAGCCGAGCACCGTGGAGGGGACGCTCAGCGGACCGTTGCCGGTGCTGCGTCCCATCAGCACCGCGGTGCCGATCTGCAGCGCGGAGGCCACGAGGAACGCAGCACCCACCGGCCAGGACAGCCGATCGCGCGGCCGCAGGCGGAACGCGAGCAGGAACACGAAGAACACCGCCTGCACCTCGGTGCCGACGACCGCGAACGTGACGAGCGCCCAGCCGATGCTCGTCCCCCAGGTGCGGGGCCTGGCCAGCAGCAGCCACGGGACGAGCCACATCGCATAGGTGTGGATGTCCGCCAGGTTCCCCACGGTCTCCTGCGTGGCCAGCGGCAGGACCAGGGTCACTGCGGCCAGGGTCAGTCGGGCGGGGACCCACGGCACGAGGTCGCGCGAAAGCCAGTAGACGCCCGCGGCGGTGAGTCCGGTGAGCACGCTGCAGATGGCGAACACCAGCACGGCGTAGTCCGCGAGGTCGAAGAACGGGAAGATCACCGCGAGGACGAGTCGCGGCACGAAATGCTGGTACCCCGCGTAGCCGTTGAACAGGACGTTCCACGGCCCGTACTCGAGGGCCTCGTGCAGGAAGATGTTCGCGTCCTCCGCCCACACCCGGTCCTGCTCGCCGTCCGGGACCCGGAACCACGTGATGACGGCGCCGACCACCGTGATGAGCACGATGGTCACCACGGGCAGCCAGCGCGAGCCGCCGATGCGGTCGCGCAGGTCCCGCCGGACGGGCGTCGCGGCGGTCATCCGCGCAGCTCTGCCAGTCGCGGATGCAGCCGGTCCTTCTCCGAGAGTTCCGCGGCGGACAGGGCGATCGGCCACGCGATCGCGAGCTCTTCGTCGGCGAGGTTCACGAAGGTGTACTCCGACTGCGCCTGGGCGCTCCAATGCTCGTTGACCAGGTAGGTGTAGGCGGTGTTCGGCTCGAGCGTCTGATACGAGTTGCCGACGCCGCGGGGGACGAAGATCGCGGTGGTGGGGTCGAGCTCCGCGGTGAAGACCGTGCCGAAGCCGTCACCGGGACGGAGGTCGACCCAGGCGCCGAACACCCGGCCGAAGGCGATCGAGATGAGCTTCTCCCACGGCTCGGCGTGGATGCCACGGGTGGTGCCGACCGCCGTGTTGAAGGAGATGTTGTTCTGCACCGGCCCGAAGTCGGGGACGCCGATCTCGAGCATCTTCTCGCGTTGCCAGTTCTCCTTGAACCAGCCGCGGTTGTCACCGTGGACGGGCAGATCGATGAGCAGCATCCCGGGGATCGGGGTTTGCGTTGCGCGAAGGGGTTTTCCGTATTCGAGAGACATCGCCGGTCAGCTTACCGGGCGGTCCTGGAGGTCACCGTCGGGGATGCGCGGCCATGAGTTCCCGGATGCGCGAGGCATCTCCCCAGACCGCGGGCGAGTCGTAGGGACGGTCCGGGAACGCCCCGTACTCGAGGGAGATGGGCAGGCCCTGGTCGGCGATGAAGCGCTCGACCTGGTCGGCGAGCGACACCGGTTCGCCGGAGGAGCAGTTCAGGATGCCGGTCACCCCCGGCGCGGTGGAGGCGACCGCGATCTGGTCGGCGAGCTCGCGGACGTCGATGAAGTCGTACCGGTTTCGGCCGGACGTGAACGGCAGGGTGCTGTCGCCGCGCTCCACCGCCTCGAGGAGCCGGGTGAAGATCGAGTTGTTCCGTCGGTCGTCGCCGTAGATGTAGTAGCAGCGCAGCCACGCCAGCTCCACGGACTCCGGGAGGGCCAGGAACAGGGCGGAGCGCAACGCGTCCTTGGCGACGCCGTACAGCGAACGCGGGTTCGTGGGGGTCTCCGCGTCGATCGCGCCCTCCCAGTACCCCACCTCGTGCATCGTGCCGAGCACGCTCAGCCGTGGGACGCCGAGTTCGGCGACGCGGGTGAGCAGACGGTAGTGCGCCGAGAGCATCAGCATGTGGGACGGCGCGTTGTGCGTGAAGCCGTCCTGCCACGCGAGGTGCACGAACGCCCGGGTCGTCTCGTCGACGAGATCGGCGACGTCGAACGCCGGGTCGAGCACGTCCGCCTCGTGGATCTGCGCCCGCGGGTCGATCTCGGCCCCGCGGCCGGGCCGGACCACTGCGACGACCCGGTGTCCCCGGTCCAACAGCGCCGTGACCACGTGGCGGCCGATGTAGCCCGCCGCCCCGGTGACGATCACACGTTCAGCTTCCTGAGAGGTACTCATGGTGCCGTCAAGTATATTCGTCGTGTGCCCGAAGCCCGTTCTCCGCAGGACTGCGTCCGATGACCGCTGAGGCACGTTTCGCCCGGCTCGCGACGCTCCCCATGCGACCGGTCGGCGGCGACTCGGACAAGCCCGCGCACCGGATCCGGGAGATCCTGCGCCATCGCGAACTGCTGTGGCTGCTGACCCGGCGCGACCTGCAGGTGCGCTACCGCGGCAGCGCGCTCGGGTTCCTGTGGACGCTGATCCGTCCGCTGGTGATGCTGCTGACCTACTACCTCATCCTCGGCGAGGTGCTCGGCGCGGCCAAGGGCGTCCCGAACTTCGGCATCTACATCTTCTCCGGCCTGACGATCTACGCCCTGTTCTCGGAGAGCATCGGTTCGGCCGCGGGTTCCATCGTCGGCAACGGCGGGCTCGTCAAGAAGATCTACCTGCCCCGCGAGATCTTCCCGCTCGCCTCGGTCGGCGGCGCGATCTTCCTGTTCGCGATGCAGATGGTCGTGCTCATCGGCGCCATCGTGGTGTTCGGGATGTGGCCGGACCCTGCCGGGCTGGTGTACATCCTGCCCTCGATCGCGCTGGTCATCGTGTACTCACTCGCGCTCGGGCTGTTGCTGTCCGCGCTGAACGTGTACCTGCGCGACGTGCAGTACATCACCGAGATCATGCTCACCCTGCTGATGTGGGCGTCCCCCATCGTGTACTCGTGGCAGATGGTCGCCGACGTGATCGCCCGCTTCGGCCTGCCCGCATGGGTGCTGGAGATCTACACCGACAACCCGCTGACCCTCGCCGTCCTCGGTTTCCACAAGGCCCTCTGGGCGGGCGGGACCCCCGCGGACTTCCCCTCCGACCTCGCGCTGCGCATGGGGATCGCCGGGGTCGTCGGTCTCGCGTTGCTGTTCGTCGCGCACACGCTGTTCCAGCGTATGCAGGGCAGCCTGGCACAGGAGCTGTGATGGTGGGCGCCGTGAACACCCCGGAGATCGTGCGCCTGGAGCAGGTCTCGAAGACCTTCGTCGTGCGCAGCGACAACACCCTGAAGGACCGCGTGCTGAACTCGGTGAAGGCGCGCCGGTTCCGGCGCGTGCACACCGCACTGGACGGGCTCTCGCTGTCGATCCACGCCGGCACCACCGTGGGTCTGCTGGGTGCGAACGGCTCGGGCAAGAGCACCCTGCTCAAGCTCATCGGCGGCATCCTCTCCCCCGACTCGGGTGAGGTGCTCGTGCGCGGCCGCGTCGCGGCGCTCCTCGAGCTCGGCGCCGGGTTCCACCCGGAGTTGAGCGGTCGGGAGAACGTCTTCCTCAACGCGGCGCTGCTCGGCCTCACCCGCAAGGAGACCGAGGACCGGTTCGATGAGATCGTGGCCTTCTCGGGCATCGGCGACTTCATCGACAGCGAGGTGAAGTTCTACTCGTCGGGGATGTACATGCGGCTCGCGTTCGCGGTCGCGGTGCACACCGACCCGGACATCCTGCTGGTCGACGAGGTGCTGGCGGTCGGCGACGAAGCGTTCCAGCGCAAGTGCATGGACAAGATCCGCAGCTTCCAGCAGGAAGGGCGGACGATCATCATCGTCAGTCACGCGGCATCCCAGATCGCCGAACTGTGCGACGAGACCTTCGTCATGCACGAGGGCAAGGTGGCCTTCCACGGCGACGCCCAGCAGGGGTTGGGCGTCCTTCGGGACATCCTCGAGCAGGGACGCGCCGTGAGCGTCGCGGACGACGCCGAGGACGACGAGGACGACGAGGTGCCCGAGCCGCACCCGCTGCAGGTCGTCGGCGCCGAGCTCCTCGACGATGACGGTCGACCGGTCACCCGGGTGCGCCAGGGGGGCTCGGTGACCATCCGGCTCACCGTCGAGGCGTCGATGGACGTGACGAATTGGACCGCGGGCTTCGGCATCGACACCCCGAACGGTCAGATGGTCCTCGGCACCAGCAGTGACCGGCTGAAGCAGGACCTCGCGCCGCTGCGTGCGGGCGCGCGGACGGATCTCGACTTCCACATCCGCGAAGTGCACTTCGGCGTCGGCGAGTACTTCGTCAACGCGCGCGCCACGGATGTCGGCCGTTCCGACTCCGCGGTGCTGTGGCAGGCCGCGATGCTGCACGTCGAGGGCAGTGAGCGGAGCATCGGGACGGTCGCGGCGGACGTGGCGTTCGCCGCCCACCACTGACCTGGCGGGCGCGAACCGCCGTCGGCGCTACCGCGTGGTGAACGACACCCCGCGGCCGTCGGTCCGGGCAATGCCGTTCTGGAAGCGCTGCGTGCACACGCCCGCCTCGCAGACGGCGGCCGACTCCGGCCAGCCGAGCCAGGTGTTCTCCGCGCCGTAGTGGTACCACATGTCGATGATCGGCCCGTAGAAGCTGAACACGGGCTGCGCACCGACCCGCTGGGTCAGCACGCCCTTCGTGTAGTGCTGACTCCACGCGCCGCCGCCGGCCGCACCGAACCGGATGCCGTTGATCGCCGGGCCGAACCCCGCGACGCCGCCGTTCTCCCGCCAGACCGTCGCGAGCGACCCGAACGTCGCGTGCAGCCCCCAGCTCGACGAGGAGAACACGCCGCCGCCGAACTGCTGCACGCAGGCCTGTGCGTCGCAGGTGCGCGCGGAGGTCGGCCAGCCGTAGGTGCCGCGTTCGGCCTGCGCGGCCGACCATGCGGACTGGATGTCGCCGTAGGGCACCAGGAAGGTGCCCGCGGACGAGGAGGCGAGGATGCCCGCCGCGAAGTTCTGCACGGTTCCACCGCCGTTCGCGGTGACCCGAGTCGCGTCGTTGTACGCGGCTCCGAGTCCGCTGAGTCCGCCGCGCGCGTTCCACTCCTGGGCGAACGCGCCCGTCACCGCGTGCGCCCCGAAGAGCGCGGTGTCGGTGACGACGCCGCCGCCGAACGACTGCACGCACAACGACGCGTCGCATCCGTACGGCGCGGTGGGCCACCCGAGCGGCCCCTGCCAGGCGCCGCTCGCGGACCAGACCTCCTGCACCCGCGAGTACGGGACGAGCTGGAACCCGGCTGCGGACTGGGTCAGGATGCCCGCCTCGAAGTTCTGCACCCACCCGATGCCGCCGGCGGGTTCGGCGACCACCATGTCGTTGAGCGCCGCGCCGAGCGTCCCGGTCGCGCCACCGGTCGCGATCCAGTGGTCCTTCATGCCGCCCCAGAGCACGTGGGCGCCGTACGCCTGCGAGGTGGAGATCATCGCGTTCGTGAACGACTGCCAGCATCGCAGTCCCGTGGCGCACGCCTGTTCGGAGTTCGGCCACCCCATGGCGCCGGAGGGGCCGCCCTGCCGGTTGTACTCGGCCAGGATGACGTTGTCCGCCACGAACACCGTGCCGCCGTAATAGCTGCCGTACAGCGTGCCGCCGCTGAACCGCTGGTACCAGCCCTCCCCGTTCTGCGCGACGTAGACGCCGAACGAGACGGGCACACCGATGGGGCCGTTCGCACCGCCGTGCGCGTTCCAGTACGCCTGGAACCCGTCGAGCACGGTGTAGCTCCGGGGGTTGCCGAACCAGTCGGTGAACAGGCGCCAGAAGTTGCGGTTGCCGTAGGTCGAGCAGCCGTCACCGGTGCCGTAGAGGTTCGCGAGCGCCGCGGCGTTGGGCGTGTAGGGCGTGTAGATGTACAACGCGGCCGTGGCCTGGTTCTCGATGTACACGCTCTTCGTGCCGCACGCCGTGTTCGGGCTGTACAGGATGTTGTTCCATCGCTGCGCCCGGTAGCCGAAGCTGTTGGGGTTGAGCCGGTAGACCTCGAACTGCCGTGCCGCGTAGTAGACCTGGTAGAAGAAGCCGGCCACGTTCGGGTCGCACGGTGCGGTGTCCGGGCATCCCTGGCCGGTCGCCGCGGTGTAGTTCCACGACGACGGCGCACGGTTGGTGATGAGGCTCTGCTCCTTCTCGAGCAGCACGAGCAGCACCCGCTGGCTGATGCCGCAGCTGCGGGCCACGGCGTCGATGATCTGGGCGGCGGTCTGATACGCCGATCCCCGGTAGCCGTCGCAGTACTTGTCGGCGGCGATCGAACCGGTGGCCTGGCCGTAGTCGCGCAGGCACACCACACCGTTCGCGCAACTGGACACCTTGCTGTTCAGGAAGGTCTGGATGTCGGCGGCGGTCATCGAGTCGGAGTCGTAGAACACCCGGTCGTCGATGATGTAGCCCGGGTCCCAGTCCGAGGCGGACGCCGCCTCGGCCCGGTCGGGGTCGGCCGCGAGCGGGATGAGCACCGCGAGGACGACGGCGAGGATCGCAGCCAGGGCGGGGAAGCGCACGCGCGCGGACGTCCGGGTGTTCACGGCACCTCCACGCTCTGCAGGGCCGACCGGCCCTCGCCCGCGGCACCCCGGTACTCGACCGAGAGCTGCCACGTCCCGGACGAGAGGTCCCCCCGGGGGATGACCATGAGCGGGCAGTAGCTGTTCTCGCCGCTGGGGTTCACCGACACCTGCGCCGAACGGGTGACGCCGGCGAGCGACGCGGTGAGCACGCACAGACCCGCCGGATCGGTCTCGCCGGTGACGATCGCGGTCACTTCGATCCCCTCGGCCTCGAGGCCGGCGGTGATCACGGTGACCGGGACGCCCTCGGGGGTGGACGAGGGCACCGGTGTGCTGCCGGGTGCAGGCACCGTGGTGGACGGTGAAGGGCTCGCACCGGCCGACGCCGAGCCGGTGGGGGCCGGCGTCGACGTCGCGGCCCGGGTGGGGGCGGACGCCGACGGTGACGACGTCGGCTCGGGCGCGCAGGCCGCGAGCAGCAGCATCCCGCCGATGACCGGGACGATCAGCGAGCAGCGCACAACGGACCCATTCACCCGATCAGGCTAGTACGCGGCGCCGGCCGGGGGTGTATTGACGAGGTGACGCTCGGCGAGTTGCAGCACGACGACGTCGGGCCGGTACTGGGCCACGAGTTCCCTGTACTTCGGCCAGGCGCTGTAGTCCGTGTACGCGTGCCCGAACTGCCACGTCGGCGAGTAGGCCTGGTCCCAGTACGGGGAGATCGCCCCGCCCATCGAGTCCCGGATGATGAGCGCGCTCTTGCCGGTCCAGGAGGCGGGGACCGAGGTCTCCAGCGGGAGCCAGCTCGCGTCCATGACCGTCTCCCCCGGCACGGTCCGCGTCTCACCGGTGTTGTCCGTGTACGTGACCTCCTGCAGCGGCTCGCTGAAGATCGGGACGGCCCAGTCAGCCCCGGGGCTCGGCACCCCGTACGACGCCCATTCGTTGAAGTCCCCGACGATCTCGGTACCGCTGATCTCGGGCACCTGCAGCGGCGCCTGGTCCGGGTGCAGCGCGTTCGTGCACTCCGCGATCTGCTGCCAGCCGATGTACCCGCCGTAGTCGGTCCAGTGGCTGTTGCTCCAGCTGAACACGTGGGTGTCGGGGTCCTTCGCCGCCTGCAGCCGGGCGCGCAGGTCGATCACCGGCAGGTCGCCGGCGACCGACATGAACTGATCCATGATCGTGGAGCCGCGAAGCTCCTGCATCCAACCGGGGAGCTCCTCCGGATAGACGCTCGAGGTCGACGGGGTCACGATGATCTGGAAGTCGACACCCTCCGCGGCGAGCCCGTCCCGGATCGAGTCGTAGTACGCGACCCAGCGGGACAGCTCCTCCGCACTCAGCGTGGCGCGACCGACGGCCTGCGAGGCGTACTGCTCGATGTAGTCCGACCAGAAGATCCACCCGTCGTCGCCGACGAGGTACGGCTGCGCGAGCTCGTCCGCGTGGCTCTGCCAGATCTGCTCCGCACTCCCGTCGCCCGCGAGCCACGGCTCCGCGGCCGCGGGTTCGACCGCGGGGCGGCAGAGGGCGTCCGCGGCGGACCCGCCGGTGGCGGTGCTCACCGGGACCGGGTGGGTGCGCTGTTCCGCGGTGGTGACGACGCCGGTCACGAGCGCGGCGACGGAGGCGATACCGAGCAGGGTCAGCGGCGCGTACGACGCGGAGCGCCACCAGCGACGCGGGGCCTTCGGCGTCTGCCCGTGACTGGTCACTTCGGGGCCGCTCGCGGTCATTTCGCACCCGCCTTCGTGATCATCAGCGAGTCCGCCATCGACCCGGACAGCCGTTCACGCCACGCGGAGGTGCGGTCCATGACCCACAGCGCGGACCGCGGCGTCCACCGTTTCAGACTCATCGCAGGCTTCTCCACGAGGTGCCAGCTCAGATACGCGTACACGTGGACGAGCACGATGACGATCGCGTGGTACGCGAACCAGCCCCACTCCTGCACGTCGAAGAACGTCAGCAGCCACATGATCGGCCAGCCGCTGACGTAGATGCCGTAGGAGAGGTCGGCGTGCCGGTCCCAGCCGGCGAGCTTGGTGACCCGGATGCCGAACCACAGCAGCACGTAGCAGAACGCGTACTGCCCGACGAGCAGCCATCCGCCCTTCACGTAGGTGACCCCGGCGACCGCGAGGCAGGCGATCGCCAGCCGGTCGTCGATCGGCACCTTGTCGCGGAACAGGCAGAACAGCATGCCCCATGCGAACGGCGCCATGAGCAGCAGCAGCCGGAAGTCGCCGAACACGAAGCTGAGCCCCGGGAGGTCGCCGATCCCGAGCCACTGCATGGTGGACAGCCCGATGATGCCGACGGCGACGATGCCGCCGACGACCCGGTTGGCGAGCGCCCCGAAGATGCCGAGCAGCGCGACCAGGATGTACGCACCGAACTCGAACGCGAGCGTCCACGCGGACCCGTTCCAGTCGAGGATGCCGTGGTCGGTGTACAGCGGCGTCCCGGTGCCCATGCCGGCGATGTTCAGCTGGTTGAGCAGGAGGGTGAAGTTGTTGGAGAAGTAGGTGAAGGGCGACTCCGTGGCGGCGTCCCAGTACCCGTCCCACGTCCCGTGCTCCGCGAGCCACGCGATGGGCGCGAAGACGAACGCCGTCGTCAGCAGCACCAGGAAGAAGCCGGGGTAGATCCGGAGGAACCGATGCCAGAAATAGCGGACCGTGGTGGTCGAGCCCATCTTGCTCCGGGTGATGAGGAACCCGGAGAGGAAGAAGAACCCGCACAGCGCGATCCCGCCGAACGACTGCTCGTCGCTCCATTGGGCGCCGAGGTCCTTCCCACCGTAGAACCCGGCGATCGGGCCCGCGTGGGAGAAGATCACCATGAAGGCCATCAGCCACCGCAGGAAGCCGATCGAGTTGTGCCGCGGGTTGAACGCCTCGGCGAGTGTCGTCACAGGAACTCCATGTCGTCGACGGCGTCTTCCACCGGGGTGGTGACGAGGGACTTCCGCCACTTCCGGTACCGCGGGTCGACGGCGTAGCGGATGCCGCGGTACGCCGAGCGGACGGGCTTGTACCCGCGCTCGACGAGCGGGTACCACCGCGGGAAGTGGAACCGGATGTAGGCGAGCAGGTAGCCGATCGGGCCCCCGCCGAGGAAGTCGCCGGACGCGTCGAGGACGTGCACCTGGTCGATCGCGTACCCCTGGATGTTCGCGCTGATGCGGTCGAGCTTGTACTCGAGGGAGGTGTGGCTGATCGCGGCGTAGCGGGTCGTGGCGACGGTCTTGGTGTAGTACCCCAGCTCGGCGACCGCGTAGCTGAAGAGACGCTCCTGGATGTGGGCTACGCTCCCGTCGCGGTGGTTGTTCGGGGCGGGGTAGTCGCCGTAGGACCAGTCCACGTCGGTGAGCAGCTTCAGCGCCTCGGGGCGGAAGGCGAACATGCACCCGTACGGCGCGAGCGGGGTCGGTTCGTCGAAGGGCACGTGGATGCCGAGCTTCTTCGCCAGTTCCTCGGCCGCATCCTTGTTCCCGAACCAGCCGCGCCCGAGGGTCGGATACCCGATGTGGATCGTGGGCGCGTAGGCGATGCCGAGCCCCGGCTCCTTCTGGAACAGGCCCAGCAGGTTCGCGGTGTACCCGGGCGAGTTGAGCAGGTTCATGAGCTGGTGGCGCCGGAACATGTCACCGGCGTTCTTGCCCTCCTGCACCGTCTTCTTCGAATGGATCTTGAAGACGACGTCGTAGTCGTCGCTGCGGAGCACGTCGGCGCAGCCGACGAAGAACGCCCCCATGTCACGCCCGCGGTTGGACGGCAGGACCCGGATGTCGACGCGCTGCAGGTTCGGGTCGCCGCGGCCGTCGATGACCGCGCGGATGGCGGCTGCCCGCTTGTCGTCGGTGGTGGTGACGTAGAGATCGTACGGCGAGGGGATGGTCGCGCAGTGGGCGAGCATCTCGTCGGTCAGTTCTTCGTAGAAGATGTGCGCGATGACGGCCACCCGCAGCGGCGACGTCTCGTCGTAGCCGATGGCGACGTCGGGCATGATCTCGAGCATGGCCGCGTTCGTGTTGAACGCCTTCGGCTGGGAACTGCGCGAGATGTTCCGCCAGATCATGTCGACCGGGTAGCCCAGGGACTCGGCCTTCTCCGCGAACCGCCTTGCGATGATCGCGTGACGGTCGAGCAGGAGCGGGTCGTGGAAGAACGGGCGCCGCTTCAGCGCGGGGCAGCCGTCGTCGAGCAGTGCCTCCGCGTCGTAGAACGCGGGGTGCCAGGTGGAGTAGTCGTCCTTGGGGAACGCGACCTCGTGGACGAACCCCAGTTCCGAGAAGTGGTGCGTGAACCGGGACTCGTGGTTCAGGATCGAGTCGGTGTACGTCCGGATCATCGGCATATCGCGCCAGTAGCTGCGCCAGGCCTCGCTCTGGAACATGCTCTTGCGCACCGCGATCCAGTGGGACTGGATGTGACGGTGGAGCACACCCTTCCGGGTGAAGGGGTTGGGGGTCTGCTCGTCGTGGTCGGTCATCCCCCAGAAGTCCACCGCGCGGGCGTTCATGCGCTCGAAGACGGGCTCGAAGGGGTTGATCGGGCCGAACCAGGTGTAGTTCATGAGGAGGATCTCGTCGTACTCCGCGAGCCGCTCCTCCCCGAACTGGGCGAGGCCCTCCTTGTAGCCCCAGACGTCGAACCCGACGTTCTCCCGGAGCCAGATCGTGTCGGAGACCGTCTCGAGCCGGCTGCGGCCCTCATCCGTCAGGGTGCCGTTGACGATGACGAAGATGTGCTGCGCGAAGGGGCGGAGACGCTCGAGCTTGTAGAGCACGTAGTCGTCGACGTGTCCCTCGGGGTCGTAGAACAGGTAGAAGATGACGCGACGCCCGTGTTCCGGGAACTGCGCGAGTTCGCCGACTCGTTTGCTCACTGGATGACTCTCCGTTGTTTCGGCTCGGATGCCGCCTGTCCTCCGCGGGGGCGCTGTCGACACCGCGACGCGCTCACCCACGCCGGCGACGCCCCATCCTATCCGGCCGTCCCTGCGAGCCCGCTCACCAGGGCGTCGAGGCGTGCGGCGCGCGCATCGAAGGAGTGCTCCGCCCTGATCCGGGCCGAGATCCGCGCCAGTTCGTCGTCGGGCGGGAAGAGCGCGTCCAGGTCGCCGCGCAGGAGCGCGACGAGCTCCTCCGGATCGCGGTACTCGACCACCGCCGCGCCGAAGACGTCCGAGAGCCCCTCGATCGACTCGCTGATGACGCGTCCCCCCGCGGCGACGACGTCGTACGGGCGCATCGCGTGGAACCCCTCCGCGCGCATCGCGGGCCAGTGGTCGTTCAGCACGACGGATGCGGTCTCGTACCGCTCCGGCAGGTCGGCGTTGGGGATGGCGGGCGCGACGATCGCGGAGCCCGGGATGAAGCCGCGCCAGTCGGGACCGTACACCTTGACGTCGATGCCGGCGCGCAGCGGCGCGACGACGCTCGGGCGCGCGATGCCACGGGCCGTGCCGACGAAGACGACCTCGTCCGTCCGCCGGCGTCCCGCAGGGTGGAACAGGTCGGTGTCGGTGCACTCCAGCAGCGGCTCGATCGGCACGCCCCACTCGGCCGAGCGCCGCTGCGCCCACCCCGGCGAGACGGCGAGGACGAGGTCGAACCCGCGGACCTCCTCCGGGGTGATCTCGTCCGGATGGCTGATGATCCACTCCACCCGCACGCCGTTCTCGGGAGGTTCGATGCGGAACGGTCCGCGGATGACGACGTGCACGTCGTCGAGCGCCGACGTGGTCCGGCCGGCCGCCTCGAACGCGTCCACGACCACGTGGTGGCCACGACGGCGGAGCGCGGCGGCGAGCCCGCGGGCGAAGTGGGCGTCGCCCCACACATCCCCTCTCGGCCCGGCCGGTGCGCTGGTCTTGATCGCCCAGCGACGGGCGCCCTGGTGCGGGCGTACCCACGTGACCTGCGGGACGGCGTCCTCGCCGGCCGCATCCCATCCCGTCACGACGAAACCGCAGCGGCCGTAGAGCGACTCGGCGCCCCGCCGATCGTCGCCGACTGCCGCGAGCTCGGCGGGGAGCGCGGTGGCGCGATCCGCGAACACCCGCTCCTCGGCGAAGCCGCCGACGACGGTCCCGACGTCCACACGCAGCGCCAGCCCCCGGGCCGCCGCACGGGCGGACAGCACCTCGAGTTCGTGACCGCGATGGCCGGCCCCCAGCGTGTCCGCCCGGAACACCGAGGCGGGGCCGGCGAACGTCCGGCCCGACAGCAGCTGCGGCACGAACGGCGCATCGCCGGCGGGCGCGAGGTCCTCGACCGGGTGTCCCCGCAGCGGCCGCGCCAGTCGGGCGCGGTCGGTGACGACGACCGCGGCGCCGAGTCCGGCGACGGTGCCGTCGGAATCGAGCACGACCGGGGTCACCAGGGCGTCGCGCCCCTGGGTGGCGAGGCGGATGATCTGCTCGGCGTCGACCGTCACCCGCGGGTCGAGACTCACGAGCACCCCCTCGTCGACGTCGCCGGCGCAGCGTGCGAGCGCATCACCGAAGCCGATCGCCGGGTCCAGACGCACCGCGGACACGTGGGACAGCATCCGCGCGGCGAGCGCGGTCGTCGCCCAGGTCCCGGCGGTCGTCCCGATCTGCACGAGCCGCACGCGGTACCCGTCCGGGAGCGCCGCGAGCGGGACGATCCGCTCGTCGGTGCGGGGGTCGCCGTGCTGCAGGAACCGGATGACGGTGCCGTCGCCACCAGCCGGGCGCGGATCACCGACCCGGTCCGACGACTGCGCGTCGACGACGATCCGGCGCCACCGGGCGACGTCGATCCGAACGGTGACCGGTCCGATCGTCGCCTCGACGACGGCATCCGCACGCGCGGCCCACACGCGCTCCAGCATCCCTCCGGAGGGGCGTCCGTCGACGGTGGGCCACCACGGATGCACGGCGATGGAGGGTCGGTGACCGACGAGGAAGGCGTACAACGCCGGCACCCGGCCGGAGTCCGGCAGCGCACGGGAGACGAACGCCTCGTCGAACAGCGGGTTCGGCGACAGCCCCTCGCGGTATCCGCGCAGGACGTAGTCCACCGCCGCGCGGACCGTGCCGGCGCGTCGCCATCCGCGCTGGGCGGCGTAGTAGCCGGCGTCGACGAGTCCGCTGCGCAGGATGAGCCGGAGCCACCACACCCGGTCGACCGCCGCGACGGCGGCACCGATCACGGGGGCCCGGCGGGCGCCGCGGAGCATGCGGCGTACGCGTGCGATCACGCCGGTCCCCGGGTCACCGTCGCAGTCCCCGACGTCGCCGGTCGGCCAGCACCGCACGGCGGATGAGCGCGCTGACGGGGTGCCGCCGGTCGAGTTCACGGTTGAGCTGCTCGACCAGGAACTCCCGCAGCTGCGCGAACTCGCCCGCGATCATGAGCGGGAGACCCGCGCCCTCACGGGCGATCCACTCGCGCAGGGCACGGTCGCGCACGATGCCGTCGTCCCGCCGGTGCTCGTGGGTCAACGCGAACATGCTGTTCGCGTCGATGCCGGTCGCGGAGGGCCGCTGCGTCCACACGGCCAGCGTCTCCGGGATGTAGCCGATGGTGCGGGCGGCCAGCAGGCGGAGACTGAACTCCCAGTCCTCGACCGCGTCCAGGGACTCGTCGTACCCGCCGACCTCGTCGTGCACGGACCGGCGGTACAGGAACGAGATCGGCACGGCACGGTTGACCTCGAGCATCTCGACGAGGGAGACCCGCGTCATGTCCGACCAGAACGGCACGCGGCCGACCTCGCTCCAGCGGCCGTCCGCGTAGCGCTCGTACATGATCTCGGTGCGGGTGATCACCCCGACGTCGTCGGGGTGGTCGTCGAGCCACCGCACCGTGCGCGTCAGGAACTCCGGATGCCAGAGGTCGTCGTCGTCGTGGAGGACGAGGTAGTCGCCGGTCGCGGCCGCGACGCCCGCGTTCGCCGCGGCGCAGCGACCGCCGGCGCCCTCGGGACGCACCACGCGCGCCCGGTCGCCGAGGTCGGCGGCAGCGACGACGGCGTCGAGCGTGGCCGCTTCGGAACCGTCGTCGACGACGACGATCTCGAGGTCGCCGAAGGTCTGCGCCGTGATGTCTCGGAGGGCTCGCGCGAGGAACCAGGGGCGATCCTTCGTCCGGACGACGATACTGACGCGGGGCATACCGTCCAGCGTAGGGGACGCGTCCGTTCAGAGTTCCCCGTGCAGCGCCCACACGCGTTCGGCGTGGTCCCGCCATGAGAACGCCTTGCCCCGGTCGAGCGCCCGCACGGCGAAGCGCCGGCGCACGTCCTCGGCCTCGGCGATGCGGCGGAGCGCCTCGCCGAGTCCACCGGCGGGGACGTGCAGACCGCCGTCGACGAGCACCTCCTGGTGCACGGGCGAGGCGGTGGCGACGACCGGCACCCCGAGGGCGAGGGCCTCGACCACGCGCCACGGGAAGCCCGTCGCGGCGGACGGGGCCAGGAGCGTCAGCGCCTCCCCCAGCACGGCGGCGCGGTCCGCGGCCACCATCGGTCCGGGCACGCGCAGCAGGTGCTCGCGGATCCCCGCGGCGGCGGCGAGGTCGCGGACGCCGGCGGCGCGCGATTCGTCGATCCCGAGGACGACCACCTCCACGGGCTCCGGGAGCGACGCGACGGCGGAGAACCCGGCGGCGAGGGCCTCGTCGTCGCACGCGGCCCCGGCGATGACGACGGCGCCCTCCGAGACCCCGAGCTCGCGGCGGCGGCCGACGGCGTCCGTCGGTGCGGTGAAGCCGGTGGGAGCGGCGCCCGCGATCACCCGGATGCGGCCACCGAACCGGCCGAGGCCGGCGACCCGCTCCGCCATGGCGTGCGTGGGCACGACCACCGCGTCGGCGTGCTTCTCGGCCCGCTTCAGCAGCGCACGCCGCCCCATCACCACGGTCTTCGGCAGCGTCTCGGCCTGCTCCCACGCGGCGAGGTCCCACATGGTCACGACGGTCTGGTCGTTCTCGTTGACCCGGTCGTGGCGTACGAGCGGGGCGAACGGCGACGGGGCGTGGATGAGGCCGGCGCCGATCGCCGGTGCGACGCCGATCTGCCAGGCCGCGGCGAGGCGTCCGCGCGAGAGCGGCGCCTTCGTCACGCGCGCGAGCGCGGGCACGGCCAGGGTCGCGGCGTCCTCGTCACCCGCGGGCACCACGGCCTCGACGACGCATCCCTTCGGCGCGGTCGCGGCCAGGGCTCGGGCGATCTCCGTCTCCGCCTCCGCGACGTCCGGGTCCACCACCTGTGTGAGCTGGTCGAGCACGACCCGAAGCGAGACAACCATGGCCTCCAGCCTACCGAGCGGGGCAGGCGGCGTCCTGTGAGGGCGCCGTCAGGGTCACGGCGTCGGCGTCTCGGTGGGGACCGGCGGATGCAGCAGCTGCTGCACGAGTTCGTGGATGTACGCGAAGTCCGGGTCGCGGTCGTCGATCCCGTTCTGCGGGATGAGGTCGAGCGTCTGCACCGGCTGGTCCTTGGCCTCGATGCCGAGGTCGACGAAGTACCCGAGCATCGACTGCGGGATGTCGGTCTGCACCAGGTGCGTGCCGGCAGCGGCGATCTCCTGGAACCGCGAGAGCACGTTCGCCGGGTTGAACTGCGCGAGGATCGCCTCCTGCAGCTGGCGTTGCCGCAGCATCCGGTCCCAGTCGCTCGTGGTGTACCGCGAACGGGCGTACCACTGCGCGGTGTCGCCGTCCATGTGCTGCGGACCGACCTCGATCCAGCCGATCGCCCACTCCTCCGCGGGCTGGCCGTCGTACGTCGGCCCCCACCCCTCGGGGAGGCGCTCGGTGACCTCGATGTCGACCCCGCCCAGCGCGTCGATGAGGGCGGCGAACCCGTTCATGTCGATGAAGACGTAGTACTGGATCTCGAGCCCCAGCACGCCCTCCGCGGCCTCCTTCGTGGCCTCGATGCCGGGGTCGGACCCGGCCGCCACGGCGTCCGGGTACAGTTCGGCGCCGTCGCGGCAGACGACGACCTCGGTGCGGATCTGGTTGATGCCGCTCCCCCACCCACAGGTCGGGTCGGCATGGCCGGTGTGCCCGTCGGGGTAGAGGTCCTGCATGGGCCCGGGCGAGAACGGCACACCGGGCATGTCGCGCGGGATGCCGAAGATGGTCACGGCGCCGGTGTCGGCGTTGACCGACACGACCGAGATCGAGTCGTACCGCATGGAGTCGCGCCCCTCGCCGCTGTCGGCGCCGAGCAGCAGGATGTTGTAGTACCCGTCGACGGGCGGGACGGCCGGCCCGGTCTGGGTGAACACGTCGCCGATCGCGTCGCGTGCGATGCCGACCCGGCCGGCCGCGTAGACGGCCCCGCCGGTCGAGAGGACGAGGATGACGACGGCCGTGAGCGCGGTCGCGATCCGGGTGAGCGGGCGCAGGCGCACGAACCGGACGAGCCGCAGCACGTCGAGGGTGAGCACGGCCCACAGCACGGCGTAGGCGAGGAGCAGCCCCTGCAGTGCCACGAGGGTGAACCAGTTGGTCGCGATGACGAGGAAGGCGCTGCGCCACAGGAGCGCGGTGAGTCCGGCCGCGACGGCGAGCGCCCACATGAGCAGGGTCGCACCGAGTCCGATGCGGCCGAGGCGGCGGTTGCCCGCGAGCGCCTGCGCGGAACCCGGGACGAGCACGTTGCACAGCACCAGCCACCAGGCGCGACGACCCATGAACTCCGGTGACGAGCTGTCCGGGTACCGGAGCGGGTACGGGTTCACGACGCCCGCCGCCGGGGTGCCGCCGCGGGGCCGCGACGGCGCGCTGGTGCTCACAGGGAGTCCTTCAGCCGCCGGTTCTTCTCCTCGACCGCGAGCTCCAGCTCGCGGGCGTGGGCCTCGACGCGGTCGGCCACCACGGGATCGGACGTGCCGAGGATGCGGGCGGCGAGCAGGCCCGCGTTGGCGGCACCGCCGATGGAGACCGTGGCGACGGGGATGCCGGTCGGCATCTGCACGATGCTCAGCAGCGAGTCCATGCCGTCGAGGGTCGCGAGCGGCACCGGCACGCCGACGACCGGGAGCGCGGTGACGGAGGCGAGCATGCCCGGCAGGTGCGCGGCACCGCCCGCGCCGGCGATGATCACGCGGATCCCGCGCTCGCGCGCCTCCCGCCCGTACCGGACGAGCTTGTCGGGCGTGCGGTGCGCCGACACGACCTCGACCTCGTGGGCGATGCCGAACTCCGTCAGCATCTGGGACGCCGCCGCCATGACGCGCCAGTCCGAGTCGGAGCCCATGACGACGCCGACCAGGGGTGAGTCAGAGGAATGCAGGGGCCGAGTCACCCGTCAAGGCTAGAGGCGCAGCCTGCGTATCCGCCGCAACGGCGCGCAGCCGCATCCGTGATCCGTTCAGTCGAACGCGGCCGCCGCGGCACGCGCCTCGTACGCGACCTCGTCGAGATCGTCGCCGACGGCCGTGACGTGGCCGACCTTGCGGCCGGGACGCGGCGCCTTGCCGTAGGTGTGCACCTTCGCACGCGGGCGGCCCTCGAGCGCCGCCTCGAAGCGGTCGGTCATCGCCCCGGACGACGGTCCGCCGAGGATGTTCACCATCACGGCCCACGGCGCGAGCGGCTCGGTGGACCCGAGCGGCAGATCGGCGACCGCCCGCAGATGCTGCTCGAACTGGCTCGTGACGGCGCCGTCCTGCGTCCAGTGCCCGCTGTTGTGGGGGCGCATGGCGAGCTCGTTCACGAGCACCCGCTCGTCGGTGGTCTGGAACAGTTCGACCGCGAGCATGCCGGTGACCCCGAGCCCCTCGGCGACCTCGAGCCCGATGCGACCGGCCTCCTGGGCGATGCGCCCGGCGGCGTGCGGCGCCGGCGCGACGACCTCGGCGCACACCCCGTCGCGCTGCACGGTCTCCACCACGGGGTAGACGGCGAGTTCGCCCGAGGGCCGCCGTGCCACTTGCTGCGCCAGTTCACGGGTGAAGTCGACGAGCTCCTCCACGAGGAGCTCCCCGCCGTTCGCGTCCTCGGCGAGCGCCGCGAACCAGTCGGCGGCCTCGGTGCCGGCGCGGACCACCCGCACCCCCTTGCCGTCGTAGCCGCCGCGGGGCGTCTTCACGACCGCGCGTCCGCCGTGCTCGTCGAGGAAGGCCTGCAGCTGGTCGGCGTCGGTGACCGCCGCCCAGTCCGGCTGCGGGAGTCCGAGGTCGGCGAGCTTCCGCCGCATGACGAGCTTGTCCTGCGCGTACTGCAGGGCGTCCGGGCCGGGGTGCACGGGCACGCCGGCGTCGACGAGCGCCCGCAGCACCGGCTGCGGCACGTGCTCGTGGTCGAAGGTGACCACGTCGACCGTGCGGGCGAAGGCCATCACGGTGTCGAGGTCGCGGTAGTCGCCGGTCGCGGTCGCGGCGAGCGACGCCGCCATCCCCGGTTCCTCGGCGAGCACGCACGGCTCGAGGCCGAGCTCGACCGCAGGGGCGATCATCATCCGGGCCAGCTGCCCTCCACCGATCACACCGACGCGTACCGTCATGCCAGGCTCCTTCCGCCTCGCCCATTCTCCCCCACGGCCGGACGCCGGCCATGTTCAGAACTCAGGACGGATCCCGCGACCGCCCGTGCCCGTGCGGACCTCGCGACGCGGGGCGCCGGATGTCCTGAGTTCTGCGCACCCGGCGGGAGCGGCCGCGGGGCTCGCCGCCTCAGGCGCCGGGCGCCGGCGGTGCGGGCGGGAGCTGCTGCGCGTCGCGGTGCGCGAGGATCTGGCTCACCTCGACCTGATCGACGAGCGTCTCGTGCACGAGGCGCACCTGCGGCACGTTCCGCAGCACGAGTCGGCCGTCCACGCCGTCGTCGAGGGTGAGGGTGCCGACGCCCCACATCCGCTGCAGGATGCCGCGGCGCAGCGTGATCGTGTACCCGCGGACGTGCCCGAGCTCGTGCTGCACCCGGCCGAACCAGCCGCTGCGCTCGATGACCCGCCGGGTGGTGATCGTGTAGGTGTGGCCCCACCATGCGAGGAAGGGCAGGACGACCAGCAGGAGCACCACGGCGCCCGCCGCGGTGTACAGCATCCAGTCCTCGAACGGGGCGGGGAGGTTCCCGGCGAAGTAGCCGGTCGCGCCCGCGGTCGCGACGAGCACCAGCGCGCACCAGAACAACCGCCGCGCGTGCGGGCGGAGCCGTGCCACGCGCCGCTCGGGCGCGGGCACCCCGGGAGCCGGCGTCAGCGGCCGCCCGAGTGATGTCGGCTGGGTCATGCCTCTATTGTGCTGCGCCCCGGCGACGTCGGCGTGCGCACACGCGGGCGCGGATCACCGCACGTGGGTGACGTCACCGGCCGCGACCGGCGTTCGCACCCCCGCGGCGAGCACCACGAGGCGTCCGTCGTGGTCGATCTCCACGGCGGTGCCCTCGAGCACCCCACCGCCGGGAAGGCTCACGCGCACCTCCGATCCGAGCGTCAGACACAGGTCCGACACCGTCGCACGCACACCCGACGTGTCCGCGCTCCCGCCCGCGGCGACGAGCGCGCCGAGCAGCTCGTCGAGCCCCGTGAGGTAGTCCGCGAGCAACCGGTCGTCGTCGCACTCCCGCCCCATCGCGGCGAAGGAGGTCGCGGTCGCCACCGGGAACTCCACCTCCCGCATGCGCGTGTTCACCCCGGCGCCGACGACGACCGCGTCCGCGTGCTCCGGGACGGCCTCGGCGAGGATGCCGCAGATCTTGCCGCGGTCGGCGAGCACGTCGTTCGGCCACTTCACCGCGACCTCGTGGCCCGTGCCCTCGAGCTGCGCCCGGATCGCGCGGGCCATCGCGGCACCGGCGACGAGCGGGATCCATCCGCGCGCGTGCACCGGGAGTCCCCCGACCCGCACGACCGTCGACACCGCGAGCGCACTGCCGGCGGGGGCGACCCAGCTGCGGTCGAGCCGCCCGCGTCCGGCGCGCTGGTCCGTCGTCACCAGCACCGACAGGTGCGGCCACGCGTCCGGGTCGGCCGTCACCGCGGCGACGACGTCGGCGTTCGTGGAGTCCGTGGTGTCGACCACCTGGACGCGCGGGCTCACGGCGGCGGCGCGCGGGTAGCCGGATTCGGGGATCGTCATGGCGTCACACTATGGGCGTCCCCGGGACCGCCGCATCCGCTTGACACCGTCCGCGCCGGTGCCCGGACGGCTCGGCACCACGGAAGCCACAGTGGATGCGCGGGGGCGCTGTGGACATCCTCCAAGCCCGGGGGCAGGCCCGCCGATAGGGTGGAACGCGTGACCGACCAGCCCGACCTTTCCACCACCGCCGGCAAGATCGCGGACCTGCGCGCCCGCTACCAGGAGGCGGTGGTCGACGCCGAGAAGACGGCCCACGACAAGCAGCACGCGAAGGGCAAGCTCACCGCCCGCGAACGCATCGAGCTGCTGCTGGACCACGGCTCGTTCGTGGAGATGGACGAGTACGTCCGCCACCGCACGACCGCCTTCGGCATGGAGAAGTCCCGGCCGTACGGCGACTCGGTCGTGACCGGCACGGGCACGATCCACGGCCGCACGGTCGCGGTGTACTCGCAGGACTTCTCGACCTTCGGCGGATCGCTCGGCGAGGTCGCCGGCGACAAGATCATCAAGATGATGGAGTTCGCGCTGCGCGGCGGCATCCCGATCATCGGCATCCTCGACTCGGGCGGCGCCCGCATCCAGGAGGGCGTGGTCGCGCTCGGCAAGTACGGCGAGATCTTCCGCCTGAACACGGCCTCGTCCGGGGTCATCCCGCAGATCTCGATCATCATGGGCCCCGCCGCCGGCGGCGCCGTGTACGGTCCGGCGCTCACCGACTTCGTGATCATGGTCGACAAGACGAGCCAGATGTTCGTCACGGGCCCCGACGTCATCAAGACCGTCACCGGCGAGGACGTCGGCATGGAGGAGCTCGGCGGCGCCTACACGCACAACACCCGCTCCGGCGTCGCGCACTACCTCGCCGACGACGAGGACGACGCGATCGACTACGCACGCACCCTCCTCGGCTACCTCCCCGACAACAACATGGCGGAGGTCCCCGGGTACGAGAGCGCCTTCGAGTTCGAGACGACGGATGCGGACCGCTTCCTCAACACGATCATCCCGGACTCGCCCAACCAGCCGTACGACATCCACCAGGTCATCGAGCACGTGGTGGACGACGGCGACTTCCTCGAGGTGCAGCCGCTGTTCGCCCCGAACATCGTGATCGGCTTCGGCCGGGTCGAGGGGCGCTCGGTCGGCATCATCGCGAACCAGCCGTCGCAGATGGCCGGCACGTTGAACATCGACGCGGGTGAGAAGGCCTCCCGCTTCGTGCGGTTCTGCGACGCGTTCTCGATCCCGATCGTGACGCTCGTCGACGTGCCCGGCTACCTCCCCGGCACCGACCAGGAGTGGACCGGCGTCATCCGGCGCGGCGCGAAGCTCCTCTACGCGTACGCCGAGGCGACCGTGCCCCTGGTGACCGTGATCCTCCGCAAGGCCTACGGCGGCGCCTACATCGTCATGGGCTCGAAGCAGCTCGGCGCCGACATCAACCTCGCGTGGCCCACCGCCGAGATCGCCGTCATGGGCGGCCAGGGCGCGGTGAACATCCTCTACCGGGGTGAGCTCAAGCGCGCCGAGGAGGCCGGTGAGGACGTCGCCGCCGTCCGCACCAAGCTCGCGAACGAGTACACCTACAACGTCACCTCGCCGTTCCTCGCGGCCGAGCGCGGCGAGCTCGACGGCATCATCGAACCGGCGCAGACCCGCGTCGCGATCGCGAAGGCGCTGCGGTCCCTCCGTGGCAAGCGCGCGAGCCTGCCGCCCAAGAAGCACGGGAACATCCCGCTGTGAGCGATCAGGCGCAGGAGCCGCTGCGGATCGAGGTCAAGCGCGGCAACCCCACCGAGGACGAGCTGGCGGCCGTCATGGCGGTCGTCGGCGCGGCGTACCAGCAGGAGCGGCAGGCCGCGGTGGCCGAGGACGAGTGCGTCCGCGACGGCTGGGCCGTGTCGCAGCGGGGCCTCCGGCGGCCGCTGCGCCGGGAGTTCGGATGGGGCCGGTTCGGCGGCGACGTCTGACCGACACCGCGGCGGGCACCGGGCTTGTCCCCCAAAGTGCCTACAGACAGTCTTCTTGCACGTCACGGATACTGGAACGGCTACGACGCATTCATGCGTTGGCCGATCCACGGGTTACCAGGGTTCCCCCCGGCATCGGTCGCTGCGGATGATTTTCGGGTAATCATCCGCACACGGCGAGGGGCAGGCGATCACGCCGCCCCTCGCCCCCTTTTTTCGCACCGGGCGGCGCTGCGCCGCAGCGCCGAGCGCGCATCCGTTCCGTGAACGAGCACCCGATCGGATGCGCGCTCGCGAAACGGATGCGCATTCGCGGCCAGGAACCACGGCCCGCGCGGCGGGCGGCGCAGGCTCAGGATGCGGGGACGGGGCGGCGGATCTCCCGCCACAGGTCGACGCTGTCCTCGTCCGAGAGGCCCAGCGTCGACGAGGCGCGGCCGACGACCGTGACCGCGACCTCCGGGTCCGCGGTGGTGCGGATGTACAGCCGGTCCGAGCGGGCGGCGCGCAGGGTCGCGGCGAGCTCCGCACGGATCGCCGTGAGCTGCTCCTCGGGGAGCGCGTCGAGCCCGCCCTCGTCGAGCACCGTCACGACGGCGCCGCGGCGGCGCGTGGCGTCCAGCGCCGAGCGCACCGCGTCGTCGAGCAGCCGCGGCCCGCGCAGCTCGTCCCGCAGCCGCCCCTCCGCGATGCGGGCCTCGAGTCGCCCCTGCTCGCCGAGGTCGCCGCCGGTCGCAATCGTCGCGGCCAGCACCGGTCCGGCGACGGCGAGCGCCCGCTGCACCTGGATGCGCCGTTCCCGCTGTTGGCTGCCCTGCGCCGCCTGCACGGCGGAAGCCGAGCGCTGCAGTTCGCCCAGGCGCTCGGTGTCCTGGTCGGCGCGGGCGAGCGCGTAGACGAAGAACTGTGCGGCGCCGACCCACATGAGCGAGCCGACGAGACCGAGCCCGAGGGCGGGGAGGGGTCCGAGCAGCAGCGCAGACCACCCCGCGAGCACCGCGGTGCCGCTCCACGCCGGCCACGGCTGGCCGCGCACGACGAGCACCACCATGAGCGCGCCGAGGCCGCCGATGTACCAGCTGCCGTGCGAGGCGCCGACCGCATCCGGTCCGACGCCGTACGCCACGGCGGGCGGCACCACGACGGTCGTGACGAGCGCGAGCACGCACACCCACAGCGGCAGACGCGTGCGGTCGCTCCGTCGCGGCACGACGCCCCACAGGATGCTGAGCCACGTCGTGGCGAGGTAGAGGCCGAGGGCGAGGAGGCAGACCGAGAGGTGCGGCACCTCGGCCGTCCAGGGCGCTCCTCGGCCCACGAGGTATCCCGTGAACGCGAGCGCGAGCACGGTGAGGACGAACCGGACGCTGATCATGCGTGCTCCGCCCGCCAGGTCAGTGTGACGACGGTGCCGCCGGCGCCGGAGTCCACGGTCGCCTCGCCGCCGAACGCCGCCACCCGGGCGACGATCGACGCGCGGATGCCGAGCCGGTCGGCCGGCACCCGGTCGACGTCGAATCCCGGACCGGTGTCGCTGATGCGCACGACGACCCCCGCGGGGGCACCGGCGGCGGTCACGGAGACGGCGAGCCCGGCACCGTCGGCGTGCTCGATCGCGTTCGAGACGGCCTGGGTCGCCGCGAGCACGAGCGCACGGGCCACCCGGCCGGGCAGGTGCGGCGCATCGGGGGCGAGGTCGGCCCGCACCTCGACGCCGGTGTCCACGAGCACCTCGGACAGGCCGTCGACGATCGCCGCCGCCGGCACCGGCGCGTCACTGCCCTCCCCCGAGTCTCGGTCGGTGTTCGCGAGCCGGGTGAGCGCCTCACGGGCCATCGACACGGCGAGATCGCGTTCGCGCGGGCTGTCGGCGCGGGCGGCGGCGATGAGCGCGGCGAGCACGCTGTCGTGCATGAGGGCGGCGACCGCCACCCGCTCCCGCTCGGACGCGGTCACGGCGGCGGCGCGCGCGTAGGAGTCCACGGCGCTCACGCGGCGTTCGTCGACGTCGGTGGCGGCGGCGCGGAACGTCCATCCCATGGTGAGCAGCACGCTGCCGAGGATGAGCGAGAACGACACGTCGAGCGCGACCGGCCACCACGCCTCGGGGATGAAGCGCAGCTGCATGAGACGGACGAGGCCGTAGAGCAGCGGCAGCCCGATCGTGAACAGGATCTGCAGCGGCATCCGCATGACGAGCACGGCGGGCACGGTCGCGACGTTCACCAGGAAGTACACCCACGGCTGCGAGGTGACCGGGGGCGAGACGTCCCAGGTGGCGACCGGCCAGAGCAGCAGCACGAGCACGTAGGCGCCGATGAACACGGAGGCGGCGGGCTTCTGCGTGCGGCCGGTGAAGAACGCGGCGATCATCACGACGAGCGGCACGAACGCGAGCAGCAGGAACGGGATGTGCCAGGCCGGGGGCGCCTCGGTGTCGCCGAGCGCGCCGACGAACGCCTGCGCACCGAGCGCCGCGCACCCGAAGCCGACCGCGATCGACATGACGCGCTCGACCCGTTCGCGGGTGAACGACGCCACCTCGACGGAGGGCAGCGCTCCGAGGCCCTCCGGCTCCGTCGCGGCGGACCTACCGGGCATCGTCGACGCCCTGCTCCGACAGGATGCCGTCCTCGAGGGCGCGGCGGTGCAGGTCGACCTTCGTGGGTGCCGGCCGGCCCACCTCGGTGTACTTCATGCGGATGCGGGCGATGTTCTCCTTCGCGGTGGAGAACGCGATGCCCAGCCGGTCCGCCACGATCTTCAGCGGCAGCCCGGCCGCGTAGAGCTTCAGCACCTCGCGCTCCCGGGCCGACAGCTGCGCCGCGGCGAACTCCCGATCGCCCTCGACCGCGCTGGCCCACTCCGCGTTGCTGAGGAGCTCGCCGCGCCCGACGGTGGCGATGGCGGAGACGACGTCCTCGATCGGCGAGGACTTGCTGATGACGCCGGCGGCCCCGGCGGCGAACGCCTCCCGCACCGCCGCGGGGCGGTCGGCGACGCTGTAGATGATGACGCTCGACCCGTCGCCGGTGAGGCGCGTGACGTTCTCGGTGACGGTCGTGCCGTCGCCCAGGGTGAGATCGAGCACGACGGCGTCGGCCGGCGCCTGCCCGGATGCGGTCCGCCACCCGAGGTATTCGGTCACGGTGCTGCCCGAGAACACGATCTCGGGGCCCTGCTCCGCGCGGGCGCACGCGGCCTCGACCCCGAGCCGGACCGACTCGTGGTCGTCGATGAAGGCGACGCGCGTCACGACAGCATGCTAATCCCGGCCGGAGACCGGAGTGAGCGTCGTGACGGCCTCGAGGTGGTGCGAGTGCGGGAACAGGTCGAACCCGCGCACGCGTTCTGCCCGGTACCCGGCCTCCGCGAACGCCGCGAGGTCGCGGGCGAGGGCGACCGGGTCGCAGGCGACGTACACGACCGCCCGCGGTCGCAGCCCCGCGATCGCCTTCGCGACCTCGATGCCGGCGCCGGAGCGGGGCGGGTCGAGCACGACGACGCCGTCGGCGAGGCGACCGCGCTCGGCCGGGCTCGCGGTCTCGCCGAGACGACGGATCCAGTGCTCCACCCGTCCGGTCTCGGCACGCGCACCGACCCACTCTGCGAGGTTCGCGCCGGCGTACTCGGTCGCGCGTGCGTCGGACTCGACGGTCGTGACCTTCGCCGCACTCCCCACGAGGTCGCCGACGGCGGCGGCGAACAGGCCCACCCCGCCGTAGAGGTCGAGGTGCCGTGCGCCCGGGTCGAGCGGGCCGAGCGCCCGGAGCTCCTCCGTGACCACCCCGTGCAGCGTCGCCGCCGCGAGCCGGTGCACCTGCCAGAAGCCGCCGGCGTCGAGGCGGAACTCGCGGTCGCCGACACGCTCGACCACGGTCTCGCGGACCTTGTCGGTCGCCCGTGCCTTGTCCGGCCGGGGCAGCACGCGCACCCGCCCGTCGGCGGGCTGGACGAGGTCGATCCGGCCCGGGGCGTGACCGACGAGCTTCGCGGCCGCACGCGCGACGGCCGCGGTCGCCAGCGGCAGCTCGGCGACCGGGACGACCGTGTGGCTCCGGGCGGCGTAGGGGCCGACCCGGCCCTCCTCGTCGACGTGCAGGCTCACGCGGGTGCGCCACCCGGTGCCGTCCTCGCGCTCCTCGGCGAGCACGTCGCCGTCGACGCCGACGATGGACCGGGCGGGCTCGACGGTCGCGGGCAGCTCGAGCCGGCCGATGCGGGTGAGCGCGTCGCGGAGGACGTCGAGCTTGAGGGCGCGCTGACGCGCCAGGGCGATGTGGCCGAAGTCGGCGCCGCCGGGGCGCTCGGGTGCGGGCCGGGACAGGTCGGCCTGCGCCCAGACGTGAGGACGACGGTCGGGCGACGCGTCGAGCACCTCGACCACCTCGCCGCGCCAGAAGGAGGACTTGCGGGTGTCGGTGAGCCGCACCCGGACGCGCTCGCCCGGCAGCGTGTCCGGCACGAACACCACGCGGCCCTCGAAGCGCCCGACGAACACCCCGCCGTGCGCGACGCCGGTGATGTCCAGTTCGATCTCGTCTCCCGCATGCATCCTTCGAGCTTTTCACACCCGGACGCGCGACGGCGGCGCGGTAGCGTGACGGGATGCGCGTGATGCTCGCCTCCACCTCCCCCGCACGACTCATGCTGCTGCGGCAGGCCGGGATCGAGCCGGCCACGATGGCGCCCGACGTCGACGAGGAGGCCGTGATCGAAGCGGTCGAGCACGCGGAGCACCGCACCCTCGCCCCGGACGAGCACGTGCTGCTGCTCGCCCGCCGGAAGGCCGCCGCGGTCGCCGCGGTGGTGGAGGCCGACCAACCGGACTTCGACGGGCTCATCATCGGCGGGGACTCGATGTTCGAGCTCGACGGGGAGATCCTCGGCAAGCCGTACACGCCGGAGGCGGCGACCGCCCGCTGGCACGGGATGCGGGGACGCACCGGCGTGCTCCACTCCGGGCACAGCGTGGTCCGCCTCGCGCCCGGCCGCGCCCCGGCCGAGGCGCACGCGGTGGCCGCCGCATCCGTCACCTTCGCCGACGACCTCACCGACGCCGAGGTGGAGGCGTACGTCGCGACGGGCGAGCCGCTGCTGGTCGCCGGCGCCTTCACCGTCGACAGCCTCGGCGGGGCGTTCATCACCCGGGTCGAGGGCGACCCCTCGACGGTCGTCGGCATGTCGCTGTCCACCGTCCGCGCCCTCGCCGCGGAGCTCGGGGTGCGCTGGACCGACCTCTGGCAGCGCTCGTAGATTCCCGCAAAGGATTCCGTCGGTTCTTGTGGGGTGCGCTCAAAAGAAGCCCCTCCCACCTCGGTAGGCTGGCTCCCATGCCAGAAATCGCCAAGGTCCTGATCGCGAACCGCGGCGAGATCGCCGTCCGTATCATCCGTGCGGCACGTGACTCCGGACGCTCCACCGTCGCCGTGTACGCGGAGCAGGATCGCGACGCCATGCACGTCCGGCTCGCGGACGAGGCGTACTCGCTCGACGGCACGACCGGCGCGGAGACCTACCTCTCCATCGAGAAGCTCCTGTCGATCGCCCGCCGCTCCGGTGCGGACGCCGTCCACCCCGGCTACGGCTTCCTCGCTGAGAACGCCGAGTTCGCCCGCGCCGTGACCGCGGCCGGCATGACCTGGATCGGCCCCTCCCCCGAGGCGATCGAGGCCCTCGGCGACAAGGTCACCGCGCGGCACGTGGCCGAGAAGGTCGGCGCGCCGCTCGCCCCGGGCACCCCGGGTCCGGTCGAGACCGCCGACGAGGTCGTCGCGTTCGCCCGCGAGGTGGGCCTGCCCATCGCCATCAAGGCCGCATACGGCGGCGGCGGTCGCGGCCTCAAGGTCGCCCGCGAGCTCGACGAGGTCGCCGAGCTGTTCGAGTCCGCCACCCGTGAGGCAATCACCGCCTTCGGCCGCGGCGAGTGCTTCGTGGAGAAGTACCTCGACAAGCCGCGTCACGTCGAGACCCAGTGCCTCGCGGATGCTGCCGGCAACGTCGTCGTGATCTCCACCCGCGACTGCTCGCTGCAGCGCCGGCACCAGAAGCTCGTCGAGGAGGCGCCGGCGCCGTTCCTCACCGAGGAGCAGAACCGCGTCCTGTACGAGTCCTCCAAGGCGATCCTGCGCGAGGTGGGCTACGTCGGCGCGGGCACCTGCGAGTTCCTCATCGGCGCCGACGGGACCATCTCGTTCCTCGAGGTGAACACCCGGCTGCAGGTGGAGCACCCCGTCTCGGAGGAGGTCACCGGCATCGACCTCGTCCGCGAGCAGTTCCGCATCGCCGAGGGCGGCCTCATCGACTACGACGACCCGCGACCGAGCGGGCACTCGATCGAGTTCCGCATCAACGGCGAGGACCCGGGCCGGAACTTCCTCCCGCAGCCCGGCCCGATCCACGTGTTCAAGACGTTCGGCGGTCCCGGCATCCGCCTTGACTCGGGCGTCACCGCCGGCGACTCGGTCTCCGGCGCCTTCGACTCGCTGCTGGCGAAGATCATCGTGACCGGCCGCGACCGCGCGGAGGCGCTCGAGCGCGCCCGCCGTGCCCTGGACGAGTTCGAGGTCGCGGGCCTGCCCACCGTGCTGCCGTTCCACCGCAAGGTCGTCCGCGACCCGGCGTTCACCGCCGAGGACGGCGTGTTCGGCGTCTACACCCGCTGGATCGAGACCGAGTTCGACAACGACATCCCGGCGTGGGACGGCGAGCTGTCGGCACCCGCGCCGGTCGAGCCGCGCCACACGGTGGTCGTCGAGGTGGCCGGCAAGCGCCTCGAGGTGAACCTGCCCGACCGCATCGCGGCGCCCGCCGCCGCCGGCCGGCCCGCCGCCGTGCCGCCGTCCCGCCGGTCGCACCAGCGCACCGCCTCGGCGGGCGCGAGCGGCGACGCGGTCACCTCCCCGATGCAGGCGACCGTCGTCAAGCTCGCGGTCGAGGACGGCCAGCAGGTCGTCAAGGGCGACCTCGTCGTCGTGCTCGAGGCGATGAAGATGGAGCAGCCCATCCAGGCGCACAAGGACGGCGTCATCGGCGCGATCGACGCCAACCCGGGCGCGACCGTCGCCGCGGGGCACCGCCTGCTGACGATCAGCTGACGCGGCGGTCGGCGACCGCATCCGAACCTCGCAGGATCGGGCGAACCTCGCAGGATTCGCCGCGCATCCTGCGGGGTTCGCGTGTGTCTGCGGACTTCAGGATGCGGGTGCGCGCGCGGTGCGTCAGTTCTCGTCGCCGGCGTCGGCCTCGATGACGTGCATCGCCCGCATCGCGTCGGTGATGCTGCCGGAGAGCGACGGGTACACCGTGAACACGCGCGAGACCTGATCGACCGTGAGCCGCCGCTCGACCGCGATCGCGATGGGGTAGATCATGTCGGACGCGCGCGGTCCGACGATCACCCCGCCGAGGACCGTGCCGCTGCCCTTGTGGGCGATGATCTTCACGAAGCCGTCCTTGATGCCGATCATCTTCGCGCGCGGATTCGAGGCGAGCGGGAGCTTGCGCACCACGCCGTTGATGAGCCCCGACTCGAGGTCGCGCTCCTGGTACCCGACCGTCGCGATCTCGGGTGCGGTGAAGATGTTCGCCGCGATCCGGCGCTGCTCGAGCGGGATGACCACGTCGCCGAGCGCGTGGAAGACGGCCATGCGGCCCTGCATCGAGGCGACCGAGGCGAGCGGCACGAAGGTGGTGCAGTCGCCCGCGGCGTAGATGTTCGGCACCGAGGTGCGCGCGACGCGGTTCACCCGGACGTTCCCCGCCTCGGTCATCTCGACGCCCGCCTCCTCGAGGCCGATGCCGGCGGTGTTGGGGATGGACCCGACCGCCATGAGGCAGTGGCTGCCGTCGACGATGCGGCCGTCGGCGAGGGTGACGCGCACGCCGTCGCCGGTGTTCTCCACCTTGTCCGCGCGGGCCTTGGAGAGCAGGGTCATGCCGCCGCGCTTGAAGACCTTCTCCAGCACCGCCGCCGCATCAGGGTCCTCGCCGGGGAGCACCTGGTCGCGGCTGGAGACGAGCGTCACCTTCGAACCGAGGTTCATGTACGCGGATGCGAACTCGGCACCGGTCACGCCCGACCCGACGACGATGAGGTGCTCGGGCAGCGTCGTCATGTCGTAGAGCTGCGTCCAGGTGAGGATGCGGACGCCGTCGGGCTTCGCGTTGGGAAGCTGGCGCGGCGACGCGCCGACCGAGACGACGATCGTGTCCGCCTCGATGCGGTCGAAGTCGGTGCCGTCCGGGCCGGTGGAGACGACGACGGCGTTGCGGCCGTCGAGGCGACCGTGCCCGGCGATGATGCGCACGCCCGCCTCGACGAGCGAGGCGCGCATGTCGTCGGACTGCTGGCGGGCGAGGGCGAGGAGCCGCCGGTTCACCGCGGCGAGGTTGATGGCCACCTCGGGCTTCAGGGGCTTGCCGTCGCCGCCGCGGGCGAACAGCTGCACGCCGAGGTCGGCCGCACCGGAGATGGAGACGGCCGCGTCCGCGGTCGCGATGAGGGTCTTCGAGGGCACCACGTCGGTGATGACCGCCGAGCCGCCGACGCCGGCACGCTCGACCAGGGTGACCTCGGCGCCCAGCTGGGCGGCGGCGAGGGCCGCCTCGTACCCTCCGGGACCGCCGCCGATGATCGCGACTCGTTGGGCGTGTTCGAAGCTGAGCGACATGCCGTCCATTCTCCCCCGGGCGTCGCCGCGACGCACATCGGTTCCCCCGGACCCGGCGACGGCGGTCCTAGAGTTGTGGTCATGTCCAGCCAGAATCCCCTCGACGACCCGGCCGCCGACCCCTTCGAGATCGCGCGGCGCGCCGCCGACGACATCGCGCGCCTGAGCGGCGTCGACCGCCACGACATCGCCCTCACGCTCGGCAGCGGCTGGGGCAAGGCGGCCGACCTCATCGGCGAGACGACCGCCACGATCCAAGCGACCGAGGTCACCGGGTTCAGCGCGCCGGCCCTGGAGGGACACGTCGGCACGCTCCGCAGCGTCCGCACCGCGGACGGCCGTCGGGTGCTCGTCATCGGCGCCCGGACCCACTTCTACGAGGGCCACGGCCCGCGCCGCGTCGTGCACAGCGTGCGCACCGCCGCCGCGACCGGTGCGAAGACGATGGTGCTCACCAACGGCGCCGGCGGCATCAAGCCCGACTGGACGCCCGGACAGCCGGTGCTCATCAGCGACCACATCAACCTGACCGGCTCGTCGCCGCTCGAGGGCGCCACGTTCATCGACCTCACCGACCTGTACTCCGCGCGCCTGCGCGAGATCGCCCGCTCGGTCGACCCGACGCTCGACCAGGGCGTGTACTGCCAGTTCCGCGGGCCGCAGTACGAGACCCCGGCCGAGGTGCAGATGGCGAAGCTCATCGGCGGGCACATCGTGGGCATGTCCACGGCGCTCGAGGCGATCGCGGCACGCCAGTCCGGCATGGAGGTGCTCGGCTTCTCCCTCATCACGAACCTCGCCGCCGGCATCTCCCCCACCCCCCTCAGCCACGCCGAGGTCATCGAGGCGGGCCGCGAGGCGGAGCCGGTCATCTCGGCGCTGCTCGCCCGGGTCATCGAGGCGCTGTGAACGCGCTCCTCGAGGCCGCGCGGGCCTGGCGCGACCAGGACCCGGATGCGGTCACCCGCGCCGAGCTCGACACGGTCATCGAGCGGGTCGAGGCGGGCGACGAGGCCGCATCCGCCGACCTCGCCGACCGCTTCGGCACCCGGCTCGCGTTCGGCACGGCGGGCCTGCGCGGCAGGCTCGGCGCCGGCAGCAACCGCATGAACCGGGTGCTCGTGGCCCAGGCGGCCGCGGGACTGGCCGGCTACCTGCTCGAGCAGGCCGCACCCGGCACGACCCCGAGCGTCGTCATCGGCTACGACGGCCGTCGCAACTCCGACGTGTTCGCCCGCGACACCGCCGAGCTCATGGCCGGCGCGGGCGTGCGGGCCGTGCTGCTGCCGCGACTGCTGCCGACCCCGGTGCTCGCGTTCGCGGTGCGCCACCTCGACGTCTCCGCCGGGGTCATGGTCACCGCGAGCCACAACCCGCCCGACGACAACGGGTACAAGGTGTACCTCGGCGGTGCGGACCAGGGCGCCCAGATCGTGCCTCCCGCCGACGGCGAGATCGCCGCCCACATCCAGCGGGTGGCCGACACGTTGCGGGTCGACGAGCTCCCCCGCTCCGACGCCTACGAGACGGCGCCCGAGTCCGTCGTCGCGGCGTACGTCTCGGCGACGGCGGCGGTCGCCCCCGCCCCGGCGGGCGCCGCGGGACTCACCTGGGTCTACACCGCGATGCACGGCGTCGGGTGGGAGACGTTCTCGCGCGTGCTGGAGCAGGCCGGCTACCCGGCCCCGGTGACGGTCGACGCGCAGCTCCACCCCGACGGCACCTTCCCGACCGTGGCCTTCCCGAACCCGGAGGAGCCGGGCGCGATGGACCTGGCGTTCGAGACCGCCCGCGCCGTCGACGCCGAACTCGTCATCGCGAACGACCCGGATGCCGACCGGCTCGCGGTGGCCGTCCCGGATGCCGACGCCCCCGGCGGCTGGCGCCGCCTCACCGGCAACCAGATCGGCCTCCTCCTCGGCTGGCGCGCCGCGCGGCAGGCCGCACCGGGCGACGCCCTCGCGTGCTCCCTCGTCTCCTCACCAGGCCTCCAGGCGGTCGCGGAGCACCACGGACTGGACTTCCACGCCACGCTCACCGGGTTCAAGTGGATCTCGCGCGCACCCGGCATCGTGTTCGGCTTCGAGGAGGCGCTCGGCTACCTCGTGAACCCGGGGACCGTCCGCGACAAGGACGGCATCTCCGCCGCCGTCGCGATGCTCGGGATGGTCGCCCAGGCACGCGCGGAGGGCCGGACGGTCGCCGACCTGCTCGACGAGTTCGACCGCACCTTCGGCGCGTACGCCAGCGACCAGATCTCGGTGCGCGTCGACGACCTCGCCGTGATCGGCCGCATCATGTCGGCCCTGCGCGCGACGCCGCCCACGCACGTCGGCGCCGTCACGGTGGCCCGCGTCGACGACCTGCTCACCGGCGTCGACGGCTTCCCGCCCGGCGACGTGCTGCGACTGTGGCTCGACGACGGTTCGCGGCTCATCGTGCGCCCGAGCGGCACCGAGCCCAAGCTCAAGCTCTACCTCGACGTCCGCGCCGACGACCCGCACGAGGCGGCGGCCCGCCTCGCCGCGCTGTCCGCCGGGGCGCGGGAGCTGCTCGACCGGGTCTCGTGAACGCGTTCGCCGAAACGCCGGTGCTCGAGAACGACCTGGTGCGCCTCGAGCCGCTCGCGCTGTCGCACACCGCGGATCTGCAGGCCGCGGTCGCCGACGGCGAGCTGTGGCGCACCTGGTACACACGCATCCCCGCCCCGGGCGACATGGCCGCGGAGATCCGGCTGCGCCTGACCCGGCACGCCGCGGGCGAGCTCGCACCCTGGGCGGTCGTGGACCGGCGGCGCGGCGTCGCGGTCGGGATGACGACCTACCTGCACCTGGAGCCGGCGAACCGCCGGCTCGAGATCGGGTCCACGTGGCTCGGCCGCGCGGCGCAGGGCACCGGGATCAACCCGGCGGCGAAGCTGCTGCTGCTCGAGCGCGCGTTCGACGTGCTCGACTGCATCGCGGTCGAGTTCCGCACGCACTGGCACAACCACCAGTCGCGCGCCGCGATCGCCCGGCTCGGCGCCAAGCAGGACGGGGTGCTGCGCAACCACACGGTGTGGACCGACGGCACGCTGCGCGACACGGTCGTGTTCTCGATCCTCGACACCGAATGGCCGACCGTGCGGACGGCGCTCACCCACCGGATCGCGGGACGCTGACCTCAGCCGTCGATGACGGCGACCAGCTCGTCGAGGAAGGCCGAGAAGTCGGTGCCGCGCCGCACGATCCGCTGCACGCTGTCGCGCTCGCTGAACACCTCGACGAACTGCTCGAACACGGTCTGGAACGCCTCGCGGTCGGTCTCGGAGAACGCGGTGAACGCGACGACCTGCACGCGGCCGCTCCCCCACGGGATCGGCGGGTCGGCGATGCCGACCGCGATGGCGGTGCGCGCGGCGGTCATGCCGAGGGCGTGCGGCACCGCGAGCGCGTCGGTGAACGCCGTGGACGACAGCCGTTCCCGCTCGACCGACCGCTCGATGTAGTCGTCGTCGATCACGCCCTGTGCCGCCAGCATCCCGCCGAGCGTGCGGATGACGCCCTCCTCGCCGTCGCCCGGGTCCAGGCCGTGCACGAACGCGGCCGGGTCGACGTACCGCTCGAGTTCGGCGCGCAGTCGCGCGAGCCGGCGGGCGCGACGGATGCGGCCGGCGGCCGTCTGCACCCGCTCGACGTCGGCGGGGGTGAGGAACGGCTGGATCCGCACGATGCGGTCGCCGGGGATGGGCGGGTCGATCGTGGTGAGGACGAGATCGGTGTCGATCGTCGCCCAGTCGGGGTCGGCCCGCGTCTCCACGCCGACCACCTCGATGGCCTGCCCGAGGGAGCGGTCCACGCTCGAACGCAGCAGTTCGTGCAGCTCGTAGTAGCCGGGGCACACGATGGTGGCGCTGAGGAGCTGGTCGGCACGGCGGCTGCGCTCCAGCTGCCCGCCCACGTGCATCGCGATGTACGCGATCTCGTCGTCGAGCAGCGGGATGTCGAGGCGCTCGTGGAGCCGCGAGGCGATGTACACGGCGACCTCGAAGATCATCGGGTAGCTCGACTTCAGTGAACGCGTCAGCGGGTTCCGCGACCACGCCTGCTCCCTGGCGCGGGCACGCAGGTTCTGCACGTGCAGCGCGAGCCGGTGCACGAACTCGGGGGCGACGATGTCGACCAGGAACTCGGCGGCCGCCTCCTGCACGACCTCGCTGACGACCCGCTCGACGGTCGCGTCGACCGGCGGACGCTGCTCGGCGGCGCCGGGGGTCACCACCCGGGTCAGCACGAGCGTCGCCAGGTGGTGCAGGTCGCCGGCGCCCAGCCGCACCCCCAGGTGCTCCCGGGTGAGCCGGTCGAGCACCGCGGCGACCGTCTCCTGGGCCGGGGCGGGCGCCTCGCCGCTGTCCTCGAGCGGCCGCCCGGCGCTCACCCGGTCGGCGGCGATGCCGATGTGCATGATGACGTCGGCGATGCCGTACTCGTTGACGAAGTAGCCCATGCCGGCGAGCTGCGCGACGAGGGCCTCCTTGAACGGCCCGAACGCGCGCGGCGCGACCGATCCGTCGCCGAGGGTCCGCCGGAGGGCCTGCAAGTCGAACGCACCCTCGTCCATCTCGTCGTGCGCGAGGCGCGACAGGAGCCGCCGCGTGGCGCCCTCGGAGCCCACCAGGCGGGCGCGGGACGCGGAGCGCTCGAGCGTCAGCTCGGTGCCGCTGAGGAGCCCCCGGATGCGGGCGAGGTCGGCCTCGACCGTGGCGCTGGAGACGAAGAGCTCGTCGGCCGTCTCGTGCACGTCGATGCCGTCCGCCCGGTCCGACAGCGCACGCACGAGGGTGTGCAGCCGGTCGCGGGGCGTGGCCGCATCCGCGCCGGCCTGCAGCGCCGTCGCGGCCTCCGTACCCGCCCGGTACCCGCGCGGCCCCGACTCGACCGCGCCCGGCACGCGCGCGTTCACGGCGGTGACGTAGGACCGGATGCTGCGCGGGGTGACGCCGAGGGCGTCGGCGAGCGCCGAGGCCGTCCGCCAGTCGTTCTCGCGCACGAGCAGGGCCAGCATGCGGTCCTGTCGCACTCGCGTCACGTCGCCTCCGATCCGTCGGTCCATTCCACCACGGGCCGACCGGCGGGGCCCGGACTTTCCGGAGGGGCGGAAGAAGGTCTGGTTGTCCGGCTCTCGGCGGTTTCCCAGGATGGAGGGGATGAAGGAGGCGGATCGATGAGGATCCTCGTGGTGTGCGGCGCGGGCGCGTCGAGCACGTTCGTCGCGCAGCGGCTGCGCGCCGCGGCGCAGGCCGCCGGGCTCGACGTCGACGCCGCCGCGGTGTCGCGCACGACGCTCTCCTCACGCCTCCCCGGCGCCGACGCGCTGCTGATCGGCCCCCACCTGCCCGACCTCGACGAGGTGCGCGCGGAGGCCGAACGGCTGGGCGTGCGCGCCATCACGCTGCCGGACGACGCGTTCACCGACCTCGACGGCAGCCGCGCCCTCCGACTGATCACCCCCACCCTGAGCGAAGGACAACCATGACCGCCACACGCACCGTCCGGATCGGTTCCTCCCACGGCCTGCACGCCCGCCCCGCGAAGCTGTTCGTGCAGGCGGCGAAGGAGTCCGGCCTCCCGGTGACCATCGCCAAGGACTCCGGCAAGACCGTCGACGCCACCAGCATCCTCGGCGTCATCTCGCTCGGCATCGACCAGGGCGACTACGTCACCCTCACTGCCGAGGGCGACCGCGCCGAGGCGGTGCTGGACGACCTCACGGAACTGCTGACGACCGACCACGACGCGGCGTGACCGTGCGACGCATCCACGGAGTCGGCATCGGCCTCGGGGTCGCCCAGGGCCCGGTCGCCCGCATGGCCCAGCCGCTCCCCGCCCCGACCGACGAGCCCAGCACGATCGGCGCCGACGCGGAGACCGCCCGGGTCACCGAGGCGCTCGCGGCCGTCGCCCGTGAACTCGAGGCGCGCGGCGAGCAGGCCGGCGGCGACGCCCAGGACGTGCTCGAGGCCCAGGCCATGATGGCCGAGGACCCGACGCTCATGACCGAGGTGACCGAGCGCCTCGCCACCGGGGCGACCGCGGAGTGGGCCGTGCACGACGCGTTCGGGGCGTTCCGCGAGACGCTGAAGGCCGTGGGCGGCTACCTCGGCGAGCGCGCCGCCGACCTCGACGACGTCGCGCAGCGGGTCATCGCCCGGCTCCGAGGCGTCCCCGCGCCGGGCGTCCCCGACCCCGGGCATCCGTTCGTGCTCGTCGCGACCGACCTCGCCCCCGCCGACACCGCACTGCTCGATCTGGAGAAGGTGCTGGCGCTGGTCACCAGCGAGGGCGGGCCGACCTCGCACACCGCGATCCTCGCGCGCCAGCAGGGCATCGTCGCCGTCGTGGGCGCCGCCGACGCGGTGGACCTCGGCGAGGGCGGGACGGTGATCGTCGACGCCGCGGCCGGCGTCGTCACCGCCGACCCCGAGGCGGAGGAGCTCGAGCGCGCCGCCCGCCGCGCCGCGGACCGCGCGTCCGCCGCATCCGCCCCCATCACCCCCGGCGCACTGGCCGACGGCACCTCGGTGCCGCTGCTGGCGAACCTCGGCGACGCGTCGGGCGCCGCGCAGGCGCGCGAACTCGGCGCGGAGGGCGTGGGCCTGTTCCGCACCGAGTTCCTGTTCCTCAGCTCCGGGAGCGCACCGACCGTCGCCGAGCAGCGCGCGGCGTACGAGCAGGTGCTCGCCGCGTTCCGGGGCACCAAGGTCGTCGCCCGGGTGCTCGACGCCGGCGCCGACAAACCCCTCGCGTTCCTCAACGACGCGCACGAGGAGAACCCCGCACTGGGCCTCCGGGGCCTCCGCGCCCTCCGGGCGAACGAGGACATCCTGCGCGAGCAGCTCACCGCCCTCGCGGAGGCGGATGCGGCGGTGCGCGCGAGCGGCGAACCGGCCGACCTGTGGGTCATGGCGCCCATGGTGTCCACGGTCGAGGAGACGCGGTACTTCGTCGACATCGCCCGCGAGTACGGCATCCGCACGGCCGGCGTCATGGTGGAGGTGCCATCCTCGGCCCTGCTCGCCGACCGCATCCTGCCCCACGCGGACTTCGCCTCGATCGGCACGAACGACCTCACCCAGTACGCGCTGGCCGCGGACCGGCTGCTCGGCTCGGTCGCCGGGTTCCAGGACCCCTGGCACCCGGCGGTGCTGCGGCTCGTGCAGGAGGTCGGACGCGCCGGCGCCGAGACCGGCACCCCGGTCGGCATCTGCGGCGAGGCCGCCGCGGACCCCCTGCTCGCGGTCGTGCTCGTCGGGCTCGGCGCGACGAGCCTGTCGATGGCGCCGACCGCCCTCGCAGACGTGCGCGCGAGCCTGCGCGCCCACACGCTCGACGATGCGCAGCGCATCGCCGAGGCAGCACTGGCCGCCGACGGCGCGGCCGAAGCCCGGGAGGCGGCCCGCCGGGTCGCGACGGGTCACCCAGAAGGAGAGACACAGCCATGACAACGGCGTCAGACACCGTCAAGAAGCCGGGAGGAGCCCGCGTCGCCGTCCAGCGGTTCGGCACCTTCCTCTCCGGCATGATCATGCCCAACATCGCCGCCTTCATCGCATGGGGCTTCATCACGATGCTCTTCATCGCGGTGGGGTGGCTCGGTCAGTGGTACCCGGTCGCCGACCTGCTCGGCGGCTTCGGCAACGCCGACGAGATCGGTTGGGCCGGGGCCATGACGGCCCTCGCCGAACTCGAGGACGGCGGCACGTTCCCGCAGTACGTCGGCCTCGTCGGGCCGATGGTCACCTACCTGCTGCCGCTGCTCATCGCCAACACCGGCGGCCGGCTCGTCTACGGCGAGCGCGGCGGCGTGGTCGCCACCATCGCGACCATGGGCGTCATCGTCGGCACGAACATCCCGATGTTCCTCGGCGCGATGATCATGGGCCCGCTCGCGGCCTACCTCACCAAGCAGATGGACCGCATCTGGGACGGCAAGATCCGGCCCGGCTTCGAGATGCTGGTGAACAACTTCTCCGCCGGCATCCTGGGCATGCTGCTCGCCATCGTCGGGTTCTTCGTGTTCGGCCCGGTGATCCTCGGGATCAGCGGGGCGCTCGGCGTCGCGGTGGGCTGGCTCGTCTCGCTCAACCTGCTGCCCCTGCTGTCGATCATCGTCGAACCGGCGAAGGTGCTGTTCCTGAACAACGCCATCAACCACGGCGTGTTCACCCCGCTCGGCATCGAGCAGGCGGTCGAGAACGGCAAGTCGATCCTGTTCCTCATCGAGGCGAACCCCGGCCCCGGCCTCGGCCTCCTCCTCGCGTTCACGTTCTTCGGGGTGGGTGCGGCGAAGGCCTCCGCGCCCGGCGCGATCATCATCCAGTTCTTCGGCGGCATCCACGAGATCTACTTCCCGTACGCGCTGGCCAAGCCCATGACGATCCTCGCCCTCATCTCGGGCGGCGCGACCGGCGTCACCACGAACATGATCCTCAACGGCGGGCTCGCCTTCCCGGCGGCGCCGGGCAGCATCATCGCGGTCACCGCCGCGGCGGCGGGTCCGGCGGCGGGCGGCATCACCAACCTGCTCGTGGTGTACCTGTCGGTCGTGCTGGCCGCGGCCGTCACGTTCCTCGTGAGCGCGGTGATCCTCCGCGCGAGCCGCAGGCGCGACCTCCTCGCCGAGGGGGACGCGTTCGGCGCGGCGATCGCGCAGACCGAGGCGAACAAGGGCAAGTCCTCCGCGGCCATGGACGCGCTGCGGGTCTCCACCGGCGACGCGCGCGCCGAGCGGGATGCGGACGAGGCGATGGACCGGCTCGAGACCGAGGCCGAGACCGGCGGCCGTGCCGGCGGCGGCACCCTCACCGACGCGCCCCCGGTGCGCACGATCGTGTTCGCCTGCGACGCCGGGATGGGGTCGTCCGCGATGGGCGCGAGCGTGCTCCGCAACAAGATCAGGAAGGCCGGGATCGAGGACGTCACGGTCACCAACAAGGCGATCGCGAGCCTCGACGACAGCGCCGACCTCGTGATCACGCAGAACCAGCTCACCGACCGCGCACGCCGGCAGACGCCGAACGCGATCCACGTGTCGGTGGACAACTTCATGAACTCGCCGAAGTACGACGAGGTCGTCGGCCTCGTCGTAGACCAGCACCGCGAGTGAGACACCGCGGCGGGCCGGGCGCACACCCCGGCCCGCCGCATCCGTTGGATCCGATGCATCCGATGCATCCGATGGATTCGATGCAAACCGATGCATCCGATCAGGAAGGACAGATCATGGCAGGCGAGGTTCTGAACGTCGGGCAGGTGCGCATCCACTCCGGGTCCGCGACCCCCGAGGAGGCGATGCGCGAGGCCGCCGACATGCTCGAGGCGGCCGGTGCCGTCACCGGCGACTACTACGACGCGATGCTGCAGCGCGAGCGCACGGTGTCGACCTACATGGGCAACGAACTCGCGATCCCCCACGGCACGAACGAGACGAAGGACGCGATCCTCGCGTCGGCGCTCGCGGTCATCCGCTACGACGGCGGTGTCGACTGGGGCGGGGAACCCGTGCGCTTCGTCATCGGGATCGCCGGCCGCGGCGACGAGCACCTCGAGATCCTGTCGCAGATCGCGCTGCTGTTCTCGGACGAGGACGAGGTCGAGCGGCTGAAGACCGCATCCACCCCGGAGGAGCTGTTCACCATGCTCTCGGCGGTGAACGGCTGATGAAGGCCGTCCACTTCGGCGCGGGCAACATCGGCCGCGGGTTCGTCGGGCTGCTGCTGCACGAGGGCGGGTACGAGGTCGTCTTCTCGGACGTCGCGAGCGACCTCGTGGCCGCGCTCGAGGCGGCCGACCGGTACACCGTGCACGAGGTGGGCGACGGGGGCGCGGACGTCGAGGTGACAGGGTTCCGCGCCGTCGACAGCGGCGCCGAGCCGGAGCGGGTCGTCGCCGAGATCGCCACGGCCGACGTCGTCACGACCGCGGTCGGCCCGAACGTGCTCCGCTTCGTCGCCCCCACCCTGGTCGAGGGGCTGCGGGCGCGGGACGCGTCGCTGCCGCCGCTGCAGGTCATGGCCTGCGAGAACGCGATCGGCGCGACCGACACGCTCCGCGGGCTCGCCGCATCCGCCGCCGGCGACGACTGGCCCGCGCTCGAAGGCCGGGCGGTGTTCGCGAACACCGCCGTCGACCGCATCGTCCCGGGCCAGCCCGAGGGCATCGGCATCGACGTGGTGGTGGAGCCGTACTTCGAGTGGGCGATCGAGTCGGCGCCGTTCGGCGACCGGCGCCCGACGATCCCGGGGGCGCACTTCGTCGCCGACCTCGGTCCGTACATCGAGCGGAAGCTGTACACCGTGAACACCGGGCACGCCGCGACCGCGTACTACGGCGCACGTGCCGGGGTGGAACGGATCTCGGACGCCCTCGCCGACCCCGCCATCGCGCACGCCGTCTCGGCGACGCTCGCCGAGACCTCCGCGACGCTCATCGCCAAGCACGAGTTCGCCCCGGACGAGCTCGCCCGCTACCGCGAGACGATCATCGGTCGCTTCCGGAACCCGGAACTGCCCGACACCGTGTGGCGGGTCGGGCGTCAGCCGCTGCGGAAGCTCTCCCGCCGCGAACGCTTCGTCGGGCCGGCCGCCGAGGCCGCCGAACGCGGGCTCCCCGTCGACGCGCTCGTGGCGACCATCGCCGCCGCGCTCGAGTTCGACACCCCCGACGACCCCGAGTCGGTCGAGCTGCAGCGGAAGCTGCGCGACCTCGACGCCGACGCGTTCACCGCCGAGGTGACGGGCCTGGAGCCGCAGCATCCGCTCTTCTCCCCCGTCCGCGCCGTCGTCGCCGCCCGCCAGTCCGCCCTGTAGCCCCGTCCCCCCTCCCCCGCGAGACCACATCTTCCGCGCGAGACCACATCCGTTTCGTGAGTGAGCACCCGATCAGGTGCTCATTCGCGAAACAGGTGCGCGCTCGGCCGTTCCTCCCCAACGGCGCGGGCGAGGTGCGGTGTGCACGGGACGCACGCCCGGACCGGTACTGGGACTGTCGCAGCGCAGTGTCGACGCATGGAGTTCGCACCCGACCATGACGCTCGCGTCGTCTTCACCCGGACAGACGTCCTCCGACGCGGCGTCACGGACGACGACATCATGCACGGGATGCGGCGCGGGGAGCTCGTTCGTCTCCGGCCCGGCGCCTATGCCACACAGATGGAGTGGCGGGAGCTGTACGCCGAGGATCGAATGCGTGCGGATGCGGCGGCATACCTGGACGCCACACGCGGCGGGCGAGTGGTGTTCTCGCACCAGACCGCCGCCGCGCTGCATCGTATCCCTCTCCTGCGCACCCGCCATGGACCCGTGCACGTGTGCTGCGACGGGCCCGCACGTTCGACGGCTCGGGTGATCCGGCACCGGATGCCGCTTCCGGACGCCGACGTCCTCTGGAGCGCGGACGGACGCTACGGTGTGACGGCGGTGTCGCGGACGTTGCTGGACCTCTGCGCCACGGTCGGCGTCGAGGCCGCCGTCGCCGCCGCGGATGCCGCACTCCGCGCACATGCGGTGCTGCCGGGTTCCCGATCCCTCGACATGAATGCGGCCGAGGCGCTGCGCGCGGAGCTCTCGGCGCGGGTGGCCCGAGCGGCAGGGCACCGCGGCATCCGGACGGCCAGGTTCGTCACCGACTTCGCCGACGCCCGGGCCGACAGTACGGGCGAGAGCCTCTCCCGGCTGTACCTCCATCAGCTCGGGTTCCCGCCGCCCGGGCTGCAGGTCCCTGTGCCGGGACCCGCCGGTGTGATGTACGAGGTGGACTTCGACCTTGAGACCGTGTGGGGCGAGTTCGACGGCGCGGCGAAGTACGACGACCCCCGTTACCTCCGCGGCCGGACGCCCGCGCAGGTCGTCGTCGACGAGAAGGCGCGCGAGGACTGGATCCGGGGCACCACCGGCAAGCGCATCATCCGGTGGGGGTTCGAGCACCTCGCCGACGCTCACACCCTCGGCCGACGGCTCGCCGCGTTCGGCCTCACCCCACCACGCGCGAAAGCGCACCCGTTTCGCGAGTGAGTACCTGATCGGGTGCTCACTCGCGAAACGGATGCGCAGTCGGCGAAGGGACGAGGGGACCGCGAGCAGGGAGGGATGCGGGGGCGGGCCCGCTAGCGGTCGAAGCCGTCGGTGATGAGGTCGATGAGCTCCTCGCGCTCCTCCACCGGGAGGAAGGCGCCGGCGGCGGCGTTCAGCTGGAACCGCTCCAGGTCGTCGAGGCCGTAGTCGAAGGTCTCGGCCAGGAGAGCGAGCTCGCGGGTGAGCGAGGTGCGGCTCATGGTTCGGTTGTCGACGTTCACGGTCACCGCGAAGCCGAGCTGGTAGAGCAGGTCGAAGGGATGGTCCTGCGCCTCCTCGCCCCACGCCGCGATCGCACCGGTCTGCAGGTTCGACGACGGCGAGAGCTCGAGCGGGATCTCCCGGTCGCGCACCCAGCGGGCGAGGTCGCCGAAGGTGACCTCCACCGTGTCGCCGGCACGGGCCACGACCTCGAGGTCCTGCGCGATCCGCACGCCGTGGCCGAGCCGCAGCGCGCGCCCGTCCAGCAGCGCCGACCGGATCGAGTCGAGTCCGGCGGCCTCCCCCGCGTGGATCGTCACCGGGAAGAACCGCTCCGCGAGGAAGTCGAGCGCCTTCTGGTGCCGCGACGGCGGGAACCCGTCCTCGGCGCCGGCGAGGTCGAAGCCGACGACGCCGCGGTCGCGGAAGCGCACCGCGAGCTTGGCGATCTTCAGCGACTGGTCGGTGTGGCGCATCGCGGTGAGGATCTGACCGACGCGGATGTCGTGGCCGCGGTCGGCCGCCGCATCCTCACCCTCCTCGATGCCCTCCTGCACGGCCTCGACCGCCTCGTCCAGCTCGAGCCCGCCGATCAGGTGCTGTTCGGGCGCCCAGCGCACCTCGCCGTAGATGACGCCGTCCTCGGCGAGGTCCTCGACGAACTCACGCGCCACGCGCACGAGCTGGTCGCGGGTCTGCATGACCGAGGTGGTGACGTCGAACGCGGTCAGGTACTCGGTGAGCGAGCCGGAGTCGGTGCGCTCGGCGATCCAGTCGGCGAGATCGTCCGGGTCGCGCTCGGGCAGGGCGACGCCGGTCTCGCGGGCGAGTTCGGCGATCGTGTCGGGCCGCACGGCGCCGTCGAGGTGGTCGTGGAGCGAGACCTTCGGGAGGCTCCGGACGGACACGCCGTCGAGTTTCGCGTCGCCGTACTGGTCGATGGGCATCGGGGGTCTCCTCGGGGTCAGGCGGTGATGCGTTCGAGCACGATGGGGGATGCCGCGGGCGCGGTGTCCGCGATCTCCCAGGCGCCGTCGACGGCGGCGAGGGCCCGGTCGAACCGGGCCGCGTCGTCGGCCGACAGCGTGAACAGCGGCTGACCGGCCTGGACCGTGTCGCCGGGCTTCGCGTGCAGGTCGATGCCGGCGGCGTGCACCACCGGGTCCTGGGCGCGGGCGCGGCCCGCGCCCAGGCGCCACGCGGCGATGCCGAACGGCAGCGCCTCGAGGCGCGAGAGGACGCCGGAGCGGGGCGCGGTCACGGTGTGGGTCTCGCGGGCGACGGGCAGCGCCGCATCCGGGTCGCCGTCCTGGGCGGTGATCATCGCGCGCCAGGTGTCCATGGCACGTCCGTCGCGGAGCGCGGCCTCCACGTCTGCGTCCGGCTGCCCGGCGAGGGCGAGCATCTCGCGGGCGAGGGCGACCGTGAGTTCCACGACGTCGGCGGGGCCGCCGCCGGCGAGCACCTCGACGGACTCCCGCACCTCGTTGGCGTTGCCGATGGCGAGGCCGAGCGGGGTGTTCATGTCGGTGAGCAGGGCGGTCGTCGCGACCCCCGAGTCGGTGCCGAGGGCGACCATGGTGCGGGCGAGCTCGCGGGCCTTGTCGACGTCGCGCATGAACGCACCGGAGCCGAACTTCACGTCGAGTACGAGCGCGGCCGTGCCCTCCGCGATCTTCTTCGACATGATGCTGGAGGCGATGAGCGGGATCGCCTCGACCGTGCCGGTGACGTCGCGGAGCGCGTACAGCCGCTTGTCCGCGGGGGCGAGGCCGGAACCGGCCGCGCAGACCACGGCACCGACCGAGGCGAGCTGCGCGGTGAGCTCCTCGTTCGTCAGCGCGGCGCGCCAGCCAGGGATCGACTCGAGCTTGTCGAGCGTGCCGCCGGTGTGGCCGAGGCCCCGGCCGGACAGCTGCGGCACGGCCACGCCGAACGAGGCGACGAGCGGTGCGAGCGGCAGCGTGATCTTGTCGCCGACCCCGCCGGTGGAGTGCTTGTCGACCGTGGTCTTGCCGAGCCCTTCGAAGCTCATCCGCTCCCCCGACGCGATCATCGCGTCGGTCATGACGCGGATCTCGTCGCGCTCCATGCCGTTCAGCAGCACCGCCATCGCGAACGCCGCCATCTGCGCGTCGGAGACGTACTCGCGGGTGTAGGCGTCGATCATCCAGCGCAGTGCGTCCTCGCCGACGGCGCCGCCGTCGCGCTTGGTGCGGATGACGTCGACGGCGTCGAAGGGCTCCACGCCGCTCACGCCTTCATCTCCTGAAGGTCGCGCGGACCGAACGCGTCGGGCAGCACCTCGTCGATCGTCTTGATGCCGGAGACGGTCTCGAGCAGCATCCCGGGCGTCGAGAACTCGTACAGCAGCTGGCGGCAGCGTCCGCACGGCATGATCGTCTGCTCGGCGCCGTTCACACAGGTGAAGGCGACGAGCCGGCCGCCGCCGGTCATGTGCAGGTCTCCCACGAGGGCGCACTCGGCGCACAGGCCCACGCCGTAGGAGGCGTTCTCGACGTTGCAGCCGGACACGATGCGGCCGTCGTCGGTGAGCGCGGCGGCGCCCACGCTGTAGTTCGAGTACGGCGCGTAGGCCTTCTTCATGGCGTCGACGGCCGCTGCCCGCAGCGCCGCCCAGTCGATGTCGGTCATGTGACCCTCCGGATGCGGGCGTCAGCCCTTGATGTACGGTTTGCCGGCGGCGGCGGGTCCGCGAACCTTGCCGACGAGGCCGGCCACGGCGAAGATCGTCACGACGTACGGCAGCATCAGCATGAACTCGCTCGGCACCGGCGAACCGATGACGCCGAGCGTGTTCTGCAGGTTCGAGGCGAACCCGAACAGCAGTGCCGCGAGGGTCGCGCGCACCGGGTCCCAGCGTCCGAAGATGACCGCCGCGAGGGCGATGTACCCGGCACCCGCCGTCATCTCCTTGTTGAACGCGCCGACCGAGCCGAGGGTGAAGAACGCACCGCCGAGCCCCGCGATCGCGCCGGCGAGCGAGACGTTCCAGAAGCGCGTCCGGGCGATGTTGATGCCCACCGTGTCGGCGGCCTGCGGGTGCTCGCCGACCGCGCGCAGACGCAGGCCCCACTTGGTGTGGAACAGGCCCACGTACACGAGCGCGACGGCGATGTACATGATGTAGACGATGATCGTCTGGCGGAAGAACATCGGCCCGATCAGGGGGATGTCGCCGAGCACCGGGATGCTGATGCGCGGGAAGCGCGGCGGCGAGTTCAGCCCGGCGCGGTCCGCGGTGAGCACCTGCGAGTACAGGAAGCTCGTGAGGCCCACGACGAGCACGTTCAGCACCACACCGACGATGACCTGGTCGACGAAGTACTTGATCGAGAACGCGGCGAGGGCGAAGGACACGAGCATGCCGGCCACGGCCGCCGCGAGCAGCCCGATGAACGGGTTGCCGGTGATCGAGGCCACGACCGCGGAGGTGAAGGCGCCGGCGAGCAGCTGACCTTCGATCGCGATGTTCACGACGCCCACACGCTCGCTGATGACGCCGCCCATGGCACCGAAGATGAGCGGCACCGACAGGCTGAGCGCACCGGCCAGCAGGCCGGGCATCGGGATGACGTGGGTCTTCGCGCCGGCCGCCGCCCAGGTGAGGAACCCGATGACGAACAGCACCGCGAAGACGACCGTGAGCCACAGCGGGACGCGGCGCTTGGCGCGCACCAGCAGCGCACCGGCGATCGCGATCACCGCCATGGCCGCGACGACGAGGATGCCGGTGGTGCGGCCGTCGAGGGTCACCTCGGGCAGCGCGATGAGGTCGCCCTCCGAGGAGAGGCGGAAGACCGCCCCGCCGTCGCCGCCGGCGAGGAGGAACAGGAGCGCGGCGAGCACCGTGACGACGCCGAAGATGATCGGCGCCTTCCAGCTCACGACGACGGTGGTGGCGAGCACCTTGGGCGCGGGGCTGGCGTGCTCGTGCTGGGTCGCAGTGGTGCTCACGACGCGCTCCCTTCACGGACGGACAGATCCCGGGCGGGGCGCTGTCGCTTCTTCTTGGGCGCGGCGCCGGGGGTGGGCAGCCGGAAGATCGCGCGCACGAGCGGCGGCGCGGCGATGAACAGCACGATGAGCGACTGCACGACCGAGACGATCTCGATCGGCACGCCCTCCGCGGCCTGCATGGCGTACCCGCCGGCCTTGAACGCGCCGAACAGGATGCCGGCGACGAGCACGCCGATCGGGGTGGAGCGCCCCAGGAGGGCGACCGTGATCGCGTCGAAGCCGATGCCCGCGTCGATGCCGCTGGAGAAGCCCGCGGTCGAGACGCCGAGCACCTGGTCGACGCCGGCGAGGCCGACGAGCGCACCGGCGATGAGCATCGCGTACACGTACATCGACTTCACGTTGATGCCCGCGACGCGTGCGGCATCGGGGTTGATGCCCACCGCGCGGAAGCGGAAGCCGAGCGCCGAGCGGTTCAGGATCCACCAGACCACCGCCACCGCGATGAGCGACAGGATGAAACCGGCGTGCAGGTTGTAGCCGGGCCCGAGGAGGTCGGGCAGCACCGCGGTCTCCTTGATCGCCGCGGTCTTGGGGTTGCTCTGCCCGGGCGCCTGGAGGAGACCCGGGGTGCGCAGCATCCACGACACGAGGTACAGGGCGACGTAGTTGAGCATGATCGTGACGATCACCTCGTGCGCACCGGTGCGGGCCTTCAGCACGCCCGCGATCCCGGCCCACGCGGCGCCGGCGACCATGCCGGCCAGGAGCGCCACGATGATGTGCAGCCCCCAGGGCAGGTCGACGCCGAAGCCGACCCACCCGGCCGCCGCGGCGGCGACGAGCATCTGACCGCGACCACCGATGTTGAACATGCCGACGCGGAACGCGAGCGCCACACCGAGACCGGCCGCGATGAGCGGGGTCGCGAACGTGAGCGTCTCGGTCAGCGGGCGGATGCCGGAGACGAAGTCGGGGCGGCGGAAGTTGTAGACGGAGCCCTGGAAGAAGGCGGCGTAGGCGCCCGAGACCGACTCCCAGATCGCGGCGAACGTGTCGCCCGGCCGCGCGAAGAAGTACCCGGCGGCCTCTTGCACGCCCTCGTCGGTGACGGCGATCATGATCGCGCCGACGACGAGCGCGAGCACGATCGCGAGGAGCGAGATCATGAAGCTGCCGGTGGTGATCTCGCGGAACGCGCGGTGCCAGCGGCCCTCCGGCTGCGGCCGGTTCGGGGTGCCTGAGGAGCGTCGGGTGGGCTCCGCCGGCATCTCGAGGGCGACGTCCGGGTCGGATGTACGGTCGCTCATGCGGCGGCCCCTTCGATGGTCGGTTTCTCGCCGGCCATCATGAGGCCGAGGACGTCACGGGAGGTGTCGCCGGGCACGATGCCGACGACCTCGCCGCGGTACATCACCATGATCCGGTCGGCGAGGGCGAGCACCTCGTCGAGCTCGGTGGAGACGACCACGACGGGGACGCCCGCGTCACGGGCGGCGACGATGCGCTTGTGGATGAACTCGATGGAGCCGACGTCCACACCGCGGGTGGGCTGCGCGGCGACGAGGAGCCGCAGGTCGCGGCTGAGCTCGCGCGCCAGCACGACCTTCTGCTGGTTGCCGCCGGAGAGGCGTCCGACGTGGGTCTCCGACGACGGCGTGCGCACGTCGAACTCGGCGATCTTCTCCTTGGCGAACCGGTCGAGCTCCTTCAGCTGGAGGCTCCCGGCCTTCACGAACGGCCCGCCGGCGGAGCGGTCGAGCATGAGGTTCTCGGCGATGGAGAACTCCCCCACCAGGCCGTCCTCGTTGCGATCCTCGGGGACGAACCCGACGCCGGCGTCGAGGATGTCGCGCACGCTCCGACCGTGCAGTTCGGTGCCGTCGAGCCGGATGCTGCCCTCGACCCGCGGCTGCAGACCGAGCAGCGCCTCGGTCAGTTCGGTCTGCCCGTTGCCCTGCACACCGGCGACGGCGAGGATCTCGCCGCGCTGCACCTCGAAGGCGACGTCGTTGACGACGAGCTGCCCGATCGGGTCGATGACCGTGAGCCCCTCGACCACGAGGCCGGTGCCGCCGAGCTTCGGCGCATCCTTCTGCACCGTCAGCTCGACCGAGCGCCCCACCATCAGGGAGGCGAGCTCGGCGTTGGATGCGGTGGGCGAAGCCTCGCCGACGACCTTGCCGAGGCGGATGACGGTGATGCGGTCCGCCACCTCGCGGACCTCGCGCAGCTTGTGGGTGATGAAGACGATGGAGGTGCCGGAGTCCTTGAGCTGGCGCATGATCGCCATGAGCTCGTCGGTCTCCTGCGGGGTGAGCACTGCGGTCGGCTCGTCGAACACGAGCACACGGGCGTCGCGGGAGAGCGCCTTGATGATCTCCACCCGCTGCTGCACGCCGACCGGCAGGTCCTCGATGAGGGCGTCGGGGTCGACGTCGAAGCCGAACCGGTCGGAGATCTCGCGCACCTTCGCGCGAGCCGCCTGCAGGTCGAGCCGGCCGCCGAAGGTCGTCTCCTCGTGGCCGAGCATGACGTTCTCGGCGACCGTGAAGACCGGGATGAGCATGAAGTGCTGGTGGACCATGCCGATACCGGCGCGCATGGCGTCACCGGGACCGGCGAAGTGCTGCTCCACATCGTCGAGGAGGATCTCGCCGCCGTCGGCCTGGTACAGGCCGTACAGCACGTTCATGAGGGTGGACTTGCCCGCCCCGTTCTCGCCGAGGAGGCAGTGGATCTCACCGGCGTTCACGGTGAGATCGATGTGGTCGTTGGCCACGAGAGACCCGAACGTCTTCGTGATGCCTCGGAGCTCGAGTTTCATACGTCGATCCTATGTCGGAGGGGAATCGCCCCGTCACCGGGGAATGTGGGAGGGGAGGCCGGCGATGCCGACCTCCCCTCCGCGGTGACCGGGATCACTCGGCCAGGTAGGACTCCACGACGATGTCGCCGTCGATGATGGCCTGCTTGAGCTCGTCGATCTTCGCGGACAGCTCGGCCGGCACCTTGTCGGTCCAGTCGTGGAAGTCGGCGAGGCCGACGCCCTCGTTCGCGAGCGTGCCGACGAACGGCGTGTTGTCGAACTCGCCGTTGCCGGCGGCCACGACGGTGTCGTACACACCCACGTCGATGCCCTTGAGGATCGAGGTGAGCAGCAGCGGGCCCACGCCCGGGTCGGTCTCGAAGACGTCGGCGTCGACACCGATGAGGGCGATGTCCTTGCCGGAGTCCTCGATGGCGGCGGCGGCCGACTGGTAGATCGGGCCACCGACCGGGAGGATGATGTCGGCGTTCTGGTCGATCAGACCCTGCGCGATCTGGCGCGCCTGGTCGTTCGCCTCGAAGCCGCCGGTGAACGAGTCGAGGCCGAGCACCTGCACGGAGGCGCCGTTCTCCTCGTTGTAGTAGTCGACGCCCTGGGCGAAGCCGTCCATGAAGATCGTCACGGTCGGGATGTCCATGCCGCCGAAGGTGCCGACGACGCCGGTCTGGGAGACGCCCGCCGAGAGGTACCCGGCGAGGAACGCCGCCTGCGCGGTGTCGAAGATGATCGGCTTGATGTTGTCCGAGTCGGTGTTGCCGTCGAAGTCGGTGTCGACGACGTCGTCGATGGAGACGTACTCCACGTCGGCGTTGGCCTGCGCGGAGGCGGAGGCCGCGTCGGCGAGGAGGAAGCCGACGGTGATGATCGTCGAGCAGCCCTGGTCGACCAGGCTCTGGACGTTGGACTCGAAGTCGGTCTCCGACTGCGACTCGACGGTCTTGTACTCGACACCGAGCTCGTCGGCGGCGGCCTCCAGGCCCTCGAAGCCGAGCTGGTTGAACGACTTGTCGTCGAACCCGCCCGAGTCGGAGACCATGCAGGGCAGGTAGTCGGATGCGGCGTCGCCGGTGCTCGAGCCCTCGGGGGCCGAGCCGCAGGCGGCCAGCAGCGCCGCGGTGCCCGCGAGTGCGAGGCCGCTCATCAGCGCCTTGTTCGTCTTCTTCACGAGTCCTCCATCAGAAAAGACAGGGTCCGTCCCGGCGGATTCCGGAACGGATGCCGTCACGTTACCCCGAGCCCTCCACGGCGGACGTGCCCGGCTGAAGGACGCAATGGAATGGTTACAAACGCGCGGACCGGGTGCCGGAGGACGTGGCACCCGGTCTCACCGGTGCGTGGTCAGAGGACGTCGCCGCGACCGGTCAGCTTCAGCGCGTCGACGACCTGCTTCACCCGCTGCGCGTGCTCGCTCGTCGTGACCAGGAGCGCGTCCGGAGTGTCGACCACGACGATGTCCTGCACCCCGATGAGCGAGATGACGCGCTTGGTCTGGGTGACGACGATGCCGCTGGAGGCGTCGGAGAGGATGCGCGCGTGCTCGCCGAGGACGGCGAGGTCGTTCTTGCGACCGTTGGAGATGAGCTTGGTGAGGCTCGCGAAGTCGCCGACGTCGTCCCAGTCGAAGTGCCCCGGCACGACGGCGAGGCGTCCCTTCGCCGCGGCGGGCTCGGCGACCGTGTAGTCGATCGCGATCTTCTTCAGTTCGGGCCAGATCCGGTCGACCACGGGACCGCGACGCTCGCGGTCGTCCCACGCCTCGGCGAGCTCGAGCAGCCCCGCGTGCAGCGCCGGCTCGTTCGCCTCGATCTCGGCGAGGATCACATCGGCACGGGAGATGAACATGCCCGCGTTCCACGAGTAGGCGCGGTCGGCGAAGTAGGACTTCGCGGTGTCGAGGTCGGGCTTCTCCACGAACCGCTCGACCAGGCTCGCCTCCGGCGCGCCCTCGACGTCGAGCTCCCCCGCCCGCTTGATGTAGCCGAAGCCGGTGGACGGCTCGGACGGCTGGATGCCGATCGTGCAGATGTAGCCGGCACGCGCGACCTCGACGGCCTGGCGCACCGCGAAGTCGAAGACGCGGGCGCCGCGGATGACGTGGTCGGCCGCGAACGAGCCGATGACGACGTCGGGCTCCCGACGGACCAGCACGGCGGCCGCCAGCCCGATGGCCGCGGTGGAGTCACGCGGCTCGGACTCGAGGAAGACGTTCCGGTCCGGGATGCCGGGGAGCTCCCGCTCGACGGCGGCGCGGTGGGCGCGGCCGGTGACCACCGCGATGCGGTCGGGGCCGGCGAGCGGCTCCAGCCGGTCCCAGGTGTCGCGCAGCAGCGTCTGGCCGGAGCCGGTGAGGTCGTGCAGGAACTTGGGGGCCTCGGCCCGCGACAGCGGCCAGAGCCGGCTCCCGATCCCGCCGGCCGGGATCACCGCGTAGAAGTCCTCGATGGGGTTCGCCATGCCGACACCGTACCCGGCGGGACCGCGCGCCCGCGCGACGGGGTCCCCGCATTACCGATATCTCGACGCCGAGACAATAAGGTCCGCCTAAAGAGCGCCGTGCAGACGCTGGGAATAGGATGATCGGCAGCGCCGTCGTGACGCGAGGGGGTCCGCGCCCCCGCCGGAGCACCGTCCGCTCCGCCATGTTCGATCAGGGAGGACGATCGTGTCTGCACCAGCACGCGTCACACCATCCATAGCCCAGACGACCTCGAAGGTTCCCCGCGGGACGCTGTACCGCGGAAACGAGGGCATGTGGTCGTGGGTCCTGCACCGGATCACCGGTGTCGCCATCTTCTTCTTCCTCCTCGTCCACATCCTGGACACCGCGCTCATCCGCGTCTCCCCCGAGGCGTACGACGCGGTCATCGGGACGTACAAGAACCCGATCATGGGCATCGGCGAGGTCTTCCTGGTCGCGGCGATCGCGTACCACGCCTTCAACGGCCTGCGCATCATCCTCGTCGACTTCTGGGCCAAGGGCGCCAAGTACCAGCGACAGCTGTGGTGGATCGTGCTCGGCGTCTGGCTGGTCACGATGCTCGGCTTCGCACCGCGCCACCTCATGAACGTCTTCGCTTCGACGGGAGGGGGCCACTGATGAGCGCCACCATCGCCGATCCCCGCACCCCGCACACCGCGCCGCGCAAGAAGGGCGTCAACCTCGAGAAGTGGGGTTGGGTGTACATGCGCGCCTCGGGCGTGCTCCTGGTCGTCCTCATCTTCGGACACCTGTTCGTGAACCTGCTCACCGGCGACGGCATCCACCAGGTGGACTTCGCCTTCGTCGCCGGCAAGCTCTCCTCGCCGTTCTGGCAGTGGTGGGACGTGCTCATGCTGTGGCTCGCCCTCATCCACGGCGCGAACGGCATGCGCACGGTCGTCAACGACTACGTGACGCACAACGGCACCCGCCGCATCCTCGTCTGGGCCATCTGGATCGTCGCGGCGTTCCTGATCGTGCTGGGCACCCTCGTGGTGTTCACGTTCGACCCCTGCCTGGGCGTGACGAGCGAGAGCTCGCTCTGGGAGCTGTGCCAGTAGCGCGGCGCTTGGACGACGAGACAACGACAAGAGGCATTCTGTGAGCACCCATTCGAACGAGGACGTCGTCGTCAAGGACGGCGTCTACTACCACCAGTACGACATCGTGATCGTCGGCGCCGGCGGCGCCGGCATGCGTGCGGCCATCGAGGCCGGCCCCGGCGCGAAGACGGCCGTCATCACGAAGCTCTACCCCACCCGCAGCCACACCGGCGCCGCGCAGGGCGGCATGGCCGCGGCCCTCGCGAACGTCGAGGAGGACTCGTGGGAGTGGCACACCTTCGACACCATCAAGGGCGGCGACTACCTCGTCGACCAGGATGCCGCGGAGATCCTCGCCAAGGAGGCCATCGACGCGGTCATCGACCTCGAGAACATGGGTCTGCCGTTCAACCGCACCCCCGAGGGCAAGATCGACCAGCGCCGCTTCGGCGGGCACACCGCCGACCACGGCAAGGCCCCGGTCCGCCGCGCCTGCTACGCCGCGGACCGCACCGGCCACATGATCCTGCAGACGCTGTTCCAGAACTGCGTCAAGCTCGGCATCAACTTCTACAACGAGTTCTACGCGCTCGACCTCATCACCACGAAGGACGCCCTGGGCAAGACCCAGGTCGCCGGCATCGTCGCGTACGAGCTCGCCACCGGCGACCTGCACGTGTTCCACGCCAAGGCCGTCATCTTCGCCACCGGCGGGTTCGGGAAGATCTTCAAGACGACCTCGAACGCGCACACCCTCACCGGTGACGGCGTCGGCATCGTCTGGCGCAAGGGCCTCCCCCTCGAAGACGTGGAGTTCTTCCAGTTCCACCCGACCGGGCTCGCGGGCCTGGGCATCCTCCTCACCGAGGGCGCCCGCGGTGAGGGCGCGATCCTGCGCAACGCGTCCGGCGAGCGGTTCATGGAGCGCTACGCCCCGACCATCAAGGACCTCGCACCGCGCGACATCGTCGCCCGCTGCATGGTCAAGGAGGTCCTCGAGGGCCGCGGCGCCGGTCCCAACAAGGACTACGTGTACCTCGACTGCACCCACCTGGGCGCGGAGGTGCTCGAGACGAAGCTCCCCGACATCACCGAGTTCGCCCGCACCTACCTCGGTGTGGACCCGGTCGTCGAGCCCGTCCCGGTCATGCCGACCGCGCACTACGCGATGGGCGGCATCCCGACGAACACCAAGGGCGAGGTGCTGGCCGACAACGAGACCGTCGTCCCCGGTCTCTACGCCGCCGGCGAGTGCGCCTGCGTCTCGGTGCACGGCGCGAACCGCCTGGGCACCAACTCGCTCCTGGACATCAACGTGTTCGGCAAGCGCTCCGGACAGAACGCGGTCGAGTACGTGAAGACCGCCGACTTCGTCCCGCTCCCCGAGGACCCCGCCAAGGAGGTCCGCGAGATGATCGAGGGCCTGCGCGCGAACCCGGGCTCCGAGCGCGTCTCCGTGCTGCGCAAGACGCTGCAGGAGGAGATGGACGCGAACGCCCAGGTGTTCCGCACCGAGGAGACGCTCACCAACGTCATGGGCACGATCCACGACCTGCGTCAGCGGTACAAGAACATCCACGTCGACGACAAAGGCAAGCGGTACAACACCGACCTGCTCGAAGCCGTCGAGCTGGGCTTCCTGCTCGACCTCGCGGAGATCGTGGCGTACGCCGCGCGCAACCGCAAGGAGAGCCGCGGCGGCCACATGCGCGAGGACTACCCCGACCGCGACGACGAGAAGTACATGCAGCACACGATGGCGTACCTCACCGGCGACCCGCACTCGCCGGACCCCGAGGACCACATCCGCCTCGACTGGAAGCCCGTCGTGTTCACGAAGAACGAGCAGGGCGAGTTGAACTACCCGCCGATGGAGAGGAAGTACTGATGTCGACCATCGTCGCCTCCGAGGCCGAGTCCGGGACCGAGACCGCAGTCGCGGACACCGGGATCCAGTCCTACCTCGTCACGTTCAACATCCGCCGCTTCGACCCCGAGGTCGACGCGGAGCCGCGCTGGGTGGACTACGACGTCGAGATGTACCCCACCGACCGCGTGCTGGACGCGCTGCACAAGATCAAGTGGGAGGTCGACGGCTCGCTGTCGTTCCGCCGCTCGTGCGCGCACGGCATCTGCGGCTCGGACGCCATGCGCATCAACGGCCGCAACCGCCTCGCCTGCAAGACGCTGATCAAGGACCTGGACATCTCCAAGCCGATCTACGTCGAGGCGATCAAGGGTCTGCCCCTGGAGAAGGACCTCATCGTCGACATGGAGCCGTTCTTCGCCTCCTACCGCGAGGTGCAGCCCTTCCTCATCGCCAACTCCACGCCGGAGAAGGGCAAGGAGCGCACCCAGTCGATCGTCGACCGCGAGCGTTTCGACGACACCACCAAGTGCATCCTCTGCGCCGCGTGCACCTCGTCGTGCCCCGTGTTCTGGACCGACGGCCAGTACTTCGGCCCGGCGGCGATCGTGAACGCGCACCGCTTCATCTTCGACTCGCGCGACGACGCGGGCGACGTGCGCCTGGACATCCTGAACGACAAGGAGGGCGTGTGGCGCTGCCGCACGACCTTCAACTGCACCGAGGCGTGCCCCCGCGGCATCCAGGTCACCAAGGCCATCGCCGAGGTCAAGCAGGCGGTGCTCCGCGGCGCCTGAGCCCGCACCACGACCGACACGACCGGATGCCGCGACCACGCGGCATCCGGTCCGTCGTTCCCGGCTCGATACAGTGTTCTCGTGAGTGATCGTGGGGACGCCTCCGAGCTGCGCGCCCGGTGGGACGCCCGCCAGGCAGCGCTCAAGGAACGGTTCGAACTGCCCGTGGAACGGGTCACCGACCTCACGCAGCGCACGCTCTCCTGGTTCCCGATCCGGGTATGGCGCCATTTCCTGCGCCACAACGGGTTCCTCCTGGCCGCGGGAATCTCGTATCAGGCGCTGTTCACGATCTTCGCGTCGATCTACCTCGCCGCGGTCGTCATCGGCGTCTGGCTCGGCGGCAACGCGGAGGCGGTCGAGGGGCTCATCACCCTCATCAACGCCTACGTACCGAACCTCGTGAGCGACAACGGGCTCATCCACCCCTCCCAGGTGGACGCCGCCGTCTCCGGGGCCGGCGGCAGCGCCGTCACGATCACCGGGCTCGTCGCGGTGGGCGTGGTCGTGTGGACCTCCATCGGCTTCGTCACCTACACCCGACGAGCCGTGCGCGACACGTTCGGGCTCCCCTACGACGGCCGCAGCTTCATCATCCTGAAGGCCCGCGACTTCGTCGCCGCGCTCCTGTTCGGCGTCGCCCTGCTCGTCGGCTGGGCCCTCGTGCAGCTGACGGTGTGGGCGCTGGGGCTCATCTTCGACGCGCTCGACCTCGGCAGCGGGTTCAGCTGGTCCGCCATCGCGGTGCGGGTGCTCACCTTCATCGTCGCGTTCGCGATCAACGCGGTCGCCCTCGCCCTCCTCTTCCGGTTCCTCACCGCCACCACCCTCCCCTGGGCGCGCATCTGGCCGGGGTCGCTCCTCGGCGGTGCGGCGCTGGCCGTGCTGCAGTTCGGGGCGGGACTCCTCCTCATCTACAGCCCCTCGAACCCGCTGCTGGCGAGTTTCGCGATCCTCTTCGGCTTCCTGCTGTGGTTCCGTGTCTGGGGCATCGTCATCCTCGTCGCCGCGGCGTGGATCGCCGTCTCGACCTCCGACCGGAACATCCCCCTCGAACTCCCCAGCGACGAGGAGATCCGCCGGCGGGAGCAGGAGGCCCTCGCGCTCGCGGCGCAGGTGCGGCTGCGCGAGGCGCTCGAGGCCTACGCGGCCGCATCCTGGCCGCGCCGGCTGGTCCTGGCGCAGGAGGTCCGCCGGGCCCGGCTCGCGGCGGCTGCCGCGCAGCCGCCGGAGGCCCCGTCCACCACGCCCTGAGCCCGGCTCAGGGGGTCGGGCGTGGCGGACCGCCCGCCGACCGCGCGGCGAACGCCAGGGCCACGCCGGGCACGACGAGGCAGATGCAGATCGCCGCGGGGACGGCGATCGGGAGGATCCCCGGCGCCAGCACGACGTCGAGCACGAGGGTGAGGACGAATGCGGCCGCGCCGGCGCCGATGAGGACGGTGAGGGTGGCCGCGTACGCCGCACCGGCGGGCCGACCCGGAGCGCCGAGTCCTCGGGCGAGGGCATACAGGGTCCACGACCCGACGCACACCAGCGCGAGGCCGCTCCCGTCGCGGACCGCCGCCGCGGCGGCGATCGGCAAGACCGATTCGACGGCGAGGATCACGACGAGAAGGGCCGCCGACGCGATCGCCCCCGCCAGGCACAGCCGACGTGCCCCCGCGATCGTCACGGGCGGTCTCGCGGGTTCGACCGCATTCGGCACACCGGTGGGCATGGCCACGATGCTAGGCGGCGGCCGCGACCGCTGCAGCGGACCTGTGGAGTCGGCGGCTCCGTCTACCCTGGACGGGTGCCTCGAACGCTCCGCATCGCCACTGTCAACGTCAACGGGATCCGTGCCGCGGTCCGCAACGGGATGGGTGCCTGGCTCGACGCCGCGGGCGTCGACATCCTCGCCCTGCAGGAGGTGCGCGCCGAACGCGTGCACCTCGAGACGGCCCTGCCCGGGTGGGAGCTGCTGCACGACGAGTCGCACACGAAGGGCCGCTCCGGCGTCGCCGTGGCCAGCCGCATCCCCGCGGTGGCGTCGCGCACCGAACTCGGCGACGACACGGTCGACTCGCAGGGCCGCTGGCTCGAAGCCGACTACGACATCGACGGGCAGCGGCTCACGGTCGTGAGCGCGTACGTGCACTCCGGTGAGGACGGCACGCCCAAGCAGGACGCGAAGTACGGCTTCCTCGACGCCATGAGCGCCCGGATGCCGGAGCTCTCGGCCGGTGGGGCGCTCGCCCTCATCATGGGCGACCTCAACGTCGGCCACCGCGAGCTCGACATCAAGAACTGGCGCGGCAACGTGAAGAAGGCGGGCTTCCTCCCGCGCGAACGCGCCTACTTCGACCGGTTCTTCGGGGACGAGGGCGCGGACGTGCAGGGCGTCGACGGTTCCACCGGAACCGGCCTCGGCTGGGTCGACGTCGGACGCCGCTTCGCGGGCGAGGTCGACGGTCCGTACACGTGGTGGTCGAACCGCGGACAGGCGTTCGACAACGACACCGGATGGCGCATCGACTACCACCTCGCGACGCGCCCGATGGCCGATCGCGTCGTCGACTACCGGGTGCACCGGGCGGCCGCGTACGCCGAGCGGTGGAGCGACCACGCGCCCGTCGTCGCGGATTACACGCTGGACAACTGACCCGCCGCGCTGGTTGACTCGGCCGGAGCGGGGGCCGAGGGGTTGCCCCTTGCCCTCGAGGAGCCTCCATGGTCAGTGTCCGCCGTGCCGTCCTTCCCGCCGTCCTGCTCGTGTCCGCGCTCGTCGCGACCGCATGCGCAGCCACCCCGGCGTCCGCATCCGGTCTGCCGGGGGCGATCGCGCCGCTCGTCTCCGACGAGGGCGGGGGCTGGAAGGTCGACGCCTGGGCCCTCGGCCCCGGCGAACCCGAGCACCTCGCCTCGGCGACCGCCGACGGCGACGGCGGCTTCGCGCTGGACGTCACCGCGACGGAGGGCCCGCTGTACGTCGAGGCCCGCGCCGGCGGCGCACCCGCCGCCCCCACGCTCAGCGCCGTCGTCGCGTTCCCCGAGGACGTGTCCCGGCTCACGCTGAACGAGCGCACGACGGTCGCCGCCGGCTACGCACTCGCGCAGTTCTTCGGGCGGGCCCTCCCCTCGGGGTCGGTGCTCGGGATGACCAACGCCGCCCGCATGGCCGCGAACCTCGCCGACCCGCAGACCGGCGACTACGGCGCCGTGCTCACCTCCGCCCCGAACGGCGACCAGACCACGGCGGAGGCGACCTTCACCTCGCTCACCAACATCCTCGGCGGCTGCCTCGCCGACGGCGCGGTGTGCGAACAGCTCCACGAGATCGCCGCCGGCCTCACCCGGGTCGAACCCGAGTCGACGGCGGCCTCGTTCGCCGCGATCGCCCGCGACCCCGGCCCCGCCGCATCCGAGCTCTACGAGCTCTCGCTCGCCCGCGCCGGCGACCGGCCCGGGCTGTCCGAGGCGCCGGCCGCCTGGACGATCGCGCTGCGCTTCGACGGCGACGGGCAGTCGCTCGGGGGCCCGGGCAACTTTGCGCTCGACGCCGAGGGCGACATCTGGGTCAACAACAACTACCAGTACGACGCCGACCCGCAGACCGGGGTCTGCGGGAGCGACGAGTTCTTCGAGTTCGGTCCCGACGGATCGCTGCTGCACACCTACTCCGGCGGCGGGCTGTCCGGCTCCGGGTTCGGCATCGACTTCGACCCGCAGGGCCGGCTCTGGTTCAGCAACTTCGGGTTCGCCGCCCCGGTTCCCGGCTGCCCCGAGGACGAGCAGCCGCCGCACGACAGCATGTCCCTGTTCACCCAGGACGGCACCGCGCTCTCCCCCGCCGGGACCGGCTTCACGCAGGGCGACCTGTTCTGGCCGCAGGGCATCGAGGTCTCCGGCGACGGCAGCGTGTGGATCGCGAACTGCGGCAGCTCGACCGTGAGCCTGTACCCGCAGGGCGACCCGGACCGCGCCGTCAACCTCGGCAGCCTCGGCCTGCAGGAGCCGTTCGACGTCGTCGAGAACGGCACGGCAGTCTTCGTCACCGGCAACATGAACGACACCGTCGCAGTGATCGGCCCCGACGGCACCCCGCTGCCGGGCTCGCCGCTGACCGGATCCTTCGACGCACCCATGGGGCTGGCGACGGACAAGGACGGCAACGTGTGGGTCGCGAACTCCGGCGGCATCTCGCTCCCCTGCCCCGACCGCACCGAGCAGGGCCCCGGCACCCCGTCGCTGGTCATGATCTCCCCGGACGGCACCGAGGTCTCCCCCGCCTACACCGGCGGCGGCCTGCTCCTGCCCTGGGGCATCACGACGGACGGGGACGGCAACGTCTGGGCCGCGAACTTCAACGGCAAGCGGATCGCCGCCTTCTGCGGCGCCGACGCCGCCACCTGCCCGCGCGGGCTCCAGACCGGCGATCCGATCTCCCCCGAGGGCACCGGCTACGCCTTCGAGGGCCTCACCCGCAGTACGGGGATCATGGTCGACACCGCCGGGAACGTCTGGGTGACCAACAACTGGATCGACATCCCGGTGCAGACGAACCCCGGCGGGCACCAGATCGTCGCGTACGTCGGCGCCGCCGCGCCGGTGGACCCGCCGGTGTTCGAATGAGCCGGGCGGCGCCTCCGGGACGCGGGGGCGCCGCATCCGGCGCGTGGCGTGCATCCCTCCGCCGACGCGGGGGCGCCGCATCCGGACCTCGTAGACTGGGTCGGTGACGAAAGCGCGCCTGTACTCCGGAATGCAGCCCTCGGCCGACTCCCTCCAGATCGGCAACTACATCGGGGCGCTCATGCAGTGGCGCGACCTGCAGGAGTCGTACGACGCGTTCTTCTCCGTCGTCGACCTGCACGCCCTGACGCAGCCGAACGACCCGGCGGAACTGCGCCAGAAGACCCGCCGCACGGCTGCACAGTACATCGCGGCCGGGATCGAGCCGTCGAAGTCGACCCTGTACGTGCAGTCGCACGTGCCCGCGCACGCCGAGCTCGCGTGGGTGCTGTCCACGATCACCGGCTTCGGCGAGGCCGGCCGCATGACCCAGTTCAAGGACAAGTCGCAGCGCTACGGCACCGACGCGACCAACGTGGGCCTGTTCACCTACCCCGTGCTCATGGCGGCCGACATCCTGCTCTACCAGACCGACATCGTGCCGGTCGGCGACGACCAGAAGCAGCACGTCGAGCTCACCCGTGACCTCGCGGAGCGCTTCAACGGCCGCTACGGCGACACGTTCCGGGTGCCGGTGCCGATGATCCAGCAGGACACCGCCCGCATCTACGACCTGCAGAACCCCACCTCGAAGATGTCGAAGTCGGCCGAGTCCGACGCCGGCGTGCTGTGGCTGCTGGACGAGCCGTCCAAGAGCGCGAAGAAGATCATGCGCGCGGTGACCGACTCCGAGGGCGCGGTCCGCTACGACCGCGAGCAGAAGCCGGGCGTCTCGAACCTCCTCGTCATCTACGCGGCCCTCACCGGTCGGCAGATCCCCTCGATCGAGGACGAGTACGCGGGCCGCGGCTACGGCGACTTCAAGAAGGGGCTCGCCGAGGTCGTCGTCGAGGAGTTCGGTCCGGTGCGCGAGCGCGCCCTCGCCCTGCTCGACGACCCGGCCGAGCTCGACCGCGTGCTCGCCCGGAACGCCGAGAAGGCCGCATCCGTCGCGAACGAGACGCTCGACGCCGTCTACGACCGCATCGGACTGCTCCGCCGCTCATGACCCGTCGCCCGAACGGGCCGTCAGGCGTTCACAACTCAGGCAGAACAGCGTCTGCACAGTGATTTCGGCGCCCGAACGTCGATTCTGCCTGAATTATGAACACGAGAACGGTCAGCCCCGGGCACGGATGAGGCCGCGAACCGCCGCGCGGACGACATCCGGCTCGTGGAACAGATGCTCCGCCAGAGGCCGGAGGGTCGTGTAGCCCTGCGCTGCGGCCGACAGGTCGCGGCGGCGGTCGTCCCGCTGCTTTTCCCAGCCTTCGTGATGCGCCCGGCTGTCGCACTCGATGATGAGCCAACCTTCGACGAGGAAGTCCACCCGCCCGACGCCCTCGATCCGGGCCTGGGCACGGAACCTGAGGCCGAGCTGGCGCAGGATCAGCCGCATGAGCGTCTCCGGTCCCGACTCGGCCGACCCGTCCGCGAGCGCGCACACCACGCGGTACCGGTACGGCAGCCGACCCCGGATGTCCGCGAGTGCCGCGTCGGACACGAACCCGAGGTGCAGCGCACTGTCGAGGGTCGCGACCGCGCACCGCACCGGCTGACAACGGATCGCCTGCACGACGGCGTCACGCACGTCAACGGTGGCGGCGGTCGGGGGTTCCGCCAACGGCGACCAGTGCAGCCGCAGCTTGTCGCGGTCCACGGTCGCGAGCGGACGATGCGGATCATGCGGCGAGCGGAGCCGCGACATCCGCCGTTCGACGTGCACGTGCAGGCGGCTGGTGTCCAGAACGAAGACACCCAGCATCCGGAGCAACGAGACGCAAGCGAGGCGTCCGCCGATGCGGACCGCCTGCTCGACGTCGGGCTCCCGGAAGTACATGTACCGGTCCCGGCGGACCCTCAGGAGCGTCCCGGCGCGGACCGCCGCGGTGATCTGCCGCGGACGCAGGCCCATCGCGAGCAGCTCCGCGCGGGTGTGGATGAGCGGGATCGTCTCTTCAGCGCGCATGTCACCGAGCGTCGGCCGGAACCGGTGGCGGCGGCCGGGGCGCTCCGGAACCGCGGGATGACAGGGGCTCGGCCGCCGCTGGGGAGGACCGGTGCGCACAACTCAGGCAGAATCGCCGCCGGGACCGGTTCCAGCTGGTCCGGCGGCCGGTTCTGCCTGAGTTGTGAACGGGGCAGGCACAGGCGTCGGCGGCCGTAGGGTGTGGGGATGGAGCCGGTGGAACTGCGGACGGAACGCCTGACCCTGTCGATCCCGGTGGGCTCGGATGCGGACGCGCTGTACGAGGCCTGCCAGGACCCCGACATCCAGCGGTACACGACCGTGCCGTCGCCGTACACGCGCACGCACGCCGCCGGGTTCCCGGTGCGGGCGGCGAAGGGGTGGGAGGACGGGACCGACGCCATCTGGGCCCTCCGCCGCGACGGCACCCTCGCCGGCGTCGTCGGCCTGCACCGGCTGCAGGACCGTGACGGCGAGCTCGGCTACTGGCTCGCACCGGGCTTCCGCGGCAGCGGTCTCATGACCGAGGCGGCGGATGCGGTCGTGACCTGGGGCTTCACCGGCCCGCTCCGGATGGCCCGCATCGAGTGGCGGGCGGTCGTCGGCAACACCGGTTCGGCGGCGATCGCGCAGCGGCTGGGGCTCCGGTACGCCGGGGTCCTCCGGCGGGCGCTCCGCGACGGCTCGGGCCGGCGCAGCGACGGCTGGGTCGCCGACCTGCTCCCCGGCGACCCGCGGACCCCGGTCGACTGGGGCGTCCCCGACTGACCCGACCGACCCGACCGACCCGACCGACCCGACGGGCCAGCCTGCCGTCGAGCACACCGCCGCTCCCGCGCGCAAACCCCGCCCCGACCGCGGCGGGCGGTGGCAGGATGTGGGCATGCCCGAGATGCCGGAGGTCACCGGGCTCGTCGAGTTCCTCGCCGGGCGCACCACCGGCCTGCGCATCGGCCGCGTGCGTGCGGTCGCGATCTCCGCGCTGAAGACGTACGACCCGCCGCTGGAGGCGCTCGAGGGCGGCACCGTGACCGGCGTCGCCCGGCACGGGAAGTTCGTCGACGTCGCGGTCGACGCCCCCGCCGGCCCGCTCCACCTCGTGTTCCACCTCGCGAAGGCCGGCTGGCTGCGGTGGTACGACGAGGCGCCGACGACGCCCGTGAAGCCCGGGAAGAGCCCGATCGCGCTCCGGCTCGCGTTCGACGACGGCGCCGGGTTCGATCTCACGGAGGCCGGGACCAAGAAGTCGCTCGCGGTGTACACCGTGCGCTCCCCCGCCGACGTCCCCGGCATCGCCCGCCTCGGCCCCGACCCCTTCGACCCGGGTTTCGACCGCGACGCGTTCGCGGCCCTGCTCGCCGGCCGACGCACGCAGATCAAGGGGGTCCTCCGCGACCAGTCGATCATCGCCGGGATCGGCAACGCCTACTCGGACGAGATCCTCCACGCCGCCAAGACGTCGCCGTATGCGCTGGCCGCTACGCTCGGCGACGACGACGTCGACCGGCTGTACTCGGCCATGGTCGAGACGCTGCAGGATGCGGTGGCCGCCGCATCCGGACGCCCGCCCGCCGAGCTGAAGGATGCGAAACGGCGCGGGATGCGGGTGCACGGTCGCCGCGGGGAGGCGTGCCGGGTCTGCGGCGACGAGGTGCGGTCGGTGTTCTTCGCCGACAACAGCCTCGAATACTGCCCCACGTGCCAGACCGGCGGGAAGCTCCTCGCCGACCGCCGGCTGTCGCGGCTGCTGAAGTAGCGGCGGCTCAGGCGCCGGAGACGGTGGATCCGCGGACGACGAGCCGCGGCTCGATCGCCTCGACGCCCGGGTGGTCCTCGCCCTCGAGCGCTGCGAACAGCCGCTGTGCGGCACGGCGGCCCATCGTCTCGAACCGCATGTCGATCGTCGTCATCGCCGGACGCGAACCGAGGGCCATCGGCGCCCAGTTGTCGAAGCCGACCACGGCGATGTCGTCCGGCACGCGCACGCCGCGGTCGTGCAGGATCTCGAGCACCCCGCGCGCGATCTGGTCGCTGCCGCACACGATCGCGTCGACCTCCGGTCCGTCGTCGAGGAGTGCGGCGACGGCCGTGCGTCCCCACGCCTCGGTCCAGGCGCCGTAGACCGGCGGCTGCACGAGCGCGAGTCCGCTGTCGGCGAGCTGCGCCTCGGTGCCCTGCACACGGTCGCGGGCTGCGGCGTACGTGTGGTCGCCGGTGATGTGGGCGATGCGGCGCCGGCCGAGGTCGACCAGGTGCTCGGCCGCCATGCGGCCGGCGCGCACGCTGTCGACCACGACCGAGGAGTCCGCCGGGTCGTTCGAGGGCGCGTAGGCGTAGATGACCGGCACCGTCACCCGCTGCGTGAGTGACGGCCGCGGGTCGGTGCGGGAGCCGACCACGATGAGGCCGTCGACCTGGCGGCCGAGGAGGGCCTTCAGGTGGTACTGCTCGCGGATGGCGTCGTCGCGCGCGTCGCACAGGAGCACGGACATCTGCCCCGCACCGAACGCGTCCTCGGCGCCCATCAGGATCGGGAGGCTGAAGCGTCCGTCGAGGTCGTTCGTGAGGAGCCCGACCGTGCCGCTGCGGCCCTGCAGGATCGCCTGGGCCAGCGAGTTCGGCGTGAACGAGAGGCGCTCGGCGGTCTCGATGACGCGCCGCCTGGTCTCCTCGCTCACCTGGTCGCGCCCGTTCAGGGCCTTTGAGGCCGTGGCGATCGAGACGCCCGCGAGCGCGGCGACGTCGCGCAAGGTCACCTTGCGCTGCCGCGAGGTGTGCTGCGTGTCCGTCATCGTCGTCGTCCCCCTGGTGCGAGTGTACGGAAAACCTTCTCAGGATCGTCGAGTTGTGCGATCCGATCGTCGATGTTACCGTCCCGAAAGGGGTTTCGTACATTTTCGCCCCGCACCCGGAACCCGTCCGGGTTACAGCACCAGAAGGAGCTTCAATGATGATGAACCGCACGCGGAACCGCGCGGTCGCGGCGGCGGCGATCGCCGTCGGCACGCTCACGCTCGGCGCCTGCTCCGGCGGCGGCAGCGGCGACTCCAGCGCGGACGGCGAAGACGTCGTCACCGTCTGGCACTACTTCACCGACGACCAGCAGGTGAAGCTGGTCGAGGAGTACAAGACCCTCTTCGAGGCCTCGCACGAGGGCGCCACGGTCGAGAACGTGTACGTCCCCTACGACCAGCTCAACTCGAAGCTCATCTCGGCCGCCGGTGCCGGCCAGGGCCCCGACGTCGTCGTGTTCAACGGCGCGGACGCCTCCACGCTCGCTCTCGCCGGCGCGCTCGCCCCGCTCGACGAGTACTGGGACGGCTACGAGGATGCGGGACAGTTCTCCGACGCCGCCATCCACGAGGTCGAGGGCACCACCTACGCGGTGCAGGGCTACGTGAACGTGCTCGGCCTCTGGTACAACGCCGACCTGCTCGCCGAGATCGGCGTCGAGGTGCCCACCACGATGGACGAGCTCGAGGCCGCGATGGCCGCATCCGTCGCCGCCGGCCACGGCGGCATCACCCTCTCCGGCCTGCCGAACTCGCAGGGCGAGTGGCAGGGCTACCCCTGGCTGAGCGCCTCGGGCTTCGACTACGACGACCTCGACCAGGACGCCTTCCAGGCCGGTCTCGAGCGCATCGCGGGCTGGGTCGACGAGGGCTGGCTGCCGCAGGAGGCCGTGAACTGGGACCAGACCGTCCCGTTCCAGCAGTTCGCCGCCGGTGACTACGCCTTCGCCGCGAACGGCAACTGGCAGCAGGGCACCGCGGCCGCGGAGGCCGGCTTCGAGTACGGCGTCACCGCGCTCCCGCTCGGTGCCGACGGTCAGGTCTACCTCGGCGGTGAGGGCGAGGCGATCGGCGCGTTCAGCGACAACCCCGACCTCGCCTGGGAGTACCTGAAGACCACCTACTACTCGGCCGAGGGCCAGCTCCTCGCCCCCGAGATCGTCGGCTCCCTGCCCACCCGCACGGACGCGGCCGCCGACGAGGTCGTCACCTCCAACGCGCTGCTCGCGCCGTTCGCCGAGACCATCGAGCTCTACGGCGCCGCCTACCCGTCCGCAGCGGTCCCGGCCGACGCCGTCGCCGACCTGCAGCTGACCGTCGGCCAGGCCTGGAGCTCGGTCATCGGTCGCCAGTCGTCGCCCGCCGACGCCGCCGCATCCGCCATCGCGACCCTCACGGGCCTGCTCGGCCGATGAGCCGTTCCACCATCACCGCCGGCGTCGGGGCAGCAGCCCCGGCGCCGGCCGGCCGGATCCGCCGGAAGCGCGCCGACGCGACAGGCTCCCGCGCCCGCGTCTGGTTCATCATCCCGGCCGCCGTCTTCATGGGCGTGTTCGGGCTGTACCCCCTCATCCAGCTCCTCTGGATGAGCCTCAACGACGTCACCCAGCGCACCATCAACACGGGCGACTGGGACTTCGTCGGCATCGCCAACTACATCGAGGGCTTCAGCACGGGCCAGAGCGGCCCCGCCCTCGTGCGCACCCTCGTGGTCGTCGTCATCGTGACCGTCCTCGGCATGGTGCTGGGCTTCGCCGCGGCCGTCGTGCTGCGCACCCAGGGACGCTGGTCCGACGTGCTCCTGGCGATCATGGTGTTCGTCTGGGCCCTCCCCCCGATCGTCAACGGTTCGACCTGGAAGTTCCTCCTCGGCGACGACGGGCTCATCAACACGATCCTCGGCTTCTTCGGACTCGCGAAGCCCATCCCGTTCCTCTACGACACCACCTGGGCGCTCATCTCCGTCGCCTTCGTCGGTGCCTTCGCCGTGATCCCCTTCAACGCGCTCGTCTACCGCGCCTCGCTCACCGCCATCGACCCCGAGGTCTTCGAGGCCGCATCGCTCGACGGCGCCAGCAAGTGGGGCGAGATCCGGCACATCATGATCCCCTCCGCCCGGCCGACCACCATGGTGCTGCTCGTGCTGACGATCGTCTACGCGTTCCGCAGCTTCGACTTCATCTACGTCATGACCTACGGCGGCCCCGGCACCGCGACCAACACGCTGCCGTTCCTCGGCTTCCTGCAGGCGTTCAACCGCTACGACTACGGCCTCGGCTCGGCGACCTCCGTGCTGGCCGTCCTCGCCGTGCTCGTGCTCGCCGTCATCTACGCGCGCAGCATCCGCAAGGAGGAGAAGGACGCATGAACGCCAAAGCCGGCCCCATCGCCATCACGGTCAAGGCGCTGTTCAGCGTCGCCTACGGCCTGCCGATCCTGTGGATCGTGCTCACCTCGTTCAAGTCCGCGTCCGACGTGTTCGGCGGCAACGCGCTGCTGTTCACCCCGACCCTCAGCGCGTACGAGCGGGCGATCAACCCGCAGCTGTTCACCGCGCTCGGCCAGTCGGCGCTCATCGCGACCGGCACCACCGCGCTCGTGCTGCTCATCGCGGTCCCCGCGGCGTACGGCCTCGCCCGCGTGAGCGGCTGGATCGCCACCCTGGGCCTCGGCCTGCTCATCGTGCTGCAGATGCTGCCGCAGACCGCGCAGGTCATCCCGCTGTTCGCGATGTTCGGCAACTGGGGCATCCTCGACGAGACCGGCACCGTGATCCTGGCGGACGCGGCGCTGCTCATCCCGTTCGCGACGCTGCTGCTGCGCCCGTTCTTCCGTGCCGTGCCCCCCTCCCTCGAGGAGGCGGGTTCCCTGGACGGCGCGGGACCCTTCCGCGCGTTCTGGTCGATCGCCCTGCCGATCGCCCGCAACGGCATCCTGACGGTCGCCTCGATCACCTTCCTGCAGTCGTGGGGCGAGTTCCTCTACGCGGTGCGCTTCTTCCTGTCGCCGCAGAACTACCCGCTGTCCGCGCTGCTGTCGCAGCAGGTGTCGGCGTTCGGCATCGACTGGCCGGGGCTCATGGCCCTCGCCGTGCTCACCTCGATCCCGATCCTCATCGTGTTCATGTCCACCTACCGCATGCTGCGCGACGGCCTCACCGTCGGCGCCGTCAAGTGACCACCCCTTTCGGAGACCACCGCATGACCGAGTCCCCCTTCCCCCTAGCCCCCGGCATCCGCGCCGAGGCCGTCCCCGGCGCCGGCCGCCCGTTCGTGCCGTCGCGCTCGGCGTGGCGTCCGCTCGGCCTCGCCGAGGTGCGCATCGACGACGGCTTCTGGGCCGAGCGTCAGCGGCTGAACGCCACCGAGATGATCGACCACGTCGAGCACTGGCTCGAGAAGATGGGCTGGATCGGCAACTTCGACGCCGCCGCCGAGGGGCGCCTGCCCGGCGACCGCCGCGGGCGCGAGTTCTCCGACTCCGAGGTCTACAAGCTCCTCGAGGCCATGAGCTGGGAGTACGGCCGCACCGGCAGCGCCGACATCAACGCGCGCCTGCGCAGCATCACGGCCCGCGTCGCCGCCGCCCAGGAGCCCGACGGTTACCTGAACACGAAGTTCGGCCGTCCCGGACAGGGTGCGCGTTACAGCGACCTGCAGTGGGGCCACGAACTCTACTGCTACGGCCACCTCATCCAGGCCGGCGTCGCCCGGGCCCGCACCTACGGCGACGACGAGCTGGTGCAGGTCGCGATCCGCGCCGCCGACCACGTGTGCCGCGAGTTCGGTCCCGACGGCAACCAGGGCGTGTGCGGTCACCCCGAGATCGAGGACGCGCTCGTCGAGCTGTCCCGCGTGACCGGCGACCGGAAGTACCTGGCGCAGGCGCAGCTGTTCGTGGACCGCCGCGGTCACGGCGTGCTCGGCGACATCGAGTTCGGCCGCCAGTACTTCCAGGACGACGTGCCGGTGCGCGAGCAGACCGTCTTCGACGGGCACGCCGTGCGTGCGCTGTACCTCGCGGCGGCTGCGGCGGACATCGCCGACGAGACCGGCGAGGACGCGCTGCGCGACGCCATCGTGTCGCAGACGCGGCGGACCCTGGCCCGCCGCACCTACCTCACCGGCGGCATGGGCGCGCACCACGAGGGCGAGTCCTTCGGCGCCGACTTCGAGCTGCCGCCGGAGCGCTCGTACTCGGAGACCTGCGCCGGCATCGCCTCGGTGATGCTGAACCACCGGCTCCTGCTGACGACCGGCGACGCACTGCACGCGGATGCGGTCGAGCGCACCCTCTTCAACCTCGTCGCGGCCTCCCCCGCCGCCGACGGGCACGGGTTCTTCTACACGAACACGCTGCACCAGCGCGTCCCCGGCCGCGAGGTCGACCCGGACGAGGCGAGCCCCCGCGCCGCGTCGAGCCTGCGTGCACCGTTCTTCGAGGTGTCCTGCTGCCCGACGAACCTGACCCGCACGTTCGCGTCGCTCGGCGCGTACGTCGCGTCGGTCGATGACGACGGTCTGCAGCTGCACCAGTTCGTGCCGGCGACCATCCGCACCGAGCTGTCGCAGGGCACGCTCGCGCTGCGCGTGGCGACCTCCTACCCGGAGGCCGGACGCGTCGAGGTGTCGGTCGACGAGGCCCCCGCCGCGTGGACGCTGTCGGTGCGCGTGCCGGCATGGGCGCGCGGCGAGCTGGTCGTCGACGGTGAGCCCCGCCGCGCCGAGGACGGCTACCTGCGGATCGACGGCCCCGCCGCCGGCGGCACCGTCGTGGTCGAGCTCCCCCTCGAGCCCCGCTTCACGTTCGCCGACCCGCGCGTGGACGCCGTCCGCGGGCAGGTCGCGGTCGAGCGCGGCCCCATCGTGTACGCGCTCGAGTCCGTGGACCTCGGCGACGACGTCGCGGCCGCGCGCGTCGACACGACGCAGGCCCCGCGCGAGGCCGACGGCACGGTCGTCGTCCGGGTGCGCCCCGAGGCGGCCCCCGACCGCGACTGGCCGTATGCGACCGCGCCGGTCGCCGGCGAGTCCGGCGAGGTGCGCGAGGTGCCGCTGGTGCCCTACCACTCGTGGGGCGAGCGCGGTCCCGCGACCATGCGGGTCTGGATGCCGGTCGACGCGCGCGCCTGAGCGCGGGTCAAGAGGGGGGATGCTGCCGCAGCATCCCCCCTCTTCGTTCGTGTGCCCGTGCCGAGCCACCCCTCTTTCGTCGAGCCACCCCGATATCGACAGCCGAAAGAGGGGTGGGTCGGCGAAAAGGGGGTGGGTCGGCGAGGGATGCGCGCGGGGTCAGCCGACGGTGCCGGCGAGGATGCGGGCGTCGTCGTCGACCCAGTCGAACGACCGGCGCACGGCCTTGCGCCACATGCGGATGCGGCGGTCGCGCTCGTCGCCGTCCATCGCCGGGGCCCAGCGCTCCCCCTCGTGCCAGTGCGAGCGCAACTCGTCGAGATCACGCCAGACGCCGGTGGCGAGGCCCGCGGCGTACGCGGCCCCCAGCGCGGTCGTCTCGACGACCTCGGGGCGGACGACCGGGATGCCGAGGATGTCGGCCTGGAACTGCATGAGCAGGCCGTTGCGGGTCATGCCGCCGTCGACGCGGAGCTCGTGGAGCGGGGTGCCGGTGTCGGCGACGACCGCCTCGATGACGTCGAGGGTCTGGAACGCGGTCGCCTCGAGGGCGGCGCGGGCGATGTGCGCCTTGTTGACGTACCGGGTGAGGCCGACGAGCGCGCCGCGGGCGTCGGGGCGCCAGTAGGGCGCGAACAGTCCGGAGAACGCGGGCACGAAGTACGCCCCGCCGTTGTCGTCGACCGACTCGGCGAGGCGCTGCACGTCGCTCGACTCGGCGAACATCCCGAGATTGTCGCGCAGCCACTGCACGAGCGACCCGGTCACCGCGATCGAGCCCTCGACCGCGTAGTGGGCGGGCTCGCCCTCGCGCTGGTAGGCGACGGTCGTGATGAGCCCGTGCTGCGAGCGGACGATCTCGGTGCCGGTGCCCACGAGCAGGAAGTTGCCCGTGCCGTAGGTGTTCTTCGACTCCCCCGCCTCGAACGCGGCCTGACCGAACGTCGCAGCCTGCTGGTCGCCGAGCACCCCGGCGATCGGCACACCGCGCACGGCGGCGGGCTCGGCGATGTCCGCGATCACGCCCGAGGACGGCACGATCTCGGGCAGCATGGCGCGCGGGATGCGGAACACCTCGAGCATCTGGTCGGACCAGTCGAGCGAGCGCAGGTCCATGAGGAGGGTGCGGCTGGCGTTCGTCACGTCGGTGACGTGGCGGGCCCCTGCGGTGAGGTTCCACACGAGCCAGGTGTCGGGGGTGCCGAACAGCAGGTGGCCGGCTTCCGCGTCCTCGCGGGCGCCCGGCACGTTGTCGAGGATCCAGGCGATCTTCGAGGCGGAGAAGTACGTGGCCAGCGGCAGGCCGGTGATGTCCGCGTAGCGGTCGTACCAGCCCTCCTCGCCCGCCAGCCGGTCGATCGCGGGCTGGGTGCGGGTGTCCTGCCAGACGAGGGCGTTGTGCACCGGCTTCCCGGTGCGCCGGTCCCACACGATCGCGGTCTCCCGCTGGTTCGTGATGCCGAGGCCGGCGATCGCCGTCGCGTCGAGGCCGGCGTCCGCGAGCACGGTCTCGAGCGCCCATGCGGCGTTCGTCCAGATCTCGGCGGCGTCGTGCTCGACCCTGCCCGCGCGCGGGAAGATCTGCTCGTGCTCGCGCTGCGCGGTGGCGACGATGCGCCCGTCCGCGTCGAACACGATCGCTCGTGTGGAGGTGGTCCCCTGGTCGAGGGCGATCACATGGTCGGCCACGTCGTCGTGCTCCCTTACCGGGCGGCCCGTCCGCCCCGTTCGATTATCCCGGCTCAACCGATCGCGGCCGGCACCGCGTCCGCGTCGGGGACGCCCGCCGGGTCGGCCGCGTGCACGGCGGCGAGCGCGGCGGTCACCTCGGCCGCCTGCCGGGCATCGTCCCAGCCGAGGACGGGCGCGACGACGGCTGCGACCTCCGCCGCCGTCTCCGGCGTCGCACCCCCTGTGAAGGCGAGGCCGGTGCGCCGCAGCAGCAGGTCGGCGAGGTGCACGACGTGCTCCGTCCGGGCGAGGTGACGCAGCTCCGCGGTCGAGTACGCCGGCGCGGTCCGCAGCGGCCGGTCGTCCGCATCCGCCGTGATCGCCGCGATGACGGTCTCGGCGCCCGTGCCGTACCGCTCGAGCAGGCGGGCGACGCGCTCGCGCGGGAGTCCCGCCGCGTGCTCGCCGATCCACTGGGCGGTCCGTCGCGCGGTGGTCGGGAACCCGCGCCCGCCGCCGATGGGACGCCCGGCCGTGGAGATGCGTCGCCCGGTCCCGAGGAGCTCCAGCACCCGGTCGGTCAGGTGCGCGGCCGATGCCCGGAACGTGGTCCACTTCCCGCCGACGAGGCTGAGCACCGGGGTGCCGCCGGGCAGCCGCTGCGATTCGATCCGGTAGTCGCGCGAGACGAAGCCGGGTGCCATGTCGCCGTGCCCGGGCAGCGGACGCACCCCGGCGAACCGGTGCACGATGTGCTCGCGGGTGACCGGGATCGACGGGAACACATGACCGACGAGGTCGATGAAGTAGTCGACCTCCTCCTCCGTGCACACGATCGGGTCGCCCATGCGGTGCTCGAGGTCGGTGGTGCCGACGAGCACGCGACCGTGCAGCGGGTAGACGAGCACGATGCGACCGTCGCTGTGTTCGAAGAAGATCTCACGACCGCCGGTCGCCGCGAGCAGCTCGGGGTGGTCGAGGACGATGTGCGACCCCTTGGTGCCGCCCATGAAGCGCGTCGGCTCGCCGAGGGCGGTGTTGGTCAGGTCGGTCCAGGGGCCGGTGGCGTTGACCACGACGGATGCGGTGAGCACGACCTCCTCGCCGGTCTCCTCGTCGCGCAGCACGACCCCGCTGCCGTCGACACCGGCGGCCGAGACGTACGTCGCCGCCCGCGCGCGGTCCCCGCCCGCCTCGAGCCCGTCGCGGAGGACGTCGAGCGCCAGGCGCTCGGGGTCGCGCAGGGACGCGTCCTCGTACGTGGCGGTGTACTTCAGGTCGGGGTTGAGGTCGGGCAGCACCTCGAGGGAGCGCCGGCGGCCGCGGAAGACGTGCCGGCGGATGCGGCCGCCACCGCGCGAGAACGAGTCGTAGATGACGAGGCCGACCTTGATGAGGAGCGCGCCGCGCTCCTTCGGGGCGCCTGCGCCGTGCCGGAGGAACCGCATCGGCGCCGAGAACAGGCCGGAGAACGTGGAGAAGATCGGGATCGTCGTGGCGAGCGGGCGCACGTAGTGCGGCGCGGTGCGCAGCAGGTCGTTGCGCTCCACGACGGCCTCGTGCACGAGGCGGAACTCGCCGTTCTCGAGGTAGCGGATGCCGCCGTGGATCATGTGGGACGACGCGGCGGATGCGCCGGAGACGATGTCGCCGCGCTCGACCAGCACGACGTCCACACCCTGCAGCGCGAGGTCGCGGAAGGTCGCGACCCCGTTGATGCCGCCGCCGATGACGAGCACCTCCGCCGTCGGCCGTTCCACGATCGACCGCCAGGCGGTCCGGTCCTGCTGCGTGCGCATGCCTTCCCCTCTCCGCGACGCTTCCCTGGCACCGCTCCCCCATCGTCTCCACCACTGCGCATCGTTGCAAGCCGTGTGCACGAACGTGCACACTGGGACGATGGCGGAGACGAGACCGGGGCGGGACGTGTCCACCGCGCTGTCCGCCGCGACCGCCCATTACCTCCACGGCGAGACCATGGAGGCCATCGCCGGCCGCCTCGGCGTCTCGCGCTCGACCGTGTCGCGGCTGCTCAAGCAGGCGCGGGAATCCGGGCTCGTGGAGATCCGCATCCGCTCCCCGCTCGAGGCGCCGCGCCTGCTCGCACAGCGGCTGCGCCGCGCCTTCGGCGTCACCGTGCAGCCGGTCCCGGTGCCCGAGGACGCGAGCGACGTCGAACGGCTCGACCTCGTCGCGGCGGCGGCGGCGGACCTCATCGGCGACCGCATCGGGTCGCACCGTACGGTCGGCGTCGCATGGGGATCGACGATCGCCGCGGTGAGCCGGCACCTCAGCCCGAAGCCGACGGTCGGCACCGTGTTCGTGCAGCTCAACGGCTCCGGCAACACCCGCACCACAGGGCTCGGGTACGCGAGCGACATCCTCGGCCGGTTCGGGCGCGCGTTCGCCGCGCAGGTGCAGCAGTTCCCGGTGCCCGCGTTCTTCGACGATCCGGCGACGAAGACCGCGCTCTGGCGCGAACGCAGCATGCGCCGCATCCTGGACGTGCAGGAGGCGATGGACACGGTCGTCTTCAGCGTCGGTGCGGCCGAGTCGTCGGTGCCGAGCCACGTGTACTCCGGCGGCTACCTGGAGCCCGAGGACCTCGCCGCGCTCGCGGCGGACGGCGTGGTCGGGGACGTCGCCACGGTGTTCTACCGCGCCGACGGGTCCAGCGACGACATCGCGTTGAACGCCCGCGCCACCGGTCCGTCGCTGACTGCCCTGGCGCGGGTGCGACGGCGCATCTGCGTGGTCGCCGGCGCCTCCAAGCTCACCAGCATCCGGGGTGCGCTCGCCGCCGGGCTCGTCACCGACCTGGTGATCGACGAACCCACCGCGCGGGCGCTCCTGGAGGGGTGACGCACCCGCCGGATGACGGGGAATGAAACGCGGCCGCCGGCGTTGAGTAGGATCAGTGCAACAACGTGCTCCGGGGTCGGTGAGAATCCGAACCGGCGGTGACAGTCCGCGAGCACCGACCGTTCCGACGGCCGGTGCCGATCCGGTGGAATTCCGGGACCGACGGTGATGCGACGCGACAGCGTCGTCAGTCCGGATGGGAGGCAGCACGGCGCGCAGCCATACGCGCCGACGACGCCCGCGCCCCGGAGCGGGAGCAGGAGAACGGATGTCGGTGCGGGACGCGGAACGCGACGCGATGCGTCGCGCGCTCGAGGCCGCCGCGCGGGGACGCAAGGGCGTGAACCCCCAGGTCGGCGCGGTCATCCTCTCGCCCGAGGGCGAGGTCCTCGCCGAGGGCTGGCATCGCGGTGCCGGCACCCCGCACGCCGAGGTCGACGCGCTCGCGCGCCTCTCACCCGGTGCGGCACGCGGCGCGACCGCGGTCGTCACCCTCGAGCCGTGCAACCACACCGGCCGGACCGGGCCCTGCGCGCAGGCGCTCATCGACGCCGGCGTCGCCCGCGTCGTCTACGCCATCCCCGACCCCACCCCGATCGCCTCCGGCGGCGCCGAGCGGCTCCGCGCGGCGGGCGTCGAGGTCGAGTCCGGTCTCCTCGGCGACGAGGCCCGAGCCCTGCTGTCGTCGTGGATCGACGTGCAGCTGCTCGGCCGTCCGCACGTGACCGTGAAGTGGGCGCAGAGCCTCGACGGCCGCGCGGCGGCGACGGACGGGACGAGCCGCTGGATCACGGGCCCGGCCGCGCGCGCCGACGTGCACGAGCGCCGCTCGGGCTGCGACGCGATCGTCGTCGGCACCGGCACGGTCCTCGCCGACGACCCGACGCTCACCGCACGGCGCCCCGACGGGACGCTGCTGCCCGCCCAGCCGGCACCCGTCGTCATCGGCACGACGCCCGTTCCCGCCGACGCGGCGCTGCGCGGGCACCCGCGCTCCCCCCGCATCTTCCCCACCCACGACCTCACCGCCGTGCTCGCGGAGCTCCGTGAGCAGGGCACCCACCGCGTGTTCGTCGAGGGCGGCCCGACCCTCGCGAGCGCCTTCCTGCGCGAAGGCCTCGTCGACGAGGTGCTCGTCTACGTCGCGCCCGTGCTGCTCGGCGGCGCCCGACTCGCCCTCACCGACATCGGCGTGGGCACGATGGCGGACGCGCGACGCCTCGAGGTCTCGCGCGTCGAGCAGCTCGGCGACGATCTGCTGATCGTCGCCCGCCCCCAGAACGGAGAAGTCTGATGTTCACCGGAATCGTCGAGGAGATCGGGACCGTCACCGCCCTCGCCCCCTCGGGCGACGGTGTCCGCGTCACCGTCCACGCCCCCACCGCCGTCAGCGACGCCGGCCACGGCGACTCGATCGCGATCTCGGGCGTCTGCCTCACGGTCGTCGAGCAGGGCGACGACGGCTTCACCGCCGACGTCATGCGCCAGACGCTCGACATGACGACGATCGGGGCGCTCGAGCCCGGGTCCCGCGTGAACGTCGAACGCGCGACGGCGACCGGCGGCCGCCTCGGCGGCCACATCGTGCAGGGTCACGTCGACGGCACCGGCACCGTCCTGGAGGTGCGCCCCGGCGAGCAGTGGCAGGTCGTCCGCATCGGTCTCCCCCGCGAGCTCGCCCCCCTCGTCGTCGACAAGGGCTCCATCGCCGTCGACGGGGTGTCGCTCACCGTGAGCGCCGTCAGCCCGGCGGACGCCGCATCCGACTGGTTCGAGGTCTCGCTCATCCCCGAGACTCTCGGCGCGACCACCCTCGGGGAGCGCGTCGTCGGCGACGCGGTCAACCTCGAGACCGACATCCTGGCCCGCCACGTGCAGCGGCTGCTCGCTTTCACCCCGGAAGGAGGCTCCCGATGAGCCTGTCCACCATCCCGGAGGCGCTCGACGCGCTCCGTGCCGGCCGCCCGGTCATCGTCGCAGACGACGAGGACCGCGAGAACGAGGGCGACGCGGTCCTGTCCGCGCAGCTCGCCACCCCCGAGTGGATCGCCTGGACCGTGCGGCACTCCAGCGGCTTCATCTGCGCGCCCATGCCCGCCGACTGGGCCGACCGCCTCGACCTGCCCCCCATGGTCGCGGTGAACGAGGACGCCCGCTCGACCGCCTACACGGTGAGCGTCGACGCCGCCGACAAGGTCTCGACCGGGATCAGCGCGTCCGACCGCGCGCACACCCTGAACGTGCTCGCCGACCCCGCCTCGGTGCCCACCAGCGTCATCCGCCCCGGGCATGTGCTGCCCCTGCGCGCGGTCGACGGCGGCGTGCGCGAGCGCGGCGGCCACACTGAGGCCGCGGTCGAGCTCACCCGCCTCGCCGGGCTCGAGCCCGTCGGTGCGATCGCCGAGATCGTCGCCGACGACGGCAGCATGATGCGCCTGCCCGGGCTCATGGAACTCGGCGCCCGCGACGGCATCCCGGTCATCACGATCGAGCAGCTCATCGCCTACCTCGACGAGCACGAGCCCCGCGACGCCACGCCCGCCGGGCACCACCGTCGCCGCGTGAGCCTGCGCGCCGAGTCGACCGTGCCCACCTCGCACGGCACCTTCCGGTTCATGGCGTACAAGGACCGCGTCACCGGCACCGACCATGTGGCGGTCGTCTCGGGCGAGCTGACCGACGACGCGCCGCTCGTGCGTGTGCACTCGGAATGCCTCACCGGTGAGGCGTTCGGTTCGCTCAAGTGCGAGTGCGGCCCGCAGCTGGAGGCCGCCCTCGATGCGATCGAGCAGGACGGCGGCATCGTCATCTACATGCGCGGCCACGAGGGCCGGGGCATCGGCCTCATCAACAAGCTCCGGGCGTACGGCCTGCAGGAGCGAGGGCTCGACACCGTCGACGCGAACCTGGCGCTCGGCCTCCCCGCCGACGCCCGCGACTACGCCGCCGCCGCCGGCATCCTCGCCGACCTCGGCGTGACGAGCGTGCGCCTGCTCACGAACAACACCGACAAAGTCTCGCAGCTGCGCGAGCTCGGACTGCAGGTGGTCGAGCAGGTGCCGCTGCTGGTCGGCGTCGGCCCCAACAACCACCAGTACCTCGAGACCAAGCGCGATCGGATGGGGCACATCATCCCCGACGCCGAGCTCGCGGACGCACTGCAGCAGATGAAGGAGATCGCCGAGTGAGCGGAAAGGGCGCGCCCCAGGCGCAGCAGCAGATCGACGGGAGCGGCCTGCGGGTCGTGGTGGTCGCGGGCACCTGGCACGAGGTGATCACGGACGGGCTCATCGCCGGTTCCGCACGCGTGCTGGATGCGGCCGGCGCCGACTGGTCGCTCGTGCGCGTCGCGGGCTCGTTCGAGCTGCCGGTGGTGTGCAAGGCCGCCCTCGAGGCGGGCGCGGACGCCGTCGTGGCGCTCGGCGTGATCATCCGCGGCGGCACCCCGCACTTCGAGTTCGTCTCCTCCGCCGCCACCGACGGGCTCACCCGCGTCGCGCTCGACACCGGCAAGCCGGTCGGGTTCGGCGTGCTCACCCTCGACGACGAGCAGCAGGGCCTCGACCGCGCCGGCCTCCCCGACTCCACGGAGGACAAGGGCGCCGAGGCGGCGGACGCGGCCCTGCGCACCGCGCTCACGCTGCGCGGCATCCGCTCGGCCTGACCGTCACCTTCAGGTATCCTGAGGGTATGGAGACCCTGCGGCACATCGTCCTCTTCGCCCACCTCATCGGCTTCGCCGTGCTCTTCGGCGCCTGGCTCGTCGAGGCGGTGGCACGCCGCATCCACTTCACGCGGCTCATGAGCGTCGGCATGACGATCGCCGCCGTCGCCGGACTCGCGCTCGCGGCCCCCTGGGGCCTCGACCACGACCTGAACTACGTGAAGGTGGGCGTCAAGCTCGTCGTCCTGCTCGCCATCGGCGCGATCCTCGGCATCGGGACCGCCCGCGAGAAGCGCACCGGGACGCTCGCCCCGGCCCTCTTCTGGAGCGTCGGCGTGCTCACCCTCCTCAACGCCGGCATCGCCGTCATCTGGCGCTGATCAGGCCCTTCGGAACGCCGCACCCGGTCCGGGTGCGGCGTTCTGTGCGTTCGCTGGGAGTACACTGACCGTTTGTGTCGCGACTCCGCGCACATCGCCGGTGGCCGCTCCGCGCGTACGAGACCCGTGCCGCGGCAACGGCACCGGCCGGCTCCTCACCCTCGGGAACCATTCCGTCCGTCCCCCCGCTAGGTTGCGAATGTCCACCCCCACCGCCACATCGGCCCCCAAACCCGCCAACCCCCGCTCGCGCGTCATCACCGCGAGCCTGGTCGGCACCACCATCGAGTTCTACGACTTCTACGCGTACGCCACGGCGGCGGTGCTGGTCTTCCCGGCACTGTTCTTCCCGACCGGCGACGACACCACGGCGCTCCTCTCGTCGTTCGCGGTGTTCGGCGCGGCCATGGTCGCCCGCCCCATCGGCGCGATCGTGTTCGGCCACTTCGGCGACCGGTTCGGCCGTAAGGCCACGCTCGTCGCGTCGCTGCTCACGATGGGGATCGCGACCTTCCTCATCGGTTGCCTCCCGACCTACCAGAACATCGGCTGGTGGGCGGCGCTGCTCCTGCTGATCCTCCGCCTCGCCCAGGGCTTCGCCCTCGGCGGCGAGTGGTCGGGCGCCGCGCTCGTCGCGACCGAGAACGCCCCCGACGGCAAGCGCGCCTGGTACGGCACGTTCCCGCAGCTGGGTGCGCCCATCGGCTTCATCATCGCCAACGGCGTCTTCCTCTTCATCAACTTCGCACTCCCCCACCCCGACGGCACCGCGCAGCGCTCCGCCGAGTTCCTGTCCTGGGGCTGGCGCGTGCCGTTCTGGTTCTCCGCCGTGATGGTCATCATCGGCCTCTGGGTGCGGCTGCGCCTGGTCGAGTCCGAGGCGTTCACGAAGGCCGAGAAGGTCGGCGCGATCAAGAAGTTCCCGCTGGGCGCGGTGCTCCGCCGCAACTGGTGGCAGCTCATCCTGGGCACGTTCATCATGCTCGCGACCTACGTGCTCTTCTACCTCATGACGAGCTTCACCCTCTCGTACGGCACCAAGGCCACGACCGAGGGCGCGCAGGCGGCCGCCGAGGCCGCCGGTGACGCGTTCGACGCCGCGACGTACGTGCCGGGACTCGGCTTCGCGTACACCGACTTCGTGATCATGCAGATCATCGGCGTCGTGTTCTTCGGCATCTTCACGCTGCTGTCGGGTCCGATCGCCGACCGCATCGGCCGACGGAAGCTCCTCATCTGGGTGACCGTCGCGATCATCGTGTTCGGCCTCACGTTCAACCTGTTCCTGCTGCCCTACGCCGACCCGAAGTTCACCGGCGCGCTCAGTCAGGCCTTCCTCATCCTCGGGTTCATGCTCATGGGCGCCACCTTCGGGCCGATGGGCGCGATCCTCCCCGAACTGTTCCCGACGAACGTCCGGTACACCGGCTCCGCGATCGCGTACAACGTGTCGTCGATCCTCGGCGCGGCGCTCGCACCGATCATCGCGGTGGCGCTGTGGGCCGCGGCCGGCGGCGAGCCCTGGCTGGTCGGTGTCTACCTCTCCGGCGCGGCGGTGCTGACCCTCGTCTCGCTGCTGCTGTCGAAGGAGACGAAGGACCTCGACTACGCCGGCGACCTCGGCGAGGAGATCACCCCCCAGCTCTGACCGGGCCGCGGGTCCGGGCCCCTCAGGGCCGCGAGACTGCATCTGCGCCACGAGACTGCATCCATTGTCGGCAGTCTCGTGGCGCAGTTGCAGTTTCGGGGTCCCCGGGGTCTTCGGCGGCCATCGCGCGGGGCGGGATGCGGCGCGCAGGGCGTAGCGTGGAGGCACCCCTGTTCCACAAGCCGAGGTCACGCATGTCCACGAGCGCCCGCCCGCGCCGGAGTCCCTTCGCCCGTCCGAGCGCGCAGGAGGGCCCGCGCGCCGGATTCCGCCAGCTGCTGCCCTACCTGTTCGAGCACAAGCCGGTGCTGGTCGGCGTGGTGGTGCTCAGCATCCTCGCCGCCGTCGCGACGCTCGCCCAGCCGCTCGCGGTCGGCGAGATCATCGCGCGGGTGCAGGCCGGGGACGGGCTCGGGATGCTGGTGTGGGTGCTCGTCGCGCTCGTCGTGCTGTCCTCGCTCATCTCGGGATACCAGCACTACCTGCTGCAGCGCACCGGCGCGGCGGTCGTCTACTCGAGCCGACGCCGGCTCATCGCGCGACTGTTGCACCTGCCCATCCGCGAGTTCGACGCGCGCCGCACCGGCGACCTCGTCTCGCGCGTCGGCACCGACACGACCCTGCTCTACGCCGTGCTCACCCAGGGCCTCGCCGACTCGGTCGGCAACGTGCTCATCTTCGTGGGCGCGATCATCGCGATGCTCCTCATCGACCCGCTCCTGCTGCTGCTCATCCTCGTCGTGATCGGCCTGTCGATCGCCGCCGTCGGGGTGCTCAGCGGCCGCATCCGCCGCGCCACCCGCGCGCAGCAGGAGAAGGTGGGCGAACTCGCCTCGAGCGTGGAGCGCGCCGTCGGCTCCATCCGCACCGTCCGCGCCTCGGGGGCGGGTGAGCGCGAGCAGGCCGCCATCACCGAGGTGGCCCAGGATGCGTACGGCATCGGCGTGCGGATCGCCAAGGTGTCGGCGCTGGTCGTCCCGGTCGCCGGCATCGCCCTGCAGCTCTCGCTCCTGGTCGTCCTCGGCGTCGGCGGCTTCCGGGTCGCGAGCGGCGCCATCACGATCGCCTCGCTCGTGACCTTCGTGATGTTCCTCTTCTTCCTCGTGCAGCCGCTCGGCTCGTTCTTCGGCGCGCTCACCTCGGTGAACCAGGCGCTCGGAGCCCTCGGCCGCATCCAGGAGATCCTCGACCTGCCCACCGAGACCGACGACGACGCGGCGACCGCGGCCCGCGTCGCCGAGCGCACCGCCCCCGGCACGGATGCGGCGGCCACCGCCGCGATCGCGTTCCGCGACGTGTCGTTCCGGTACCCGGAGAACGTCGTGCAGGCCCGCCACCGGGCGGAGTCCGAGGCGCGGGCGGCGCTCGAGCAGGCGAAGCTCGACACCACCGCGGTGGACGTGGTCGAGGACGCCGGCGACGACCTCGTCCTGCGAGGCGTCTCGTTCGAGGTCCCGGAGGGCGCCCGCGTCGCGCTCGTCGGCCCGTCCGGCGCCGGCAAGAGCACGACGCTCGCCCTCATCGAGCGGTTCTACGACCCGACCGACGGCGCCGTCCTCATGGGCGGCCGCGACATCCGCACCCTCGACCGCGACGTGCTGCGGGCGCGACTCGGATACGTCGAGCAGGACGCCCCGACACTGGCGGGCACGATCGCCGAGAACCTGCGCCTGGCCTCCCCCGACGCATCCGACGCCGACTGCGAGCGGGTGCTGCGGGAGGTGAACCTCGGCGACGTGCTCGACCGCAACCCGATGGGCCTGGACGCGCCCGTCGGCGAGGCGGGCGTCATGCTCTCCGGGGGCGAGCGGCAGCGGCTCGCGATCGCGCGGGCGCTGCTCGCGGCGCCGCCGATCCTGCTGCTCGACGAGTCGACCTCCTCCCTCGACGGGCGCAACGAGCAGCGGATGCGGGAGGCGATCGACGCGGTCGCCACCGGCCGCACGCTCATCGTGATCGCGCACCGGCTCTCGACCGTCGTCGACAGCGACCTCATCGTGGTGATGGACCACGGCCGCGTGGTCGGACAGGGGACGCACTCCGAGCTCGTGGCCTCGACGCCGCTGTACCGCGACCTCGCGAAGCACCAGCTCCTCGTCTGACCCGGCCGCCGGGGCGCCCGCACATCCGCTCACCTGTCGCGTGGTGCGGTCCGCGGCCGCAGTTCGCGACAGGCGAGCACACGCCGCACGCGCCCGGACGCACGGACGCCCCCGGAGGAGAGGGTCCGGGGGCGTCCGTGACGCGGGTCAGGCCTGCTGCGCCTGCTTCAGGCGGTAGCGCAGCGACGAGAGCTCGGCGCGGAGCGTCATCGGGATGCGGTCGCCGAACGTGTCGTAGAACTCCTCGGTGAGGTCGGCCTCCTGCATCCACGACGCCGGGTCGATCGCGAACAGCTCCGCGAGGTCCTCCGCCGGGACGTCGACGCCGTCGAGGTTCAGGTCGTCGGTGCGCGGCAGGCGTCCGATGGGGGTCTCGACCGCGGGGACCTTGCCCTCGACGCGGCGGATGATCCAGTCGATCACGCGGGCGTTGTCACCGAAGCCGGGCCACAGGAAGCGGCCGTCGGCGCCCTTGCGGAACCAGTTCACCTGGAAGATGCGCGGGGCGCGGTCGAACCGCAGCTGCTGGCCGACCTTGACCCAGTGGCCGAAGTAGTCCGCCATGTTGTAGCCGCAGAACGGGAGCATCGCGAACGGGTCGCGGCGCAGCTCCCCGACGGTGCCCTCGGCGGCGGCGGTGCGCTCCGAGGAGATCGTCGAGCCCAGGAACACGCCGTGCGCCCAGTCGGTGGCCTCGACCACGAGCGGCACGTTCGTCGCACGGCGGCCGCCGAACAGGATCGCGTCCAGCGGCACGCCCTCGGGGGCGTCCCAGTCGTCGGCGATCTGCGGGCACTGCGCCGCCGAGACGGTGAAGCGCGAGTTCGGGTGCGCGGCGGGACGACCGGAGTCCGGCGTCCACGGGTTCCCCTCCCAGTCGGTGAGCTCGGCGGGTGCCTCGTCGGTCAAGCCCTCCCACCACACGTCGCCGTCGGGGCGGAGCGCCACGTTCGTGAAGATCGTGTTGCCCCACAGGGTCTCGACCGCGGTGACGTTCGTCGACTCGCCGGTGCCGGGCGCGACGCCGAAGAAGCCGGCCTCGGGGTTGATCGCCCAGAGGCGCCCGTCCTCGCCGGGACGCAGCCACGCGATGTCGTCGCCGAGGGTCTCGACCCGCCAGCCGGGGATCGTCGGGCGGAGCATCGCGAGGTTCGTCTTGCCGCACGCCGACGGGAACGCCGCCGCCACGTGGTACTTCTTCCCCTCGGGGCTGATGACGCGGATGAGGAGCATGTGCTCGGCGAGCCAGCCCTCGTTCCGGCCGATGACCGACGCGATGCGCAGCGCGAAGCACTTCTTCGCCAGGATCGCGTTGCCGCCGTAGCCGGAGCCGTACGACCACACCTCGAGCGTGTCGGGGTAGTGGACGATGTACTTCTCGTCGTTGCACGGCCACGGGACGTCCTGCTGGCCGGGCTCGAGCGGGGCGCCGACGGAGTGGACCGTCTTCACCCACGGGGCGCCGTCGGCGATCTGACGCAGCACGCCCTCGCCGACCCGGGTCATGATGCCGATGGAGGTGACGGCGTAGGCGGAGTCGGTGACCTGCACGCCGATGTGCGACAGCGGGCCGCCGACGGCGCCCATCGAGAACGGCACGACGTACATGGTGCGACCGCGCATCGAGCCCTCGAAGACGCCGTTCAGGGTCTCGCGGATCTCGGCCGGGGCGATCCAGTTGTTGGTGGGGCCGGCGTCCTCCTCGCGCTCGGAGGCGATGAACGTGCGCGCCTCGGTGCGCGCGACGTCGCTCGGGTGGGAGCGCGCCAGGTACGAGCCGGGCCGCCACTCGGGGTTCAGCTTGATGAGCTTCCCCTCCTCGACCTGCTCGCGCAGCAGCGCCTCGTTCTCGGCGCGGGAGCCGTCGACCCAGTGGATGCGGTCGGGCTTGGTCAGCGCGGCGATCTCGTCGACCCATGCGAAGAGGGCGTCCATCCCGGGTCCGGTGACGGTGGGCTTGGCACCATAGTTCGCAGGAGCAGTCCGGACGGGGCCGGTGGGGGTCCGCGTGAAGGTGTCAGCGAGGGCCATGGTTGCTCCTTGTTCAGAGAATCAACGTTCAGAACGGGTGTTCTCTTCAACTATCCGCGAGCCGCGCGCTCCTTTCGCGTCTGATGTGGCGAAAGACTCCGAATTCTTTCGCTATGATCAAGGAATGCCGCAGGGGACGATCGAACTCACCACGCTGGGCCACCGCATCCGCCACTTCCGCGTCGCCAACGGGATGACGCTCGACGAGCTCGGCGCGAAGGTCGGCGTCGCCGGCAGCCACCTGAGCCTCATCGAGAACGGCAAGCGCGAGCCGAAGCTGTCGCTGCTGCAGGAGATCGCGGCCGCGACGGGCATCGAGCTGTCGCAGCTGCTCTCGTCCGAGCCGCCGAACCGTCGCGCGGCGCTGGAGATCGAACTGGAGCGCGCACAGGCGAGTCAGGTCTTCCGGCGCCTCGGCATCCCGCCGGTGAAGCTCTCCAAGGGCGTGAGCGACGAGACGATCGAGTCGATCCTGGGGCTGCACCGCGAACTGCAGCGTCGCGAGAGCGAGGCCATCGCGACGCCGGAGGAGGCCCGCCGGGCCAACACCGAGCTGCGGCTGCGCATGCGCGAGTGCGACAACTACCTCCCGGAGATCGAGAAGCTCGCCGAGAAGCAGCTGAAGGCCGCCGGCCACACGACCGGTGCGCTGACCCACCGCACCGTGAGCGTCATGGCGTCCAAGCTCGGGTTCGAGCTCATCTACGTCAACGACCTCCCCCGCTCGACCCGGTCGATCACCGACCTGGAGAACGGGCGCATCTACCTGCCGCCGGCGTCGATCCCGGGCGGACACGGCCTGCGTTCGATGGCGTTGCAGGCGATGGCGCACCGGCTCCTCGGCCACCAGCCGCCGAAGGACTACGCGGAGTTCCTGCAGCAGCGCCTCGAGATCAACTACTACGCGGCGTGCTGCCTCATGCCCGAGACGAACGCGGTCGCGTTCCTCTCGCAGGCCAAGCGCGACCGCGACCTGGCCGTCGAGGACTTCCGCGACGCGTTCGGCGTGACGCACGAGGCGGCCGGCATGCGCATGACGAACCTGCTCACCCGGCACCTCGACATCCCGCTGCACTTCCTGCGCGTCGACGGCTCGGGTGCGCTCTCCCGCGTCTACGAGAACGACGAGCTGCCGTTGCCGATGGACGTCACCGGCGCGGTCGAGGGCCAGGTCGTCTGCCGCTGGTTCTCCGCGCGCGCGGCGTTCGAGGAGCAGAACCGCACGACCGAGCACTACCAGTACACCGACACCCCGTCGGGCACGTTCTGGTGCTCGACCCAGACCGGCACCACCTCGGAGGGCGAGTTCTCGATCACGGTCGGGGTGCCCTTCGACGACGCGAAGTGGTTCCGCGGCCGCGAGACCCAGGAGCGGGCGACCTCGACCTGCCCGGACGACTCGTGCTGCAAGCGGCCCACCGGCGACGCCGCCGCCCGCTGGGCGGGCAAGTCCTGGCCGAGCGCACGGGTGCACATGCAGATGTTCTCGCCGCTGCCGAGCGGCGCCTTCCCGGGCGTCGACGACAACGAGGTGTACGCCTTCCTCGACCGGCACGCCACGAGCTGAGCCCCCGCCGCCGGCGCGTCCGGTCCGCCGTCGCGCCGGTCAGGACGCGGCGGGCACCGCGGGGGCGCCGACGGCCCAGAGCGCCTGCGGGAGCTCGTCGTTCAGCTCCCACGCGCCGATCCAGCGCTGCTTGAACAGCACCGGGTTGTGGCTGGAGACCGTGCGGGCGTTGCGCCAGTGGCGGTCGAGGCCCGCACCCCTCGCGGTGGCGGACGCGCCCAGCGCGTCGAACAGGCGCGAGGTGAGCCGCTGCACCTCCGCGGTGACGAACACCTGCGCCTGCGCCGCCCGGATCTCCGCCAGCCCCGCCGCCTCCCGGGCGGCCGTCTCCGTCCCGCCGCCGTCGCGGGCGGCGACCGCGGCGCGGGCGGCGTCCTCCACCGCATCCGCCACGGCGAGCACGGTCGACTCGATCGCGAACGCGGATGCGGACAGCTCACCCACGAGCGCCTGGATCTGCGGGTCGTCGCGCACGTGCGACGCGGTGCCGTGGCTGTACACCCGGGTGCGGGCGCGCACGGCGGCCGCGGCGTCCCGCACGGCCGCGTGCGCGATGCCCGCGAGCACCGCGAGGAGCACGAGCTGGTACAGCCCGGTCTGGTAGCCGAAGCGGTCGGGCACCGGCAGCACGTCGCCCGGGTCGACGACGGCGCCGTCGAACTCGATCGTGCCGGTGCCGGTGAGCCGCTGCCCGAAGCCGTCCCAGTCGTCGTGCACCCGCACGCCCGGCTGGTCGAGGCGGACGAGCGCGGCGACGTCGACGCCGTCGGCCACCCGGTGCGCGACCGTGTCGGTCCACTCCGCGAAGATGCTGCCGGTCGTGTAGTACTTCCGTCCGGTGATGCGCAGCGTCCCGTCCGGGTCCTCGCGCAGTTCGGTCGAGGCGCGTGCGGTGGTCGACCCGCTCGCCTCGCTCCAGGCGTTCCCGGTGATCTCCCCGAGCGCGATCCGGTCGAGCCACCGCTCGGCGAACGCCGCATCCGGGGTGGTCAGGGCGTGCTCGACGAGCGCGAAGTGCCCGCGCAGGATCTGCGGCACGTTGGCGTCGGCCTCCGCGACGGCGATCAGCAGGCGGGTGAACTCCCGCCAGCCGAGGCCGAGACCGCCGCGCTCGCGCGGCAGCCGGGCGCGGGTGAGTCCGGCACGCCGGAGCGCCGCGACCTCGGCGGCCGGCAGCTCCCGGTCGAGGTCGCGGGCGGCGGCGCCCTCGGCGATCGCCGTCACGATCGGCCGGAACGTCGCGGTCAGCTCGTCCGGGAGACCGGCCCAGCGCTGCTCGTCGGTGCGTGTCATGTCGTCCTCGCTCAGGTGTAGAGGGAGATGGGCTGGACCGCGCCGGTGAGGAAGTTCGCACCGACCTCGAGCTTCTTGTAGTCCACCGGGTCGTGCAGGGAGTGGGTGCGCACGTTCCGCCAGTGCAGGTCGAGTCCGACCTTGGATGCGGTGGAGCTCGAGCCGGTCGCCTCGAACACCCGGTTCGCGACGTCGACCGCGGTGTCGGAGGAGACGACCTTCAGCTGCGCGATGCGGATCGCGAGTTCGGCGCGGTCGTCGGCGGTGACCGCGTCGCCGCGGGAGATCGCACGGTCGAAGTCGCGGTTCACCCGGTCGGCGAGCGCCTCGACGGCCGCGACCCGCGAGACGAGTTCGCCGTACAGGCGCTGCACGAACGGATCCTCCCGGTACGTGTCGACCCCGCTGAGGAACCAGCTGTTCGGCCGCGCGACGGTGAGCGCCCGGGCCTGCGCGAGCGCGCCCTGCGCGATGCCGAGGTAGAGGTTGCCGAACACGAGCTGGATCGCCGGGGTGACGAAGCTCTGGATCGGCTCGTCCGTGCCGAAGCCGAGCACCTGCTCGGGCGTCACCGCCACGTCGTGGTACCGGACGGTGTTGCTCGCCGAGAGCCGCTGCCCCAGGTTGTCCCAGTCGTCGACGAGCTCGACGCCCGGGTGCCCGTACGGCAGCACGAGGTAGGCGAGGCGCCCGTCGTGCTCGCCGCCGGAGACCACGGCGTTGACCAGGAGCGCCTCCCCCACGCCCGATCCGGTCGAGAACCGCTTGAAGCCGTTCAGGCGGAGACCCTCCGGACCGTCGGTGAGGACGAGGTTCGGGTCGACCGGGTTCACCGAGTCGCCCCACACCCAGCGGCCCTGCACGGTCGCACGGAACCAGCGCTCCCGGTCGGCCGCCGGCGCGACCAGGGCGATGTTCGACTCGTTCACGTAGTGGTAGCCGAGGAGCTGTCCGATGGAGGCGTCCACGCGGGAGAGGGTGCGCACGGCGCGGAACGCGGACTCCCAGTGGGCGCCCGCCCCGCCGTACTCGGCCGGGTCGAGCAGGTTCACCAGGCCCGACTCCTTCAGCAGGGCGGCCTCGGCGAACGGCTGCGCGTTGCGGCGGTCGCGCTCGAGGGCGTCGGCGCCGAGGGCCTCGGCGACGCGGTCGGCGACCTCGTCCCAGTGGGCGAGTTCCGTCTCGGATGCGGTGCCGGAGAAGTGGGTGCGGGCGGTGTCGGTGACGGTGGTCATGGCTGCTCCGTTCGGGCGGGAGGTCAGGCGGGAAGGAGGGAGGCGTTGCCGTCGGCGGCGCTGCGCGCCCCGGCGTAGGCGCCGCGGTAGGCGTGGGCTGGGTGCCATTCGGGGACGACGGGGCTGCCGGAGAGGCGCTCGCGGAGCGTGGCGCCCTCGTAGTCGTCCCAGACGCGGCCACGGCGGCGCAGTTCGGGCACGAGCAGGTCGACGATGTCCTCGAACGTGCCGGGGGTCACGACGTAGGCGAGGTTGAAGCCGTCGACGCCGCCCTCCTCGACCCAGCGCTCGAGTTCGTCGGCGGCGGTCTGCGGGCTGCCGACGATGACCGGCCCGATGCCGCCGATGCCGACGTACTCGGCGATGTCGCGGGGCGTCCAGTGCCGCGTCGGGTCGGCCTTCGTGAAGATCGACAGCGCGGAGCGCGCGGCATCCGTGTCGACGTACTCGAGCGGCTCGTCGGGGTCGAGGGTCGACAGGTCGATGCCCGACCAGCCGCCGTAGAGGGCGAGCGCGCCCTCCACGGAGACGTATCGGCGGTAGTCGTCGTACTTCGCCCGCGCCGCCTCGTCGGTCTCGGCGACGATGACGGTGGCGAGCGTGAGGATCTTCACCGAGTCGCGGGGGCGGCCGATGGCCGCGGCCTTGTCTCGGATGGAGTCGGTCGTGCGGCGGGTGAGTTCGGGGACGAGGCCGTTGATGAACACCGCCTCGCCGTGGCGGGCCGCGAACTCCTGCCCGCGCGGCGACGCACCCGCCTGGAAGATGACCGGGGTGCGCTGCGGGGACGGCTCGGAGAGGTGGATGCCGGGGACGTCGAAGTGCTCCCCGTGGTGCTCGATCGGGTGCACGAGCTCCGGGTCGGTGAAGACACCCGCCTCCCGGTCGCGGCGGACCGCGGCATCCTCCCACGAGCCCTCCCACAGTTTGTAGGTCACGTCGAGGAACTCGTCGGCGATGCCGTACCGGTCGTCGTGCGCGATCTGGTCGCCGAGGCCCAGGTTCCGGGCGGCGCTGGCGAGGTACGAGGTGACCACGTTCCAGCCCACGCGCCCGCCGGTGAAGTGGTCGAGCGTCGAGAGCGTGCGGGCGAGCGTGTACGGCTGCGAGTACGTGGAGGCGATCGTGACCCCGAACCCGAGCCGGGAGGTGACCGCGGCCATCGCCGGGATCTGCAGCAGCGGGTCGCCCACCGGGATCTGCGCGGCATCGCGGAGCGCCGGCGCGGCGGAGTCGCGGTACACGTCGTAGACGCCGACGACGTCGGCGAGGAAGAGCGCGTCGAACGTGCCCCGCTCGAGCAGCGTCGCGAGCTCGGTCCAGTACGAGAGGCGGTGGTACTCGTCGGCACGGTTCTCGGGATGCCGCCACAGGCCGGGCGCCTGATGCGTGACGCAGCTCATGTCGAACGCGTTCAGGATGATGCGCGATGCCATTGGGTGTTCCCTTCCTGCGCCGGGCGGCGCCGAGCAGGGAACGTATCGCGCCGGATGCGCCCCCGTCGCGCCCCGTCGACACACGCGTTCACGTCATGACGCCGTGTGACGTCACGTGAACGCGTCTGACGCGGACGGATGCGGCCGCGTGCCGCCGCTGGACACACTGACCCCCGGCCGGCGGCGACGCTCCGCCGCCCCACCCGCACCCGAGAGGCCTCACCATGACCGCATCCGTCCCCGCCCCGCGCCGCCGGCGCCGGGCACTCGCCGCCGCATCCGCGGCCGCCGTCGCCGCGCTCGCCCTCACCTCCTGCGCAGGAGGTGCCGCCGGCGCAGGCGGCGACGAGGACCAGTCCCTGACCGTGCTGCTGATCACCTCGCACGAGGGCGCCGCCGACAAGCTCGCCGCCGACTACGAGGCGCTCACCGGCGTCCGGATCGACCCGGTCATCGTCCCCTACGACGAGATCGGCAACACGCTCGCGCTCGACCAGCAGTCCGGCGCGAACACGATCGACGTCGCCGCGCCCTGGTACGTCTCGATCGGCGACCTGGCCGCCGACGGCGCCATCCAGGACCTCACCGAGTGGATCGAGGAGGACCCGGAGATCGACCCCGAGGACTTCATCCCGTCGATCTACGACGCGTACACCGAGTACGACGGGAAGCGCTGGGGACTCCCGTTCGACGGCGACACGCACGTGCTCTTCTCGAACACCGAGATCCTGGCGCGGAACGGCATCACCGCCCCGCCGACCACGTGGGACGAGTACATCGAGCAGTCCGCCCTCATCACGACGAACGAGGGCGCGGACGGGGTCTACGGCAACGTGATCTTCGGGCAGAAGTCGCCGCTCATCCTGGGCGCGAGCTTCGCGAACCGCCTCGCCGGGTTCGGCGGCGAGTTCGTCGACGAGGACGGCAAGCCCGTCATCAACTCGCCCGAGGCGATCGCCGCGGCCCAGTCGCTCGCCGACGCGCTCGCCTCCGCCTACCCGACCCCGGCCGAGACCGCCTTCGGCGAGGGCAACTCCGCCTGGTACGCCAGCCACGCCGCGTTCATCGAGAACTGGACCGACCTGGGCGTCGGGTCGCAGATCAACCCCGACTCGACCGTGGTCGACCAGTGGCAGGTGACGCTCCTGCCCGTGGGCGGCGACAACACGCAGCCGCGCGCCTCGCTGGTCGCCGGCTTCACCTGGGTCGTGGCGGCCAACACCGAGAAGACCGAGCTCGCCCGCGACTTCATCAAGTGGGCGGCCTCCAGCCAGGTGAACGAGGACCTGCTCGTCGCCGACCCGCAGACCGGCATCGACCCGAACCGCGTGTCGTCGCTGGAGAGCGCGGCGTACGGCGAGAAGTACCCGGAGCTGCAGCAGGTGAACCGCGCCACCCTCGACGGAGCCCTCGCCTGGCCCACCGGTGAGAACGCGACGCAGGCCGCGGAGGTGCTCACCGACGAGCTGGCCAAGCTCGTCGCCGGCGAGGTCACCGCGAAGGAGGCCCTCGACGCCGCGCAGGCGCAGTGGGAGAAGCTCCTTGGCTGAGATCGCCCTGGCACGACCCCGCGCCGTGACCGTGGTGCGCCCGCGCCGACCCCACCGGGGGCCGGCGTGGGCGCACCGCCTGTTCGTGGCGCCGAGCGTGCTGGCGCTCATCGTGCTGGGGGTCTACCCGCTCGTCTTCATCGTCGCGGCGGCGTTCACCGACTCCTCGCTCGGCAAGCCGTTCCAGCGGTTCGTCGGGCTCGAGACCTTCGAGTCGGTGCTCGCCGACGCCGACATCACCGCATCCCTCTGGCGCTCCGTCGGCTACGCGCTCGGCGTCTCGGTCGCGAGCCTCGTGCTCGGGGTCGTCGCCGCCCTCGCACTGCAGGGCGCGGTGCGCAGCGGCTCGCTGGTGCGGACGCTCCTGCTCCTGCCGCTCATCACCCCGCCGGTCATCGTCGGCACACTGTGGAAGCTCATCTACAACCCCGGTGGCGGGCTGCTCGCGACCGTGCTCGGGTTCTTCGGTGCGCCGCGCGACGCGATCGCGCCGCTGTCGTCGACGACGTGGGCGCTCCCCGGGATCGCCCTGGCCGACGTGTGGGAGTGGACGCCGCTCATCGCGCTGCTCGTGTTCACGGCCCTGCTCGCACAGGACCCCGCCACGATCGAGGCGGCGCGCCTGGACGGCGCGCACGGCTGGCGCATGTTCCGCTCCATCACGCTGCCCGCGATCTCCGGGGTGGTCGCCGCGGCGTTCTTCATCCGCCTCGTGCTGTCGTTCAAGGTGTTCGACCTCATCTTCATGATGACCTCCGGCGGCCCCGGACAAGCGACCACCACGACGTCCTACGTGATCTACCAGGCGGCGCTGCGCGAGTTCGACGTGGGCAAGGCCGCGGTGATCACGCTGCTGCTCGCGGTCGTCGTCACCGTCGTCACCATCCCCGTCGTCGCCCTCACCCGGAAGCTGCAGGCGAACCATGACTGACACCGTCCGCATCCCCCGGCGCCGCCTCGACCACCGCGGCGCGCTCGCCACCACCGTGCTGGCGGTGCTGGTGCTGTTCTTCACCGTGCCGCTGCTGTACCTCCTCTCCGTCTCGCTCATGGGACGGAACGAGACCGGGCAGGGGGTGCTCGTGCCCGCGGTGCCGCAGTGGTCGAACTGGATCGACGTGCTCACCGGGTCGGATCTGCTGCGCGGCGTCGGCAACTCGCTCGTCGCGGCCCTCGGCGGCGCCGTGCTCACCCTCGCCCTGTCGCTGCCGGCGGCGTGGGCGATCACCCGGTACCGCACCGGCGGGAAGAGCCTGGCGGCGACCATCATGAGCCCGTGGCTGCTGCCGCCGATCGTCGCGGTCGTGCCCCTGTTCACGCTGCTGCGGATCCTCGGGCTGAACAACACCCTGCTGGGACTCACCCTCCTCTACGCGCTGGTGAACATCCCGGTCGCGATCTGGCTGCTGGAGGGGTTCGTCCGGCGGCTGCCGATCGAGATCGAGGAGGCCGCCAGGCTCGACGGCGCCGGGTCGTTCCGGCTGCTGTGGTCGGTCGTCACCCCGCTCGTGGCGCCGGCGCTCGCCGCGATCGGGATCATCGTCGCGGTGCTGAACTACAACGAGTTCCTGCTGGCGACGTTCCTCACCCAGAGCCCGGACGCGCAGACGCTGCCGGTCGTGCTCTCGATGTTCTACGGCGAGCGCACGCCGCACTACGGCAAGATCGCCGCCGCATCCGTCATCGGCGTGCTGCCGGTGTTCGCCGCGGCCGTGTTCTTCCAGCGGTGGCTCGTCGGCGGGCTCACGAACGGGGCGGTGCGCTGACCGCATCCGTCCGGCGTGGGCTGCGGTTGCGGGCTTGCGGCTCAGGTGGCAGCTCGCGCGGGAACACCCCCGCGGATGCCGCGACAACCGCCGCCCGAAGCGGTGCACACGGCGACAACCGCCACCTGAGCGGCGCGCGTTCGCAGCTCAGGTGACAGCTCGCGGGTGACGTCCCGCTGAGTGGTGGAGTTTCTCGACACCGTGCGGGTCAGTTGTCTTGATTATGCCGCGGTCAGTTCGGGGATGTTCACCTCCTTGGTGTCGGCGAGCAGCAGCGCCATGGAGTGCTCGGAGAAGTAGCGGCGGTCGGCGCCGTCCCATTCGTCGTGCTGCTCGATGAGGACGTGACCGGCCAGGCGCAGCAGCGCGGCGGGGTTGGGGAAGGTGCCGACCACGTCGGTGCGGCGTTTGATCTCCTTGTTCACCCGCTCCAGCGGGTTCGTGGACCAGATCTGCCGCCAGTGCTGCTGCGGGAAGCCGCAGAACGCGAGCAGGTCGTCTTTCGCGTCCTCGAGCATGTCCGCGATCTTCGGGTGCGACCGGCCCAGCATCCGGGTGACCTCGTGGAACTGGGTGAAGACATGCTCGGTGTCGGGCTGGGCGAAGATCGTGCGGATGATGGACGCGACCATCGGGCCGGCGGCCTTGGGGACGGCGGTGAGCACGTTCCGCATGAAATGCACCCGGCACCGCTGCCAGCTGGCGCCTTGGAACACGGTCTGAATCGCGGCGGTCAGCCCGGTGTGCGCGTCGGAGATGACCAGCTTCACCCCGCCCAGCCCGCGCGCCTTGAGCGACCGCAGGAACGTGGTCCAGAACGGCTGCGACTCCGTCTCCCCGACCTCGAAGCCGAGCACTTCGCGTCGCCCGTCCGCGGCGACCCCGACCGCGACCACCACGGCCTGGGACACCACCCGCCGGCCGACGCGGGCCTTGCAATAGGTCGCGTCGAGGAACAAATACGGGTAGGCGGTGTCCGCCAGCGGGCGGTCGCGGAATGCGGCGACGTCCTCGTCCAGGTGCGCGCAGATCCGCGACACCTCGGACTTCGAGATGCCGGCGTCCGCGCCAAGCGCTTTCACCAGGTCGTCGACCTTGCGGGTGCTCACGCCGTGGACATACGCCTCCATCACGACGGCGAACAGGGCCTGATCGACCCGGCGGCGGCGTTCCAGCAGCGACGGGAAGAACGACCCGGTGCGCAGCTTCGGGATCCGCAACTCCAGATCCCCGGCCGTCGTGCTGAGGGTTTTCGGGCGGCTGCCGTTGCGTTGCGTGGTCCGGTCCGGGGTGCGTTCGAACGGGGCGGCGCCGATGAACGCGGCCGCTTCCGCGTCGATCAGCTCCTGGTAGAGCGTTTCGGTCGCGACCCGGATCCGGTCGGACACGTCGGTGAGTTTCAGTTCCCCGAGCAGCTCGAGGAGGGCAGACTGGTCAAGAGCCATCGTGCGTTTGTGTCTTCCTGTTGAGATTCCTAGACAGTTCTCACTGACCATCGCACGATGGCTCACCAACGTCTACGACGCCGGCAACCCCATCGAAATCTCCACCACCACAGGGGACGTCACCCAGCTCGCGCGGGAACACCCCCGCGGATGCCGCAACAACCGCCACCCGAAGCGGCGCACACCGCGACAACCGCCACCCGAGCGGCGCGCATTCGCAGCTCAGGTGACAGCTCGCGCGGGAACACCCCCGCGGATGCCGCAACAACCGCCACCCGAAGCGACGCACACCGCGGCAACCGCCACCCGAGCGGCGCGCGTTCGCAGCTCAGGTGACAGCTCGCGCGGGAACACCCCCGCGGATGCCGCGACAACCGCCACCCGAAGCGACGCGCACGGCGGCAACCGCCACCCGAGCGGCGCGCGTCCGCAGCTCAGGTGACAGCTCGCGCGGGAACACCCCCGCGGATGCCGCAACAACCGCCACCCGAAGCGGTGCACACCGCAGGCTAGGCGGGCGGGTCGGATGCGGCGGGGGCCGGCGGGTCGGATGCGGCGGCGGCCGGAGCCGGGCCGTCGGGGCCGAGGCGCAACCACGCCGCGACGAACACGACGAGCCCGGCCACGAGCCCCGCGATCACCCACAGCACGATGAGGTAGTCGACCCAGGAGCCGATCGGCGGGTTGCCGGGCAGGAAGTTCCGGAGCGGGATCGTGGCGAACAGCATCGCGCCGATCCAGCTGAGCATGGTCGCCTCGACCTTCCGGCGCCCCCGGTACACCGTGATCGTCACGGTGAGCACGAGCACCGGCATGGCGACCATGAGGGTGAGCAGCACGATGCCGAACGCGACGGTCGAGCCCGACCGCACCGCGGTGAACACCACCCCGCGGAAGCCGTCGTCGAAGTCCTGCTCCACCGCCGAGACGTTCCAGCCGGGCACCCGCCCGTCGCCGACGAGGTAGGTGGGCACCGGCTCGGTCTCGCCGTCGCCGTCGAGGTCGGCGACCACGACGATGAGGGTGGGCACGGTGTAGACGTCGAACGGCCAGCGCTCGATGGCGCCCTCGGTCACGAGGGCGACCTCCTTCGGCGAGAGCACCTCCCCCGCCGCGACGTCGAGGGTGCGCGTGCCGTCGGCCCCGCTCACCACCACCGAGAACGCGAGGTCGGAGGCGAACGGCTCGTCGTCGCCGCCGAGGGGCCCGGACGCGACCGGCAGCACCTCGATCACCAGGCGGTTCCCGGCCGCGTCGATCCGCTCCGGCGACACCCGGAGCACCGCCGCGTCCGGCCCCGGCTGGGCGTCGTCCGGGATGTCGACCTGCCCGCTGGCGGCGTAGAGCGCGACCACGACGGCGTAGACCGCTGCGACGAGCACGACGCACAGGAGCACCACCGCGCGCGGGCGACGGATGCGGCGGGCGGGCGTCGTGCTCACGTGGTCAGTGTGGCAGACGACCCGTCAGCCCGCGACGAACGCGGCGTACCGGTCGAGTGCGGCGGTCACCGCCTCGTCGGGCACCTCGGCGGGGTCGAACACCTCGGCCGGTGCCGCACCCCGCGCGCCCAGCGCGCGGGAGTGGGTCCAACGGCCGACCACGACGCCGTCGGCGAGCACGATCGGGCTGACCATGCCGTTCGCCCCCGGCCCGACGACGCGCTGCCGGGCCGGGTCGCACACGCGGTCCCGGTCGATGCACGCGATGTAGTACTCGTCGAACGGGGGCAGCGCGATCACGGCGGGCGCGTCGGCCCGCGCCCGCGGCGTCGAGACCGACACGTAGCGCGGCTCCGGGTCGTCGCCGACGATCCGCACCCGGTCGCCCGCCCCCGCCGCGGCCTCCCGGCAGGCGGCGAGGGTGAGCCCGGACCACCACGCGAAGTCCCGCACGGTCGCGGGACCGTGCCCGTCGACGAACCGCGCGAACGCCTCGGCCGCCGGGTCGACGGGGATCGCCGCATCCGGGATCCAGTCCGCCGTCGCCACGAGGTACTGCTCCCGGGTCACGCCGCCGGCACGCGGCACGACGGGGCCGTGGCAGAGCACGCCCCGCCAGTGCAGCACCTGCAGGACGTGGATGCCGCGCTGCCCCGCGGTCGCGATGCCCGCGCCCTCCAGGAGCGCGGCGAACTCCGCGCGGGTCAGGCGTCCGCCCCCGCCCAGCGCCGCCACCGCGAGCCGCTCGGCGGCGCGGAACACGTCCTCGTCGAGTTCCAACTGCCGGAGCCTCCCGGCGGCCAGGCGGAACTGCCGCGCGGCAGTGAGCGCCAGCATCCAGCCGAGGTCCGCCGCGGCGAGCGTGTGGATGGTGCCCCGCTGCGTCCAGGAGCGCACGAGGGCACCGTCGTCGAAGGCGCGGTCGAGATCGCGGAGCGTCGGTGCGCCGCGGCTGCGGACGGCGAGCGCCCAGCGTCCGCCCCAGAACTCCTGCGACTGCACCGCCAACATGTGCCCTGCCGCCGCGACCGGATCGGCCGCCGGGGCCGTCAGCCGGTGCGCGCGCAGCCGGAGGGCCCGCAGGGCGACGTCGTCCACCCCGCCATCATGCGCCGGACGGCGGACATCCGCACGCACGGTGCGCACCGAGAGTCAGCCGTCGTGCACGGCCGGGCAAGCCCGGACGCCGGATGCCGCCCACACTGGACGGCAGGAGGATCCCAATGTCGCACCACCACGCCCCCCACGATCAGCCGCACGGCAACGCCGACCTCGCCGCCCCCGCCCCCGAGGCCCCCGCCGCGCACCCCCTCGACCCGATGACCGCGGAGGAGATCGCACGCACGCGCGAGATCCTCGTCGAAGCGGGCCTGCTCGGCGAGCGCGTCCGCGTGCCGATGCTGCTGCCGGACGAGCCGACGAAGGAGGAGCTCGCCGCCTGGCGGCCGGGCGCCCCGATCGACCGTCGCGCCGACGTCACCCTGCTGGAGACCACGACCGGCGCGGTCACCGAGGCGATCGTCTCGATCACCGACGGCCGCGTCGTCGCACAGCGCACGCACGCCGCGGGCGAGCACCCGTACGGTCAGCCGCAGTACCTCTTCGAGGAGTACGAGCGCGCGGCCGAGATCGTCAAGGCGTCCGAGGAGTGGCGGAACGCGATGACCCGGCGCGGCCTCGCCGACCGCATGGAGCTCGCGTTCTGCAGCCCGCTCGCCCCCGGCTTCGTCGGCCGCGCGAACGAGGTCGGCCGCCGCGTGATCCGCTCCCTCACGTTCCTCCGCGACAGCGAGGACGACATCGCCTGGGCGCACCCGGTCGAGGGGCTCATCGTGCACGTCGACCTGGTCGAGAACCGCGTCATCGGCATCGAGGACGACGGCGACGTGCCGGTGCCCGCCGGCAGCGGCAAGTACACCCCGGATGCGGTGGGCCCGGCCCGCACGAGCCTGAAGCCCATCGAGATCACGCAGCCCGAGGGGCCGAGCTTCCACGTCGACGGGTCGCACGTCGACTGGGAGGGCTGGTCGCTGCGGGTCGACTTCAACGCCCGCGAGGGCCTCGTGCTCCACGACGTGCGGTTCCAGGACCGCCCGGTGCTCAGCCGTGCCAGCATCCCGGAGATGGTCGTCCCCTACGGCGACACCACCCCCACCCGGTTCTGGATCAGCTACTTCGACGCCGGCGAGTACCTCCTCGGCAAGAACGCGAACCACCTCGAGCTCGGCTGCGACTGCCTCGGCGTGATCCGCTACTTCGACGGCCACGTCGCCGACGACCACGGCAACCCGGTGCGCATCCCCAACGCGGTGTGCATGCACGAGGAGGACTACGGCGTGCTGTGGAAGCACACCGAGCCCGGCCCCGTCGGCTCGCAGGTGCGGCGCTCCCGGCGTCTGGTGGTGTCGTACTTCTCCACCATCGGCAACTACGACTACGGCTTCTTCTGGTACTTCTACCTCGACGGGTCGATCCAGGTCGAGGCGAAGGCGACCGGCATCGTGTTCGTCGGCGGCGGCCACCCCGGCTCCACCAACCCGCACGCCCCCGAGATCGCGCCCGGCGTGTTCGCCCCGGTGCACCAGCACCTGTTCAGCGCCCGGCTCGACGTCGCGATCGACGGCGAGGACAACCGCCTCGTCGAGATCGACGCCGCCCGGATCCCCATGGGCGAGCGGAACCCGTTCGGCAACGCGTTCACGTGGACCGAGACGCCGCTGCGCACCGAGGCCGAGGCGCAGCGCGAGGCCGACACCTCGGTCGCCCGCGTGTGGGAGGTGCGCAGCGCCTCCAAGACGAACCACCTGGGCAAGCCGACCGCGTACCACCTCATCCCCGAGCCGACGGCGCTGCTCATGGCCGACCCCGCCTCGACCGTCGCCGCCCGTGCGGCGTTCGCGACCAAGCACCTGTGGGGCACCGCGTACGACCGCGACGAGCGCTGGCCGGCCGGCCGCTACCCGAACGCGCACGCCGGTGGTGCGGGCCTGCCCGCCTACACCGAGGACGACCGCTCGCTCGACGGCACCGACATCGTGCTCTGGCACACGTTCGGCCTCACCCACATCCCGCGCCCGGAGGACTGGCCGATCATGCCGGTCGACTACGCCGGCTTCTGGTTCAAGCCGTACGGGTTCCTCGACGTGAACCCGGCGATGGACGTGCCCGAGTCGAGCCAGGCGCACGCCGGGCAGGGCGGCGGATGCTGCGGCGGCGACACCTGCGCCTGCGGGCACTGAGCCCGCATCCGCTCGGTTAGTGTGGGGCGGCGCGACGGTCACCGTGCGCCGCCCCATCCCCGGACGACGGAAGGACCCGCCGCGTGCCACGACGTGTCGACCACGACGAGCGCCGAGCCGAGATCATCCGCGCCACCTGGCGCCTCATCGCCCGGCAGGGCATCGAGGCGACGACGATGCGCGAGATCGCCCGCGAGCTCGGCCAGGCGAACGGCGGGGTGGCGCACTACTTCCCCAACAAGCGGGCGGTGCTCACCGCCGCGTTCCAGCACGTCTTCCAGGCGACGAACGGCCGGTTCGAGAACGCGTCCGGGGCCGGCGACCTCCACGGCCTCGCGGCGCTGCGGGCCTTCCTCACCGAGATGCTGCCGCTGGACGAGGAGCGACTGCTCGAGGCGCGGATCGTCATCCCGTTCCTGGAGTACGCGGCGATGGAGCCCGACATGGCGGCGCTGTTCGCGGGGATGATGCGCGAGTGGCAGCAGCGGATCGGCGAGCTCGTCGCCGAGGCCGTCGAGCGCGACGAGGTGCGCACCGACCTCGACGTGCAGGCGGTGGCCGACGCCCTCCTCGACGCGATCACCGGCATGCAGGCGATCGGCGTGCTCCTGCCGGAGACCACGCGGCCCGAGCGGATGCTGGCGATGCGCGACGCCCTGCTGCGCATGCTCGACTGATCGGGTCGCGGATCGCCGCGGTACGGGGTACCATCGGACCAGTTTTCGTCCTCCAAGCGTAGAAAAACGATGGGGACGACGGGGTACGAGGAGGTCTCCCATGCCGCTCACCACCGCACCGGCCGGCGTGACGACGCTGCACGCGCCCGATCTCAGCACCTATCGGGCGGCGGTCAACGACTCGTTCGTGCCGCTGCACGTCACCAGCACGCACGCCGACCGGTTCTCCGGCGCACTGCGCGGCGCCGTGGCCGACGGCATCCACGTCTCCGAGGTGCGGGCCCGCGCCCACACCGTGGAACGCACGCCCGAGCTCATCGCGCGCGGCGACCGCCCGGCGTTCAAGGTGAGCGTCATGCTGGCCGGGACCGGGCTGCTCATCCAGGACGGCCGCGAGGCGGTGCTGCGCCCCGGCGACATGGCGCTCTACGACACGAGCCGCCCGTACACGCTCAGCTTCGACGAAGACCTCCGCACCATCGTCATGATGTTCCCGCACGACGCCCTCCCCCTCCCCGCCCGGTCGCTCGGCGGGATGACGGCGGTGCGGATCCCCGGCGACGCCGGGCTCGGTGCGCTCACCTCCCCCTTCCTCACCCGCCTCGGGCTGGGCCTCGAGGAGGTCGCCGGCGCCTGCGGCGGCCGGCTGACCCGCGCCGCACTCGACCTCCTCGCCACCGTGTACACGCACGAGCTGGGCCTCGACGACGCGTCCGCCGCGGACCCGCGGCTGGCGCTGCTCGCCCGGATCCGGGCGTACATCGACGAGCACCTGGCGTCGCCGGCGCTCACCCCGGGGACGATCGCCGCCGCCCACTTCATCTCGACCCGGCACCTGCACAGCCTGTTCCACGCCGAGGGCACGACGGTCTCCACCGTGATCCGGCGGCGGCGGCTCGAGGCGTGCCGGCGGGCACTGCGCGATCCGCGCGACGCCGACGTCCCCGTCGCCGTGGTGGGCGCCCGCTGGGGGTTCCCCGACGCCGCACACTTCAGCCGCACCTTCAAGGCCGCCTTCGGGGTCTCCCCGAGCGAGTACCGCGGCGGCCGGTGAGGTGCGGAAGGGGCGGCCCGGCCGGCCGCCCCCTCCGCTGCGCGGTCAGACCCCGACCGGCTCGGCACCCAGGTGCGGCGCCGCGTCCGCGTCGGCGCCGTGACCGATGCGGCGATAGACGTCGGGACGCGCCGAACGCAGCCACAGCGCCCACAGCACCGCCAGGGCGGACGGGACCAGGAGCACGGCGGGCAGGATGAACGTCGTGGGGGTGGACTCGGCCTGGCCGAGCAGCACGTCCCAGTTCACGAGGATGAGCACCCACACGGTGCCGAGGGCGACGGTGGCCACGATCGGGGCGACCAGCCGCGACCCGGCGCCCACGCCGTGGCGGTTCCGGGCGAAGTAGCCGATGACCGCGACCGAGGCGAGCACCATCAGCAGCACGAGCCCGAAGGCGCCGAGGTTCGTCAGCCAGGTGAACAGGGTCAGCACCTCGTACGGACCGTCCTGCGGGTTCCAGCCCGTCTCCCCGATCGCGAAGAACACGATGACGACCACCGCGAGCGCGGTCTGCGCGACGGACCCCGCCCAGGGCGCGCCGCTCGTGCGGCGGACGCCCGCGAGGGCACGCGGCAGCATCCCCTCCCGGCCGAGCGAGAACGCGTACCGCGCGACCGCGTTGTGGAAGCTCACGAGCGCGGCGAACAGGCTCGTGATGAACAGCACCGACGTGATGTCGACCCAGATCACGCCCAGGTGCTCGGCGATGACGTTGAAGAACAGGGGCGGTCCGGCCTCCTCGGCGCCGATCCCGGCCGGGTCGGCGATCTTGTCCGTTCCGACGGCCAGGACGAGCGCCCAGGAGGAGATCGCGTAGAAGACGCCGATGACGACGACGGCGAGGAACGTCGCCCGCGGGATCGTGCGGCGCGGGTCCTTCGCCTCCTCACCGTAGATCGCGGCGGACTCGAACCCCATGAACGCGGCGACACCGAAGGACAGCACGGCGCCGATGCCCGGGACGAACAGTGCGGCGGGGGTCAGCGGCTCCACGGTGACGCCCTCGGCCGGGTTCGCGAGGGCCACGACGTCGAACACGATCACCGCGAGGAACTCGAGCGCGACGAGCGTGCCGAGGATCTTCGCGGACAGGTCGACCCGGTTCACCCCGAGCAGGCCCACCACCGCGATGCACACGAGCACCCACACCCACCACGGGATCGTCACGCCCGTCTTCTCGGCGACGAAGGTGGTGACCTGGAACCCCAGCATCCCGTAGATGCCGATCTGCATGGCGTTGTACGCGATGAGCGCGAGCACCGCCGCGCCCACGCCCGCGGGCCGCCCGATGCCCTGCGCGATGTAGGCGTAGAACGCCCCCGCGTTGGTGATGAACCGGCTCATCGCGGTGTACCCGATCGCGAACAGCGCGAGGATGATGGCGAGCACCACGTAGCCGAAGGGCACGCCCGTCACGTGGGTGACCGCGAGCGAGCTGGTGACGCCGCCGGCGACGACGGTGAGCGGCGCGGATGCCGCGATGATGAGGAAGGCGACGGCGAGGACGCCCAGGCGCCGGTGCGCGTCGGTGCGCCCGGCTGGTCCGGTGTGACTCATGGTGACTCTCCTTCGGGTCGGCGTGACGCACTCGGGCGCCCGGTTCATGGTCCCGCCCGCGAGGGACGCGGCATTGCCCCGGCGCGCATGCCGGTTGCCCGGGAGCGCACACCGCGCGCCCACGGAACAGGCCCGCCCCGCACAGCGGGACGGGCCTGGGACCTGCGACGAGGTCAGCCGTTGATGATCTGCGGCACCGCGAGGCCCTTCAGCCCCTCGACGCCGAACTCGAGCCCGTATCCGGAGCCCTTGACCCCGCCGAACGGGATCCGCGGGTCGATGCCGCCGTGCGAGTTGATCCACACCGTGCCGGCCTGGATGCGGGCGGCCACCGCGCGCGCCTCGTCGCGGTCGCCCCACACCGAGGCGCCGAGGCCCACGTCGAGCGCGTTCGCGCTCGCGATGGCGTCCTCGACGTCGCGGTACTTCACGATGGGCAGGACCGGTCCGAACTGCTCCTCGTCGACGATCGCGATCCCGTCGGTCACGTCGGTCACGAGCGTCGCCGGGTAGAAGAGCTCTCCGAGGCCGGTGGCGGGCGACCCGCCGGTGACGATGGTGGCGCCGTTCGCCTTCGCGTCCTCGACCAGCCGGTGGACGATGTCGAACTGCTGCCGGTTCTGGAGCGGCCCCAGCACGTTCTGTTCGTCCAGGCCCACACCCATGGGGGTCTGCTCGACGACGGCCTTCAGCGCCGCGACGACCTCGTCATGGATCGACTCGTGCACGTACAGGCGCTTGAGTGCGGCGCACGTCTGACCGGTGTTGATGAACGCGCCCCAGAACAGGTCCTGGGCGATCGCGGCCGGGTCGGCGCCGGGCAGCACGATGCCGGCGTCGTTGCCGCCGAGCTCGAGGGTGAGGCGGGCGAGGTTGCCGGCGGAGCTCTCGATGATCTTGCGTCCGGTGGCGGTGGAGCCGGTGAACATGATCTTGTCGACGTCGGGGTGGGCGGCCAGGCGCGCGCCGACCTCACGGCCGCCGGAGACGCCGATGAGGACGTCGGCGGGCAGCACGTCGTTCAGCACCGACAGCAGCGCGAGCACGCTCAGCGGGGTGTACTCCGACGGCTTCACGACGGCCGTGTTGCCCATCCGCAGGGCCGGGGCGATCTGCCAGATCGTGATCATGAGCGGCCAGTTCCACGGGCCGATCGCGCCGACCACGCCGATGGCGCGGTAGTGCAGCTCGGCGCGGGTCTGCCCGTCGTCGACGATCACCTGCGGCTCGAGCGGGGTGGATGCGGCCGCGCGCAGCCAGGCGGCGGCGCCGCCGAGCTCGAAGCGCGCGTTCGGGCCGTTCAGGGGCTTGCCCTGCTCGCGGGAGAGGAGCCGCGCGAGCGCCTCGGCGTTCGCGTCGATCGCGTCGGCGGCCTGCAGCAGGAGCTCGATGCGGCGCTCGTGGCCGAGCGCGTCCCAGGCCGGCTGCGCGGCCTTGGCGCGCGCGATCGCGTCGTCGAGGTCGGCGACGGACTGCTCCGGCGCGCGCCCGATCGTCACGCGGGTCGCGGCGTCCGGGATCTCCCGGCCCGCGCCTTCCGGCGCCTGCACACGGGCGAGCAGCGCCTGCTCCTCCGGGGTGAACGATGCATCCGTCATGGGTGTCTCCTTCTGCGCGCGCGGCGTCCTTCGTCGCGCACGGACGTGCCCATTCTGCGGACGCGTCCGCGGGCGGGCTTGTCGCGCAGTGCGCGGTGCATGCCCGCCCGCGAACGGTTCGGTGCGGTGCCCTCCCCGGTCCCGCTCAGGCGAACGGGTTCGGCGTGAGCGTGTACTTCGTCTGCAGGTACTCGTGGATGCCTTCGGCGCCGCCCTCACGGCCGAGACCGGAGAGCTTCCAGCCGCCGAACGGGGCGGCGGCGTTGGAGACGACGCCGACGTTCAGGCCCATCATCCCCGTCTCGAGGCGCTCGATCATCCGCTGCCCGCGCGCGAGGTTCTCGGTGTAGACGTACGAGACGAGGCCGTACTCGGTGGCGTTGGCGAGCTCGACCGCCTCGTCCTCGGTGTCGAACGGGACGACCGCGAGCACCGGACCGAAGATCTCCTCACGGAGGATCTCGCTGCCGGCGGGGACGTCGGTGATGACGGTCGGCTCGAAGAACGAACCCGCGCCGTCGATCGGCTTGCCGCCCGCCCGGAGGGTCGCACCGCGCTCCAGCGCGTCGTCGACGAGCTCCTTCGCCTTGGCGACCGCGCGGTCGTCGATGAGGGCGCCGATCGTGACGTCCTCCTCGGTGCCGCGGCCGATCTTGAAGCCGTTCACGCGCTCGGTGACCCGGCGGGCGAACTCGTCGGCGACCGAACGGTGCACGATGAACCGGTTCGCCGCCGTGCACGCCTGGCCGATGTTGCGGAACTTCGCGGCGATCGCGCCGTCGACGGCCTTGTCCAGGTCGCCGTCGTCGAACACCACGAACGGGGCGTTGCCGCCGAGCTCCATGGAGGTGCGCAGCACCCCGTCGGCGGCCTGCTTCAGCAGCGCCTGGCCCACCGGGGTGGACCCGGTGAAGGAGAGCTTGCGCAGCCGCGGGTCGCGGATGATCGCCTCGGAGACGGGGCCCGTCTGCTTCGTCGTGATGACGTTGACGACGCCGTCGGGGAGCCCGGCGTCCTGCAGCAGCTTGACGAAGTACAGGGTCGTCAGCGGGGTCAGGGTGGCGGGCTTGACCACGACCGTGCAGCCGGCGGCGAGGGCGGGCGCGATCTTGCGGGTGGCCATCGCGAGCGGGAAGTTCCACGGGGTGATGAGGAAGCAGGGGCCGACCGGATGCTGCGTGACGATCATGCGCCCGGTGCCCTCGGGGTTCGCGCCGTAGCGTCCCTGCACGTGCGCGGCCTCCTCGCTGAACCAGCGGAGGAACTCGCCGCCGTAGGCGACCTCACCGCGGGCCTCGGCGATCGGCTTGCCCATCTCGATCGACATGAGGAGCGCGAACTCCTCCTTGCGCTCCTGCAGCAGGTCGAAGGCGCGGCGCAGCAGCTCGGCGCGCTCGCGCACCGGCGTCGCGGCCCACGACGGGAACGTGTCCGCCGCGGCGTCCATCGCCGCCTTGCCGTCGGCGACCGTCGCGCTCGCGATCGTCTTGATCGTCTCGCCGGTCGCGGGGTCCTGCACGGTCAGCGTCGCGCCGTCCTCGGCGGCACGCCACCGCCCGCCGATGAACAGGCCCTCGGGCACGTTCGCCAGCAGGTCGCTCTCGCGGTTGTCAGTCACTGGGACTCCCTCGTCGTCATGGGATGCAGCCGCATCCGCTCCATCCAGATCGTATATGATCCTTGGCCGGTCCGCATTCATTCTCATCCCGCCGCCGCGACCTGTCACCCTCCGCCCCGGCGACCCGGGCCCCTGCGACCGGACGTCACGGACACCGCCCCGCGTGGTCGTATACTCACTTCCGTCCGGCGCACGTCCCCCGCGTCGGTGCTCGAAAAATGGGCACGCAGCCGTCCTGACGGACGCGCGAGACACATACGGTCTCAACCTCCGTTCCCGTCTCGAAAGGCTGCTTCGCCATGCCCACCGTCTCCGCCCACGTCGCCCGCACCCTCGCCCGCCACATCGACCACGTCTTCGGCGTGATGGGCAACGGCAACGCGTACTTCCTCGACGCGCTCGAGCGCGACACCGACGCGACCTACACCGCGGTCCGCCACGAGGCGGGCGCCGTCGTCGCGGCCGACGCGCACCACCGCGCCTCCGGACGGATCGCCGCCGCGACCGCGACCTACGGCGCCGGGTTCACGAACACCATCACCGCCCTCGCCGAGGCCGTGCAGGCCAAGGTGCCGCTCCTGCTCGTGGTCGGCGACGAGCCCACCTCGGGCCCGCGCCCGTGGGACGTGGAGCAGATCTCGCTCGCCGCCGCGGTCGGCGCCCGCACCTACACGGTGGGCCGCACGGACGCGGCCGCCACCACCGTCATCGCGATCGAGCACGCCCTCGCGTATCGCGTGCCGGCCGTGCTGGCGATCCCCTACGACGTCGCGAAGCTCGAGGCAGGCCCGGTGCCGACGCCACCGGCCCCCGTGCTGCCCGCCCCCGTCGCACCCAGCCCGTTCGGCGCGGAGGCGATCCGCCGCCTCGCGCGCACCCTCGCCGGCGCGGAGCGGCCGTTCCTGCTCGCCGGCCGCGGCGCCTGGCTGGCCGGCGCCGGTGCGGCGCTCGGCGCCCTCGCGGACGCGACCGGCGCGGTGACGGCGACCACCGCCCTCGGCCGGAACCTCTTCCCCCGCCCCGAGTTCGACCTCGGCGTGACCGGCGGCTTCGGCGCGGAGCGGGCCATGGAGCTCGTCCGCGAGGCCGACATCGCCGTCGTCTTCGGCGCCTCGCTCAACCAGTTCACGATGCGCTTCGGCGAGCTCTTCTCGCCCGAGACGCAGGTCGTGCAGGTCGACGTGGCGCCCGCCGCCACGCATCCGCACGTGGGCCGGTACGTCCGCGGCGACGCGGCCGTGGTCGCGGCATCCCTCGTCGAGGAGCTGCGGACGCTCGGCGCGGCCCCGAGCGGCTGGCGCGAGTCGATCGAGATCGCGCCGCTGCGCGCGTACGACTCCGCGGAGGAGTTCGCCGCGGACGGCCGGCTCGACCCGCGGGCCGCGGCGCGCCGGATCGCCGAGCTGCTGCCGGAGGACCGCGTCGTCGTCTCCGACGGCGGGCACTTCATCGGCTGGGCGAACATGTACTGGCCGGTGGCCTCCCCCGACCGGATGCTCATGATCGGCACCGCGTACCAGTCGATCGGGCTCGGGTTCCCGAGCGTGCCCGGCGCCGCGGTCGCGCGCCCGGAGTCGACGATCGTGCTCACCACGGGCGACGGCGGCGGACTCATGGCGCTCGCGGACCTCGAGTCGGCCGTGCGGGTCGCCGGCGGCCGCGGGCTCGCCGTGGTGTGGAACGACGGCGCGTACAGCGCCGAGGTCAACCTCTACGGCCTGTTCGGGCTCGCGCAGGAGCCGATGCGGATCCCCACGGTGGACTTCGCAGGGCTCGCCGCCGCGGTGGGCGCCGAAGGCGTCGTGGTGGAGCGGCTCGCCGACCTCGACCGGCTCGCCACCTGGGCCGAGACCCCGGCCGACGAGCGCCCGTTCCTGCTGCTCGACCTGCGCGTGTCGGGCGAGGTCATCGCGCCGTACCAGCACGAGGTCATCCGCGTGAACTCCTGACGGCCGAGTCTGCACGTGCAGAACTCAGGACGGATCGACCGGCACCCCCCGCGATCCGCGCCGATGGGGGCGAGCCCCTCGGATGTCCTGAGTTCTGCACACGGGCGGATGCGGCGGCCGGCCGCATCCGCCCGTCCGGGTCAGGCCGGCAGCATGTGCTGCCGGAAGAACGCGGCGAGCTCGGCGGTCGCCGACAGCGGCAGCACGTGCGCGACGTACTGGTCGGGACGGACGACGACGACGGCGCCGTCGCGGGAGATCCCGCGCTCGTCGAAGATGTCGGTCTGCGGGTCGACGGCGTAGACCTTCTCGTAGTCGATGAGGCCGAACGGGCCCACACGCGGGAGGAACACCGGCGGCACCTCGCCGAGTTCGATCCCGGTGTACTCCTGCTGGAACACGGCCTTCACGTCGAACACCGCGTCGAGGTCGGCGTCCGCGGGCGTGTGGGCGCGCAGCGGCGAGTCGGCGCCCTCCAGCATCCAGTCCGCCCACGCCCGCAGCGCGGTGCGATCGGCGTCGGCGAACGCGTAGACCCGCCAGCGGCCGTCGGCGCGCGCGTGGTGCCCGAGATGGGCGGGCACCGTGTCGGCGACGCGGACGACCGGCGCCGACTTGAAGCGCTTGCCGATCGGGTATCCACCGGCGAGCGCCTGGTGCTCGTCGGTGCCGACGATCATCGACGGCGTGTAGCGGGTCATGAAGCCGGCGGGGAACTCGGCGGTGCGGGTGTAGAACTCGGCGACCTCGGCGGGGCTGGAGAACTCCTCCGGGTTCTTCGCCATGAGGCTCGACCACTCCCGGTCGAAGTCGATGAGGTCCTGCGCGACCACCTGGCGCTCGGCCGAGTACGTCGCCAGCAGGGATGCGGGGGCGCGGCCGGTGAGCACCGAGCCGAGCTTCCAGCCGAGGTTGAAGCCGTCCTGCATGGAGACGTTCATGCCCTGCCCGGCCTTCGCGGAGTGGGTGTGGCAGGCGTCGCCGCAGATGAACACGTGCGGGTCGCGGTCCTCGCCCGGGTCGACGTCGTCGAACTTGTCGGTCACCCGGTGGCCGACCTCGTAGACGCTCCACCACGCGACGTCCTTCACGTCGAGCGTGTACGGCGAGAGGATGTCGTTCGCCGTGGCGATGATGTCGGCGAGCGGGGTCTTGCGGACCGCCCCGTCGTCGCCGTCGGGCACCTCGCCGAGGTCGACGTAGAAGCGCACGAGGAACCCGCCCTCCCGCGGGATGAGCAGGATGCTGCCGGCGCTGGAGGAGATCGCGCTCTTGATCCGCACGTCGGGGAAGTCGGTCACCGCGAGCACGTCCATGACGCCCCAGGCGTGCTTGGCCTGCGCGCCGACGTGCTTGCGGCCGATTGCGCGGCGCACGCCACTGCGGGCGCCGTCGCAGCCGACGACGTACTTCGCGCGGATCGTCCGCTCCTGCCCGGCACGCGCGCCTGCCGTGTACCGGACCGTCGCCCGCACCGGGTACTCCCCGACCTCGTCGACCTCGAGCGTGACGAACTCGACGCCGTAGTCGGGGGCGATCCGCGCCGGGGAGGTCGCGGCGACCTCGGCGAAGTAGTCGAGCACGCGGGCCTGGTTCACGACGAGGTGCGGGAACTCGCTCACGCCGGCGGGGTCGTCGTCGGCGCGTGCGGCGCGGACGATGCGCTCGGGATGCTCGGGGTCGGGCGCCCAGAAGTTCATGTGGCTGATGCGGTAGGCCTCCGCGATGATCCGCTCCGCGAAGCCGAACGCCTGGAACGTCTCGACCGTGCGGCACTGGATGCCGTCGGCCTGGCCGATCTCGAGTCGGCCCTCGCGCTTCTCGATGAGCCGGGTGGTGATGCTCGGGTACTGCGACAGCTGGGCGGCCAGCAGCATGCCCGCGGGACCGGAGCCGACGATGAGCACGTCGAGCTCGTCCGGGAGGTCGGTGGGACGGGCGAGCCCGGTGCCCGCGGCGGGGCGGATGCGCGGGTCGGTGGAGACGTATCCGTGGTGGTGGAACTGCATCGGCGTCGATCCTTCCCCCGGCGGCGGCGCCGAGGTCTTGCGGCGGAACACAGCGTGTTCTATATTCGAACACGCTGTTCTACTATGGAACAGATCGTATACGACCGCCGCGCGGGCGGCAAGACCGTGCGCGCGCACGACGAGGAGTGCCGATGAGCGCTGGACCGACGGCGAAGGGCTCCGGATCGCAGACGCTGAGCCGTGGCATCCGAATCCTCGAGGTGCTCGCGGAGGCGCGCGAACCCCTGGCCATCGACGAGATCGCCCGCCGGCTCGACGTGCACCGGTCGATCGCCTATCGACTCCTGCGCACGCTCGAGGACCACGCGCTCGTCCTCCGTGATGCGACGGGACGCGTGGGCCTCGGCCCGCGGATGGCCGCGCTCGCCTCCGCCGTGGCCGCCGACCTGCAGTCCGCCGCGATGCCCGAGCTCGGCGCCGTCGCGGACGAGCTCGGGATGACGTGCTTCCTCGGCGTGCTCGACCGCGACGAGTGCATCACGCTGGCGAGCGTGGAGCCGCGGCACAACGTCGCGTCCGTCGCGCAGCGGGCGGGCGCGCGGCATCCGGTCACCGTGGGCGCGGCGGGCAAGGCCATCCTCGCGTGCACCCCGCCGGAGCAGTGGCCGGCGGAGGTGTCCGAGCGGCTCCGCGCCGAGCTCGCCGAGGTCGCCGTGCGCGGCTATGCGACGAGCCGCGACGAGGTGCTGCCCACCGTGCAGGCCGTCTCGGTGCCCCTCCCCCTCCGCGGGCGGCGGCCCGCATCGCTGACCGTCGTGCACCTCGCGAGCCCGGACGACCCGGCGACGATCGCCTCCCGGCTGCAGCGCGCCGTGGCGGCGGTCCGCGCGGCCGTCGAGGGCTGAGCGGGCGCCCCGGCGCCGGTACCCTGGACCGGCGGCGCACCCGGGCGCCCGATGACGAGAGGATGCGGATGAGCACGCTGGTGTGGGGGGTCAAGGCGTCGCTGCTCGCGTACGTGCGCGGCATGGGCGGCGGTGCGGTGGAGACCACGGGTGTCGTGAAGGAGCCCTCCGGGTTCGCGTTCCCTGGCACCGACGGGGACGGCCACACCTTCAGCGGCTCGGTGCGGCTCACCGCGCACGGCGGCATCATGGACGTCACCCTCGCCGACCCGGCGATCGTCCCCGACGGCGAGCACTGGCAGCTCACCGTCGCCCACGGCGACGGACGCCTCGCCGTGGCCGCGATCGACGCGCTCACCGACCGGGACGGGTTCCTCGTGGCATCCGGCACCGTCATGACCGCCGAGGGCGCGAACCTCTTCGCGGGCCCCTACGGACCGGGGACGCCGCTCGACGACCCCTTCATCCGCGACTGAATCCAGTTGCCTCAGATGTACGCGAAACCCCGGTTTCGGCGTACATCTGAGGCAACTCGACCGAGCGGACGACGAGGGCGCCGCATCCATGACGGATGCGGCGCCCTCTCGTGTGCGGCGGGTCAGGCCTTGGAGAGTCCGTAGATCGGGCTCTTCGCCTGCTCCTCCTCGTGGTCGGGGCCGAGCGGGATGCCGGGCCGGTCGCGCAGCAGCAGCGTCGCGACGAGGCCGATGGCGGTCATGCCGAGCAGGTACCAGGTGACCGAGGCGGTCGTGCCGGTGGCCTGGACGAGGCCCTGCGCGATCGTCGGCGCGAACGCACCACCGAGGATGGCGCCGATCGCGTACGAGATCGAGACGCCGGAGAACCGGATGGAGGCCGGGAACAGCTCGGTGTACAGCGCCGCCTGCGGACCGTAGGTGAAGCCGGTGCCGAGCGTCAGGAGCGCGAGGCCCAGGAAGAGCAGCCACACGTTGCCGGTGTTCACGAGCGGGAAGAGCGCGAGCACGCCGACGCCCTGGAGCACCCAACCGATGATGTAGGTGTTGCGGCGGCCGATCTTGTCGCTCGCGACGCCCGAGAGCCACGTGAAGACCAGCCAGGTGACGGCGGAACCGGTGACGGCCAGCAGGACGGGACCGCGCTCGAGGCCGACGGCACCGGCCGGGTCGGTCGCGTAGTTCTGGATATAGCCGCCCGTGGTCATGTAGCCCACGGCGTTGTTGCCGGCGAACACGAGCGCGGCGATGATCACGAGCAGCGCGTGCTTGCGGAAGACCCGGGCGAGCGGGGCCTTGGTCGTCTCCTTGCGCTCGGCGAGCTCGGCGAACACCGGGCTCTCCTCGACGTTCCGGCGGATGTAGTAGCCGATGATGATCAGCACGAACGAGAGCAGGAACGGGATGCGCCAGCCCCACTCGAGGAACGCGTCGCCGGGAGCGACGACCGACATGAGCGCCATCATGCCCGACGCGAGCAGCAGGCCGAGCGGCACGCCGATCTGCGGCGAGGCGCCGAACGCGCCGCGCTTGGTCTTGGGGGCGTGCTCGACGGCCATGAGGACCGCGCCGCCCCACTCGCCACCGGCCGAGATGCCCTGCAGCACGCGGAGGAAGATGAGCAGGATCGGCGCCGCGATGCCGATCGCCGCGTATGTCGGCAGCACGCCGACGAGCGTGGTCGCCGCGCCCATGAGGATGAGCGTGATCATGAGGACCAGGCGGCGGCCGTACTTGTCGCCGAGGTGGCCGGCGAGGAACGCGCCGAGCGGACGGAACAGGAAGCTGATGCCCACCGTGATGAACGACAGGATCTGCGCGAACTGCTCACCGGCGGGGGCGAAGAAGAGCGTGCCGAAGACGAGTCCGGCTGCGGAGGCGTAGACGAAGAAGTCGTACCACTCCACGGTGGTGCCGACCACCGTGGCGAAGACGACACGGCGCCGGTCGGCGGCGGACGAGATGGTTCCGGTCGGCGTGAAGCCGGACGGGGAGGATGCGCTCATGCGCGGGGACTCCTTTGTCGGGGTGTTCGATTTCGGGTCGGCGAGCCGCACCGGCCGCCTGGTGGGCGGGGGTCCTGAAGGCGGGTCCTGGGGGGAGGAACGGGCGCGCTGCCGCTGGATCCGACAGATCATATACGAATCCGCCAGGTGATCATATACGCCCGCGGCCCGGTTGCCCGACCGGCGGGGATCGTATACGATCGCCCCATCGACGTAAGAGCGAGGGAGCTCATGAGCACTGACACCACCACGACGGACCCCCGGTTCGCCGGACTCCCCCAGCGCCCCGGCAAGATCATCGCGGTCCACCTGAGCTACGCCTCACGTGCCGACCAGCGCGGTCGCCGTCCCGCGCACCCGTCCTACTTCTTCAAGCCGGCGAGCTCGGTCGCCGCCTCGGGCAGCACCATCGAGCGGCCGGCAGGCACCGAGCTGCTGGCCTACGAGGGCGAGATCGCGGTCGTCATCGGCGAGCCCGCCCGGAACGTCACGATCGAGGACGCCTGGTCGCACGTGGGCTGGGTCACGGCCTCCAACGACTTCGGCGTCTACGACCTGCGCGCCAACGACAAGGGCTCGAACGTGCGCTCGAAGGGCCGCGACGGCTTCACCCCGATCGGGCCCGCCCTCATCGACGCCCGCACCGTCGACCCCGCCGCCCTCCGGGTGCGAACCTGGGTGAACGGCGAGCTCAAGCAGGACGACTCCACCGCGGGGCTCATCTTCCCGATCGCGCAGATCGTCGCGGACCTCGCCCAGCACTTCACGCTCGAGACCGGCGACGTCATCCTCGCCGGCACCCCCGCCGGCTCCTCGGTCGCCGTCCCCGGCGACGTCGTCGAGGTCGAGGTGGACGTGCCGGGCGGCCCCTCCTCGGGCCGCCTCGTGACCACCGTCGTGCAGGGCGACGGCGCGTTCGACCCCGACCTCGGCTCCCTTCCCGCCGCCGACGACGCGCAGCGCGCCGACGCGTGGGGCTCCCGTGAGGCCGCGGGCCTCCCGCCGGTCGAGGCCGCCGCATCCGTCCTCACCCCGGAACTGCGCGCCAAGCTCGAGCGCGTCCCGGTCGCGGGGCTGTCCGGCCAGCTGCGCAAGCGCGGCCTGAACAACGTCACGATCGACGGCGTCTCCCCCATGCACCCCGAGGCCAAGCTCATCGGCACCGCGAAGACGCTGCGGTTCGTCCCCGGCCGCGAAGACCTCTTCAAGAGCCACGGCGGCGGCTACAACGCGCAGAAGCGCGCGTTCGACGCGGTCGGCGAGGGCGAGGTCATCGTCATCGAGGCCCGCGGGGAGGCAGGCTCCGGCACCCTCGGCGACATCCTCGCCATCCGCGCGCAGGCCCGTGGCGCCGCCGGCATCGTCACCGACGGCGGCGTGCGCGACTACGACGCGGTCGCCGCGGTGGGCCTCCCGATCTACACGAAGGGCGCGCATCCCGCCGTCCTCGGCCGCAAGCACGTCCCGTGGGACGTCGACGTCACCATCGGATGCGGCGGCACCACCGTCCAGCCCGGCGACATCATCGTCGGCGACCGCGACGGCGTCATCGTGCTCCCCCCGGCGATCGCCGAGGAGGTCGTCGACGCGGCGATCGCCCAGGAGGAGGAGGACGCCTGGGTCGCCGCCCGCGTCGCCGAGGGCCACCCGGTCGACGGGCTCTTCCCGATGAACGCGCAGTGGCGCGAGCGCTACGAGGCGGAGCGGGCGTGAACGCACCCTCCAAGTCGGAGCGGGCGTACAGCTGGCTGCACGCCCGCATCTCGCAGCGCGAGTACGCCGCCGGCCACCGGCTCGTGCTCGGTGCGATCGCGGACGAGCTCGACATGAGCGTCGTCCCGGTCCGCGAGGCGATCCGCCGGCTGGAGGCCGAGGGGCTCGTGAGCTTCGAGCGGAACGTCGGCGCCCGCGTCGCGTACCTCGACGAGACCGAGTACGTCTACTCGATGCAGACGCTCGGACTCGTGGAGGGCTCGGCCACCGCGCTGTCCGCGCCGCTGCTGAGCGCCGAGGACCTCGACCGGGCCGCGGCCGTGAACGACCGCATGACGGCCCTGCTCGACGACCTCGACCCGCACGAGTTCACCCGGTTGAACCAGGAGTTCCACTCCGTGCTGTTCGAGCCGTGCCCGAACCCGCACATCCTCGATCTCGTGCACCGCGGCTGGAACCGCATGGCGAACCTGCGCGACAGCTCGTTCGCGTTCGTACCCGGCCGCGCGCACCACTCGGTGGCCGAGCACGCCGAGATCGTCGACCTCATCCGCTCCGGCGCCGACCCGCTCGAGATCGAGCTCGCCGCCCGCAACCACCGCTGGCGCACGATGGACGCCTTCATCGCCGCCCGCCACCACGACACCGTGCCCACCGATCCGGAGGAATCATGACCGACACCATCACCGCGGCAGGCCGCCACGTGCCCGCCGACCTTCCCGACCGCATCCGTCACTACATCGACGGCGAGTTCGTCGACTCGATCGACGGTGACACGTTCGACGTGCTCGAGCCGGTCTCCAACGAGGTCTACGTCACCGCCGCCGCCGGCAAGAAGGCCGACATCGAGCGCGCCGTCGCCGCCGCCAAGCGCGCCTTCGACGAGGGCCCCTGGCCCCGGATGCTGCCGCGCGAGCGTTCGCGCGTGCTCCACCGCATCGCCGACATCGTCGAGTCGCGCGACGCCCGCCTCGCCGAGCTCGAGTCGTTCGACTCCGGCCTGCCGATCACCCAGGCGCTCGGTCAGGCGCGTCGCGCCGCGGAGAACTTCCGCTTCTTCGCCGACCTGATCGTCGCCCAGGCCGACGACACCTTCAAGGTGCCCGGCCGCCAGATCAACTACGTCAACCGCAAGCCCATCGGCGTCGCGGGGCTCATCACGCCGTGGAACACCCCGTTCATGCTCGAGTCGTGGAAGCTCGGTCCGGCGCTGGCCACCGGCAACACGGTCGTGCTGAAGCCGGCCGAGTTCACCCCGCTGTCCGCGTCGCTGTGGGCGGGCATCTTCGAGGAGGCGGGCCTGCCCAAGGGCGTGTTCAACCTCGTCAACGGCCTCGGTGAGGACGCCGGCGACGCGCTCGTGAAGCACCCCGACGTGCCGCTCATCTCGTTCACCGGCGAGAGCCGCACCGGCCAGATCATCTTCGGCAACGCGGCGCCCTTCCTGAAGGGCCTGTCGATGGAGCTCGGCGGCAAGAGCCCGGCGATCGTCTTCGCCGACGCCGACCTGGACACCGCGATCGACGCGACCATCTTCGGCGTCTTCTCGCTGAACGGCGAGCGCTGCACCGCGGGCTCCCGCATCCTCGTCGAGCGCTCGGTCTACGACGAGTTCGTCGAGCGCTACGCCGCGCAGGCGAAGCGCGTGAAGGTGGGCTACCCGCACGAGAAGGAGACCGAGGTGGGCGCGCTCGTGCACCCGGAGCACTTCGAGAAGGTCATGAGCTACGTCGAGATCGGCAAGTCCGAGGCGCGGCTCGTCGCCGGCGGCGGCCAGCCCGAGGGCTTCGAGTTCGGCAACTTCGTCGCGCCGACCGTGTTCGCCGACGTCTCCCCCGACGCCCGGATCTTCCAGGAGGAGATCTTCGGTCCGGTCGTGGCGATCACGCCCTTCGACACCGAGGAGGAGGCGCTCGCCCTCGCCAACAACACGAAGTACGGCCTGGCCGCCTACGTGTGGACCAACGACCTCAAGCGCGCGCACAACTTCGCGCAGAACATCGAGGCCGGCATGGTGTGGCTGAACTCCAACAACGTCCGGGACCTGCGCACCCCCTTCGGCGGTGTGAAGGCGTCGGGCCTCGGTCACGAGGGCGGCTACCGCTCGATCGACTTCTACACCGACCAGCAGGCCGTGCACATCACGCTCGGCGAGGTCCACAACCCCACCTTCGGCAAGCAGGGCGCCCACTGAGGCCCCGCCGCATCATCGCAAGGACGCTGACATGACCGACATGAAAGACCGCACCCTCACCTCCTCGGGCTTCTACGTCTCGCAGGAGGCCCCGATCGAGACGGACAACCCGTTCCCGACGCCCACCTCGCCCGCCCCCGACGTGCTGCGCTGCGCGTACATGGAGCTCGTGGTGACCGACCTGGCCGCATCCCGCCAGTTCTACGTCGACATCCTCGGGCTGTACGTGACCGAGGAGGACGACGAGGTCATCTACCTCCGCTCCACCGAGGAGTTCATCCACCACAACCTGGTGCTGCGCAAGGGCCCGGTCGCCGCGGTCGCCGCGTTCTCGTACCGCGTGCGCACCCCCGAGGACCTCGACCTCGCGGTCGCCTTCTACGAGGAGCTCGGCTGCCGCGTCGAGCGCCGCCCGGAGGGCTTCACGAAGGGCATCGGCGACTCGGTGCGCGTGGAGGACCCGCTCGGCTTCCCGTACGAGTTCTTCTACCAGACCGAGCACGTCGAGCGGATGTCGTGGCGCTACGACCTGCACATCCCCGGTGAGCTGGTGCGCCTGGACCACTTCAACCAGATCACCCCCGACGTGCCCCGCGCCGTGAAGTACATGCAGGACCTCGGGTTCCGGGTGACCGAGGACATCCAGGACGAGGAGGGCACGGTGTACGCCGCGTGGATGCGCCGCAAGCCCACCGTGCACGACACCGCCATGACCGGCGGCGACGGCCCCCGCATGCACCACGTGTGCTTCGCGACGCACGAGAAGCACAACATCCTCGCGATCTGCGACAAGCTCGGCGCCCTGCGCCGCTCGGACGCGATCGAGCGCGGCCCCGGCCGCCACGGCGTCTCGAACGCGTTCTACCTGTACCTGCGCGACCCCGACGGTCACCGTGTCGAGATCTACACGCAGGACTACTACACCGGCGACCCCGACAACCCGGTGGTCACCTGGGACGTGCACGACAACCAGCGCCGCGACTGGTGGGGCAACCCCGTGGTCCCGAGCTGGTACACCGACGGCAGCCTCGTGCTCGACCTCGACGGCAACCCGCAGCCGGTCGTCGCACGCACCGACTCGAGCGAGATGGCCGTGACCATCGGCGCCGACGGCTTCTCGTACACGCGCCCCGAGCAGGGCGAGGAGTCCATGCCGGAGTGGAAGCAGGGCGAGTACAAGCTCGGCCACCAGCTCTGACGCACCGCGGGTGCCGGGGTCCGCGCCCCGGCACCCGCGCGCGTTACGGCATGATCGAGGAAACGGCTTGAAGGAGAGACGGATGCTGGATGCTGCAACGATCGACGCGATCGCCGCAGAACTCGCCGAGGCGGACCGCGCGCACAGCGTGATCCCGCGGATCACGGCGCGATACCCGGAGGCGACGGTCGAGGACTCGTACGCCATCCAGGGCAAGTGGCGCGACACGCAGGTCGCCGCCGGGCGGCGCCTCGTCGGCCGCAAGATCGGCCTCACCTCGAAGGCGATGCAGCAGGCCACCGGCATCAGCGAGCCGGACTACGGCGTGATGTTCGACGACACCGTGTACGAGAACGGGTCCGTCATCCCGTTCGACGCGTTCTCGAACGTGCGCATCGAGGTGGAGCTCGCCTTCGTGCTGAAGGAGCCGCTCGAGGGTCCGAACTGCACGCTGTTCGACGTGCTGCGCGCGACCGAGTACGTCACCCCCGCGCTCGAGGTGCTGAACTCGCACATCGAGCTCGAGGGCCGCACGATCGTCGACACCATCAGCGACAACGCCGCCTACGGCGGCATGGTGCTCGGCGGCATCCCGATGCGGCCCGACCAGATCGACCTGCGCTGGGTCTCGGCGCTGCTGTACCGCAACGAGACGATCGAGGAGACCGGCGTCGCCGCCGGCGTCCTCAACCACCCGGCCACCGGCGTCGCGTGGCTCGCGAACAAGTTCCACCAGCACGGTGCACGGCTCGAGGCCGGCGAGATCATCCTGGCCGGGTCGTTCACCCGCCCGATGTGGGTCTCCCGCGGCGACAGCGTGCTCTGCGACTACGGACCGATGGGGACCATCTCATGCCGCTTCCTCTGACCCCCACCCTCCGCCACCGGATCGCCGAGTCCGACCGCGCCCTGTTCGGGGGCTGGGTCTGCTCCGGCTCCCCCGTCATGGCCGAGATCATGGCCGGCGCCGGCCTCGACTGGCTCATGATCGACATGGAGCACGGTGCGGTCTCGCTCGAGACCGTGCAGGTGCTGCTGCAGACCACGGCGGCCTACCCGGTGACCACGATCGTGCGGGTGCCGGTCAACGACGCGGTGTGGATCAAGCAGGTGCTCGACCTCGGCGCGCAGACGATCATGGTGCCGATGGTCTCGAACGCCGAGCAGGCGGCCGCGGCCGTCGCGCACGCGTCGTACCCGCCGAAGGGGCACCGCGGCGTGGGCAACGCGCTCGCCCGCTCCGGCCGCTGGAACCGCGTCGACGACTATCTGCGCAACGCCGCGGAGTACACGTCGGTGATCGTGCAGATCGAGACGATCGAGGGCGTCGAGAACGCCGAGGCGATCGCGTCGGTGCCCGGCGTCGACGGCGTGTTCGTCGGCCCGAGCGACCTCGCCGCATCCATGGGCCTCATCGGCCAGCAGACGCACCCCGACGTGGTCGCCGCAGTGGAGCGCGCCTTCGCCGGCGTGCGTGCCGCCGGCACCCCGGTGGGCGTGAACGCGTTCGTCGAGTCGACCGCGAAGGCGTACGCCGAGGCCGGCGCCGCGTTCCTGCTCGTCGGCGCCGACGTCGGCATCGCCGCCCGCGGCGCCGAGCGCCTCGCGCAGACGTTCATCCCCGCATCCGACGGCACCGCCCGCGCCTCCTACTGACGCCGCGCGCCGCTGCCCGGACCGCGAGACTGCATCCGACCGCCGAGACTGCGGGGTAACCCCGCTGTCTCGGCGACCCGGTGCAGTCTCGCGGTTCAGGCGGGTCGGGGCGGACGGGGTCAGCCCTCCAGGCCGTCGGCGCGGAAGCTCTGGCGGGCGACGTCGAGCCAGGCGCGGGTGCGGGCGTTCGGGCGCATGTCCCGGGCCCAGGCGAGCGCGACGTACGGGAGCGGGTCCACCCGCTGCGTGAGCGGCTTCGACACCACCCGCAGGCCCGCGTACGACAGGTCGAGCTCGGGCCGCTGGAACAGCACCGAGTACCCCATCCCCGCGCCCACGAGCGAGCGCACCGTCGCGTAGCTGCGGGAGCGGTGCCGCACCTCGGGGGTGAGCCCCGCGTCGCGGAACAGGTCGAGCACGCGCGTCGAGATCGGCGGCGCGCTGAAGAGGATGAACGGCTCGTCCGCGACGTCGGCGAGCGTGACGTCGTCGCGGTCGGCGAGCGGGTGGTCCTCGGCGAGCAGCAGGTGCGGCCGTACCGACAGCAGCGACAGGGTCCGGATGTCGGGATCCAGCCCCGCGTCGTAGAGGAAGGCCACGTCGATCGCCCCCGCGAGCAGCTGCTCCTGCACGTCGTCGTGGTACGCCTCGACGAAGCTCACCTCGACCTCCGGGCACTCCTCCGCGAACGCGCGGAGCATGTGCGGGATGACCGCCGGGGCCAGCGGCATGTAGCAGCCGACCGAGAGCGGGCCGCGCACGAGCGACCGGTCGTCGCCGGAGAGGTGCACGAGCTCCTCGGTGAGGTCGAGGATCTGCCGGGCCTGCTGGAACGCGGCCTGCCCGGCGGAGGTGAGCGTCAGCCCGTGCGCCTTCCGCTTCACGCACAGCTGCGTGCCGGTGAGCCGCTCCAGCTCCGACAGCGACATCGAGATCGCCGACGGCGCCATGTGCAGCCGCCGCGCGGCCTCGCTGATCGTGCCCGCCTCGGCGGCGGTCACGAAGTGCCACAGCTGCCGCAGCGTGATGCTGGGGTTCCCCCGGATGTCCACGGCGACTCCTTCCGTCCACGCGAGGCATGTTCAGCAGAATCGACGTTCATCGACTGAATTCGCCTATTTACGTGAGAATACCCCCGACGGACGATGGATGCATGTCCCACCATGCCGACGACACCGCACGCTCCACGTTCCTCTCCCGCGCCGCCGAGATCATCGGCGCGGAGCACGTGCTCCAGCCGGACGACGGGCATCCGTACCTCGAGCAGGGCTACGCCGACCCGTACGCCCTGCATCCGGACGCACCCGCCGCCGCCGGGGTCCGCCCCGGCTCCACCGAGGAGGTGCAGGCGCTCGTCCGGCTCGCGAACGAGACCGGCACGGCGCTGTGGACCGTCTCGCGCGGCAAGAACCTCGGCTACGGGGGCGCCGCGCCGCGGACCCCCGACCAGGTGGTGCTCGACCTCAGCCGCATGAACACGATCGAGAAGGTCGACGGCGAGCTCGGCTACGCCGTCATCCAACCGGGGGTGACGTTCTTCGACCTGTTCGACCACATCCAGGAGCGCAGGCTCCCGCTCTTCGTCTCGGTGCCCGCGCTCGGCTGGGGCTCCGTGCTCGGCAACGCCCTCGACCGCGGGTACGGCATGTCGCCCTACGGCGACCACGTGCAGCAGCTGTGCGGCCTCGAGGTCGTCCTCCCCGACGGCTCGCTCCTGCGCACCGGGATGTGGGGCCTCGAGGACAGCCCCCTCGCGAACATCTTCAAGGGCGGGTTCGGCCCGAACGTCGACCAGTTGTTCACGCAGTCGGGCCTGGGCATCGTCGTACGTGCCGGCATCTGGCTGATGCCCTGGCCGGAGGCGTTCGCCTCGGGCGACATCCGCGTGCAGGACGTCGACGACGTGACGATCCTCGTCGACAGGATCGCGGACCTCCGCCGCCGCGAGATCTTCCAGAACAACTGCCTCGTCGGCAACGTCGTGCGCGCCGGCACCTTCAACGGCCCGCGTTCGCGCTGGTACCAGGGCGAGGGTGCGATCCCCGACGACGTCGTCGAGGAGATGAAGGAGAAGATGGGCGTCGGCCATTGGAACGCCCGCTTCGCGCTCTACGGCGACCCCGGCATGATCCGTGAGCGGATCCGCATCATCCGGGAGGCGTTCGACCTGCCCGGCTTCTCCGTCGACGTCCGCGTGTACGAGGGCAAGGACGGCGCCCCCGTCACCTACGACGAGATCGACGTGAAGGACCAGACCACGATGGCCGGCGTCCCGACGCTCGCCGGGCTCAGCAGCGTCAGCTGGTACGCGGAGGACGGCGGGCACACCGACCTCGCGCCGCTCCTGCCCGCCCGCGGCGAGGAGGTGTACGACTTCTACCGCGAGGTGAAGGCGCTGTACGCCGAATACGGCTTCGACCTGTACATCGGCTACCACGTGTACGCGCGCCACCTCGTGCACGTCACGATGATCTTCTTCGAGAACGGCAACGCGGAGCAGCTCGAGCGCGCCCGCGCGCTGTACCGGGCGGTGTCGGATGCGGCGCTCGCCCGCGGCTACACGCCGTACCGCGGACACATCGACAACATGGACGACATCGCGGCCGGGTTCTCGTGGAACGACGGCGCCGCGATGCGCTTCCAGGAGCGGCTGAAGGACGCCCTCGACCCGAACGGCATCCTCTCCCCCGGCAAGCAGGGCGTCTGGCCCGCGAACCGCCGCGGCGCGGTGGAGGCGGCGCGTTGACCCGCCGCATCCGTCCGGTCCTCGTCACCGCCGCGGCGGCGGCGCTGGCGCTCACCGGCTGCACCGCCGCCGACACCGCGTCCGGCGAGGCCGACGCGCAGCTGGAGCCGATCACGGTGCTGTACGCCGCGATCGCCTACGAGCCGCTCGTCATCGCCGAGCAGAACGGCTACTTCGAGGAGGTCGGCCTCGACGTCACGGTCAAGCGCGGCGGCGCCCCGCAGGACAACATCGCGCAGGCCCTGGGCGGCTCGGCGGACATCATCGTCGCCGCCTGGGACACCGTGGTCACCTCCACCGCCGAGGGGATGCCGATCGAGGTCGTGGCCGGCAACTCCGTCGTCAGCGACACGATCGACACGTCGGGCGTGCTGGTCCGCGAGGGCAGCGGCCACGGTTCGCTCGCCGACCTGAAGGGCGGCACGGTCGCGTTCGACTCCCTCGGCGCCGGCGGCACGATCGAGTTCTACGGCGCCCTCGCCGAGGCGGGGCTCTCCCGTGACGACGTCACCGCCGTCGCCATCCCCTACGCAGGGATGGGCGCCTCCCTCGAACAGGGGCAGGTGGATGCGGTCTTCCCCTCCGAGCCGTTCTACTCGCAGTTGACGGCCGACCCGCAGAACGTCGTGATCGCGAACCCGGTGCGCGAGACGCGCGCAGACGTGCCCATCACGCTGTGGGCGGCGAGCAGCCCGTGGCTCGCCGAGCACGGGGAGGAGGCGGCCGCGTTCCTGGAGGCGCTGCAGCGCGGCATCGAGGTCTACGAGGACCCGGCGAACCTCGACACGGTCCTCGAGGTGCGCGCCGAGATCGCCGAGACCTCGGTCGACGAGGTGTCCACCTCGATCCCGCCGATGCGCCTCGCGATCGACGAGGACGCCGTGACGGTCGCGATCGATCAGGTCGTCGCGTACGGCACGGTCACCGAGCCGAAGCCGCTCGACGAGATCCTGTGGGCGGGCGCGCCGCGGCGCTGACCGCACGAACGGATGAAGGGGGCGGCCGTCCGGCCGCCCCCTTCATCCGTTCCCGCATCCGTTCATCTCACGGCGGTGAGCCACCGCTCGGTGGGGGCGACGTCGCGCACCTCTCCCCCGTCGAACTCGCGGCGCAGCGGCGCCTCGGGGTCGAACACGGCGTGCGGGTACCCGAACGCGAAGTCCGCGAACCAGCCGCCGAGGGCGTCCGAGACGGCGTCGAACACCGCGTCGTCGAGCCCGTCGAGCATGGGCGCGTCGTCCCAGGAGTCCCGGCTGCCGAAGAGGAACGGCAGCGGCATGCAGTGCGGGCTGTAGGCGCCGGGCAACGGGCTCTGCACGGCGAACCCGCCGAGGCTGACCCGGACGCCGGCGGCGGTCGCCGCGGCGGCGAGCTCGAGGTGCGCCAGCCGGAACTGGTGCAGCGTCATCGCCTCGATCATCCGCTCCTTCGGCGTCGCGGCCGCGCGCTTGGCCGCGATCCAGGCGGCGGCGGCGACCGGCTCGGCGAAGCGCGCCCCGAGGAAGCCCTCGACGGCGGCGTCCGTGAAGGCGGCGTCGGGGGCGGGGCCCAGGAACGCCGCGGCCTCCTCCGCGGTCGACAGGAGCAGCAGCGACTCGACGTGCAGCCGGCTCGCGCTCGCGGCGAAATCGTGGAGGTCGGCCCGCAGGTCGCCACCTGCCGCGGGGAGCAGCGGCATCCCCTTGCCGGCGAACGCGCGCGCCAGCTCGCCCTGCGCGTCGAGCGCGCGCTCGGCGGACACCGCCGCGAGCCCGCCGTCGGCCGCGACCGCGTCGTGCACGGATGCGGCGCGTGCGGCGTACACCTCGGGGGCGAGCGGCGGGTCCCAGGGCAGGCTGATGAGCGCCGCACGGCGGAACAGGCCGGCGGCCGCGGGCGTGGTCGCGAGGGCGTAGCCGATCCACGCGCCGGCGGAATCCCCGGCGAGCGTGACCTGCTCCGGGTCGCCGCCGAGGTCGCCGATGCGGTGACGCACCCAGCGAAGCGCCTGCAGCACGTCGCGGACGGGCCGCTGCGCGTCGGCCGGGTCGGGCGCGCCCGCACCCAGCATCCCGAGCACCCCGATCCGGTAGGTGACGGTGACGAGCACCACCCGGTGCCGGGCGACGAAGCCGGCGGCGTCGAACCACCTGGCGCACCCGGCGCCGGAGAGGAAGCCGCCGCCGGGCACGAAGACCACGACCGGCAGCCCGTCGGCGTCCTCGGGCGCCTGCACGCGCACCAGGAACGCGTCCTCGTGCTGCGGCAGCTCGCCGTTCGCGCCGCCGAGGAGCCGGTCGAGGCCGCCCGGTCGCTGCGGGAACGCCGCCGGCGCCGTCTCCTCGGACGGCGGCACCGTGGCCGAGAGCTCGGAGAAGCGGTCGGATGCGTCCTGCCTGACCCCGTAGCGGGCGACGACGTCGATCGCCGCCCGGGTCATCGCAGCAGCTCGTAGTCGTCCAGGTCGACCTGCTCGGTGATGAGCCAGTACTCGCTGGTGCGGAACGGCCAGACCTGCGACACCCGGCCGAACCGGTTCTGGTACCAGGTCTTCACGTACGACTGGCCCCAGGTCATGCGCCGGCTCTCCGCGTCGACCCAGGCGATGTGCCGGTCGAGGGCCTCCTGCGTGAGATCGAGCGCCTTCGCGTCCTGCTCCAGCAGGGTGCGGATGGACTTCACCGCGTACTCGGCCGCCCGCTCGATCATGAAGTGGAGCGCGCCGCCGACGACGCCGCCGGTGTTCGGGCCCATGAGCATGAACAGGTTCGGGAACCCCGGCACCGTGATGCCCGCGAACGCCTTCGCGTCGCCGCCCCAGTAGTCGTGGATCTCCCGACCGCCCCGGCCGACGATGCGGATGGGGTCGAGGTAGTCGGAGGGACGGAACCCGGTCGCGTAGATGACGACGTCGACGTCCAGCCGCTCGCCGTCACCGGTGACGATCCCGGTCTCGTCGAACGACGCGAGACCGCTGGTGATGACGCGCGTCTGCGGCGACTTCAGCGCCCGCGCCCACACGCCGTTGTCGCGAAGCATCCGCTTGGCGGACGGCGGGTAGCTCGGGATGGCGATCTTGAGCAGGTCGGGGCGGTCGGCGTACTGCTCGCGGTAGCGCTCGAGGATGGCCTGGCGGAACTCCTCGTTGGCGCGGGAGACGCTGTGGGGCACGCCCTCCCAGCCCTCCTCGGCGCGGGCGATGTGGAGGCGCCCGTCGATGCCCCCGGCGGTCACCCACAGCCGGAACCAGTGGCCGTAGTGCGGCACCTTCGCGTGCAGCCAACGGGCCGCGTCGCTCATGAGGTCGTGGTACGTCGGCGCGGGCAGCATCCAGGGGGCGCTCCGCTGGAACACGTACAGCTGCTCCACGTCGTCGACGATCGCGGGGACGATCTGGTAGGCGCTCGCGCCGGTGCCGACGACCGCCACGCGCTTGCCGGCGAGGTCGACGTCGTGGTCCCACTCCTGGGAGTGCATCTGCGCGCCGGTGAAGGACTCCTGGCCGGGCCACTCCGGGATGAACGGGTGGTCGAGCTGCCCCACCCCGGTCATGATCGCCTGGAACTCGCGCTCCTGCGTGCGTCCGTCCGAGGTGCGGGTCGTGGCGCGCCAGAGCCCGCGCTCCTCGTCGAAGACGGCGGACTCGAGCTTCGTGTCGAACTCGACCGTCTCGTCGTCCCAGCCGGCGCGGGTGAAGGTGTCCTTGAGGTACTCGAGCACCTCGTGGCCCTGCGCGAACTGGTGCGGCCAGTCGGTGCGCTGGGCGAACGAGAAGCTGTAGCCGTAGGTCGGGGTGTCCAGGCGCACCCCCGGGTAGTGGTTCTTCCACCACGTGCCGCCGAGGGTGTGCGAGCCCTCGATCCAGGTGAACGGGACCCCCGCCTCCTGCAGGCGCCAGGCCGCCGCGATGCCGGAGATGCCCGCACCGACGATGAGCACCTCGAACGGCCGCCCGGCGGCGAGGTCCTCGAAGCGCCAGCCGGGTGCGCCGTTGCGGTCGGGGGCGATGTCGAGCTCGTGCTTGATCTGGCCCTCGTAGCCGGGGTCGCGGGTGCGGCCGCCGGTGAACCAGTCGAGGATCTCGTCCGTGAGGCCGACGGGCAGCGTGTCGACGGATCGGATCGCCTGGTCGCGCAGCCGGCGCAGCGCCTCGAATCCGACCTCCCGCGCGCGCGCCTGCTGCTCGGCACTCATGCCGCCGTGCAGCTCCAGGTACGGGCCCATCGGCGGCAGCGGCGGCCGGATCGCGTCCTCGAGGATCGAGGTGTCGCGCAGGGCGGCGGCGAGCGAGGCGAGCAGCACCGGCAGCTCCGCCTTCGCGACGTACGCGCGCAGCTCCTCGTCGGACTCGGTGATCGCCGGGTACTCGTCGATCCAGTAGAGATCGCCGTGCGGGGCGCGCACGGGCGCCTCCGACACCTGCGTCGGGGTCGCGTTCATCATTCCTCCTGGTGGTGGGATCAGTCCGAAAGGACGAGCCGGGCGGCACGTGCCCGGTCGTCGAGGTAGCCGCGCAGCTCCGCCACGACCTGCGCCTCGTCGGGGGCGGTGAACAGCGCGGCGACGTAGCGGTCGGGACGGACGGCGACGAAGACGGCCTCGTCGCCCGCGCCGACGGTGAGCGCGGGTGCGGTCTCGGCGACCTCGCCGTCGGCGACGGCGCGGCCGGGGGCGAGGATGCGGAGCGTGGTCGCCCCGATGCCGTCCCAGTAGGCGTCGCGCTTGCACAGCCCGGGCACGCGGCCACCGATCTGCAGCAGCGCCCAGCCGGTGCCGAGGTGGTCGTCGAGCCGACGGAGGCCTCCGCCCGCGTCGACCACTTCGGGCGAGCTGAGGGCTCGGCCCGTGGCGACGCCGGGGAGGGTCGTCGGCGTCGTCACGGCGACCCCGGCCGTGTAATCGGCCGGGGTGATGAACCGCATGTTCGCGAGGAAGTCGCGCACCTTCGGCAGCAGGCTCAGCGCACGCACGCCGAGGTCGCGCGCCCGCGTGGCGACCGGGTTCGTCGCCATGACGACGGCACCGATCCGCCGGGAGACGGCGACCATGTTCGCGCCGTGCGTGCGCCGCTCGGTCTCGTAGCTGTCGAGCAGCCGTTCGGTCGCGCCGCCCCGGATCGCCTCGATGAGCTTCCAGCTGAGGTTCGTCGCGTCGCGGACGCCCGCGTTCAGGCCCTGCCCGGCGAACGGCGGCATGAGGTGGGCGGCGTCGCCGATGAGGAACGCGCGGCCCTGGCGGTAGGTGCGCGCGATGCGCTGGTGCGCGACGTACACGACCGCGCGGCGGACGTCGGCCGGATCCAGCGACGACCGGAACGCGGGGACCACCAGTTCCTCGATGCGTTCCGGACGCGTCATCTCGTCCGCATCCTCGTGGTCGAAGAGCATGAACTCGATCCGCAGCCGGCCCTTCACGCCGGGGACCAGCACGTACGGCCGACGGCCGTCGCAGTGGAACTCCGCGAACGGGTCGAGCGAACGGGTCTCGTTCAGCAGGTCGACGACGATCCACCGCTGCGGCTGGGTCGTGCCGACGAGGTCGATGCCGAGCGCGGAGCGCACGAAGCTCTTGCCGCCGTCGGCGCCGATGAGCCAGCCGGCGGTGAGGATGCGGCGGTCGTCACCGGTCTCGACCGTGACCGAGACCCCCTCAGTGTCGTTCGTGACGCCGGTGACCCGCGCGCCGCGGAAGAACTCCAGGCCCTCGTGCGCGACGGCGCGGTCCCAGAGCAGCTGCTCCAGGATCGGCTGGTCGAACTGCGTCTTGGCGGGGTGTCCGAGCCGCGACGGCACGGGCTTGGCCTCCAGCAGCAGCCGGTCGCCGAGGCCGTAGTAGCGGCTGCCGGTGTCGAGCAGCGACTCCGCCTTCAGCGCGTCGGCGACGCCGAGCTGCGCGAAGGTGCGGAACGACTCGTCCTGCAGGCTGATCGCGCGCGGCAGGTCGGTCGGACGCTCCACCTGGTCGATGAGCGTCGTGCGCACGCCGGCATCGGCCAGCAGCAGCGCGGCCACCAGCCCGATGGGGCCGGCACCGACGACGATGACCTCGCGCTCGCGGGGGCGGCTCGTGTGCTCCACTGTTCCTCCTGGTCGATTCCCGACCGCATCGGCGCTGCCGACCCGTGGGTCAGCGGCGCACCATGCGGTTGACGAGGGTGCCGAGTCCGGTGACCTCGACCTCGACGACGTCGCCGTCCTCGAGGAAGGTCGGCGGGTCCATGAACAGCCCCACGCCGCCGGGGGTGCCGGTGACGATCACGTCGCCCGGCTCGAGGCGGGTGAAGGTCGTGACGTACTCGATCTGCGCGGGGATGTCGAAGATGAGGTCGGCGAGCGCCGCGTGCTGGCGGACGTCGCCGTTCACCCTGGTGGTGATCTCGAGCGCCTCGATGTCGTCGATGTCGGCGGCGGGCACGTAGTAGGGGCCGAACGTGCCGGACTCGGGGAAGTTCTTGCCGGGGATCCACTGCCCGGTGTGGCGCTGCCAGTCGCGGGCGGAGAAGTCGTTGAAGACGGCGTAGCCGGCGACGTGGTCGAAGGCGTCCTCGCGCGAGACGCGGTACGCGGGCGTGCCGATGACGAGCGCGACCTCGCCCTCGTAGTCGTACTGGGTCGACTCCGCCGGGATGGTGACGTCGGCGCCGTGCGGCCACAGCGTGTCGGCGAAGCGCGTGAAGACCGTCGGATGCGGCACGTCGGCCCGTCCGGTCTCCTCCTTGTGGGTGCGGTAGTTCACCCCGATGCAGATGACCTTGTTCATGCCGCTCAGCACGGCGTCGAACGCGGTGCCCTCGACGGCCTGGGTGGGCGCGCCCTCGAGCGACGGCGGCGTCTCGAGCGCACCGGCGACGACGGCCTCGCGGAGGGTGGGCGCGACCCCGAGCCCGGAGGGGCCGAGGTCGTGGAGGACGCCGTCCTGCTCGAGGCCCCAGGTGGGCTGGCCGTTCGCGGCGCGGTAGCTGGCGTATCGCATGGTGTCCTCTCTGACAGGGCGGCGTCCGCGACGCCGGGTCGCGGATGCGGGCCGACGGTGCGCCCGCACCCGACAGCCTACGCGAACTTATGCATTCGTCAACCTGCAATGCATAATCTGACTATTCCATCTCACGGAGGAAACCGACATAAGTTGGCGAAATCGCCGTATATTGCACATATGGCGAAACGAGGCGATGCAGACACGCTCAGCACCGAGGTGCGCGAGCAGCTCCGGCGCGACATCCTCGCCGGACGGTGGGCACCGGGCGAGAAGCTGCAGCTCGTGGCCCTCTCGACGCTCTACGGCACGAGCAGCACGGTCGTGCGCGAGGCGCTCACCCGCCTCACCGGCGACCGGCTCGTCGAGCTGAAGCCGAACCGCGGGTTCTTCGTGCCGCGCCTCTCGCTCGGCGAGCTCCGCGACTTCAACGAGCTCCGCTGCATCTCGGAGGAGTTCGGCATCGCGCTCGCGATCGAGCGCGGCGACCTGCAGTGGGAGTCCGAGGTCTTCGCCGCGCACCACACGCTGGAACGCACCGAGCGGTACACCGAGGACGGCACCCTCAATCCGGACTGGATGGACGCACACAACGTGTTCCACGCGCGACTGCTCTCCGCGTGCGGGCTGCCGGTCCTGCTCGACCTGTGCACGAACCTCTCCGACACGAACGCGCTGTACCGGCGCTGGGCCGCCGAGGGCGCGCCGTTCATCGAGCGCGACATGGACGAGGAGCACCGCGAGATCCTGCAGGCCGTCCTCGACCGGAACGCGAAGCTCGCCGCCTCACTCCTGCGCGCCCACTACACCCGCACCATGGAGATGATCCTCGAGGTGGGCCTGCGCCCGGAGGCGCTGACGAGCTGACCCCACCCCTGGTCGCGATTATGCATTCCTGATAGAGTTGTGCACTATCAGGCGGGCATCGTCGTCCGCACCCGTCATCGACGACAGGAGCAGCCATGGGATTCGGCGTCATCAGCGAGATCGGTTACGTCTCGCTCCAATCCGCGGACATCGAGGGCGCCGTCGCCCACGCCCGCGACATCCTCGGGCTGGTCGAGACCGCCCGGAGCGGGAACGCCGTCTACCTCTCGAGCGCGGCCAAGCTCCACCACGAACTCGTCTACCTCGACGCGCCGGAGAACGGCGTCGGACACATCGGCCTCGTCGCCGCGGGCAAGGAGGGACTCGACACCGTCCGCCGCCGGGTGACGGATGCGGGCTACCCGATGCTCAGCGCCACGCCACTGCATCCGGGGGTGGAGGACGGCTTCGCGTTCCTCGGTCCGGAGGACTTCGTGTTCGAGATCTACATCGGCCCGCAGGCCGCCCAGGTCATCCCCTCGGGCCACGCCCCCGACCGGTTCGGCCACGTCAACCTGCATCCGCAGAACCTGCAGGCCATGCTCGCCTTCTTCACCGACGTCCTCGAGTTCCGGGTGTCCGACGTGATCGGCGACGACTTCGCGTACTTCCTCCGCTGCAACACCGAGCACCACGGGGTCGCCCTCATGAAGGGGAAGGGATGGATGCACCACCACGCGTGGCAGGTGCAGTCCATCGCCGACCTCGGCAAGCTCGGCGACCGGCTGCACGAGCACGGCGCACGCCTGCTCATGGGCCCGGTGCGTCACGGCGCCGGGCACAACATCGCCGCCTATTACGTCGAGCCCACCGGCGCCGTCGTGGAGCTCTACACCGACCTGGAGCACATCTACGACGACGAGCGGCCGCCGATCGTCTGGCCGGCCGACGATCGCGCCTGGGCGACGAAGTGGTCGATCTACGACTTCAGCGAGTTCCGCTCGCACGGGCTGTTCCCGGCGCGCGAGCACATCGCCGCGACCTGACGCAGCGCGCACGACGAGGGGCGCCCGCCGGCCACGGTGGGCGCCCCTCTCCATGTGACACGACTGCCGCATCCCGGATGCGGCCCGGGCACGCGGAACGGCCCCGCCCCTCGGGAGGGGGCGGGGCCGTCGATCCGGGGTGCTACTTGCGCAGGCGGGTGAGGATGCGGCCGCGGGCGTCCTGGAAGCGCGGGTCGGCCTTGGTCGCCACCTGGTCGCGGTGCGTGCCGAAGCCGGTCTCGATGACGTCGACGACCGTGGCGGGCTTGCCGGCGATCACGACGACCTTGTCGGCGAGGTAGATCGCCTCGTCGACGTCGTGGGTGACGAGGATGATGGTGACGCCGAGCTTCTCGCGCAGGTCGATGACGAGGTCCTCGAGGTCGAACCGGGTCTGGGCGTCGACCGACGCGAAGGGCTCGTCCATGAGGAGCACCTTGGCGTTGTAGGCGAGCGCACGGGCGATCGCCACGCGCTGCTGCATGCCGCCGGACATCTCCCACGGGTACTTGTCGCCCTGGCCGCCGAGCCCGACCGCCTCGAGGGCCTCATCGGCCTTCTTGTTGCGGATCGCCTTCGGCTCGCCCTTGCCCTGCAGCGGGAAGGCGATGTTCTCGCGCGTCGTCATCCACGGCATGAGGGAGCGCGAGTAGTCCTGGAACACGACCGCGATGTACGGGTGCGGGCCGTTGATCGTCTGCCCGTCGACGGCGACCGTGCCGAGCTTGGGCTTCAGCAGCCCCGACAGGCCCTTCAGCAGCGTCGTCTTGCCGACGCCGGAGGGGCCGACGATCGAGACGAACTCGCCCTGGCCGACCTCGAGGCTGAGGTTCTCGAGGATGCGCTTCTCGTTGGCGCCGTCGCCGTAGCCGACCGTGATGCCGTCGACCTTGAGCAGCACCTCGCCGGAGCTGGTCCGGAGCGTGCCGGTGTGGATGGTGTTGGCGGTGGGGGTGATCATGAGGTCTCCTTGCGAAGCGTGGGCGCTCACCGCGCGCCCGATCGGAAGTACCAGGACAGGAGGCGCTTCTCGGCCACCGCGAACAGCATGACCAGGATGTAGCCGATGACGCCGACGAGCAATGCCCCGCCCCAGGTCTCCGGGATCTTGAAGGTGCTGGACGAGTTGAGGATGTAGAAGCCGAGGCCGATGTTGGAGGCGAACAGTTCGCTCACCACCATGACGACGATGCCGATGGGCAGCGCGACGCGGATGCCGGCGACGATCTGGGGCATGGCGCCGGGGAGCACGACGCGGCGGTAGTACAGCATCCGCGGGATGCCGAACACCTTGGAGACGCGGCGGACGCCGACCTCGACACCGCGGGTGCCGTCGATCGTGTTCAGCAGGATGGGCCAGACGCAGGCGAAGGCGACCGCGTAGATCTTCGGGAGCGAGCCGATGCCGAGCGCACCGATGATGAGCGGCACGAGCGCGGACTGCGGCACGGAGCGGAAGAAGTGGATGTAGGGGTCGAGGATGAGCCGGAGGCGCTGGGTCTCACCCAGGATGAGCCCGACCGCCACGCCGACGACGATCGCGATGAGCAGACCGATCGCGAGGTTCAGCAGACTCGTCCCCGCGGCGACCACGAGGGTGCCGTTGGCGATGTCGCGCACCGTCACCTCGACGATGCGGGAGAGCGGCGGGATGAACAGGTTCGTCGAGCCGGCGGAGACGAACCACCACACGGCGATGAGGACGATGGGGAGCCAGAGGCCCCACACGAGGTTGGAGACGATCTTCACGAGTCGAAGCCCTTCTCAGTCGTCGCTCTGGCGGTTCCACGCCAGGAGCTTCTTCTCGCCGAGCGACAGCAGGGTCGCGATGCCCCAGCCGAACAGGCCCGCGAAGAACAGGTAGGCGAACGCGAGGTCCCATCGCTGGGCCTCCTGGGCCAGGGTGATGAGGCGGCCGATACCGGGCACCTGGGTCAGCACCTCGACGCCGACGGCCGCGAGGATCGCGATGGACGCCGAGATGCGCACGCCGGTGGCGATGAACGGCAGCGCCGCCGGCAGCAGCACCCGCCGGAACCAGAGGGTCTTCGGGATGCGGAAGATGCGGACCGTGTCGACGATCCCCGGGTCCAGTCGCCTGGACCCGAGGATCGACTGCACGAGCACGGGCCACACCGCGGCGAGCACGACGAGCGTGATCTCCATCTGGGTGGTGGCGCCCAGCAGCAGCATCATGACCGGCATGAGCGCGATCGTGGGGAACGCCCGCCCGAACTCCACCACGAGGGAGGTCGAGCGGTCGACGGGGCGGATGCTGCCGATGAGCAGGCCCAGCACGACGCCGATGACGCAGGAGATCACCCAGCCGGCGGTGGCCGACATGAGGGTCTGCCCCAGGGCTCCCCAGAAGGCGGGCGAGACCACGGTCGTGAAGACGGCGGCGATGACCGCCGGCACGTCCGGCGTGAACGAGGGCACCACGCGGGCCACGACCGCCAGTTGCCAGAGCACGAGGATGACGGCCAGGGCGATGAGCCGCTGGAGCAGCAGCATCCAGTCGTAGCGGCGCTGCACCGTGATCACCACCCCGGTGTCGGTCGTCGGGGACATCGTCTTCGTCGTCATTTGTCCGTCTTCACAATCGTGGGTCGGTCGGGCGCGCCGCGTCAGCTGCGGGGCGCGCCCTCCCAGAGGATCTCGTCGACGGGCTTGGGGTTCTGCACGAAGCCGAACTCCTCCAGCGCGTCGGTGGTGGCCTGGGAGACCTCGGGGTCGGTGACCAGTGAGGCCTCGACGAGGTTGAACTTCTGCGTGTCCACCGGCTGACCGGTGACGTCGGCGCGCACCTGGTAGACCGCTTCGACGTTGGCCGGGTCCATGTAGAACTCGACGGCCTTGCCCATCGCCTCGTTGAACTTCTCGGCGGTGCCGGCGTTCGCGGCGAGCCACTGGTCCGTGGCGCTCCACAGCGTGATGCCGAGGCCGCCGCGGTACTCGCGCGAGGGGTTGGAGATGACGGTGAAGTCGTCGACCTCGAGCGCCTGGGCGTAGAAGCTGTCGGAGGGGAAGATCGCGTCGACCTGGCTCTGCTCCAGCGCGCTCTGCATGCTGGCGAAGGGCAGCGCGACCTGGGTCACGTCGTCGGGGTCGACGCCGGCGTCCTTCAGCGCCTGCAGCACCGGGACGTTGCCGCCGGAGCCGATGGAGTTGAAGGCGATGGTCTTGCCCTCGAGGTCGGCCATCGAGGTGATGCCGCTGTCCTCGCGGACGACGACGCCGGAGGTGTCGAACTCGGTGCTGATGATGCCGTTGTTCGAGATGACCTTGATGGGCAGGCCCTCGGCGGTCGCGGTCACCGCGGTGTCCCACGAGATGATGCTGATGTCGGCGGAGCCGCCCGCGAGCTGGCCGAGGTTGTCCTGGGCGGTGCCGCCGGGGACGATCTTCACGTCCAGGCCGACCTCGTCGAAGAAGCCCTCCTGCTCGGCGAGGTAGAGCGGCTCGTAGTTGATCGCCGCGTGGACGACCGTGATCTCGGTCTTCCCGCCGTCGGATGCGGGGGCGGTCTCGCCACCGGCGCAGCCGGTGGCGATCAGTGCGGTGGCGGTGGTCACGGCGGCGATGGCGCCCCAGCGGACGGTGCGTCGGGGGAAGTGTGTCATGCCTGCTCTCCTCGTCGAGATCGGTGCTCCGGCCCTTCGGTGGGCCTGTCTGCATCCCCGTCACGAGAATGCATTAAATGGACCATAACGCATTCCTCTTGGATTGTGGAGCTTTTTTTCCGGCCTCCCTCCGATCGGAGGGGGGCGCGGCTGCAGTAACGCGAAGGACCGCCTCCCGGCAGCCGGGCGGCGGTCCTTCCGTGCGGTCCTGCGTGCGACAAACCTACGCCGCGCAGCCCGGTTCCATCAGGCGGTCGGACGCGGGAGTCCGAAGTGCTCGCGCAGGGTGGTGCCCTCGTACTCGGTGCGCGCGTAGCCACGGTCCTGCAGCTCGGGGACGAGCAGCTCGCACATCTGCTTCATCCCGCCCGGGTTGTACGGCGAGTTGAGGTTGAAGCCGTCGCACGCACCCGACTCGAACCAGTCGACCATGGTGTCGGCGATGGTCTGGGGCGTGCCGATGATCCACTGATGGCCGGCGGAGCGCGCCATGTCGATGATGAGGTCGCGCAGGGTCATCCCCTGGTCGACGACCTTCCGCCGGAACACGTGGTACCGGCTGCCGAGGGACGGATCCTCGCTCAGCCATTCCACCGGGATGCGCTCGTCGTAGTCGAGGCTCGACAGGTCGACGCCGGCCAGGCCCGCCTCGACCTGCTTCCGCCCGAACTCGAGGTTCACGTACGAGCCGAGCTCGGCCGCGAGCTCCTCGGCCTCGCGCTGCGTCTCGCCGATGATGGGCAGGATGCCGGGGAGCACCTTCGTGTGCTCGGGCACGCGACCCTTGTCGGCGAGCATCCGCTTGAACTGGGCGTAGAACTCGACCGCACGCTCCTTCACCGGTTGCGCGGTGTAGATCGCATCGGCCACGGAGCTGCCGAGGTCGAGGCCGGGGCCGGACGAGCCGGCCTGCACGATGACCGGGTGCCCCTGCGGCGAGCGCGGGCCGGGCATGGGGCCCTCGACCTGGAAGTAGTCCCCCTGGTGCGAGATGCGCCGGACCTTGGATCGGTCGATGTATTCGCCGCTCGCACGGTCGGCGATCACCGCGTCGTCGCCCCAGGAGTCCCAGAGCGCCTTCACGACGGCGGCGAACTCGGTGGCCCGTCGGTACCGCTCCTCGGGGGCGGGCACCTCGTCGAAGCCGTAGTTGCGGAAGCCGTCGAACGAGGTGACGAGGTTCCATCCCGCCCGACCGCCCGACATGTGGTCGAGTCCCGCGATCTGGCGCGCGACCGTGTAAGGGCTCTCGAAGGTGGTGGACACCGTGCCGATGAGGCCGATGCGGGTGGTGCGTGCCGCGAGCGCCGACAGCGTGGTGATCGGCTCGTAGTAGCCGTTCGTCTTGATGTCACCGCGCAGCGTGGGCTCGGCGTGCGCGACGTCGCCGAAGAAGACGGCGTCGATCTTCGCGGCCTCGGCCATGAGCGTCAGCTCCGTGACGTAGTCGAGGCCCGGGACCTCCTCGATGCGGCTCCCCTCCCTGCGCCACGCGTCCTTGTGGTGGCCGGCGGGGATGACGAAGGTGGTCAGCGCCATGCGTCGACGGGATTCGGCTGCCATGATGTGTGCCTTTCTTGTCGGCGGTCGTGCGCGACCGGAGCCACTCCGCTCGCGATGCCATTGTCATCCGGCACAACACCTCATGCCAGACGAAACAATCGCGCACAACCTTCAGAGTTTTTGAGGTTTGAAATCTCCGGCACAAGAATATATTCTGCATCGACAAGTGCAAAGTTCGAAGACGTCGGACACCGCACGCGGCGACGAGGCCGCAGATCCCCAGGAGGAACGATGAGCACGAGCAGCTCGACCGCACCGGCCGTCGACCCGCAGCGCGCATTCCGCGACGTGATGGGCCACTACCCGACGGGGGTGGTCGTCGTGACCGCCGTCGTCGACGACGCCCCCATCGGCATGGTGGTGGGCACCTTCAACTCGGTGTCGCTCGACCCGCCGCTCGTCTCGTTCATGCCCATGCGCACGTCCGAGTCGTACGCGAAGCTGCGTCGCGCGGAGTCCGTCTGCATCAACGTGTTCGCCCACGACCAGATGCAGGTCTGCCGCACCCTCGCCTCGAAGGACCCCGCCAAGTTCGACCGCGTCGACTGGTCCCCCTCCCCCGCAGGCGTTCCGCAGATCGACGGCGCCGTCGCCCACATCCACGGCCGCATCTCGCAGGAGATCGAGGCGGGCGACCACCTCATCACGCTCGTCGCGGTCGACGACCTCGGCATCGCCCGGCCGGTCACCCCGCTGCTGTTCTTCCAGGGCGGCTACGGCGGGTTCTCGACCACCGGCCTCACCGCCCACGTGGACGAGTCGCTCATCTCCGCCGTGCGCCTCGCCGAGGCCGCCCGCCCGCAGCTCGACCGGCTCGCCAAGCGCTTCGGCTGCACCGCGGCCGCCCTCGTGCAGGTGAGCGCCCTCGACCAGACGATCGGCGCGACCTCGTACGGGTCGGACACCGACGTGGACGAGCGCATCGGTGTGCGACTCCCCCTCATCCCGCCGCTCGGCGAGGCCGCCGTCGCGTGGACCCCGGAGCAGGTCGAGACCTGGGTCGGCCGCATCCACCCGAAGGACGAGGACCGCATCGCGCGGCACCGCGCCGCCGCCGAGACGGTCCGCGCGCAGGGCTACGCCGTCTCGCGCAGCGCCGCCGCCCCCGAGGCGTACGCCGCGCTCGGCGAGGCGCTCGCGGAGTACGGCCTGAGCGAGCTCACCCCGGCCCGCGACCGGGAGGTGCGCGCCGCGATCGCCGGCGCCGACGCCTGCTTCGGCGGGTCGATCGACGAGACCGAGACCGCCGCCGACATCACGAGCATCGTCGTGCCGGTCTTCGACCCGGCGACCGACGAGCCGCGCAACTCCGGCCTCGTACTTCGCCTGGGGACCCTGCCGCAGGGCGTCGACGGCGCCACCGCCCTCGGGTGGGTGCGGGCGATGCAGGAGGCCGCCGACGAGGTGCGCGCCACCCTCGCGGGCGCGGCGGCCCGCGACTACGCCCGGTACACCCAGTCCGACCTCCGCCGGAGCTGACCCGCACGCCGGAGGGGCCGCATCCATACGGATGCGGCCCCTCCCCCCGTTCCCGCCGGCCTGGTCACCGTCGATGGTTCCCGAATGCGCATCCGTTTCGCGAGTGCGCACCCGATCGGATACGTCTTCACGAAACGCATGCGCGCTCGCGGGTACTGTCGGGTCGAGCCAGCGGGATGCGGGGGGTCAGCCGGCGAGGAGGGCGGGGAGCTCGGCGAGGTCGGGGAGGGTGTCGATCGCGTCGACGAGTGCCAGCATCCGCTCGCCCGCGGCGGGCTCGAGGCCCGCCCACGCGACATTGCCGTGGAACTTCTCGCGCACGCGGTCGTCCGGCAGCGGCGCGAAGTGGATGTCGCCGAGCACCTGCTCGACCCGCACCCGGTGCGACCCGCCCGATCGCAGGAACACCTCGACCTCGGCCGTCCGCACCGCCGAGCGGGGCAGCGTGTCCTGGATCTCGACGCGCTCGAGCATCGCCTGCAGCCGCGGCGAGGTCATGTGCGCCTCGTTCATGTGGCGCAGCGCCACCGTGCCGTCGAGCAGCGCCGTCGCGACCGCGAACAGGATGCTGAAGGCCCCCGACACCTCGGGCGAGGCGCCGACCGTGAAGGGCTGCCCGACGAACCCGGACTTCGTCTGCGGGTTCACGTGCACGACGGCGCGTTCGACGTCGTCCGCCGTGACGCCGTGGTCTCGGACGAGCCGCACCGTCGCGTCGAGCGACGCCTGCGACGCCCGGCAGGTCGGCCACGGCTTGATCACTGCGTCGGCGAAGAACGCCTCGCCGAGGCCGTCGAGGATGCGGTCGATCTCTGGTTCGCCCGTCCCGTACCGGTTCAGGTAGCCGAACCGGCCGCCGATCGGATCCTCGGGGCCGGCGAAGCCGGTGGCGGCGAGCTCGGCCGAGAACACGGCGTTGCGGGCCGACAGCGCGATCGGCAGCTTGAACGCGACGGTCTTGTCGTTGATGTTGTCGATCGTGCCGCCGAGCTGGTTCACGGCGAGGCCCAGCGCACGCCGGATCCCCTCCGCATCCAGCCCCATGAGGATGCCCGCCGTGGCGGCGCCGCCGAGGGCGTTGATCGTGCCGGTGTTGTCGCCGCCGCCGTACACGTCGAAGCCGGTCGCGTGCCCGAGCCTTGCGGCGAGGTCGTCGCCGTAGACCATCGCGGTCAGCACGTCTCGGCCGCTCGCGCCGGTCGCCTCGCCGACGGCGAGCGCGACGGATGCGGTGGTGCCGGTGATGTGCGACGGGATCTGCACCCCGTCCGCCCGGTCCGCACCCACCGGCTCGAAGTCGTACGAGCGCATGAGCACCGCGTTGGCGAGGGCGGCGTGCATCGCGGGGACCCGGGTGCGCGTGCCGAGCACGGTCGCCTCGGGGCGGCCGGCCCAGCCCTCGACGAGCCGGACGACGTCCGCGCTCCCCTCGGCCCGGCGGCCGGCGGCGATGAGCCCGACCGCATCCGCCAGCCGGGTCTTCGCCCGGGCGACGGCATCCGCCGGCAGCGCGTCGTACGACGCGGCCGCGAGGTGCTCGGAGAGGGTGCGCGAGAGGTTCCCGGGCACGCCGGTCACACCTCGGCCGGCACTGCCGTCGACCGCGCGGTCTGCTCGAGGAACGCCTTCAGCGCGCCGGTGTCGCCCGAGCGCTGCGCCTTCATGTGCTCCAGCATCCGGGCACGGCCGATGCTGCCGAGGTAGAAGCGCTCGTACAGCTCGATGCGCGAGCCGAGGGCGGAGCCGGCGAAGTCCCACGCGGTGCGCATGATCTTCGCGCGGTCGCGGGCCGAGACGTCCTTCGCGCCGGGGAGGTACCGCTCCAGGAGCGGGCCGAGGCGCGGGTCGTCGAACGCGGCCTGCGTGGGCGTCGCCAGCAGGTTGTGGGAGCCGATGGTCTTGATGATGTCGTTCACCCGGATCATCCACTCCGACATGATGTTGCGGAGCAGGCCGATGTCGTCGTGGACGAAGTAGGCCCCGCCGCCCCAGTCGCTCGCGCGGGACTCGGCCGAGTGGATGAGCGCACGGGTGATGCCCAGGTAGGCGTGCACCTCGCCGAGGAGCTGGATGACGTCCGGGCGGGTGTCCTGGCCGGTGGTCTTGGCGACCTCGACGAGCAGGTCGTACGCGAACTCGAGCTTCACGGCGGAGCGGATGGCGGTCTGCTGCTGCGTGCAGCCGGTCGCGGTGCCCTGGTTGACCGAGTTGTAGAGGTCGAGCTCGCCGTCGATGAAGACGCGGTCGTGCGGGATGAGGACGTCGTCGAAGATGACGACGCCGTCCTGCTCGTCGAAGCGCGCCGAGAACGGACGGTCCTCGACGGACTGGTCGACGCCGTAGTGGTCGCGGCACACGACGACCACGCCGGGCGCGTTCATCGGGATCGCGAACGAGATGGCGTACTTCTCGTAGCCGGGCTTGATCGGCGTCGCCGGGTATACGTAGCACTCGTCGGCGATCGGGCCGAGGGTGGCGAGCAGCTTCGCGCCGCGCACGATGATGCCCTCCTCGGTGCGGTCGACGACCTGCAGCGTGAGGTCGGCGTTCGCGCCGTCGAGCTCGCCGATCGACTTGTCGATGTTGGCGTGGACGATCGTGTGGGTCAGGGCGAGATCGTTCTCGGCGACGTACTTCTGGTACGCCGAGATGCGCTCGTAGTACACCGGGCTCGACGCCTTCTGCCACAGGTCGGTGCGCGAGACGTGGCCCGCCAGCACGACGTTGACGTAGTCGGGGGTGCGGCCCAGCATCCCGACGGAGTACTTGGCGAACCGCTCGAAGGCGACGTGGCGGCGGGCGATGTCCTCGGCGGACCGCGGTCGCAGGTGGGCGACGCTGATGAGGTCGCCGGTGTCGGGGCTGGGGAACAGGCAGTCGTCCTGGTGCTCCCACTGGTAGTCGAAGTAGGCGGCCATCCCGGCGATCGAGCCCGCGAACACCGGGTGCTCGGTGACATCGATCCGTTCGGCGCCGTACCAGACCTCGCGTCCGTCGGCGAGGCCTGCCAGGTACTCGTGTCCGCGTCGTGCGCCCACTGGACTCTCCTTTGTTCTCACTTCGGCGTGAGTGCCCGCAGGCACCCCCTCATATTACATTCCCTCCCACATAATGCAATCTTTCCCGAGAACTCTCTCCCCGCTTACACACGACAGAACCGCGAGACTGCATCTGGCCGCCGAGACTGCGGGGTTACCCCGCAGTCTCGTCACGCAGATGCAGTCTCGCGGTTCAGGTGGTGTCAGAGCGTGGTGCCGCAGTTGCCGCAGACGCCGGTCGGCGGCACCTCCATGAAGCACTCGGGGCAGACCGGACGGATGCGGTCGGCCGAGGGGGTGGGCCTGGGCGTGCGGGCGGGCGCCTGGCGCGCGGGCGAACCGGCGACGCGGGCCTTGCGGGCGGGCTTGCCGGCGACGACGGGCGCGGGGACGACGGGCGCCACGGTGGCGGGCACGTGCTCGGCGCAGTAGAAGCGGACGAAGCCGTCGTGGTTGCCCGGGTGGCGGTGCTTGTACGCGAACAGCCCGGTGCGCTCGACCGCCTCGGATGCGGGGCCGCACACGAAGCAGCGGGTGGGCTCGCCCGGCGCGACCTCCGCCAGACTCGTCGGCTTCTCGAACGGGATCCCATCCCGCCAGTCCGACCCAGATCTCACCCGCACGTCTCGTCCCTTCTCGGGCACGATCGTTCGTCGCGCCCCACCGATCCTACGCTCGTGCGCTGGGACGCATCTGGGCGCGTCGGTCGCTCAGCCCGGCAGCCGGCGCAGCGTCCACCCGCCGCCGTCGCGCACGTATTCGACGCGTCGGCTGGCGCTCCCGCCCTCCGGATGCGCCGCCCAGAACAGCAGCCGGTGCGGCAGCACGCCGTACCCGACCCATCCCTCCGGCTGCGCGGGTTCGGGCGTCTCGTCACGGAACCGCGCCCACGCCGCCTCCCGCTCGGCGAGCGGCAGTTCGGCGTACGCCTGCGTGTTCTGCCACGCGAGCTGCTTGAGGTAGGGCGACCGGCGGCGGTAGGCGTCGGCCAGCTCCTCGGCGGATGCGGGCGCGGCGGTGCCCTGCACCACGAGCTGCCGCGATCCGTCGGGCCAGAGCACCGTCAGCGCGACCCGAGGGTTCGCGGCGAGGTCGGCGACCTTGCGGCTCGCGGCGTCGGTGTGGAAGTAGACGCGTTCGCCGTCGAACTCGCTGAGGAGCACGGTCCTCGCGCGCGGGAAGCCGTCCTCGTCGATCGTGGACAGCGTCATCCGCAGGGGTTCGGCGCCGAGCGGCGGCAGCCAGGATGCGGCGAGCGCCGCGGGGTCGGCGACGGTCTCGTCGCCGAGCACCGGGACCGCCTCGGGCGGCAGGTTCGTGGTCATGGTGTCCTTCCCGTCCGCGCTCACGCGAACTCGAATCCGTCGATCTCGGCGAGCGCCTCGGTCACGAAGGCGACGGCCCGCTCGAACAGCACGGCGCCCGCCTCGGCGCTCGCGCCGGTGGGGTCGCCGATGACACCGGTCGGGCCGAAGTCGTCGCTCGTCCAGCCGAACATCACCGGTTTGGCGTTGAAGCCGATGTGCCGCATGCCCGCGATCCTCTCCGGGACGTTCCGCGGCGGCAAGTCCGGCGACACGAGGTGCGGGGCGAGGTGCATGACCACGGAGGTCTCGGCGTACCCGGCGTGGATGCCCTGGCCGAGCTCGTCCGGGCGACCGTCGAGCCCGTCGCCGGCGCCGCCGACGCTCGCGGGCATCGAGAACGACCGCAGCCCGAAGCGGCGCCGGAGCTCGCGGTTCACCCAGCCGAGCAGCATGACGTTGCCGCCGTGCCCGTTGACGAACACGACGGTCCGGGCGGGGGTCATCGAGATCGAGCGACCGATCTCGACGAGCTGCTCGAGCAGGGTCGTGCCCTCCAGCCAAACGGTGCCAGGCGCCCAGTGGTGCTCGTCGGACTTCGTGTAGACCACGGTCGGCAGCACCCACGCGTCGATCCCGGATGCGGCGGCGCGGTCGACCGCCGCGGTCGCGACCGCTTCGGCCACGAGCGCGTCGGTGCGCAGCGGCAGGTGCGGCCCGTGGTGTTCGAGCGCGCCGATCGGGATCACCGCGAGCGAGCGTTCGGTGAGGGCCTCGGTGAGCGCCGTGCCGGACAGGTCGGCCCACTGCCGGGTCGCGGGCGCGGTCATCGGATCGCCCCCTTCGTCGGGCCGGCGTAGTCGGGGTTGAGCTTGCCGGGGTTGAGGAGTCCGTGCGGATCGGTCCGCCGGGCGAGCTCGACGGTCTCGCCGAGCCGGAAGTCGACGTTCCACTGGTGCGGGTTGTGCACGCCGACGCCGAGCTCGCCCAGCTTCTCGATGCCCGCGTACACGGCTTCGGGGCTCTCGTAGATCCCCGCCAGCATCCCGATCGGCACGGTGTTCCCCGCCTCGATGTGCAGGAGGCCGCCCGGGTAGACGGCGTGGACCTCGTCGATACGCTCGATGAGGGCGTCGCCGGCGACCTCGACGTGGAAGTACACGCCGGGTTCGGACTTCTGCAGCCACTCGATCGGATGGTTGTAGCTGAGCACGGAGATGTTCGCCGAGACCTGCGGTCCCTCGCGGACGTCCTCGATACGGCCGCCGGCGCCCTCGATGATCGCGGTGGCGGCCGCGACGGTCGCGGCGTCGGCGATCATCCGCAGCGAGCTGCGCCCCTCGGGGAAGGCCGGGTCGGGCGGCAGCTGCGCGGTGATGTGCGGGGTGTCGGCCGAGACGAGCCGGGGCGCGGGCTGCAGGCGGCCGAGCTCGCGCAGCACCGACAGGGAGCCGGCGAAGTCCGGGAAGGAGGCGTAGAGTCCGCGCCAGTCCTGGAGCGGCTCGAGCCGGACGGTGGCGCGGGCGATGATCCCGGCGGTGCCGTAGTTGTGGATGAAGCCGAGCGCCTCCTCCCCCTCGACGTGCAGGAGGCCGTCGGAGGTGGGGGTCGCCACGTCGAGCGCGACGACGAACCCCATGTGGTTCGCACCGTGTTTGATCGTGCCGGTGCCGCCGGATCCGCCGGCGAGGAACCCGCCGACGCTCGAGTGCACGGTGGAGGGGTACATCCACAGCTGCTGCCCGGTCGCCCGTGCGGCCTGCTCGAGCGCGGCGAGCGGGGCGCCCGCATCCGCCGTGATGAACCCGTCGCCGACCTCGATGATCGTGCGGGCACGCGAGGTGTCGAGCACGAGGCCGCCGGGCATCGGGATCGCCTGGCCGTAGTTGCCGGTGCCCTTGCCGCGCGGGGTGATCGTGACGCCGTGACGGGATGCGGCCGCGACGACCGCGGCGATCTCCTCCGCCGTGGTCGGGAACGCGACGATGTCGGCGACGCCGAGCGGCAGCAGCTCGGCGATGATGGGCGACATGCGCGCGCCGTCGACGGATGCCTTCTCGCGCTGGCGCATGTCGCGTGAGACGCCGCGCGGGCCGAGCAGGTCGGCGAGCTCCGCCTCGAGGGCGTCGTAATCGGGATCGGTCATCGGTCTCCTCCTCGGACCCATCTCCCGGGTGTGGCATTCGACGAGCCGGGTGATGAGTCACTCGTCGACGCGGGTCGGGCTTGCGCCCGCCCGAAGATCACGGAGGCCGCGGGGACCACGCGGCCCCCGACGGGGTGAACCGGTACGCTGCAGCGGTGAGCGAACCCACGCCCGCCCCGCCGCATCCGGATCGCGGCCCGTCCACCGTCGACGACGCCGCCCGCGCGCTCGGCGCGCGCATCAGGGCGCTCCGGCAGGAGCGGGGCCTGACCCTCGCGAAGGCGGCCGCCGAGGCGGAGCTCTCGCACTCGTTCCTCAGCCAGGTCGAGCGCGGCCTGGAGCGGTTGAGCATGGCGTCGCTGTTCCGCATCGCCCGGGCGCTGGGCACGACGCAGCAGGACCTCCTCACCGGCGCGGACGAGACCCCGGCCGGGCAGGGCGCGTACCACGTGTTCCGGCAGAGCGACGGCTCCCCCCTGGATGCGGGGACGGGCCCGGTGACGGTGCTCGCGCAGCACGGGTCGCCGCCGTTCGTGCCGATGGTGTTCAGCGGCGCGTTCGGCGACGACATCTGGTGGGAGCATGCGGAGGACGAGTTCGTCTACGTGCTCGATGGCGTGCTGACGGTGATCCTCGGCGACGAGGAGTTCCGGCTGGAGCGGGGCGATGCCACCTACTACGAGGGCGGCGTGCGGCACCGCTGGCGCACCGACCCCGGACTCGAGTGCCGCGCGCTCGTGGTCAAGGAGTACCGCCACCGCGACTGACACGGCGGTCACGACCCGCCTCCGAGCGCCGCGCAGACGGCGGCGAGCGCGTGCGCCTGGTCGAGCTCGCGCCCGGGACGTGCCCCGCCCGCGACGACGACCCCCGCGACGCCGGCCACCGCGAGCAGCGACCTGCCGTAGGCGATCGCGAGTCCGATCCCGGTCGCGGTGACGTCGTCCGCGGCCAGCAGGGTCTCGACATAGCCGGTGGGCAGGCGTGCGGCGTGGAATCCCGCGAGCTGCTCCGCGCCGTGCCGGTCGATGACCAGAGGCACCCCCGGGAGCACCGGCACGTCGGCCCCCGCGTCGCGGCAGCTGCCGATGAAGTCGGCGACGTCCGCCGCATCCCCGCAGTACTGCAGCATGCACATCTCGCCGCCGGCCAGCTGCTTCTGGCGTACGCGCGCGCCCCGGTGGTGCTGCGGCGGCGCGGCCGGGGACTCGGCGAAGGAGGTGAACAGCCCCTGGCGGCGTGCCCGCGGGAGCATGGTGGTCGATTCCAGGTCGAAGACGGGCCGGGCGTCGGGCCGGTCGCCGGTTCGCGTGTGGTCACCGGTCACGAGGTGCACGCCCGCGACCCCCTGGGCCGCGAGGGATGCCAGCTCGGTGTCGATCGCGGCCCGGTTGCGGTCGCGGGCGTTGACCCCCATCCACACGCGGAGCCCCGCGGCGGCGATGAGGTGTGCGCGGTATGCGGGCGGGAACTGGGTGCGGGACCAGCCCGCGTCGCCGGAGAGGACGGCGTCGACGCTGCCGCGGAGGATGTCCGCCGCCGCCGCGACGTCGGCGGCGACGCGTTCGCGCACGGGCAGCCCGGAGAGCACGACCGGCCGCCGCGCCATGATGTCGCGCACCTCCTTCGCGGCCGGGGCGTCGGAGGCGGCGGCGTCACCGGTCGCTTCGCGCCACCGGACCGGGAGGGTGCGACCGAGGAACGCGCACGGCGCGTCGTCGATCTCGCAGCTGCCGTCGGGGTCGACGCCGCCGCAGGGGCCGTACGTCATGTGCTTCGGGCACCGGCCGGACGGCCGGTCGGGCAGCGGTGGCGCGGCGGGTGCGGGATCGGCGTCCGTGACGAGCACCGCCAGTCCCGCACGGGCGACCAGGTCGATGAGCCCGGCGCGGTCGAGGTCGTGCACCGGCGTCGCCGGGGTGTCCGCGGCGTCCTCGCTGCCGTCGACGAGCACACCGGCGGCCCCGGCGTCGGCGAGCGCCGCGACCTCCCCTTCCAGTGCGACCCGGTTCCGGTGCCGGCAGCTGAGTTCGGCGACGACGGGCACGCCGCTTCGCGCCAGCACCGTGGCCCGGTAGGCCGGCGAGAGGGCGCGTGGGCCCGGGCGGTCGCGGACGAGCACCGGGCCGGTCCCCGCCGTCGCGGCCCGGCGCAGGAGCTCGGGATCGGTGCCGTCGAGGTCGAGTTCGCGCAGCGGCGCGGGCGCGCGCAGGAGCGCGGCCGCGGCGGGCGTCGGCGAGGCCGGCTGACGTGTGGCGAACCGCATCCTGCTCCCTCCTGCCCGTGTTGGCGTGACCAACACGGGCGACACTAGGGGGCCGCGGTTTCGGCGGTGTAACGGCGAGGTCACCCGTAGACTCGCCGCCATGCCGACCCCCGACGCCGCCGCGCCCGCCGCACTCGACGCGTGGCTCGCCGCCGTCGCGCGCCCCGTTCCCGCACCCGGCGGCGGTGCCGTCGCGGCCGTCGTGACCGGGCACGCGGCGGCGCTCACCGAGATGGTCCTCGGGTACAGCGCGGCCTCGCCGGCACGCGACCGCGCGCTCGAGGCGGCGGGCGGCGTCCGCGTGGATGCGCTCGCCGACGCGGCCCGCGACGCGGCGGCATCCGAGTCCCTCGTCGCCGCGTTCCGCGCACCGGAGGGCGCACCCGGGAGGGCGGATGCGGTGGCCCACGCGCTGCGCGCCGCCACCGCGTGCAGCGTCGCGATCGTCGACACCGCGGCGCGGCTGCGGCCGCCCCTCGAATGGGCCGCCGAGCACGGCGATCGGCGACTGCGTCCCGACGTCGCGGTCGCGGCGCGGCTCCTCGCCGCCGCCGTCCGCTCCGCCGCGGTGAACATCCGCTGCAACGCGGCACCGGGCGACGACGGTCATGACGCCGAGGAGGCCGAGGCCGACGCGACCCGCCTCGCCGATGCGCTCGACGCCCTCGCGGCGTCCGTCACCGCCGCGCTCTGAGACGCCGACCGCCGGGCGCAGCGACGCCGACGGGCCCGGCCGGGAGGTGCCGGCCGGGCCCGTCGCCGGTTCAGCCGATCGAGATCGACGGGTCGATGAACTCGTTCGTGTAGAGCGCGTCGACGTCGACGTCCGCCGCGTCGGACTCGCTGAGGCTGCCCGATTCGACGAGGAAGGGCACGAAGTCGTCCACGATCGACTGCATCCGCGCAGGGTCGAACTGCCCGAAGACGCCGGAGGCCGGGTCGTCGACCACGATGCCGAGGTCGACCTGCGAGGCCACGGAGTACTCCGCCACGCCACGGGAGTACGTCCAGCCGGTCTGGTAGGCGTCGACGAGTTCGAGGATGAGGTCGATCGTCGTGTCGGGCTCGGCCAGGAAGTCGATCTGGGCCTGCTGCATGATCGGGACGAGCTTGGCGAGGCAGTCGCCGTACTCGTCGATCGTCTCCGGCCGCACCGCGAGCGGCTCGGGGTAGATCGAGTACCCGATCTCGGACAGGAGCTGGAACCCGACCGGCTCACCCCACTCCTCGATCTCCTCCTCGTACACGTACGGTTCGGCGGTCGCGAAGCCCTGCTGCAGGATGGACGGGTCGGCCACGAACCGCTGCGGCGTCCCCTCATAGCTGGTGTCGACCTGCGACGGGTCGATGAGCCCCTGCGCGAGCAGCATGCTCGGGATGATGTCGCCCGAGGTGACGACCGGGGCGCCGTCCGCCGTTGCCTCCGCGATGGTGGTGGCGCCATCGTGGCTGGCGGGATCCCACATGAGGATCTGCGGGCTCCAGGTGAGCTGCGAGGTGACCGCGACCGTGGGCTGGTCGGCGGCGGCGACGATGGCCGCATCCGTGTTCACCGCGCCGATGAAGATGTCCGGATCGAGGTACATCAGCGCCGGGACCGGTTGGAAGTTCACGTTCGGTCCGCCCGGACGCACCTCGATGTCGACGCCGGTGTACTCGCCCTGCGCGACGAGGGGGCCGGTGACGCTCTTCGCGTCGGCGTCGATGCGGTAGCCCTCGCCGACGAGCGCGTACATCGCACCGTGCTCGGCCTCCGGCTGCCAGTCCTGCTGCATGACGATGGTGTCGGGGCACACGCCGGACAGGTCGAGCGCGCCGCCGGCCTCGGCCGCCGGGGCGTTCACGGTCGTGGCGGCACCGTCGTCACCGCCGGCGCAGGAGACGAGGGCGACGGCGAGGGCGACGACGGCACCGGCGGCCGGCAGGCGACGGGTGGCGAGTGCACGGGTGCGGTGGGACACGGGTTCCTCCAGGGAATGGGTGGGCTGGGAAGGTGGAGCCGGTGGAACGTGTGGAGCCGGTGGTGCGGGTGCCGGGGGAAGCGTGGGGTCAGCGCGCCCGGGCGCCGAAGAGGCGCCCGACGACGATGCGGTCGAGCGCCGCGAAGACCGAGAAGACGGCCACGCCGAACAACGCGGTGAAGATGATGGCGAGGAAGAGCGGCTCCATGTTGAGCCGCAGGGTGTAGGTGCGCAGCAGCCCGCCGATGCCCTGGCTGCCCTGCTGGAAGAAGAAGTCGCCGACGATCGCGCCGATGACCGACAGCCCGGCGGCGTTGCGCAGCCCGGTGAAGATCGACGGGATCGCCGCCGGGAGCTGCAGCTTCCACAGCCGCTGCAGCCGGTTCGCCCTGCTCAGCGTGAACAGGTCGTGCGCGGACGCCTCCGCGGACTGGAGGCCGAAGAGGGTGTTGGAGATGAGCGGGAACACCGCGACGATGACGCACACCACGATGCGGGCGGGGATCCCGTACCCCATCCAGATGCCGATGAGCGGGGTGAGCGCGAGGATCGGGATCGTCTGCAGGATGACCGCGTACGGGTAGAGCACGCGCTCGGCCAGGCGCGACTGCGACATGAGGATCGCCCAGCCCATGCCGATCACGACCGCCAGCGCGAGGCCGATGAGCGCCACCGTCGTGGTCTGCCCCAGCGCCGCCAGCATGGGCGCGATGACCTGCGGGTTGCCGAACGTCTCGGCGAGCACCTCGTGCGGGGGCGGCAGCAGGAAGCGGCGTTTGGGGTCGAGCAGCAGGTAGGAGACGGCGTACCAGATCACCAGGATGCCGACGATCGCGGCGACGACCGGGAACACGCGGGCACCGGCGCGCCCTGCCGCCGCCCGGGCAGAGCCCCGCGCGACGGGCGGCGGTGCCGGTGACGCGGCGGCGAGGGGTCGGGGTGCGGTCAGGACGTCGTCGGTCATGAGTGCTCCAGTTCCAGCGTCTTCGACAGGTGCCCGGCGATCCGGCCGAACTCGGGTTCGTACCGCAGCTCCGGCGACCGCGGGTACGCCCACGGGAGCTCGATGTCCTCGACGATCCGCCCCGGGCGTCCACTCATCACCACGACGCGGCTGGAGAGGTAGACCGCCTCCGAGATGGAGTGGGTGATGAACATGGCGGCGAACCCGGAGAGGCGGAACAGCCGCTGCAGCTCGGTCTGCATCTTCAGCCGGGTGATCTCGTCGAGCGCGCCGAACGGCTCGTCGAAGAGCGCGAGCTGCGGCTCGGCGACGAGCGCGCGGGCGATGGAGACCCGCATCCGCATGCCGCCGGACAGCTCGCGCGGATGCTGCCGCTCGAAGCCTGCGAGGCCGACGAGTTCGAGGGCGGCCGTGGCGCGGGCGCGACGCTCGGCGGCGGGGACGTGCGCCAGTTCGCCGATGAGTTCGACGTTCTTCTGCGCCGTCCGCCACTCCAGCAGCGTCGGGTCCTGGAAGACGAAGCTCGTGACGTCGGCCGCGTTCGCGACGGTGCCCGACGTGGCGTCCTCCAGCCCCGCGGCCAGGCGGAGGAGGGTCGACTTGCCGCATCCCGACGGTCCGACGACGGAGACGAACTCCCCCGCCGAGACCGAGAGCGACACCTCGCTGAGCGCGCGGGTGCCGGTGGCGAAATCCTTCGTGACGTCGTCGAACCGAAGGGTCGCGGTCATGCCGGCACCTCCGCCCGGTCGGCCACGTCGACCGTGAGGGTCTGGCTGCGGCGCACCGCGACGACCCGTCCGGCGCGGATCACGACCCGGTCCGGTGCGCGCTCGGCGACCGCCTCGGCGACGGTGCGGGCACGCACCAGCAGGAGGTCCGCCGGGTCGCCGGGTCGCCCGTCGGCGCGCGGCAGCCCGAAGACGTCGCGGCCGCCGGCGGCCGTCACCCGCCACGCCTCGGCGGGCGCCAGGTGCCCGGCGAGCACGAGCGCCGCGACGACGTCGACCATGTCGCCGTTGCCGAGCGGGTTGAAGGGGTCCTGCACGTTGTCGCCGCCGGCGGCCAGCGTCACCCCGGCGTCGATGACGGTGCGCAGGGGCGGGATGCCGCGCGGGGTCGCCACCGGATGCCGCCAGCCCTGCAGGTACAGGTTCGTGAGCGGGTTCGTGATGATCGAGACGCTGGCCTCGGCGCTCGCGCGGAGCACATGGTCGAGCCGGTCCGGCTCGACCATGGCCAGGCTCACGCAGTGCCCCGCCGCGCGGGTGCGCGCGGCCGGCCAGTCGCGGGTGCGTTCGGCGAGCCGCAGCAGGTCGCCCGCCTCGGGGGCGAGCGTCTCGTCGGCGTGCAGGTCGACGCCGAGGCCCGCCTCCTCCGCGAGCCGCAGCGTCCGATCCAGCTCGGCGGCGGGGTCGGCGGCGAGGTGCGGGACCCCGCCGATGAGGTCGATGCCGAGCGCGACGGCCTCGCGGACCACGTCGTCGCCGCGGTCGCTGCCGTGCAGCGCGACGACCTGGATGTCGACGAGCCCGCGGAACTCCTCGCGCAGGGCGATGAGGGCACGGATCCCCCGCAGCGGGTCGGGGCCCTCGTGGTAGTTCGCGTGGGTGCGGATCGCGGTGACGCCGGCGCCGAGCGCGGCGAGCACCTGCCGCCGCGCGTTCGCGGCGATCTCCTCCTCGGTCAGGAGTGCGCCGAACCGCTGCCAGCAGGCGACGGCATCCTCGAGGGACCCCTCCGGCCGCCCGGCCGCATCCCAGGTGTACGCCTTGTCGAGGTGCGCGTGCAGATCGGCGAGCGGGGTGAGCGCGAGCCATCCGCTCGCGTCGACGTCGGTGCCGGTGCCGGCGTCGGTCACCACCTGCCCGCCCGCGATCGCGATGTCGCCGTCGCTGCCGTCGGCGTGCACCACGCCCCTCAGGCGTGCCACCTCCTGGCCGGGGAGGAGTCGACTCGCCTCGATCGGATTCATCCGGTTCCCTTCGCCGCCGGGTTGTTGGCGTGGCCAACAAGCTTGCGGCCATTGCACACCCGCGCTGTTTCGATGGACCGCGTCGCCTGTTGCGGGGTCGTAAACAGCGCGCGCCCGGTCGCCGCGTCACCTCCCCGACACATGGCGTGGCTACGGTGGGCGGCTGTGAGCTACTTCAGTGACGTCGAACGTGACCTCGTCGTGGCGGGTCGGACGGTCCTCGCCGACGGCGTCGTCGCCGTCGACCTCGTCGCGCACAACGGTCGCGACCTCCCCGCCTGGACCCCGGGCGCGCACATCGACCTGGTCCTCGAGCCGGGGCTCGAGCGCCAGTACTCGCTCTGCTCCGACCCGGGCGACCGGTCGCGCTGGCGGGTGGCGGTGCTCCGAGAGGACGCCGGCCGCGGCGGGTCCGTCCGCGTGCACGAGCAGATCGCGGTCGACGGCCGCATCCGGGTGCGGGGTCCTCGCAACCATTTCGCGTTCGCCGCCGACCCGGGGACGACGTACCGGTTCGTCGCCGGCGGCATCGGCATCACGCCGCTGCGGGCGATGGTGCTGGCGGCGGATGCGGCGGGCGCCGACTGGACGCTCGACTACGCCGGCCGCTCCCGGCGCACGATGGCGTTCGCGAGCGAGCTCGAGGCGGCCTATCCGGGTCGGGTGCGCCTGCACGCCGCGGACGAGGGCGAGCGGCTGGACGTCGCCGCGCTGGCCGCCGGGGTCGATGACGCCACCGCCGTGTACGCGTGCGGCCCGGCGCGGCTCATCGCGGCGCTCGAGGCGGCGGTGCCCGCCGAGCGGCTGCACGTCGAGCGGTTCGAGGCGAAGGAGTTCGGCGAACCGGTGTGGACCGATCCGTTCGAGGTCGAGCTCGCGATGAGCGGCGAGGTCGTCACGGTCGAGCCCGGGCAGTCGGTGCTGGAGGCGATCGAGCAGCAGGCGCCGGACGCGATGGTGCTCTCCTCCTGCCGCCGCGGCACCTGCGGCACGTGCGAGGTTGGGGTGCTCGAGGGCGAGGTCGAGCACCGCGACTCCGTGCTCACCCCGCTCGAGCAGGAGGGCGACACCGTCATGATGGTGTGCGTCTCGCGGGCGAGGTGCCCGCGGCTCGTCCTCGACCTCTGACCCCCGCTGCCCGAACTCCTCGGATTCGGGGTGCTCGACCGCATCCGCCGGTCGGATCCGCTGTTTCTGAGGAGTTCGGGACGCGGTCAGCGACGGATGCGGTCGCGCAGCGCCGCGACGAGCGCGCCCTCGTCGGCGGTGACCAACCGGTGGTCGCGCACGACGACCCGGCCGCCGACGACGACGTGCCGCGGCCGGCGGCCCGGCGAGGCCCAGAGAAGGCCCGCGACCAGGTCGTCGACGCCCGCATCCGCGACGCCGGAGACGTCCCAGACGCAGAGGTCGCCCCGGGCGCCGGGGCGGAGGTGCCCGAGGTCGGTGCGGCCGAGGCCTGCGGCGCCGCCCGCGGTGGCCATGCCGAGGACGGTGCGGGCGGGCAGCTGCGGGCCGACGAGGCCGGAGACCTGCAGGGCGAGCCGGGCGTCGGCGAGCAGGTGCCCCGCGTCGTTGGATCCGCCGCCGGAGGTGCCGAGGCCGGTGCGGACGCCGGCGTCGAGCAGCGCCGCCACCGGCGCGATCCCCCAGCCCATCGGCACGTCGCAGCCGGGCGCGTGGGTCGCGGTGACGCCCGCGGTCGCGAGCCGGTCGATCTCGTCCGGGGTGACGTCGCACAGGTGCGCGATCGTGACGTCGGGTGCGAGCCAGCCCCAGTCCTCGAGCAGGTCGAGGGGCCGTCGCCCGTACCGCTCGAGGGCGATCTCGGTGTCCACCTGCTCGTTCGCCTGCGTGCGACGACGCAGGCCATGCCGCGCGGCGACCTCGCCGAGCAGGCGGAACGTCGCCTCGGTGTCGGAGTGGACGCCCGCCGGCCCGACCGCGAGTTGCAGCATCCCGTCGCCGGTGACGCCGCCGTCGTGTCCGCCCGCGAGCAGCTCGTGCGCGATCGCGTCGGCGCTCGCGGCCGCCTCCTCGGGGTCGTCGCGGGCGGTGCCGCGCACGAACACGAGCCGCGCCCCCAGGCTCGCGGCGGCGTCGGCGACCGAGCGCGCGATCGCGACGGTGTCGTCGACGCCCGCGTCTGCGGGCCAGTTCAGCTGGTGGTCGGCCACCGTGGTCACCCCGCACAGCAGCGACTCGGCGAGGCCGACCGCGGCGGTCGCGCCGGTGAGCGACGCGTCGATCCCGGCGGCCGCGTAGGCCGAGGCCATGGCGGGGAGCCAGTCGCGCATCGGCACGCCGCGGGTGCCGGGCAGCGTCCGGAACCCGGACTGCAGCAGGTGGTGGTGGGCGTTCACGAGCCCGGGGGTGACGACGCAGCCGGTGACGTCGAGCACCTCCCCGTCCACCGCGGCGGTGGTGACGCGGCCGTCGGCGTCGACCGCGAGGTCGCCGTCCCGCTCGGTGGCGTCGTCGACGAGGATGCGGGTGGCACCGTGAAGCGTCAGCATCCCCCGATGCTCGCAGCGTCGCGTGACGGCGATGTTTCGCGGGCGCGGACGCCGCCCCCGTGCACAGAACTCAGGACGGATGCGGTGCACGCCCGGGAAACCGCGGTGCCCGTCGATCCGTCCTGAGTTCTGAACGTCAGACGGGACGCGTCAGGCGGATGCGGCGCGTTCGGCGGCCTCGACGACGTTCGTCATGAGCAGGGCCACCGTCATGGGACCCACACCACCCGGGTTCGGCGACAGCCAGCCGGCGACCTCCGCGACATCGGGTGCGACGTCGCCGTAGACCTTGGACTTGCCGGTCTCCGGGTCGTCCTCACGGGTCACGCCCACATCCAGCACGGCGGCGCCGGGCTTCACATCGGCCGCGGTCACCAGGTGCTTCACCCCGGCGGCGGCGACGATCACGTCGGCCTCCTTGAGGTAGCGCGGCAGATCCACCGTGCCGGTGTGCGTGAGGGTCACCGTCGCGTTGATGTCACGACGCGTCAGCAGCAGGCCGATCGAACGGCCGATCGTCACCCCCCGACCCACCACGACGACATGCTTGCCGTTCAGGTCGTACCCGTTCCGGGTGAGCAGTTCGATCACCCCGCGCGGCGTGCACGGCAGCGGCGACGTGATCGGCGTGTTCACGTTCAGCACGAGCCGGCCCAGGTTCGTCGGGTGCAACCCGTCCGCATCCTTCGCCGGATCGATCCGCTCCAGCACCCGATCGGTGTCGATGTGCTTCGGCAGCGGCAGCTGCACGATGTACCCGTGGCACGCCGGGTCGGCGTTCAGCTCGTCGATCAACGCCTCGACCTGCTCCTGCGTCGCCTCGGCCGGCAGCTCACGCTGGATCGAGTTCATCCCGATCGCCTGCGACCGCTTGTGCTTCATCCCCACGTACAGCTGCGACGCCGGGTCGGCGCCCACCAGCACCGTCGCGATGCCCGGGGTGATCCCCCGCTCCTTCAGCGCGGCGACCCGCTCGGTCAACTCCTGCGTGATCGCCGCCGCGGTCGCGACGCCGTCCAGCTTCTGCGCGGTCATAGGTCCTCCTCATTGATGCCCAATATCACTATGTACGTAGTGATACGGACTGGCAAGTGGATGCGGGCGATCCGCCCGGACCGCTTACTGCTGCAGGTCGGGGTACAGCGGGAACGCCGCGGTGAGCACGGCGACCCGGGCACGCAGCGCCTCGACGTCGGCGTTCGGCAGCAGCGCGTTCGCGATGATGTCGGCGACCTCGGTGAACTCGGCGTCGCCGAACCCGCGGGTGGCGAGCGCGGGGGTGCCGATGCGCAGGCCGGAGGTGATCATCGGCGGGCGCGGGTCGTTCGGCACGGAGTTGCGGTTCACCGTGATGTGGATCTCGTGGAGGAGGTCCTCGGCCTGCTTGCCGTCGATCTCGGCGTCACGCAGGTCGACGAGCACGAGGTGCACGTCGGTGCCGCCGGAGCGCAGCGCGATGCCGGCATCCTTCACGTCCTGCTGCGAGAGCCGGTCGGCGAGGATCGCGGCGCCGCGGAGGGTGCGGGCCTGGCGATCCTTGAACGCGTCGGTCGCGGCGAGCTTGAACGCGGTCGCCTTCGCGGCGATGACGTGCATCAGGGGGCCGCCCTGCTGACCCGGGAAGACGGCGGAGTTGATCTTCTTCGCGATCTCGGGGTCGTTGCTGAGGATGAAGCCCGAGCGCGGGCCGCCGATGGTCTTGTGCACGGTCGAGGAGACGACGTGGGCGTGCGGCACCGGGTTCGGGTGCAGCCCCGCGGCGACGAGGCCCGCGAAGTGTGCCATGTCGACCCACAGGTACGCGCCCACCTCGTCGGCGATGGCGCGGAACGCGGCGAAGTCGAGGTGACGCGGGTACGCCGACCAGCCGGCGACGATGACCTTCGGCTTGTGCTCGAGCGCGAGGCGGCGCACCTCGTCCATGTCGACGAGGCTCGTCTCGGGGTCGACGCCGTAGGCGACGATGTCGTACAGCCGGCCGGAGAAGTTGATCTTCATGCCGTGCGTCAGGTGACCGCCGTGGTCGAGCGACAGCCCGAGCAGGGTGTCGCCGGGACGGGCGAGCGCATGCAGCACGGCGGCGTTCGCGCTGGCACCGGAGTGCGGCTGCACGTTGGCGAACTCGGAGCCGAACAGCGCCTTCGCGCGGGCGATGGCGAGCTCCTCGGCGACGTCGACCTCCTCGCAGCCGCCGTAGTAGCGGCGGCCCGGGTACCCCTCGGCGTACTTGTTCGTCAGGACGGAGCCCTGCGACTGCAGCACCGAGACGGGCACGAAGTTCTCGGACGCGATCATCTCGAGGTAGCCGCGCTGGCGGTCGAGCTCCCGCTGCAGCACCTCGGCGATCTCGGGGTCAACCTCGGCGAGCGGAGCGTTGAAGAAGTTGTCGGTCATTGCGCCTCCAGGACGACGGCTTGCAGGAAAGTTCCACATCGGCCCAGGCGTGCGGTCGAATGCCGTAGTCGGTCGCTCCCCGGTGGGTGCCCACCTCAACGCCAGTCGCGACCCGTCGAGCATACCCGATGCGGCCCCGCGCCCGACGGGCGGCCGGAGGGGCGCCGGTAACTCTTGATACGGGAGAGCGAGACCGCTCGACGCGGCTCACGACCTACTCCTTGGAGCCCACCCACACCCGTCGCAGCTGCCGAAAAGGGGACCACGCCGCCGTGACGCTGATCACCTGGGAGCATCGCCACGTCGAGAACGTCCGATAGGGCGTCTAGGCTCAGCACAGGCATATGGCTAACGGCTAACCGATGTGAACCGATAGCTGGCCACTGGGGGATGTAGTGCTGACCGGGCGCGAATATGTCGACGGCGACAGGTGTCCGACTCACGGGACGGCGAGGGATGACGCCAATCCTGTAGAGCTCGCCACTGAGCCGATCTGCGAAGCGTAGGTGAATCAGCCGTATGCGCACGCCTACTCACCTCGTCCGCTCAGTCCATCCAAGAATCCACAAGTCCAAGAAGAGGGCACCCCAATGACCGACAACATCACCGCTCCGCTCCCTCCTACACCTGAGTCCACCCCGGGCACCGAGAAGAAGCCGTGGTACAAGCGGAAGCCGATCATCATCCCCGTTGCTGTCGTCGGCGGCATCATCGTCCTGGCTGCCATCGGCAGCGCCATGGGCGGTGGCGACAACAGCTCCGAGGCTGACACCAAGCCCGCCGCCGTGGCGGAGGCCGCTGAAACGACCGTGCCGGACACGGTGGGCAAGACCGCCAAGGAGGCTGCCGCGCTCATTGAGAACGCCGGCCTGAAGGTCGATTTCTCAGCATCCGAAGGCGTGGTCATCGACCGGGACAACTGGGTGGTGCTTTCCACCACGCCCGCCGCGGGCGAGACGCTCGCAGCGGGCGCCAAGGTCGTCGTGAACGTGGAGAAGATCGCCAAGGAGGTCGCTGAGAACTCCGCTGCCGAGCCCGCCGCCCCGCAAGCGCCCGCGGCCCCGTCGATGACCCTAGGTCAGTCCAACGCAGTGCGCTCTGCGGAAAGCTACCTTCGGATGACCGGTTTCAGTCGCACCGGACTGTACGAGCAGCTCACCAGCCCCTACGGTGAGGGTTACGACGGCGCCGACGCTGAATTCGCACTCTCCTACCTGGAACAGAACGGCAAGGTCGACTGGAACCAGGAAGCTGTGGAGTCGGCGCAGAGTTACCTGAACATGACGTCGTTCAGCCGTCAGGGCCTGTACGAGCAGCTCACGAGCGAGTACGGCGAGGCGTTCACTCCGGAGCAGGCGGAGTACGCCCTGAGCCAGGTCGGCTACTGATCCCGCAGCCCACCTGCCACCTTCGGGTGGTAGGTGGGCCCGGCCATCTGTCCCCGGTTGATCACCGTCGCATGTGACACCAGCCACCTCGTGGTCGTTACGCGAGTACTTCGATCGGCGGCGACAACTTGGGTTGCCTGTCCGTTGCGAGCATGATCGCAACGCCTGCCCCGCTTCGAGTCGCGCACCCCGCGCCCGACGGGCGCACGGAGGGGCGCCGGTAGACTGGGCCGGTGAGTTCCCCGACCCCCGAACAGCCCGCCGGCACGCGTCCCCCGCTGCACGCGATCGACGTCATCGCGTTCCTCTGCGAGATCATCGCGTTCATCGCCCTGGCGGTCTGGGGCTTCGCGCTCTGGCCGTTCCCGTGGAACATCCTGGTCGGCATCGGCACCCCCGTCGTCGCGATCCTGCTCTGGGCGCTGTTCGTGTCGCCGCGGGCCGTGTTCGCGGTGCACCCGTTCGTGCGTGCGGTCGTGGAACTCCTCGTCTACGCCGGCGCCACCGCCGCGCTGTGGGCGATGCAGCTGACGTGGGTGGGCCTGGCCTACGCCGTCGTCGCGGTCACCGTGGGCGTGATCGCCGGCCGTCGCCGCTTCGCATGAGCGACGTCGTCGACCGCCTGCGCGCGGCGCTCGGCGACCGGGTCGACACCTCGGATGCGGCCCTGGCCGCCGTCCGCGCGGACAAGTCGGGGCACGCCGCCCCCGGCGCCCCGCTCGCCGTGGTGCACGCGGCCTCGGTCGCGGACGTGCAGGAGACGCTCCGGATCGCGTCGGCCACCGGCACCCCGGTGGTCCCCCGCGGCGCGGGCACCGGCCTCGCCGGCGCGGCGAACACGGGAGCGGGCGAGATCGCACTCTCGCTACGCGGGATGGACCGCATCCTGGAGGTGCGCCCCGACGACCTGCTCGCGGTCGTCGAGCCCGGCATCCTGAACGCCGACCTCAACCGCGCGCTCGCCCCGCACGGGGTGTGGTGGGCGCCCGATCCCGCGAGCCGGGAGATCTCCACGGTCGGCGGCAACATCGCCACCGGCGCGGGCGGGCTCCTGTGCGCGAAGTACGGGGTCGTCCGCGACGCGGTGCTCGGCCTCGACGTGGTGCTCGCCGACGGGCGGCTCCTCCACCTCGGCCACCGGAGCGTCAAGGGCGTGACCGGCTACGACCTCACCTCGCTCATGATCGGCTCCGAGGGCACGCTCGGCGTCGTCGTGGGCGCGACCCTGAAGCTCCGCCGCGCGGTCGCGGGCGAGCAGTGCTCGATCGTCGCGGTCTTCCCCGACGTCCGTGCGGCGGCGGCGGGGAGCGCCGCCGTGACGGCCGCCGGCCTCCAGCCGGCGATCATGGAGCTGATGGATGCGGCGAGCCTCGCCGCGGTCCACGACCTGCTCGGGATGACGCCGCCGGTCCCCGGCGCCGCCCAGCTCACGATCCAGACCGACGGCGTCGCCGCACGCTCGGAGGCCGCGGCGATCGCCGGCGTCATGGAGTCGTGCGGCGGCACGGTCACCGTCTCCGACGACCCGGTCGAGGGCGAGCGACTGCTCACCGTCCGGCGGTCGATGCACCCCGCGATGGAGCGGCTCGGCACCACCCTCATCGAGGACGTCTCGGTGCCACGCTCGGCACTGCCCGACATGTTCGACGAGATCGCCCGCATCGAGCGCGAGTACGGCCTCGTGATCCCGGCGGTGGCGCACGCCGGCGACGGCAACCTGCATCCGAACTTCGTGTTCGCCGGCTCCGAGGTGCCCGACGTGGTGTGGAAGGCGGCGGGCGACCTGTTCCGCTCCGCGCTGCGGCTCGGCGGCACGCTCACGGGCGAGCACGGCATCGGCGTGCTCAAGCGACGGTGGCTGGCCGACGAGCTCGGCGAGGACCAGTGGGACCTGCAGCGACGCATCAAGGCGGTCTTCGACCCCACCGGCATCCTCAATCCGGGGAAGGTGTTCGCATGAGCGACGCGGCCCCCGTGATCCATGTGAGCGCGGCCGTCGTCACCGACGAGCACGGGCTCGCCCTCGTCGTCCGCAAGCGCGGCGCGAGCGTGTTCCAGCAGCCCGGGGGCAAGCCCGACCCGGGCGAGGACGCCGCCGACGCGGTGCTGCGCGAGATGGCCGAGGAGATCGGCGTCCGCGCACGGCGGGAGGACCTCGAACCCCTGGGACGGTTCACGGCCGTCGCCGCGAACGAACCGGGGCACATGGTCGTCGCGGACGCGTTCGCCGTCCGCATCCGACACGACGACGCCGTCGCCGCGGCCGAGATCGCGGAGCTGCGCTGGATCGCCGAGCACGAGGTCGACGAGGTGCCGCTGGCGATGCTGAGCCGCACCCACCTCATCGGGTTCGCCTGGCGCTGACCTCCAGCCGATCTCCGGGAGAGCGTGATCGGAACGTTGCGACCGGGCCGGGTGGAGCCATTTACCATGGGAACGGACGGGTCGAGCATGCGACCCGCTGCTGAAGGGGGTATCGGCGTGGCGGATCTCGGGACCGGCTCGACTGCGACGGGCGACGGCTCCGACGACGAGGCGACCACGGCTGCGGCCGGGTCGGCGTCGACGACGGATGCCGGAGACACCGGCGCGCCCGCCGCGGCCGCGGAGCCCGCGGAACCCGCGGCGACGACCGTGCTCGACGCGCCCCCTGAGACCGACGCAGAGGGCACCACGCCGGTCTACGCGTGGGCGCCCGAGGAGCCGAAGAAGAAGAAGCGGCACCTCGGCCTCCTCCTCGGCATCCCGGGCGGCGTCCTCGCGGTCGCCGCGATCGCCGCATCCCTCGTCCTCATCGCCCCCGGCACCGCGGTCGCCGGCGTGCACGTCGGCGGGCTCACCGCCGGCGCCGCCGCCGACGTGCTCACCGCCCGACTCGCCTCGACGGCCGTCGAGGTCTCCACCCCCGCGGGCGACGCGACCCTCACCGGGGCCGAACTCGGCGCGTCCATCGACGCCGAGACCCTGGCCGAGGAGGCCTTCGCCGAGCATCCGCTCTGGAACGTGACCCAGTGGAACGCCGAGCCCATCTCGGCCGACGTCACGATCGACCCAGAGGTCGCGGAGCAGGCGCTGCGCGCCGAACTCGGCGACCTCTACGTCGATCCGACCGACGCGCAGGTGGTCTTCGACGCCGAGACCGCCTCGTACACGTCCGTACCCGCCGTGACCGGCGAGGGCATCGACCTCGAGGTGATCCGCGACGCCGTCGAGCAGGCCTTCAACGACGGATCCGGACGCGCCGCGATCTCGGTCGAGGCCGTGCCGGTCGAGGCGCCGGTCACCACCGAGGAGGCCGACCAGACCGTCGCGACCCTGAACGCCATGCTCGACGTCGCCGGCTTCTACGTGGGCGAGGAACGCACCGTGCCCCTCGACCGGGCCCAGGTCGCCTCCTGGCTCACCGTCGCCGACGTGGACGGCGCGCTCGAGGTGAGCGCCGACGCCGGGGCGATCCAGGCGGTCGTCGATCTCCTGCCCGGGTACGTGGACCGCGCGCCCGTCGACGCACGCGTCGTGGTCAACTCGGCCGGCGAGCCGATCAGCGACATCACCCCGGGCGTCACCGGCCGCACGCTCGGCGACACGAACGGCGTCGCCGCGGCGTTCGCCGAGCAGCTCGCGACCGGCAACGGCCAGTACGTGCTCCCGGTCACCGAGACCGCGTTCGCCACCACGTCGGTCACCCGCAGCATCGAGGTGAACCTCTCGACGCAGCGCACCTACCTGCTCGAGAACGGCGAGGTCGTCGGCAGCTACACGATCTCCTCCGGTCTCGCCGGCACCCCGACCCCCACCGGCCGGTTCAAGGTCTTCGCCCACGTGCGGATGCAGGACATGGGCGCCCTCTGCTACAACCCGAACGCGGTGAACAGCTACTGCACGAAGAACGTGCCGTGGGTGACCTATTTCGCCCCGGACATCGCGTTCCACGGCGCCTCGAACTTCCGCAGCAGCCTCGGCTACCCGCAGAGCCACGGGTGCGTGAACATGTGGAACGACGACGCGCGCTTCGTCTACGAATGGGCGGCCAACGGCACCGAGGTGTGGGTCCACTACTGACCCCCTCCCCCGAGCCGGGGACGACGAAGGGGGCGGATGCCGCAGCATCCGCCCCCTTCGTCGTTCAGCGTGTCAGGACAGCTCGTCGATGATCGCGTTCAGCGTCGCGGACGGGCGCATCACCTCGGCCACCTTCGCGGCGTCCGGGTGGTAGTAGCCGCCGACCTCGACCGGCTTGCCCTGCACCGCGATGAGCTCGGCGACGATCTGCTCCTCGTTCGCGGCGAGCTTCTCGGCCACCGGCGCGAAGGCGGCGGCGAGCTCGGCGTCCTCGGTCTGCGCGGCCAGCTCCTGCACCCAGTAGAGGGCCAGGTAGAAGTGGCTGCCGCGGTTGTCGATCGTGCCCAGCGCGCGGCCCGGCGACTTGTCGTTCTCGAGGAACGTGCCCGTCGCGCGGTCGAGCGTGTCGGCGAGCACCTTCGCCTTGGCGTTGCCGGTGAAGCCGGCGTAGTGCTCGAAGGACGCGGCCAGCGCGAAGAACTCGCCCAGCGAGTCCCAGCGCAGGTAGTCCTCGGCCAGCAGCTGCTGCACGTGCTTCGGGGCGGACCCGCCCGCGCCGGTCTCGAACAGGCCGCCGCCGGCGAGCAGCGGCACGATCGAGAGCATCTTGGCGGACGTGCCGACCTCGAGGATCGGGAACAGGTCGGTGAGGTAGTCGCGCAGCACGTTGCCGGTCACCGAGATGGTGTCCAGGCCCTGCCGCATGCGCGCCAGCGAGTAGCGGGTCGCCTCGGCCGGGGGCAGGATCGTGGTCGTGATGCCCTTGGTGTCGAGCTTGCCGAGGTAGGTGGCGACCTTGGCGATCAGCTGCGCGTCGTGCGCGCGGTTCGCGTCGAGCCAGAACACGGCGGGGGCACCGGTGGCGCGGGCGCGGTTCACCGCGAGCTTGACCCAGTCGCGGACGGGGATGTCCTTGGTCTGGGTGGCGCGCCAGATGTCACCGGTCTCGACGTCGTGCTCGATGAGCACCTCGCCCTCGGAGTCGACGATCTGCACCTTGCCGGGCGCCGCGATCTCGAAGGTCTTGTCGTGGCTGCCGTACTCCTCGGCGGCCTGCGCCATGAGGCCCACGTTCGGGACGGTGCCGATCGTGGTGGGGTCGAGCGGGCCGTTTGCGATGACGTCGTCGATCGTGGCCTGGTAGACGCCGGCGTAGGAGGAGTCCGGGATGACCGCGAGGGTCTCGTCCTCGCCGCCGTCGACGCCCCACAGCTTGCCGCCGTTGCGGATGAGTGCCGGCATCGACGCGTCGACGATGACGTCGGAGGGCACGTGCAGGTTCGTGATGCCCTTGTCGGAGTTCACGTACGACAGGCGGGCGCCCCGCTCGAGGTCGGCCGAGATCGCCTCGGCGATCGCGCCACCGTCCGCGGCCTTGTCCAGGCCCGACAGGATGCTGCCGAGACCGTTGTTCGGCGACAGACCCGCTGCGGCGAGCTGCTCGCCGTAGGTGTCGAAGACGTCCTTGAAGTACGCCTTCACGACGTGGCCGAAGATGATCGGGTCGCTGACCTTCATCATCGTCGCCTTGAGGTGCACCGAGTAGAGCAGGTCGTCGGCCTTGGCGGTCTCGAGCGTCTCGGCGAGGAAGGCGTCGAGCGCCTTCGCGGAGAGGAAGGTCGCGTCGACGATCTCGCCCGGCAGCACCTTGAGGTCGCTCTTGAGCACGGTGACGGTGCCGTCCTCGGCGACGTGCCGGATGGTGAGCACGTCGTCGTCGGGGATGACCACCGACTTCTCGTTGGAACGGAAGTCGTCGTGTCCCATGGTGGCGACGCGGGTCTTGGAGCCCTCGGCGAACGCCTTGTTGCGGTGCGGGTGCTTGCGGGCGTAGTTCTTCACCGACAGCGGCGCGCGGCGGTCGCTGTTGCCCTCGCGCAGCACCGGGTTCACGGCGGAGCCCTTGATGCGGTCGTAGCGGGCCTTGATCGACTCCTCCTCGTGCGAGGAGGGCTCGTCCGGGTAGTCCGGCACGTCGAAGCCCTGCGACTGCAGCTCCGCGATGGCGGCCTTCAGCTGCGGGATGGATGCCGAGATGTTCGGCAGTTTGATGATGTTCGCCTCGGGGAGCGTCGCGAGGCCGCCGAGCTCGGCGAGCGCGTCGCCGACGAGCTGCTCCGGGGTCAGGTGCTGCGGGAAGTTCGCGAGGATGCGGCCCGCGAGCGAGATGTCGCGCGTCTCGAGCTCCACCCCCGCCTGCCCGGCGATCGCCTGGACCATGGGGAGGAAGGATGCGGTCGCGAGCGCCGGAGCCTCGTCGGTGTGCGTGTAGATGATCGTGGAATCGGGCACGTGTGGTCTCTCCGTACGAGCGTCGTGGGGGTCCGGGCCAGCCTATCGCACCCCGGAAACTATCTCGACATCAAGATAATTTTCCGTGTTCCAGCAGGCCTTCGACGAACCGTGCCTGCCGCTGCCAGTGGACGCCCTGGCCGCCCTCGTGCTGGTTGTGGCCGTACACCTCGATGCGGGCGTCCCCGCCGTAGTGGTTCAGCGCGGCGAAGACGGTCGAGGGCGGGCAGACCATGTCGTGCAGCGCCGTGCTGAACAGCGCCGGCGCGCTCGCCCGGCGGGCGAGGTTGACCCCGTCGAAGTAGGACAGCGTGCGGAACACCGGCTCCTCCGCATCCCGGTGCACCGAGAGGTACTGCACGATCTCCTGGTACGGATACGCGTCGGTGAGGCCGACGGCGCGTTCGAAGTGGCAGAGGAACGGCACGTCGGGCATGACCGCGGCGAGGTCGCCGCCGAGGGCCGCCGCGGCGAGCGTGATCCCACCGCCCTGGCTGCCACCGGTCACCACGAGGCGCGCGGGGTCGACCTGCGGGAGCGTTCGGACCGCGTCGAGGAGCAGCACCGCATCCGTGAACACGCGCCGGTAGTAGTACTCGTCGGGGTCGAGCACGCCCCGGGTCATGAACCCCGGCGCGGCCGGCCCGCTGCCGTGCGGGTCGGGGGTGTCACCGCCGGTCCCCCACACGCTCCCCTGCCCGCGGGTGTCCATGAACACCCAGGTGTAGCCGGCCGCGACCCACTGCAGCCGCTCGTGCGGGAGGCCCCGGCCACCGCCGTAGCCGTTGTACTCGACGACCGTGGGACGCGGCGAGCGGTGGCCGGCGGGGGTCAGGACCCACGCCTTCACCGGGTCGCCGCCGAAGCCGGAGAACGTGAGGTCGTGCACGTCGACGAGTCGGAGCGGCGAGTCGACGGCCTCGAGCACCGGCGGCTCGGCCACGGCACGGGATGCGGCGAGGGTGCGCGCCCAGAAGTCGTCGAAGTCCGCGGGCTCGGCCACCTCCGGTCGGTACTCGCGCAGCGCGTCCAGGGGCAGGTCGAAACGGGGCACGGCACTCCTTCGTCCGGTGGGCGGTCGATCGATTGAACCGCATCCGGAGCCTCCGTGACCACCTGTGAACTGCACCTGCGCCGCCCGTGGCGGCACGTTAGCCTGTGACCATGACCGAGCTGCGTCTTGAGGAACTGTCCGCTGCGACCATCGTCGCTGTGAACTCCATGTCGCTGAAGCCCGGGCAGGAGCAGTTCCTCGCCCCGGTCAGCTACGGGACGGCCGCCACGGTCGTGAACCCGCGGACCACCTGGCAGCGCGTCGTGCTCGACCGGAACGAGGTCGTCGGGTTCATCAGCGCGAACTTCGACCCGGACGAGCCGCAGGAGTACTTCCGCTCCGTGCTGTGGCGCATCAACGTCGACGCCGACGATCAGGGTCGCGGCGTCGGCCGGTTCGCCGTCGACGCGATGGTCAAGGAGGCGCGCGAGCGCGGCATGGACCACGTCGACGTCATCTTCGAGGAGGGCGACGACGGTCCGCAGCGCTTCTTCGAGCGCGTCGGCTTCCAGCCGGTCGGTGAGACGGAGTTCGGCGAGATCGTCGCCCGCTACACCCTCTGACCCGCGCGGGTCCCGCATCCGCCGTCGCTCCAGATCAGGAGATCTCGCGAAATCAGGACGATCCGGGTCGGAAACGTCCTGATTCGGCGAGATCCCCTGTTTTGGTGTCGCGGGGGACGGCTCAGACGAGCGACTCGCGCCAGGCGGCGTGCAACTGCGCGAAGCGGCCGGTGCCGGCGATGAGGGTGTCGGGGGCGTCGTCCTCGATGACCTCGCCGTGCTCCATCACGAGCACCCGGTCGGCGATCGCGACGGTCGACAGCCGGTGGGCGATGATGATGGCCGTCCGCTCGGCGAGGAGCGTCTGCAGCGCCTGCTGCACCATCCGCTCGCTGGGGATGTCGAGGGATGCGGTGGCCTCGTCGAGGATGAGCACAGCCGGGTCGGCGAGGAACGCCCGGGCGAACGAGATGAGCTGCCGCTGGCCCGCCGAGACGCGCCCGCCGCGCTTGTTCACGTCGGTGTCGTAGCCGTCGGGGAGTTCGCGGATGAACGCGTCGGCGCCCACCGCCTTCGCCGCCGCCTCGATCTGCTCGAACGTCGCGTCGGGACGGCCGAGCGCGATGTTGTCGGCGACCGTGCCGCTGAACAGGTACGCCTCCTGCGTCACCATGACGATCGCACGGCGGAGGTCTGCGGGCGACAGTTCGCGCAGGTCGACCCCGTCGAGCGTGATGCGCCCGCGGGTCGGGTCGTAGAAGCGCGACACGAGCTTCGCCAGCGTGGACTTGCCGGCGCCGGTGGTGCCGACGAGCGCCACGGTCTGCCCGGCCGGGATGTCGAGGGCGAGCCCGGGCAGGATGGTGCGGCCGTCGCCGTACCCGAAGCCGACGCCTTCGAAGCGGACGTGCCCGGATGCCGCCGGCAGCGGCTTCGGACGCTGCGGGTCGGGCACGCTCGGCGCCTCCTCGAGCACGCCGGAGACCTTCTCCAGTGCGGCGGCGGCCGACTGGTACTGGTTCAGGAACATCGCCACCTCCTGCAGCGGCGAGAAGAAGTTGCGGACGTAGAGGACGGCGGCCAGCAGCACGCCGATCTCCAGCGTGTCGGCGGCGACCCGCATCCCGCCCCACAGGAGCACGCCGGCCAGGGTCACGGCGGAGATCGCCATGAGGCCGGGCTCGAAGGTGCCGAACAGGCGCATGGAGCGCATGTTCACCGCACGGTAGTCGTCGCTGAGCCGCCCGAACTCGTCGTCGTCGCGCTCCTCGGTGCGGAACGCCTTCACGGCGCGGATGCCGGTCATGGTCTCGACGAACTTCACGATGACCTTCGCGCTCACCACGCGGGAGAGCCGGTAGGCGAGCTGCGAGCGGCGGTAGAACCAGCGCATGAGGACGGCCAGCGGCAGCCCCATGACCACGAGGATCACGCCGGACTGCCAGTCGAGCAGCAGGAGCGCGATGAGCGTGAACCCGCCGAAGAGCAGGCCCGAGACGAGTTCGTTGAGGCCGCCGTCGAGGAGTTCGCGGATGGAGTCGAGGTCGCTCGTCTGCCGCGAGATGATGCGGCCCGAGGTGTAGCTCTCGTGGAACTCCAGGCTCAGCCGCTGCGTGTGGCGGAAGATCCGGGTGCGCAGGTCCAGCATGATCGCCTGCGTGAGCCGCGCCGAGACGAGCACGTACCAGGCGATGAGCGCGGCGCCCCCGACGGCCGAGAAGAGGTAGACCGCGAAGACGCCGACGGTCGGCATCCAGTCGGCCGTCTCGAGCACCGCGGGCAGGGCGTTGTCGATGCCGAACGCGATGAGCGTGGGGCCGAGCACGCGCAGCGCGGTCGAGACGACGAGCACGACCGCGGCCAGCACGAGCTGCCACCGCACCGGGCGCACGAGGCTCCCGAGCAGGTGCATGGAGCGGCGACGGAGCGCGCGGCTCTCGGCACGGTCGTAGTCGGTGCGGTCCTCGCCGGTGGTGCCGGTGACGCTCATCGCACGACCTCCGTCCTGGTGGCGTCCTCGTCGAGACTCGAGATGACGTAGCGGTAGTGCTCCGACTCGCGCAGCAGGTCGCTGTGCGTGCCGAACGCGGTGATGCGGCCGTCCTGCAGGAGCGCGACCCGGTCGGCGAGGGCGACGGTCGACGGCCGGTGGGCGACGATGAGCGCCGTGGTCTGGGCGAGCACGCGCCGCAGCGCCTCCTCGACGAGCGCCTCGGTGTCGACGTCGAGGGCCGACAGCGGGTCGTCGAGCACGAGCGCCGCGGGATGCGCGGCGACGGCGCGGGCGAGGGCGAGTCGCTGCCGCTGCCCACCGGAGAGGCTCAGGCCCTCCTCGCCGATGACCGTCTCGACCCCGTCGGGCAGGTCGTGCACGAATCCGGCCTGCGCGACCTGCAGCGCCTCCTGCAGCACGCGCTCACCCTCCGGCGAGTCCGGGTCGAGGTCGTCACGGCCGAGGAGCACGTTGCGGCGGACGGATGCGGAGAAGAGCGTGGCGTCCTCGAACGCCGTGGAGATGTGGGTGCGCAGCTCCTTCAGCGTGAGGTCGCGCACGTCCACGCCGTCGAGCGTGACCCGGCCGGCGGTGACGTCGTAGAGGCGCGTGGGCAGGGTCGTCAGGGTCGTCTTTCCCGACCCGGTCAGGCCGACGAGCGCGACGGTCTCGCCCGGTTCGAGCGCGAGGTCGATGCCGTCGAGCAGGTCGCGATGGGATGCGGGGGCGTCCTGGTAGCGGAAGTGCACGTCCTCGAAGACGAGGCGGCCGCGGGGCTCGGTGATCGTCGCCGGACGCTCCGGGTCGATGATCGTGTTCTCCTCGTCGAACACCTCGAAGACACGGTCGGTGGCGGTGCGCGCGTCGAGGAGGAACGAGAAGAGGAAGCCGATCGACTCCATCGGCCACCGGAGCACGGTCGCCATCGCGAAGAAGGCGAACAGCTCGGCGACGCTCAGCGCGTCCTGCGAGGCGAGGAGGATGCCGGTGACCAGGCACAGCGCGAACGCGACGTTGGGCAGCACCGACAGCCAGAACCAGATGACGCCCTCGGCCCGGGCCTTGCGGAGCTCCGTGCGCCGCAGGGTCTCGGCCTGCCGGGTGAACTTCTGCAGCGCGTGTGCGCCGCGCCCGAAGGCCTTGAGCACGCGGATGCCGTGGACGCTCTCCTCCACCGCGGTGGCGAGGTCGCCCGCCTGGTCCTGGCTCTGCCGGGTGAGTACGCCGTACTGCTTCTCGAAGCGGTAGCCGACGTACCAGAGGGGCGCCGAGCACAGGAGGAACACGACGCCGAGCGCCCAGTGCCAGCGGAAGAGGACGATCGTGCCGACGAGGATCGTGAGCACGTTCACCACGAGCATGATGAGCCCGAAGGCGAGCCAGCGCCGGATGAGGCTGATGTCCTGCATCATGCGGCTGAGGAGCTGCCCGGACTGCCACCGGTCGTGGAAGGCGACGGGGAGCCGCTCCAGCCGCTGCGTGAAGCGGGTGCGCAGCTCGTACTCGATGCGGGTGGACGGCGACAGGATGAACCAGCGCCGCAGCCACACGAGTCCCGCCTCGGCGAGCCCCAGCACGAGCACCACCGCGGCGCCGCCGGCGATGACCGCGACATCGTCCGAGGCGATGGGTCCCGCCACGACCGCCTCGATGACGATCGGGATCGCGAGCGCGACCAGGGCGGCGGCGAGCGCGCTGACGGCGCCCGCCAGCATCCGCCCCGCCACCGGGCGCGCGAACGGGATGAGCCGCGCGAGCGCGCGCGGCGTGGACAACGACGACGAAGACATGGACCTCGAGGGGATGGAGTGGATGGCCGGCGTCGCGACGGTGCGTCGACAGGGCAGCCCTCCAGCTTAAGCTGAGCGTTCGCTGAAGGTCAACGGGCCGGGACCGGCGCGCATTCCCGGTCGAGGAGCCGCCGCTTCGTCTCGAGCCCCCACGCGAACCCGCCGAGCGTCCCGTCGCTGCGGAGCACCCGGTGGCACGGCACGAAGAGCGCGGGCGCGTTCCGGGCGCAGATCGCGGCGGCGGCGCGCACGGCCCGGGGGGTGCCGAGGAGGGCGGCGAAGCCCGCGTAGGTGAGGGGGCTTCCCGCCGGGATGCCCCGGAGGGCGCGCCAGCCGGCGAGCTGCGCGGGGGTGCCGGTGTGGGTGACCGCGACCGTGTCGATCGCGGTGAGCTCGCCGTCGTAGTACGCACGGACGGCCTCCGCAGCGTCGGTCTCCCCCGCCACGACGTCGACCGGCCGCATCCGGAGCCGTCCGAGCACGGCCTCGGGGTCGGCGGTCCAGCCGGATGCGAGCACGCGCCCGTCCTCGGCGAGGAGGGTGAACGGGCCGTCGGGGGTGTCGAGGGTCTGGATGATCGCGGTCATGGGGTGCTCCCGGTCGGGACGGATGCGGCGGGCCGGCGCGCGGCCGCCCGCCACAGGTGTGCGGTGAAGGTGCTGCGCCAGGGCGCGGTGCGCTCGGCCCAGGCGGTGAGCGGTCTCGGGTCGGCGGGGAGGCCGGCCGCGGCGGCACCGGTGCGGACGGCGACGTCGCCCGGGAGGAACACGTCCGGATCGCCGGTGACCCGCATCCGGACGTAGTCGGCGGTCCAGGGGCCCACGCCGGGGAGCGCCAGGAGGGCCCGCCGCTGCTCGACCGGGTCGTCGCCGGTGCCGAGTCGCAGGTCGCCGGTCGCGAGTGCCGCGGCGGCACCGGTGACGGCGCGGATGCGGGCGGCGGGTCCCCGCAGCACCTCGGCGCCGTGCTCGGCGATCGCGGCCATCGTGGGCATGAGCCGGTCGGTGCCCTCGACCGGCTCGACCCGCTCGCCGAGCGCGTCGGTGAGCGCGATGAGCGCGGTGCGGGCGGCGCGGACGGTGATCTGCTGGCCGATCATGGCGCGGATGAGCATCTCGTGCGGGTCGGCGACGCCCGGCACGCGGATGCCGGGGGTCGCCGCGACGAGCGGTGCGAGCGCGGGTTCGGCGGCGAGCGCGGTGTCGACGGCGACGGGGTCGGCGTCGAGGTCGAACAGCCGCCGCACGCGGGTGACGAGCAGCGGCAGGTCGGCGATGGCGGCGAGCCGGGCGCGCAGGCGCAGGTCGTCGCCGATGCGCCGCACCTGGAACCAGGCGGGCCCGCCGGGCAGGCGCAGGGTGCGCGCGAACGCGTCCGGGGTGCCGACCTCGGCGCCGTCCACCGCGCGGACGGCGAGCCACTCGAAGAGGCCGTCGAGGTCGATGGGCCGCCGGTGCGGGAGCGCCAGGTGGATCTCGCCGGTCGGCTGCACGGGAGGGCGGGCGCCACGGGCACGCAGCTCCGTCGGCGTCATGCCGAACACCTCGCGCACCGTGTCGTTGCACTGGCGGATGCTGGCGAACCCGGCCGCGAACGCGACGTCGGCGACCGGCAGCGCGGTGCCGACGAGCAGCATCCGGGCCGTGTGGGCGCGGTGCGCGCGGGCGAGGGCGAGCGGTCCCGCGCCGAGTTCGGCGGTCAGGAGCCGGGTGAGGTGGCGGGACGAGTAGCCGAGGCGGGCGGCGAGACCGCCGACGCCCTCGCGCTCGACCACACCCTCGGCGATCAGCCGCATGGCGCGGCCGGCGGTGTCGCTGCGGAGGTCCCACTCGGGCGACCCCGGCGCGGCCTCGGGGAGACACCGCTTGCACGCGCGGTAGCCCGCCTCGTGCGCGGCCGCCGAGGTCGGGAAGAACGTGACGTTCCCCGGCTTCGGCGTGCGGGCGGGGCAGCTCGGCCGGCAGTAGATCCCGGTCGTGCGCACGGCCGTCACGAACTGCCCGTCGAAGCGGGTGTCGCGCGATCCGATCGCGCGGTATCGCTCGTCGAACGTCATCGCGGGGCTGCTCACTCCCCCAGCTTGACACGCCCCCAGCGCCCCGGCTCGCGGTTTTCGGACATCGCGGTGGGCGGGGGCCTGCGGGCCTGGGCCGCGAGACTGCATCCTGTCGCCGAGACTGCAAGGTAACCCCGCTGTCTCGGCGGTCAGGTGCAGTCTCGCGGTTCTCGCGGTGCTCGCGGGGTCAGTCGATTGGCGGGTCGAGGCGGTACAGCATCCCGAGTTCGGTGTCGCGTGCGGCGGCGTACCGCGCGGGGTCCAGGATGCCGCGCTCGGCGAGGACGGCGAGCGCGGCATCGCGGTCGGCGAGGATGCTGTCCCGCTCGGCGGGCGGGAGGGCGGCGATCGCGGCGCGGATCGCGTCGGGTCCACCGCCGGTCGGGGCGGCCGGTTCGGCGACGGTCTCGGGGACGCGGTGCCGGCGGCGGGCGATGAGCGCGACCGTCGTCACGGCCGGGATCGCGAAGGCCGCGATCACGGCCGGGTACCAGGCGGTCCACCCGTCGTAGCCGTCGTACACGCCGGCGTTCGGCATCCCGATGAGCCCGAGCCCGGAGAAGACCGCGCCGACGAGGACGACCCCGAGCACGAATCCGTCGAAGCGGGCGCCCCTGCGCAGCCACAGGATGAGCACGATGAGCTGCGTCACCGCCGTCACGATGAACAGCGCACCGGCGAGGGGCACGGAGTCCGAGGCGTCCATGCGGAAGAAATTGAACCGATCACCGCCCATCGCGGTGACCGCCGCGATGGGGGCGAGCAGGCCGATCACCGCGAGCACGACGACGATGCCCGCGCCGGCGCGGGCGGCCGGCGACCGGTCGCGCGCGGCGCTGGAGCGCGCCGCCGCGGCACCGTCGGACCCGAAGTGGCGGAAGATCTCGGGCCGCCGCCGGAACGCGACGATCTCGACCCGCGCGAGGCGGAGGTCGGCGGCGAGCGAGACGTCGCGCGCCCACTCGACGGCGGATGCGGGTGCGGATGGTGCGGCCATCCCCGTACGGTACCGACCCCGCATCCCCCTCCCCCGGTTGTCCCCACCCCCAGACCGGGCGGCGAGACTGCATCCTGTCGCCGAGACTGCGGGGTGACCCCGCTGTCTCGGCGGTCAGATGCAGTCTCGCGGTTCCGGGTTCATGCGGGTCTGGGGGTCCGCAAGGCCTGGGCCGCGATCGGATGCGGGGACTAGCGTGGCGACCGACACCCGGGAGGCGGCATGACCGAGCAGGAGTACGACCTCATCGTGATCGGTGCGGGCCCGGTGGGCGAGAACGTCGCCGACCGCGCCGTCCAGGGCGGCCTGCGGACGGTGATCGTGGAACGCGAACTCGTCGGCGGCGAGTGCTCGTACTGGGCGTGCATGCCCTCGAAGGGGCTGCTGCGCCCTGGCGCGGCGCTGCGGGCGGCCCGTGACGTGGACGGCGCCCGGCAGGCGGTCACCGGCGACCTCGACGTCGACGGCGTCCTCCGTCGCCGCGACGCACTCGCCAGCGACTGGGACGACGCGGGACAGGTCGGGTGGCTCGAGGGCGCGGGGATCGACCTCGTGCGCGGGCACGGCCGGCTCACGGGCCCCAAGCGCGTCGAGGTCACCGCCGCCGACGGCACCACGACGACCCTCGTGGCCCGGCACGCGGTGGCGGTGTGCACCGGCAGCGCGGCGCTGCTGCCCGACACCCCGGGGCTCGCCGACGTCGCGCCGTGGACGAGCCGCGAGGCCACGAGCGTGCAGGAGGTCCCCGCATCCCTCGCGATCATCGGCGGCGGCGTGGTCGCGTGCGAGATGGCGACGGCGTTCGTCGACCTCGGCGCCCAGGTCACCCTCATCGCGCGCGGCGCGCTGCTCGGCGGGCAGGAGCCCTTCGCCGGTGAGCTGGTCGGCGCGGCCCTCACGGAGCGCGGGGCGCGGGTGCGCACCGGCACGACCGTGACCGGGGCGCGGGCCACCGGCACCGGCGTCGCGCTCGCCCTCTCCGACGGCTCGACCGTGACGGCCGAGCGGGTGCTCGTGGCGACCGGGCGGGTGCCGAACACGTCCGACCTGGGCCTGGATGCGGTCGGGCTCGAGCCCGGCGCCTGGCTCGACGTCGACGACACGATGCTCGTGCGGGGCACGGACTGGCTCTACGCCGTCGGCGACGTGAACCACCGGGCCTTGCTCACCCACCAGGGCAAGTACCAGGCGCGGGCCGCGGGCGACGTCATCGCGGCACGGGCGAACGGCGGCACGGTGGACGACGCGCCCTGGGGCGTGCACGTCGCGACGGCGGACCACGCCGCCGTGCCGCAGGTGACCTTCACCGACCCGGAGGTCGCGTCGGTCGGCCTCACCGCGGCCGCCGCGGAGCGGGCGGGGCGCCGCATCCGGGTCGTGGACTACGACCTCGACGCGGTCGCCGGCTCGTCGACCCGGAGCGACGAGTACGCCGGCCGGGCGCGGGCGGTGGTCGACGAGGACCGCGGCGTGCTCGTGGGCGTCACGTTCGTCGGTCCGGATGTCGGCGAGATGCTGCACGCGGCGACCATCGCGGTCGTCGGCGAGGTGCCGCTGCACCGGCTGTGGCACGCCGTGCCGTCCTACCCCACGGTGGGCGAGGTGTGGCTGCGGTTCCTGGAGGAGTACGGGCGCCCGACCCCCTGACCGCACCCCGCCCCCCTGACGCCGCTGGCGCCCCGCACCGCTGACGCCCCGCACCGCCCGCGCCCCCAACCCCTGACACCAGAACAGGTGATTCGGCGAACGCAGGTGGTTCCGGGCGGAATGGTTCCTGCCTTCGCCGAATCACCTGATCCGGCACGGATGCGGGGGCGCCCCGGCACGATGCAGGGCGCCCCGCGCGACTCAGTGGTAGAAGTGGCGCTCGCCGGTGAAGTACATGGTCACCCCGGCCTCGCGGGCGGCGGCGATGACCTCGTCGTCGCGCACCGAGCCGCCGGGCTGGATGATCGTCTTGATCCCGGCGTCGATGAGCACCTGCGGGCCGTCGGCGAACGGGAAGAACGCGTCGGATGCGGCGACCGACCCGGCCGCGCGGTCACCCGCGCGCTCCACCGCGAGGCGGCACGAGTCGACGCGGTTCACCTGGCCCATGCCGATGCCGACCGTGGCGGAGTTCTTGGCCAGCACGATCGCGTTCGACTTCACCGCGCGGCAGGACTTCCACGCGAAGGAGAGGTTGGACAGCTCCGCGTCGTCGGGACGCTCGCCGGAGACGAGCTCCCACGTGTCCACGAGCGACTCGATCTCGTTCGGGAACCGGTCGGCGTCCTGCAGCAGCAGTCCGCCGGAGACGAGGCGCACGTCCATCGGCTCCTGCTTCCAGTCCGGCGGGAGCTGCAGGATGCGCAGGTTCTTCTTCAGCTTGAACACCTCGAGCGCCTCGGGCTCGAAGTCGGGGGCCACGATGACCTCGGTGAAGATGTCGCGGAGGTTCTCGGCCATCTTCAGCGTGACGGTGCGGTTGGCCGCGATCACGCCGCCGAACGCCGACACCGGGTCGCACTCGTGCGCGCGCAGGTGGGCGCTCGCGATGGGGTCGAGCGCGTTCGGCGCGGCGATCGCGATGCCGCACGGGTTGGCGTGCTTGATGATCGCGACGGCCGGCTTGACCAGGTCGAAGGCGGCGCGCAGGGCGGCGTCGGCGTCGATGTAGTTGTTGTACGACATCTCCTTGCCCTGCAGCTGCGTGGCCTGCGCGATGCCGTGCCCGCCGACGCGGGTGTAGATCGCGGCGCGCTGGTGCGAGTTCTCGCCGTAGCGGAGCGTGGAGAGGCGCTCGGCCTTGATCGTGAGGTGCTCGGGCAGCTCCTCCTCGACGAGGGTGCCCTCGGCGAACCAGGTGGCGACCGCGCGGTCGTACTGGGCGGTGTGGGCGAACGCGCGGGCGGCGAGCTCCTTGCGCTGGGTGAGCGTGGTGCCGCCGGCCTGCACGGCCTCGATGATCGACGGGTAGCTCTCGGGCGAGACGACGATCGCGACGTTCGCGTAGTTCTTCGCCGAGGCGCGGACCATGGCGGGGCCGCCGATGTCGATCTGCTCGACCACGTCGTCGCCCTGGGCGCCGGAGGCCACCGTCTCGACGAACGGGTACAGGTTCACCACGACGAGCTCGAACGGCGCGATCGACAGCTCGTTGAGCTGCTTCTCGTGGTCCTCGAGGCGGAGATCCGCGAGCAGGCCCGCGTGCACGCCTGGGTGCAGCGTCTTCACCCGGCCGTCGAGCGACTCCGGGAACCCGGTGACGGCGGAGACGTCGGTGACCTCGTGACCGGCGTCACGGATCGTGGATGCGGTGGACCCGGTGGAGACGATCTCCACACCCGCCGCACTCAGCGCCTCGGCGAGGCGGAGCAGGTCGGTCTTGTCGCTGACGGACACGAGCGCGCGCCGGATCGGCACGACGTCGCGGTCGCGGTAGAGGGACGGATCGTGGCTGGGGCCGGCCATGTGGACCTCCTCGGGTGGGGCTGTGGATCAGGATGCGGCGGATGCCGCCAGGTCGAGTTCGCCGGTCGCGATGCGTCGCACGACGTCGATGAGCAGACGCCGTTCGACCGGTTTGATGCGTTCGTGCAGGCTGGTCTCGTCGTCGCCCGGTTCGATCGGCACGCGTTCCTGCGCGAGGATCGGGCCGGAGTCGACGCCCTCGTCGACGACGATGACGCTGGCACCCGTCTGCGCCGCCCCCGCGGCGAGCGCGTCGCGCACGGCGTGCGCACCGGGGAACTCCGGCAGGTACGCCGGGTGGGTGTTGATGAGGCGCGGCGCCCAGGCGGCCACCACGGCCGGGGGCACGAGGCGCATGAGGCCGCTCAGCACGACGAGGTCGGGCTGCCAGACCTGCAGCTGCGCGTTGAGCTCGTCACCCCAGGCCTCGCGTTCGTCGGCTCCGCGCCAGGGCACCATGAAACTCGGGATGCCGAACTCCTCGGCATGGGCCAGACCTGCCGCCTCGCGGTCCGCGCCGACCACCACGACGCGCGCGGGGAAGGTGGGGTCCTCGGCGGCCTCCAGCAGAGCCCGCATGTTCGAGCCGGCGCCGGAGATCAGGACGGCGACCGTTAGCACCCGGTCAGTCTAGCCGCGTCGGGGCTGCCGCATCCCATGCCTGTGGGGGCTCGTCGGGCAGGGGCGCACCGTCGCGGTCGGGCCGCCGGTCGGCGGCCCGCGGGGACAGCAGGAGGATGCCCGCCCCGACCCCCACCTCGATGCCGATCGCGAGCGCGACCGCGCCGGCGGAGGGCCCGACCTCGGCGAGCCGGCCGGGCCCGAGGGAGCCGGAGGCGAGGACGCACAGGAGGGCCGTGACCGCGGCGGTGAGCACGGCGATGCCGAGCGCGATCACCGCCTGCACCGCGAACGTCTCGGACTCCGGACGCAACCGGGAGCGGACGATCCAGCCGGCGAACGCGCCGGCGGCGACCGGGAGGAGGACGAGCACGTACAGCCACGGCGAGGTGTCATCGGGCAGCGCGCCGAGCAGCGGGATGCCCGGCACGACGCCCAGTTCGGTGCCCGCGGGCGACACCGCGGTGCCGGCGCCGAGCGCGAACCCGGGCCCGGCGATGAACGACACCGCCCAGACGACGAGCACCGGCAGGTAGAGGAGCTGGGCGAGCCCCAGCACGACGACGCCCATGAGGTCGAGGTTCGCGGCCTGCGACAGCGCGACGATGCGTCCGCCGCCGACGGCCACCGAGATCGCGGTGACAAGGGCCCCGGCACCGATCACGCCGACGAGCGCGACGGCGGTGCCGCGGCCGATGAGTCCCGGCAGGTCGGGCCAGGCGCCCGGTGTCCGGTCCATCCGCACGACGAGGGCGTCGACGGGCCCGTCGTCGCCGTCCCGGTACGCGGAGACCAGCGCCCCGCAGACCAGGCCCGCGGTGTAGAACGCGGCGGGGAAGAGCACGGCCTGCCAGAGGTGGACGGCCGCGAGGTCGCTGCCGCCGGTCACGGCCACGGCGGCGGCGAGCGCGGTGAACACGACGACGCCGCCGGCGACGCCCCACGGCCAGGCCCCGGCCCGGGCTGCGCGCACGCCGGACCCGGCGGCGAACAGGACGGTGAACAGGCCGAACCCGAGCGGTGCGAGGGAGAGCGTGAACGAGGCGGCGGACGGGTCGATGCCGGCCTCGGCCAGATAGAGGTCGGGAAGGGTCAGTTGCAGTGGTACGGCGTGGCCGAGCTGCCAGACGGCGGCGGAGGTGGGCCACAGCCCCGACCAGTCGGTCGCGCCGAACGCGACGAACCAGAGCACCATGAGCGGCGCGAACGCGGCGGCGACGCCGACGGCCGCCGCGACGAGGGCGTCGAGTGCGGAGAGGAGGAGGACGAGGACGCGTTGCATGCCCCTTCGACCCTACCCACGACGGCGCGGTGGACCGCCGTCGGCGCGCGGGATCAGCGTCCGCTGCGCCACACCCCGCTCGTCGGCAGCGATCCGCCGAAGAGCTGTTCCAGGTTCACGAGCGTGAACCCGCGGTCGGCGAGCCCGTCGTACACCGCCCCGGCGGTGCGGACGGTGTTCGGCTGGATGTCGTGCTGGAGGACGATGGATCCCGGACGCGGCTGGTCGACCGCGCGGCGGACGAGTTCGTCGTCCGCCGGCCCCTGCCAGTCGAGGGTGTCGACGTCCCACAGGACGGCGGCCATGCCGGCGGTCTGGACGACCTCTGCGGTGTAGTCGCCGTACGGCGGGCGGAAGACGGTCGGCGCCTTCCCCGCGGCGAGCCCGATCGCGGCGGTGGTGTCCCCGATCTGCTTCGCCACCTGCGCACGCGGGATGTCCGGCAGATGCGGATGGCTCCAGGTGTGGTTCTCGACGAGGTTGCCCTCGGCGAGGGCCCGGGTCATGACCTCGCCGCTCGCCGCCGCCTTCTGCCCCATGGCGAAGAACGTGACGGAGGCGTGGTGCGCCCATGCGGCGTCGAGGATCGCCGGCGTCCCCTCGCCCGGCCCGTCGTCGTAGGTCAGCGCGACGCACGGGAAGAGGTCGCAGGGCACGGACTCGAACCCGGCGCCGACGGGCGCGGGCGGGGTGTACGGCGTCCCCGCGACGGCGGCGAGGGCCGCACCCGCGGATGTGAGCAGTGGTGCGGAGACCGCCGGCGGGACCGCGATCGTGATGGGCTCGGATGCGGGCGGCATCCCGAGCTGCTCGAGCTCGGGTGCGGTGAACCCCGCGGCGAGCGTGACGGTGAGCGCCCCGTCCGCGGACGGCACGGTCTGCGCCAGCGCCGCGTCCATGCGGGCGGTCCCGTCCTCGCCCGGCGGCTGCACTCCGACCAGGCTCAGTGCGCCGTTCGCGCGGCGGAGCGTGTCGACGACCTGCTCCCAGAGCGCGGCGGGCGCCGCATCCGTCCAGAGGCTCCGCGCCGTGGAGAGCGCACCGGTGGACGTGTCGAGGTAGAGCAGCGTCGCGGTGTCCGACGCCACGGCGCCGGGCGCGCCGGAGACGGTGCGCAACCGCTGCCCGATGACACCGCCGGCGGCGGCGACGAGATCGCAGACCACCGCCGCGCCCTCGCCGCCCGCGGGGCCGAGGGCGGGATCGGCGAGGAGGTCGTCCGCCGTCCGCAGGGTGGACCCGGTCACGCAGGCGCGGTCGCCGAGCCCGGTGCCGGGCGGGAACACCTCGGGGCGGTACGCGGCGCCGGTGGCCGCGGCGCGGGCGGCGATCGTCTCGCGCACCGTCCGGAGCGCGGCGTCCTGCAGCGCCGAGTCGCCGGTCGGCCGCATCCACCGTGCCTGCAGACCGACGGTGTCGTTGCGGACCCGTTCGCCGACGAGCCCCGGCACCGCGGCCGGGTCGAGCGGCGCGGGTTCCGCCGTCACGCTGATCGTCGCCTCCGCCCAGGCGGGCGGCGTCCAGTCCGGGTTCCGCTCGGGCGCGCAGGCCACGAGCGCCAGCAGCAGCGCTGCGAGGGCGACGACGGCGGCGGGCTGCCCGGGTCGGCGGCGGGTCATCGCATGCCCGGCGGCGTCGTGCCGTCGAGGAGACCGGCGAGGGTCCGGGTGTACGGCTGGATGTCGCCGTCCACGGCGTGCGCGCTGAACACGATGACGGGCGCGGTGTCGCCGGCGGAGACCGCGACCAGCAGCCGGTCGGCACCGTCGCGGGCGTGCACCGCCTGCGCGCCCGTGGAGAGCCGCTCCCGCACGCGGGCGTCGTCGACGCCGAGCCCGTCCAGGGCCGCGTCCGGCGCGTCGTCGACCTGCACGAGGGTGATCTCGAGACCGCCGTCGGGGCTGATCAGCCGGACGGTCCCCTCCTCGAACGGCGGATGCTGCACCGCCCAGCCGGCCGGGACCGGCACCGCCGCGTCACCGACCGGAACGGATTCGTCCGCCTCCAGCACGCGCGTGGTGAGGTTGGCCAGGGCGTGCGGGATGACGGTGAACCAGGCGACCGCGCCGAGGACGGCGAGCACCGCGACCACGACCGAGGTGATCGCCAGCGCCGTGCGGACGCGGTGGGTCCCCGCCCGCGTGACGGCCGCATCCGTGCGTGCCACGTCCCCATCTCCCCATCGACCGCGCCCCCAGGCGCCGTCGACGCGATTGTATGCCCGCCGGGCCCTCGCCGCCGAGTGGACCGGGCGGCCCCCGCGCGCGTGTCGCACTCAGGTGGACGAGGTAGCGTCTACGCCCGGGGAGGAGAACCATGCACCCTGCTGCACCAGCACCGGCCCACCCGGGCGTCGTCGACCGTTTCTTCGAGATCACCAGCCGCGGCTCCACCGTCGGCGCCGAGATCCGAGGCGGTGTCGTCACGTTCGTGGCGATGGCCTACATCGTGGTGCTGAACCCGATCATCCTGTCGGGGACGGCCGACGTCGCCGGGAACGAACTCGGCTTCGGCCAGGTCGCGGCGACCACGGCGCTCACCGCCGGTGTCATGACGATCCTCTTCGGACTCGTCACCCGGCTGCCGTTCGCGTTCGCGGCGGGGCTCGGCATCAACTCCTTCCTCGCGGTGAGCGTGGTGGGCGATCTCACCTGGCCCGAGGCGATGGGTCTCGTGGTCGTCAACGGCCTGCTCATCGTCCTGCTCGCGGCCACCGGCATGCGCCGGCTCATCTTCGACGCCGTGCCGCTCGAGCTGAAGACCGCGATCTCGGTGGGCATCGGCCTGTTCATCGCGTTCATCGGGCTCGTCGACGGCGGGTTCGTCACCGCGACCGGGGCGTCCTCCCCGCCGGTCGGCCTCGGTGTCAACGGTTCGATCGCCACCGTTCCGACGCTCCTGTTCGTCTTCACGCTGCTGCTGGTGGCCGTGCTCATGGTGCTGCGGATCCGCGGCGCGATCCTCATCGGCCTCGTCGGCGGCACGATCGTCTCGATCATCGTCGAGGCGATCTGGGACATCGGGTCGCAGGCCGACGGCAACCCGTTCGGGTGGAGCCTCACCGTGCCGGAGCTGCCCGCGCAGCTGCTCAGCATCCCCGACCTCAGCCTCGTGGGTCAGGTGAGCTTCGGCTCGTTCGAGCGCATCGGCGTGCTCGCCGCGACGATGCTCGTGTTCACCCTGCTGTTCACGAACTTCTTCGACGCCATGGGCACCATGACCGGGCTCTCGCGTGAGGCCGGCCTCGCGGACGCCGACGGCAACTTCCCGCGGCTGAAGTCCGCGCTGATCGTGGAAGGCGTCGGCGCCGTCGTGGGCGGCGCGACCTCCTCGTCGTCGAACACCGTGTTCGTCGAATCCGGCGCCGGCATCGGCGAGGGCGCTCGCACCGGGCTCGCGAACGTCGTCACCGGTGTGCTGTTCCTCCTGGCGATGTTCCTGTCGCCGCTGACCACGATCGTGCCGACCGAGGTCGCCGCGGCGGCGCTGGTCATCGTGGGCGCGCTGATGATGGCGCAGATCCGCCACATCGACCTCACCGACCTGGCCGTGCTGATCCCGGTGTTCCTGACGGTGACCGTCATGCCGCTGACCTACTCGATCGCGAACGGCATCGGCGCCGGCTTCATCAGCTGGGTGGTCGTGCAGGCGTGCACCGGCAGGATCCGGAAGGTCAGCCCGCTGCTGTGGGTCGTCGCGGCCGGGTTCGTCGTGTTCTTCGCGCGGGGTCCGCTGGAGGCGCTGCTGTCCTGACGCTCAGGCGTCCATCGGCTCCAGCACGAACACGGCGATCCGCCGGTCGGTCTTCTGCTGGTACGCGTCGTAGTCCGGCCACACTGCGGCGGCACGGGCCCACCATTCGGCACGCTCGTCGCCGTCGAGTTCGCGCGCGGTGTAGTCCCGTTTCACGGCGCCGTCCTGCAGTTCGACGTGCGCGTGCCGGCGCATGTTGTTCGCCCACACCGGCTCATCGGGCGCCCCGCCCTTGGAGGCGACGACCGCGTACCGGCCCTCGTGCTCGACCCGCATGAGCGCGGTCTTGCGCAGCGCCCCCGTCTTCGCCCCCACGGTCGTCAGCACGATGATCGGCACGCCCCGGAGCGTGTTCGCCTCGGCGCCGCCGGACGCCTCGTAGCGCTCGGCCTGCGTGCGGGCCCATTCTGCGGTGGACGGTCGGTACTCTCCGGTGAGCGGCATGCGCCCACGCTACCCGGTCGGCCGTCCCGCACGAACGACGAAGGCGGATGCGGCCCGTCGGGGTCCGCATCCGCCTTCGCGGGGTGCGTCAGAGCGACGCGATGATCTCGCGCATCAGGGCAGCGGTCTCGGACGGGGTCTTCCCGACCTTGACGCCGGCGGCCTCGAGGGCCTCCTTCTTCGCCTGTGCGGTGCCGGCCGAGCCGGAGACGATGGCGCCGGCGTGGCCCATGGTCTTGCCCTCGGGGGCGGTGAAGCCGGCGACGTAGCCGACGACCGGCTTGGTCACGTTGGCCTTGATGAAGTCCGCGGCACGCTCCTCGGCGTCGCCGCCGATCTCGCCGATCATGACGATCGCCTTGGTCTCCGGGTCGGCCTCGAACGCGGCGAGCGCGTCGATGTGCGTGGTGCCGATGATCGGGTCGCCGCCGATGCCGATGGCGGTGGAGAAGCCCAGGTCGCGCAGCTCGAACATCATCTGGTAGGTCAGGGTGCCGGACTTCGAGACGAGACCGATCGGGCCCTTGCCGGTGATGTTCGCCGGGGTGATGCCGACGAGCGCCTCACCGGGGGTGATGATGCCGGGGCAGTTCGGGCCGATGATGCGGGTCTTGTTGCCCTTGCTCTTCGCGTACGCCCACGCCTCGGCGGTGTCGCCGACGGGCACGCCCTCGGTGATCACGACGAGCAGCGGGATCTCGGCGTCGATGGCCTCGATCATGGCGTCCTTCGTGAAGGCCGGGGGCACGAACGCGATGGACACGTCGGCGCCGGTCTTCTCGATCGCCTCGGCGACCGTCCCGAAGACGGGCAGCTCGACCTCGCCCTCGTGCGGCTTCTCGTGCGTGACGGTGGAGCCGGCCTTGCGGGCGTTCACGCCGCCGACGACGTTCGTCCCGGCCTTCAGCATCAGCGCGGTGTGCTTGGTGCCCTCACCGCCGGTGATGCCCTGGACGATGACCTTGGAGTCCTTGTTGAGATAGATCGACATGTGTTGGTCCTTCTTCCGTCTCAGGCTCAGGCGTTCGCCAGCTCGGCGGCCTTGTCGGCGCCCTCGTCCATACCGGCGGCGAGCGTGACGAGCGGGTGGTTCGCGTCGGCGAGGATCTTGCGACCCTCCTCGACCTGGTTGCCGTCGAGACGGACGACGAGCGGCTTGGTGGCCGAGTCCCCGAGGATCTCGAGGGCCTTGACGATGCCCTCCGCGACCGCGACGCAGCTGGTGATGCCGCCGAACACGTTCACGAAGACGCTCTTGACCTGCTCGTCGCCGAGGATGACGTCGAGGCCGGACGCCATGACCTGCGCGTTCGCGCCGCCACCGATGTCGAGGAAGTTGGCGGGCTTCACACCGCCGTGGTTCTCGCCGGCGTAGGCGACGACATCGAGCGTGGACATGACCAGGCCCGCGCCGTTGCCGATGATGCCGACCTGACCGTCGAGCTTGACGTAGTTGAGGCCGGCCGCCTTGGCCTTGGCCTCGAGCGGGTCGGCGGCGTCCTTGTCCTCGAGCTCCTCGTGCTCGGGGTGGCGCACCTCGGTCGCGTTGTCGTCGAGGGAGACCTTGCCGTCGAGCGCGACGATCGAGCCGTCGGCGGTCTGGACGAGCGGGTTGACCTCGACGAGGGTCGCGCCCTCGCCCTTGTAGACGTCGTAGAGCTTGACGAAGACGTCGGAGACCTTCTCGACGAGGTCCGCGTCGAAGTTCGCGGCCTGGGCGATCTCGACGGCCTTGGCCTTGTCGATGCCGGTCAGCGGGTCGACCTCGATACGCGCGAGCGCCTCGGGACGCTCGACGGCGAGCTCCTCGATCTCCATGCCGCCCTCGACCGAGCACAGCGACAGGTAGGAACGGTTGGCGCGGTCGAGCAGCACCGAGAAGTAGAACTCGCGCTCGATCTGCGCGCCCTGCGCGACCATGACGCGCTTGACGACGTGGCCCTTGATGTCGAGGCCGAGGATGGCCTTCGCCGCCTCGTACGCCTCGTCGGGGGTCTTCGCGACCTTCACGCCGCCGGCCTTGCCGCGGCCACCGGTCTTGACCTGCGCCTTGACGACCACGACGCCGCCGATCTTCTCTGCGGCTGCCTTCACCTCCTCAGGGGTGTCGGCGACGATACCGGCGAGCACCGGCACCTCGTACTTCTCGAACAGATCGCGTGCCTGGTACTCGTACAGATCCACAGGGAATCCTCCGCTGGACGTTCAGTGGTGAAGGCCGGAAAAACATCTTGATGTCGAGATATCGGCCAATTGCCAACCCTACCCGATGCGCTGTGATGCTCCGACCCCCTGCACAGGCTTCGCACGCGCCTCGGAGGTTGTCGCGACGACGCCGGCGAGCGCCGCGACCAGCACCGCCGCGAGCAGGCCGGTGCCGAGCAGCTGGTCGCCGAGGCCCGCCATCCCCTCCAGGTCGATCGGTACGCCCGGGTCACGGGCGAGCGCGGCGAAGGCCAGCACCGTGACGCCGAACAGCGCGTTCGCGAGGAACAGCAGGACGCGGCTCGCCCGTGGATACCGGTGGGAGTGGCCGTTGGCGACGTCCCCACCGGTGAGCATGGCCCACACGAACCCGAACAGGACGAAGAAGAGCCCCGTGAACCCGAGGAGGAGCTGCAGCGGGTCCTCGACGAACGTGCGCTGGTCGAACAGCGCGGCGATGAGCAGTGCGGTGCCGACGGCGCCCGCGCGGTCCGGGGTGAACGCGCGGCGGACGAGCCACCACAGCGCCGCCAGGAGCACGCCCACCGTGACCACGAGCGTGAGCGAACGCCCGGTCCACAGCACCCCGGTCGCGCCGCTGAGCGCGACGACCGCGGTCCAGGCGATGGCGACGCCCGCCGCGAGCATGAGCTCCGGCGTCACCGTGCGACCGCGCCGCGCCTGCCGGAGGGCCATGCCGACGAGGGCGAGCCCGCCGACCAGCCGCACCACCCAGATGGCGGTGCCGGTCGTGATCGCCTGGCCGAGCGCCTGCAGCACGGTCGTGAGCGTGTCGTCCGCGGTGTAGGCGAAGGCGACGGCGGAGAAGAGGAGGAGGAAGGCGGCGGGGACGACCGTGACGGTCAGCACCACCGCGAGCGACGGGCCGAGCGTGATGAAGCGGTCGGCGAGCGCTGCGGGGTCGGCGACCGCACCCCGGCGCAGCCGGGCGAGCAGCAGCATCCCGCCGGCGATCACCGCCAGCAGGCCGCACGCGGCGAGCACCGATGCGAGCGAGGGCAGGATGCCGTCCACCGCGTCGGCGACGAGCACCCACACCCGCCACGCGACGAGCGCGACCAGGAGCACGGCGCCGACGACGCCCGGCAGATGGCGCCGCGCCGATGCGACGGCCTCGATCGCGACCGTGCACGACAGCTGCGCCACCGCCGCGCCGGCCGCGACCGCGGCGGGGAAGGCCAGGGTGCCGATGCTCTGCATGACGCTCGTGAGCACCATGGGCCCGACCTCGAGTCCGAACACCGAGGCGCCGCGTGCGATCTGCCACGTGGCGACGCCGATCCCGACGGCCAGCACCGCGAACACGGCGGCGAACTCGCCCCACGCGAACCGTCGGCGTCGCCGGAGGAGGTAGAGCACCCACAGCGCGGCGGCCGCGGCGAACGAGACGACCGCGGCGGGGGTGAGCCCGTCGCCGCGCCCGCCCCAGGCGCCGGTCTCGATGAGGAGCAGGGAGGACACGACCGTGACGGTCACCCCCAGCCAGGCCGGCACGTGGAGCGCCGCCGTCTGGGCGAAGGCGAGCGCGAGCACGACGAGCGCGAGCAGCGGACCGACCGCCCACTCCGGCAGCGACAGCCCCTGCCCGCCGGTGAAGACGAGCGGTGACGCGGCGCGGACGGGTCCGGCGGCGAGCACCGCGACGACCGCGACCGCATAACCGAGGAGGCCGACGATCCAGACCGGGGCGAGGCCGGCCGGCCACCGTTCGACGCGCAGCCGCCCGTCGCGCACCGGATCGACGAACACGGTGCGCACGAAGTCGGCGACCACCCGGGCGAGGGCGACGAGCAGCGCGGTCGCTCGATTCACGGGCCGATCCTCCCCACCCCGGCGCCGGCGTCGAACCACCACACCGCGTCGGGTCCCGCGACCGTGGACCTGTTCCAGGTGACGGTCGACGGCGGCACCGCCCACTCCCCGACCGTCCGGCCGGTGTCGTCGACCACGGTCAGCGTGCCGTCACGGACGAGCGCGATCGTCGCACCGTCGGTGAGGACCTCGACGGCGGGCGGCAGCTTCCACCGCTCCCCGCCGCCGGCCGCGTCGAGTCCGACCACCGCCTCGAGCCCGCTCAGCGCCACGATCCCACCGGCGACCGCCAGCGCCGAGACGGCGGCGCCGGTCTCGGCGTCCCAGACGTGGTCGCCGTCCGCGGCGCGCACCCGTTCGACGACCGCGCCGCGCGCGACGTAGACGTCCGGGCCCACTGCGGCGAGCGCTGTCACCCGGTCGCCGTCGGCGGACCAGCGGATGCGGCCGTCCGCCGCCCCGAGGGCGGCCACGCGGCCGACGCGGTCCGCCGCCACGACGAGGTCGCCCGCGACCTCGACCGCGCCGACCCCGTCCGCGGAGATCCGGGTGCGCCACCGCTCCTCGCCCGTCACGGCGTCGAGCGCGCGGACCGTGCCGTCGAGGCCCGCGAGTACCACCGCATCATCCCCCGCGGCGACCGGTGCGGCCATGACGAGATCGGGGAGCGTCACGGACCACAGCCGCCGCCCGTCGCGGTCGTACCCGACGACGGTCCGGGCGGTGGTGGCCGCGACGAGCACGCCGTGGGCCGTGCCGAGCGCGGTGACGTCCCCGCCCGGATGCAGCACCGTCCGCCCGGCGAGCGCGCCGTCGCCGTCCGGGACGAAGAGGGTGACGTCGCCGCTGACGTCCTCCGCCACCGCCCAGCCGTCACCGACGGGCACCGGCGGCAGGAGCGGGTTCGGGACGACCGGCCACGCGCCGAACACGGGATCCTCCCGCACCGCCGGGACCGCGGCCGCGTCCCATCCGCCGACGTCCCACGACCGCGGCGGATCGGAGAGGACCGGTGCGCCCTCCGGTGCGTCCGCCGGGACGGTGAGCGAGGGGTCCGCGTCGTTGACGCTCGATCGGACCGCGACCTGCCCGGCGCCGGGACACCACAGGGCGATCTCCTCGAACCGGTCGGGCTCGATCCCCTCGCCCCAGGCCAGCTCGGTGCGGCCGACCACCTCGAGGCAGCCCGGGTCGTCCGCGTGCTCGACCAGCACGGGGTCCTCGGGGGTGCGCGCGGCGAACTCGGCCGCGTAGGCGAGTTCCGCCCCAAGGGGGCCGTCCTCGCCGGGGCTCGCGAACACCGCGGCACCCGCCGACGTCCAGGTCGCGCCGGGGGCGACGTCGGCGGCGAGCACCAGCATCCCTGGGATGAAGACGACCGCGTTCGGTGCACCCGTGGAGACGACCAGCCGCACCCCCGATGCGTCGATGCGGTGCAGGTCGCGCTGCTGGCCGCCGTCGGGGCGGATCGACGAGACGACCCAGTGCCGGACGGCCGACACGTCGTCCTCGTCGTACGCGGCGAACGCGAACGACTGGGCGTCCTCGGGGAAGGTGAACAGCGGTGCGATGCCGTTCGAACGCTGATGCTCCTGCACGCTCGTCCCCGCGTCGCCCTCGACCCAGCGCGACAGGCCGTCCTCCGGCAGGTAGCGCCAGGCGCCGGCGGTGTCCGGCCGCACGCTCGCGTCGGACGCCGCGACGAGGACCACGGTCCCTGCGAGGACCACGCCGATCACCCCCGCGTACGCCCCCGCCCGGCGCCGCGGCGACTCCCCCCGGCGCCGGTGCACGCCGCCATGATAGGGCCGGCGCCGAGATCGCGCACGGCTCAGGCGAGGCGGCGGAGGTCCTTCGTCGCGGGCCCTTCGATCCGGGTGCCGTCGGCGGCGAAGCGCGAGGCGTGCAGCGGGCAGTCCCAGGTGCACTCCGCGTCGTTCCAGGACAGCACGCCGCCCAGGTGCGGGCACACCGCCGACACCGCGTGCGTCCGGCCGTCGACGGTCGCGATGCCCACCGGGTGCCCCGCACGGGAGGCGACGGAGCCCTGCCCCTCGCCGGGACGCGGGACCGGTACCGGCCGCGCGACCGACTCGGCCCAGCCGCGCACCGCCTGGGCGCCGATCTTCGCGTTCTCCGTCGCCCCGCGCGCGAGGTCCGCCGGGACCGTGATGCGGGTGCCGATCGTCCGCACCCACGCCGGCTGGTCCGAGGGCGACACCCCCTGGATCTCGCCGGCGATGCGCACGGCGGCGGCCGGCCCGTTCGTGAGCCCCCACTTGGCGTACCCGGTGGCGAAGCGGATGCTGCCGCCGCCGCGCGGCATGGCGCCGATGAACGGTACGAGGTTGTGCGACTCGTAGTCCTGCGCAGACCACCGGAACGTCTCCACCGCCCCCGGGAAGTGCTGCCGCGTCCAGGCGACGAGGTCGTCGTACTGCGCGAGTTCGGAGGCGACGCGCCCGACGGGGTGCCCGTTGCCGCCGACGATGAGCGTCGTGGCCCCGACCGCGCCGTCGTCCGGGCCGACGCCCCGGACCGAGCGGCTCGGCGCGTCGACGGACAGGAACATGCCGGCCGGCACCGCCCCGCCCGGCACCTCGAACGACACCGCGTACGACCGGGTCGCCGACACCTTGGCGAAGGCGAGGCCCCGGTCGGCGATCGGCATCCCGGTGGCGAGCACGATGTGGTCGGCGTAGACCGGACCGGCCGCGGTGGTCACGTGGGGCGAGGGATGCAGCGACGTGCCGGTGACGCGGACGCCGGTGTGCAGCGTCCCACCCGCGGCGAGGAACGCCTCGGCGAGCGCGGTGGCGAGGGTGTCGGGGTCGAGCGCGATCTGGTCGTCGAGGGCGATCGCGCCGGCGACCGCGAACGGCACCGCATCCCGCTCGCCCTGCCGGGCTCGGCGCACGTCGACGAGTCCCGCCTCGCGGGCCGCGTCGAACTCGTCCTCCACGGCGGGCAGCCCCTCCGCGTGGTGCGCATAGGTGTAGGCGGTGCGGCGCACGAAGGGCACGCCCGCCCGCTCCGCGAAGGCGCGGATGTACTCCTGCCCGTCGCGGTTCGCATCGACGTAGGCACGGACGAGCTCCGCCGAATGGTGCGCCCGGATGCTGGAGAGCCGCGTGCCCTGCAGGAGCGACACCTTGCCGGTGTTCGCCCCGGTGGCGAGCGCCGCGACGTCGGCGGCCTCGACGACCGCGACGTCCCGGCCGTCCTGTGCGAGCAGCAGCGCGGTGGCCAGGCCCGTGATGCCGGCGCCCACGACGACGACCTCGTGCGCAGACCCGTCGGTGAGCGGGGTGCCGGACAGCGGCCGGTGATCGGATCTCCACAGCGACGTCATGCAGGGCAGTCAAGCCGCGCGCCGCGGTGGATGCCCGGGGGTTGACAGCGGCGGCGGTACGCCACGGCGGTAGAGTCTGTGCGATGAGCGAGTCAGCGTCCCCGTCCGACGCGCGCGCCGGCGTCGTCGCCGTGGCGCTGGATCTGTTCGCGCGCCAGGGGTTCGAGTCCACCACGGTCGATCAGATCGCGCAGGCCGCGGGCATCTCCCGCTCCACGTTCTTCCGGCAGTGCGGCGGCAAGGACGACGTCGTCTTCGCCGACCACGAGCTCCTGCTGGAGCAGCTGCGCGAGTTCCTCGACGCCCCGCATCCGAACCCCTGGGAGGCGGTCTGCGAGGCGTCGCTGCAGGTGTTCCGCCACTTCGCCGCCGACCCCGAACTGGCGCGCCGCAGGTACGCGGTCGTCCGGCAGGTCCCCGCGCTGCGCGAACGCGAGATCATCACGGTCTTCCGCTACGAGCGCCTCTTCGACGAGTACCTGCGCCGGGCGCTGCCCGGCCTCGACCCGCTCGACGCCGTCGGCTTCGCCGCCCTCGTGACCGCCGTGCACAACCACGTGCTGCGCCAGCTCCTGCGCAGCCAGAAACGCGTGCCGGTCTCGACGTTGCGGAAGGCGCTCGACCAGGCCATGGAGCGCTTCGGCGTGGGCGAGGCGACGGAGCCCGCGGACGACGACGTCGTGGTCGCCGTCTTCCCGCGGCGCATGCCGCCGGCGGAGCTCTCCCGGCGCCTGCACGACACCCTGGGCTGAGTCGTCGCGGCACCCCGGATAGCCGTTCCACACCCCCGGGGCAACCGCCGTCCCCGGAGCCCGTGTGACGGTACGGTCGCAGCATGGGACTGTTCCGACGCACCCCGCAGCAGATCGAGCTCCGCTCCACCGAGGTTGCCCCGACGGCGGCGCACGAGCCCTGGAACCTGTGGTCAGACACGTTCGGCAAGCTGGCGATCCGCGCCGTCCAGGTGATCGTGGTCGTCACGGTCGCCGCTGCGGCGATCCTCGCGATCCGCTCGCTCACGGTCGTGACCATCCCGCTCGTGCTCGCGCTCATCTTCGCCTGCGCGTTCGCCCCGGCGATGAACTGGATGCGGCGGCACGGTGTACCGTCCCTGCTCGCGACGCTCATCACCCTGCTCACGGTCGTCGTGCTCCTCGGGCTGGTGTCGTGGCTCATCGTCTGGGCGGTCGAGCACCAGTGGGACGACCTGTACGGCCAGGCCGAGTCGGGCGTCAACGAGCTCATCGCCTGGGTGCAGTCCCTCGGGTTCGCCCCCGACCAGCAGCAGATCGACGAATGGATCGCCGCGGCGCAGGACTTCGTCACCAGCTCCCAGTTCGGCTCCGGCGCGATCGCCGGGGTGAGCGCGGTCGCGAACTTCGTCACCGGATTCGTGCTGCTCGTCGTGATCCTCTTCTTCTTCCTCAAGGACGGCCCGCAGATGTGGGAGTTCCTGCTGCGCCCGTTCCGCGGCGAGCACGACGCCCGCGGCCGCCGCATCGGCGAGAAGACGGTCACCGTGCTCGGTTCCTATGTGCGTGGGACGGCGACGGTCGCGCTCGTCGACGCGGTCGGCATCCTCATCGGACTGCTCATCCTGCAGGTGCCGCTGGCGATCCCGCTCGCCGTGCTGGTGTTCCTCCTCGCGTTCATCCCCATCGTCGGCGCGACGCTCGCCGGCATCCTCGCCGCGCTCGTCGCACTCGTGGCCAACGGCTGGGTGAACGCGCTGTTCGTCGTCGGGGTCGTCGTGCTGGTCAACCAGCTCGAGGGCAACTTCCTGCAGCCGTTCCTCATGGGACGGTCGATGAAGCTGCACGCGTTCGTCATCCTGGTCGCGTTGACCGTGGGCACCGTGCTCGGCGGGATCGTCGGGGCGGTGCTCGCCGTGCCGATCACCGCGACCGCCTGGGGCATCGTGCAGGTCTGGGACGGCCCGAACCTGCCGGCGCGATGGGCGCGGCCGAAGGCGCCCGCCCGACTCTGACGCGCGTGCAAGGGGGTGCCGCCGCGGCGCGCGGACGGCCAGGATGAGCGTGTGCGCTACGAGATCCCGGCCCCGATGCTGGCCAAGGCGGTCCCCGCCGTCCCCACCGACGACGGCTACCTGTTCGAACCGAAGTGGGACGGCTTCCGCGTGCTCGCCGCGTGGGACGGCGAACAGGTCGAGCTGGGCTCGCGCGGCGCGAAACCGCTCACCCGGTACTTCCCCGAGCTGGTCGCCGCACTCCCGGAGGTGCTGCCGGGCCCGTGCCTCATCGACGGTGAACTCGTGGTCGCACGCGGCGAGCCCGGCGCGCAGCGGCTCGACTGGGAGGCGCTGAGCGCCCGCATCCATCCGGCCGACTCCCGGGTGCGGATGCTCTCGGTCGAGACCCCGGCGATGCTCATCGCGTTCGACCTGCTCGCCGAGGGCGACGACGACCTGCAGGCGACGCCGTTCGGCGAGCGACGGGCCCGGCTCGAGCGGCTCCTCGCCGAGGTGCCGCATCCGGTGCACCTCACCCGCACCACCACCGACCCCGCGCTCGCGCAGCGGTGGCTCGCCGAGTTCGAGGGCGCCGGGCTCGACGGCGTCGTCGCGAAGCGGACGGATGCGGCGTACGCCCCCGGCAAGCGCACGATGCTGAAGATCAAGCACGCGCGTACCGCCGACGTGGTGCTGCTCGGGTACCGGGTGCACAAGAGCGGACGCGGAGTCGGGTCGCTGCTGCTCGGTCTGTACGACGCCGACGGCAGGCTCCACGGGGTCGGCGGTGCGTCCGCGTTCAGCGACAAGCGACGGTTGGAGCTCGTCGACGAGCTCGAACCGTACGTGGAGCGGGATGCGGACGGCAACGCGGTCACCGGCGAGACGGACCGCTCCCGGTTCTCCGGCTCGAAGGACGTCTCCTTCGTGCGGCTGCGGCCCGAGCGGGTGCTCGAGGTGCGGTACGACCAGCTCGAGGGGATGCGGTTCCGCCACACCGTGCAGTTCGAGCGGTGGCGTCCGGACCGCGAGCCGTCCTCGTGCACGTTCGCGCAGCTGGACCAGCCCGCCGCGTACGATCTCGCCGACGTCATCGACTGAGCGTCGCGCGCGGGTTCGGGTTCGGGTTCGGGTTCGCGCGTGCGCGTGCACAACTGCGGAGATGAGGGCCGACACGCCGGGCGACGGATGCCGCGACCCGGCGTGTCGCGCACGAACTCCGCAGTTGTGCCCGCCGCATCCGCCGCCGTCGCACCACCGAACAGGGACCGGGCACCGCACCAACACCGCGCGGGCGCGTGCACAACTGCGGAGATGACGACCGACACGCCGGGCGACGGATGCCGCGACCCGGCGTGTCGCGCACGATCTCCGCAGTTGTGCCCGCCGCATCCGCCGCCGCCGGACGCCGGACGGCGCCTCAGCCCTCGTCCTTGGGCCAGTTCTTCGGATTCTTACGGCTCGGCTGCACGCGCGGCGGCTCCCCCGGCATCTTCGGGAAGTCCGGCGGGAACGGCAGCTCGCCGAGGCCGTCCGCGAGGTCGCGCTCCCACCACTGCAGCAGGGTGTCGATGCGGCCGGGCCTCGCCTGCATGTCGGCCCACGGGTCGCCGACCTCGGCGAGGCGGTCCGGGATGCTGCGGACGGTGAACGCCGCCGGGTCGACCGCATCCAGCTCGTCCCACGTGATCGGGGTCGACACCGTCGCCCCGGGCGACTGCCGCGGCGAGTACGCACCGGCCATCGTGCGGTCGCGGTTGGCCTGGTTGTAGTCGACGAAGATCCGTTCGCCGCGCTCCTCCTTCCACCACGCGGTCGTGACCCGGTCCGGCATGCGGCGTTCGAGTTCGCGGCCGGCGGCGATGACCGCGTGTCGCACGTCGAGGAACTCGTGCGTCGGCTCGATCGGGCAGAAGACGTGGAGTCCGCGGTTGCCGCTCGTCTTGATCCACGGTTCGAGCCCGGCCTCCTGCAGCACCTCGCGCAGGCCGTGCGCGGCGGCGACCGCCTCGGCGAAGCCGGTGCCCGGTTGCGGGTCGAGGTCGATGCGCAGTTCGACGGGGTTGTCGGGGTCCGACGCGAGCGACGCCCACGGGTGGAACACGATCGTGTTCATCTGCGCCGCCCACACCGCGGACGCGATCTCGGTGAGCACGAGCTGCGGATGCGAACGGCCCGAGTTGTAGGTGACGGTCACGGCCTCGACGTAGTCGGGCGCGCCCTTCGGCGGGTTCTTCGAGAAGAAGCTCTCGCCGCCGACGCCGTCCGGGAACCGCTCCAGCGACACCGGGCGGTTCCCGTTGGCGGCGAGGAAGGGCTGGGCGACGGCGATGAAGTACTCGGCGAGCTCGCGCTTGGTGATGCCCACTTCCGGCCACAGCACCCGGTCCGGGTTCGAGACCCCGACCTCGCGGTCGCCGTGGGGGCCGGGGACGGTGAGCGTGATCCGCGGTGACGCCATGGGGTCACCCTAGGCGGGCGGTCGCCGCATCCTCCACCCCTTGCCCGCGTCCTCCCGCCGGTGCTCACCTGTCGCTTCGTGTCGTGCCGCACCGCAGATGGCGACAGGCGAGCGGATGCCGAACCGGCTCACCTGTCGTTTGTCGCGGCCGGGCGCCGCAACGCGCGACAGGTGAACGGCCGGGTCACTCCGCGGCGTCGGCGATGAGCGGTGCCAGATCCTCGCGGCTGAGCCGCATCCAGGGGCCGTGGGGGTTCACGATGACGCCCTGCAGCTCCTCGTCCCCGGCGAGCGCCTTGGCCAGCTGGTCCGGGGTGATGCGCACCGACTGGTCGCCGCGTCCCAGCACGTGCAGCTCTAGCGGGTGCGAGAACACCTCGAGCATCCGCTCCCCCGCCTGCGTGCGCACCTCGGAGACACCGATCCGGCCGTCCTCGTTCTTTCGGGCCGCGATCCAGATGGGCGAGGTGCGGATCGCCTCGACGAGCGCCGCGACCGATTCCTCGGTGCGCTCGCCCACCAGCGCGGACTTCACGGTCTGGGTCTCGTCGACGTCCGGCAACAGGCGCTCGATCAGCGCGCGCGGCAGCACCGCGGCGGCGGGTCCCGACGCGTGGTCGAGCGCGAGTCCGCCGAAGTCGCCGTCGACGACGCGGCGCAGCACCTGCAGCACCGGGACCCCCACCGCGGAGGTGGAGGTGTCGCCGTCGGAGCGGACCGCCGCCTGCAGCGCCTCGCCGCTCGAGAAGGCGAGCACGTACTTCTGGTCGTTGATCGTGGCGACCGCCATGGGGATCGCCTGGCCGGCCGCGATGAGCTCGCGCGCGTCACCGCGCACCCGCACGTAGACCCGGCCCTGCAGCAGCTGACGGGCGACGTTCAGCAGCTCGGTGGGGGCGGGCTTCGGGGGCAGCGCCGCGAGGGCGTCGGCGAGCAGGTCGTTGTCGGGCAGGCCGGGCAACTGCGTCCGGGCGCGGCGCGGCGCGGTGGGCTGGGCTGCCGGCTGCTGCGGTGCCGGGGCGGGCTGGTCGTCGAGGCTCGCGGGTGTGCCGGGGCTGCCGTAGGTCGTGACCGAGATGGGCACGTCGGGCACACCCGCATCCGGGGTGGCGGCGTCGTCGACGTCCGGCTCCGCGGGGGCCGCGTCGACCTCGGGGTCGCGGACCTCGGCGGTGGGGTCGTCGGACTTCTTCGGACGGCGCGAGAACAAAGCCATCGGCCCAGCCTACGCGGCCGCCGCGTCGCGGACCCCTGCGCTCCACACCCGCGGGTGCCGTCAGAGCTTCTCGATGGGCGCGATCTTGACGAGCAGCTTCTTCGACCCCGCCGAGTCGAACCGCACGTGCGCGACACGCTTCGCACCCTCGCCGGTGATCGCGTCGACCCGGCCTTCGCCGAAGTCCTCGTGCCGGATGCGGTCGCCCGGGGCCAGCTCCATGGCGCTGTTGTCGCGCACCTTCGCCGGGATCCGGTTCGGGAACTTGTCGAGCGAAGTCGACTTGGGCTTCAGCGCCGGGATGTCGTCGCGCCGACCGCCCCACCCGCCGCCGGAGGAGCCGCCGCGCCGGGCGTTCAGGGCGCGCGACTGCATCCCGCCGCGGGAGTTCACGTCGCCGGGCGACTGCCGCCAGTCGATGAGCTCGGCCGGGATCTCCTGCAGGAACCGGCTGGGCATCGCGACGGTGACCTCGCCGAACTGGGCGCGGGTCATCGCGAGCGACAGGTACAGGCGCTTGCGGGCACGGGTGACGCCGACGTAGAACAGGCGCCGCTCCTCCGCGGGGCCGCCGGGCTCGCCGGCGGAGATGCGGTGCGGGATGAGGTCCTCCTCGACACCGGTGATGAACACGCTGTCGAACTCCAGGCCCTTCGCCGTGTGCATCGTCATGAGCGACACCGAGCCGGAGGCGTCGTCGAGGTCGTCGGCGTCGGCGACGAGCGCGACCTCGGTGAGGAAGTCGACGATCGTCCCCTCGGGATTGTTCCGGGCGAACTCGCGCGCGACCGCGACGAGCTCGTCGAGGTTCTCCAGGCGGGCCTCGTCCTGCGGGTCGCGGCTGGCACGCAGCGCGTCCGAGTACCCGCTCTTGGACAGCAGCAGCGACAGCCCCTCCGCGACCGCGGTGGGCGGGGGGACCTCGCCGGAGGACGGCAGCATGATCGCCGTCGCCTGATCGAGCACGGCGTCGAGCTGCCCGATCGCCGCCTGGATCTTCGGGCCCACGCCGAGTCCGGCGGGGTTGCGCAGCGCGTCGCGGAAGGTGATGCCGTTGTCCTCCGCGAACCGCGCGATCGCGGTCTCGGTGACGTCGCCGATGCCGCGGCGGGGCTTGTTCAGGATGCGGCGGACCGCCATCTCGTCGGCGGGGTTCGCGACCGCGACGAGGTAGGCCAACGCGTCCTTGATCTCGGCGCGCTCGTAGAACTTCGTGCCGCCCATGATCTTGTAGGGCAGCGCGGAGCGGATGAAGATCTCCTCCAGCGCACGGGACTGCGAGTTCGTGCGGTAGAACACGGCCACGTCGGAGTACGCCACGCCCTTCCGGTGGAGCGCCTCGATCTCGTCGGCGACGAACTGCGCCTCGTCGTGCTGCGAGTACCCGGTGAACCCGATGATCGGATCGCCGGCACCGATGTCGGTCCACAGCTTCTTGTCCTTGCGGTCGAAGTTGTTGCGGATGACGGCGTTCGCGGCCGAGAGGATGTTCTGGGTCGAGCGGTAGTTCTGCTCGAGGAGCACGACCTTCGCGCCGGGGAAGTCGCGTTCGAACTCGCTGATGTTGCGGATGTCCGCGCCGCGGAAGGCGTAGATCGACTGGTCGGAGTCGCCGACGACGGTGAGCGACGCGCCCTCGACCTCGGGGGCCTGGTCGGCCTCGAAGATCATCATGCCGCCGGCGGAGAACCCCTCGCCGGCGGCACCGGTGACCGGCCGGGTGAGCTCGTGGATGAGCGCGTACTGGGCGTGGTTCGTGTCCTGGTACTCGTCGACGAGGATGTGGCGGAACCGGCGGCGGTAGGTGTCGGCGACGTGGGGGAAGGCGCGGAACAGGTACACGGTCTGCGCGATGAGGTCGTCGAAGTCGAACGCGTTCGCACGCTGCAGGCTCCGCTGGTAGTCACCGAAGATCTCGACGAAGATGCGCTCGGCCGGGTCGCCGAGGTTCGCCTGCCGGGCGTAGGACTCGGCGTCGCTGAGCTCGTTCTTGAGCTTCGAGATCCGGCTCTGCACGGCGGCCGGCGTGAGTCCGTACGCATCCCCCTCATGTTCCTTCACGAGCCGCTTGATGAGCGCGCGGGAGTCGCCGGAGTCGTAGATCGTGAACGCCGAGGTGAACCCGAACTGCTGCGCCTCGCGGCGGAGGATGCGCACGCACGCGGAGTGGAACGTGGAGATCCACATGCCGCGGGCGCTGTCGCCCACGAGCTGCTGCACGCGTTCGCGCATCTCGCCGGCGGCCTTGTTCGTGAAGGTGATCGCGAGGATCTGGCTCGGCCACGCCTCCCGGCTGCGCAGCAGCGACGCGATGCGGTGCGTGAGCACGCGTGTCTTGCCGGAACCGGCGCCCGCGACGATGAGCAGCGCGGGTCCGCGGTAGGTCACCGCCTCGAGCTGCGGCGGGTTCAGCCCGGCGAGCAGGTCGTCGTCGGGGCGGGTGTCGCCGGGGAGGACGACGGGAACGGATGCCGCGTCTCGCGCGGCCGGCGAGGCCTCGGTCATGTCCGTCCCAGTCTAGGTCGGACCGCCGACACGGCGCCTGTGAGCCGCGGTACCGGGCCGCGGCACCGGCGCACTCAGGCGCGGAGGGAGCGACGGTACGCCACGGCGAGCGCGACGCCGACGAGTGCGAGCAGCGTCCCGACGACGACGGCGGCCCAGGCGAGCGCGGCGGGCGCAGGATCCCCGAGGACGCCGATGAGCCCGTGCGGCACGAGGCCCAGGCCGTCGTCCCACCGCTCGAGGACCGCTGCGGGCCCCGCCACGGCGATGACGAGCGCCGGGACGGCGATGCCGGCGCCGATCGCGCTCAGCATCCCGCCGAACGCGTACCGGGCCCCGCCCTGCGCGTGCAGCGCCCAGGCGGCGGCGACGAACACCCAGGCGAAGAGCATGAAGCCGACGCCCACCCAGACGATGCGCAGCGCCGCGACGTCCCAGAACTCGCGTGCGAACTCGTCGGAGCCGGCGACGGCCAGCGGCACCAGCGCGAACACGCAACGGATCACCACCACCCCGCCGACCGCCGCGATCACCGGCCACGGCGAGCGGGGGCCGACGACGAGGCGCAGCACCAGGGCGAACACGACCCACGCGCCGATGACGAGCGTGAGGTGCAGGGGTGTGGAGCCGGAGCTCTGCAGCATCCGCGTCGCGATGAGCAGGGCCACCGGCACGAGGAAGATGAGCCAGCGGTCGAGCGGCAGCAGCCCCAGGGTCGACTCGCGGGCGCGCCACGGCGTGGTGGCGGCGAGCCAGGTGGCGCGGGCCGCCGCGGCGCCGGGCTTGCCGACGAGGCTGGTGTGGGCTGAGACCGCGCCGATCGCGACCCACAGCACGGCGAGCACCAGCAGGATGCGGGAGAGCCACGCCGTGGGCAGGCGCGGCTCGAGGTCGGTGCGGTCGGGCTCGGTGAGCGAGGCCCCGAGGAGGCCGCCGATCACGAGGAGCGCGGCGACGATGACGAGTGCGGACACCACATGCCGGCGCGTCGTCGTCATCCCCTCAGCGTAACCCCGTCGGAGGGGTGTAACCCGCCGTCACACCGGGTCATCCTTCGTCCGATTCGCCCGGATGTCGGCGCACATCCGTAGCGTGGGGGTCATCGCGGCGATCCGGGTGGTCCGGGCACCGGTTCATACCCGGTCGTGCAGCGGGTTCGAATCCCGCCGTCGCGTCGAAGCGGCCGCATCCGCACCTTCGGAGGAACGCGCGACGTTCGGAGGATCCGCCGCAGATCCTCCGAACGTCGCGACGTGCTCCGAGGTCAGTGCGAGCGGCGCATGGCGCGGATGCCGGCCCACAGGCCGAGGGCCGCGAGCACGAGGCCCGACACCCACCCCCACAGCACCGGCGCCGCGGCGAGGTCGCCCGAGAACAGCGCCCGCTCGGCCTGCACGACCCAGTTGATCGGGTTCACCACGGCGACCGCCCGCATCCAGCCCGGTCCGTCGTCGAGCGGCAGCAGCATCCCGGAGAGGATCAGCAGCGGGAAGATCAGGGTCTGCTGCACGCCCCAGAACAGCCACTCGCGGTCCTTCGTCTTCAGCGCGAGCGTGTAGGACAGCGAGCCGAGACCGACCCCGAACACGGCCAGCAGGGCGAGCCCGACGACGAGCCCCGGCACGTCGACCGAGAACCCGAACGGCACCGCGATGAGCACGATCACGAGCGACTGCACGATGATCGGCGCGATCTCCTTCAGCGCGCGGCCCACGAGGAGCGATGAGCGCGCGAGCGGCGCCACGAGCGTTCGCTCGTGCGAGCCGGTCATCATCTCGTACTGCAGGTTCGAGCCGGTCGCCCCGGTGCCGAACAGCACGATCATCACCAGCACGCCCGGCACGAACCACTGCAGCGTCTCCCCCACCGGCCGGCCGGACGAGCCGACCAGGAGCGGGGCGAACAGGCCGAGGAACACGAGCGGCTGCAGCAGGCTGAAGATGAGCGTGAACGGGTCGCGCACGACCGGTCTCAGCTCGCGCGTGAGCACGTGCCAGGTGTCGCGCGCCGGGTTCGCCCGCACCGCCGTGTCCGGCCGGGGTGTCGTCTCGTGCATGGTCATCGTCCTGCTCCCGTCGTCTCGGCCGCGGCCTGCGCCGCGTCCGTCTGCGTTCCCGCTTCCTCCGCCTCGCCCTCGCCGGCCTCGCGGAGCGTCCGCCCCGTCAGCGCGAGGAAGACGTCGTCGAGGGTGGGCGGCACCCCGGTGGCACGACGCACCTCGACGCCCGCCGCGTCCAACGCCCGGACCGCGGCGGGCAGCAGCCTGTCGCCGTCCGGCACGGTGAGGACGAGGGATGCGGCGTCCGCCCGCCGCACCTCCCGGTCGGTCAGCGCATCCACCACCGGCAGTGCGGCGTCTGCGTCCGCAGGCGTCGCGAACCCGAGGGTGAGCAGGTCGCCGGCAAGCTCCGCCTTGAGCCGGGATGCGCTGTCGTCGGCGATGACCCGGCCCCGATCCATCACCATCACCCGCTCCGCGTACCGGTCGGCCTCCTCCAGGTAGTGCGTGGTGAGGAACACGGTCGTCCCGTGCTCGGCGCGCAGGTCGAGGATGTGCTGCCACAGGTTCGCCCGACTCTGCGGGTCGAGGCCGGTCGACGGCTCGTCGAGGAAGACGAGCGGCGGCGCGTGCATGAGGCCGAGCGCGATGTCGAGCCGCCGCTTCTGCCCGCCCGAGAGCTGCTGCACCGAGCGGGTCGCGAACCCGGCCAGGTCGAGCGACTCGATGAGCGCGTCGGCACGGTCGCGGGCCGCCGGCTTCGACATCCCGTAGAACGCGCCCTGGCTCAGCAGTTCGTCGCGGACGCGTTGCGAGAAGCTGCCGCTCGTGAGCTGGCCGACATAGCCGATGCGGGCGCGCACGTCCGCCGGCCGGGCGAGGATGTCGTGGCCGACCACACGGGCCGTGCCGGCGGTCGGCGGGATGAGGGTCGTCAGCATCCGCAGGCTCGTCGACTTGCCCGCGCCGTTCGGACCGAGGAACGCGACGAGTTCTCCTCGCGCGACCTGGAAGGAGAGGTCCGTGACGGCCGCCACGGTCTTCTTCTTGACGGTGAAGCGCTTGGTGAGCCCCTGCGCCTCGATGATCGGTTCGTTGGTCATGCCGCGAGGGTAAGAAGCAACCCGGACAGATCCTGTCCGCATCGTGCGGCAGACTTCGGACATGTCCGACACGACGACCAGGGCCCTCGCCCTGCTCAACCTGCTGCAGACGCACCGGCACTGGCCCGGCACCGAACTCGCCGACCGGCTCGGTGTGACCGAGCGGACGGTCCGGCGCGACATCGAACGCCTGCGCGAACTGGGCTACCGCATCGAGTCGAGTCCGGGTGCGACCGGCGGATACCGCCTCGAGGCGGGCAGCGCCGTGCCGCCGCTCCTGCTGAACGACGAGGAGGCGGTGGCGATGGCGATCGGCCTGCGCATCGCCGCATCCCAGCGCCTCGTCGGCGGCGCCGACACCGCGCTGACGGCGCTCGCCAAGCTCGAGCAGGTGCTGCCCGCCCCGCTCCGCCGACGGGTGATCGCCCTCGCCGACGCGGTGCGGCCGGTGGGGGTCGCATCCGGCGAGGTCGCGTCGACCGCGGTCCTCGGCGAGTTGGCGCTCGCGTGCCGCGACCACGAGCGGGTGCGGTTCACGTACACGTCGGCCGCCGGCGACACCACGCACCGGCGGGTCGAGCCGCACACCCTCGCCCCGGCCGACCGGCACTGGTACCTCCTGTGCTGGGACCTCGACCGCGACGACTGGCGCACCTTCCGCGTCGATCGGCTGACCGACGTGCAGCACACGCGGGTGCTGTTCCCGCCGCGGGAGCTCACCCCCGAGGAGGTCGACGAGTTCATCACGGTGGCCCGGTCCTGGGTGCGCCAGCCGGTGGAGACCGACGTCGTGATGGACCTGCCCATCGGGCGGATGCGGGAGTGGTTCGGGCAGTGGGGGCAGGGCGCGACGGCCGAGGACGACGGCCGCACCCGCTGGCCGGTGGGCGGCGCCGACTGGCGCGAGACGATGTACGGGCTGTCCTGGATCCCGGCCGGCGTCGAGTATCGCACCGATCTGCCGGAGCCGCACCGCGCCGAGCTCCGCGAGGCCCTCGGCCGGATGCTGCGCGCCCTGGACGCGCCGCATCCCCCGCCCCGGTCCGACTGAGGAGCCGCATCCCCCACCCCGGGCCGACTGAGGAGCCGCATCCCCCGCCCCGGGCCGACTGAGAACAGGTGATCTCGCGGAATCAGGACGTTTCGGCCGGGAATCCTCCTGATGCGGCCGAATCCCCTGATCCGGTGCAAGGCCGGGGCGCGTGGTGCGCGGCCGGGCGAGCGCCCTTGCCCGGGGACGGATGCGGGCGCACACTGTCCGGATGACCGACGCGCTCGAGCCCGGACCCTTCTTCCACGGCACGAAGGCCGACCTGCGGCCCGGCGACCTCCTGACGCCCGGGTTCCGGTCGAACTACCGGCCGGAGATCGTGATGAACCACGTCTACTTCACGGCGTTGATGCCGGGCGCGGGCCTGGCCGCCGAGCTCGCCGCGGGCGACGCCGAACCGCGCGTGTACCGGGTGGAGCCGACCGGTCCGTTCGAGGACGACCCGAACGTGACCGACAAGAAGTTCCCCGGGAACCCCACGCGGTCGTTCCGCTCCGCATCCCCGGTGCGCGTCGTGGCGGAGGTGGACGACTGGCCGCGGCTCGCGCCCGAAGAGCTGCAGGACTGGCGCGACCGGATCGCCGCGATCAACTCGGACGGCGGCGAGATCATCAACTGAGCCGGCGCGGACCACCGCGTCGCTCAGTACGCTGGACGGGGCGGATGCTGCAGGAGGGCTGAGATGGCAGGACGCACCCCCGACCTCCGGAAGCGGATCATCCGGGCGAGCTTCACCACCGAGGAGGCCGTGTACGGCGTCATCCTCGTGGCGGGCATGATCGTCGTCTCCGGCGCGCACGACTCGACGTCGTGGCAGGCGTTCCTGACGGTGACCCTCACGGTGATCGTGTTCTGGGCCGCGCACGTCTACGCGGGCACGGTCGCGCACCACGGCCTCGACGGCGGCCGCGTCGTGCCGCTCGGCGAGTCGTTCCGCGGGGCGGTGAAACGGTCGTGGGGGCTCCTCGGCTCGGCGATCATCCCGTGCCTCATCCTGCTGTTCGGCGCGCTCGACGCGATCCCCGACACCGTGGCCATCTGGGCCGCCCTCTGGACCGGCTGCGCCGTCCTCGGCGTGCTCGGGTTCATCGCGTTCACCCAGCGCGGCGCGCCCCTGCTCACCCGGTTCATCGGGGCGCTCGCGACCGCCGGCTTCGGCGTGGTGGTGACCCTGCTGAAGGCCTTCATCCACTGACGCAGCTTCGCGGCGCTCGCTCAGCGCGGGTCGAGCCGCAGCACGGGGATGAGGCGGTCGGTGCGCTCCTGGTACTCGGCGAACGTGGGGCTGGTCTCGGTGAACCGCGACCACGCCGCATCCCGCTCCTCGCCGGTGAGCCGGGTCGCGTGCACGGCGACCACCCCGTCGGGCGTCTCGATGTCGATGTCGGGGTGCGCGAGGAGGTTGCCGAACCAGGCCGGATGCTCGGGGGCACCGGCCTTGGACGCCGCGATGAGCCAGCCGTCGCCCTCGCGGATCGCCATCACGGGCGTGACGCGCTCGACGCCGGTGCGCGCGCCGAGGTGGTGCAGCAGGACGAGGCTGCTGCCGAACCCCTGCACGCGGCCGCCGTGTTCGCGGAACTCCGCGATGATCTTGTCGTTCCATCCGGCCATGGGTCAGCCCTCCGGGTAGGGGTGGTCGCGCAGCAGCGCGGCGAGTGCCGCGGCGTTGCGCGCGAGGGTCGCGGTGGCCGAGGCCACGGCCTCGGGAGTCTCATCGAGGTCCTGGTAGTCGACGCCCTGCATCGCCTCGCCGTTCCAGTACGTGCCGCCCTGCGCCGGCACGGTGTAGCCCACGTCGTTCAGCGCCTGGAAGAGGTCGGCGGTGATCTTGTGCGCACCGTCCTCGTTGCCGACGACGGCCGTGACCGCGACCTTGCCGAAGAGGATCGGCCTGCCCGCGTCGTCCGTCTCCGACAGTTCCGCATCCAGCCGCTCGAGCACCCGCTGCGCCACCGACGACATGTGCCCCATCCACGTCGGGGTGCCGAGCACGAGGATGTCGGCGGCGAGCACCTGCTCGCGGATGGCCGGCCAGGCGTCGCCGTCGCCCATGTCGGCGAGGACGCCCGGCCGCACGTCGTGGTCGACCACGCGCACCTGCGACCCGACCACGCCGTGCAGGGCGAGTTCACCGAGCACCTGCGACAGCAGCAGCTCGGTGCTCGACGCCTCGGGACCGGGTTTCAGCGTGCAGTTGAGGGCGAGCGCACGCAGGGGCGTCTGTTCGATGGAGTCCATGCCCGCCACGGTAGGCGTGCGCCTCCGGCGCGGCCGACGTCTTGACAGCGGATGCGGGGCCCGCAAGCCGTCGGCGGATCAGGCGACGCGGGTGCCCGGGGGCAGGGTGCGCGCCGGGGTCCGCGTGCGCGCCCACCCGCCCCACAGGAGCGCGCCGGCGACGACGAGCTGGACGGCGAGACCGGCGAACCAGCTCGGCGTGGTGCCGGCGACGAGTTCCTCCGTCGTGGGGTCGTCGCCCGGCACCCAGGCGCCGCCGTTCTCGCACCCGTCGCTCCAGGTCTCGCTCTCCGGCGGGAGCTGGACGAGGCGGACCCCGGCGGCGATCTGGCCGAAGAGGTCGGTCGGCGATCCCCACCGGTCGTAGGTCGTGGGCGTCGCGTCCGCGAGGACGACGAACGGATTCGCGGCCAGCAGCCACCACACCCGGTCGTACCGCGGCACCTCGTAGACGCTGGTCTCCCACTCGGAGCACTCCCACCACGGGTCGCCGCCGATCTCCATGCAGCCGGGGTCGTCGGTGCCGGGTCCGCAGTCGTAGGTCGCCGCCCCGGTGATCCACCGGTTGTGCGCGGTCACCTCGGTGCGGATCGCGGCGCCGGCCAGCCCGAAGACGATGAGCGTGCCGATGACGAACGCCGCGACGACGAGGTAGGTCGCCGCGACGGAGAAGAGCGGTCGGCCGATGAGTGCGGACAGGCCCACCCCGATCGCGGAGAACACCCCGATCTCGACGACGAGCACGAGCAGCGACACCGCGAGCACGCCCGGCGCCACCCCGCCCGCGACCGTGGCGACCACCATGAAGGGGACGGCCACCGCGACGAACGCGAGCCCGGTGAGCCACGCGGCGACGAGCTTGCCGACGACGATGTCCGTGGTGGTGGCGAGCGTCACCTGCACGGGGGCCAGCGTCGCGGCGTCGCGGTCGCCGTTCACCGCGTTGCCGGCGACCGTGGGCGAGACGAGCACCACCAGCAGCAGCACGATGTAGACGATGGTCGCGTAGATGGCGCCGCCGGTCTCCTCGGCGAACGCGAAGACGAGGAACGCGAGCGCGGTGACGCCGAGAAGGATGACCCCGAACACGCCGAGCAGCACCCACCACGCGACCGACCGCATCCGCTGTGCGAGCTCGAGCTCGACGATCGCCCACATCCGAGCCGCGTTCACGGGCGCTCCCCCAGGTCCAGGAACGCCTGCTCCAGGCGGCCCACCGCCGGCGCGAACTCCACCACCGCGACGCCCGCGCCGACGAGTCGTCGCAGCCCCGCTGCGGCGTCGTCGTCGGATGCGAAGGGCACCGTGACGGCGTCGCGGTCGCGCGGCACGTCGGTCACGGCGAGACCGAGCGCGGCCGCCACCGGTTCCGGCGCGGTCGTGCCGTCAGCGACCCGCACGCGCCAGCGGCGCATCCTCGGCGCGGCGTCCGGAGCGGCGACGGAGACCCCCGCCTGCATGAACGCGGCGTCGTCGACGAGCTCCTCGAGCTCGCTCAGCACGTGGCTGGAGATGAGGACGGTGCGCCCCGCCGCGGCGAAGGAACGCAGCAGGGTGCGCAGCTCGATCCGCGCCTGCGGGTCGAGGCCGGACGCCGGTTCGTCGAGCAGCAGCACCTGCGGGTCGTGCACGAGCGCACGGGCGAGTCCCAGTCGCTGCTTCTGTCCGCGCGAGAGCACCCGGGCGGGGGCGTCGGCGAGGTCGCGCAGCCCGACGCGATCGAGCAGCACGGCGGCCCGCGTGCGGGCGGCCTGCCGCGGCATGCCGTACAGGCGGCCGGTGAAGGTGAGCGTCTCGCGTGCCGTGAGGGCGTTCCAGGCGCCGAGCGCGTCCGGCATCCATCCCACGAGCGCGCGGGCGGCGGCCGGGTCCGCCACCGGGTCGACGCCGGCGATGCGGATGCTGCCGCCGTCGGGCCGCAGGAGCGACGCGAGCATGAGGAGGAGGGTCGTCTTGCCGGCACCGTTGGGTCCGACGAGTCCGGTGATCCGGCCGGGGAGCGCGCTGACCGTGGCGTCGCGGACGGCGTCGACCCGACCGAAGGAGCGGCGCACCCCCGTCGCCTCGATGCCCCCGCTCATTCCTTCACCCTAGGCGGACAGGTGCGCGTTCGGGAAGGATCAGTGTCCCCCGCCGGGCCGGCGCATGAGGCGGGTCTCCTCGGTGTCGAGCATCGCCTGCGCCTCCGCGAGGATGCGCGACGGATAGGCGCCCTCGGCCCGGAGCTCCAGCATCTTCTCGCGCTCGGCGGCGACGATCGCGAGGCGCAGTTCGCGGAACACCCGGTGCGGCGTGTCGTCCTCGTTCACGCGCCTGCCGGCCCGCTCCCACGCGGCCTCGGTCGCGAGGAACGAGGACTGCCGGGCCCGTTCGACCACCTGGGGGTCGAGGTCCTCCCCGCGCTCGGCGACCTGCTCGTCCAGCGCGTCCAGGCCCGCCGCGCTGAGCCGTTCGAGCAGCTGCGCGAGTTCGCGGCGGTCCTCGGCGGCGTCGACGCCCTGCAGCTTCAGCAGCTGGATGAGTTTGGGCAGCGTGCCGCCCTGCACGACGATGCTCACCACCGCGACCGTGAACGCGATGAGGATGAGCTGCGGGCGGTACGGGGTCTCCTCGGGGAGCGACTGCGCCGCGGCGAGCGTGACCACGCCGCGCATGCCGGACCAGCCGAGCACCATGCCGCCGCGCCAGTCGATGTGCTCCTGGCGCATGGTCTCCAGGTCGGCACGGCGGCGCGTGCAGTCGCGCTCGAGCCGGTTGCGGGCGACCGCCTCCCGCCGGGAGGTGCTCGGATGACTGCGGTAGTAGTACAGCGCGAGCAGGGAGCGGTACGTGCGCTTCTCGGCCCGCCTGGTGCGCAGCCCCAGCCAGTACACGAGCGGGCCGATCCACAGATACCGGATGACGATGAGCGCGACGGTCGCGATGAGACCGATCGCGATCGAGTCCCACACCCCGAGCACGGTCGGTTCGACGTCGTTGATGAGGTTCCGGATCTCCAGGCCGATGAGCAGGAACACGCCGTTCTCGAGCAGGAACTGCACGGTGCGCCAGTTGATCCGGTCGCTGATGCGCGACTGCGGCGTGAACTTCGAGGGCGCCGCGTGGCCGGTGTAGAGCCCCGCGACGACGACGGCGAGCACCCCCGAGGCGTGCAGCTGCTCGGCGGGCATGAACGCGACGAACGGCACGGCCAGGGAGATCGCGGTGTCGAGCACCGGGTCGTCGAGCTTCGAGCGCACCCACACCGTGACGACGCCGGCGATGAGGCCGATGACGACCGCGACCACCACGGCGTAGACGAAGTCCGCGACGCCGGCCCACGGGGTGGCGAGGCCGCCCGCGGCCGCGGCGACCGCGGAGCGCAGCAGGACGAGGGCGGTCGCGTCGTTGACGAGCCCCTCCCCCTCGAGCAGGGTGAGCAGGCGCGGCGGGAGCCCCAGTCGCCGACCGACCGAGGTCGCGGCGACCGCGTCGGGCGGGCTGATGATCGCGCCGAGCGCCACGGCGGCGGCGAAGTTCAGCTCGGGCAGGAGCGTGTAGAGCAGGGCACCGGTCGCGAACGCGGTGACGATGACGAGCACGACCGACAGACTCGTGATGGGCGCGAGGTTGCGGCGGAAGTCCACGATCGGCACGCTGATGGCGGCCGCGTAGAGGATCGGCGGGAGCAGGCCGTCGAGGATGATCTCGTGCGGCACCTCGATCTCGGGCACGCCCGGCAGGTAGGACATGCCGACGCCGACCACCACGAGGATGATCGGGGCGGCGATGCCGAGCTTCTTCGCGAACGCGGCGACGCCGACGATCACGGCGACGGCCACGACCGCGTACAGGCCGAGCTGCATCGGGTCCACGGATTCCATCGCTGTCGACGGTACCCGGCGCGACGGCCGCGCAGCGGCGGCTCAGCCGAAGACGGACATGCCGAGGTCGGCATGGTCGACGAACACGCCGTCGATCCCGCTGTCGCGCAGCATCCCCCACTCGGCCTCGAAGTCGCCGAACCGCGCCGGGTCCGTCCCGTCCCGGAACTCCCGCACGAGGAACCTGTTCTCGGGGCGCGCCGTCCAGGTGAACACCTGCAGGCCGCGCTCGTGGGCGTCGTCGACGACGGATGCGGGGCCCGTCACCCGCCCGAGGCGGGACGGCGCCAGGATGATGCGCTTGTCCAGGCTGATGCCGTCGACCTCGCCGATCAGTCGGTCCAGACCCGCGGGCGACCACTCGTCCCGGTACGTCGGCGCGGCGGAACCCTGCGACAGGACGAGGTCGACCGGCGACCCCTCCGCCTCCATGAGGTAGACGTACGACGCCGGCAGTCCCCGCGCACGCAGCCGGGCCAGCACGGTCGGCTCGAACGACTCCACGATGAGCCGGTCCTGGTCGCCCCACCAGCCGGCTGCGTGCAGGTCGCGCTCGATCATCGGCAGCAGGTCGAGTCCGATCGCGGCGAAGTAGGCCGCGTGCTTGACCTCGAGCACCATCCGGACCGGACGGTCCGCCGCATCCAGGATCGCCAGCAGATCGAGCAGGCGCAGGATCGGCTCCCGCCCGTCGAAGGTCGCGGAGTCCGGCCGGAGCTCCGGGATGCGCTCGCGGCAGCGCAGCGTGGACAGTTCGGCCCAGGTGAAGTCCTCGGTGAACCAGCCCGTCGTCTCGAACCCCGCGAACGACTTCGTGCGGCGGCGGTCGGCGAACTCGGGCAGGTCCGCGACGTCGGTGGTCGTCGAGATCTCGTTCTCGTGCCGGAGGACCAGCACGCCGTCCTTCGTCGCGACGACATCAGGCTCCACCGCATCCACACCCATCTCCAGCGCGAGCAGGTAGGAGGAACGGGTGTGTTCCGGGCGGTAGCCCGGGGCACCGCGGTGACCGATGACGAGGGGGCGCATCGGGTGCCGATGCTACCGCCTCCCCGCGGCGGGCCGCCGCCGACCCGACGACGCTCAAAGCCCACTCACAGCGGCGACCGGCGATCCCAGGCCACCACTGGGATAGCCTGGGAGTGCAGCACCGTGCTGCCACCCGAGACCTGGAGCTGAGCGATGGCCTCTACCAACCCTGCATTCAACAACCCCGCGTTCCAAGAGCAGCGTCCCGGCGCACGCGTCGGGCTCACCCCGCCCCCGGCACCGCAGCCGGTCGACCCGGCCACGCAGGCCGCGCTCGAGGGCGCCTACGCCGCCCCTGCGGCCGGTTCGGCCGAGACCGGCCGAATGACGGTGGAGGACACCGTCCACAAGACCATCGGACTGTTCGCGATCCTGCTCGTCGGCGCGGTCGCCGGCTGGCTGTGGACCATGGCCGGCGTGAGCGCCGCGAACCCGAGCCCGTCCATCGTCCCGTGGATGGTCGGCGCGCTCGGCGGCTTCGTGCTGTCGATGGTCGTGATCTTCGGCTCGCGCAAGAAGGTGCGCCCGGCGGTCATCTTCGCGTACGCCGCGTTCGAGGGCCTCTTCGTCGGCGGCATCTCCGCGTTCTTCGAGTTCCTGTGGCCCGGCATCGTCATCCAGGCGACCCTCGCCACCCTCGCGGTCGTCGGCGTGACGCTGGCCCTCTTCGCGAGCGGCAAGGTCCGCGCGTCGAAGAAGGCCACGAAGATCTTCATGATCGCGATGGTCGGCTACCTCGTGTTCGGGCTCATCAACGTCGGCCTCATGCTCTTCAACGTGCCGATCGCCGGCGGCGCGTTCGGCCTGTACTCGATGCAGGTCGCGGGCATCCCGCTGGGCCTCATCATCGGCGTGCTCGTGGTCATCATGGCCGCGTACTCGCTGGTGCTCGACTTCGACTCGATCCAGCAGGGCGTCCGCAACGGTCTGCCCCGCCAGTGGGGCTGGATGGGCGCCTTCGGCATCATGGTCACGGTCGTGTGGCTGTACCTGGAGATCCTGCGCATCCTCGCGATCCTGCGTGGCAACGACTGACGCACCGCATCCCTCGGAGGGCCGTCCCGTTCGGGGCGGCCCTCCGACGTTCCCGGCGCAAGCCCTGGCGGACCGGGTGCGGTGGCCATAGCGTCACGGCATGAGCGCGTCGAAGTCCGAGATCCACCTCGAGGTCGCCGGCCACGAGGTGCGGATCTCCAGCCCGGACAAGGTCGTCTTCCCCGAGCCCGGGGTCACGAAGCGCGAGCTCGTCGAGTACTACCTGCGGGTGGCGGACGGCGCGCTGCGGGGTGCCGGCGGCCGCCCCATGGTCCTCAAGCGCTATCCGCGCGGCATCGACGTGGAGCCGTTCTTCCAGAAGCGCGTGCCGGAGTCGCATCCCGACTACGTCGGCACCGCGACGCTGCACTACGCATCCGGGAACAGCGCCGAGGAGGCCGTGATTCGGGATGCCGCGGGACTCGCCTGGGTGGTCAACCTCGGCTGCCTCGACCTGAACCCGCATCCGGTGCGCGCCGATGACCTCGACCACCCGGACGAACTGCGGATCGACCTCGACCCGATGCCCGGCGTCGACTGGTCGCAGATCGTCGACACCGCGATGGTCGCACGCGACGTCCTCACCGACCACGGACTCGTCGGATGGCCGAAGACGAGCGGCTCCCGCGGCCTGCACATCCTCGTCCGGCTCGAGCCGCAGTGGGACTTCCACGACGTGCGGCTCGCCGCCGAGACCCTGGCCCGCGAGGTCGAGCGGCGGGCACCGGGCCTCGCGACCGCGCGATGGTGGAAGGAGGAGCGCGGCGAGAGCGTCTTCATCGACTTCAACCAGAACGCGAAGGACCGCACGGTCGCATCTGCCTACTCCGTCCGCGCCCGCCCCGACGCGCGCGTGTCGACGCCGCTGGGCTGGGACGAGGTGCGGGTCCGCCGGCCGGAGGAGTTCACCGTGCGCACGGTGCCCGAACGGTTCGCCGAGCGCGGCGACCCGCACGCCGGCATCGACGACGCACCCGGGACGCTCGACGCCCTCCTCGCCCTCGCGGCCGAGCTCGGTCCAGCGGAGAAGCCGCCCCGCCGCGGCGACGGGAGCGGACGGCGGGTCTCGGCCATGCCACTCGTCGAGGTGGCGCGGACGAAGACGAAGCCGGAGGCGGAGGCGGCGCTCGAGCGGTGGCGCGAGGCGCATCCGGATGCGGCGGCGCAGCTGCATCCGGCCGACGTGCTCATCGACGGCATGCGCGGGTCGAGCTCGCTCTGGTACCGGGTGCGCATCAACCTGCAGCACGTGCCGGAGTCCGAGCGGCCGCCGCAGGAGGCTCTCCTGCAGGACTACGACCCGTGGGCGGGCCGGGGCTGATCAGCCGAGCGCGGCGGCGACGGCGTCGCCCAGCGCCCGCATCGAGGTGGCGACGTCCTTCCGCGCCGCGGCCGACAGTGCCGCTCCCGACAGGTCGGAGCGCAGGCGGCGGTCCCCCAGCACGCGGGCGAGGGCCGCGGCCAGCGCGTCGACGTCGCCGGAGGGTACCAGCATCCCGCCGCCGTCGGCGAGCGTGTCGCGAGGACCGTAGGGCATGTCGTACGACACCACCGGGACGCCGTGGGCGAGCGCCTCGAGCACGACGAGGGGCTGCCCCTCCGACTCGCTCGCGAGCAGCAGCACGTCGGCCGCCCGCCAGCCCTCCTCCGGATCGTCGACGTGGCCGCGGAGCTCGAGCGGCACGTCCATCCGGGAAGCCAGGGCCGCGAGGGCGTCGCGCTCGGGGCCGTCGCCGAACACGACGAGTCGGGCGCCCGGTACCTGCGCGACCGCGCGGACCGCGTGGTCGACGCGCTTGCGCGGGATGAGCGAGTTCAGCATCACGACCCGTCCCGGCTCCGGCACCGACGGTGCCGCGACGGGTGCGGGGTGCGGCACGACCCAGGAGCGGATGCGGTCGTACCCCCGCCGCGCCACGTCGTCGCGCTGGCTGGGCGTGAGCCAGAGCACGCCCTCGAAGCGGTCGGCGACGGCGAGCCACCGCTCCCAGGCGGGGTCGAGCGGTGCGTCCCACGTGTAGGGGGCGCGGACGTGGCAGGCGTGGGTCGTGTGCAGGATCGGCACGTCGGGCCGGGCACGCCCGGGGCCGTCGTCGACGAGCACCTCTCCCAGCTGCCGCGACTCGCACACCAGCACGACCGGTCGCGGCGAGGCCGCGTGGTGCACGGCCACGACGTGGTCGATCCAGGCCCGATACAGTTCGCGGTACCCGTGCAGGACGCCCGCGACCGAGCCGTCGACCGCGTACACCCGGACGGGGGCGTCGGTGAGGTGCCACGCGGCGCCGCCGACACCCCACGGAACCTCCAGCACCGGCCTCCCGGCCGCATCCGTGATCAGCCTCGTCGGTGTTCGCAATTCAGGCTGTTCGCGCATGGGACCGGTGCCATCCGGGTTTCCGGCACCGTTCTGCCTGAGTTGTGAACCGGCGGCGAGCAGCCAGGAGCGGTCGGCGCGCGCGTCGTCGAAGAGGTTCCGCATCCGGTCGGGCGAGCCCAGCACGCCCCGGCGCACCCACTCCGCGCGGTGCGCGTCGTGGACGCCCGGGTCGGCGAGGTCCACCGTGAGCAGCAGCGGCCACTCCCCCGTCGCGTCCGCGATGTCGCGGGCACGACGCATCACCGACACGGCGAACCCGCCGTCGAGACCGGGGACGAGCCGGCTCGCAAGCAGCAGGTACGAGGCGTCGGGCAGGAGCCCCTCGGCGGCCGTGGTCACGGCCGGCCTCCGGGGCTCACTCCCACTCGATGGTCCCCGGGGGCTTGGAGGTCACGTCGAGGACGACACGGTTGATGTCGCGCACCTCGTTCGTGATGCGGTTCGAGATCTTCGACAGCACGTCGTACGGCAGCCGGGTCCAGTCCGCCGTCATGGCGTCCTCGCTGGAGACCGGGCGCAGCACGATCGGGTGCCCGTAGGTGCGGCCGTCGCCCTGCACGCCCACCGAGCGGACGTCGGCGAGCAGCACGACCGGGCACTGCCAGATCTCGCCGTCGAGGCCCGCCTTGGTCAGCTCGGCGCGGGCGATCGCGTCGGCGTCGCGGAGGATCTCCAGCCGCTCGGCGGTCACCTCGCCCACGATGCGGATGCCGAGGCCCGGGCCCGGGAACGGCTGGCGCGAGACGATGGCCTCGGGAAGGCCGAGCTCGCGGCCGATGGCGCGGACCTCGTCCTTGAAGAGGGTGCGCAGCGGCTCGACGAGCTCGAATTGCAGGTCCTCCGGGAGCCCGCCCACGTTGTGGTGGCTCTTGATGTTCGCGGTGCCGGCGCCGCCGCCGGACTCCACCACGTCGGGGTACAGCGTGCCCTGCACGAGGAAGCGGATCGGGTCGCCCTCGGCGGCCGCTTCGGCGATGAGCTCCTGCTGCACCTTCTCGAAGGCGCGGATGAACTCGCGGCCGATGATCTTACGCTTCTGCTCCGGGTCGCTGACCCCGGCGAGGGCGTTCAGGAACGTCTCGCGGGCGTCGACCGTGATCAGGCGCACGCCGGTGGAGGCGACGTAGTCGTTCTCCACCTGCTCGCGCTCGCCCTTGCGCAGGAGTCCGTGGTCGATGAACACGGCGGTGAGCTGGTCGCCCACGGCCCTGTGCACGAGCGCGGTCGACACGGCGGAGTCCACGCCGCCGGAGAGCGCGGAGATGACGCGTCCGGAGCCGATCTGCGCGCGGATCTTGTCGATCTGCTCGGCGATGACGTTGCCGCTGTTCCAGTCGGCGGGCAGGCCCGCGGCCCGGTGCAGGAAGTTCTCCAGCACGCCCTGGCCGTAGTCGGAGTGCTTCACCTCGGGATGCCACTGCACCCCGTAGAACTTGCGGGCGTCGTTCGCGAACGCGGCGACCGGGGTCGCTGCGGTGCGGGCGAGCACCTGGAAGCCGTCGGGCGCGGTCTGGACCTGGTCGCCGTGGCTCATCCACACGTTCTGCTCGGCCGGCTGGTCGGCGAGGAGCGTGCCCTCGGTGACCACGGTCGCGTCGGTGGCGCCGTACTCGCGCAGGCCGGTGTTCGCCACCGTCCCACCGAGGGCCTGGGCCATCACCTGGAAGCCGTAGCAGATGCCGAGGGTGGGGACGCCGAGGTCGAAGACCTTCTCGTCGATCGTCGGGGCCCCGGGCTCGTACACCGACGAGGGACCGCCGGAGAGGATGAGGCCGACGGGGTTCTTCGCGGCGATCTCCTCGGCGGAGGCGGTGTGCGGCACGATCTCGCTGTACACGCCGGCCTCGCGGACGCGGCGGGCGATCAGCTGCGCGTACTGCGCGCCGAAGTCGACCACCAGGACGGGCCGCTGGGATGTTTCGGTCTGCTCTGTCACCGGATGCTCTCTGTGGGACGGGTCAGTGGGCGTCGGATGCCACCGGGGCCTGGGCGGCTGCAGCGGCCTCGCGCTCGGCGAGGTAGCGCTTCACCCGCTTGCCGACGGCGGCCTCGAGGAAGAAGGACAGGAACGGGATCACGCCGCCGAGCGCCAGCAGGAGGAACTGCATGAACGGCCAGCGCATGAGGCTCCACACGCGGAAGCAGGAGAAGAGGTAGACGACGTAGAACCAGCCGTGCGTGATGAGGATGAACATCGAGATGTTGAATCCGTCGCCGGTGGATTCGCCGAGCGCGGTGACCTCGGCCCACCAGAGGAAGCCGCCGGAGCCGCCCGCGAACAGCTCGAGGTGGAGCGCGTACTTCACGACCATCTCCGCCACGAGCAGTAGGAGCATGGTCCCGGTGACGACGGAGCAGATCTGGTAGAAGCGCAACGCGCCGCGGATCGCCGGGAACGAGGCGAGTTTGGGCTGCGGCATGGTCTCCATCCTACCCGCGCGCTTCCTGGCCACCGGCCGGGAGGAGCCCGCGCTCAGGCGTCCTGCTCCTCACCGGCGAGCGCCTCGAGCTCCTTCTCCCAGGCGTCCTTCGCGAGTCGGTACCACATGTAGAACGCGAACCCGGCGAACACGACCCACTCGGCGGCGTAGAAGATGTTCAGCCAGTTCAGGCCGGAGCTGCTCTGCGGTGCGCGCGAGACGATGCCCTCGAGCGGGCCGATCGGTTCGTCGGCGACGAGGTAGGGCCGGTACACCTCGAGCGCCTCCACGTCGTGCCAGCGGCTGAGGAGCGCGGCCGGCGACATGCGGGTGAGCTCCTGCGGGCGACGGAGGTCGGGCAGCACGGCGCCCTCGTCGGAGACGAGCCGCCCGGTGACGCGCACGACGGCGTCGGGGTCCTCACGGACCTGCGCGTCCAGTGCGGATGCGGCGGCCTCGGCCGCATCCGCCGATTCCGCCCAGCCGAGCGCCACCGCGACCGAGGTCGGCTCGGCGGTGTCGTCGCGCCGCAGCTGCCCGGTCACCCAGTAGCCCTCGGCACCGTCGTTGTAGCGCTCGGCGAGCACGATGAAGTCGCCCTCGATCAGCCGGCCGGTGACCTCGACGCGCTGACCGACCAGCGGGTCGTTCAGATACGCCCCCGGCTGCACCACGTCGTCGATCGGCACCACCTGCTCGCTGGCGCCGGGTTCCACGAGCTCCGGCTGCACGGCACGGCTCAGCTGCCACTGCCCCAGCCACGCGAACACCCCGGCGACCACCAGGCACAGCGCGAGCATCGCCAGCCAACGCGGCCGGAGCATGACCTCCCGCAGCGTGGGCGGGAAGACGTCCGGGCCGGGTGTCCCCGTCGCGGCCGGGTCGACCGTCACGAGCCGTACGGCGCGACGACGACCTCGGCGCGCTGGAATTCCTTGAGGTCCGAGTAGCCGGTGGTGGCCATCGACTTGCGGAGGGCGCCGATGAGGTTCGCGGTGCCGTCCGCGACGGGCGCGGGGCCGTAGAGGAGCTCCTCGAGCGGCGCGACCTGGCCCACCTTCGCGCGGCGGCCGCGCGGCAGGTGCGGGTGGTGCGCCTCCGGACCCCAGTGGTAGCCCTGGCCGGGCGCATCCGTGGCGCGGGCGAGCGCGGCGCCGAGCATGACCGCATCCGCACCCATGGCGATCGCCTTCACGATCTCGCCCGAGGTGCCGACGCCGCCGTCGGCGATCACATGCACGTAGCGGCCGCCGGACTCGTCCATGTAGTCGCGGCGGGCGCCGGCGACGTCGGAGAGGGCGGTCGCCATCGGCGCCTGGATGCCGAGGGCGGTGCGGGTCGTGGAGGCCGCGCCGCCGCCGAAGCCGACGAGCACGCCCGCGGCGCCGGTGCGCATGAGGTGGAGGGCCGCGGTGTAGGTGGCGGCGCCGCCGACGATGACCGGCACGTCGAGGTCGTAGATGAACTTCTTGAGGTTCAGCGGCTCGGCGACCGAGGACACATGCTCGGCCGACACGGTGGTGCCGCGGATGACGAACAGGTCGACGCCGGCGGCGACGACCGTCTCGTACAGCTCCTGGGTGCGCTGCGGCGTGAGGGAGCCGGCGACGGTGACGCCGGCGTCGCGGATCTCGGCGAGGCGGTCGCGGACGAGCTCGGGCTTCACCGGCTCGGCGTACAGCTCCTGCATTCGGCGGGTCGCGCCGTCGTCGGGCAGCGCCGCGATCTCGGCGAGCACGGGCTCCGGGTCCTCGTACCGGGTCCACAGGCCCTCGAGGTCGAGCACACCGAGCCCGCCCAGGCGCCCCAGCTCGATCGCGGTGCGGGGCGACACCACCGAGTCCATCGGCGCCCCGAGGATCGGGATGTCGAAGTGGAAGGCGTCGATCGACCACGCGGTCGACACATCCTCCGGGTTGCGCGTGCGCCGCGACGGCACCAGGGCGATGTCGTCGAAGGTGTACGCACGGCGTGCCCGCTTCGCGCGGCCGATCTCGATGTCCATGCTCACCGTCCCAGCCTACCCGGGGGTTCCTGAGGCCTCGCCCGCGCGGCGGCGCACCCGGCTGCGCAGCGCCCTGGTCAGCATCCCGTTGCCGAGGAAGGCGAGGAACCCGAACGAGCCGATCCACGGCGACAGCCCGGCCGCGACCCCGGCGCAGATGACCGCGGAGACGCCGTCGGCGGCCTCCTCGCGCTGCTCGGTCGAGAGCGAGTCGCGCATGAGGTGGCCGTCGCCCGAGGCCGCCCACCGCCAGGACAGGTGCCCCGCGAGCGCCGCGAGGAAGAAGTTGATCGGCAGCAGCATCCGCCCGGCGTAGAACGCCGAGTACTCGGCGGTGAGGATCGTGGTGAACGGCATGAGCACGATGAACAGGAGGCGGATGCTGTTCAGCCACAGCAGCACGATGTCCACGCGCACGATGTCGCGGAACTGCCGCAGGTGGATGATCCACAACCCGCTCAGCAGCACGAAGCTGATGATGAACGAGAGCACGTTCTCCCACAGCCCGCCGAGCGCCTGCCACATCTGCGCGTCGGTGCGCACCTCGCCGATCGCGCTCGCCGTGAGATCGAGCACGAGCAGCGTCGCCGCGATGGCGAACACGCCGTCGGTGTACGCCTCGGTGCGGGTCACCCCCAGCGTCGCGTCGGGTTTGGCGGGCCGGATCACGCGCCCACTGTAGCGACCGCCTGCCTCCGCACGCGAGAGTCGCTCGCCGCCCGAAGTTCGCAGAACGTGACCGCCCTCGCAGCATCCGGGGCGAATGCTGCGAGGTTCGCGCGATCCTGCGGAGTTCGTCGGGTCAGGACGCACGGTGCAGCCCCGCGGCGACCGCCCTCCGGATCACCGCCGCCACGGCGGGCCAATCGTGGACGACCTGCGCGTAGCTGAACCGCAGGACCGTGTACCCGCGCAGCCGGAGTTCGGCGTCGTGCGCGATGTCACGCGTGCGCTGCGCGGAGTCGGCGTGGAACGCGTACCCGTCGATCTGGATGACGAGACGCTCCCCGACGAGCAGGTCCACGAGTCGGCCGGCGACCTTCGCCTGCTGCCGCACCTGCAGTCCCCAGCGCCGCAGCGGCGTCGCCACCAGCGTCTCCAGGCCGGAGTCCGACAGCCCGGTGACGGTGTCCGCGAGCGCACGCGCCGCCAGCGACGGCCATGCGATCGATCGGAGGTAGTCGGTGGCGAGCTGCTCCACACGGAGCGCGGACTCCCACAGCACCAGCGCGGTCTCGAACGGAAGGCACGCAGCCAGGTGCAGCAGCGCGTCCTCGAGCGGCGCGACGAGTGTGTGCCGCGGCGCGGGCGCCAACGGCCGGGTCCAGTGCAGCCGTCCCTGCCATTGCGCGGGCATCGCGGGCGAGCCGGAGCCGGGCACCATGTGCAGGTGGACGGTGGCGGGCACGGATGCCGGCATCCACCATCCGCGCCGCCGCGCGAGGGTCGTGCAGCTCACCCGGCCGCCTGCCCGCGCCGCGTCCAGCAGCTCGGGATCAGCCGAGGGCAGGGCGAGCCAGGCCCGCCTGATCATGGCGGCGCCGCCGTCGCGCGCGAACGCGCGCATCACCGCGAGCGGGAACCCCGCGCGGAGCACGTCCTCCCGATGGGCGATGCCGTGCGATCGCGTGAGCCAGTCGCCGAGGTCCGTGCCGTGGAGCCGCATCCCCCGAGCATCCGCACCGATCGCCGCACCCGCATCCCCCGCCCACCCGTCCGTGCACAACCGCACCTGGGACTCACGCTGTGGAGGACCCGACGCAACCCCGCACAAAGCGACGGACTCCGCAGCGATCCGGCCGGATGCTGCGGACTCCGTCGCTTTCTGCGAACTTCGCTCAGCGCTTGTAGTTCGGGGCCTCCACGACGATCTGCACGTCGTGGGGGTGGCTCTCCTTGAGGCCCGCGGAGGTGATGCGGACGAACTTGCCCTTCGCCTTCAGCTCCTCGATCGTGCGGGCGCCGACGTAGAACATCGACTGCCGCAGGCCCCCGACGAGCTGGTATGCGACGGCCGACAGCGGGCCGCGGTACGCGACCTGCCCCTCGATGCCCTCGGGGATGAGCTTGTCGTCGCTCGGGACGTCGGCCTGGAAGTAGCGGTCTTTGGAGTACGACGTCTTCTTGCCGCGGGTCTGCAGCGCACCGAGCGAACCCATGCCGCGGTACTGCTTGAACTGCTTGCCGCCCTGGAAGACGATCTCGCCCGGCGACTCGTCGGTGCCGGCCAGGAGCGAGCCGAGCATGACCGTGTCTGCGCCGGCGACGAGCGCCTTGGCGATGTCACCGGAGTACTGCAGGCCGCCGTCGGCGATGACGGGCACGCCCGCCTCGCGGCACGCCTGGGAGGCCTCCCAGATCGCGGTGACCTGCGGCACGCCGACGCCGGCGACGATGCGGGTGGTGCAGATGGAGCCCGGGCCCACACCGACCTTCACCGCATCCGCACCCGCGTCGACGAGCGCCTGCGCGCCCTCGCGGGTCGCGACGTTGCCGCCGATGACGTCGATGTGCGCGAACGTCGGGTCGGCCTTGAGCCGGCGGACCATGTCGATGACGCCCGCGGACTGCCCGTTCGCGGTGTCGACGACGAGCACGTCGACCCCCGCGTCGCGGAGCGCCTCGGCACGCTCCCACGCGTCGCCGAAGAAGCCGATCGCGGCACCGACGCGAAGGCGGCCCTGGTCGTCCTTGGTGGCGAGCGGGTACTTCTCGCTCTTGTCGAAGTCCTTGATGGTGATGAGGCCCGCGAGCTTGCCGTCGTCGTCGATGAGCGGCAGCTTCTCGACGCGGTGCTTGGCGAACAGCGCGATGACCTCGTTCGCCCCGATGCCCACGCGGCCGGTGATGAGGCCGTCGCTCGTCATGACGTCGCGCACCTTGGTGGTCTGGCGCTCGAAGCCGGACACCCACCGCATGTCGCGGTTGGTGATGATGCCGACCAGGCGTCCGTCCTCGTCGACGACCGGCAGGCCCGAGATGCGGTACTTCGCGCAGAGCGCGTCGACCTCCTCGATCGTGGCGTCCGGGTGGGTCGTGACCGGGTCGGTGATCATGCCCGACTCGCTGCGCTTCACCCGGTCGACCATGGTGGCCTGCTCCTGGATGGAGGCGTTCCGGTGCAGGATGCCGAGTCCACCCTCACGGGCGATCGCGATCGCGAGGCGCGCCTCGGTCACGGTGTCCATCGCGGCCGACAGCAGCGGCGTCGCCACGGTGATGCGGCGGGTCACGCGGGAGGACGTGTCGGCCTCGCTCGGGATGACGTCGGTGTGCCCCGGAAGCAGCAGCACATCGTCGTAGGTCAGTCCGACGAAGCCGAACGGGTCGTGGTTCTCCATGGGCTCTCCATCCGCCGCAACGTACGGCTCCTGCGGTCGCGGGCGCGGACTCACGCGCACCCGTACATATCGTAATTCTCCCTGACTGGGAAACATTCCCGAGCCGGTGCGCGTCGAGTTGCGAAGCGGAAACACAGAGGCAACAATGCGTGGATACCGTGCAGTGTCGCCGAAGCCACCACCGGATTTCTGGCGCTTGTCCCATCAGTTGGAGGTGTCAGTGGCGCTCAACCGGACGTCGCATGCAGGCCGCTTGCCGTCCCGCGCGTTGGCCGTCGTCCTCACCGGGCTGTTCAGCCTCGCGCTCCTGTTCGGGCTCGCAGCCCCGGCGGCGGCCGAGACGGACGACGGCGAGTCGTACCCGTACGCGATCTCGGGCAACGTCCGAGCCGAGGGCGAACCGATCGAGGGGGCCACGGTCATCGCGACCGACGGCGACTTCGAGGCCGAGGCCGAGACCGACGAGAAGGGCACGTTCCGCATCGGTGTCCCCACGAAGGAGGGGACCTGGACCGTCACGCTCGACGAGGACAGCCTCCCGAGCGGGGTCAGCGTGCCGGACGAGTTCGTGTTCGAGCAGGAGGTGCAGTTCGGCGCGACGAGCACGGTGACGCGCAACTTCACCCTCGGTGCGGCCGAACGCAGCACGACGAGCTTCTTCGACCAGCTTCTCTCCCGCACGGTGAACGGCCTGAACTTCGGCCTCATGCTCGCCCTCGCCGCGATCGGCCTGTCGCTCGTGTTCGGCACGACGGGCCTGTCGAACTTCGCGCACGGTGAGATGGTCACCTTCGGCGCGCTCATGGCGCTCCTCTTCTCCGGCGTGGGGCTGCCGATCTGGCTCGCGATCCCCCTCGCCATCATCGTCTCGGCACTGTTCGGACTGGGGATGGATGCGGGCATCTGGCGTCCGCTCAGACGCAAGGGCATCGGCACAGTGCAGCTGATGATCGTGTCGATCGGCCTCTCGCTCGCACTCCGGTACCTCTTCCAAATGGGCATCGGCGGCGGCACGCGCCAGCTGCCGGGCGGGTCGACCGCGGTCATCCCGGGCCTCGGCCCCATCCGCCTCACCTGGACGGACGTCATCTCGATGGGCGTCTCGATCGTGGTGATCGGCCTGTTCGCCTGGTGGCTCATGCGCACCCGCATGGGCCGGGCCACCCGCGCCGTCTCGGACAACCCGTCGCTCGCGGCGGCGTCCGGGATCGACGTCGACGCGGTCGTGCGGGTCGTGTGGGTCATGGCCGCGGCACTCGCCGGGCTCTCCGGCATCCTGTGGGCCTACTTCCGTCCCGGCATCAAGTGGGACATGGGCACCAGCATCCTGCTGCTGATGTTCGCCGCCGTCACGCTCGGCGGGCTCGGGACCGCGTTCGGCGCCCTCGTCGGCTCGATCATCGTGGGTCTGCTCGTCGAGATCTCCACGCTGTGGATCCCGTCCGACCTGAAGTTCGCCGGCGCGCTGGTCGTGCTGATCGTCATCATGTTGTTCCGTCCGCAGGGCATCCTCGGACGCCGAGAGCGAATCGGGTAGTCACGTGAACATCCTGCAGATCCTCTCCAACACCGCGGCCCAGATCCTGGCGCCGGCCACGCTCGGGTACGTCCTGGCCGCCATCGGCCTCTCGGTGCACTTCGGCTTCGCCGGACTGCTGAACATGGGCGTCGCCGGCTTCATGGCGATCGGCGCCTACGGCTTCGCGATCTCGATCCTCACCTTCGGGCTCCCCTGGCCGGTGGCGGCGCTCATCGGTCTCGCGGCCGCGGTCGTGTTCGCACTGATCATGGGCATCCCGACGCTGCGCCTGCGCGGCGACTACCTCGCGATCGTGACGATCGCGGCGGCCGAGGTGCTCCGACTCCTCTTCCTCACCTCCGCGTTCCGCCGGCAGACCGGTTCGGCCGACGGCCTCTCCGGCTTCCAGACCGGGTTCCGGGCGAGCAACCCGCTGCCGCCCGGCCGCTGGGGCATCGGGCCGTGGACCTACCAGTCCGACCAGTGGTGGGTCATCATCATCGGCATCATCACCATCGCGATCGCCGTGCTGCTGGTGTGGCTGCTCATGCGCAGCCCCTGGGGCCGCGTCATCCGCGGCATCCGCGAGGACGAGGATGCGGTCCGCTCGCTCGGCAAGAACGTGTTCGCGTTCAAGATGCAGGCCCTCATCTTCGGCGGCGTCCTCATCGCGGCGGGCGGCATCATCACCGCGATGGGCACGAACGTGAACCCGAACGTGTACGTCACCTCGCAGACGTTCTACGTGTGGACGGCGCTCCTGCTCGGCGGTGCGGCGACGATCTTCGGCCCGGTGCTCGGCGCCGTGCTGTTCTGGGTCGTCCGCGCGTTCCTGTCGAACCTGCTCCCCGCCCTCGTCTCGATCGGCTGGCTGCCGTTCCTCACCCCCGAGCAGAGCCAGATGCTGGTGTTCGTGCTCGTGGGCGTGGCGCTGATGCTGCTGGTCATCTTCCGCCCGCAGGGCATCCTCGGCAGCAAGAAGGAGCTGACCTTTGTCCGGTGACGTCACTGCCCCCACGCCCCGCCCGAAGTCGACCGGGCTGCACAAGGGCGAGATCCGCCCCGGGGTCGCCAAGGTCGACCCGATCATCGTGATCGACGGCGTGCGGCGCGTCTTCGGCGGTCTCACCGCGGTCGACGTGGAGCACCTGGAGATCCCCCGGAACGCCATCACCGCACTCATCGGGCCGAACGGCGCCGGCAAGACCACGCTGTTCAACCTGCTCACCGGCTTCGACAAACCGAACGAGGGGTCGTGGTCGTACGACGGCAAGAACCTGTCCGGCATCCCGGCGTACAAGACGGCCCGGATGGGTCAGGTGCGCACGTTCCAGCTGACGAAGTCGCTGGGGCTGCTCACGGTGCTGGAGAACATGAAGCTCGGCGCGCCCGGGCAGAAGGGCGAGAGCTTCTGGGCCGGCGCCTTCCCGTTCCTGTGGCGCAAGCAGGAGGTGGCGAACGAGGAGAAGGCGCGCGATCTGCTGAAGCGCTTCAAGCTCGACACCAAGGAGAAGGACTTCGCCGCCTCGCTCTCGGGCGGGCAGCGCAAGCTCCTGGAGATGGCGCGCGCGCTCATGAGCGACCCGAACCTGGTGATGCTCGACGAGCCGATGGCCGGTGTGAACCCGGCGCTGACACAGTCGCTGCTGGACCACATCCTCGACCTGAAGGACCTGGGGATGACGGTCGTGTTCGTCGAGCACGACATGCACATGGTGCGCCACATCGCCGACTGGGTCGTCGTGATGGCCGAGGGCAAGGTCGTCGCCGAGGGTCCGCCCGAGACGGTGATGAAGGAGCAGGCGGTCATCGACGCCTACCTCGGCGCGCATCAGGACGTCGACCTCGGCGTCGTCACCGGGCGGCACGCCGGCACGCTCTCCGCCGAGGCCGAGGAACTCGTCGCGACCGCGCAGGAGCTGGACGAGGCGATCGAGGCGGATGCCACGACCACCTCCGAGACGGAGGCCGACAAGTGAGCGACACGGTGCAGTCCCCCTCCCCCGCATCCGCCCCGTCGGCGGCGGACGTCGTCGTCGAGGTGCGGGACCTCACAGCCGGGTACCTCCCGGGGGTGAACATCCTCACGGGCGCGAACCTGACCGCCCGCAAGGGCGAACTCATCGGCATCATCGGCCCGAACGGGGCCGGCAAGTCCACGATGCTGAAGGCCATCTTCGGGCAGGTGAAGATCCGCTCCGGGGCGATCCTGCTGAACGGCGAGGACATCACCGGACTGCGCGCGAACAAGCTCGTGTCCAAGGGCGTCGGGTTCGTGCCGCAGACGAACAACGTCTTCCCGTCGCTGACGATCGCGGAGAACCTGCAGATGGGTGCCTACCAGCGCCCGAAGGGGTACTCGGAGCGGGTCGACTTCATCACCTCGATCTTCCCCGACCTCGCCAAGCGCCTTCAGCAGCGGGCCGGCTCGCTCTCCGGCGGTGAGCGGCAGATGGTCGCGATGGGCCGCGCGCTCATGATGGACCCGCACGTGCTGCTGCTCGACGAGCCGAGCGCCGGCCTCTCCCCCTCCCGGCAGGACGAGGCGTTCCTGCGGGTCTCGGAGATCAACAAGGCCGGGGTCACCACGATCATGGTCGAGCAGAACGCCCGCCGCTGCCTGCAGATCTGCGACCGCGGCTACGTGCTCGACCAGGGCCACGACGCCTACACCGGCACCGGCCGCGAGCTGCTCAACGACCCCAAGGTCATCGGCCTCTACCTCGGCACCCTCGGTACCTGAGCCGCCGCAGGCGACACGACGCACGCAATCCGAGGAGACGAATCCGCCCTGGCGGCCCGTGGGCTGCCGGGGCGGATTGCGTTCATCGGCTCGTGGGAGACACGGCGCCGTCGACCCGGCGGTACGGCTGGCCGAACGACCGCCGGTCAGGACGGATCATGTCGCGCAGGAGGCCTGAACCCGGGCCCGCGACACGGCACCTCCCGGGCCGCTTCGCCGCGCCCGTGCATTTACAGAGCGTCAATTGAATTTACGGCTTGCGAAACAGCCCGGCAACCGGTTTACTCAACGTAAAGTCACCCGCCAACGTCGGCGGACACACTCAGCGAAGAGGACACCATGACGAATGCACCCGCGACCTCTGACATCGACCTCTGGGCAGACGAGGTCCTGATCGATCCGTACCCCACCTTCGCCGCGCTGCGCGAGCTCGGTTCCGTCGTCCACCTCACGGCCAGCGATGTCTATGCGATCACCCGCTACGACGCCATCCGCGAAGTGCTCGGCGACTGGGAGGCCTTCTCGTCGACCTCGATCGGCTTCAACCCGGCCGTCAACGAGGCCCTCGCCGGCACGTCGCTGCGCTCCGACCCGCCCGAGCACACGCAACTGCGTGCGGTGCTGTCGGCCAACCTCACCCCGCGCGCACTCCGCGGGCTCAGTGAGCGCATCGAGGAGGAGGCCGACTCCCTGGCCCGCGAGCTCGCCTCGCGCGACTCGTTCGAGGGTGTCGAAGACCTCGCCCGATCCTTCCCGCTCGGCATCATCGCCGAGCTCATCGGCTTCCCCGACGAGATCAAGGCCAACATGTCGCGCTGGGGCGTCGCGGCCAACGAGGTCGTCGGCCCGATGAACGACCGCACGATCGCAAGCTTCCCGATCGCCGGCGAACTGTACGGGTGGTGCAACACCGTCACGGGCGCCGATCTTGCAGAAGGCTCGATCGGTCGCGGGATCTTCGACGCGGAAGCGCGGGGCGAGATCCCCGCCGGCAGCGCCGGCCACATCATCCACCAGTACCTCGCCGCCGGACTCGAGAACACCGTCGCCTCGTTCGCGAACATGCTCGCGCTGTTCGGCACCCACCCCGAGGAGTTCGCGAAGGTCCGCGACGACGAGTCCCTCGTCGCCTCCGCGTTGAACGAGGTCCTGCGCTACTGGTCGCCGATCCACGCCTGGGGCCGGATCACCACACGCGACGTCGAGATCGACGGCGCACTCATTCCCGCCGGCTCGCAGATCGCCGTGCTCTTCGGATCGGGCAACCACGACGAGCGCCACTTCGACGACCCCGAGACGTTCGATGTGACCCGCAACCCCGTCGACCACCTGTCCTTCGGCTACGGCCCGCACGGCTGCGCCGGCCAGGGCCTCGCCCGCATGGAGGGTCTCGCGCTCATCCGCGCACTCGCGCGCCACGTCTCCTCGTTCACCGCGGGCACGGCCGTCCGCCACCCCGCCAACACGACTCGCAGCATCGCCGCGCTGCCCGTCACCGACATCGTCGCCGCCTGAGCCGCAGCAGCCGAAGGAGAACGCCATGAGGATCGAACTCGACCGCCCCCGTTGCGAAGCCCACGGCCTGTGCGAGGAAGCGGCACCCGACCTGATGCACCTCGATGACCAGGATGAACTCGTCCTGGACGTCGTGGACGTGCACGGTGCGGACATCGACCGCGCGCGCGCCGCCGCGCGGGTCTGCCCGGTCGCCGCGCTCCGCCTCATCGATACCCCGTGACGGCGACACTCCGCCGCATCGCCGTCGTCGGCGGCGGGATCGCAGGGCTCACCGCCTGCGACACGCTCCGTGCGGAGGGCTTCGACGGGGAACTCACCCTGGTCGGTGCCGAACCGCACGCGGCATACTCGCGCCCTGCACTGTCGAAGGCGCTGCTGGCCGTGGACGGCGACCCCGGCGCGCATGAGCTGCCGGCCCCGTCGCACGGCGCGACCGAGCTCCGCGGCGTCGGCGCATGCGGCGTCGATCTGGATGGACGCCGCGTGCTCCTGGACACCGGCGACGACGTGCCGTTCGACGCGCTCGTGGTCGCTTCCGGCGCCCGCGCCCGCACCCCGCAGATCGCATCGCCGGTACTGACCCTCCGTGAGCTGGATGACGCCACCGCGCTCCGACGCGCCCTCGAGGGCCGCCCGTCGGTCGTCGTCGTCGGTGGCGGCGTGCTCGGCATGGAGATCGCCTCCGGCGCCCGCGCGGCCCAGTGCGAGGTCACCCTCGTCGCCACATCGGCACCGATGTCGCGACAGCTCGGCCCGGCACTGTCGCAGATCCTCGTGGCCACCGCCGCCGCGCAGGGCGTCCGCATCGTCGTGAGTCCGTCCGTCGAGGTCATCGACACCGTGGATGGTGCCGCCGTGCGCCTGGCCGACGGTTCCGTCATGACCGGCGACGTCGTCGCCTGCGCGATCGGCGACCATGCGAACGTCGAGTGGCTCGAAGGCTCGGGACTCCTCACGGGCGGCACGCTCGTCGCGGATGCGCGCGGCCGAGTGTCCGACCGGATCGTCGCCGCGGGAGACGTCGCCGCGTGGGACGGCCCCGCCGGCGTGCGGCGCCTCCCCCTGTGGACCAGCGCGATCGACCAGGCCAAGGTCGCCGCGACGACGCTGCTCCGCGGCGACGACATGCCCGAGCCGGCGTTCCAGCCGTACTTCTGGACGGAGCAGTTCGGCCTCGGCGTGAAGGCCGTGGGCGAGCTTCCGCTGACGGGCGAGGGGGAGACGCTCGAGGGCGATCCGGCCACCGGCTCCGCCCTGCTCCGCTGGACGCACCCCGACCGCACGCGCACCGCCGTGGCCCTGAACTGGCGCATCCCGATCCCGAAGCTGCGCCGCTTGACGACCCCCGAATCGATCTCTGCGTAACCCGACTCGCTTTACTTGGTGACAACTGACCATTGCGTCTGTAATATCAAGCCCAGAATTTACGCTCTGTAAAGCGAGTGCAGCGACGCCCCCGCCATCTCAACGACGAGGAACAGCATGAGTACGTCCGCCCCCACCCATGAACCGGTCACGGTCACCTCCGTCCCGGTGCCCCCGCAGCGTCCCCTCCGCGACTTCGGCTGGTGGGCCTCCCGCTACGCCGTCATCGCGGTGTGGATCCTGATGATCGTCGTGTTCGCGCTCCTCACGCCCGAGCGCTTCCTCACCCCCGGAGTCCCCCGTGTGATCCTCAGCGGCCAGCTGGAGATCGTGTTCCTCGCCGCTGCGCTGCTCTGCACCGTCATCGTGGGCGAATTCGTCGACATGTCGGTCGCCGCGGTCTTCGGCATGTCCGGCACGCTCGTCGCGGTGCTCACCGTCAACCTCGACCTCAACGTCTGGCTGTCGGCGCTCGTCGCGATCGTCGCCGCCACCCTCATCGGTCTCATCAACGGGATCCTCGTCGTCACCCTCGGCGTCAACACCATCGTCGTCACCCTCGGTATGAGCACCGTCCTGGCGGGCCTCTCGATCTTCTTCAGCGGCGCGCAGCCCATCAGCGGCATGCCCGCCGAGTTCACCGCGATCGTCAACACCGACCTCTTCGGACTGCCGATCGGGTTCTACCTGGGCCTGGTCCTCATGGCGGTGTTCACGTACGTGCTGCAGTTCACGCCGCTCGGCCGCAACATGCGCTTCGTCGGCGAGAACCGCGAGGTCAGCCGTCTCGCCGGTGTGCGGGTCAACCGGATCCGTCTCGGCGCGTTCGTCTCCGGCGCGGCCATCGCGGGCGTCGGAGGCGTGCTCAGCGCCGCGAAGATCGGCGGCTTCGACGCCGCCGCGGCGCAGACCTACCTGCTGCCGATGTTCGCCACCGTGTTCCTCGGCACCGCGATTCTGTTCGCCGGCAGGTTCACCCCCATCGGCGCACTGCTCGCCGCATACTTCCTCGCCACCGGGACGCTCGGCCTCCAGCTCGTCCTCATCGGCACGAACTCCAACACCTGGGTGCCCAACGTCTTCTACGGCGCCGTGCTCGTGATCGCCGTCACCGCCTCGACGGTGCTCGGCCGCCGCGCCAGGTGACCCCACCGCTCTCCCCGTCCCTTGCCACCGAAGTCAAGAAAGAAGGACACATGAACAACTCCACTCCACGGATCATCCGCCGCGGCGCCGTCGGCCTCGCAGCACTCATCTCGGCCGGCGCCCTCGTCGTCGGCTGCGCCTCCGGAACACCGGATGCGGCACCCGCCGAGTCCGGATCGGCCGCAGCCGATGGGTTCGACCGCGCGAGCCTCGAGGCCTATGTGGATGGCGTCACCCGCCCGGCGGATGCGTTCCCGATCCTCCCCGAGCCGGTCGAAGGCGCGACATCCCACGCCGGCGGCACCGTCTTCTACATCCCGATCTCGCTGCGTGCTCCGATCTTCGCCGCGACGCAGACCTCGCTGGGCGAAGCGCTCGGCGAGGTCGGCATCACGCTGCAGTCCTGCCCGGCTGACGGCAACCCGGCCAACATCGCCTCCTGCGTGGAGCAGGCCAAGGCTGCCGACGCGCTCGCGATCGTGGCCGACGCCGTGCCGTACCAGATGGGGGCCGAGGCGTTCACCTCGGCGCGCAACGCAGGCATCCCCGTGGTGATCTCCAGCCAGGGCCCCAACGAGGTCGACTTCCCGGCCGATGAGACCCTCGCCTACATTCCTTCGGGCGCCGTGGCCATGGACCGCGCGATGCTGCACTGGGCAGCACTCGACTCCGACGGCACCGCGAACATCCTCGTGACCCGCTCGACCGACGGCCAGTGGAACCCCAAGTTCATGAAGGACGCCATGGACGAGCTCCCGGAGTACTGCCCCGGCTGCACCATCCAGGACCTGGAGATCTCCACCGCCAACCAGCCCCAGCTGCAGGCCAACCTCGCAGCCGAGCTGATCAGCAACGCCGACATCACCTACCTGATCACGGACTTCGCGCAGTACATCCCGCAGGCCACCGGTGCCATCACGGACTCCGGACGCACCGACATCAAGTACCTCACGGGTGCGGCGACCCTCGGCGCCATCGAGGGCGTCGCGGGCGGCGCGTTCGCCGGTGTCGCCGCCGAGGCGACCGCGTTCACCGGGTGGCAGCAGGCCGACACGGTCCTGCGCCTGCTTGCGGGCCAGGAGGTGCCCGAGCGCGAGGCCGGCTACGCGCCGATCCGCCTCTTCACCAAGAGCACGCTGCCGGAGCAGATCAACGAGGCCGCTGAGCAGAGCGGCGAGTGGTTCGGCCCGACGACGTTCAAGGACGAGTTCCTGGCGCTGTGGAAGTGACCGACTCCACCCCGACCACGGGGGCACGGGCGCTGCCCGTGCCCCCGGCACGTCTCGACGTGCGGGGGCTGTCGAAGACCTTCGGCAGCACCCGCGTGCTCCACGACATCGCGTTCGATGTCCGCCCCGGCGAGATCCACGCCCTCGTCGGCCAGAACGGCTCCGGCAAATCCACCATCGCGAAGGTCCTCTCCGGCCTGTACTCACCCGATCCCGGCAGTGTCGTCGCTATCGACGGGCATCCGTTCCGGCTGCCGGTCCGTCCCGACGAATCCCGTGAACGCGGCATGGCGGTCGTCCACCAGAGCCTCGGGCTCCTGCCCGGCTTCAGCGTGCTGGAGAACATGCGTATCGGACGGCTGCGGCCGCGCGGCGTGCTCCGCTGGATCGATTGGCGGACCGAGCGTGCCGCCGCCGGCGCGGTGTTCGAACGCATCGGCCGGCGCGTCGACCTCGACGCGCCGGTCGCGAGCCTGCACGAGGAGGACCGCGCCACCGTCGCGATCGCCCGCGCGCTGCAGGATGCCGAGGCCGGCAGCGGGCTGATCATGTTCGACGAGTCGACGCGGGCGCTCAGCCGCCGGGCGTTGGAGCACTTCTTCACGCTGCTGCACGAGATCGTCGCCACCGGTACGGCCGTGCTCATGATCACCCACCGCCTCGAAGAGGTGCTGGATGCCGCTGACCGCGTCACCGTGCTCCGCGACGGCCGCGCCGTCGTCTCCGGGGCGCCGGTCGCCGGAATGGACGAAGCCGAGCTCACCCGCATCATCCTGGGTCGCACCGTGGACACCGGTGCGCTCCGTCACACCCCCGACCTCGATGACAGCGACACCGCCCGGGTCACCGGGCTGACCGGGCGCAAGGTGCAGGCGCTCGAGCTCACGATCCGCCGCGGCGAGGTCGTCGGGCTCACCGGCATCGCCGGGTCGGGATACGACGAAGTGCCGGGCATCCTCAGCGGTGCGACGCCCGGACGCGCCGGAACCCTCGAACTCGCCGGACGCACGACGGAGCTTCGAGGTCTGACGCCCGGCTCCGCGATCGCCGCGGGCGTGGGGTTGCTCCCCGAGGGCCGCGAGGTCGCGGGACTGGCGATGGGACTGACGGTGTCGGAGAACATCTCGTTCCCGCACACCGCGCGCCGCCGCGCCTCGCTGCTCCCCCGCACCGGCACCGACGAGCGCACGCGCGCAGGGGAATGGATCGAACGCCTCGACGTCCGACCGCCGCGCGCGGAGGCTGCGGTGAACACCTTCAGCGGTGGCAACCAGCAGAAGGTCTTGCTGGCAAAATGGCTGTCGATGGACCCGGAGCTGCTGGTGCTGCACGAGCCGACCCAGGCGGTCGACGTCGGCGCACGGCGGATCATCGTGGATGCCATCCACGCGGCCGCCGAAGCCGGAACCCGTGTGGTCGTGGCGGGCGCGGATGAGAACGAGCTGGCCCTGCTGTGCGACCGCGTGCTCGTGTTCGAGGACGGCGGTGTCGTCCGTGAGCTCGTCGGCCCGCTCACCCCCGACGACATTGTCGAAGGCATCTACGCCGGGACGGGCCGCGGCGGGCTCGGCAAACGCGACGGCGGCACCGCCGCCGCGTCCTGAACGGCTCCCATGGCCAACCTTCGCGCCGCCCAGCGGGAGATGACCCGGAAGTTGTTGCTGGCGACGGCTCTGGAGCTCTTCGAGAAGCAGGGCTACGTCAACACGACGATCGATGAGATCGCCTCGGCCGCCGGCACCACCCGGGTCACCTTCTACGCGTACTTTCCGTCCCGCGTGGGCATCATGCGCGCCCTGATCGCGGAGCTCAACGCCGTCCTGGAACGCCGGGAATCTCGGCGCGGCTCGACCTCGACGACGCTCGTCGAGGCCGTCCGCGCCGGGACTCCCGAGGAGATCGGCCCGTGGCTGCGCGAACAGGTGGCCAACTGGCCGCACATCAAGCCGTACATCCTCGCCGCCACCGAGGCCTCCGCCGTGGACGCCGACCTGCGCGCAGTGTTCCGCGAGTGGTTCACCGAGGTCACCGCCGACATCCACGAGGGTCTGGACGCCGCCGACCGCTTCCCCGCCGATCAGCGCCCCTTCCGCGCGCGCCTGGCATTGGCGATCCTCGATCAATCCGCCCTGGACTGGATGCGGGAGGACGGCGAACGCCCCACCCCGATGGCCGCACGGATCGACGTGCTCATCGCCGCGTGGGTGGATCTGCTCGGCGACCGCCTCGCCCGCTGACGACCCCACGACGACGCCCCGCCGCTCCCGAGGGAGCCGACGGGGCGTCGTCTTACACGCGTTACTTCACCACGAAGGGCAGCAGCAGGCGCGAAGGATGCTGCGCGTCGCGGTACACCTTGTGGGTGACCGCACGACCCACCGGCAGGTGGAAGGCGTCGGGCGGGAGCAGGGAGTTGTGCTCGTCGGCCATGGGCTCGTCGTTCGAGAGCTCCACCGTGAGGACGTGTCCCGGCAGGAGCGTCGCCGCGAACGGGTAGATCCGCAGCACGTACTCCACGATCTCGCCCGGTTCGACCGGGACCGCACGGGTGTGCGGGTGGTAGGGGTTCCCCTCGGTGGTGCGTGCGTCGAGCTCACGGTGCGAGGCCTTCAGGTACGCCGACGTGAGCAATTGCCGCTTGCCGCCGGGTGCGACGTCCCAGAACCGCATGATGAGGTTCGTGTCCGGCTGGTCGATCTCGACGAACAGGTGCGCGGCGCCCGTGCCCATGAGTTCGGTCGCCTCCTCGAACGGCGGGGTCGACCAGGAGAGCATCTCGACCTTGTCGGTCACGGTGAGCGGCGCCTGGTAGAAGCCATCGGGCGCGGCGTACTCCACCCCCATCTGCTCGGGCTCGGTAGACAGCTTCCGGCGGGTGCGCAGGTACAGCGGCCGGTGCTCGGTGGGCTTGGGCGGGAAGTGGTCGCCGTGCGCATACTCCCGCGTGCCTTCGACGAACACCGACACCGGCGGCTCGTCCATCACGCCGTTGTCGATGCCCTTGATCCAGTAGTCGTACCAGCGGAACATCCGGTCGTGCTCTTCGATCCACGGCCGTGACTGCATCGGCGGGTAGGGACCGATGGTGAGCTTCTTCGGGCCGCCGAGTGCCTCATAGGCCTCGATCGTGCCGTCGACGGTCCACCCGCGGCCCTGGTCGATCTGCAGCCACACCGGCACCTCCACCTGCGGGGCCAGCCGTACCGGGTTCCGCTCGGCGTACCAGTCGCTGTAGACCTCGTTGGTGATGATGTCGAACCACGCCTCATGGTTCTTCGGGTAGGTGAGGGTGTGCACGAGGTTCGGCCACGCCTGCACGTCGGGGTCGGCGAGGCGTGCGGCGACCCGCGCCTTGACGTCGTCGTCGGCGACGGTCTCGAGCATCCGGGACTTGATGCGATCGGTGAACGCCCACCCGGAGTCGCCGCCGCGGCCTTCGCGGGCGGCACGTGGCATGAGCCACATGATGCCGCCGTGGTAGGTGGTCTCGTAGAAGTCGTAGTGGCCGCCCGAGATGAAGCAGGCCTTGAGCGACGGGGGACGCTCGGCCGCAGCGAGCAGTTGCATCGATCCGAAGTACGAGATGCCGATCATGCCGACGCGGCCGTCGCACCAGGGCTGGGCTGCCACCCACTCGATGAAGTCGTAGGCATCCTGCCCGAGGGGCACCCCACCGGCGTTGTAGTTGCCGATGTGCTCGCCCTCGGATCCGCCCGAGCCACGCAGGTCGCCGATGACGTGCACGTAGCCCTCGCCGACGACGCGCGCGATGTCACCGGCCTCGATGCATCCGTCCCACATCGGCGAGGGGCGCCGCTGTGGCGGCATGGTGAGCGCGAGCGCCTGCAGCTCCTTTCCGTACGGGCTGAGCGCGACCAGCGCCGGCTTCGGTTCGTCGGAGACGCCGTACGCGTCGCCGACGAGGGCGACGCCGTCGCGCATCGGGATGCGCAGGTCTTTGGCGACGGTGATCTCACGCGTGCCTGCGGTGATGGTGTGTGTGTTCGTCATCGGGTGTACTCCTGGTCGGCGCCGGGATCGAAATGCGTGGCGTAGGCGTTCATCGTGGTGAAGAACGGTGCGGGCTCGAGCGTGGGGTCACCGGTATAGCCGAGCTCGGCTGCGACCGGCGCGAAGGGTGAATACGGCGAGGCGGATGCCGACGGCCCGGCCTGCAGGTACGGCAGCACCGCGGCACGGATCTCAGCCTCACGTGTGAGGCTCCCCTCGATCGCGGCCCGCGCATCGGCCGCGTCGAGCACCTCGGGGAACGCGGTGCCGTCGGCGCGCCGGTACGGATGCCCGAGGTAGAGCCGGGTCGGCTTCACCTCGTCGCGGAGGAAGACCAGGCTCGCGCGGTAGCGGTCGGGGTCCTCGTAGCCGGGGAACCCTGATGCCGCGCCGTACGCCTGCACCGCGTCGCCGACGAACACGTCACCGGTGTCGACGAGGTCGTATGCGACCGCGCCGCGGGTGTGGCCCGGGATGCTGTGGATCCGCAGCGGCACACCGCCGAGGTCGAGCGTCTCGCCGCCGACCGCTGCGACGGTGGGTTCCAGCTCTCCGCCGATCGCGGCGTCGAGCATGGCACGCTCGTGCGCCTCACCACCGGGATCGGTGAGCCAGCGGCCACGACCTTCGAGCCACTCTTGGACGTGCGCCTCGCGGGAGCGGAGGAAGGGCGCATCGGCCTCGTGGATCACGACCTCGGCTCGACGCCCGGTGAGTTCCCACAGTCCGTACGCACCGCCCAGATGATCGATGTGCCCGTGGGTGAGCAGGATCCAGCGGACGTCCTCGACGCGGCGGCCGAGCGCCTCGAGCTGCGCCCGCATCCCCTCTGGCGACTCGGTCACGCCGGTGTCGACGATGGCAGGCTCCGGTGCGTCGATGTAGAAGCTGCGGAGGCTGAAGCGCCCCCACGGCGCGACGAGTGGGTGGACGACGCTCATCGGCCGAGGAACGCTGCGGTCTCGGCGAACGCCCGGCCGTACTCGGGAAGCCACCCGAAGTGCTGCACGAACCCGTGCCCTGCCCCCGGGTACCTGGTCTGCGTCACCGGAACACCGGCCTCGGCGAGCCGTGCTGCGTACCGTTCGCCCTCGTCGCGCATCGGGTCGTATTCGCCGGTGAGTACGAGCGCCTGCGGCAGACCGCTGAGCGTCTCGCGCTTGATCGGCGAGATGCGCGGGTCCATCGGGTCGGCGCTCTGCAGGACGAAGGCGTTGAACGGCGCGATGCCGGCCGTCTCCAGGCCGTAGCCGACCGCGTTCTCCACCATCGACGGGTAGCGTTCGCTGTCGAAGTCGAGGTCGAGCGAGGGGTAGTACAGCACCTGGTGGGTGACGACGTCCGCGAGTTCGGCGGCGAGGGTCGCAGCCATCGCCCCGCCCGAGCTGTCGCCGACGACGGCGAGCGTGCCGCCGTCCAAGCCGGCGGCCGCGCCCTGTGCCACGACCGCCTCGATGACCGCCCGGCCGTCCTCGAGCGCCGCGGGGAAGGCGTGCTCCGGTGCGAGCCGATAGTCGACCGAGATCACGCGCAGGCCGCTCTCGGTGGCGAGCCTGCGCGCGATGTGGTCGTGCGTGTTGACGCTGCCGAGAAACCAGGCGCCCCCGTGGAAGTAGACGATGACACCGGATGCTGCCGCATCCGTGTCCTGGTACACGCGCACGGGAACACCGCCGAGCGTGGTGTCGGTGACGGTGCGCACCGGGTGGCGCTCATCGAGCGGGGGCACCTGCGCTTCGTCTCCCGCACGCATCGCGACCGGGTCGAGCGGACCGTCGTGGTGCGGAAGGGTGGCCAGGATGCGGGCGATCTCGGGATGCAGCGGCATGTTGGCCTTTCAGGACGCGGGCGGGGTGAAGAAGTCGGCGACGTTGTCGACGAAGATCTTGCGGATCATCGCGTCATCGACACCGTGCTCCTTCAGCGCCGGGATCAGCACTTCGAACAGGTAGTTGATGGTGTGGCCCTTGACGCCCGGCCAGCCGAGCGGCGAGCAGTTGGCGTCTGCGGCGGCGAGGACCTGGTCTGCGTGGCCCTCGTTCAGGAACCGCAGGAAGTGGTTCAGCCGCTCCTGACGCGGGCGCCCCCAGAACGGCGGGTCCGGGAGCTCGAGGTCGTACCCGAAGGTGTCGAAGCCGACCCGACCTCCCGAGGAGAGGATCGCCTTCTCGTCGACCTTGCCCTGGCTGACCCCGTCGTCGGCGTGCCCGAACAACACGCGACTGAGCGGCAGCCCCTCCTCCTGGAAGATGTCGATCGCCGGCTGGGCGTCGACGGCCAGGTGCGTAAGGATCGGTGCGCCGGTGGCCCGCGAGGCGCGGGCGGCGGCGCGGTAGATCTTCAGGTCGAGGGGGGTCATCTTGAACCCGCGACTGACGCCGACCTTGATGATGCCGGCCTTGGCACCGCTGCGCCCGATGCCGACGGTGAGTTCGTGGATGAACTGTTCTGCCAGGTACTCGACGCTCGCGTCTGCGAAGAACTGCAGCGCGGTGTCGCCGCCGACGAAGCCGGTCGAGGCGATCAGGTGCACCCCGGTCTTCTCCGAGATCGACTTGTAGTAGTCGAGGTCGCGGCCGTTGCAGATGCCGGTGGCGTCGACGAAGGTCTCGCCGCCGTACTCGCGGAAGGCCCGCAGTTTCGGGATGGTCTCTTCGTAGCGCTGTTCGGGGCTCTTCCACCAGACGGTGTCGAGTTCGCTCCCGGGCATGCCGTAGCCGATGTGCTCGTGGATCGAGGTGAACCCGAGTTCTTCGACGGCGATCGGACCGAGGACGGTGTTGACGCGGGTCATCTCAGTTCTCCTGTCCGGTGAGGACGATGCGGGGGTTGTGCACCAGGATGCGCTCGAGATCCTGCTCGCTCACGCCGCGGGCACGGAGCCTGGGGGCGAAGTCGGTGAGGACCGCGGTGAGCGGGCCGTTGGCCGGCGCGTGCCCGAAGGCGGCACCCGTGGACGACGACGACAGCAGGATGCGGTCGCAATACCCGGCGTCGATGAGGTCGACGACGAGGTCGGCACGGGCGTCGTCGTCCAGGAGGCCCGCTCCGCCCTCGGTGCCGACGTGGTCGATGGCGACGAACGCGCCGCGGTCGAGCACGCCACGCAGCGCTGCTGCGGCATCCGTGCGGTCGAGCCCCGCGACGATGATCCGCCCGGCGGGCAGCCCCTCGGCGAGGGCGATCTCGAGCGCCGTGACCGGGTCTGCCGGAGCCCCGAACGACAGCGCCACTCCGGTGCGTGCGGCGGCGCGAGCCGCGCCGCGCAACAGGCTGAGATCGGTGGGCGTCGCCCCGGATGCGGTGGCATCGGTCATCACGATGCCGGCGCCGCCACGCCGTTCGACGCGCGGGACGACCATGCCCTCTTCCACCTCGGCTGCGAACAGCGCTTCGAAGCGCTCGGCCGGCCACGGGGTGGGCGGGTTGGTCTGCGGGGTGAGGAAGTAGCCGCCGAGCTTCGCTTCGGGGCCCATCCCGGTGGAGGCGATGATGTGCACGCCGGTGACGCGGGAGAGGTGTTCGTACAGGCGCACGTCCCGGCCGTGGTACATCCCGCCCCGGTCGACGAGGGTGCCGCCGCCCGCGGCGCGGAACGCCTCGAGGTGTGCGCGAAGCGTGTCGAAGAGCGCTGCGCGATCGATGGTGATGTCGTAGGCGTACTGCGCGCCCGGGATGACCGACAGGAGCGCCTCGTGGACGGCGACGACGCCGAGCTCGCTGGCGTCCACCTGGCCGAGCACCGTGGTGACCGTGGTGTTCATGTGTTCCTTCTTCGTCGGTGCGTCAGGACGCGGCCGGCGCCTCGTCGTTGTGCTGACCGGGGAAGACGTCGTCGATGGCTGCGGCGTCCCACCCCGAGCGGGAGATCCGCTGCAGCTCGTCGGTGATGGGCTTGCGGCGGGCCTGATAGCGCGCGAGCCCTTCCTTGACCGATGCCGCCTCCGCGAGCGCGTCGGCGATGCCCTGCGCGTCGAGCACGGCGGAGTTCGCACCCTGGCCCTGGTGGTGGAGCATGGCGTGCGCGGCGTCGCCGACGAGGGCGATCGAGTCGGTGTGCCACGCATCGACCGGGTCGATGTCATAGGCGGCGCGGGCGTTCACGATCGAAAGATCGAGGGTGCGCGTGACCTCCTCGATCCGCGGGTCGAAGCCCGCCATGGATTCGACGAGGATCTCACGGGTGAGGGTGGGCGCCCAGGTGTCGTCGTCGGAGGGCACGGTGACATCGAACGAGACCTGCCCGCGACGGCCGAGCGGCAGCAGGTACAGTTTCGAGCCGCGCTCGTTGATGTACATGCGGAACTTGTCGTCGGTCACCAAGCCGTGCGAGTCGGCTGCTGCGAACACCGCACGGTAGGCGTGCTCGCCCGAGAAGACCGGAGCGGCGTGGGTGAAGAAGGTGCGGCGGACCATGGAGCTGATGCCGTCGGCGCCGATGACGAGGTCCGCTTCCACGACCTCACCGTTCGCGAAGGTGATGCGGGCGCGCTCACCGAGGTCGTCGATGTGCTGCGCCTTGTAGCCGAACTTCACCATGCCCTCGGGGAGCACTCCGAGCAGCGCGTCGATGAAGTCACGGCGGTGGATGAGGTGTGTGGTGAGGCCGAGCTCGTGCTTCTCGGGCCATTCCATCTCCATGATGAGCTCCCCGGTCGCCGTGAGGATCTCGAAGGAGGGGCTGGGGGTCGACACCTCGGTGATCGCGTCGAGGATGCCCCAGCGACGGAACGCATCCATGGACGAGGGGCGCAGCCCGATGCCGGCACCGACCTCGCCGGAGGCGGGTGCCTGCTCGTAGACGGTGACGTCCGCACCGAGCAGGCTCAGGGCCTTGGCGGTCGATGCTCCTGCGTAACCGGCGCCGACGATGGCGACGGTCAGGTTGTTCAGATCCATGGGTGGTGTTCCGCTCCTGAGGTGGTCTGTGGTGACACGACGAGGCCCCGATCCACGGTCGGATCGTCGAAGCGGGGGAAGGCGGCTGCGTTGCCCACGGTGCTCCTCATCGAGTGCTCGTTCCCGGGTCGCGGCCGACTCTTCCGGCCACTTCCATGATCATGACACTGGCTTTACATTGCGTCAAGTGACTTGCCGCAACGATTGCCTGATGCAAAGAAAGCTGAGGCCGCGCGCTCGGCGCGCGCCGGATGAGGAGCGATCTCTACGAGTGGAAATCGCTTTACGCAATGTCATGTCATCAGGCAAGGAGGCCGGTATGTAAAGTGTGCCCATGGCAAATCTCCGCGCGCTGCAGAAAGAGCAGACGCGCCAGCGGATCCTCGAACACGCGCTGTCGCTGTTCCAGTCGCAGGGGTACGTGGCGACGACGGTCGATGACATCGCGACGGCGGTCGGCACGACCCGGGTGACCTTCTACGCCCACTTCCCCAACAAGGGGGAACTCATGCGCGCGCTCATCGGAGAGCTCAACGCGCACCTCGAGCGCAATCCCTCACCCGAACACGGCTCGACTGCGGAGAAGCTCGTCGACGCCGTGCGCATCGGCACCTTCGCCGCGATCCGGCCGTGGCTGGGTGCGCAGGCCGAGCGATGGCCGCAAATCAAGCCGTACATCCTCGTGTCCACCGAGGCTGCAGCCGTCGACCCCGAGATGCGGGAACTCACCGTCGCGTGGTTCGACGAGGTCATCGCCGACATCGTCGACGGCATGGCGCGGGCCGGGCGCCACCCCGAGGACCAGCGCGCGTACCGCGGATACCTCGCCGTGGAACTGCTCAACAGTGCGAATCTGCGCTGGATCCGCGAGGGCTGGGACTTCCAGACCGGCCCGGAACTCGACATCCTCGCCCACGCCTGGGTGCATCTCCTCGGCACCGACTGACCGCTCGCACGCCGCCCTGCACAGCGGAACGGCCCCGGTCCGAAGACCGGGGCCGTCCGTCGAGTGCTGCGCGTCAGCCGACGTTCAGGAACTCGTAGTTGTTGTCCTTGCCGTACTGGAAGACACCGATCGACGCCTCGGTCGGGTCGCCGACCTCGTTGAAGGTGATCGGGCCGGAGACACCGTCGTAGTCGGCGATGCCGCCGCCCAGGATGATGTCGGCGCACTCGGCGAAGGTGGTGCACTTCGTGCCGCCCTCGACGCCGCCGGAGACCGACTGCAGGTGCGCCGCGACGTCGGCACCGGCGGTGGAGCCCGCCTCGAGCGCTGCCAGCGCCAGCAGGATGACCGCGTCGAACGACTCCGGCGCGTAGGTGAAGTCGCTCAGCTCGGCGTTGCCGGCCCCGGTCCAGAAGGTGTTCAGGGTCTCCCGGAAGTCGGCGATGGTCGCCGGGTCGACCGCCGGGTAGGTGCCCTTGGCGCCCTCGAGGGTGCCCTCCTCGAACTCGTCGCCGAAGTTCGACAGGTTGCCGTCCACGAGGTACAGCTGCTCGGCCGGGTAGTCCGCGCCGACGAGCTCCGGGATGATCGTCTTGACCTCTTCGAACGTGATCAGGGCGATCGCGTCGGGGTCGGCCGCGAGCACGTCCTCGACCTGGGCCGAGAAGTTCGTGTCACCCGTGTTGTACAGCGTGGCCGCGACGACCTCGCCGCCGGCGGCCTCGAAGGCGGCCTTGGCGAAGCAGGCGAGACCGGTGCCGTAGGAGTCGTTGAGCACGATCATGCCCAGCGTCTCGGCGCCGTCCGCGGCGATGAGGTTGCCGAGCACCTCGCCCTGGAGCACGTCCGAGGGGGCGGTGCGCCAGTAGAGGCCGTCGTCCTCGTAGCCGGTGAACGCGGCGGAGGTGTTCGCGGGCGAGAACTGGATCGCGCCGGCCGCGATGACCTGGTCGATGAACTGCAGCGAGGTGCCGGAGGACGCGGCGCCGATGATGGCGGTGGCGCCCTCACCCAGCAGACGCGGGATCTCGGTCTCGTAGGCCTTGTTGTCGGTGTCACCCGAGTCGCCCTGCAGCAGGTCGATGGTGACGCCCTTGCCGGCCTCGTTCACGACGGATGCGGCGTACTCGGTGCCGGCGATCTCGGGCGGGCCGAGGAAGGCGAGGTTGCCGGTGACGGGCAGCGCCGTCCCGATCTTGTAGACGAGGTCGGTGCCAGGACCGGTCGACGTCGACGAGTACTCCGGGGTGTAGGACGCGGGCTGCGCTGCCTCGCAGTCGATCGGGAAGTCGAACCCGGCCGCATCCGTGGACTCGCCGCCGCCGCTCCCCGAACATCCTGCGAGGACGAGGGCGCTGGCTCCGACCAGAGCGATCCCGCTCAGGGCCTTCGCAGCACGCGAACGTGTGATGACGCTCATGTTGCTCCTTGCTATGGGTGTACCCGGGAAGCACGAGCCCCCCAGTACGGAAAACCGTAGTGTGCGTGCCGAGTCGTCAGTGTTGCGATGTGTTAACGGTCTGAAACAGTTCGGAATCGGTCGGATAACGACGACCTCAGCCGTCGGAACCGGATGCGGATCGTCGACGTGATCAGGCGTCGGAGCGGGTCGGCTCGGACCGTCGCCGAACCCTGCGGGCGGCCACGACGGAGTCGACCGTGAGGATGACCAGTGCGACCCAGACGATGATGAACCCGATCCAGCGCCCTGTGTTCATCTCCTCCCCGAGGATCCACGCCCCGGTGATGAACTGGAGGATCGGGGCCGCGAACTGCAGGATGCCGACGAGCGTGAGCGGCGCCCGGCGTGCACCCGCCGCGAACAGCAGCAGCGGTGTGGCGGTGACGACACCGGCGCAGGCGAGCAGCACCGCGTGGCCGAGCCCGGCGTTCGCGAAGGTGATGCCGGTGGTGGCGCCCACGAGGACGAGCTGCAGGATCGCGACCGGGGTGAGCCAGAGCGACTCGAGCGTGAGGCCGCTGACGGCGTCGACCTTCGGCCCGAGCCGCTTCTTGACCAGCCCGTAGAGCCCGAAGGAGAACGCGAGCCCCAGCGCGATCCACGGGAAGCCGCCGTACCCGATGAGGATGACGACCACGGCGAGGGCGGACAGGCCGATCGCGAGCCACTGGCTCAGACGCAGTCGCTCGCGCAGGACGAGGACGCCGAGCAGCACCGTGACAATCGGGTTGATGAAGTATCCGAGACTCGTCTCGATGACGTGACCGCTGAGGGCGGCGATGAGGAAGATCTGCCAGTTCGCGTAGATGAGCAGCCCCGCCACGACCGTCCACAGCAGCAGCCGCCGGTCGCGCATGACGGCCCAGAGCCGTCGCCACGAACGCGTGACCGCGAGCAGGATCGCGCAGAACACGAGGGAGAGGATGATCCGCCACGCGACGACCTCCCACGGACCGGTGGGCTCCAGCGCGATGAAGTAGAGGGGCAGGAACCCCCACAGGAAGTAGGCGAGGAACGCGAACAGGCCGCCGAGCGCGGTCTGGTCGGCGGGGGCGGGGCGGTTCACCAGCCCACCCTATGTCCGAAGGGATACGGACGGACGGACGGCACGGATGCGGACGCTGCCGTCCTTCGTGCGGATCCTGCCATCGGCGGACGACGAAGGGCCCGGATGCCGGAGCATCACGGGCCCTTCGTACGGATGGCGCGTCGTCAGCGGACGACGACCGCGAGCACGTCGCGAGCCGAGAGCACGAGGTACTCGTCGGCGCCGAACTTGACCTCGGTGCCGCCGTACTTGCTGTAGATCACGCGGTCGCCGACGGCGACGTCGAGCGGGATGCGGTTGCCGTTGTCGTCGATGCGGCCGGGGCCCACCGCCACGACCTCGCCCTCCTGGGGCTTCTCCTTGGCGGTGTCGGGGATGACGAGACCACTGGAGGTGGTCTGCTCAGCCTCGACCTGCTTGATGACGATGCGGTCCTCGAGCGGCTTGATGGAAACCGACACGGTCTACCTCTTCTTTCTCGCTTCGTGAAACGGAAGACTCGTTTAGCACCCTCACACCGAGAGTGCTAACGCCAGTGTATGCATGCGGCTGGCACTCATGCAACGCGAGTGCCAATCCATTTCCGGGCCGCGCCCGCCGACATCCCCCGATCCCCCATCGATCCCCTAACCGACAAGGTGCGATCACCCGCCCGGTCCGGGGGCCCCGCAGGGGGTCCCCTAATTCCCCAGGGGGGACTGCCCTTCCCTCCGGGCGGACGCTACAGTCGACGACACCTTCCGAAGGAGCCATGTCCATGGGGCCTCTTGTTCTCGCCATCGACGTCGGGACGAGCAGGATCTGCGCGGCGGTCGCCCGGCCGCCGTCGCCAGATCCGGTGCCGTTCGCGCTCGGACGCGCGTCGGACACCGCCGCGAGCGCGGTGTTCGTCGGCCCGCACGACCTGTTGTTCGGTGACGCCGCCGATCGCCGGTCCGCGACGGACCCGGCGCGCATCGTCCGGGACGTGGTCCGCCGGGTCGGCGACCAGACGCCCTACTTCGTCGAGAGCGACCCGCATCGGCCGGAAGACCTCTACGCGCAGATCGTCGCCTGGGTCATCGCGCAGGTGGGCGAACGCGAGGGCCGCGATCCAGACCGGGTCGTGCTGACCGTCCCCGCCGTCTGGGGCGAGCATCGGGCCGGCCTGGTGACCGAGGCGCTGGAACGGCAGGGCGTCATGGACGTCCGACTCGTCGGCGAACCGGAGGCGGCCGCCGAGCACTACGAGTCGGCCGCTCCGCTGCGGGCCGGGCAGACGATCGCCGTCTACGACCTCGGCGCGGGCGGATTCAGCAGCGCCGTCCTGCGGAAGACCGAGGACGGCGCCCTCACCCCGGTCGGCATCCCCGGGCACCTCGACTCGGTCGGCGGCCGTGACCTCGACGACGCCGTGTTCGAGCACGTGCTGCGCACCGCCGGCGTCGACGTCGAGGCGGCCGCATCCGCACCGCTCGCCCTGCAGCTCCTGCGGCGGGAGTGCATCGCGGCGAAGGAGGCGCTGAGCTTCGACACGGAGACGGTGGTGCCCGTGGTCCTGCCGGGGACCACGGATGCGGTCCGCCTCACGCGCGCCGAACTCGAGGCCATGGCCGCCCGCCCGGTCGCCCGGACCGTGGAGGCGCTCTCGGAGACGGTGGCGGACTCGGGTGTGGACCCGGCGGCGCTGACCGCCGTCATCCTGATCGGCGGCGGATCCCGGATGCCGCTGGTCGCCCAGGCGCTGTCGGAGCGCTTCCCGTGTCGCATCGCGGTCGACACGGATCCGAAGGCGGCGATCGCGCTGGGCGCCGCACGACACGCGGCGCTCGACCTCTTCCCTGCGATGATCGCCCCCGATGACGGGTCCGCGGTCCTGCTGCCGGCCGCGGTGCCCGCGCAGGAGCCGGTCGCGAAGCGGCGACGCTTCCTTCCTCGCGCACTGCTCGGCAGCACCGCGGGCGTGCTCGGCCTCGTCGCCGTCGGGCTGACGGGCGGGGCACTGGGGACCGCTTCGACCCCCTCGACGTGGGTGACCGACCGCCCGGTGTACCTCAGCACGGCCCTCGCCGCAGGGGTCGCCGGCACCGCGCAGGCACCTGCCGAGACGGTCGCCGCGCTCGACCCGGCCGCCGGGCCGGAGATCCTGCAGCCGCAGCCCGGCCCGTCCCCCCGGGCCTCGCAGCGTCCCTCGTCCCAGCCCGGCCAGCAGCGCGCGGCAACCCCGTTCCAGACGACGCCGTCGCGGAGCACGCCGACGAGCGCCGCCGGATCGAGCAGCCCGTCCTCCGCCGCACCGAAGCCGGCGTCCTCGGCCGCGACGCCGACACCGTCCACTGCCACGACCCCCGACCCGGCACCCTCGACCACCACTCCCGATCCGCCGGCGGAGACCCCCACCGACCCCGGCACACCCGCACCGGTCGACCCGACACCCGTCGACCCGACCCCCGCCGATCCGGCACCGGTCGATCCGGCACCGGTCGACCCGCCACCGGATCCCGGTCCGGCGCCGGAGTCGAGCGATCCGCCGCCTACCACCGAACCCTGAGCACCGCGCGGTCCGTCCCCCCACCGTCCGCGACCCGAACCGGGAGGCAATGACCGTGGAGTCTTTGGACCCGTCCCCGATGTTGTGGACGCGGCTTGCGCATGCGCACGTCGAGGCGATGATCCGGCAGTCCGACCTGCCGCCGCGTGCGCTGATCGTCGGCACGGCCGGCTCCGGCAAGACGGGCCTGCTGCACCTGCTGCGCCACAACCTCGCCGCGACCGGTGCGAAGGTGCACAGCGTCACCGCCGACTCGCCCCTGGACGCGCTCTCCCCGGACGGCGTCGTCATCGTGGACGACGCCCATCTGCTCGCCGACGAGCACCTCGCGGCGGTCTCGCGTCGGGTGGAGAGCGGACGCGGCATCATCGTCGCCTGCCGCCCCTGGCCCCGCAGCGACCGGCTCCGCGCGATCGCGGGCCGGCTCGAGCACGAACAGCCGGCGATCGTGCTCGGCAACGCCTCCCCGCAGGACGTGCGGGAGCACCTCGACCGCCGCGACATCGTGCTCCCGGACGGCTGCATCACCGACATCGTCGAGGCCTGCGGCGGGATCACCTGGCTCGTGCGCGAGGCGCTCGACGCCCACCCGCCCGGTCCCGGTTGCGACGACACCGGGCATGCGCTGCTGCAGCGCGTGCTGCACGAGGTGATCGCCGAACGGCTGAGCGCGATCGACCCCGACACCGCCCAGCACGTACGTCGCCGCTCGCTGGCGCTCATCACGCCACCGCCGGACGAGACCGTCGAGGACGCGGAGAACCTCGCCGGGTACGCCGAGGGGCTCCTGCAGCGCAATGGTCGCGCGGTGCCCGTGGTGCGCAGCGCCGTGCTGTCCACGACGCCTCCCGAACGCATCGTCGCCCTCATCGGCGAGGATCCCGGCCGCGCGGTCGGCGAGATCCTCGAGCATCTGTCCGGGGTGACCGACGAGCGGATCGCGCGGGCCCTGCTCCGCTTGGGAGACCAGCAGCTGGAGCGTGACCCGGCCCGCGCGGCCGAGCTGTACCGCAGCGCGGAGGAGTCCGGCGCGGAGCCCGCCACGGTCCGCATCCGCCGCGCCAGGGCGGCGTGGGCCGTGGGCGACATCGAGGCGGCGGCGAGACTGCTCGATCAGGCGGCCGTGCCCTCGGAGCACGAGTCCTATCCCGCCGCGGTCGACCTCGCCGGGGCGGTGTGGGCGGCGCGCGGGCTCATGGAGATGAGCAACGCCGCGTTCCGGGCGGGCCGGGTCCGTGAACCCGAACAGGCCACGCATGCCGCGATGGCGGCGCTGGGCGCGGGCGACATCGAATCGGCACTGGAGTGGAACCGCGTGACCGGGGAGATCGGGTTCCCCTCGAACACCGCCGTCTCGATGCAGCTGCTCAGCCGAGGACTCCACGCGACGTTCCGCACCGACGACCCGTCCGGCATGGACGACCTCGTCCGCGGGTCGCTCACCTACACCGAGAGCGGCGCACAGGGCCCCGTCCCCGAGCTGCCCGCGGTCATCGCGACCATCGCCGCCATCGACGCCGGGGAGCTGGAGGTGGCGAGCTCCACGCTCCTGCACGCCCTCCGCGGCGGGCACGGCGGCCAGTGGGCGCGCCCGCGACTGCTGCTGTGGTCGGCGTGGGTGGCCCTGCTCCGCCAGCGCCCGGGCGAGGCGAAGGCGCGCCTCGGTCACGTGCAGTCGCTGCCGGTGCAGCTCTCCGGCCGCAACCGGCTCCTGCGGGACGCCGTGCTGATCAGCCTCGTCCGCCGCTACGGCGACAACAGCGCCCTCCCGGACCTCTGGCGACGCTGCCGCGACGACGTCATCCGGGTGCAGCCCGACCTGTACTCGCTGCATCCGTTCGGCGAGTTCATCATGGCCTCGTCACTGGTCGGCGACACCGGACACCTGGAGCCGGCGCTACGGTCCTGCATCGCCCTGCTCGAACGGCTCGACAACCCGCCGGCATGGTCGACCCCGACGCTGTGGGCGGGACTGCAGATGGAGATGCTCCGCGCCCGCCCGCAGGCGCTCGCCCCCTACGCCCGGGCCCTCGTGGCGGCGTCACCGCACAGCCGGGTGGCCGCCGCGATGTCGACGGCGGGCCGCGTCTGGACCGACGTGCTCGCGGGCTCCGTCGACGCGGACCGGGTCGAGCACGCCGCGCAATCGCTCACGAACGTCGGCCGCGCGTGGGACGGCGCCCGGCTGGCGAGCCATGCCGCCGCACACACCGCGGACCGCCGCGTCATCGCGCGGCTGCTCGCCCTGGCCCGCCAGCTGCACCCGCAGCAGGAGCACGACGAGACACCCCAGACGCAGCCCAGACGCGGCACGACCGTGCTCACCGCCCGGGAGGCCGAGGTCGCGGCGCTCGTCGTGCAGGGCAAGACCTACGTCGAGATCGGCGAGGCGATCTACATCTCCCCGCGCACCGCGGAGCACCACATCGCGCGGATCCGACGCCGGCTCGGGGCCACCAGCCGGTCGGATCTCATCGGCAAGCTGCGGGCCATCCTCGAGGAGGGCGAGCACGATCCCGAGACGGTCGGCGAGCTGGATGCGACCCCTCCCCTCCCCCCTGCTCCCACCCCCTAAAGCCCCACCCCGATGGGGGGCGTTTTCCCCGACGCGGCGGACGGCACGCCTGACATAGCGTCGGACCATCCCGGATCGAGGAGGAATGATGAGCGTAAGCCTGGCGGCTGTCGCCGATGCGTTGATCGAGTTCATCTTGAGCTTGCTGCGCGACCCTGCCGCCGCAGCGGAGTTCGCGGAGGAACCGGATGCGGCGCTGGGGGCGCGTGGCCTGAGCAACGTGGGGTACGAGGACGTGTGCGCGGTGGCGCCCGTCGTCATGGAGAAGGCGGCCGGGACGGCCATGTCCCCCTCGCCCGTACGTCCGCCGGTCGACCCGGTCACCCCACCCACACCCGCGGTGCGCGAGATCCTCAACATCGTGAACAACCTCGCCTACGTCGACGACCGGGACACGATCGTGGACCAGTCCGTGAACCAGAACATCTGGGCGGGCGGCGACGTCACGCAGATCTTCGACAACGAGGCCGTGGTGTCCACCGGTGACAGCTCCATCGCGGCGGGCGACGACGTCTCGTTCGAGGAGAACTACGACCTGTCGACGAACATCACCGCCGGCGACGACGCCGTCCTCGGCGACCAGACCACCACGACGAACGTGGCGGTGGAGTCGTTCAACACCGACACCGACACGACGACGACCACCACCACGACGGTGACCGACTCGGCCAACGACGCGTCCACCACGACGACGATCAACGACTCGTTCACCCAGGACTCCAACGACACGGTCACCACCGACACGAACGTGGACGTCGACGCCAACGTCGTCTACGACTCGGAGGAGACCCTGATCGACTCGAGCAGCGATGGAGAATTCTGAGCCGGTGACGGATGCCGCGCTCGCCCGCCGTGACGATCCTCCGACGGGCGGGCCGGTCACGTTCGCGGCGGTGCGGCGGGCCGAGGCACAGCGTCTCGCCGCGGAGCGCGCAGCCGCCGAGAAGACCCCCGCCCCCGTCCCCGCGCGCCCGTCGCTGGCGGCACCGCAGGGGGCGCCCGTGCTGGTCAAGCAGCGTCAGCCGTTCAGCGTCGCGCTCTCTCGCGGCGTCTGGGTCATCGGCACGGTGGTGGGCATGTGCGCGGCGACCTACCTGCTCATCATCCGCACGGCGCACCTGGAGACGGTCGCAGAGCGCGCCAAGACGGTGGACGGCGGCCGCGCGGCGGACACGTACACGCAGGTCGCCGAGATCGCCACCTGGACCCTGTTCGGCGCGATCGTGTCGATGCTGCTCGTGCAGGTCGCGGCGCAGGTGTCGTACGCGAACCGGCGCGCCAACGCACGGTGGTGGATGCTGGGCACGATCGTGTTCGGCGTCGCCCTGTACCCGGTGGCCGCCGAGATGGTGGCGTTCGGCGACCGGGGCCGGCCGCTCGCGCTGCTGCTGGCGGGGCACACCGCACTGATGCTCCTCGGGCTGCTGTTCTCCTGGCTCCCGGGGGCGCTGCGCTGGACGCGCCGACGGGTGGACATCGTCCCGCATCCGTACGGCACCGCGGCCACCGTCCCCGCCGACTGACCGGCGGGCCCTGGACGTCAGCGGCCGGCGAGGGCGAAGCCGGGGAGTTCCTCCGCGGCCCCCTCGATGCTCCGCACCACCACCCGGCACAGGTCGTGCATCGCGCGGTCGGTCGTGGGCGCCTCGGCGCGGGTGCGCCAGCCGCGCAGCATCCCGTCCACGTGCTGCCGGAGCTGCGCCGGGGGCAGCTCCTCGGTGATCCCGAGCCGGCGGTGCGGGATGAGCCCGGCGGCGCCCAGGATCCGCTCCGCCTCACGGACGACGTCGTGCCCCCACGGCGCGCCCTCGGTGCGCAGCCGCCCGAGGACGGCGAGCTCGGTGAGCTCGTGCAGGTTCACCCGCACCTGCTCGCAGCGGCGGCGCAGGTCCGCATCCGCGCCCCATGGACGCTCCCGCAGCAACGCCTCGAGTCCGTCCAGGACGGCGCGTGCCTTCAGCGCCGCCGCGCGGGCGCGGAACTGGGTCGCCACGACCTCTTCGACGTCGTTGAGCCCGCTCTGGATGACGAGGCGCTCGGCGAGCGCGGACGAGGTCTGCACGCCGCCGCGCACGAGCGCGATCGCGACGCGCACGCCGAAGACGCCGAAGCGCTCCAGCAGCCGGCGCCGCTCCTCCACCGTGGGGGCCGAGGACGACATCGGCTGGAGGAAGCGGTCGACCGACACGAGCATCCCGTCGCGGGTGGCGCGGTCGAGCGCCGCGAGCTTGCGGAAGGCGGCGAACTCCTCCTCGCGGAGGGTCCGGGCGGCCTCGGCCAGCAGCCCCGCGACCGGCACGGCGTTCAGCGCGAGCGCACCGAGCTCCCCGTCGCGGCGGTACCGGTCGGCGATCTTCGTGGACGAGAGCATCGAGTCGATGCGCCCGGAGCCGATCTCGTCTGCCCGGGAGAGCACCGCGAGCACGGCCATCCCGCGAGCGTGGTCGCGCCCGTGGGAGAGCGCCTCCAGGAACTGCAGGTCGGTGGCGTGCAAGTGGCGCAGCAGGTAGATCGCGGCGTCCGCCTCGGGCACGGCCACCGGGTCGGTGAGGAACGAGATCGACCGCGCCGACGTGTCGCGCGAGAGCGACCCGATGCCGGGGGTGTCGATGAGCACCATGCCGCGCAGGCTCTCCGCGGGCCAGCGGATGTCGATGTGGTCGGTGTCCGCCGCGTCGATGCCGGTGCGGCTGAGGTCGACCCGTCCGTCCACGCGCTCGATGGGCAGCACCCGCCGGGTGCCGTCGACGAGGTGCGCCGTGATGCGCGGGGTGTGGCCGTGCCGGTACCAGGTGACCGCACGCGTGCACTCCCCCGCATCCGTCGGCGCGACACGCTCGCCGATGAGCGCGTTGAGCAGGGTCGACTTGCCGGCCTTGACCATGCCGGCCACGGCGATGCGGACCGGTTCGCGCAGCCGCGCGTCCAGGTCGTCGAGGACACGGGTGGCCACGCGGTCCTCGCGGTACACCTCCTTCGCGGCCTGCAGGATGCCGCGCACCTCGGTCGCGGACGACCGGCTCATCGCCGGCCTCCCGGCGTCCACGGCTCGAGCGGTGGGATGGATTCGCGCAGCGCCTGCAGCTGCCGCAGGTGCGCGCGCAGTTCGTTGACCCGGCCCTCCCGGCCCTGCGAGTAGTTCGCCGCCGCCTGCTTCGCCGCGAGGACCGAGTCCGACAGCGAGCGGTGCAGTTCGTCGGCGATCGACCCGAAGTGGTCGCGCGCGACGCGCTGCACGGTGCGCAGGCGGTCCTTCAGCTGCTTGCCCACCTGGAAGACGACGTCGTCGATGTGCCGGCGCACGAGGTTCTTCGCCTCGGCCTGCCGCCGTGCGAGCCTGGCGGCCATGTCCTCGCGGTACGACTTGCGGCCGACGATCACGCCGGCCAGCAGCGACAGCGGGTTCAGCAGCGCCAGCCCCACGACGCTCGTCGCCAGGCCCACCATGAGGACGCCGCCGTACGAGCCGCGCACGCCCATGTAGATCTTCTCGACCGTCGAGATGTGCCCCTCGTCGAGCGTGTGCAGCGGCTCCACGTCGCGCAGCACACCGTCGGTGTGCGCGACGTCGATGTAGGGGATGAGCGAGTCGTCGTTGAGGAACTCCTCCGCCACCCGCTCCGTGAGCCAGCGGGACCGCTCCGACGCCCACACGAAGTTCTCCGACACCACGGTCGCGACGCGTTCGTCGACCCAGGTCGTGATGCGGTCCCAGATGGGGCCCGGGTCGCCCTCGTCGATCGCGGCTTCGACGGCGCGCTGCACCCGACGGAGGCGATCGCGCAGGTCGTGCTCGGTGTCGGAGATGAGGTCGGTGATGCCGTCGCTGAGGGTGACCTGCCAGCGGGCGGAGCGGCCGCGGAACTCGTCGGCCCGCGCCTTGGCCTCCTCCAGTCGCAGCACGATGGAGGAGGACTGCTCCGGGTTGAGGATGGCGGTGAGCTCCGCCTCTGCGCTCATCGCGAGCTGGTCGATGGTCGAGCGCAGGTCGTGGACCGCGGACCGCTGGTGGATGGCCTCGGCCTGGCCCAGCACGTCGCGACGCAGGTGCGCCACGAGGTCGGGGAACCCGGACTCGTCGTTCAGCGTGCGGTCCTGCTCGCGCGCAGCGAGGAGCCGCAGGTCGCTGGAGACGGAGAAGATCGGGATCTCGGTGCCGACGTCCGTGAGGTGCGACCGGTCGATCTGCTCGATCTGGCGCCACTGCGGGTAGATGTCGGTCTTGGAGAGGACCGCGGCGACGTTCGGGGAGACGCGCATGGCCTGACGCAGGAACTGCACCTCGGGTTCGGTGTACTCCTGCGAGGCGTCGGAGACCAGCAGCACGGCGTGGGCGTCGGCCAGCGCCGCGAGCGTCGCGAGCGAGCGCGACGAGGGGAGGCCGCCCATGCCCGGCGAGTCGATGAGACGGAGGCCGCCGCGGAGGATCTCACGCGGGAGGGTGACCTCCGCACCCACGACCCGTTCCTCGGCGTCGTCGTCGCCCGAATGGTCGGCGACGTATTCGGCGAGCCGGTCGAGCGGCACCTCGCGCCGCTGCAGCTCCGTGCCGTTCTCCCGCTCCTGCACGACGAGGACCGCGGCCGGCTCCTCCCCGAAGCCGACGGTGGTGGGCACGCTCGTCGCGACGTCGTCGTCGACCGGGCAGACCGGCGCGTTCACGAGCGCGTTCACGAGCTTGCTCTTGCCCTGCTTGAACTGCCCGACGACGATGACCCGCACGTGCGGGTCCAGCAGCCGTCCGCGCGCGCCCTCGAGGCGCTGCAGCAGATCCGGACGTCCGAGTCGCCGGGCCATGATGCCCGCACGGTCCAGCAGGGCGATCAGCTGCTCCTGCGGGCTCGGTTCCTCGCTCTCGGCGTCCGTCGCGCCGGCTGCCTGGGTCTGTTCGGTCACGTCCACTCCTTGTCCACCGCGCCTGCGGCGTCGCCGCACAGGCCGGTGACCCCGAGACCGACCTCGGGGTCACCGAGCGGCACGGATCGTGCCGCTGAAACGCGGTGGTTCAAGCTGGGGGCAGATCCACCACGTCCCCGTCCGTTCCGGATGGGGGTTCGTCGTCGTCCCAGATCACGCTCGCCTCGATGTCCCAGTCGCCACCGGCGGCGAGGGAGATCTCATCGGTGAACGCGTTCTCGAACGGGTCGCCCGGGGCATCCGGTTCGACTGAAGGGGGGAAGGACGGCGCAGACTCGTCCGGGACGGTGGTGTCGTCGTCCGACCAGCCCATGTTCGTCACTTCCCCTCAGGGCTCCCCCGCCCGCCGGGCCGGCGGGCGGGGGGCGCGTGTCAGTCGATGATCGCGGCTCCGATGCTGCCGACGATGGCGTTGACGTCGACCTCGACCTCGGTCTCGTTGTGCAGGTGGTCGTGCGAGTCGACCGTGAACGAGTCCTCGATGTCGACCTCGACCGGCTGGAAGTTGAACGAGTCCTCGATCTCCAGCTCCCACTCGTTCGACTCGTAGCTCCAGGTGTTGCCGGAGTTGATCGCCGTGTTGGTGACGGTCATCTTGTCGCCGAAGACGACGTCGTCGCCGGCCTTGATGTTGACGCTGTTGTCGAGCTTCAGGACGGAGACGACGTCGCCGCCGGCCGCCACGGAGTTGTCGCCGCTGGAGACGACCGCCTCGTTCTCGGACTTCATGTTGACGAACTTGCCGCTGACGACGCTGTTCGAGCTCTGGTCGGTGATCGTGGGGCGGTTGTCGATGAACAGGTCGCCGCCGCCGCCGGCCGCGGCCGCGAGCGTCGCCCCGCCGACGCCGATGTCGCCGAAGCCGGTGTTGTACTCCCGGTTGCCCGCGTTCACGGACTTGTCGACGAGCTTCGTGTACGAGTCGTGCGAGTCGATCGACACGTCGACGTCGTTGTCGTGGATGGAGTTGTCGGAGCTGTCGGTGTTGAACGAGTCCTTCGCCACCGCGGTGAGCTCGACCTCGTACTCGAACTCGTTGTGCAGGTGGTTGAAGGAATTGAGGGCGGCGTTGACGAAGCCACTCTGTCCGGGCATGATCACTTCTCACTTTCCGGGGACGAGCCCCCGCTTCTCGGTTCCCGGGGACGCACCCCGTGATCTGGTGTTGGTGCCACGGTAGGAGCGCGTGCCGGAGCGCACATCGGGGGGTGCTCCGCGTTCTCCCCCACCCCACCCGGGGTGCATCCCCCTCCCACCCCGGACCCGCACGGGGGTTCGCCCTTCCGTAGGCTGGCCGGATGGACATGGCCGAACTGCGCGCGCTGCTCACCCCGGACGGGCTGGCCCTCGTCGACGCGGTCGGCGAACTGGCGTCGACGGACGCCGTCGCCGCGGCGGTGTCCCGGCTGCGCAAGGCCGGTCACGCCCCGGACCTGGTGACCGCGGTCGTCGGTCAGGCACGGCTGCGCACCCGTGCCCGCGCGAAGTTCGGCGAGCTCGCCGACCGGATGCTGTTCACCCGCGCGGGACTCGAGCAGGCCACCAGGCTGGAGGTCGCGGCGCTGCACGCGTCGCGGTTCCGGAACGCGGGGCTCGCGACCGTGGCCGACCTCGGGTGCGGGCTGGGCGGTGACGCCCTCGGCTTCGCCGGGCTCGGGATGCGGGTGCTCGCGGTCGACGCGGACGAGATCACCGCGGCGCTCGCCGCGTACAACCTGGCACCGTACGACGCCGAAGTGCGCCACAGCCGTGCAGAGGAGGTCGACCTCTCGTCCGTCGACGGCCTGTGGCTGGATCCCGCCCGTCGCACCGCCGGGCACGGCGAGACGAAGCGGGTGGGCGCGGACGAGTACACCCCGTCCCTCGACTGGGCGTTCGCGACTGCCGACCGCATCCCGACCGGGATCAAACTGGGCCCGGCGTTCGACCGGGACGCGATCCCCGCCGACGCGGAGGCGCAGTGGATCGGGGTGGACGGGTCGACGATCGAACTCGTGCTCTGGTCCGGGTCGCTGCGTCGGGACGGCGTGCGCCGGGCGGCGCTCGTGATCCGCGCCGGCGCCGCGCACGAGCTCACCGCCCCGGCCGACGCCGAGGACGAACCGGTCCGCGGGCTCGGGGCGTTCCTCCATGAGCCGGACGGCGCGGTCATCCGCGCCCGGCTCATCGGCGACGTCGCCCGCGCGCTCGACGCCGGGATGCTCGCCCCCGGGATCGCCTACCTCACCTCGGATGCGGCGCTGACCAGCCCCTTCGTGCAGTCCTTCCAAGTGCGCGAGGAGCTGCCGACAGACGTGAAGGGACTCGGCAAGGCACTCCGGGCCCGCGGCATCGGTCGACTCGAGATCAAGAAGCGCGGGGTCGACGTCGATCCGGCGCAGCTGCGGCCCAAGCTGAAGCTCGCCGGACCGGAGGAGGCGACGCTCATCCTCACCCGGACCGAGGCGGGCCGGCGCGCGATCCTCGCCGACCGCGTGCGGTCCTAGCGCGCTCCCGGGGCGACCCGGCGCTTCACGGCCGCACCGGCCGCGTTCGCGAACGCGAGCCCGGCGAGGACGCCCGCCGCCGCGAAGACGAGGAAGCCGGTGAGCAGCACGTGCGGCGCGGCGCCGAACGCCATGATCAGGATCGTCAGCAGGCCGACCAGCATGGAGACGACCGCGAGGATCGCGCCGACCGTGATGCTGAGCCACGGCGGCCCCCACCCGAACCGGGGTGCGGTCGTCCCCTGCGGGGCCGCAGCCGGTGCCTGCGGCGGGCGCGTCGCGGCGGGCTGGGGCGCGGGCGTCTGCGCCGGCGGGGCGGGGCGGCGGTGCGGGGTCCACTGCATCCCGTCCCACCAGCCCTGCTCGCCGGGAACGCCGGTGTCGTACCAGCCCGGCGGGGGTGTCGTGCTCACAGCAGACCTCCTTGTCCGGCGGCGTAGACGAGCCAGATCGCACTGTACGCGAGCGACAGCAGCGCGAGCCCCAGCGCCCAGGCGCCCATCCGCCGCTGTCCCTTCCGGCGCAGTGCGATGACGGCGAACACGATCGCGACGACCCCGAGCGGGAACAGCCAGCCGACGATCAGCGACACCGCGAGCGCGGTGATCGCGAACAGCAGCGCGTAGGGGCCGGGGTTCCACGTCGCCGACGTCGTGACCGGGATCGTCGCCGTGCCCGCCGTGGGGACGAACTCGGCGGGTTCGACCGGTTGCGGCAGCGCGATGTCGACCGGCGCGGTCGGCGGCGTCGTGAACCCGCCGCGGTGTGCGCCCGGGAGGGCGACCGATTCGCCCGGCACGACGACGTCCGGTGACGCGGGCTCGATCGAGGCGACCACCCGGGGGCTCGCACCGGCCGGCGCCGGCGAGGACGGCGGCACGGCGGCGGCCGCCGCATCCGTGTCGGGCAGATCCACCGGGTCGATGGCGATGTCGGGCACCGGTCGCGACAGTCGCGCGTCCGGTGTCCCTCCCGGCGGGATCGGCTCGCTCACGGCACGGGCACCCCGTCCGGTTCGGCTTCGGCGACCTGGATCTCGGTGACCGGCAGCGTGGAGTCCGCCCCGAACGCGAGGGTGGACGGCGGCCGGCCGTGCATGATGAGCTGCGACGCGAGGGCGGCGATCATCGCACCGTTGTCCGTGCAGAGCTTCAGCGGCGGGATGCGGACGGTCACGCCCGCTGCCGCGGCGCGCTCGATCGCGACCTCGCGCAGGCGCCGGTTCGCGATGACGCCGCCGCCGAGGAGGAGCCGCGGCACGCCGTGCCGTTCGCAGGCGTCGAGCGCCTTGGTGACGAGCACGTCGACGACGGCCTCGCGGAACGACGCGGCGACGTCGGGGACGGACGCGTCGGGGGTCTGCTCCATGTACCGGGCGACCGCGGTCTTCAGCCCGGAGAACGAGAAGTCGTACCGGTGCGCGGCCATGTCGGAGGCGCGGGAGAGGCCACGCGGGAACCGGATCGCGGCGGGGTCGCCGGACGCGGCCGCACGGTCGATCTCCGGACCGCCCGGGTAGGGCAGACCGAGCAGCCGGGCGACCTTGTCGAACGCCTCGCCGGCCGCATCGTCGACGGTCTCGCCGAGCAGCTCGACGTCGGTCGTGAGGTCGCGGACGAGGAGGAGCGAGGTGTGCCCGCCGCTCACCAGCAGCGCCACCGTGGGGTACTCGAGCGGCCCGGCCTCGGCGTCCAGGATGTCGGCGGCGATGTGCCCGACGAGGTGGTTCACGGCGTAGAGCGGCTTGCCGAGGCCGACGGCCAGGGCCTTCGCGGCGCCGACGCCGACCATGAGGGCACCGGCGAGTCCCGGTCCGCTCGTGACGGCGACCGCGTCGAGGTCGATGAGGGCGACCCCCGCCTCGGCGAGCGCCGCGTCGATGGACGGCTGCAGCGCCTCCAGGTGCGCGCGTGCGGCGACCTCGGGGACGACGCCGCCGTAGCGGGCGTGCTCGTCCATGGAGCTCGCGATCGTGTTGGTGAGCAGCGTCCGGCCGCGCACGATCCCGATCCCGGTCTCGTCGCAGCTCGTCTCGATGCCCAGCACGAGGGGCTCGGCCGTGGCCATCAGCACCATCCCTTCCCGTCGGCGCCCGTGGCCACCGCATCCGTCGCCCGGTTCGCGGCCCAGCCGGCCACGTCGACGCGCATGATGACCGCGTCGACGTCGTCGGGCTGGTAGTAGCCGGGGCGTCTGCCGAGCTCGGCGAACCCCTCCGACCGGTACAGCGCCTGCGCCACCGGGTTGTCGTCACGCACCTCGAGGAACACCTCGCGGACGCCGCGCTCGTGGGCGGTGCGCAGCAGGGTGCGCAGCAGCTCCCGCCCGCTCCCCCGTCCGCGGGAGGTCTCGGCCACCGCGATCGTCTGCACGTCGCCGTCGCGCGACCCGGCGGGGGCGCGCAGGCCCGCGTACCCGGTCACCCGGCCGGCGGTCTCCAGCACGAAGTACCGGCCGTGGGGAGAGACGAGCTCCTCGCGCATCATCGGTTCGCTCCACGCGTCGGTGGGGAACGAGGCACGCTCGAGCGCCATGATCGCGGGCAGGTCGTCGACCGTCGCTGGTCGGATCATGCCCCCACCCGCTTCGGCGTGTGCCCGACCGTGACGTCGGGCGAGCGGAGGTAGAGGGGCTCGCCCGGGCCGATGGTCCGGCCGGCGGCGAGCGCACGGGATGCGGCGAGCGCCAGCATCCCGGCCGGCACGGTCGTGGTGTCCACGCGAACGGCGCCGAGCTCCGCGAGGCGTGCGTCGACATCGTCGCGCGGGACGAGCGCCGGTTCGGTCACCCGGATCGGGAGGCCGTCGTCGTCCAGGCCCTCGTAGACGGTGTAGGCGAACTCGCGGCGGCGCGCGTCGGTGACGACGGCGAACCGGCCGGGCTCGTCGCCCGACAGCGCGGCGCCCAGCAGCATCCCGAGCGCGACGGCGTCGTGGCTCACGACGGGCACGACCGGGATCGAGCGGGCGAGCGCGAAGGTGCGCGCCGCGGCGATGCCGATCCGCAGGCCCGTGAAGGGCCCGGGGCCCATGCCCGCGGCGACATGGGTCACGACGTCGCCGCCGGATGCGGGGACGGTGCCGGTCGCGGCGGTCCCGAGCGCGGCGGTCACCTCGGCCTCGCCGAGCGCCTCCTGCAGGAGGGTGCCGATGACCTCGGCGTGCCCGAGCGGGTTGGCGCTCGCGCGCTCGGCGCGCAGCACGCCGTCCGGGTCGATCACGGCGACGGCCGTGCCGAGGGAGGTGTCGATACCGAGGAGCACCCTTCCAGGGTATGCGCCCCACCCGCGAGTCGCCCGTCCCTGCGCCGTTCCGCGCCGTTTCGGACGCCGAGCGGTCCGGTCGGGCCGGATGCGGGGACTACGGGCGGCGGGAGATCGTCACCAGGCGCGGTGAGTCGGCGTCGAGGTCGAGCGTCGCGCGCGAGTACGTGCCGCACGCGGTGTCGACGCCTCGTCCGTGCCACTCGCGGTCGAGTTCGACCTCCCACCAGGTGTCGGCGACGGCGGCCGCGAACGGGGCGCCCCACTCGACCACGACGACCGAGTTCACGAGGTCGATGTCCAGGTCGTCGAGCTCCACCGCCGAGCCGAGCCGGTACGCGTCGACGTGCACGAGCGGCGGACCGTCGACGAGCGAAGGATGCGTGCGGGCGATGACGAAGGTGGGGCTCTGGATCGGGCCGCGCACCCCGAGGCCCGCCGCGAGCCCTCGGGTGAGGGTGGTCTTGCCCGCGCCGAGCGGGCCGGTGAGCACCACCACGTCACCGGCGCGCAGCCGCTCCCCCATCTCCCGCCCGAGCTGCTCCATCGCCTCGGGCGAGGTGATCTCGCGCTGCCCGACGAGTTCGTCGAGACCGGTCATCGTGTCCTGCTCCTCACGCATGTCCGGGACAACGCCGGACGCCCCCGGTTCATGCCCGCGCTCATCCCTGCGCCTGCCGGCGCGGCACCCGGGCGCCGATGCGGGTGACGATCTCGTAGTTGATGGTGCCCGCGGCATCCGCCCAGTCCGTGGCCGAGGGGAGGCCGAGCGTCGGGTCGCCGAACAGCACCGCCTCATCGCCCACCGCGACCGGGGCGTCGCCCACGTCGACGACGAACTGGTCCATCGCGATGCGCCCGGCGACGCGGTACGTCCTGCCGTTGATGTGCACCGGCCCGGTGTCCGAGGCCTGCCGCGGGACGCCGTCGGCGTACCCCAGCGGCACGAGCGCGAGGGTGGTCTCACGGTCGGTGCGGTGCACGTAACCGTACGAGACGCCGTGGCCGGCGGGCACCCGGCGCACCGCGGCGACGTCGGCGCGCAGGGTCATCGCGGGGCGCAGCCCCAGGTCGGCGGAGGACCGGTCGGCGAACGGCGACAGCCCGTACATCCCGATGCCGAGCCGCACGCAGTCGAAGCGCGCCTCGGGCAGCTCGATCGCCGCCTGCGTCGCGGCGATGTGCCGCATGCGCGGGGCGAGGCCGACGGATGCGGCGACGCCGAGCCCGCGCTCGAACTCGCGCACCGCGGCACGGTCGTCCTCGATGCTCGTGTTGGAGAGGTGGCTGAACGCGCCGAGCACGCGGACGCGGCCGAGGCGCTCGAGGCGCGCGGCCTCGGCGAAGACGGTCGCCCACTGCTCGGGCGCGAGGCCGTTGCGGCCGAGCCCCGTCTCGAGCTTCAGGTGCAGCACCGCGGGGCGGTCCGCGGTCGCGGCCGCCGCGGCGGCGTTGAGCTGGTCGAGCGAGGAGATCCCGAGTTCGATCCCCCGCTCCACGGCCTCACCGAAGCTCGCGCCCGGCGCATGCAGCCACGCCATGATCGGCGCGTCGATCCCGGCGCGGCGGAGGGCCAGCGCCTCGGTCACGTCGGCGACCCCGAGGCGGGTCGCCCCACCGGCGAGGGCCGCGGCCGCGGTGCGGGCTGCGCCATGGCCGTACCCGTCCGCCTTCACCACCGCGATGGCCTCGACCCCGGCGATCCGCCGCAGCTGTCGGACGTTGTCCTCGATCGCCCCGACGTCGATCGTCGCCTCGCGCATCGCGCCCGACGGCAGCCTGCTCATCCCGATCCCTCCCGGTCGCGGCGCGCCGCCGCATCCTCCCACGCTACTCCCCGGCCGTCACCGGCCCGCGGAGCTGCCGGCGCGCCGCCGCCGGCACACGTCCGCGTGTTCACAACTCAGGCAGAACCGGTCTGGAGAGGCCGTCCGAGGCCGAAACGGCCGATTCTGCCTGAGTTGTGCGCAGTCACGGTGCGGCACCGGATGCGGGTGGCCGCCGCATCCGGCCTATTGTGGTGCCGTGACCGCTCAGGATCCGACGCCCGGCCCGCTGGATGCGGTCGACGACGCGCTCCTCGGACAGTCCCTCGGCCGTGAGCTGCGCGCCGCTCGAACCGCGAAGAAGCTCTCCATGCGTGCGCTCGCGGCGGCCGCGGACATCAGCCAGCCGTTCCTCAGCCAGATCGAGACCGGCCACACGATGCCCTCGATCGCGACGCTGTTCCGCCTCGCGAAGGTGCTCGGCATCTCGCCGTCGGCGCTGCTCCCCTCGACGCCCGAACCCGACCCGGTGCGGGTGAGCCGGCGCGGCGAGGGCGGACTCGTGCCGGTGACCGAGACGGACGACCGCGCGACCAGCCGCATCCTCACCTCCGAGTCCGAGGGCGGCGCGACCGTGCAGGAGTACGTGCTCGCCGGCCCGTACCTCGGCGACTGGTTCGAGTCCGACGGCGAGAACACCGTGTACGTCGCCGACGGCGTGGTCACGGTCATGATCGACGGCCGCGGCGAGTGGGAGCTCGGCCCGGGCGACGCGCTCACCCACCCCGGTGCGCTCCGGAACCGGTGGGCCGTGAAGGACGCCGCCGGCGCCACGCTCGTCCTCATCCACACCCCCGCCTGACGCGCACCCGGCGTCAGGGCGACGAGACTGCATCTCCGGCACGAGACTGCTGCCATCGGATGCCGTCTCGTCGCGCAGATGCAGTCTCGCGGTCCAGGGACGGGCGACCCGGCAGCGCGAAACATCCGCGAAACGTGATTGCTATTTGTAATCAACGATAGGTAGCTACGGTGTGGGCATGCCCACCGAGATCACCTACCGCGAAGGCGTCGCCCGCTTCCTCGCCGACGACCCCGGCCGCCTGCTCATCGACGGCGCCTGGGTCGAGGCGGCCGACGGCACGCGTTTCACCACGACCGACCCCGCCACCGGCACCGCCCTCGCCGACGTCGCCCGCGGGGGCGCGGCGGACGTGGATGCTGCCGTGAAGGCGGCGCGCACCGCCCTCGAGTCCGGCGCCTGGCCCGCCATGACCCCGCCGGAGCGCTCGAAGCTGCTGTGGCGCATCGCCGACCTCATGGAGGCCCACCTCGAGGACCTCGCGGAACTGGAGACGCTCGACCAGGGCAAGAACCTCCGCACCGCGCGGTTCGGCGAGGTCCCCGCCGCGATCAACCAGTTCCGCTACTACGCCGGCTGGCCGACGAAGATCATGGGACAGGTGCTGCCGGCGACGGTCGGCAAGACCCCGCCGGGCAAGCAGCTGTTCGCCTACACCCGCCGCGAGCCGGTCGGCGTCGTGGGCGCGATCGTCCCCTGGAACTCGCCGCTGCTCATGGCCGTGATGAAGCTCGCCCCCGCCCTCGCCGCCGGTTGCACCGTCGTGCTGAAGCCGGCCGAGAACACCCCGCTCACGGCCCTCTACCTCGGCCGCCTGCTGCAGGAGGCGGGCGTCCCCGCCGGCGTCGTGAACATCGTCACCGGGTTCGGCGCCGAGGCCGGTCAGGCCCTGGCCGACCACCGCGGCGTCAACAAGATCACCTTCACCGGCTCCACCGGCGTCGGCAAGCGCCTGCTCACCTCCGCGGCGGGCAACCTCAAGCGCCTGACGCTCGAGCTCGGCGGCAAGTCCCCGTCGATCATCCTCCCCGACGCCGACCTGCCCACCGCGATCGCCGGTGTCTCCAGCGGCATCTTCGACAACGGCGGCCAGGTGTGCGTCGCGAGCGCCCGCATCTACGCCCACCGCGACGTCTACGACGAGGTCGTGTCCGGCATGGCCGCGGCGGGCGACCGGTTGCGGCTCGGTCACGGCCTCGACCCGGATGCGGACCTCGGGCCCCTCGTGAGCACCGCCCAGGCCGAGCGCGTCGAGCGCTTCATCACCGAAGGCGTCGACGACGGCGTCACGGTCGTCACCGGTGGCGAGCGCAGCGGCCCCGCCGGCACCTTCTACACCCCCACGATCCTCACCGACGTGGGCGCCCACACCCGGCTGATGCGGGAGGAGATCTTCGGCCCGGTGGCCGTGGTGACCCCGTTCGACGAGATCGACGAGGTGCTCGGCTGGGCGAACGACACCGACTACGGCCTGGCCGCGAGCGTGTGGACCGAGAACGTGTCCGCCGCCCACCGGGTCGCCCACCGCCTGCAGGCGGGGACGGTGTGGGTGAACTGCCATTCCTACCTCGGCCCGGAGCTGCCCAAGGGCGGTCACAAGGAGTCGGGATGGGGTTATGAGAACGGCCCGCAGGGGCTGGAGAACTACCTGGAGTCGAAGAGCGTGGTGATGGTCCTGTGAGCGAGATCGAGACCGAGACCGAGGCGACCCTGCGAACCCCGACCGGCCCCGGCGGCCGGATCGTGCTCGGTGTCTTCGAGATGATGAACCCGAACAACGGTATGCCCACCTGGCTGCACCCGAAGGGGCGCGGCGACGAGTGGGACCAGCTGGACTACTGGGTGGGCCTGGCGAAGGAGCTCGACGCCGCCGGCTTCGACTTCCTGTTCTTCGCCGACACGTACGGCTACGCCACCCTCGGCGGACGGATGCCGGAGGAGGTCGCCGCACACGGCATCCAGTTCCCGGCGCTCGATCCGATGCTGGCGATCCCGGCGCTCGCCCGCGAGACCGAGCACCTGGGCTTCGTGGTCACCTCCCCCACCACGGTGGAGCGCCCCTATGCCACCGCGCGCCGCTTCGGCACGCTCGACCGGTTCACCGACGGCCGCATCGGCTGGAACGTCGTGACCGGCAGCTCGCAGGCGACGACCGACGAGCTGTTCGGCGTGACGAACCAGCTCAGCCACGACGGCAAGTACGATGCGGCCGACTCGTTCCTGGACACCTGCCTGCGCTACTGGGAGCACAGCTGGGAGGACGACGCCGAGGTGCGCGACCGCGACCGCGGGCTGTACGCCGACCCGGCGAAGCTCCACCGTGTCGAGGTGGCCGACGACCACCAGCGGTCGGCGGGCATCTTCGCGGTGCCCCCGACCCCGCAGCGCACCCCGGTGCTGTTCCAGGCCGGCACGTCCGACCGGGGCCGCGCCTACGCGGCACGGAACGCCGAGGCCGTCTTCATCCAGGGCCAGACCATCGAGAGCGCCGCCGCCCACGTGCGGGACATCCGCGAGCAGGCCGTGCTGAACGGCCGCGAGCCCGGCGACATCGCCGTGGTCACCGGCATGACCGTCACGGTCGCGCCGACCCGCGAGGAGGCCGAGGCCCTGCGCGCCGAGTACGAGCAGGTGCTCGGCCGCGACGACGCCGCGGTCATGTTCGCCGGCATCACCGGGCTCGACCTCACCGGACTCGACCCGCAGGCGAAGGTCGTCGACCTCACGACCGACCTCGGCCAGACGCTCATCCAGCGCTACGCCCGCCAGAACCCCGACATGAAGGTCGGCGACATCCTCGACCAGTTCCGCACCAAGGCGATCCGCGGCTTCCAGATCACCGGTTCGCCGGAGGAGGTCGCCGACGAGATCGAGGCGATCATCGACGGCACCGGCATCGACGGCATCATGCTCGAGCCGACCTTCGGCGGCCCGGACGCCTACCGCGCGTTCATCGCGCTCGTGCTGCCGATCCTCCGCGCCCGCGGCCGCGCCGCCGGCGTCCCGGATGCTGCGCCCACCCTCCGCGAGCGGTTCGGCGGCGGCCCCCGGCTCGCTCCCACCCACCGCGCGCACACGCTCGCCGCCCGCGCGGCGGACGACCGCATCCCGACCCCCGCGTCCTGACCCCCACCCGAAAGAGAGCAACACTGATGAGAGCCGATGCCGTCGAGGCGGTGATCCGCGGCCTGAAGCGGGCCGGCGTGTCGATCGCCACCTACCTCCCGGACTCCCTGCTGAAGGAGCTGTACCCGGCGCTGGACGCCGATCCCGACATCCGCACCATCCCGGTCACGAACGAGGGCGAGGGCGCGGCCCTGGCCGGCGGCGTCTTCCTCTCCGGCAAGCGCGCCGTGCTCGTCATGGAGAACTCGGGCCTGCGCGCCGCGACCGAGCACCTGGCACGCCTCGGCCTGGGCGCCGGCATCCCGGTGGTCATGATCATGAGCTACCGCGGCGAGATGGGCGAGAACAACTGGTGGGCCATCCCGCACGGCGTCACCATGGAGCCGCTGCTGCAGACCCTCCGCACGCCGTACACGATCGTGCGCGAGGTCGACGAGATCGAGCAGGCGATCGTGAACGCCTACGAGACCGCCTACTCGTCCTACCACCACACCGCTGTCGTCCTCGGAGGGGGGATCGTGCGATGAGCATGAGCCGTTACGCCTGCATGAAGCTCCTGGGTGCGCGTCTGAACGACGACGCCCTGGTCATCCTGTCGCTCGGCGGCGCGGTGGACGAGTGGTACAACGCCGCTCCCCACATGCGCGAGGCGAGCCTGTTCCAGCAGCAGCTGGGCTGCGTCACCCCGGAGGCCCTCGGCCTCGCGGTGGGCCTGCCCCACCGCCGCATCGTGTCGCTCGACACCGACGGCGGGCTGCTGTTCAACCTCGGCGCGCTCGCGACGGTCTCGAACGAGCAGCCGAAGAACCTGTTCATCGTGGTGTGGGACAACGAGTGCTACCAGTCCATCGGCGGCCCCCGCACCCACACGCAGCTCGGCCGCGTCGACCTCGCCGGCATGGCGCGGGGCGCCGGCATCCGCCACGCCTACACCGCCACCACGCTCGAGGACTTCGACCGGCACTGCGAGGCGGGCCTCGCCGCCGACGAGCCGTACATCGTCGTCGCGAAGACCGACGGCATCCTCGAGCCCGGGATCAAGCGCAAGCACTCCGACGGCCGTGAGGACAAGTACATCTTCGTCCGCCACGTCGAGGAGCTCGAAGGCGTCACCATCATGGGACCGAGCGAGCACAACTGATGCCCGTCGTCACCGCCCCGTCCGCCGCCTACGACTTCCTCGTCGTGGGCGGCGGCGCGGCCGGCTGTGTGCTGGCCGCACGACTCTCCGAGGACCCCGCCGCGCGCGTGCTGCTCATCGAGGGCGGCCCCGACCACCGGGGGCTGCGCGAGGTGCTCGACGCCGCCCACTGGGACTCGCTCATCGGCGGCGCGCTCGACTACGGCTACCGGTCGACCCCCACCGAGCACGTGCTCGGCCGCTCGCTGAACATGCCGCGCGGCAAGGTGCTCGGCGGCAGCTCGTCCACGAACGCGATGCTCTGGTACCGCGGCAACCGCGCCGACTACGACGCGTGGGCCGCCGCCGGGGCGACCGGCTGGGGCTTCGACGACCTCCTCCCGTACTTCCGCGCCTCCGAGGCGCGCGCGGGCGGCGACCCCGCCTACCGCGGGACCGACGGCCCGATGCGGGTGGGCCCGCTCGCGAAGCTGCACCCGATCGCACACGCCCTCGTGGCCGCATCCGCCGAACTCGGCATGCCCGTGATCGACGACGCCAACGCGGCCGACGACTTCGGCGCCGTGTACGCGGACTACAACGCGATCATCGGCGAGGACGGCTCCTTCGAGCGCTGGAGCACCGCCCGCGGCTACCTCGAGCCCGCCCTCTCCCGGCCCAACCTCGACGTGCTCGTCGACAGCTTGGTGCACGCGATCGTGCTCGACGGCGACCGTGCCACCGGCGTCCGCCACCTCGTGGCCGGCGCCGAGGTCGTCACCGCGGCGACCGAGGTCGTCCTCGCGGCCGGCGCGCTGGACACCCCGACGCTGCTGCAGCGCTCGGGGATCGGCGACGCGGAACGGCTCCGGGATGCGGGCATCGCCCCGCTGCACCACCTCCCCGGTGTCGGCGAGAACTTCCAGGACCACCCGCTCATCCTCGGCGTGAACTTCCGCGCGAAGCACGACCTCGGCGAGGTCGTGGGCAACGGCGGCGGCGCCATGCTCAACTGGCGCAGCTCCGTCGCGGGCACGGCCCCCGACCTGCACGCCGTCATCGCCCACGGCTCCCGCGGCGACGACGCGCTGCACGCGAAGCACGACCTGTCCGGCAACCGCGTGTTCGCGATCGTACCGGGCCTGTACGGCTCCCGCTCGGTCGGCTGGGTGCGCGTCCGCTCCGCCGACCCGACGGCGCACGCGGACATCCACCCGAACTACCTCGCCGACCCGCGCGACGTGCAGGCCATGACCGAGGCGCTCGACACCGTGCAGGACCTCGTCGCGTCCTCGGCCTACGCCGAGCTCGCCGACGGCCCCATCACCCCGCCCGCGGGGCTCACGCCCGCCGAGCGCACGCACTTCGTCCGCGAGAACATCGGCACGTTCTTCCACTGCTCCGGCACCGCCCGGATCGGCACCGACGAGCTGGCCGTCGTCGACCCGCAGCTGCGGGTGCGCGGCATCAGCGGCCTCCGGGTCGCCGACGCGTCGGTCATGCCGTCCATCCCCACCAGCAACACCCAGGCCCCGACGGTCGCGATCGCAGAGCGCGCCGCCGATCTCATCACCGGCCGGATGCGGTTCACCGCGGCATCCGCCGCATCCACCCCTCAGGAGGTCCCCGCATGATCCGCGCCGAACTGCCCCCGTACGACAGCGCCACGAGCGACCTGCGCCAGGCGTTCTCGCACTTCCCCTCCGGCGTCGTCGCGCTCCTCGCCGACGTCGACGGCGAGACGCAGGGCATGGTCGCATCGGCCTTCACGGTCGGCGTCTCGATGGACCCGCCGCTCGTCTCGTGCGCCGTGCAACGCTCGTCGTCCACGTGGCCGCTCCTGCGCGGCGCCGACCGGATCGGCGTGACGGTGCTCGCCGAGGGCCAGGGCGCGCTCGCCCGGCAGATCTCCGGCAAGGACCGCGCCCGCCGCTTCGAGGGCGTGGAGCTGCGCCACTCCGGGACGCCGGCGCGCTTCATCCACGGCACCCCGCTGTGGCTCGAGACCCGCCTCTACGGCGAGCACGACGCCGGCGACCACACGATCGCGCTGCTCGAGGTGACCGCCCTCGGCGTGCTGCCCGACCTCGAGCCGCTCGTGTTCCACCGTTCGGACTTCCGCTCGCTGCAGCTCACCGCCGACGAGCTCTCGGCGTAACCGACCCCCGGGGGCGCGGCACCCCGCATCCGCCGCGCCTCCGGGCACCACCCCCACCCGGTCGACTTGCCTCAGATGTACGCGTGAGAACGCTCACCCCGTACATGTGAGGCAAGTCGACCGCTCTGTGACGGCGGTACGCGGCGGCGCGGCGTCAGCGGCGGGATGCGGCGGCGCGGCGGTACGCGGCGGCGCGGCGTCAGCGGCGGGTCAGCGGGCGAACTTCGGTGCCGGGGGCACCCACGCCGCGAGGGCGTCGAAGAGCTCGTCGACGGTCGCCGCGACGATGAGGGAGCCGCGGAACTCCGCGGTCACGAACCCCGCCTCGACCATGCGGTCCAGCATGGCGACGAGCGGCTGCCAGAAGCCCTCGACGTCGAGCAGCGCGACGGGCTTGCGGTGGAACCCGAGCTGCAGCCACGTCCACACCTCGAAGAACTCCTCGAGCGTGCCCGGGCCGCCCGGCATCGCGACGAACGCGTCGGCGAGGTCCGACATCCGGAGCTTGCGGGTGTGCATGTCGGGCACGACCTCGAGCTGCTCCAGGCGCGGGTGAGCGAGTTCGGCGTCGACGAGGGCCTGCGGGATGACGCCGATGACGTGCGCGCCCGCGTCGAGGGCGGCGTCGGAGAGCAGCCCCATGAGCCCCACGTGCCCGCCGCCGTAGACGAGTCCGAGCCCGTCGCGGCCGAGCCGGGTGCCGACCGCGACCGCGGCCTCCCGGTAGGCGGGGACGACCCCGGTGGCGGACCCGGTGTACACGGCGATCCTTCGGATGGTGGTCATGCGGCATCCCCTCCCGCTTCGGCGACGACGTACGCGGTGGCGAGCCCCGCGTCGTGTGACATGGACAGGTGCAGCGCGGTGATCCCGCGCGCGGCGACGACCTCGGCGGTGGTGCCGCTGAGCGAGAACCAGGGCCGGCCGCTGGGTTCGGGCGCGATCTCGATCTCGGTCCAGTGCACGCCCTCGGAGCCGCCGAGCGCCTTGATGAGCGCCTCCTTGGCGGCGTAGCGCGCGGCGAGCGACCGGGTCTTCAGTTCCCGCTCGGCCGGCGAGAAGAGGCGCTCGCGCAGCTTCGGCGTGCGCTCCAGGTGCGCCTCGAACCGCGGCACGTCGACGAGGTCGACACCGATCCCGACGATCATGCGGCCTCCTACAGACGACGGGCGCCGTGTTCGGGCGCCCCGGCCAGCCTACCGAGCCGTCAGGGCGTCGGCGGCCGCACCGACCCTGCACAGAACTCAGGACCGTTCGCGGCCGACGCCGTGAACATGCGGCTCCCGGACGCGCCGGCCGCATCCGTCCTGAGTTCTGAACACCGCGACGGATGGGGCGGCAACGCGGCTACTCGACGGTGACGGACTTGGCGAGGTTCCGCGGCTGGTCGACGTCCAGACCCTTCGCCTCGGCGAGGCCCATCGCGAACAGGTGCAGCGGCACCACGGCGAGCAGCGGCTCGAAGATCGGCCCGGCGAGCGGGATGCGGAGCACCTCGTCGGCCTTGGGCAGCACGGCGACGTCACCCTCCTCGGCGATCGCGATGACGCGGGCGCCGCGGGCTCGGATCTCCTCGATGTTGGAGACGACCTTGGACTGCAACAGCGCCGACTCACGCGGCGACGGCACGATCACGAACACCGGCTGCCCGGGCTCGATGAGCGCGATGGGCCCGTGCTTGAGCTCGCCCGCGGCGAACCCCTCGGCGTGGATGTACGTGATCTCCTTGAGCTTGAGCGCACCCTCGAGCGCGATCGGGTAGCCCACGTGGCGACCGAGGAACAGCACCGAGCGGGTGTCGGCCATCCAGTGCGACAGCTGCGCGATGTGGTCGGACTCGCCGTCGAGCACCCGCTGGATCTTCTCCGGGATGGCCTCGAGCTCGCGGATGTTCTCGGCGATCTCGGTGTGCGACAGCGAACCGCGGATGCGGGCGACGTGCAGCCCGAACAGGTACAGCGCGGTGATCTGCGCGACGAACGCCTTCGTGGAGGCGACGGCGACCTCGGGTCCGGCGTGCGTGTAGACGATCGCGTCGGACTCGCGCGGGATGGTGGCGCCCTGGGTGTTGCAGATCGACAGCGTCTTCGCGCCGTGCTCGCGGGCGTACTTCACGGCCATGAGGGTGTCCATGGTCTCGCCGGACTGGCTGATCGAGATGACCAGCGTCTCGGGGGTGAGCACGGGGTCGCGGTAGCGGAACTCGTGCGCGAGCTCGACCTCGACCGGCACGCGGGTCCACTGCTCGATCGCGTACTTGCCGACCTGACCGGCGTACGCGGCGGTGCCGGCGGCGATGATGACGATGCGGGTGATGTCCGCGAACAGTTCGTCGAGGCCGTCGAGCTCCGGGATCTCGACGAGCCCGTCGCGGATGCGGCCGAGCAGGGTCTTCGCGACCGCCTCGGGCTCCTCCGAGACCTCCTTGGCCATGAACGACCGCCAGCCGCCGCGGTCGGCGGCCGACGCATCCCAGGTCACCTCGAACGGCTCGACCTCGACCGACGCGCCGTCGAAGTCGGTGACCTCGACGCCGGCGGGGGTGATCGCGACGATCTGGTCCTGGCCGATGGCGAGCGCGTTGCGAGTGTGCTCGACGAAGGCGGCGACGTCGGAACCGAGGAAGTTCTCGCCCTCGCCGAGTCCGATCACGAGCGGCGAGTTCCGGCGGGCGCCCACGACGAGACCCGGGTGGTCCCGGTGCATGGCGAGGAGCGTGAACGCGCCCTCGAGCCGGCGCACGGTGGCGCGGAACGCGGCGACGAGGTCGCCGGATGCCGCGTACTCGCGGCCGAGCAGCACCGCCGCGACCTCGGTGTCGGTCTCGCTGCGGAAGGTGTACCCGGCGGCCTCCAGCTCGGCCTTCAGCTCGGCGAAGTTCTCGATGATGCCGTTGTGGATGACGGCGAGCTTGTCGTCGTCTGCCAGGTGCGGGTGCGCGTTCTGGTCGGTGGGGCCGCCGTGGGTCGCCCACCGGGTGTGACCGATGCCGGTCGTGCCGTCGACGAGGGGGTGCTCGGCGAGGTCGCCGCGCAGCACGCTCAGCTTGCCGGCGCGCTTGCGCATCGCCAGATCGCCGTCATCGTCGATGACCGCGATGCCCGCGGAGTCGTACCCGCGGTACTCGAGGCGGGCGAGCCCGGACAGCAGGATCTCCTGGCTGGGCCGAGGACCCACGTAACCGACGATTCCACACATGCGGTCAATCGTAGTTGCGGCGGCCTGTGGACCCGCCGCACGGGCCCGACGCGCGTCGCGTCGCTTCCCCGGCCGACCCACCCCCTTTTCTGCGACCCACCCCTCTTTCTGCGACACAAAAGGGGGTGGCTCGCAGAAAGAGGGGTGGGTCGGCTGAGGGGCACCGCTCCTCCCCAGCGCCGGGCCCGGGCGAGGGCGGTGCACGGATGCGGGGAGCACACCGATCTGCGGGGGCGGCGGCCGCATCCTGCCGTGATGAGGCACATCGCACCCGATGACCTGGGCGAGGCGTTGATCCCGGGCGCCCGGCTCCGTGCGCAGGGCATGTCCGACCGGGCGCTGGCGCGGGAGGTCGACGCGGGGACGCTCGTGCGCGTCCACCGCGGCTGGTATCTCCCGGCGACGGTGTGGGACGAGCTCTGGAGCGAGTCGCGCCACCTCGCCCGCGTGATCGCAGCCGATCGCACCGCCCGCGGGTCCGGCCCCGTCTTCTGCGGCGTCTCGGCCGCGTGTCTCTGGGGCCTCCCGCTCCACCACGTCGCCCCACGCCGCGTCCACGTCTTCTCCCCCGGCGCGGACCGGCACAGCACACCCGACCTCCTCCGCCACGAGGGCGTCGTGCCCGAGGAGGACATCGCCGAACGGCACGGGATGCGGTGCACCTCACTCGCGCGGACGGTCACCGACTGCATCCGGATCCTGTCGGAGGAGGCCGGCATCGCGCTGGCCGATGCCGCGCTCGCGCTGGTCGGCGGCGACCCGCGGGCCTTCGACGACGGCGCCGCGGACACCCTGCTCGACGAGCTGGCCCGCCGGGTCGCCGCGCCGGGCGCTCGCGGCATCCGCCGCGCGCGCTGGATCGTCTCCCTCGCGGACGGGCGGGCGCAGCTGCCGCTCGAGAGCGTCACGAGGCTGCAACTCGTGCGGCTCGGCTTCCGGCGGCCGCGGCTGCAGGTGCCGGTGCCGGATCCCCGGGGAGGCGAGTACCGGGTCGACATCGGCCTCGACGACGTCGGCGCGTTCTGCGAGGTCGACGGACGGACGAAGTACCTCGACGAGTCGTTGCGCTCCGGACTCGAGCTCGAAGAGGTGCTCCTGCGCGAGAAGCAACGCGAGGACTGGATCCGCGGCACGACCCAGCGGCGGCTGGCCCGCGTCGAGGCGGAGCACGTGACCTCGCCGGGCATCCTGCGCACGCGCCTCGCCGCCTTCGGCATCCGCCCGCTCCGCTGACCGTCCGCGCGTCCGCTCCCCGCGTCCGGTGACCGTCCGCGCATCTGCACCCCCGCCGAGCCACCCCCTTTTCTGCGAGCCACCCCTCTTTCTGCGACAGGAAAGGGGGTGGCTCGCAGAAAGAGGGGTGGGTCGGCGGAGTGGCGGCGCGCGCCGACGCACGCACGGGCGGCGCGCTGGCGGCGCGCGGCCGACGCGCGGACCGGGTGTCGGCACGGGAGCGGCGGCGGGCGAGCGTAGGCTCGGAGGGTGACCCCGGAACTCGCCGCCCGCATCGTCGCTGACTCCAGCGACCGGGTCGCGTGGTTGCGGGCCCGCTCCCGAGGGATCACGGCGACCGACGTCGCCGGGCTCACGAGCGAACAGTCCATCACGCGAGCGGCCGACGCGAAGCTCGGCGGCGGCCCGCGGTTCTCCGGCAACGCGTTCACCGACCACGGTCGGCGCCGCGAGCCCGAGATCGCCGCCTGGGTCGCGGCGACGCACCGGATCAACCCCTCCTCGGCGCTCTTCCACGCCGTGAGCGAGAAGCGGCACCTCGCGACCCCGGACGGCATCGCCGTGGACGCCGCGGGACGGGTGCTCCTCGCGGAGATCAAGACGACGAACAAGCCGTGGCGCTCGATCCCCCGCAACTACCTGCGGCAGATCTGGTGGCAGCAGTACGTGCTCGGTGCCGAGCGCACGCTCTTCGCCTGGGAGCAGCACCAGGACTTCGTCCCGGTCGACGACGAGCCCCGCTGCATGTGGGTCGACCGCGACGACGTGGAGATCGCGAAGCTGGTCCGGCTCGCGACCGCGCTCATCGACGAGCTCTACCGCCGCACCACCGGCAACGAACCGCCGCGCCGCGAGCCCTTGAAACCCCGCCCCCGCGACCTGTACCGCGCACTCGCCCTCGCCGACTCCTGAGCGCCGACTCCTGAGCGCCGACCCGCGGTCGCGCCCGCCGACCCGCGCCCGCCGACCGGACCGACGACCGGCACATCCGCTCCCGCCGGACGGCAATGCGGTTGACCATACTCAACTTTCGACATATAGTTGACTCTTCTCAACCTTTGATTCCAGTCAACTTGCTGCGCCGACGATGTCGCATGCCTTGCCCCGAAGGGTCCCGCATGTCCGCACTTCCCCCCGGCCCGCCCGCCATGTCGCACCGTCGTGTGCTCGAGGCGCTCTCCGGCCTCCTGCTCGGCATGTTCGTGTCGATGCTCGCCTCGACGGTCGTCTCGACCTCGCTCCCGGTGATCATCCACGACCTCGAGGGCGACCAGAGCGCCTTCACCTGGGTCGTCACCGCGACACTGCTCACCACGGCGATCTCCACCCCGATCTGGGGCAAGCTCGCCGACCTGTTCAACCGCAAGGTGCTGTACCAGCTGGCGATCGTCATCTTCGTGGTGGCCACCGCGATCGCCGGGTTCTCGCAGGACCCGAGCATGCTCATCGCCTGCCGCGCCGTGCAGGGCATCGGCGCCGGCGGCCTCGCCGCCCTCAGCCAGGTGCTCATGGCCGACATCATCAGCCCGCGCGAGCGCGGCCGCTACATGGGCCTGTTCGGCGCCGTCATGGCGGTCTCCACGGTGGGCGGCCCGCTCCTGGGCGGCCTCATCACCGACGCGTGGGGCTGGCGCTGGAACTTCTACGTCGCACTCCCCTTCGCCATCGCCGCGCTCGTCATCGTGCAGCGCACGCTGAAGATCGTCCCGCGCGCCAAGCGGAAGACCTCGATCGACTACATCGGCATCGTGCTGCTGTCCGCCGCGGTCTCGCTGCTGCTCATCTGGGTCACCCTGGCCGGCGACTCGTTCGACTGGTGGGGTGCCGAGACGGCGTGGATGCTGGGCGGCGCCGCCGTGGCGACCGCGCTGTTCATCTGGGTCGAGCTGCGCTCCAAGGAGCCGCTCATCCCGCTGACGCTGTTCCGCGACGCGACCTTCACGCTCTCGGTCATCGCCTCGATCTCGACCGGTATCGCGATGTTCGGCGCCTCGGTCTACCTCGGCCAGTACATGCAGCTCGCGCGCGGCGCGACGCCGACCGAGGCCGGGCTCATGACCATCCCGATGATCGCCGGGCTCCTGCTGTGCTCCATCGCGGTCGGCGCGCTCATCACCCGCTGGGGCCGTTGGAAGGGCTTCCTCATCCTCGGCGCGGTGCTGCTCATCGCCGGATCGTCGCTCCTGGCGACCATCCACTACGACACGAACTTCGTGCTCGTCTCGCTCTACATGTTCCTGCTCGGCGCCGGCGTCGGCATGACCATGCAGAACCTCGTGCTCGTGGTGCAGAACACCGCCAAGCCCACCGAGGTGGGCGTCGCGAGCTCGGGGGTCACCTTCTTCCGCAGCCTCGGCGGCACGATCGGCGTCGCCGTCATGGGTGCCGCGCTCGCCTCGCGGGTGACCGACCTGATGATCGAGCGCTCCGGTGACATCCAGGCCGCGATCATGGGACTCGGCGAGGACGGTCCGAAGTGGGCCGAGGCGCTGCAGTCCGGTTCGCTCCCGACGGTGTCGAGCATGCCCGAGTCGCTGCGCATCATCATCGAGGACATCTACGCCAACGGCATCTCGCACGCGTTCCTCATCGGCGTCCCGCTCGCGGTGCTGAGCCTGCTCGCGATCGTCTTCCTGCCGAACAAGCCGCTCACCACCATGACCACCGCCGAGCGCATCTCCGCGAGCGAGGCCGACCTCGCGACCGTGTCGGTGCCGGAGGCGATGGAGTCGCTGGCGGGCACCGGCAGCATCCGCCTGCCCTCGGAGTCCGACCGCGACGGCGACGACCGGGGCCGCGGGGGCGACGCGTCGTGACCGGCACCGACGACCGCGCGCCGGAGGCCGGCGACCGCCGCCGCGCGGTCGCCGACCTCGAGGCCGCGTTCTCACAGCTGATGGTCGAGTTCCGGCGCCTGTACGCGCAGATGTCGGTGGCGGCGGCACCCGGGATGCTGCCTGCGACGTTCAAGACCCTCGCGTTCATCAATCGGCTCGGCCCGATCACGCAGTCCGCCCTCGCCGAGCGTCTCCCAGCCGACAAGGGGCTCGTGAGCCGACAGGTGTCCGAGCTCGAGTCGCTCGGGATGGTCGCGCGCACCCCCGATCCGGAGGACGCGCGGGTGCGCCACATCGAGGTCACCCCGTTCGGCCGAGAGCGGCTCGCCGCCGCCCGCGGACCGTACGAGCGGATGCTGACCGATGCGCTCGCGGACTGGCCGCTCAGCGAGATCGACCGGCTCACCTCGCTCCTGCATGCGCTCGCCGACGGGTTCGTCCCCGGCGCGGACGCGCGTTCCGGGGGCGACTCCGCCTCGTAGTGGCGGCGTAACACCGTCGAGACAATGGCGCGCTTGACTGGTGCCACCACCCCGGCACGCGCTGCCATCGTCGACACGCACGTGGAAGGAGCTCCGATGCGAACCCACCCGCTGCGTCCCGCATCCGTCCCCCTCACCCCGCCCGCCGCGCCCCCGCCGCTCCCGGACCGCATGCGCGCCGTCGTGATGGAACGCACCGGCGACCCGTCGGTGCTGGTCCCGGCCGAGGTGCCGGTGCCGCAGCCGGTCATCAGCGAGCTGCTGGTGCGCGTCGTGGCCGCGGGCGTCAACCCGATCGACGCGAAGACGCGCGCCGGCGGCGGGGTCTCGGCGCACCTGCAGGGCCCCGCGGTGCCGGGCTTCGACTTCAGCGGCGTGGTCGTCCGCTCCCCCTACGAGTCGCACCCGCTGCCGGTGGGCACCGAGGTCTACGGGATGGTGCCGTTCCCCCGCAGCGGCGGGTCGTACGCGGAGTACGTGGTCGTCCCGTCGCAGTCCGTCGCACGCAAGCCCGCCGCGCTCTCGCACGTCGAGGCGGCCGGGGTGCCGCTCGCCGCCCTCACGGCGTGGGGCCTCGTGGTCGAGACCGCGCACGCCCACGAGGGGCAGCGGATGCTGATCCACGCCGGTGCCGGCGGCGTCGGCCACTTCGCGGTGCAGCTCGCCGCCTACTTCGGTGCGCACGTGACCACGACCGCGTCAGGCCGGAACACGGGATGGCTGCGCGAGCTGGGTGCGGCACGCGTGATCGACCGCGCCGAGGAGCGGTTCGAGGACGTCGTCTCCGGCGTCGACGTGGTGATCGACCTGGTGGGCGACGCGCAGGGCGACGACACCGGCACACGCTCCCTCGGGACGCTCCGCCCGGGCGGCCTGTACGTGAACGTGCCGACCCATTCCTGGCCCGGGTACGCCGAGGCGGCGGCCGCAGCCGGGGTGCGCGCCACCTCGTACAAGGTCGTGCCCGACGGCGACGTGCTGGCGACCCTGGGCCGGCTGCTGGACTCGCGCTCGATCCAGGTGTTCGTCGACGAGGTGTTCCCGCTCGACGCCGCCGCCGACGCCCACGTCGCGATCGAGCGCGGACGCACGCGCGGCAAGATCGTGCTGCAGGTCAGCGAGGACTGAGGCAGTCCGCCGCCCGCGCCTCGACGCCGTCCGCGACGGCGTCGAGGGTCGCGGAGCGCAGGTTCCACTGCTGCCAGTACAGCGGCACCGGCACCGGGTCGCCGCCGATCGGGACGAGCCGCCCGTCGGCGAGCGCCGCATCGGACTGGAGGCCCGGCAGCATCCCCCAACCGAGCCCGCCGAGCACCGCCTCGGCGAAGTCGTGCGACGCCGGGACGTAGTGCCGGGGCGGGCGCGCCGGGTCGATCCCGCGCTCGCGCAGCCACCGCGCCTGCAGGTCGTCCTTGCGGTCGAACACCACCATCGGCGCCGCCGCGGGTCCGGGCGCGTCCGGGCCCGTCAGCCACCGCCGCGCGAACGCGGGGTCGGCGACGGCGCGGTAGACCATGACGCCGAGCGGACGTACCCGGCAGCCGGCGACGGGCTCGGCCCGGGAGGTGACCGCCGCCATCACGGTGCCGCTCTCGAGGAGTTCCGCGGTGAAGTCCTGGTCGTCCCGGTGCAGGTCGAAGACGACCGGCAGCTCCGCCGAGAGGGCGGTGAGCGCTCCGAGGAGCCAGGTGCTCATCGAGTCGGCGTTCACGGCGATCGGGATCCCGATCCGATCGCCGCCGCCCTCGCCGCCGAGCGCGGTGAGGGTGTCCTGCTCGAGGAGGGCGGTCTGCCGCGCCAGCCGCACGACGTGCGATCCCGCCGGCGTCGGTCGTGCGGGCTTCGACCGGACGAGGAGCACCTGCCCGACCCGCTGCTCGAGTTGCCGGATGCGCTGACTCACGGCGGACGGGGTGATGTGCAGGCGGCGGGCGGCGGCATCCATCGTCCCCTCATCGATCACCGCGGCGAGGGTGCGCGTGAGTTCGATCGGCAACGTCGTCATGAGCGCAGCTTACGCGCCTGAAGAATCCTGAGCTGTACTGCATGGCCGCTCGGGCCCTAGCGTTGCAGCGTGCTCACCTCCGTGCTCGCCGGATTCGGTCTCGGCCTCTCGCTCATCGTCGCCATCGGCGCGCAGAACCTGTTCGTGCTGCGCCAGGGGCTGCGTCGTGAGGCGGTCGTCCTCGTGGCCACCGTGTGCGCCGTCTCCGACGCCGTCCTCATCGTGGTCGGGGTGTCGGGGCTCGGCGCGATCCTGCAGGCCGTGCCGTGGCTCGTCGACGTGGCGCGCTGGGCGGGTGCCGCGTTCCTCGTGGTCTACGGCCTGCTGGCCGCGAAGCGCGCCTGGCGACCGAGCGGCGACGCACTCCGGGTGGACGCCGCGGACGCCCCCGCCCCGGCGGTCGGGGACGGCGGCACGGCCGTGGCGACCCGCCGGCGGACGGCCGCCGTGGTGGCCACGTGCCTGGCGCTGACCTGGCTGAACCCGCACGTCTACCTCGACACCGTGTTCCTGCTGGGATCCGTCGCCAGCACCCACGGCGACGCCCGGTGGCTGTTCGCGTGCGGCGCGATGGCGGCGAGCGCGGTCTGGTTCTTCTCCCTCGCCCTCGGCGCCCGGTTCCTCGGCCGCTGGCTGTCGACCCCGCGCGCGTGGCGGATCCTCGACGCCGTGATCGCCGTCGTCATGATCGTGCTCGGCGTCTCGCTCGTCCTGCCGCATTGACCGCATCCCCCAATCCCCCCACTTCACGCGCGGACCCCCTCTTACGGGGACACCGGTCGCGCGCCGGAGCAGGATGGAGACATGCGACGGGTGCGGGTACGGGTGTCGGGCCTCGTGCAGGGCGTGGGTTACCGCTACAGCGCGGCCCGGGTCGCCGAAGGCCGCGGGGTGTCGGGGTGGGTGCGGAACCGTCCGGACGGCTCCGTGCAGGCCGAGCTCGAGGGGCCCGCCCTCGCGATCGACGAGGTGCTGGGCTGGATGCGGCAGGGCCCCGACGGCGCGCGGGTCGACCGGGTCACGGTCGACGAGATCGAACCGGTCGGCGGTGCCGGCTTCGAGTTGCGGCCCACGGCGTGAGACGGGATTCGATACGTTCGTCCTGACACCCGGGGAGGGACGATGGGCTGGCGGATGCCTGCGGAGACCGCGCCGCACACACGCACCTGGATGGCGTTCCCGCGCGAAGGGGTGACGCTCGGCGCCACCGCTGCGGCGCGCGAGGAGGGGTACCGCGCCTGGGCCGACGTCGCGAACGCGGTCGCCGCGTTCGAGCCCGTCACCATGGCGGTCGACCCGTCCGAGACCGCCCGCGCCCGGCGGATGCTGGATTCCGCGGTCGAGATCGTCGAGCTGCCGCTGGACGAGTTCTGGATGCGCGACTGCGGCCCCACCTTCGTCGTCGACGACGAGCGACCCGGCGTGCTCGGCGCGGTCGACTGGGTGTTCAACGGCTGGGGCGCACCCGCGTGGGCGCAGTGGGCGCTGTCGGCACACGTCGCCCGGGCCGTCGCCGCGCACCTGGGCGCCGAACTCGTCTCGTCGCCGCTCGTGAACGAGGGCGGCGGCATCCACGTCGACGGCGCGGGCACCGTGCTCCTCACCGAGACGGTGCAGCTCGACCCTCGCCGCAACCCGGGCCTGGACCGCACCGCCGTCGAGGCCGAACTCGCCCGCACGATCGGGGCGACGCACGCGGTGTGGCTCCCGCGCGGCCTCACCCGCGACTACGAGGAGTTCGGGACGAACGGGCACGTCGACATCGTCGCGACGATCGCCTCCCCGGGCCGCATCCTGCTGCACGAGCAGCGCGACCCCGCCCACCCCGATCACGTCGTCACCGCGGAGCTGCGGCGCCTCCTCGCCGAGCAGACGGATGCGGCGGGGCGGGCGTTCGAGATCGTCGAGCTGCCGGCACCGGCGACCCTGCGCGACGCGGAGGGCTTCGTGGACTGGAGCTACGTGAACCATCTTGTCGTGAACGGCGGTGTCATCGCCTGCGGCTTCGGCGAGCCGGAGGCGGACGCCCGCGCCCGCGCCGTGCTGGCCGAGGCGTATCCCGGCCGCGAGGTCGTCTCCGTCGAGGCCCGGCCGCTCTTCGCCCGCGGCGGCGGCATCCACTGCATCACCCAGCAGCAGCCGGCGGTGACCGCGTGATCGATGTGGTGGAGGCCGGTATCGCCGAGCTGCGGGGCGCCCTCGAGGCCGGGCGGACCACCGCCGTCGAACTCGTCGACGCCTACCTCGCCCGCATCGAGGCGTACGACGCCCCCGGCACGGCGACAGCGCTCAACGCGGTCGTGGTCCGGAACCCCGACGCGCGGGAGGAGGCCGCCGCATCCGACCGCCGCCGGGCGGCGGGCGAGACCCTCGGGCCGCTCGACGGCATCCCGTACACCGCGAAGGACAGCTACCTCGTGCGCGGCCTCACGGCCGCGGCGGGCAGCCCCGCGTTCGCCGACCTCGTGGCACAGCGCGACGCCTTCACGATCGAACGCCTGCGCGCGGGCGGCGCGATCTGCCTGGGGCTCACGAACATGCCGCCGATGGCCAACGGCGGCATGCAGCGCGGCGTCTACGGACGTGCCGAGAGTCCGTACAGCGCCGACCACCTCACGGCGCCGTTCGCCTCGGGATCCTCGAACGGCTCCGGCACCGCGACGGCGGCGAGCTTCGCCGCCTTCGGCCTGGGCGAGGAGACCTGGTCCAGCGGCCGTGGGCCCGCCTCCAACAACGCCCTGTGCGCGTACACGCCCTCGCGCGGGGTCATCTCCACCCGCGGCAACTGGCCGCTCGTGCCGACCATGGACGTCGTCGTGCCGCACACGCGCACCATGGCCGATCTCCTCGAGGTGCTCGACGTCGTGGTCGCCGACGATCCGGACCCCCGGGGCGACTTCTGGCGGGCGCAGCCGTGGGTGCGGATCCCCGCCGCATCCGCGCATCGCCCCGTGTCCTACCCGTCGCCCGCCGACGGCGCCCCGGCAGCCCTCCGCGGCGCACGCATCGGCGTCGCCCGCATGTACATCGACGCCGACCCGGATGCCGGCACGAACCCCGACGGCGGGATCGGCGGCCCCACCGGGCTGCCGATCCGCACCCGACCCAGCGTGCTCGCGCTGTGGCGGCAGGCACGCCGCGACCTCGAGGCGGCGGGTGCCACGGTCGTCGAGGTCGACTTCCCGGCCGTGACGAACTACGAGGGCGACCGGCCGGGCGCACCCACCATCGCGACCCGCGGCCTCGTGAGCCCGGCGTACCTCCGGCGCGAACTCCTCGACCTGTCCGCGTGGGCGTGGGACGACTTCCTCCGCGCGAACGGCGACCCCGCCTTCCCGGACCTCACCGTCGTCGACGGGGCGCGCATCTTCCCCGCCCCGGCGGGGGCGCTCCCCGACCGGTACACCGGGTTCGACGACGACATCGCCGAGTATCCGGACCATGTGCGACGGCATCCCGTCGCCGCGATGACCGACATCCCGGAGCTCGCCGACGGCGTCCGCGGGCTGGAGCGCACCCGCGCGCTCGACGTCGACGAGTGGATGGACGCGCAGGGGCTCGACGCTGTGGTGTTCCCCGCCGTCGCGGACGTCGCGCCGGCCGACATGGACGTGGATGCCGCATCCGCCGATCTCGGGTGGCGCAACGGCGTCTGGGTCGCGAACGGCAACCTCGCGATCCGGCACCTCGGCATCCCGACCGTCACGGTCCCGATGGGCACGATGACCGACACCCGGATGCCGGTCGGTCTCACCTTCGCGGGTCGCGGCCATGACGACGTCGCACTCCTGCGGCTCGCGGCGGCGTTCGAGGCCACCGGGTCCCGGCGCACCGCCCCGCCGCGCACCCCGCGGCTCTGACGCGCCCGCCGTGTCACAGGATGCGGCGCGCGACCGCATCCGGGCCGTCACCGGATGCGGGCCGTCACCGGATTCGGGGATCTCACGGGATTCGGGCCGAAGAGGCCCGTTCCTCCCGAATTCCGTGACATTCCCGAATCCCGTGACCCTCCGATTCGCGTGACCCGTCGGCAGGACCGGGAACGACGAAGGGGCCCCGCCTGACGGCGGAGCCCCTTCGGACGAAGCGCGACTCAGACGAGCGCGTTGACGTCCAGCGGGATGCCGGGGCCGAACGTGGTCGACACGGCGCCCTTCTGGATGTAACGGCCCTTCGAGCTGGCCGGCTTCAGGCGGACGACCTCGTCGATCGCCGCGGTGATGTTCTCGTGCAGCTGCTCGGCGGTGAAGGAGGCCTTGCCGACGATGAAGTGCACGTTCGCGTGCTTGTCGACGCGGAACTCGATCTTGCCGCCCTTGATCTCCTCGACGGCCTTGGCCGGGTTGGGGGTCACGGTGCCGGTCTTCGGGTTCGGCATCAGGCCGCGGGGGCCGAGCACCTTGCCGAGACGACCGACCTGGCCCATGAGCTCCGGGGTGGAGACCGCGGCGTCGAAGTCGGTCCAGCCGGCGGCGACCTTCTCGATGAGCTCGGCGCCACCGACCTCGTCCGCACCGGCCGCGATGGCGGCCTCGGCGGCGGGACCGGTCGCGAACACGATGACGCGGGCGGTCTTACCGGTGCCGTGCGGGAGCATGACGGTGCCGCGCACCATCTGGTCCGCCTTGCGCGGGTCGACGGCGAGCTTCAGCGCGACCTCGACGGTCGAGTCGAACTTCTTCGAGCCGGTCTCCTTGGCCAGCGCGACGGCGTCGGCGGTGGAGTAGACGGTGGAGCGGTCGATCTTCGCGGCCGCTGCCTCGTAAGCCTTGGACTTGGTAGCCATGTTCTTCTCCCCCTCAGTCCTCGACCGTGATGCCCATGGAACGGGCGGTGCCGGCGATGATCTTCGAGGCGGCCTCGATGTCGTTCGCGTTCAGGTCGGGCTGCTTGGTCTCGGCGATCTGACGGACCTGCTCCTTGGTGAGCTTGCCCACCTTGACCGTGTGCGGCGTGGCGGAGCCCTTCGGCAGGCCGGCGGCCTTCTTGATGAGCTCGGCGGCCGGCGGGGTCTTCAGGATGAAGGTGAAGCTGCGGTCCTCGTAGACGGTGATCTCCACGGGGATGACGTTGCCGCGCTGCGACTCCGTCGCGGCGTTGTACGCCTTGCAGAACTCCATGATGTTGACGCCGTGCTGACCGAGCGCAGGGCCGATCGGCGGCGCCGGGTTGGCTGCACCGGCCTGGATCTGAAGCTTGATCAGGCCGGTCACCTTCTTCTTCGGTGCCATGTCTGGTTCCTTTCCTCGAACGGGACCGGTGTGCCCCGCTCTCCCGCCGCCGGACGTTCCGGACGGCGGTGATCGTCACCCGGGCGCGCGGACGCACACGAGCAACCTGCCCATTCTACGTCATGCCGCGGCATCCGGCGACACCGGGTGGACGCGACGACACCCCGCCGGCGGACCGGACGGGGCGTCGCCGTGACGGGCGTGTCGTCAGAGCTTGGTGACCTGGTCGAACGACAGCTCGACCGGGGTCTCGCGCTCGAAGAGGGAGACGAGCACGGTGAGCTTGCCGCTCTCCGGCTTGATCTCGCTGATCGAACCGGGAAGACCCGCGAACGAGCCCTCCTTGATCGTGATGGTCTCGCCGATCTCGTAGTCGACCTCGGCGGGGATGACGCGGGCCGCGGCCGGCGCGCCCTTCGAGGCACCGGCCTTGGCCGGGGCCGTCTCGGTGACCTGCACGAGGGACTTCAGCATGTTGAAGGCCTCTTCGAAGCGCAGCGGGGTCGGGTTGTGCGCGTTGCCGACGAAGCCGGTCACACCCGGGGTGTGCCGCACGACCGACCAGGTGTCCTCGTTGAGCTCCATGCGCACGAGCACGTAGCCGGGGATCCGGACGCGCGTGACCATCTTGCGCTGCCCGTTCTTGATCTCGACGACGTCCTCCATCGGGACCTCGACCTGGTAGATGTCCTCTTCGACCTCGAGCGTCGACTTGCGCTGCTCGATGTTGGCCTTCACCTTGCGCTCGAAGCCGGCGTAGGAGTGGATGACGTACCACTTGCCGGGAAGCGAGCGGAGCTCGGCGCGGAACGCCTCGTACGGGTCGAGATCGGCATCCGCCTCGTCCTCGGCCTCGTCGACGACCTCGGCCGCCGCCTCGACCTCCTCGACGAACTCCTCGTCCAGGACGGGGGCGTCGGGCTCGCCGTTCACGTCGGGGCCGTCGTACGGGGTGACCTCGTCGGCCTGGTCGGCCTCCCGCTCGGCTTCCTCCTCGGCGAGGGAGTCCGTCAGGACCTCCGCCGCCGCCTCGGCCTCATCGGCCTGGTCGATCTCGAGCGCGTCGTTCACGATGGCGTCCGCCTCCGGGTCGTCGATGTCGATGTCGATGTCCTCACTGTCGTCGGTGTCCTCGTCGCCCTCGACGTGCACCGCGAGGTGCTCGGCCGATTCCGAGGCGCGCTGCTGGGCGGCCAGGACGTCGCCCTCCTGCGCCTCGTCGTCCTCGCTGGACTGCTCGGCGGCCGTCGCCCAATCGGCGTCGTCGTGATACTTCTCAGACACTTGCGTACTCTCTCGTTCCTCCTGCGGCGGGGGCCGCGTGGGGTCAGGCGCCGATCGGGCTGCCGAAGACCACGGTCGTCAGCCAGACGAACAGCGTGTCCAGCCCGTAGACCACGGCCATCATCACGACGACGAATCCGAGAACGACCGCCGTGAACTTCAGCAGCTCCTTGCGGGTCGGAGTGACGACCTTGCGGAGTTCGGCGAAGACCTGCCGGATGAAGATGACGAGACGGGCGAAGACGTTCGGCTTCTTCTCCCGCGTGTCGGCGCTGGACGCGACGACTTCGCCCTTCGAGGCGTCCTGGACCATGAACCCACCTGAATCGTCTGACCATGTGCCAGCATGCGCTGACGCGCAGGGCGGACAGGAATCGAACCTGCAACCTGCGGTTTTGGAGACCGCTGCTCTGCCAATTGAGCTACCGCCCTAGAGGTCCGGAGACCTCGGTCCGCACCTTCGTCGTGTTCCGTGTCGGGGGATGCCCTGACGTGGGCACGGCGAAAGAATGCAGACTTCGACTGCACCATTCAGTGTACGGCATGGGCAGGGTGCTCGCGAATGCGGGCCGTCACCGCAGGCACGGCGTGAAGACCGAGAGCGTCGCGACGGGCCCCTTCGCGGTGACCGCGACCACGATGCCGTCGCCGTCCGCCCACGCCCGCTGAGGCTGGTCCCGGTCCACCCGGATCGGGTCCCAGACCTCGTCGTCGAGCCCGTCGCGGACGAGCTCGAACACCCGCTGGAGGTCCTGGTCCTCCGCCTGGACCGACAGCGTCCCGGTCGCCGTGAACACCCGCTGCGCGCTCCCCTCGGGCTCGTCGCAGGCGAGGTCGTCGACGGGCGCGACCTCGAGCGTGCGCAGGGTCTGCCCGTCGATCGCGGCCACGTCGTCGACGAGCCCTGCGAACACGGTCTCGGCGCGCTCCGTCACCTCGTCCGGGTCGGGCCCCATGCAGCCCGCGAGGACGACGAGGAGGGCCAGGGATGCGGCGGCTGCCGTGGTGCGTCGGATCACGGCCGGGTCACCTCACGCACCTCGTAGTCCTCCGCGACGGGTTCCCGCACGCGGACGCCCATCTCGGCGAGCCGGTCGGGCAGCCATCCGTCGTACCAGCCGTCGACGTCGCACGGGGACGACGACCCCTCGTACCGGTCGGGGTCGATGCCGTACAGCGCGACGGCACGGCAGCTCGCGTCGCTCTCGACGACGCCCCGGTAATCGTCGTGCCCGTACCCGGCGCGCTGGGCCGAGACGAACAGCGGGTAGTACTCCCGGTACTGGTACCAGTGCATCGCCTCGTGCACGAACACCGACCAGACGAGGTCCTCCGCGCCGCGCTCCCAGGCGAGGAACAGCCGGTTGCGGAACCTGCTGTCGTAGCAGCCGCCGACGCTGTAGGTGAACGGACTGTCGGAGGCGAGGTCGTAGCCGCAGTTGTCACGGCCGGCGTCGAAGAGCACCTGCACGTCGGTCGCGCCGATGGCGTCGAGGAACGCCCTGCCGTGCGGGTCGTCACCGGGGATGGCGTCGCCGCCGGGGTTGGGGAAGCCGGGCGCGGGGACCTCGTCGGTGGTGCGCCATCGTTCGGCCGCGGCCTGGTCGGCCTCCCAGGCGGCGAGGTCGCCGCGGTAGGCCTCCCGCTGCTGGGTGAGCTGCGCGGCCGTCTCGTCCTGCGCGGCGAGGGTCGCGGCGATGTGGGACTGCTGGGCGTCGGTGAGGACGCGCGCGGCGTCCGCACGCGCCCTGGCGTCCTGCACGAGCCAGACGGCGCCTGCCGCCCCCGCGGCGAGCAGCAGCACGAGCAGGGGGACGACGATCCACGGCCAGCGCCGCCGACGGCGTCGCGGCGGTTCCGGGTCCCACAGCAGCACCGGCCCCTCGGGCGCGTCCGGCGTCGCCTGGACCGCATCCGAAGCATCCAGGGGGGTCGCCGTCGGTCCGGGCGGGACCGGGTCCTCGCCCGGAACGTCCGCCTCGGGCGCGCGATCCCGGTCAGTCATCACGCCGAGGATAGCGGGGCGGGCGCACTCCCGCCCCGCCCATCCCCACCGCCGTCACCCCGCGGTGCGCACCAGCTTCTTGTTCACGAACTCCGCGGCACCCAGCAGCCCCATCTCGCGGGAGGTGCCGGACCGCTTCACGCCGCCGAACGGCAACTCGGGCGAGTCGGCGAGCACGCAGTTGATGTAGACCATGCCCGCGTCGATCCGGTCCGCGACCCGCTCGGCCTGCGCCGGGTCGGTGGTGAAGACGTACGACCCGAGCCCGAACGACGTGTCGTTCGCGAGGCGGACCGCCTCCTCCTCGCCGGCCACCCGGTAGACGGTCGCGGCGGGGCCGAAGAGCTCCTGCCGGTACACGTCCATGTCCTCCGTGACGTCGGCGAGGACCGTGGGCGGGAAGAAGGCGCCGTCGCGCTTCCCTCCGGCGACGAGGGTCGCGCCCTGCGCGACGGCCGTGTCGATCTGCTCCTGCAGACGCTCGGCGGCGGCGAGCGACGAGAGCGGCCCGAGGGTCGTGTCGTCCGCGAAGGGATCGCCGATCACCTGGTCGGTGAGGGCGGCGGTGAACTTCTCCAGGAACTCCTCGTACAGGCCGTCGACGACGATGAAGCGCTTGGGCGCATTGCAGGACTGGCCGTTGTTGTCCATGCGCGCCTCGACGGCCGCCGCGACGACGGCGTCCATGTCGGTCGTGGACAGCACGATGAACGGGTCGGAACCGCCGAGCTCCAGCGCGACCTTCTTCAGGTTGCGGCCGGCGACCTCGGCCACGGCGGAGCCCGCGCGCTCGGAACCGGTGACGGAGACGCCCTGCACGCGGGGGTCGGCGATGACCTCCGCGGCCTGCTCGTTGCTGATGCGCAGGTCGAGGTACTGCCCGTCGGCGAGCCCGGCGTCGATGTACATCCGCTCGATGGCCGCAGCGGATTCCGGGCACTGGGGGGCGTGCTTGAGGAGGATGGTGTTGCCGATGACCAGGTTCGGCGCGGCGAAGCGGGCGACCTGGTAGTACGGGAAGTTCCACGGCATGATGCCCAGGAGCACCCCCAGCGGCGACTTGCGGATCACCGCGGTGCCCTCGCCGAGGATGTCCAGCGGCTCGTCGCCGGTGATCCGTTCGGCGTTGTCGGCGTAGAACTCGGTGATGTCGGCGGCGAAGTCGACCTCGCCCTCGGCCTGCGCGAGGGGCTTGCCCATCTCACGCACGATGATCGCGGCGAGCTCGGCCTTGCGCTCGCGGTGCAGCTCCGCGACCCGGCGGATGCGGGCCGCGCGCTCGCTCACCGGCACCTCGCGCCACGACAGGTACGCCGCGTGCGCCGCCGCCACCTTCTCCTGGAGTTCGGCGTCCGTGTGGTTCGGGTAGGTCGCCTCCGTCTCACCGGTGGCGGGGTTCACGACCGCGTAATCGCTCATACATGGCTCCTTCGTGTGTGGGGTTCTCAGTGTGCCCGGTTCCGCCGTCGCAGGCTCTCGGGCGCGTCGAGGGAGAGGGTCCTCCCCCGGAAGAAGTCAGGCCGGACGGCGGCCTGCCAGATCATGATGGCGACGCCGACGAGGATGACGGCGACGCCGAGGACGAACACCAGCCCCAACCCGAAGACGTGGGAGCCGCTGCCGTAGTCCGGGTCCATCGAGTCGATGAGCGTGGTGACGAAGAGCACCGCGAGCACGACCCCGCCGACGAGCGGGAAGAGGAAGGTGAAGAAGACGTTCCGTGCCGAGTCGAACCACTGCCGCCGGAAGTACCAGACGCAGGCGAACGCGGTGAGGCCGTAGTAGAAGCAGATCATCATCCCGAGGGCGGTGATGGTGTCCCACAGCACGTTCTCGCTGACGAAGCGCATCACCGCGTAGAAGGCGGAGGCCACGATCGCGGCGACGACGGTCGCGTACCCGGGTGTGAAGAACCGCGGGTGGACGGTCGCGAACCGGCTGGGGAGCGCACCGTAGTGGCCCATCGCGAGGAGGGTGCGGGCGGGCGAGACGAACGTCGACTGCAGGCTCGAGGCGGAACTCGTGAGCACCGCGAGGGAGACGAGCGCGGCGAGCGGCCCCAGGATCTGGCCGGACAGGTGGAAGAACACGTTGTCCTGGATGTCGGGGTTGCCGAGGCCGTACTCGCCCTCGCCGACGCCGGCGAACATGATGAGCGCGACCGCGAGCAGCAGGTAGAGGGTGACGATCACGAGCACCGTGACGGTCGCGGCACGACCCGGGGTGCGGTCGGGGTCCTTCGTCTCCTCGTTCATGGTGAGGGTGACGTCCCAGCCCCAGAAGATGAAGATCGACAGCGACAGCCCGGCCGCGAACGCGCTGAACGAGGAGACCGCGAACGGGTTGAACCACGACCAGTCGAAGGGGGTCGACTCGAAGCCCGATCCGCCGACGGCGCGGACGATCGCGACGGTGGCGAACAGCACGAGCACGGCCAGCTGGAAGCTGACGAGCACGTACTGCAGCTTCTGCGTCGTCTGCATGTCCCGGTACGAGACGAACGTGGCCGCCGCCATGAACGCGAGGCACACCGCGACGTTGATGAACGGGTTCGCCGCGAGGCCGGCGATCCCCTCCGCCCCGGTGAGCTGCGCGATGAGCAGGAACAGGAAGTCGACCGCGATGCCGGCGAGGTTCGAGAGCACGAGGATCGTGGCGGCGACCAGGCCCCATCCGGCCATCCAGCCGATCCACGGGCCGAACGCACGGGTGGCCCACGTGAACGAGGTGCCCGAGTCGGGCATGCGGTTGTTCAGCTCGCGGTAGCCGAACGCCACGAGGAGCATCGGGAGGAACCCCACGAGGATGATGGCGGGCACCTGCAGCCCCACCGCCGACACGGTCGGGCCGAGCGCCGCGGTGAGCGTGTAGGCGGGGGCGATGCATGAGATGCCGATGACGACGGCGCCGATGAGGCCGACGGTGCCTGCGGACAGTCCCTTCTGCGACAGTCCGCCGGTGACGGGCGCGGTGGTCTCCTTCGACCCTCGCGGAGCGCTCATGTCAGGCCTCCTGTCCGGTGCGGCCGCGCGGCACGACCGCCATCGGGACCGGCAGCGCGCGGAGCATCTTGCCGGCGGTGGAGCCGAGGAAGAGCCGCCGGGGCTGCGCGAGTCGGCTGGAGCCGACGAGGACGAGCTCCGCGGGCAGCCATTCGAGGTCGCCCACCGCGTCCTCGACCCGCTCGCCCGAGCCGACGACCGCGGTCGCGTCGACACCGGGTGGGAGCGATGCCCGCGCCTGTTCCAGCACGGCTTCGGCGTGGGTGGCGCCGGTGAGCCGGATGACGCCGGTGTCGGCGCCCGGCGGGAGGTCGATCGTGGCGAGCGAGACCAGCCGGAGGGGCGCACCGGATGCGGCGGCGAGCGCGACGGCCTGCTCGATGAGCGCGTCCGCACCCGGTCGGGTGCCGAGCGCGGCCGTGATGCGCGGCAGACCCGCGTCGACCGGGACGTCGCGGGCGCCCGCCGGGGCGAGGACGACGGTGACGTCAGCGGAGTGGAGCAGTTCGGAGGCGACCGAGCCGACGCGGTGCCGCCCACGCAGGCCGCCGCCGCCGGCGCCGACCACGACGAGCCCCGCCCGGAACTCCGCCGCCGCGGCCACGAGGCCGGCCGCGAACGACTCCCCGTACCGCACGTGGCCGTGCACCGGCACGTCGGCGGGCAACACCGCCAGTCCCTCGCGCAACCAGCCGCGTGCGGTGTCGCGCAGGTGCAGGTCGTACCCGGAGTCGGAGGGGTCGGCGACCCCGCGTTCGTCGCCGGGGAGCACGAGCACCGCCTCCACCGTGCCGCCGATCGCGAGGGCCAACCGCGCCCCGAGCGCGAGGGCGTCGGCGCCCTCGGGGGTCGCGGTGTAGCCGACGACGACGGCGGTCATCACCGGCTCCGCCGCGCGATCTCGTCGGCCGCGAGCCGACCCATCCGCAGCGCGCCGTCGACGTGCTGGAAGCCGGCACCCGCCATGTCGCTGCAGGCGAAGTGGATCGGCCCGACGGGGGTGCGCAGGTCTGCGCCGTAGCGGTGGAGCCCGCCGATGTCGAAGCTCGCGGCGTAGGCGCCGCGCGTCCACTCCTCGCTCCCCCAGTCGCTCTCGTAGTACACGACGGGGTCCTTCGCCTCGGGGCCGTAGTAGTGCGAGAGCGACTCGAGGATGCGCTCGCGCCGCTCCGCGTCGCTGAGCCGGAACACGTCGTCGGCGTTGCGGTCGGAGACGAACCCGACGAGGGTGCCGCGCTCGTCGCCCGCGTTCGTGTTGTCGTACGCCTCGTGACAGAGCTCGTACGGGCTGAACGCCGTGCCCGACAGTCCCTGCTCGCGCCAGAACGGCCGGTCGTAGACGGCGTGCACCTTGATGACGAAGCCCATGGAGAGGTGCTGGTGCATCTGGTGCTGCAGCCGCGGCAGCGCCGGGACGAACGAGATGCGCGGGTACAGCACGGGCGCGAGCGCCAGGATCGCGAACCGGGCGTGGACGGTCACGCCGTCGGCGTGCGCGGTGACGCCCTCTTCGCCCCACTCGAGGGTGCGCACCGGCGCGTGCAGGCGCACGTCGTCGCCGAGCCGCTCGGCGAGGAGGATCGGCACCTGCTGGAGCCCGCCGACGACGCGCTTGTCGAGGATGAAGTCGGGGTCCATGAGGTGCGAGAAGGATCCCGCGGACGCGGCCATGAGCAGCGAGGTGAGCAGCGACATGGCGTGCGTGGGCTTGGTGATCATGGCCGGCCCCGTCGCGAAGGCGACGTTGCGGATCGCCTCGTCGTCGTCGGTCTGCGTCCGCAGCCAGGCGTCCCACGAGATCGCGTCCCATTCCGCCGCCTTCGGGTGGGCGTACGGACGGTCGGGGTCGATCTCGGCGACCATGGCGTCCAGCCGGTCGGTGAGCTCGGCGATGATCCGGACCGTCTCCGGCGCGCACGGCAGCTCGTCGCCGGTGAAGCGCACGGCGTCGCCGGCGGGCCCGACGTAGACGCTGTCGCCGTCGCGGTACCGGCTGTAGGTCTCGAGGCCGAGGTCGGCGATGGTCTCCAGGAGCGCCTCCTGATCGGGCGAGACCCACTGCCCGCCGATCTCGAGGGTGGCGCCCTCGATCGTGTCGGTCCAGACCCGTCCGCCGACGCGGTCACGTGCCTCCAGCACCACCACCGAGAGTCCGCGCGAGCGCAACTCGTTCGCTGCGGCGAGTCCCGCCGCTCCGGCGCCGACGACGACGACGTCCCGGGTCAGTTCCATCTGCATCCACTTCCTCGTCTTGTGTCGGGCTCCGTCGTGCGGGGTCGTCAGGCCGCGGCGAGCGCGGCGGCCACCACGTCGAGGCCCTCGTGGAGCAGGGCGTCGGGGATCGACAGCGGCGGCAGGAACCGGATGACGTTGCCGTAGGTGCCGCAGGTGAGCACGATGACCCCCTCGGCGATGCACCCCTTCGCCACCGCGCCGGCGAGCGCGGCGTCCGGCTCGGTCGTGCCGGGGACGACGAATTCCATCGCGACCATGGCGCCGCGGCCACGGACGTCGCCGATGCGCGGGTCGGCAGCCTGCATCGCCCGGAGCCGTTCGGTGAGGATCGCCCCGACCTCGCGGGCCCGCTCGACCTGGCCGTCCTGCTCGAAGACCTCGATCGCGGCGAGCGCCGCGGCGCAGGCGATCGGGTTGCCGCCGTAGGTGCCGCCGAGGCCGCCGGCGTGCGAGGCGTCCATGATCTCGGCGCGACCGGTGACCGCGGCCAGCGGCAGTCCCGCCGCGATGCCCTTCGCCGTCGTGATGAGGTCGGGCACGATCCCGAACAGCTCGCTGGCGAACATGGCGCCGGTACGGGCGAACCCGGTCTGCACCTCGTCGGCGATGAAGACCACGCCGTGCTCGCGGCACCAGCGGACCAGTTCCGGCAGGAAGCCGTCGGCGGGGACGATGAACCCGCCCTCGCCCTGGATCGGCTCGATGATGACGGCGGCGAGGTTATCGGCGCCGATCTGCTTCTCGATGAGGGTGATCGCGTTCCGCGCGGCGGTGGCGCCGTCGAGGCCGTCTCGGAACGGGTACGACAGCGGCGCGCGGTAGACTTCGCCCGCGAACGGCCCGAAGCCGCTCTTGTACGGCATGGCCTTCGCGGTGAGGGCCATGGTGAGGTTCGTGCGGCCGTGGTACGCGTGGTCGAAGGCGACCACGGCCTGGCGTCCGGTGTGCTTGCGGGCGATCTTCACCGCGTTCTCGACGGCTTCGGCGCCGGAGTTGAACAGCGCCGACTTCTTCGCGTGGTCCCCCGGGGTGAGGCGGTTGAGCGCCTCGGCCACCGCGACGTACGACTCGTACGGCGAGATCATGAAGCAGGTGTGGGTGAACTGCGCGACCTGCGCCTGCACGGCCTCGACGACCTTGGGGTGCGCGTTGCCGACCGTGGTGACCGCGATGCCCGAGCCGAGGTCGATGAGGGAGTTGCCGTCGGCGTCCACCACGACCCCGCCGCCGGCGGCGACCGCGTGGATCGGCGCCGTGTGCCCGACGCCCGCCGCGACCGCATCCGCCTTGCGGGCGAGCAGCTCCGCCGAACGGGGACCGGGGATCGACGTGACGAGGCGCCGCTCCTGCGGCAGCGTCGGACCGCCGATGGGGGCGAGGGTGGCGTCGGTGATGCTCATGCCGCCGAGCGTAGGGCCGTGACCCGCACGACGACACCCGCCAGCGTGTACACGAGGAGGGGTGGGATGCGCCACGATGGACACCACCCGGACCGCCGGCGCGCGAGAGGATCCGAACATGAGCAGACCGGTCGAGGAGCCGACCCTGCGGACCCTCCTGCGCCGCGGCGAACTGTCGCTGCGGCTCGCCGCCGACGAGGCCGAACTGCCGCCGGGCGCGCTCGACCGGTGGCTGCGCGGGGTGCACAGCTCCGACCTCGCCGACCCCACCCCGTTCCTCTCCGAGGACCTCGTGCTCCTCACCACGGGCACGCAGTTCCTGGATGCGGACGCCGCCGCCTACGACGAGTACGTCGCGCGGCTCCGCGTCCGGGGCGTCGCGGGGCTCGGCTTCGGCACCGAGGTGGTCCGCGAGGGTGTGCCCGACGGGCTCGTCGACGCCTGCCGGGCCGCCGGCATCCCGCTGTTCGAGGTGCCCTACCGCACCCCGTTCATCGCCGTCGCGCGGGCGAACGCGCAGGCGCTCGCCGCGCAGGAGTTCGCACGGCGCAGCTGGGCGCTCGACGCGCAACGCGCCCTCTCGCTCGCCGCGCTCCGCGACGACGGCCTCGAGGCCACGCTCGACGAACTCTCCCGTCGCCTCGACGCCTGGGTCGGGCTCTTCGACGCCGCCGGGAGCCTCGCCCACCAGCATCCGGCCGGGGCGTTCGGCGCGCCCGCGCTCGCGGAGCTCGAGACGGAGGTCGGGCAGGTGCTCGCCCGCGGCACCAGGGCCGGCGCCGCCACGAGCGCCGCCGGGCACCGCGTGCAGCTGCAGACCCTCGGCCGCGGCGGGCACCTGCGCGGCGTGCTCGCCGTCGGCGCCGGCGACCTCGACCCGGAGGCCCGCGGCGTCGTGACGATGGTGGTCGCGATGGCGGGGCTCGCACTCGAGCAGCGGCGGAGCCTGCTGCGGGCGCGCGGCTCGCTGCGCGCGGGCCTTGCCGCATCCCTCCTCGAGGGCGATCCGTCGACCGCCCGCCGCGTCGCGCACGAGATGTGGGGCGGCCTGCCCGCAGCACCGGTCCGCGTCGGCCTCACGGACGCGGCCGCCGTGCACCGCGAGGACGTCACGGAGTGGCTGGAGACCCGCGCCGAGGGCCGCGGGTCGCACCTGTTCTTCGGCCGGACGGAGGCCGGGCTCCTGTTCGTGGTCTCCCGCACCGGCGTCGACGTGCTCCGCCGCGCGGCAGACCGGTTCGGCCTCACGATCGGGCTGTCGGACCCCGTCGGGTACGCGGATCTCGCCGGCGCCGCCGGGCAGGCCCGGATCGCGCGGGACCACGGCGCCCCGGGCCTGAACGAGTTCGCCCGCACCGGCGACGGACTGGTGCTGGCGCTCGCGGGTGAGAACGCCCGCGTCCTCGCCCGGGCCGAGCTCGCCCCGCTGCAGGACCACGACGCCGCGCACCACAGCGACCTGGTCCGGACGCTGCGCACCTGGCTCGCGAACGACGCCTCGCACGAGCGCGCGGCGCAGGCGCTCGGGGTGCACCGTCACACGCTGCGGGCACGGCTCGCCACGGCCGAGCGGGTGCTCGGCACCGATCTCACCGTGTTCTCCGAGCGGGCCCGCCTGTGGCTCGCCCTGACCATCCTGGGGGATCCTGCATGAGCGCGAACGGCGACGTCTCGTTCTGGTGGCGGCAGCTCGGCGGCACGCCCGAGCCGCGGCCGGCGTTGCCCGGCTCCACCGACGCCGACGTCTGCATCGTCGGCGCCGGGTACACCGGGCTGTGGACCGCGTACTCGCTCGCGCGGGCGCAGCCGGACCTGCGCATCACGGTGCTCGAGGAGCGGTTCGCCGGGTACGGCGCATCCGGGCGCAACGGCGGCTGGCTCACGAACTCGGTCACCGGCGGCCGCGACCGCTACGCCCGCAGCCACGGCCGCGACGCCGCCGTCGCGCAGCAACGCGCCATGAACGACGCGGTCGACGACGTGCTCGCGGTCGCCGAGCGGGAGGGCATCGACATCGGCGCGCACAAGGGCGGCGAGCTCAACGTCGCCCGCACGCCCGCGCAGCTCACCCGCCTCCGCCGGTTCTTCGAGGCCGAGGCGGCGTGGCCGCACACGGACGTGGAGCTGTGGGATGCGGCCCGCACCGCCGAGCACGTGCGCGTCGATGGCGCACTCGGCGGCGTCTGGCATCCGCACTGCGCCCGCATCCATCCGGCCCGGCTGGTGCAGGGGCTCGCGGCAGCCGTGGAGCGCCTCGGCGTGCGGATCCACGAGGGGACCCGGGTGACCGAGATCCTCCCCGGCGTCGCCCGCACGCCGCACGGCGACGTGCGCGCGCCGTTCGTGATCCGCGCGACGGAGGGCTTCACACCGGGTCTGCGCGGCGAGCACCGCACCTGGCTGCCGATGAACTCGTCCATGATCGCGACCGAGCCGCTGCCGGCCGACGTGTGGGACGAGATCGGCTGGGACGGCCGCGCCACGCTCGGCGACCTCGCCCACGTGTACATGTACGCGCAGCGGACGGCCGACGACCGCATCGCGTTCGGCGGTCGCGGCGACCCGTACCGGTACGGGTCGAAGGTGGACACCGACGGCGGGACCCCGGCGGCGACCGTCGCGCAGCTCACGGCGCTGCTGCGGGAGTTCTTCCCCGCGGCGCGCGACGTGCCGATCGCGCACGCCTGGTCGGGGGTGCTCGGCGTGCCGCGCGACTGGGCGGCGACCGTGGGGCTCGACCGGCGCACCGGCATCGGCTGGGCGGGCGGGTACGTCGGCACGGGCGTCACGACGACGAACCTCGCCGGCCGCACCCTCGCCGACCTCGTGCTGGACCGCGACACCGAGCTCGTGCGCCTCCCCTGGGTCGGGCACCGGGCGAAGCGGTGGGAGCCGGAGCCGCTCCGCTGGCTCGCGGTTCAGGGCATCTACGCCGCGTACCGGGTGGCCGACCGCGCCGAGACCCGCTCGGGCTCGCCCCGCACGTCGCTGGTGGCGAAGGCCGCCGACCTCGTCTCCGGGCACTGACCCGCCGCGGCTGCTCGGTCGGGGCCGGGTGCGGGTGCGGGCGCGGGTGCGGCGGTCGCGGTGGACGGCGGTCGCGGCGACAGTGCGGACGGATGCGGCGAGCACAACTGCGGAGATCACACCCGACACGCCGTGCCCCACGCATCCGTCACCGGCGTGTCGCCTACCGACTCCGCAGTTGTGCACGCGGTGGCAGCGGCCGCGGCGCGCCGAACGGCGAGCACAACGGCGGAGATCACACCCGACACGCCGACCCACCCGCATCCGTCACCGGCGTGTCGCCCATCAACTCCGCAGTTGTGCACGCGGCAGGAGCGGGATGCCGCGCGCCGAACAGCGGGGGTGCAGTGCGGATGCTGCGGCTGCGGGTACGGCGGCGGATGCGGCGGCGGATGCGGATGCGGCGAGCACAACTGCGGAGATCACACCCGACACGCCGCGCCACCCGCATCCACCACCGGCGTGTCGCCCGCCGACTCCGCAGTCGTGCACGCGGCGGCAGCGGCCACGCGCGCCGAACGGCGACCGAAGCAGTCCGCACTGGCACGACGCCGGCGGACCTCAGGCGGTGAAGAAGACCTCGGCGACGCGGGCGAGGGCGTCGAGGTCGGCGACCCCGGCCAGCTCGCGGGCGGAGTGCATGGACAGGATCGGGATGCCGACGTCGACCGTCCGGATGCCGAGCCGCGTCGCGGTGATCGGGCCGATCGTCGACCCGCACGGCACGCTGTTGTTCGACACGAACTCCTGCGACCCGACTCCGGCCTGCGCGCACCAGCCGTGCCAGGCCGCGGCGCCCACGGCGTCGGTCGCGTAGCGCTGGTTCGCGTTGATCTTGAGGATCGGGCCGGACCCGAGGAGCGGCCGCACCACCGGGTCGTGCCGGTCGGCGTAGTTCGGGTGCACCGCATGCCCGACATCGCTCGAGACGCACCAGCTCGCGGCGAGCGCCTGCAGCTGCGCCTGCCGGTCGGCGCCGAGGCCGTGCTGCACACGCTCCAGCACGTCGGCGAGGAAGGGACCCGCGGCGCCGGAGCGGCTGCCCGACCCGACCTCCTCGTGGTCGAACACCGCCAGCATCGCGATGTGCGGGGCGTCGAAACCGTCGGCCGCGGCGGCGAGGGCGACGGCGCCCGCGTGCACGGAGGCGAGGTCGTCGAGGCGGCCGGAGGCGAAGAACACGTCGTCGTGCCCGAACACCGCACCCCGTGCGGCGTCGGCGGTGACGATGTCGTAGCCACGGATGCGGGATGCGTCGACCCCTGCGGTCGCGGCGAGCTCGCCGAGCAGGTCGGCCGCATCCGCGTCGCCGAGGCCCCACACCGGCTGGGTCTGCGACTGCCTGTTGAGGGCGAGGTGGTCGTTGGCCTCGCGGTCGAGGTGGATGGCCAGCTGCGGCAGCCGGAGGAGCGGACCGGTCGCGGCGAGCACGCTCGAGCCGTCGTCGAGCACGAGACGGCCGGCGAGGCGCAGTTCACGGTCGAGCCAGGAGTTCAGCAGCGGACCGCCGTACACCTCGACGCCCGCCTGCAACCAGCCGAGCGACCCGGTGGTCGGCCGGGGCTTGAGCTTGAAGCCGGGAGAGTCGCTGTGGGCGCCGAAGATCCGCACCGGGGTCGTGGCGCCGGCGCCCGCCGGCACGATCCACGCGATGACGGCGCCGTCACGCACGACGAGGAATCTGCCGCCGGGCTGGTCGGGCCAGTCGGCGATCTCGTCGAGCGCGGTGAACCCGGCATCCTCGAGCCGTCGGGCGACCTCGGCGGCGGCGTGGTAGCTGGAGGGCGAGGCCGCGACGAAGGCGGCCAGATCGTCTGCGTGGGCGAGTGCGTCGGGCACGGAGCACCTCTTCCTGGATGACCCTTCGATCGTAGGCCGCCCGGCCGGAACGACGGTGTCGGGCGAGCGCAAGGGGATTCCGCGGGCACGCGCCGCACGGCACGGTATCCACAGGAACCCTGTGAATACCTTTCACCTGTTCGGTTTCTGTTCTACAGTGGCCGGACGCCGCGCGCTCACCCCCGGACGCGCGGTCTGCGAGCAACGGTGCCGCGGCTGCGGCCGACGACCGATGGAGGCGTCAACCGATGAAGACCACCACACGACACAGCACACGCTGGCTGGGCGCGGGCGCCGCGCTCGCGGTCGGCGCACTGTCACTCGCCGGTTGCGGCCGCGCCGACGGCGGCGGCCCGGACGCCGAGGCCGGCGCCGCGATCGACGACTCCCCCGCCACGGGCACCGTCGACATCTGGGCGATGGGCAACGAGGGCGAACTGCTCGGCGAGTTCGCCGAGCAGTTCATGGCGGACAACCCCGACGTCACGATCAACGTGACCGCGGTGCCGTGGGACGGCGCGCACGACCGGATCGCGACCGCGATCGCGGGCGGCCAGACCCCGGATGCCACGATGCTCGGCACCACGTGGGTCGGCGAGTTCGCGGCGACGGGCGCGTTCGAGCCCACCCCGGACGGCGTCGCCGACGAGGACTCGTTCTTCGAGGGATCGTTCGAGACCACCGAGGTCGACGACGTCTCCTACGGCGTGCCGTGGTACGTCGACACGCGCGTGCTCTACTACCGCACCGACATGGCCGCGGCCGCCGGGCTCGAGGCACCCACCACGTGGGACGAGCTCACCGCGTTCGCCGCCGCCATGACCGAGCAGGGCGCGACCTCCGGGCTCGCGCTGCCCCCGGGCGGCCTGGACTCGGCCACCCAGCTGCTGCCGTTCGTGTGGCAGGCCGACGGCGACGTGCTCGAGGACGACGCGTTCGACTTCCAGTCGCAGGCGTGGAAGGACGCGCTCACCTACTACGACTCGTTCTTCGAGCAGGGTCTGGCCGACGATGTCCGCCTGGAGACCGGCGAGATCGAGCAGAAGTTCATCGACGGCGAGGTCGGCGCGTTCTTCTCGGGCCCGTACCACGTGAGCCTCCTGCAGGAGCAGGGCGGCCCGGAGTTCGCCGACAAGTTCGGCATCGCCGTGGTGCCCGGCATCGGCGACGAGCGCACGAGCTTCACCGGCGGCGGCAACCTCGCCGTGTTCAAGGACAGCGACAACCGGGATGCGGCGTGGAAGTTCATCCGCTGGCTGAGCCAGCCCGAGACGCAGCTCGCCTGGTACGAACTGTCGACCGACCTGCCGTCGACCCCGGCCGCGTTCGAGGACCCGTCGCTCGCGGACGACCCGTACGTCACGGTGTTCGGCGAGCAGCTGGAGGACGCGAAGGCACCGCCGGCCATCCCGACCTGGGCGCAGATCGGTGCGCTCATCGACCAGGAGATCGAGCAGGTCACGCGCGGCACGAAGAGCGTGGACGACGCCCTCGCCGACCTGCAGCAGCAGGCCGAGTCCATCGGCACCGGGAACTGAGGCCGGACCCGTCATGACCGCCGTCACCGCCGCCCCCGCGACCGGGCGTCCCGCCCGGCGCGGGGCGCGCGGCACCTCGCGCCGCACCCTCGTCGCCTGGGGGTTCGCGACGCCGTTCGTCGTGCTGTTCCTCGTGTTCCTCGCCGGTCCCATCGTCGCGAGCTTCTTCATGAGCTTCACCGACATGACCACCCGCGACCTGCGAAGCCCCCTGAACATCGAGGTCGTCGGCTTCGCGAACTACATCTCGCTGTTCCAGGACGGCCGGTTCCTCCGCTCGCTCCTCAACACCGGCGCGTTCGTCGTCGTCGGCGTTCCGTTCACGATGGCGCTCGCGCTGCTGGTCGCGCTCGCGCTCGACAAGGGCATCACGAGGTTCCGCACGGTCTTCCGCGTCGGCTACTACGCGCCCGTCGTCACGAGCATCGTCGCGATCGCGATCGTGTGGCGGTTCATCCTCCAGCCCGACGGCCTGCTGAACGCGTTCCTCGGCCTGTTCGGGATCAGCGGTCCGAACTGGCTGGAATCCACCACGTGGGCGCTGCCCTCGCTCATCCTCATGGCCGTCTGGCGCAACATCGGCACGCTCATGGTGATCTTCCTCGCGGGGCTGCAGGGTGTGCCGCGCGAGCAGCACGAGGCCGCGATGGTCGACGGCGCGAACGTGTTCCAGCGTTTCGGCAACATCACCCTCCCCGCCCTCCGACCCACCCTGCTGTTCGCCGCGGTCATCACCGGCATCGGCTTCCTGCAGTTCTTCGAGGAACCGTTCGTCATGACCCAGGGCGGCCCGCTCGACGCCACCCTGTCGACCGCGATGTACACCTACAACCAGTTCGGGTTCGGCAACTACGCCTACGCCTCCGCGGCCAGCTACGTGCTGTTCCTGGCGATCGTGGTGCTCTCGCTGATCCAGTTCCGCCTCCTCGGGAAGAGGGATTGAGATGACGACGACCGATCTCACCGGCGCGGGCGCCGCCACCGCCGCGAGCGCCGCCTCCCCCGCATCCGGCCCCGTGCGCCCCCGCCGACGCCGCGGCGAGCGCCCCCGCTGGTGGCTCTACGTCGTGCTGGGCCTGGGCCTGGTCGCGATGGTGATGCCGTTCGTGTGGATGCTGCTGGGCTCGTTCAAGACGACCGCGGAGATCCGGCAGCATCCCACCGAGTTCCTCCCCCGCGAGCCCACCCTCGACAACTACACGCAGCTGTTCGGGCGTCTCGACTTCGCCGCGTACTTCACGAACAGCCTCGTGGTCGCCCTCGCGGTGACGCTCGGCAACATCGTGTTCTCCTCGATGGTCGGCTACGCGCTGGCGAAGCTCGACTTCCGCGGCAAGAAGCTGCTGTTCGGGCTCGTGATGGTGACCCTCATGGTGCCGGGCGTCGTGACGTTCGTGCCGCTGTTCGTGCTGACCGCGAACCTGAACCTCATCAACACGTACCCCGGCCTCATCCTGCCGTTCCTCATCACCCCGCTCGGGGTGTTCCTCATGCGGCAGTTCATGCTGAGCCTGCCCGACGACATCATCGAGGCCGCCCGCATCGACGGCGCCGAGGAGTGGCGCATCTTCGCCCGCGTGATCATGCCGCTGTGCGGCCCCGCCGTCGCGACGCTCACGATCCTCACGTTCCTCGGCAGCTGGAACAACTTCCTCTGGCCGCTCGTCGCCGCCACCACCGAGGACATGTACACCCTGCCGGTCGCGCTCGCCCTGTACTCGGTCGGCCAGAACGCCGCGCAGTACGGCCTCATGATGGCCGGCGCCGTCGTGGTCGTCGTTCCGGTGCTGGTCGTCTTCGTGCTGCTGCAGCGCTACTTCGTGCAGGGCATCGCCCTCACCGGCATCAAGTGACCGGATGCGGCGCGCCGCCGCATCCGCACCGTCCGAAAGGAATCATCCATGAGCTTTCCCGCGTCGTTCCTCTGGGGTGCGTCGACCGCCGCGCACCAGGTCGAAGGCGGCAACGTCAACTCCGACTGGTGGCAGCGGGAGTGGGGGCACCTGCCCGGGCCCGCGGTGGAGGAGCCGTCCGGCGACGCCGCCGACAGCTACCACCGCTACCCGGAGGACATGCGGCTGCTCGCCGATGCGGGGCTGAACGCGTACCGGTTCAGCATCGAGTGGGCGCGGATCGAGCCCGAGCCGGGATTCGTCTCGCGGGCCGCGGTCGACCACTACCGGCGCATGGTGCACACCGCGCGCGACGCGGGGCTGGAACCGATGGTGACCCTGCACCACTTCACGCATCCGGCGTGGGTGGCCCGGGCGGGCGGCTGGCACGAGGACGCCACGATCGATCGGTTCGCCCGGTTCGTCGAGGCGGCACTGCCGGTGCTCGACGAGGTGGACCTCGTGTGCACGATCAACGAGCCGAACATGCTGTCCGTGCTCGCCGACCCCGAGGTGCCGTTCCCGTCGATGGGGCTGCCGCCGGGGGTGCCCGCCGTGACCGACCGGCTCATCGCGGCGCACCGTCTGGCCGTGGACCTCGTCCGCGGCGCCGGCTCGCGCGCCGGATGGTCGGTGGCGACGCAGGCGTACCAGCCCGTGCCCGGCGCCGAGGACGTCGCCGCGGCCTACGGGGCCTCCCGTGAGGACGTGTTCCTCGACGCGGCGGCCGGCGACGACTGGGTCGGGGTGCAGGCCTACACCCGCACCCGCATCGGCGCCGAGGGTCCGCTCGCGATCGCGGCGGACGCGGAGCGCACGCTCACCGGGTGGGAGTACTTCCCGCCCGCGGTGGGCGACGGCATCCGCAATGCCTGGCGACGCGCGGGCGTCCCCGTGTACATCACCGAGAACGGCATCGCGACCGACGACGACACCCGCCGCATCGCGTACACGGAGGGCGCCCTGCGCGCCGTCGCCGACTGCATCGACGAGGGCGTCGACGTCCGCGGCTACCTGCACTGGAGCGCGCTCGACAACTACGAGTGGGGCTCCTACCGCCCGACCTTCGGCCTCATCGGCTGGGACCGCGAGACCTTCGAGCGCCACCCGAAGCCGAGCCTCGGCTGGCTCGGCCAGGTCGCCCGCCGCGGCGGCCTCGGCTGAGGCATCCCGCCTCCCGTTCACAACTCAGGCAGAACCGCGCTTTCCGGCCCGATCCGGCCGCATGCGGGCGGTTCTGCCTGAGTTGTGCGCACGCGCGGCTGCCCGAACTCCGCAGAAACCGGCCCTTTCGCCCGTTGCACGGGCCGATCGGCGCGGAAACTGAGGAGTTCGGGCACTTGCGCGTGTGCGCGGCAGCGGCCACGATCGACGCATCGCCGCCTCCCGAGCGGCGGGTCTGGGGGGACCACCGTGAGATCGACCGTCACCGCGCTCGTGGGCATGGCCGCGGCGGGGATGCTGCTCGTCGGCTGCGCCGGCCAGGCCGCGCCCGCGACCGCCACCGCCACGTCGAGCCCGACCGCCTCACCGGATCCGGTCGCCGCGGTCGACGTCGCGGCCGGTTCGATCGAGGGTCCGGTGTCGGTCGAGGTCCCCGGCGGCACCGACGGCGTCGGGGTGACGTTCCGCGAGATCACACTGCAGCCGGGCGCAGGCACCGGCAAGCACTGCCATGACGGGCAGCTCATCGCCGTGGTCGCCGAGGGCGCGCTCACGCACTACGCCCCGAACCACCCGGGCGGGGTGCACGTGTACGAGACCGGGTCGGCCGTCATCGAGGGCCCCGGGTACGTGCATGAGGGCCGCAACGAGGGTGACGTGCCGGTCGTGCTCTGGGTGACCTACGTCATCCCGGAGGGCGACCCGCTGGCCGAGACCGACCTCGCCCACTGCGAGGGCTGATCAGGCGCGCAGGTACCCGCGCACGAACTCCGCGAACAGCGCGGTCATGTCGACGCTGTCGTCGAGCAGCCACTGCAGCTGGATGCCGTCCATGACGGCACTGATGAGCCGCGCCGCGGCCTCGGGGTCGATGTCGGCGCGCACCTCGCCGGCGGCCTGCGCGGTGCGCAGGAGTTCGGCGGCGGATGCGGCCACGTCGCGGTACCGGCCGGCGAACTCGTCGTGGGACGGATGCTCCGGGTCGGTGGCCTCTGCGGAGACCGTCGCGTAGAGCGAGGTGAGGCCGCGGGTCGCCTGGTTGTGGGCGACGACCTTCTGCGCCTGCTCGATGAGGGTGTGCTCGGCCGGGTCGCCCGCCGCCTGGCGCACCTTCTCGTCGCGCTGGCGGATCACCTCGGCGAACAGCTCCTCCTTGCTCGCGAAGTGATGCAGCACGCCGGCGGGGGTGAGGTCGACACGCTTGGCGATCTCCCGCAGCGACCCGGCGGTGAACCCGCGCTGCGCGAACACGGTGAGCGCCTCGTCGACGATGCGCTGCCGCGTCGCCTGCCCCTTCGCGTAACTGCCGCGCTTGGCGCGCGGGCGCGGCGCGGCCGCGGGCGCTGTGCCCGCGGCCGCGTCGTCGTCGCTCGGACCCACCTGTCGCACTCCCCTATCGCGCTTCGGCCTCGCCCCAGGAGGCGCTGAACACCAGCGCCTGCATCGCGGGCTTGAGCCGCTCGGTCATGTCCCGGTCGACGAAGGCTCGTTTCAGGCTATCGCCGGTGAGCTCGTTGCCGATCGCGGTCATGATCATGGACTGGTCGAGTGAGAGGTACCGCTCGGCGACGGTTCCGCTGTGCACGGCGACCGCGTCGAAGAACCCGCCCGGGCCGTAGGCGCCGAGCTCGGTCTCGATCCCGGCGAGGTTCTCGAGCACGCCTTCGCGGTCGTACGGCAGGGCGAGGAAGCTCGCGTGCGGCGTCACGACGCCGTCGCCGAAGACCGGGTCGGGGTTCGTGCCGGTGCTGCACCCGGGGCGGTCGATGTCGACGTCGGTGCGTTCGGCGTCCGAGGGGTAGCCGTCGGCGCGCATCCCGGCGAGGTCGACGCCGTATTCGGCGTAACCGCCGAAGGGGTCGGATGCGGGCGAGAAGCCCCAGTAGCCGTATCCGGCGTCCTCGCCGTGCCGCTGCTGCACCGCGACGGTGATCGGGTGGTTCTTCGCCCAGGACTGCTCGCCCCACTCCGTCTCGGGCACGAGCAGGTCGGGCATGAGGGCCTCGAACATGCTGCCGCCCCAGCTCGGGACGAAGCTCATGCCGTCGTAGGAATACGCGCCCTCCCAGACCTCGAACCCGTCGTAGGTGCGGTACTCGCCGGTGGGGAGCTGCTCCTGCCACGCCCAGTCGCAGCCGGGCGGCATCGTGCGGTGGGTGCCGGAGAGCGCCGTCGCCGGGATCTGCCCGTTCGCGATGCCGAGGTAGGTGGCGATGCGGCTCTCGCTGACCGTCGTGTCGTAGTGGTGGCAGGTGTAGTACGCCGTCTCGCCCGAGCCGTTGTACATCGGCGCGGGCACGCTGCATCCGCTCGGTTCGGCGTCCCAGAACCCGCCGCGGTTCGTGCCCGCGGGAAGCCCTGCCGCACCGGCCGGGTCGAAGAACGCGCCGAAGTCCATGGACTCGTAGAGCGACTCCGCCTGCCGCGCGAGCGACGGTTCGGCCTCGCGGACGATGCGGAGTGATGCGGCGAGCCAGCCGTTGTCGACCGTGCTGAGGAACGGCTCGACCGGGTCGCCGCTGTCGGGCCACGAGGTGAGCTTGGCGCCGGTGGCCGGGTCGTACCAGTTGTAGAACATCCCGCTGCCGGCGTCGCGCTCCAGGCCCTCGAGCGTGGTGAGGGTCGCGGCGATCCGCTGCGTCGCGTCACGCCGGTCGATGAGACCGAGGTCGCGCGCGGTGACCGTGGACCACAGGTACCCGCCGATGTTCGTCGGCGACGTGTAGTCCGCCGCCTCGTTCAGGGCACCGTCGATGTTGTCGGCCGGGAGCCCGGTCGCGGGGTCGGTCATGGCTGCGAGTGACGCCCAGGTGTCGGTGGCGTACCGCAGCAGCGTCTCGTCTCCCGCGTCGGGATGCCCGTTGCCGCCGCCGTGCCCGTTGCCATGGCCGTGCCCGTTGCCGTTCCCGTTCCCGTTCCCGTTCCCGTTCCCGTGACCGTTGCCGTTCCCGTTCCCGTTCCCGTTCCCGTTCCCGTTCCCGTTCCCGTTCCCGTTCCCGTTGCTGCCGCCGTGGCCGGTCTCGGCACCGGCGGATGCCCGGCCGGTGGCGGCCGCATCCGCGAGTGCGGGGGTGGCGCCGGCGATGAGTGCGCCGGCGAGCGCCGCCGTCGTGACGGCGCGGGTGAGGGGTGTCATGTCGCTCTCCTCTTCGAAAGCGGCTCCGGGGGGATGGAACCTGGGTCGACGTTCCAAAAACCATACATGTGTGTGGTTTTTGCGCAACCCGTGCCCGTCGACCCTCATCCACCTCTCATCCGGTCCGGCCCCGGATGCGGCGGCTCAGCCGCGCGGCGCGTGCGCGGCGAGGAACTCGTACACCTCGGTCGTGTCCACCCCAGGGAAGGCGCCGGTCGGCAGCGTCGCCAGCAGCGTCCGCGGCGTCCGCACGTTCGGCCAGGCGTTCTCGCGCCACTCCGACTCGAGCTCCGACGGCGCTCGGCGGCAGCACACCTCGACGGAGTGCTTCGAGACGCCACGGTTCGGGGTGTCCCGCCCGATGAACCACTTCGTGTCGTCGAAACGCACACCGACGCTCACCGAGTGCTGCCCCTCGCTGGAGTTCTCGACCCGCGCGGTACACCAGTAGGTGCCGTTGCCGGTGTCGGTGTACTGGTAGTACGGGTTGAACCGGTCGTCGACGTCGAACACGGTGCGGCTGGTCCAGCGGCGGCAGCACATCTGCCCTTCGATCGACCCGAGCCGGTCGGTCGGGAAGTTCACGTCGTCGTTCTCGTAGGCCTTCGTGATCGTGCCCGACTCGTGCACCTTCAGGAAGTGCACCGGGATGCCCAGGTGCACGGTGGCGAGGTTCGTGAACCGGTGCGCGGCGGTCTCGTACGACACCGAGTAGGCGTCGCGGAGGTCCTCGATCGAGATCGCGCGGTTCGTCTTGGCTTCCTCGAGCACCGGGACCACGTGGCTCTCCGGGATGAGGAGCGCCCCGGTGAGGTAGTTCGTCTCCACCCTCTGGCGGAGGAACTCGGCGTAGCTCGTCGGCTCCCGGTGCCCCAGGATGCGGCTCGACAGCGCCTGCAGCACGGCCGTGCGCGAGTCGCCCTTGGCGGCGACGCGGCTCGAGAGGTAGAGCCGGCCGTGCTTGAGGTCGGCGACGCTGCGGGTGGTCTGCGGGAGGTCCGGCACGTAGTGCAGCGTGAAGCCGAGGTGGGCGGCGATGTCGCTCGTCGTGCGCTGGGTGAGCGGGCCGCCGGGGTGGCCCACCGCATCCAGCAGGTCGGTCGCCTGCCGCTCGAGGTCGCCGAAGTAGTTGTTCTGGCTGCGCATGAGGTGGCGGAGGTCGAGGTTCGCCCGGCGGGCCTCCTCCGGCGTGGCGGAGCGTTCGTCGCGCAGCCGTTCGATCTCGGACTGCAGCGCGAGCATGGCCCGCAGCGCCTCGTCGGGCACGGTCTTGCCGATGCGGAACGGTGCGATCCCGAGCGCCTGGAAGGTCTGCCCGCGCATGGCCCGCTCAAGCGCGATCTCGAGCGAGGACCGCTCGTCGAGCGGCTCGGCCTCCAGCAGCGCGTCGATCGAGGTGCCGAGCGCCTTCGCGATCGCGCGCAGCAGCGTCAGCTTCGGCTCGCGCTTGCCGTTCTCGATCATCGACATCTGGCTCGGGGCGCGGTCGACGGCGGCGGCGAGGTCCTCCAGCGTCATGCCGCGCTTGGTGCGCAGCTGACGGATGCGGCGACCGATGGTCAGCGCATCGGCCTCGGCGTCGTCGGCGAGCTCTTCTGCGATCGTCATGGCCGGGAGTCTGTCACATGCACAGAAATTCGCGCAAACTTCTCCCCCGGATCGTCCGGTCCACCCCTGGAACTTCACGCAGAGTGGTTCCCACGAACCCCGGAGGTGTCGGCCGGTCCCACCGACGGCACCCCAGCGAGAGAGAAGGACAGGGCAATGACCCCCACCGCCACGGGCCTCGCGCCTGAGACCACCACGGCGCCGACCACCGGCGCCATCGCAACGTCGTACCAGCCGACGATCGAGGTCGTCGGTGCGCTCGGCCCCCGCTACGCCGAGATCCTCACGGCCGACGCGGTCGCCTTCCTCACCGAGCTGCACGCGCGGTTCGACGCCCGTCGCCGCGACCGCCTGGCCGACCGGATGCGCCGCCGCTACGAGATCGGCAACGGCCACGACCCGAGCTTCCGGGCCGACACCGCCAGCATCCGCAACGACCCCAGCTGGCGCGTGGCCGGCGCGGGTCCCGGCCTGCACGACCGCCGCGTGGAGATCACCGGCCCGACCGACCCGAAGATGACCATCAACGCGCTGAACTCCGGCGCCAAGGTGTGGCTCGCCGACCAGGAGGACGCGACCAGCCCCACCTGGAAGAACGTCGTCGCGGGGCAGCTTTCGCTGTTCGACGCGATCCGCGGGCAGCTCTCCTTCACCTCCCCCGAGGGTAAGCAGTACGCGGTGACCGCCACCGAGACGCCCACCATCGTGATGCGCCCGCGCGGCTGGCACCTGCCGGAGAACCACATCCGGTTCACCGACCGCGCCGGCCGCGAGATGGCCGCATCCGGCTCGCTGGTGGACTTCGGCCTGTACTTCTTCCACAACGCGCAGCGGCTGATCGCCAACGGCGCCGGCCCGTACTTCTACATCGCGAAGCTCGAGTCCAGCGAGGAGGCGAAGCTCTGGGACGACGTGTTCACGTTCAGCGAGCGGTACCTCGACATCCCGCACGGCACGATCCGCGCGACCGTGCTCATCGAGACGCTGCCGGCCGCGTTCGAGATGGAGGAGATCCTCTACGAGCTGCGCGACCACATCGCGGGGCTGAACGCCGGCCGCTGGGACTACATCTTCTCGATCATCAAGAACTACCGCGGCCGCGGCGCGCGGTTCGTGCTGCCCGACCGCAGCGAGGTGACGATGACGGTGCCGTTCATGCGCGCCTACACCGAGCTGCTGGTCAAGACGTGCCACAAGCGCGGCGCCTTCGCGATCGGCGGCATGAGCGCGTTCATCCCGAACCGCCGCGACCCCGAGGTGACGGCGCAGGCGTTCGAGAAGGTCGCCGCCGACAAGAAGCGCGAGGCCGGCGACGGCTTCGACGGCACCTGGGTCGCCCACCCCGACCTCATCCCGGTGGCGCGCGCCGAGTTCGACGCCGTGCTCGGCGACCGGCCCAACCAGCTCGACCGGCAGCGTCCCGAGGTCGAGGTCGCCGCCGCCGACCTCATCGACGTGCACATCGGCCGCCCGGTGACCGCACAGGGCGTGCGCGACAACGTGTCGGTCGCCCTGCGCTACATCGAGGCGTGGCTGCGGGGCCTGGGCGCCGTCGCCATCGACAACCTCATGGAGGATGCGGCGACCGCCGAGATCTCCCGCTCCCAGGTGTGGCAGTGGATCCACCAGGACCACTCGACCGCCGAGGGCGACCTGATCACCAGGGAGTACATCGAGGACCTCATCGCGCAGGTGCTCGGCGAGGTGGAGCGCCGTGACGGCGACCGCTTCGACGACGCCGCGGAGATCTTCCGCGAGGTGGCGCTCGGCAACGAGTTCCCCGCCTTCCTCACCCTGCCCGCGTACGCGAAGTTCCTCACCGAGACCGCCTGAGCCTGCCCGGACCCGGCGGGCCTGTGCGGCCCCGCCCCGAGCACCACACCAGCAAGGAAAGAGACATGACCACCTACCAGGACGACATCGACGCCATCCAGGAGCTCAAGGAGCAGAACGGGCCGGGCTGGGCCGCCGTCAACCCGGAGTACGTCGCCCGGATGCGGGCGCAGAACCGGTTCCGGACCGGGCTCGACATCGCGCGCTACACCGCCGACATCATGCGCCGCGACATGGCGGAGTACGACGCCGACCCCGGGCAGTACACACAGTCGCTCGGCGTCTGGCACGGGTTCATCGGCCAGCAGAAGCTCATCTCGATCAAGAAGCACTTCAAGAGCACGAACAAGCGCTACCTCTACCTGTCCGGGTGGATGGTGGCCGCGCTCCGCTCCGAGTTCGGCCCGCTGCCCGACCAGTCGATGCACGAGAAGACGTCGGTGCCGGCGCTCATCGAGGAGCTGTACACCTTCCTCCGCCAGGCCGACGCGCGCGAGCTGGACCTGCTGTTCACGAAGCTCGACGACGCCCGCGCCGCCGGCGACGAGACGGCGGCCGAGTTCATCCAGACGCAGATCGACACCTTCGAGACGCACGTGGTGCCGATCATCGCCGACATCGACGCCGGGTTCGGCAACCCGGAGGCGACCTACCTCCTGGCCAAGAAGATGATCGAGGCGGGCGCCTGCGCCATCCAGATCGAGAACCAGGTGTCCGACGAGAAGCAGTGCGGCCACCAGGACGGCAAGGTGACCGTCCCGCACGACGACTTCATCGCGAAGCTCAACGCGGTCCGCTACGCCTTCCTCGAGCTGGGCGTGGACAACGGCATCATCGTCGCCCGCACCGACTCGCTCGGCGCCGGCCTCACGCAGAAGCTCGCCGTCTCGCAGACGCCCGGCGACCTCGGCGACCAGTACAACGCGTTCCTCGACGTGGAGGAGATCTCCGAGACCGAGCTGACCGACGGCGACGTCGTCATCCGCCGTGAGGGCAAGCTCCTGCGCCCGAAGCGCCTGGCCAGCAACCTGTACCAGTTCCGTCCGGGCTCGGGCGAGGACCGCGTGGTCCTCGACTGCATCACCTCGCTCCGCAACGGTGCCGACCTGCTGTGGATCGAGACCGAGAAGCCGCACGTGGAGCAGATCGCGGGGATGGTCGACCGCATCCGCGAGGAGATCCCGAACGCGAAGCTCGTCTACAACAACAGCCCGTCGTTCAACTGGACGCTGAACTTCCGCCAGCAGGCGTACGACCACCTGGTCGAGCAGGGTGCGGACGTGTCGGCCTACGACCGCGCGAACCTCATGAGCGTCGAGTACGACGACACCGAACTGGCGCGGCTGGCCGACGAGAAGATCCGCACGTTCCAGCGCGACGGCTCGGCGCGGGCGGGCATCTTCCACCACCTCATCACCCTGCCGACCTACCACACGGCCGCACTGTCGACCGACGACCTCGCCAAGGGCTACTTCGGCGAGGAGGGCATGCTCGCCTACGTGCAGGGCGTGCAGCGCCGCGAGATCCGCGAGGGCATCGCCACGGTCAAGCACCAGAACATGGCCGGCAGCGACATCGGCGACAACCACAAGGAGTACTTCGCCGGCGAGGCGGCCCTGAAGGCCGGCGGCAAGGACAACACGATGAACCAGTTCAGCTGACTCCAGCCGGACCGCGAGACTGCATCCGGTCGCCGAGACAGCGGGGTAACCCCGCTGTCTCGGCGGTCAGGTGCAGTTTCGGCGTTCACACGGCGGGGCCGGCGGGTGCGGCGGGACCAGCGGGTGCGGCGGGGCCGGCGGATGCGGCGGCGTAGCCGGCCGCGTACCCCTCGGCGTGGCCGGCGGCACGGCCCATCGCGATCGCCTCGTCGGTGCCGAGACGGAACATGTCGGCGGGACCCGTGCGGGGCAGGATCCGCGCACCGGGGGTGTCGACCGCATCCGTCACGAGGCGGCCCATCCCCCGCACCACGGCGACCGGCAGCCCGGTGGCCTTGCCCTTGACGAGGTCGGCGGCGCCGGCGAGCTCGTCGGCGACGACGGGCACCGTGACCGCCAGCGGCCGGCCCTGCGTGTCGGTGCCGCCGCGCAGGTCGTCGACCACCGTCATCCCGGCGGCGCCGATCGCGATGTCGGTCTGCCCGATCCGCCAGGCACGGCCCAGCGTGTCGCTCACGATCACGCCGATGCGCACACCGAACCGCGCTCGCAGCGCCGCGCACAGCGCACGGGCGGATGCGTCGGGGTCGAGCGGCAGCAGGAGCACCGTGCCCTCGGGGGTGTTGGAGGCGTCCACCCCGGCGGCGGCGCCGACGACCCCGAGCCGGTTCTCGACGATGCGGGTGGTGCCGCGGGTCGCGACCACCCGCACGGTCTCCGCCGTGATGGCGTCCTCGCGGTCGTCGGCCGCGACGATCCGCCCCTCGGCCTTCGACACGATCTTGCTCGTCACGACGAGCACGTCGCCGTCACGGATGCCGTCGGCATCCGCCGCGAGGGCGTCGCCGATGAGGACGCCGAGGTCGTCGCCCGGCCGGATCTCGGGGAGTCCGTCGAGTGCCCACAGTCGGATGCCGCGCATCCTGTCATCGTTCCACAGCACCGTCGCCGCACCCTCTCACGGGGCCTCACGCGCACGACTACGCTTTCCTGTGTGACCGAACGCGCCCCCCTCTCCCGCAAGCTCTCCGCGATCGCCGAATCGGCGACCCTCAAAGTCGACGCCAAGGCGAAGGCCCTGAAGGCGGCCGGGCGCCCGGTCATCTCCTACGCGGCCGGCGAGCCCGACTTCGCGACCCCGCAGTTCGTCGTGGATGCCGCCGCCGAGGCGCTGCAGAACCCGGCGAACTTCCGCTACACCCCGGCCGCCGGGCTCCCGGTGCTGCGCGAGGCGATTGCCGCGAAGACCCTCCGCGACTCCGGCCTGGAGGTCGAGCCGTCGCAGGTCGTCGTCACCAACGGCGGTAAGCAGGCCGTGTACCAGGCGTTTCAGACCGTGGTGAACCCGGGCGACGAGGTGCTGCTGCCCGCGCCGTACTGGACCACCTACCCCGAGGCCATCCGTCTCGCCGACGGCGTGCCCGTCGAGGTGTTCGCGGGTGCCGACCAGGAGTACAAGGTCACCGTCGAGCAGCTCGAGGCCGCCCGCACCGAGCGAACCACCGTGCTCGTCTTCGTCTCGCCGTCGAACCCCACCGGCGCCGTCTACACCCCCGAGGAGACCGCGGCCATCGGCCAGTGGGCCCTCGAGCACGGCATCTGGGTCATCTCGGACGAGATCTACCAGAACCTCGTCTACGACGGCGCCCGCGCGGTCTCGATCGTCGAGGCCGTGCCCGCGCTCGCCGGCCAGACCCTGCTGCTGAACGGCGTCGCGAAGACCTACGCCATGACCGGGTGGCGCGTGGGCTGGATGGTCGGCCCGGCCGACGCGATCAAGCTCGCCGCGAACCTGCAGTCGCACCTGTCCAGCAACGTGAACAACGTCGCGCAGCGGGCGGCCCTCGCGGCGCTCTCCGGCCCGCAGGACGAGGCCGAGCAGATGCGGGTCGCGTTCGACCGCCGTCGCCGGCTCATCGTCGGCGAGCTCGCGAAGATCCCCGGCGTGACCGTCCCGACCCCGCTCGGCGCGTTCTACGTGTACCCCGACGTCACCGGCCTCCTCGGCCGCGAGTGGGCTGGCGTCACCCCGACCACCTCGCTCGAGCTCGCCGACCTCATCCTGGAGAAGGCCGAGGTCGCGGTCGTCCCCGGCGAGGCGTTCGGCCCGAGCGGCTACCTGCGCCTGTCGTACGCGCTCGGCGACGACGAGCTCCTCGAGGGCATCCAGCGCCTGCAGCGACTCTTCTCCTGAGTCGCGCCGTCCGGACGGGCCGTCACCGCGAGGTGACGGCCCGTCCTGCGTGTGCCGTGCCCGCATCCGTGTGCGCGCCGCATCCGTGTGCGCGCCGCATCCGCCGCCGCCAGATCAGGTGATTCGGCGAACGCAGGGGACTTCGGCGCCGAAACCGCCTGATCTCGCCGAATCACCTGATTCGGTGCCCCGTGACGCGGATGCCGGCGTGCGGCCGACGAGGGCGGCGGATGCTGCGGCGGCGACCGCCGCGGACGGCTCGGCCTACAGGTCGACGCCGATGAGCACGGGCTCGGGCTGCAGCAGCAGGCCGAACTCCTGCTGCACGCGCTGCTGGATGAACCGGGCGAGCTCAGCGAGCTCCGCCGCGGTGGCGCCGCCGCGGTTCGTCAGCGCGAGCGCGTGCTTGGTCGACACCGAGGCGCGCGACCGTGCCAGCGAGAAGCCCTTGCGGATGCCGGCGTGCTCGATGAGCCACGCGGCGCTCACCTTCACGTCGATCTCCTGCGGCTCGGGCGCCGGGACGAACCCGTCGAAGCGATCGAGCGGGATGACCGTCACCGGCTCCACGTCGGGGGTCATCGCCCAGCGGGGGCACTCCTCCGGGAGCGTCCGCGCGAACCGCTCGGTCACGATCGCGTTCTGGAAGAACGAGCCGGCCGACCAGGTGTCGTGGTCCGCGTCGTCGAGCACCATGCCCTTGGCGCGGCGGGTGGCGAGCACGTGGTCGCGGATCCACGCGAGCGAGACGGCCGCATCCGGCTGGAGCCCGAGTGCCCGCCGCAACTGCTCGCCCTGCACCGGCACCTCGCCGTGCCCGACCTGGGTGAGCTCGAACGTCACCGAGAGGATCGCGGCGCGGCGCTGCGGCGCCGACCCGTGGTGGTGCTTCAGCACCGAGGTGCGGAAGCCCAGTCCGAGCTCGGCTGCCGGGACCGCCGAGACCTCGCCGGTCGCCTCGTCGATGAGCTCGACCTCGACGAGGGTCTGCGCGATCTCCTGCCCGTAGGCGCCGACGTTCTGCACCGGGGCCGCGCCCACGGTGCCGGGGATGCCCGACATCGCCTCGATGCCGGCGAGACCTGCGGCGACCGTCTGCGCGACGAGGTCGTCCCAGTCGTGCCCGGCCTGCACGCGCAGCAGCGTCGTCCCGGGGCGGGCGCCGTCGAGGCGCTCGATCCCGCGGGTGCGGATGCGGATGACGGTGCCGTCGAACGGCTCGTCGCCGACGAAGAGGTTCGACCCGCCGCCGAGCACGAACCAGTCGTCACCGTCGGCCCACACCTCACGGAGGGCGTCGACGAGCTCCGCACGGGTCTCCGCGTCGATCATGCGGCGGGGCGCCGCGCCGGTGCGGAGCGTGGTCAGCTCGGAGAGCGGGACGGGCGTGATCTCGGGCATGTCAGCGGCGGATGCGCACCTGCGCCTTGCCGAGCACGGTGGTGCCGGCGGCGCTCACGGTGAGGTCGATGCGGGCCGTCTCGTCGGCGACCGCGCCGACCTTCGCCTCGACGTGCACATCGGCGCCGTCCTCCGGGTCGACCACGACGGGACGCGTGAAGCGGACGCCGTACTCCAGGATGCGGCCGGTGTCGCCGAGCCACGGCACGATCGTCTCCACGGATAGCCCCATGGTCAGCATCCCGTGCGCGAGCACGCCCGGCAGCCCCACGCGGGCGGCGACGTCGTCGCGGTAGTGGATGGGGTTGAAGTCGCCGGACGCGCCCGCGTACCGCACGAGCGACTCGCGGGTGAGGTGCACGTCGCGTTCGGCGACGACCTGTCCGACCTCGAGCGCGCTCATTCGTCTCCCCCGATCAGCAGCACGGACACCGCCGTGACGACGTGGTCGCCGGCCGCATCCGTGATCTCGGTCTCGCTGGTCACCATCGCACCCTTGCCGACGGCGCGGACGCCGGTGACGGCGATGCGGCCCGTGAGCTCGTCGCCCGCCACGATCGGCCGGGAGTAGCGGAACCGCTGCTCGGCGTGGATCGTGCGCTCGAGGGTGATGCCGGCGTCGGGCTCGGCGAGCAGCTGCTGCAGGGCGAGGTCCTGCACCACCATCGCGAACGTCGGCGGCGCCACGACGTCGGCGTGGCCGAGCGCCTGCGCGGCGGCGGGGTCGGTGTGCTGCGGGTCGGTCGCGAACACGGCGCGGGCGAACTCGCGCACCTTCTCGCGGCCGACGAGATAGGGGGCCGTCGGCGCGAATTCGCGGCCGACCAGCTCGGGGTTGACGGGCATCCCCCCATCCTACCGAGCAGGGATCGACCGGCCCCCGGGTCAGTCCTTCTTCTTGCGGCCCTTGATCGCCTTCATCGCCATCTGCACCCCGATGAACACGAGGTAGGCGGCGAAGAGGATGTTCGCCGCGAGCGGCGAGATGAGGGTCGCGAGCCACGCGCCGAGCGCCGTCGTGGTGCAGGCGGCGACACCGACGCACGCCGCGGCGACCAGGTCGACGTTCTTGCGGCGGAGGTTGCCGATCGTGCCCGAGATCGCGGCGGGGATCATGAACAGGAGCGAGGTGCCCTTGGCGACGAGGTCGCTCGCGCCGAAGAGGAGGATGAGCACGGGCACGACGATGATGCCGCCGCCGACGCCGATGAGGCCGGAGAGGACACCGGTGAGCAGACCCACGACGACGAGCGCGATGCCCGACCAGACCGTCATGTCGATCTGCGCGTCTCGCGAGGGGATGACGATGAACAGGCTGACGATGACCGCGGCGAGGAAGCCCACGAAGATCCACCGGAGGACCGTCTGCGAGATGCGCGGCAGCATCCAGGTGCCGATCTGCGTGCCCACGATGGCGCCCGCGGCGAGCAGGATCGCGGCGAACCAGTCGACCGAGCCGGCGAGCGCGTAGCTCACCACGCCGACCGCGGCGGTCGGCACGATCGCGGCGAGCGAGGTGCCCGCGGCGAGGCGCTGGTTGAACGTGAGGAACAGCACGAGCAGCGGCACGATGACGGTGCCGCCGCCGACCCCGAAGAGTCCCGAGAGGAGGCCCGCCAGCAGGCCGACGCCGATGTACGTGAGGATGCTGCGGGCGGAACGGGGGTCCTGAGGTGCGTCGGTCACTCGGCCGAGCCTATCGTCCGCCTGTTACGCGCACTTTTCGCCCCCCGCCCCGACCACCACTGGACCGCGAGACTGCAACTGCGTGACGAGACTGCATCCATTGTCAGCAGTCTCGTGGCGCAGATGCAGTCTCGCGGCCCGCGGGGTCCCTGAGGAGGGGGTTACTGGGCGGACCAGCCGCCGTCGGAGGCGAGCACGGCGCCGTTGATGTTCACGCCGTCGTCGGAGAGCAGGAACGTGATGGACGCGGCGAGCTGCTCCGCGGTCGCGAGCGTCGGGATCTGCGCCTGGAACGGCTGCAGCCGGGCCTGCCCGGCCTCGGACACGTGCGGCGGGAACGGGATGCCGGTGGCCACCCCACCCGGGGCGACGGCGTTCACGCGGATGCCGGCGGGGCCGTACATGACGGCGGCGGACTTCGTCATGCCGATCACGCCGTGCTTGGAGGTCGTGTACGCGTTGCCGGAGGCGCTGCCGCGCAGGCCGGCCTCGCTGGCGACGTTGACGATCGACCCGGTGCCCGCGGCGAGCATGGCGGGCAGGACGGCACGCGAGAGCTTGAACGACCCGGTGAGGTTGATGCCGATGACGCGGTCCCACATGGCGTCGGTGGTCTCGTGCAACGGCGAGAAGTCGTCGTTGACGCCGGCGACGTTCGCGAGGGCGTCGATGCGCTCCCCCGCGGCCGCGACGATCGCGTCGACGTCGTCCTGCTTCGTGATGTCGCCGGCGACCGTGACGATCTCGGCGTCCGGGAGCGACGCGGCGAACTCGGCGAGCTTGTCGGCGGAGATGTCGACGGCGACGACGCGGCCGCCCTCGCGCGCGATGCGGGATGCGGTCGCGCGGCCGATGCCGGAGGCGGCGCCGGTGACGATGACGGTCTTGCCGGCGAAGCGGCCCGGGGTGGTCTTCTCGACCCAGCCGGCGGGTGCGTCGTCGGCTGGGATCTCGCCGCCGTTGGCCGCACGGACCATGTCGTCGATGACGGACTGGGGCAGCTGCCCCTGGCTCAGCGCGACGAGCTGCTGCAGTGGCAGGCCCTTCAGGGGGGCGAGCGACTCCTCGCTGGCACCGGACTGCGCGAGGAAGCCGCGGACGACCTCACCGCCGACCGGGTGCTCGAGCCAGGCGCCGATCGTGCTGTTGGCGGTCAGGGGCGTGTGGTCCGACATCGTGTCTCCTCCGTTCATGACGCGGGACGCGTGATTCCCGCTCTGTGACACGGGATGCGTAATTCCCGCTCGGGAAAAGTGTACGCTCGTCGACCGGGCCCAGCGCCCGCTTGAGGAAGGACGTCGCCGCATGCCAGCATCCGCCGCATCCCGTCGTGGCCGCGGTGAACGTGCCGGGCTGACGACGGCCGCGATCGTCGAGGCGGCGCGGGGCATGGACCCGGCCACCCTCACGATGCAGGGCCTCGCGGACGCCATGGGGGTCGACCGCAAGGCGCTGAACCACCACGTCAACGGGCGCGACGGGCTTCTCGAGCTGCTCGCGACCGATGCGTTCTCGCGCGAGTTCGCCCGCATCCGCGTCCCCGCCGCGGCGGACTGGCGCGACGCGTGCCGACGCTTCGCGGCCGGAACCCGGCGGGCGCTCGTCTCGTCCGGCGCGCTCGCACTGCACTTCCACACCGCATCCGAGACGGCCGTCGCCGCGATCCGCCCGGCCGAAGCGGTCGTCGAGCGGATGGTCGCCGCCGGCTTCGACGAGGACACCGCCGGCCGCGCGCTGCTCATGCTCACGACCCTCGCGAGCGGCTTCGCCCGCGACGAGGTGATGAGCCGGCAGGCGGGCGGGCATCCGCAGGTGGCGCGCTTCCGCGAGCTCATGGCGCAGGCGCACCCGAAGGGGCTCGACGTGCTGCGCCGCCTCGACGCCCGCGGGTTCGAGGCGTTCAGCGACGAGCAGTTCGCGTTCGACGTCGACGTCGCCCTCGACGGCCTCGCCGCCCGTCTCCGCCGCTGACCCCGCCCGCGCGCGCCTGGCGCGCCTGGACCGCGAGACTGCAACGGGTCGCCGAGACAGCGGGGTTACCCCGCAGTCTCGGCGGTCAGATGCAGTCTCGCGGTCCGAGGCGGCCCGAGGCCGGCCGGACGGGCGGTCAGCGGATGGTGCGGCGCGAGCTGATCTGGCCGGTGTCGAAGCCCATGAGGTGCAGGCCGCCGTGGAAGCGGGCGTGCTCGATCTTGATGCAGCGGTCCATGACGACCGTGAGGCCCTTCGCCTCGCCGTCGCGCGCCGCATCCTCGTTCCAGATGCCGAGTTGCACCCACACCACGGGCGCGCCCACGGCGACGACCTCGTCGATCACGGCCGGGATGTCGGAGGGCTTGCGGAACACGTCGACGATGTCGGGCACCTCGGGCAGCGACGCCAGGTCGGGGTACGCCGGCTGCCCGAGGATCTCGGTCGCGTTCGGGTTCACGAAGTACACCCGGTAGTCCGTGGACTGCTGCAGGTACGTGCCGACGAAGTAGCTCGAGCGTGCGGGGTTCGCGGAGGCGCCGACGATCGCGATGCTCTTCGCCTTCCGCAGGATCGCGAGGCGCTCCTTCGCCGACGGCCCCTCCCACGTGCGCTGCGAGCGCAGCAGCTTCGCGAGGGGCGAGGATGCGGGCAGCACACAGGTGAGGCCGTTGGCCAGCCGGGTCGAGACGAACTCGTCGGTACCGGCGGAGTCGGTGCCGGTCGAGGTGGTACCGGCCGAAGCGGTGCCGGTCGCGGTGGTGTCGCTCATCACGCCTCCTGCTGCGCCGCGTCGAGCGCCTGGTCGAGGTCGTACAGGATGTCGTCGACGTCCTCGATGCCGACGCTGATGCGCACGAGCCCGGGGAGCACGCCGCCGTCGAGCAGCTGCTGCTCGGTGAGCTGCGCGTGCGTGGTCGAGGCCGGGTGGATGACGAGAGTCTTCGCGTCGCCGATGTTCGCGAGGTGGCTGGCGAGGTCGACCGACTCGATGAAGGTGCGCCCGGCGGCGCGGCCGCCCTTGACGCCGAAGCTGAACACGGCGCCGGGGCCCTCGGGCAGGTACTTCGCCGCCCGGTCGTGGTGCGGATGCTGCGGCAGGCCGGCCCAGTTCACGAACTCGACCCGCGGGTCGGCGTCGAGCCACTCTGCGACGACGCGGGCGTTCTCCACGTGCGCCTTCATGCGGAAGGGCAGCGTCTCGACGCCCTGCGCGAGCAGGAACGCGGAGTGCGGCGCGAGGGCGGGGCCGATGTCGCGCAGCTGCTCGGCGCGCAGGCGCGTGAGGAACGCGTACTCGCCGAAGTTGCCGGCCCACTCCAGGCCGCCGTAGCTCGGCACCGGCTCGGTGAACAGCGGGAACCGGTCGGAGTGCCAGTCGAACCGGCCGGACTCGACCACGACGCCGCCGAGGGTCGTCCCGTGCCCGCCGAGGAACTTCGTGGCGGAGTGGATGACGATGTCGGCGCCCCACTCGATCGGACGGCACAGGTACGGCGTCGCGACGGTGGAGTCGATGATCAGCGGCACACCCGCATCCCGTGCCACCGCCGCGAGCCCCTCGATGTCGGCGATCTCGCCGGACGGGTTCGCGATGGTCTCGGCGAAGATCGCCTTGGTCCGCGGCGTGACCGCGGCGGCGTAGTCGACGGGATCGGCGGAGGCCACGAACGTGGTCTCGACGCCGAACCGGCGCAGCGTCACGTCGAGCTGCGTGATGGAACCGCCGTAGAGGTTGGCGCTCGCGACGATGTGGTCGCCGGCACCGGCGAGCGAGGCGAACGTGATGAACTGCGCCGAGAGCCCGCTGGAGGTGGCAACGGCGCCGAGTCCCTGCTCGAGCGAGGCGATGCGCTCCTCGAACGACGCGATCGTCGGGTTCGCCAGCCGGCTGTAGATGTTGCCGTACTTCTGCAGCGCGAAACGTGCCGCGGCGTCGTCCGTGTCGTCGAAGACGAAGGATGCGGACTGGTAGATCGGCAGCGCACGTGCACCGGTGACGCCGTCGGGGATGTTGCCGGCGTGGATCGCACGCGTGCGGAAGCCGTATTCGCGGTCGGCCATGGAGGACCCTTCGGGAGGGGACGTGGAAGCGTCCCGAGCCTAACCCGAGCCTCCCGGGGGCCCGATTCGGCCGTCTTGGAACGTCACACGCGCGCGGGCGAGAGGTCGGGACTCTCGCGCACGCCGAACTCGTGCCGGAGGGCGCTCCGGGCCGCCCACCAGCCGGCGAGGCCGTGCACCCCGGGTCCGGGCGCGGTGGACGCCGAGCACAGGTACACGCCGGGGATCGGCGTGCGCCACGGGTCGGGGCGGAGCACGGGCCGGCGCAGCAGCTGCGGCAGGTCGGGGACGCCGGCGCTGATGTCGCCGCCGGGGTAGTTCGCGTTGTGCCGGGCGACCTCGACGGCGGTGCGGGACCGGGCGGCGACGATCGTGTCACGGAAGCCGGGCGCGAAGCGCTCGATCTGGCGCACCACCGCCTCCTGTCGGTCGACGTCGCTGCCGGCGGGCACGTGCGTGTAGGCCCACAGGGTGTGCTTCCCCTCGGGCGCGCGTGACGGGTCGAACACGGTCGGCTGCGAGACGAGCACGTAGGGCCGCTCCGGCATGACGCCGCGCTCGACCATGTTCTCCGCGGCGGCGATCTCGGCACGGGTGCCGCCGAGGTGCACGGCCGCCGCATCCGTCACCGCCGGGTCGGCCCACGGCACGGGCGCCGACAGCGCGAAGTCGACCTTCGCGACGCCGGAGCCGTACCGGAACCGCCGCAGGGCCTCGGCGTAGCGGGTCGGGAGCCGCCCGCCGGCGAGGCGCACGAGGGCGCGCGGGGTCACGTCCAGGAGCACGGCCCGGGCGCCGGTGACCTCGTCGAGCGAGGTCACCTCGTGGTCGGTGACGACCTCGCCGCCGTGGGCGCGGATGTCGTCGATCATGGCGTCGGCGATCGCCTGGGTGCCGCCGATGGGGATCGGCCAGCCGCGTGCGTGCGCGTAGGTCGCGAGCGCGAGGCCCGCGCCGGCGCCGCTGAGGCTCGGCTGGTGCAGCATCGTGTGCGCGGCGACCCCGGTGACGAGCGCGGGCGCGGCGACGCCGCTGAACCGCAGGTTCCAGCCGGGCGACCCCTGTTCGAGCGAGCGCAGCCCGAACACGGCCGCCGCGACGGGGTCGGCCGGTGCCCGGAGCAGCGAGCCGCCGGTGAAGTCGGCGATGCCGCCCGCGCGACGGACGAGCGGACGCATGAGGCGCGCGTACCGCCCCCCGTCACGGCCGAGCTCGTCGGCGGTGCGGTCGAGGTCGCGGTGGGCGAGCACGGCGGGCCGGCGGTCGAGCGGGTGCGCGTACGACACCTCGGGCACGACGAACCGCACCCGGTCGGTAAGGCCGAACTCCTGGAAGAACCGTGACTCGAAGGCGAGCGGGTGCACGGCCGAGCACACGTCGTGCACGAACCCGGGCAGCGTGAGCTCGGCGGATGCGGCGCCGCCGCCCGGTGCGGATGCCGCCTCGTACACGCGCACGCGCAGCCCCGCGCGCGCCATCGTCACGGCCGCCGCGAGCCCGTTCGGCCCCGACCCGACGACGACGACGTCCGTCACGCGCCGCCCTCCCGCTCCCCTTCGGATCGACTTGCCTCGGATGTCCGCGCCACACCGTCGGCGCCGTACATCTCAGGCAAGTCGACCGGGGTGTCAGCGGTCGCAGAGGCGGCGGCGCGGTCGGTGCGGGCGAAGCCCTCCGCGATGAACGCGAGCCGGCGGAGGGTCTCGGTGTTGCGCCACCGGATCGCGAGGTCCATGAGCGGCTTCGGCACGAGGGCCGCGGGGCCGGACGACGCGTGCTCCTCGATGCGCACGAGGGTCCCGCCGCGGTGCGGCTTCGCCTCGAGGGTCACCCGCGCCTCCCCCACCGGCCAGCCGCGCGCCTGCACCACGAACCGCCGCGGCGGCTCGTACTCGAGCACCTCGGTGTTGTCGTCGAGCAGGAGCGGCCAGGTGCCGACCGAGTGGTGCAGCCGGGTGCCGCGGGCGGGCCAGCCGACGTCGACCGCCCGCATCCGCGATGCCCCCACGACCCAGGAGGGGAAGAGCCAGCCGTCCTCGAACACCCGGAACACGTGTTCGGGTCCGCAGTCCATCGCCCGCACGTTCTGTGCCATCTCGGTCCTCCCTCTCCGACGGTCGGGGCCGTCGCGCTGACACGATGCCCGCTCCGCCCGCGTCCCGGCAACCCCCTCGCACGCCGCCCGCCAGACGCTACCGTGTGCGCCATGGACGGCTTCGCGGCGGTCGACTACGAGCTGGCGCGGCAGGTGGTGCAGCGGGGCATCGCGGCGCTGTACCTCATCGCGTTCCTGTCCACCCTCAACCAGTTCCGGCCGCTCCTCGGCGAGCGCGGGCTGCTGCCCGCGCCCGAGCTGCTCGCGTGGGCGGCCTCGTCGAAGGCGCGGGGACGGATGCTGCGCCCGACCCTGTTCCGCCGCATCCGGTACACCGACCGGCGACTGGCGGGGCTGTGCATCGCGGGCATGGTCGTCGCCGCGGCGCTCGTGGCGGGGCTGCCGCAGCTCACCGGCCCATGGGCGCCGATGACGTGCTTCCTCGCGTTGTGGTTCGGCTACATGTCGGTCTCGAGCATCGGGCAGACCTTCTACGGGTTCGGGTGGGAGATGCTGCTGCTGGAGGCCGGGTTCGTGGCGGCATTCCTCGGCTCGCCGTCGGAGCCGCCGCCGACCCTCGTGCTCGTGCTGTGCTGGTGGCTGCTGTTCCGGCTCGAGTTCGGCGCCGGGATGATCAAGATCCGCGGCGGCCGGGAGTGGCGCGACCTCACCGCGCTGATGTACCACCACGAGACGCAGCCGATGCCGGGCCCGCTGAGCCGGCACGCGCACCTGCTCCCCGGCTGGTTCCACCGGCTGGAGGTCGTCGGCAACCACGTCTCGCAGCTCGTCGTGCCGTTCCTGCTGTTCGCCCCGCTCCTCGGGCTCGTCGTGCCCGGCCCGGTGCCGACGCTCGTCGGCACCGCGGCGGCGGTGATCGTCATCGCGACGCAGCTGTGGCTCGTGCTCACCGGCAACTTCGCGTGGCTCAACTGGGCGACCATCGTGCTCGCCTGCTCGGCCGTGGGCATCCCGTCCGGCGACGCCCCCGCATCCGAGCCGCCGTGGTCCGTCGACGGCATTCCCCTCCCCTGGGTCGTGGTCACCGGCGCGGTGTTCATCGCGTACCTGGCGCTCAGTGCACCGGCGGTGCGGAACCTCTTCGCACACCGGCAGCTCATGAACGCGAGCTTCAACCGGTGGCAGCTCGCGAACGCGTACGGCGCGTTCGGCACCGTCACCAAGGAGCGCGTCGAGTACGTCGTGGAGGGGACGGAGGACGCCGATCCCGACACGGCGACCTGGCACGAGTACGGGTTCCGCGGCAAGCCGGGCGACGTGCGCCGCATCCCGCCCCAGATCGCGCCGTACCACCTGCGCCTCGACTGGCTGATGTGGTTCCTGCCGCTGGGCACACCGCTCGACGAGTGGTTCACGACGTTCCTGCGCCGGCTGCTCGAAGCGGATGCGGCGACCCTGCGTCTCCTCCGGCACGACCCGTTCGAGGGGCGGCGCCCCCGCCTGGTGCGGGTGACCGCGTATCGTTACCGCTTCGCCGACCGGGCCACGGCCCGGCGGGAGCACGTGGTCTGGGTACGCGACCGGCGGCGGCTGCTCATCCCGCCGGTCGCACTCCCGGACTGACGGCCGCGCGACTCAGCGGCGGCCGCGCACCGCCTTCCGCACGATCGCGACGATCGCGACGCCGCCGAGGAGCCACGGCCCCGCGGCCAGGATCGGGTCGATCCACGCGTGCTTGGTGTCGATGCGGCCCTTCCGCGCGGCGATGGGGTTCGTCCCGCGCTCGGCGAGGATCCCGGTCTCGGTGATGGGATCGTCGGGCCGGCCGGAGACCGTCGAGCGGGCGAGCGCGCCGAGCATCTCGACCCGGTCGCCCAGCACGAGCAGCAGCCAGTGCGCCGCTCGGCCCTCGCTGTAGCGCTCGTACGCGAGCCGGCGGATGGCGCCGGAGACCCCGTGCAGGGGCTGCGCGGTGCCGAAGACGGCGGGCAGGCGGGCGTGCTCGATCGAGCGCTCCCGGTAGCCGTCGGGGCGCTGCTGCTCCGGGCGTTCCCAGTGCGCGCCGGTGCTGCCGCGCATGTCCACCTCCTTCGGGGACGACGGCCGGTCGGCGGGGTCGAGGTCGGCGCCCCAGCCGGGGATGCGCTCGCGGAGTTCGTCGGCGGACGGGGTGCGGGGATGCTGATCTGCGGTGTACGGCATGGTGTGCTCCGATCCGGTCAGGCGGCGGGCGGGATGATGACGGGCTTGATGCAGCCGTCGAGCTTGGCGGAGAACAGGTGGTACGCCTCGGCGATCTCGTCGAGCGGGATCCGATGCGTGATCATGTCCTTCGGTGAGATGCGTCCGGCCTGGATGTGCTCCAGCAACCGCGGCCATTGCCGCTTCACGGGAGCCTGGTTGGTGCGGATCGTCAGGCCCTTGTTCATCGCGTCGCCGAACTTCACTGCGGAGAACAGCGGGCCGTAGGCGCCCATCACCGAGATGTTGCCGCCCTTGCGGGCACTGTCGATGGCCCAGTTCAGCGCGATGGGCGACCCGCCCTGCAGCTTCAGCTTCGCCGAGGTGATGTGCTGCACGAGGTTGCCGTCGGCCTCGGCACCGACCGCGTCGATCACGACGTCGGCGCCGAGGTGGTCGGTGACCTTCTTCATGAGCACGACGATGTCGTCGACGGCGCCGAAGTCGTACGTCTCGGCGAACGCGAACTCCCGGGCCTTCTCGAGCCTGTACTCGAGGTGGTCGACGACGATCACACGGCCCGCGCCCATGAGCCACGACGAGCGTGCCGCGGCGAGCCCGACCGGACCGGCGCCGAGGACGAGCACGGTGTCGCCCTCGGCGATGTCGCCGAGCTGCGCGCCGAAGTAGCCGGTGGAGAACGCGTCGGTGAGCATGAGCGCGTCCTCGTCGTCGAGCCAGTCCGGGATGATCGAGGGGCCGACGTCGGCGAACGGCACGCGCACGAGCTCCGCCTGGCCGCCGTCGTAGCCGCCGGCGGTGTGGGAGTAGCCGTAGATGCCGCCGAGCGCCGTCGCGTTCGCGTTGACGTTGTGGCAGTTCGAGTAGAGTCCGCGGGCGCAGAAGTAGCAGGAGCCGCAGAAGATGTTGAACGGCACCATGACCCGGTCGCCGGGCTGCAGGGTCTCGACCGAGGAGCCGACCTCGACCACCCGGCCGATGAACTCGTGGCCGAACGTGTGGCCGATCCGGGTGTCCGGGATCATGCCGTGGTACAGGTGCAGGTCGGACCCGCAGATCGCCGCGCGTTGGACGCGGACGATCGCGTCGTTCGGATGCTCGATGCGGGGGTCGGCCTTCTCTTCGACGCGGACCCGGTACGGGCCGCGGTAGGTCATCGCCTTCATGTGTCCTCCGGGGGGTGGGGATGGATGCGGCCGGCGGGCGCCGGCGGCGGTCAGACGTTGCGCCAGTCGTGGGATTCCAGGTGCGAACCGGCCTGCGGGCCCATCTGCAGCATCCCGCCGTCCGCGACGAACGAGGCGCCGGTCACATACGAGGCGCCGGGCGAGGCGAGGAACGCGATGACCGCGGCGATCTCGCGGGCGTCGCCGGGGCGGCCGAGGGGGATGCCGGGGCGGTCGGTGCCGACGGGGTCCTCGTCGGTCTGCCCGGTCATGGGGGTGGCGATCTCGCCCGGGGCGACCGCGTTGGCGGTGATGCCGTAACGGCCGAGCTCGAGGGCCGCGGTCTTGATCAGCCCGCCGAGGCCGTGCTTGGCGGCGTCGTAGGCGCTGGAGCCGACGCGGGGCTGGTGTTCGTGCACGCTCGTGACCGCGATGATGCGGCCGCCGCGGCCGGCGGCGACCATGCGTCGCGCGGCGCGCTGGATGAGCAGGAACGGGGCGTTCAGGTCGACGTCGAGCACGTGCCGCCACTCGTCGAGGGTGACGTCGACGAGCGGGGTCGCCGCGCCCGTGCCGGCGTTGTTGACGAAGACGTCGACGCCGCCGAGCTCGTCGGCGAGGTGGTCGACGACGTCGGCGCAGGCGGGGATGTCGGCCGCGTCCAGGTGCGCGACGACCGCGCGTGCACCGTGCGCCCGCACCTCGGCGGCGGTCTCCTCGGCGCCCTCGCGGTCGGTGTGCCAGGTGATCCCGACGTCCATGCCCGCCTGGGCGAGGGCGACGGCGGTCGCGCGTCCGATGCCGGAGTCGGCGCCGGTCACGATCGCGTGACGGGGGTCGGGGGTGCGTGCGGTGTCGACGGTGGGCTCGGTCATGCGGGCGATGCTAGGCGGGCGCAACCCCCGCGATGAGGGGGTTGCGCCCGCCGGGCATCACCGTCGGCTCAGCGCGCCGGAGCCGCCTCCGCGGGCTGCTCGGCGGTGTGCACGGGGTGGCTCCGCTCGAGCGCGGCGCCCTCCACGTCGACGTCGGGCAGGATGCGGTCGAGCCACTTCGGCAGCCACCACGCGCTCTTGCCGAGCAGATGCAGGATGGCCGGGGTGAGCACCATGCGCACCACGAACGCGTCGAAGAGCACGCCGATGGCCAGGCCGAAACCGAGCGGGCGGATCATCGCGAGGTGGGAGAAGACGAACCCGCCGAACACGGAGATCATGATGATTGCGGCGGCCGTGACGACGGCACGGCCGTTCCGGAGCCCGGCGACGACCGCCGATCGGGCCGGCATGCCGTGCACGTAGGCCTCCCGCATCCCGGACACGAGGAACAGCTGGTAGTCCATCGCGAGCCCGAACAGCACACCCATGATGAGGATGGGCGCGAAGCTCAGCACGGGACCCGGATCGTGCACGTCGAAGACGCTCGAGAGCCAGCCCCACTGGTAGATCGCGGTGACCGCCCCGAGCGCCGCGAACAGCGACAGCACGTACCCGAGGGTCGCCACGATCGGCACGAGGATCGATCGGAAGACGAGGATGAGGATCAGCAGCGACAGGCCGACGACGACGACCAGGTAGACCGGCAGCGCGTCGGCGAGCTTCTGCGAGACGTCGATGTTGCCGGATGCGGTGCCTGCCACGCCGACGCCGACCTCGCCGTCGACACCCGCGACCTCGAGCGGCGACAGGTCGCGCAGCTCGTGCACGAGCCGCTCGGTGGATGCGGCGGTCGGGCCCTCCTCCGGCACGACCTGGAACGCGGCGATCGTGCCGTCGTCGGAGACGGCGATGGGCGCGACGGCGGCGACGTCGTCCTGCTCGAGCAGGGTCGTCGCGATGTCGGCCTGCACGGCGAGCTCGTCGTCCTCCGAGACCGCCTCGGGCAGTTCGGCGACCACGAGGAGCGCACCGTTCTGGCCGGCGCCGAACTTGTCGGTGATGATGCTGTGCGCCTGGTACTGGGTGGTGTCGGTCGCCTCGCTGGAGCCGTCCGGCAGCCCGAGCCGCATCGACAGCGCAGGGATCGCGATGACCAGAAGCGCGACGATCGCGATGAGCGCCTGCCCGACCGCACGCCACGTGCCCATGGCCTTAGGGGTGCCGGTCACGTGGTCGGCGTGACCGATGCGGGCGCGGTCGCGCCGCCCGAGCACACGCAGCTTCATGAGCCCGAGCAGCGCCGGGGTGAGCGAGATCGCCACGAGCACCGCGATGACCACGCACACGGCGGCGACGGTGCCCATCACGCCGAGGAACGGGATGCCGGTGATGTTCAGGGCGAGCAGCGCCACCACGACGGTGGAGCCGGCGAAGACGACGGCGTTGCCGGAGGTGCCGTTGGCGAGCCCGATCGACTCGTGCAGGTCCATGCCCGCCAGCAGCTGGCGACGGTGGCGGTTGAGGATGAAGAGGGCGTAGTCGATGCCGACCGCGAGCCCCAGCATGACACCGAGCACGGGGGTGATCGACGCCATGTCGACGACCCCGGAGAAGGCCATCGACCCGGCGACGCCAACGCCGACGCCGACGAGCGAGGTGATGAGGGGCGCGACGGCGGGCAGGAGCGCCCGCAGCATCACCAGCAGCACGATCGCGGCGATGACCATGCCGACGACCTCGCCGACGCCGAGGATCCCCTCGATCGACGTGGCGATCGTCGAGGAGTAGTCGACCGTGACGCCCTCGATGTCGGCGTCGTCGAGCATGGCGGCGATGTCGGCCTTCAGCTCGGAGGAGAGCGAGTACAGGTCGTCCTCGAAGGCGATGGTGCCCACCGCGGCGGAGCCGTCCTCGGAGACCGTGCGGATGTCGGCGGCCGCGGCGAGGAGGGTCTTGCCGTCGGCGAGCTTCTGCGCCTCCGTCTCGAGCGTCGCGCGGTTCTCGTCGATCTGCGCGCGCCCGTCGTCGAGCTGCTGCTGCTGTGCGTCGATGATGTCCTGCTGGGCGTCGAGCTCGGCCTGCTGCGCGTCGAAGCGCGCCTTGAGGGCGTCGTACATCCCCGCCGCCTGCGCCTGCGCGACGGCGGCGTCGAACTGGTCGCGGCCGGCGTCGAGCTGTGCCTGGCCGGCGTCGAGCTGCGCCTGCCCGGCGTCGAGCTGCGCCTCGGCGGCGTCCAGCTGCGCACGGCCGTCGTCGAGCTGCTGCTCACCGTCGGCGAGCTGCGCCTCCTGATCGGCGCGCTGGGTCTCGGTGTCGAACGGGTCGGCCACCGCGGCGATCCCGTCGACGTCGGCGATCTCGGCGAACAGCTCGGCGATGCCGGCACGCTGCGCGTCGGTGAACGGCTCGCCGTCTTCGGTCGCGAACACGACCGAGCCGGTGGCGCCGGCCAGATCGGGCAGTTCGTCGGCGAGCTGGTCGCTCACCCGCTCCGTCTCGGTGCCGGGGATCGAGAAGCTCGTCGCGAGCGTGCCGCCGAAGGCGAGGAACGAGCCGCCGGCAAGGCCGAGGATCACGATCCAGCCGAGGAGCACCGCCCAGGCACGGCGGGCCGAGAAACGGCCGAGACGGTAGAGGAGATTCGCCACAGCGAGCCCTTCGTGAAGTCGGTGATCGGATGGGCGCGTCGTCGAGCCGCCCCCAATTTATCCGACGCGTGTCGGGGATCGCGCGGAGCGGCGCGAACTCTCAGCGAATCGTCGGCGAGCGCATGCGACGCCCGGCCTGACAGAATCGCAGACATGGATCCACGGGCAGCACGAACCCAGGCACGCCTGCAGGACTCGCTGCTCGAACTCGCACGGGCCCGTCCTCTCGACGAGATCACGGTGGGCGACATCACCGAGCACGCCGGGGTGAACCGGTCGAGCTTCTACCAGCACTACTCCGACAAGGACACGCTGCTGGCCGACGCGCTGGAGCGGGTCATCGACGACGTCTCGGGGCAGCTCCGTGCCCGCCCCGCACCGATGCCGACCGGGATGCCCGAGGAGCTCCAGCAGTATCTCGCGCACCTCGCCGCCAACGCGACACTGTACCGGCGCGTGCTCGGCGAGCACGGCTCGACGGTCGTGACCGCGCGGCTGCGCCGGCACGTCGAGCGGATCGTCTCCGAACTCATCACCGCGGTCGACTCGCCCGCGTTCACCGGCGTGCCCGTCGACGTCGTCGCCGCGGGGATCGCGGGCACCGCGCTCGGGGTGATCACGGCGTGGATCTCACGCGACCCTCTGCCGCCGCTCGAAGAGGCGGCGGACTGGCTGTGGCGCGTGCTGACCGGCCCGGGAGTCGTGGCCGTCGCGGAAGGCGACGCATGATGGCGCGACGGACCAGGCAGGAACCCGCGATCGACTGGCGGGTGCTCGTCACCGGCAACGCCGCCGACGTCGTCGACGCGCTCACCACGGGCGCGCGCGTCGAGGGGCTGAAGCTCGTGGAGCCCGGCGGCCCGGCACTGGCGAACGTCGCGATCGCGGCGGTCCGCACCTCCAAGGGGTCGACGCTCGCCCTCGGCATCAAGACGCTCGACGCGCTGTCGGACTCGATCGAGCCGGACGCGCCGCGCGTGGTCGTCGCGGTCCGGGCCAAGCTCGCCATCACGCCGGACCGCTTCCTCGCACCGCTCGTGCGCGAGATCCTCTTCCAGGTGGAGATCGCCGCGACCGGCGTCGAAGGCACCCGCAAGCAGCGCAAGGCCCGCGCCCGGTTCGGGTCGGCGCTCCTGGACGCCGCCGGCCTGCATGTGTTCCGGGTGGGGCGGATGCGGTTGTGATACTCCGCATCCGCTGACTGGATCAGCGGCCTTCCTCGGCACGATCAACGGAAACCGTTGTGCGAGCGTGATTCTCATGCCAATATCGTCGCCATGAGCACCTCGACCACCCGAATGCAGCTCGACGACGTGTCGAAGCGGCTCATCGAACTGCTGCAGGAGGACGGTCGACGCTCGTACGGGGAGCTCGGCCGCGCCGTGGGGCTCAGCGAGGCGGCGGCCCGGCAGCGCGTGGCCCGCATGGTCGAGGCCGGGGTCATCCAGATCGTCGCGGTCACCGACCCGATGCAGCTCGGGTTCCACCGGATGGCGATGCTCGGCATCCGCGTGACGGGTGACCCGCGGCCGATCGCCGAGCAGCTCGCCGCACTCGAACAGCTCGCCTACGTCGTCGTGACGCTCGGGAGCTTCGACATCCTCGCCGAGGCGGTGTGCGAGGACGACGACGACCTCGTCGAGCTCGTCCTCACCCGCATCCGCAGCATCCCGGGCGTCGCGCACGTGGAACCGCTGCACTACGCGGGGCTCTACAAAGACCACTACAACTGGGGGACGCGCTGAGCGTCACCGGATCGGGAGCGATCATGGGAACCACCGTCTTCGAGCGACGCGTCCCGAAGCAGGACGTCGTCGACCACGCCCTGCAGGGCACCGCGCTGCGTACGTTCTGGCTCGACGACGTCGACCGGCCCGACTACCCGGCGCTCCCCGGCGACGTCACCACCGACCTCGCGATCGTCGGCGGCGGCTACACCGGCCTGTGGACCGCGATCCGGGCGAAGGAGCGGACCCCGGACCGGCGGGTCGTGCTCCTCGAGGCGTCGCGGATCGCCTGGGCTGCGTCGGGCCGCAACGGCGGGTTCTGCGAGGCGAGTCTCACCCACGGCGAGCAGAACGGGCTGACCCGCTGGCCGGACGAGATGGACCGGCTGACCGAGCTGGGACTGGAGAACCTGCAGGGCATCGAGGACACGATCCGCCGGTACGACATGGACGTGGACTACGAACGCACCGGCGCCCTCGCGGTCGCTGTGGAGCCGTACCAGGCGGCCGAGTTCGCCGCCGAGGAGGGCGTGCTCGACCAGGACGCGATCCGGGCGGAGGTCAACTCCGACACCTATCTCGCGGGCCTGTGGGACAAGGACGGCAGCGCGCTGCTGCATCCGGCGAAGATGGGGCTCGAGCTCGCGCGGGTGGCGAGTGAGCTCGGCGTCGAGATCTTCGAGCAGACCATGGTGCGCGGCCTCGAGGCCGAACCGACCGGCCGGGTCACGCTCGTCACCGACCGCGGCCGGGTGCGGGCGCACCGGGTGGCGCTCGGCACGAACGTCTTCCCGTCGCTCCTGAAGCGCAACCGCCTCATGACCGTGCCGGTGTACGACTACGTGCTGATGACCGAGCCGCTGAGCGCGGAGCAGCTGGCGTCGATCGGCTGGTCGAACCGGCAGGGGATCTCGGACGCGGCGAACCAGTTCCACTACTACCGGCTCACGGCCGACGACCGCATCCTGTTCGGCGGTTACGACGCGATCTACTTCCCCGGCGGCCGTATCCGTCCGGCGTACGAGGACCGGATGGGGAGCCACCGGCGGCTCGCCTCGCACTTCTTCACCACGTTCCCGCAGCTCGAGGGCCTGCGCTTCACCCACCGCTGGGCCGGCGTCATCGACTCCTGCAGCCGCTTCTGCGCGTTCTTCGGCACGGCCCGGACGGGCCGGGTCGCCTACGCCTCCGGCTTCACGGGCCTCGGTGTGGGGGCGAGCCGGTTCGGGGCCGACGTGATGCTCGACCTGCTCGACGGCCTCGAGACCGAGCGGACGTCGCTGCAGATGGTCAAAGAGAAGCCGATCCCGTTCCCGCCGGAGCCGGCGGCGACGATCGGTGTCAACCTCGTCCGTCGCGCCATGGACCGGGCCGACCACAATGACGGCCGTCGCGGTCCGCTACTGCGCGTGCTCGACGCGATCGGGATGGGTTTCGACTCCTGAGTCGCCCGATCAGTCCGCGGTGAGGTCGTCGACGACGGCGAGCACCGCGGCGACCTCCGCCCGCGCGAGTCGCCGCTTGCCCGTGACGAGCACGGACCACAGTCCGTTCGCTGCGAGCCAGGCCGTCGTCCACCGCGCCCGCGTGCGCAGGTCGGGGTCGGCGCCCGGGTCGAACCAGCGCTGCGTCCATGCCGCGTAGCGCGGCGTCTCGTCCGGGCGGGTGAGGATCTCTGAGAACAGCACCCCCTCGCCCGGGACGACGTCGCCGCGCGCCGACACCCGGGCGTACGCGCGGATGCGGCCGGCCACCGACGCCGCCTCGAGCGGCCCGCCGAGGATACGGACCATCTCCGCATCCCACCGGGCGAGCACGTGGTCGAGCATCGCCGCCCGGAGGTCCCGCTTCTCCGGGAAGTGGTAGAGGATCCCCTGCTTCGTCACGCCCGCCGCACGCGCGACCACGTCCAGCGTCACGCTCTCCCCCGCCGCCGCGGACGCCGTGAGGGCGGCCTCCACGATGCGAGCGCGTGCGCTGGGGCGGGCCATGTCACACCACCGGCGCCGTTCGAGGGCTGCGGAGGCCTGCCAGCAGGAGCGGCAATTGCGCGGTCGCGGTGTCCGGATGCTCGGGGTGCCATTGGACGCCGAGCACCGGGGCGTCGCGGTGGACGATCGCCTCGATCGTGCCGTCCGCGGCGCGGGCGAGCACCTCGAGTCCGTCGCCGAGGAGCTCGACCGCCTGGTGATGCGCGCACAGGGCCGGGGCGGCCGCGAGCACGTCGTCGACGAGCGGGTCCGACGCGCTCAGCACCGTCGGCACGAAGGGGTCGTCGCCGTCGACGCGATGACCGTGCATGTCCGGCACGAGCGTGCCGCCGAGGGCGACGTTGAGCAGCTGGTGCCCCCGGCAGATGCCCAGGAGCGGCGCGCCCCGCTCCACCGCGTCGCGGATCACGGCGATCGCGACCCGGTCGGCCTCGGTCTCGTGCATCCCTCCACCCGGGTATCCCGCGACCCCGCCGTAGAGGGCCGGGTCGACGTCCTCCCCGCCGAGGAGCACCACCACGTCGGATCGGCGCGCGGCGCCGAGCACCGCATCCGTGCCGAGCCCGGCGGTGGCGACGACCGACACGTCGTACCCGGCGGCCGCCACCGCGTCGGCGGCCGACCGCGTCAGCCGGTCCAGCAGCCCCTGGAAGCGCGGCGCGTGCGGCCGCTCCTCACGGGGGTGGAGCAGCAGCGCGGTCAGCCGGCCGGTCATCGCGCGTCTTCCAGCACGTAGCCCTCTTCACCGTGGAGCACGAGGTCGACGCCGGCGAGCTCGTCCTCGTTGCGGACGCGGAACCCGATCGTCTTCTCCACGACCCAGCCGATGACCCACGCCATGACGAAGGAGTAGACCAGCACGACCACCGAGGCGAGCGCCTGCACACCCAGCTGGTACCAGCTGCCGGTGTCGAGCAGGCCGATGCCCTGGCCGAAGACGCCGATGTAGAGGGTGCCGAACATGCCGCCGATGAGGTGGATGCCCACCACGTCGAGGGAGTCGTCGAAGCCCCAGCGGAACTTCAGCTCCACCGCCCACGCGCACAGGGCGCCGGCGACGAGTCCGAGCACGAGCGACCACATCGGGGTGAGGATGTTGCAGCCCGGGGTCACCGCGACCAGGCCCGCGATCGCACCCGATGCGGCGCCCACCGATGTGGGCTTGCCCTCCTTGACGCGCTCGACGACGAGCCAGCCGACGATGCCCGCGGCTGGAGCGGCGATCGTGTTGATGAAGGCCAGGGCGGCGGTACCGTCGACGGCGGCGGCGGAACCAGCGTTGAAGCCGAACCAGCCGAACCAGAGCAGCGAGGCACCGAGGAGCACCAGCGGCACGTTGTGCGGCTTGTGGGCGCCCTTCGCGAATCCGATGCGCTTGCCCAGCACGAGTGCGAGCGCGAGCGCCGCAGCGCCGGCGTTGATGTGGATGGCGGTGCCGCCGGCGAAGTCGTTGACGCCCAGCATGGGGCCCCAGCCGTCCTCGAGGTTGAACACCCAGTACGCGACCGGGAAGTACACGAGCACGGCGAAGAGCGCGACGAACAGCATCCACCCGCCGAACCGGGCACGGTCGGCGATGCCGCCGGAGACGAGGGCCACGGCGAGGATCGCGAAGGCGGCCTGGAACGCGGCGAACGCAAGGGCCTCGAGGTCGGGGTCGAGCGAGCCGTCGGCGCCGAGGCCGAGGAAGTTCTGCAGCCCGAAGTCGGCGAACGGGTTGCCGAGCCACCCCGGGATGAGCGGCTCACCGAAGGCCATCGAGTAGCCGAACAGCACCCACAGCACGCCGACCAGGCCCATGGCGCCCATGCTGAGCATCATCATGCTCACCACGGACTTCGCCTTGACCAGACCGCCGTAGAAGAAGGCAACACCGGGGGTCATCAGCAGTACCAGCGCGCCGGAAACCAACAACAGCAGCGCGCTGACCTGACTCGTGTCGCTCATTGCGACCTCCAATCTGTACCGAGAGGCAAGATTCCAGATCCTTGCTGCGCCGCGGTGACACCGGTGTTTCACACGTGTTTCCCGGTCAAGGAACTCCCGGTCGCAGGTCACCGAGGGGCAGGCGACCTTCGGCCACGTCGACGTCGCCTACCTGCCCGTCGACACCTGGCGGCTCATGGCCGCCGGCCAGGCGCAGGCCGGCGCGCCCACGCAGGCGGAGCTCGACGCCCTCGACTTCCCGTACGCGAGCGTGGTCGTCACGGATCCGCCTGTTCTCGGGATTTCTCCTGTCCTGGAGGGGGTTCGCTCGCGCCGGATGCGGCCGTTCAACTGCCGCGGGTGTGCTCGGCGGGTCCGAACACGACGATGACCTGGAGCTCCTCCTCGACGTCGGTGAACCGGTGCTCCTCGCCGGCGGGGACGAACAGGATCGCGCCGGGGACCGCATCCGCCCGACCGTGGGGTGTCCAGAGCGCGCCCCTGCCGCGGAGGACGATGTACACCTCGTCCTCGGTGTGCGGCCGCTGCGGATCGACGGCGCCCGGCGCCAGCACGTAGCGGCCGACGCTGAGGTCGGGCACGCGGAGCAGTTCGTCGTAGTCGGCGGGGCCGAGGGGCGGCCGGCGCGATGCGAGCACCTTCATGGCACGAGGGAACCGCATCCCGGGGGCGGCGTCGCGGGCCACCCGCGCAGAAGTGGCCCGCGACCCGTCACTCGCCGTCGCGCACGTCGCGGGCGAACCGCTCGGCGTGCTCGCGCAGCGTGTCGATCCGCCGCTGCCGGGCCGCCTCGACGTCGAAGCCGATGTAGGCGGGCGGCATGCTGCGACGCACGTTCTGGGGGCACTCGAACCGTTCGCACAGCAGGGTGCCGATGACGCTGCCGTTGCGGCCGGCCTTGCCCGCGCGCTTGGCGGCGAACAGGACGACGTCGTTCGGGAGGGTGACGTCTTCGCACCAGGAGCACTGGGCGCGGGTTCGGGTGCGCTGCTCGGCCTGGCGGAGGAGGATGCCGACGGGTTCGCCGTCGACGGGGACGACGAGGTAGCCGACCAGCGGCTGCTTGTCGTCGCGCCAGCCGAGGAATTCGAGACGTTCCCAGTCGAGGCCTTCGAGGGGTGGCATGGGGACGGCGTTCCGCTCACGGAGCGAGACGTTGACGAAGGACGCGCGGATGTCCTTCTCGGTGAGTGCGTGCATGATCGCCTTCTTCACGATGGCCGCCGCGGGTGCGGCGTGCGGATGGTCCGTGGGGTGGCCCACGGCGGGCTCGGCGGCGTCCGGGGGACGCGACGGGCCTACTCCACGGCGCACGTGGCGCCGAGGACCTCCTCCCGCCCCGTGGGCGTCACGATCGCGGTTCGCACGCCCGCAAGCCTACGTCGCCGCGGATGCCGCGGGGCCGGGCCTCGCCCGCATCCGCTCCCCGTCGCGGGTTGTCGCATCTACTCCCCTGTCGCGTGTTGCCGCGCCCGGTCCGCTCCCCTGTCGCGTGGTGCTGCGTCGGGCAGCAGTTCGCGACAGGTGAGCGCGCACGCCACGACCGATTGCCCCTCAGACCCTATGAGGGTGGGGGTTCTGAGACCCTTGTAGGCCCAGGGCCCCACGGTGCAGATTCGTGGATCATCCCG
>NZ_JBSJZI010000002.1:0-697675 GCF_054798235.1 Microbacterium sp. GXF7504 | reverse complement strand
TTCCGAACCCGGAAGCTAAGCCTCTCAGCGCCGATGGTACTGCAGGGGGGACCCTGTGGGAGAGTAGGACACCGCCGGACTTCTTTCGTGAAATGGCCACCCAGAGCTGGGTGGCCATTTCTCGTTTACACGCCACGAACGGGAGTCGAGATGAGCGAGCGTCACGAACGCGACGACGACAAGCAGCGCGCCGAGGGCGCCAAGCGAGGGTCAGGCCGTGCAGGCGACCGTCATCCTCGCCGCGACGGCACCCCTTCCGACCGCCCGAACCGCTCCGCCGGCGGCCCCCGCCGGGACGGCGAACGCTCGTACCGTCCTCGCGACGGTGAGCAGCGTCCGTATCGTCCGCGTGATGGTGAGCAGCGTCCGTATCGTCCGCGTGATGGTGAGCAGCGTCCGTATCGTCCGCGTGTTGGTGAGCAGCGTCCGTACCGTCCGCGTGATGGTGAGCAGCGTCCGTACCGTTCCCGTGATGGTGAGCAGCGTCCGTACCGTCCGCGTGATGGTGAGCAGCGTCCGTACCGTTCCCGTGATGGTGAGCAGCGTCCGTACCGTCCGCGTGATGGTGAGCAGCGTCCGTACCGTTCCCGTGATGGTGAGCAGCGTCCGTACCGTTCCCGCGACGGCGAGCGTCCCTCCCGTCCCCGTGACGGTGCCGGCGCGCGCCGGGATGACGCCCGTCGCCCCTCGCGTCCGCCCCGCGATTCCGCCGAGCGCGTCGCGCGTATCGCCGAGCCCGAGCTGCCCGAGGAGATCACGCCGCGCGATCTCCCGTCGGCGGCGCGCAACGAGCTGAAGACCCTCAGCAAGGAGAACGCCGAGACGGTCGCCCGCCACCTCGCGATGGCCGCCCGCCTCATCGAGGAGGACCCGGCGCGCGCCCACGAGCACGCCCAGGCCGCCGTCCGTCGCGCCGGCCGTGTCGCCGTCGTCCGGGAGACCGCCGGGATCACGGCGTACGCGATCGGCGACTACGCCCTCGCCCTCCGCGAACTGCGCACCTACCGCCGCATCTCCGGCAAGGACGACCAGATCGCGCTCATCGTCGACAGCGAACGAGGCGTCGGCCGGCCGGAGCGTGCGCTCGAGGAGGGACGTGCGGTCGACCGCTCGAAGCTCCCGACCGCTGCGCGCGCGCAGCTGGCGATCGCCCTCTCCGGGGCGCGGCTCGACCTCGGCGACCCCGAGCGCGCCCTCGTCGAACTGGACATCCCCGAGCTCGACCCGGACCGCGCCTTCGAATGGAGCGCCGACCTCTTCGCCGCCCGCGCCGCCGTGCTCGAGGAACTCGGCCGTGACGAGGAGGCCGCGGAGTGGGCACGACGCGCTGAGATCGCGGCGGAGGTCTGGGACCGCGCGCTCGGCGTCGGCGAGGACGAGGAGATCCTCGTCGAGGAGGAGATCCTCGAGGAGGAGCCGACTCCGGCTGACGCCGGTGCCCCTGCCGAGGACGACGCCACCGCCACGGATGCGGAGGAGTCCGGCGCGGACGCGGAGGAGGAGCGCTGATGGCGTTGTTCTCCCGAGCGACCACCCCGCTCGACGGTGTCGACGTCGTCCTTGCAGACCTCGACGGCGTCGTCTACGCCGGTGACGGCGCGCTACCGTACGCCGTCGAGAGCCTCAACCGCGCGGGCAGCGGTCGGCGTCTCGGGTACATCACCAACAACGCGTCGCGCACCGACGCCTCGGTGGCCGCCCACCTGACCTCCCTCGGACTGGAGGTCGCTCCGGAAGACGTCGTCACCAGCCCGCAGGCGGCGATGCGGCTCCTCACCGAACGCATCCCCGCCGGGAGCACCGTGCTCGTCGTCGGGGGAGAGGGCCTCGTCGTCGAGACCGAGAAGGCCGGGTTCACCGTCACCCGCTCCGCCGACGATTCGCCGGCCGCCGTCGTGCAGGGCTTCTCCCCGGACGTCGCCTGGGTGCACCTGGCCGAAGCCGCCTTCGCGCTGAAGACGCCCGAGGAGGAGGGCGGGATCCCCTGGATCGCGACCAACACCGACTGGACGATCCCGCAGGCGCGCGGCATGGCGCCCGGCAACGGCACGCTCGTCTCGGCCGTGCACACCGCGGTCGGTCGACTCGCGACCGTCGCCGGCAAGCCCGAGACCCCGATCTTCGAGGAGGCCGTGCGCCGCTTCGGCGCCGCCTCGCCGCTGTTCATCGGCGACCGGCTCGACACCGACATCGCCGGGGCGCAGGCCGCGGGGATCCCGTCGGCCCTCGTGCTGACCGGCGTCGACCGGCCCAAGCACGTGCTCGCCGCACCCGCGAACTCCCGGCCCACGTACATCCTCTCGGACCTCCGGGAACTGCACGAGCCGTACCCCGCGACGAAGGTCAAGGGCGACGTCACCACCGTCGGCGCCGCGTCGGTACGCATCGACGGCATCGACGTCCGCATCGTGAAGGCGGGGGACCGGCCGATCGACCTGCTGCGTGCCGGTGCCGCCGCGATCTGGGCGACCGGTCGGCAGATCTTCGGCTTCCGCGTGCCCGAGGAGCTCTACGCCGACCCGTTCCACCGGGTCTGAGGCCCGCTCAGCGTCGGCGGCGCAGGATCCGTCGCTCGAGCGGCAGCGCCTCGGGCGCGGGTTCCAGTTCCGCCGGGAGCGAGAGCGGGGGCGCGCCGAACGCCTGGCGTGCGGCGACGACGACCCGTCGACCGAGGATGTGGTTGCCCGCGCCGCCGACGGCCGCACCGATCCCGAAGGGCAGCGCCTTGCCGATCCAGGAGGCACCGCCGCGCACGGCGAACCGGTGCACGAACGAGTGCTTCAGCCGGTCCAGCAGCGGGCCCACCGCCGCGCGCGGGATCGTCTTCGTCACGAGCTCGCCCCAGTACGCCTGACGACCGGGACCCGTCCCGCCCGCCTGGCGTGCGAGCTGGGTGACGAGGTCGACGCCCTCACGCCCCAGGAGCAGCGTGAGCACGAGCGCGCGCGCACGGTCCGGATCGTTCACCGGCATACCGTGCACCTCGGCGACCGACTGCGCGAACAACGCCGTCGCCTCGAGGAACGCCGCCGTCTCGGCACCGCTCAGCGCGAGGGTGACCCCTGTGCCGATCGCCGGGACGACCGCCGTCGCACCCACGGCCGCACCGCTCGTGGTGACCGCCGTGAGATAGCGGCGCTCCAGCATCCGCACGACCTCGAGGGTCGATGCGTCCCGGTTCCGCACCCGGATGCCGCGCAGGTGCGCGACGACGGCCGGTCGCTGCAAACCAAGCAGACGGTCGAGCATGCGGATGCCGAGCGGATGCTCGGGGGAGCCGACCGGCGGGAGCCCGCCGTCCCACGGTGCGTCGTCGGGCAGCGAGTGGATGCGGTGCACCTGATCGGTCATGCCGCGTCCCCGGTCAGACGAAGAGGTTCGCCCGCTCCAGGTCCTCGGCGAAGTCGACCTCGACCGCGTACAGGTCCGAGATGTCGAGCGGCGCCAGACGCAGGCCGTCCTCCGCGATCGCGAGCTCCAGGCCGCGCTCGAAGTAGTCCTGGTCGTCGACGCGGCCGAGCTGCCGCTGGAACGCACGCTTGTCGTGACGCGAGATGTAGTTGATGCCCACGGCCTCGCCGACGCCGTTCGCGACGGTCTTCGAGAGCTCGGCGATGTAGCCGTCCGCGTCGGTCGTGTACTTGACCTCTTCGTCGGAGACCTTGGCGGTGTTGACGGTGACGAAGGACTGCTCGCGCTCGATGAGGGAGATGGCGCGGCCCAGCACGCGCGGGTCGAAGACGACGTCGCCGTTCATCCAGAGCACGCCGCCGCGGCCGGTCGCGGCCAGGGCACGCTGCAGGCTCTTGGAGGTGTTGGTCTGGTCGTACCGGTCGTTGTAGACGTAGTCCGACTCGGGGAAGGCCTCGACGATGGTCTCAGCGCGGTAGCCGACCACGGTGAGGATGCGGGCCTCGGCGCCGAACGCGGCACGGATGTTGTCGTGCTGCTGGCGCATGATGGAGCGGCCGTCGTTCAGCTCGGTGAGGGGCTTGGGCAGGCTGCGGCCCAAACGGGACCCCATGCCGGCGGCGAGGATCACGGTCTGTACAGTCACGGTTCGCTCCTGGGGATGCGGAAAAGAGTTCATGGTCGGTTCGACGACGCGACACTCCTTCGTGCCCCGTCAATGCTAGCGAGAGCACCTGAAAGACCGGTGGGGGGCTTGATTCCGTTGCGGGATCGTTGCAGGGGTCCGCACCCCGCGACCGCGCGGGCGCGTCCGGCACCGGTGTTGGTACCGTGGTCGGGTGAGAGCACCGAGGCCTGATTCCCCCGATCGCTCCCAGCCGCAGGACGAGTCCGTCCTGCCGCCGGTGGAGGCCTCGATCACGGTGCCCGAGAACCTGGTCATCCCGCCGAAACCCCCCCTGCCGGCGACGGTCGCGCCGGTCCCGCAGGCGGCCGACGGCGACGCAGACGCCGCGGCCGACGACGCGCTCGACTCCCTGTGGGACGAGCCGGCTCGGGACGACGAGGACGCCGACGCCGTCCCGGCGCTGGCCATCGAGGGGCTGCGGAAGGACTTCGGCGGCACGACGGCCGTCCAGGGGCTCACCTGGGAGATCGCACCCGGGACCTTCTCCGGGCTCGTCGGCCCCAACGGTGCGGGCAAGACCACGACCCTCTCCATGATCGCGGGGCTTCTGCGGCCGGATGCTGGCAGCATCCGCATCCACGGTGTGGACATCCGCACCCGCGAACGCGAGGCGAAGCGGCTCATCGGCGTGCTGCCCGACCGGCTTCGCACGTTCGACCGGCTCACCGGCCGGCAGCTGCTGACCTACGCCGGCCTGCTGCGCGACCTCCCCGGCGACGTCGTCGAGACGCGTGCGGCGGGCCTCGCCCGGGCGCTCGACCTGACCCCCGCGCTGGGCCGCGTCGTCGGCGACTACTCCGCCGGCATGACGAAGAAGATCATGCTCGCCGTCGCCATGATCCACGCGCCGCGGCTGCTCGTGCTGGACGAGCCGTTCGAAGCGCTCGACCCGGCATCGTCCGCGACGATCCTCGACATCCTCCGCGCCTACACCGCGCACGGCGGCACCGTGCTGCTCTCCAGCCACGGCATGGACCTCATCGAACGGGTCTGCGACCGGGTGGCGGTGATGGTCGGCGGTGAACTCATCGCCGAGGGCACCGTCGACGAGGTGCGGGGCGAGAGTTCGCTCGAGGAACGGTTCGTCGAGATCGTCGGCGGCGCCGGCGAGACGGAGGGGCTCGAGTGGTTGCACACGTTCTCCGGCTGAGGCTCGCGCTCCTCGTCGCCGCGGGACGTGCCGGTGCCCGCGAGCGACCCCGCATGGTCGCAGGCCTCGCGTTCATCGCCATCGGCGTCGCCGCGGCATGGGTCGGCCTGCTCGGGCTCCGGGGGTCGAGCGACGACGCCGCGAACGCGGTGACCGTCACCGGCGGCGCCGCGATCGCCCTGGCCGCGGTCCTGGCCCCGCCGCTCGTCGGCGACGACCAGCTCGATCCTCGTCGCTTCCGCCCCTTCGGCGCCCAGTCCCGACCGCTCGCCGTGGCGATCCTGGTGGCCGGGTTCTGCTCGGTGCCGATGCTCGCCCTCCTCGTCGTCGCGGTCGGGATGATCGTGCTCTGGACCGGTCACGACGGCTCGCCGGTCGCGGCGGTCGCCGGGCCCCTCCTCGGCGTCGTCACGGTGCTGCTGCTCTCGAACCTCGCCGGGGCCGCGACCGCGAAGCTCCTCCGCGAGCGTCGCTCCCGCGAACTCACCGGCCTCTTCGTGCTGGCCGTGCTCATCGTGGCGGTGCCGGTCGGCCTGTTCGTGGCGTCCCTCGACTGGAAGCACAGCGTGCCCGGGCCGCTGTCCACCGCGAGCCGCGTGCTCTCGTTCACCCCGCTCGGTGCGGCGTGGTCGCTCCCGGGGTACGCCGCCGAGGGCGACCCGGCGGGGTGGATCGCCCTCGCGGTCGCGCTCATCACCCTCGCTGCCCTCCTGGTCGGCTGGTTCGTCGTCGTCGACCGCATCCTGCACACGCCGGAGCGGCCCCTCCCGGCGCGGGCCCGGGCCGGGATGTCGTGGTTCGCGGCGATGCCGGCGACCGCGGGCGGCGCGATCGCCGCGCGCAGCGTCCTGTACTGGCTGCACGACCGGCGGTACGGCGTGAACGTGCTCGTGGTGCCGGTCGCCGCCGTGCTCTCGGTCGTGCCGCTCCTCATCGCCGGCGTCGAGTTCCCGCTGGCGGTGCTCGCACCCGTCGCGATCATCGCGCTGTTCTTCGGCTGGCTGCCGCACAACGACCTCGCCTACGACTCGACCGCGCTGTGGCTGCACATCGCCAGCGGCGTCCGCGGCATCGCCGACCGGCTCGGGCGGCTCGTGCCGATCGTGCTCCTGGCGATCCCGACGTTCGCACTCGTGCTCCCGGTGACCGCGATCCTCAACGGCCGGTGGGGGGTGCTCGTGCCGATGGGCGGCGTGGTCGCCACGCTGTTCCTGTCCGGGCTCGGCCTCTCCTCGATCGCGTCGGCGGCCGCGCCCTACGCGGTCACCCGGCCGGGCGACAGCCCGTTCCGTCAGCCGCAGCGGACCGAGGGCAGCGGCATCCTGTCGCAGTCGCTCGTCATGGTCGGCACGCTCCTGGTGAGTGCGCCGACGGTGTGGCTGGCGTGGCTGGCCGTGACGGAAGACCCGTCCGAGGGGGCGACCGCGCTCCTCACCGGGCTCGCGACCGGCGTCATCGTCCTGATGCTCGGCCTCGCACTCGGCTCCGTCGTGTTCGAACGGCGCGGCAGCGCGTTGATGGAGTTCGCCGAGACCGCCGCCTGAGCGTGGCGACACGGCTAGAATCGGTGCCTATGAGCACGCCCCTCGATCGCCCCGACGCCGGTGGCACCGCGACCCTCGACCGTGAGCTCGAGGAACTGCTGCGCGAGGAGCACGTCGAGCCCGGTGACCACGAGCGCTTCTCGCACTACGTGAAGAAGGACAAGATCCTCGAGTCCGCGATCACCGGCAAGCCCGTGCGTGCACTGTGCGGCAAGAAGTGGACGCCGGGTCGCGACCCGGAGAAGTTCCCGATCTGCCCCACCTGCAAGGAGATCTACGAGTCCATGCAGGGCTGAGCGCGGTCACACCGCGCTGTAGACCGTCGGGATCGCCGGGTCGGACCGGCTGAGCCCGTGCGCCGCCAGCGGCAGCTCGCGGCGCACCGCCCGGTGGTGTTCGCGTGCTCGCAGCACCCCCGCCGGTCCCTCGTGCACGGTGTCGTACTCGCCGGCGACGACCAGCGGCACCTGCAGCGCACGTGCGTCCTCCGGCGCCTGGGCGTCGGCACCGGATCCCGTGACGACGACGAGCTCGGCCTGCGCGGTCCCGTCCGAGAGCCGGCGGAAGGCGCGCTTGCGGCCGCCGCGGGAGGCCTTCTCGGCCGACGCCTTCGCGACCGGCACCCAGGTGCCGTCGGGGTCCTGCCGCTCCACGAGTTTGTAGACCATGCCCGCCGTCGGATGCCCGGAGCCGGTCACGACCGAGGTGCCGACGCCGTACGCGTCGACGGGGGAGGACGCGAGCGCGGCGAGGGCGTACTCGTCGAGGTCGCTCGTGACGGTGATCCGGGTGCCGGTGGCGCCCAGGGCGTCGAGCTGTTCGCGCACGCGCTTGGCGACGACCGGCAGGTCGCCCGAGTCGATGCGGACGCCGCCGAGGCCCGTGCCGGCGACGCGGATCGCCCGCTCGACGCCCTGCTCGATGTCGTAGGTGTCGACGAGGAGCGTCGTGTCGACCCCCGCCGCGGCGATCTGGGCGCGGAAGGCGTCCTCCTCGTCGGCGTGCAGCAGGGTCCAGGCGTGTGCCGCCGTGCCCATCGTCGGGATGCCCCAGGTGCGGCCGGCCTCGAGGTTGCTCGTCGCGTCGAATCCGGCGATGAACGCGGCACGCGCGGCGGCGACCGCCGACCGTTCGCCCGCGCGGCGCGAGCCCATCTCGGCGAGGGGCCGGTCGCCCGCGGCGATGCTCATGCGCGCGGCCGCCGTGGCGACCGCCGAGTCGTGGTTCAGGACGCTGAGCACGAGGGTCTCCAGCACGACCGCGTCGGCGAAGGTGCCCTCGACCGTGAGGACGGGGGAGCCGGGGAAGAAGAGCTCGCCCTCCGGGTACCCGGTGATGGTGCCGCGGAACCGGTAGTCCTCCAGGAACGCGAGTGTGGCCGCATCCACGACATGCTCGTCACGGAGGAACCGCAGCTCCTCCTCGTCGAACCGGAAGTCGCGGATGAGGCCGAGCAGCCGTCCGGTGCCGCCGACGACCCCGAAGCGCCGGCCGCCGGCGAGGCGGCGCGCGAACACCTCGAACACGCAGGGACGGGATGCGGTGCCGTCGCGGAGCGCGGCCTCGAGCATCGTCAGTTCGTACCGGTCGGTCAGCAGGGCCGTACTCATGCCGGTCACTCTATCCACCGGGCGTAGGCTTGAGGATCGTGGATGACGCGCCGATCGGGATCTTCGACTCCGGGGTCGGCGGGCTGACCGTCGCCCGTGCCGTCTCGCAGCTGCTGCCGCGCGAGTCCATCCGGTACATCGGCGACACCGCCCGCTCGCCCTACGGGCCCAAACCGATCGCCGACGTGCGCCGGTACTCGCTCGAGGTGCTCGACACGCTCGTCGACCAGGGTGTGAAGATGCTCGTCATCGCCTGCAACACGGCCTCCGCCGCCATGCTGCGCGACGCCCGGGAACGGTACGACGTGCCGGTGGTCGAGGTGATCGGCCCCGCCGTCCGCACCGCCATGTCGACCACCCGCAACGGCCGGATCGGCGTGATCGGCACGGTCGGCACGATCGGGTCCCGCGCCTACCAGGACATGCTCGAGGTGAACGCCGAGCTCACCGTGTTCGGGCAGGCGTGCCCCCGCTTCGTCGACTTCGTCGAGGCGGGCGTCACCGACACCCCCGAGGTGCTCGCCGCGGCGGAGGAGTACCTCGCGCCGCTCCGGCACGCCGGCGTCGACACGCTCGTGCTCGGCTGCACCCACTACCCCTTCCTGGAGGGCGCGATCAGCTACGTCATGGGGCAGGGCGTGAGCCTCGTCTCCAGCGACAGCGAGACCGCCAAGGACGTCTACCGCCAGCTCGTCTCGCGCGACCTGCTCGCCGGCCCGGATGCGGTGCCACATCACGTGTACGAGGCCACCGGGGCCTCGGCCGACGACTTCATCTCGCTCGCGCACCGGCTCATGGGCCGTGAGGTGCGCGACGTGCAACTGGTCCAGACCGGGGTCATCGACCTGCCCCGGTGACCCCCGACCCCACACCCCGAGGAGCCCCATGTCCGAGACCACCCGCGCCGACGGCCGCACCGTCGACCAGCTTCGCCCTGTGACGATCGAACGCGGCTGGTCGAGCCAGGCCGAGGGCTCCGCGCTCATCTCGTTCGGCGGCACGAAGGTGCTGTGCACCGCGTCGTTCACGAACGGCGTGCCGCGCTGGCTCACCGGCAAGGGCAAGGGGTGGGTGACCGCCGAGTACGCGATGCTGCCGCGGGCGACGAACAGCCGCAACGACCGGGAGAGCATCAAGGGCAAGGTCGGCGGCCGCACCCATGAGATCTCCCGCCTCATCGGCCGCGCGCTCCGCGCGGTGGTGGACACGAAGGCGCTCGGCGAGAACACCATCGTCATCGACTGCGACGTGCTGCAGGCAGACGGCGGCACCCGCACCGCCGCCATCACCGGCGCGTACGTGGCGCTCGCGGACGCGATCGAGTGGGGCCGCGCGAAGGGCTTCGTCGGCAAGAACGCGAAGGCGCTCATCGACTCCGTCTCGGCCGTCTCGGTCGGCATCATCGACGGCGAGCCCATGCTCGACCTCGCCTACGTGGAGGACGTGCGTGCCGAGACCGACATGAACGTCGTCGTCACCGGCCGGGGCCTGTTCGTCGAGGTGCAGGGCACCGCCGAGGGTGCGCCGTTCGACAAGCGCGAGCTCGACGCGCTGCTCGAGCTGGGCGTGGCCGGCTGCGCGGACCTCCGCGAGCTGCAGGCCGCCGCGCTCGCCGGGGACGCCGCGTGACCGGCGACGCCGGTCGCATCGTCCTGGCGACGCACAACGCGCACAAGGTCGAGGAGTTCCAGGCGATCGTCGCGGAGGCGCGTCCGGGGCTCGAGGTGGTCTCGTACGACGGCCCGGAGCCGGTCGAGGACGGTGTCACGTTCGCGCAGAACGCGCTCATCAAGGCGCGCGCCGCGGCCGCGCACACGGGGCTCCCGGCGCTGGCGGACGACTCCGGCATCCGGGTGGACGTGCTCGGCGGCGCACCGGGCGTCTTCTCCGCCTACTGGGCCGGGCACCGCAAGGACAGCCGTGCCAACCTCGAGCTGCTGCTCGACCAGCTCTCCGACATCGCCGACCCGCACCGCACCGCGCAGTTCGTCTCGACCATCGCCCTCGTGCGCGCAGACGGCTCGGAAGCCGTCGTCGAGGGCGTCTGGCCGGGCCGGCTCGCGACCGCGCCGGCGGGGGACGGCGGATTCGGCTACGACCCGGTGTTCATCCCGGACGGGCAGGACCCTGATGCCGAGCGCACGGTCGGGGAGTGGACCGCCGAGGAGAAGAACGCGCAGTCGCACCGGGCGCGCGCGTTCCGCGAGCTGCTGCCGCTGCTGAGCGCGCTCTGAGACTGAGAACGGGTCTCGTTCCCGATTGCGCGCACGGCCCGTGACGGGCGCCGTGACGCCGTAGCCTGGCTGCATGCACGACCACGCCCCGGCGCCCGGCGGGTTCCGGAACGGCCCCACGCGGCGCCTGCTCGCCGTCTCGCTCGCGATCACCTCGACGGTGTTCGTGGTGCAGGTCGTCGGTGCCGTCCTCTCGGGTTCGCTCGCGCTGCTGGCCGATGCCGCCCACATGCTCATGGATGCGGCGGCGCTCGTCATCGCGCTCGTCGCGGGCGCGGTGGCGGCCCGGCCGGCCGACGACCGCCGCACGTTCGGGTACCAGCGTGCCGAGGTCTTCGGCGCGCTCGTGAACGGGGTCATCCTCCTGGTCGTCTCGGTGTGGGTCGCGATCGAGGCGGTGCTCCGGCTCACCTCGCCCGCGGAGCCCGAGGTCTCCGGCGACCTCATGCTGGTGATCGCCACGGTGGGCATGCTCGCGAACGGCATCGCCATGTGGCTCCTCTCGTCGGCGCAGAAGCGGAACATCAACGCCCGCGGCGCCTACCTCGAGGTGCTCGGCGACCTGCTCGGCTCCGTCGCCGTCGTGGTGGCCGCGGTCGTCATTATCACGACCGGGTGGGTGGCCGCCGACGCGGTGGCGTCCCTCCTCATCGCGGCGATGATCGTGCCGCGCGCCGTCGGCCTCCTCCGCGAGGTCGTGACGGTGCTGAGCGAGGCCACCCCGAAGGACATCCGGGTGCAGGAGATCCGCGACCACATCCTCGCCACCGACGGGGTGAGCGACGTGCACGACGTGCACGTCTGGCAGCTCACCCGGGGCGCGCCCGTCTTCTCCGCGCACGTCGTCGTCGCGGAGGACGCGTTCGAGGCCGGTGCGTCCACTGCGATCCTCACCCGGCTGCAGTCGTGCCTCGCCGACCACTTCGACGTCGAGCACTCCACGTTCCAGCTGGAGGCCGCCGGGCACGTCGAGCACGACACCCACGGCTGAGCGCGGCTCAGAACGGCGCCGGATCCTCCGGGGTCACGTCCGCCGGGGTCTTGTCCGGTCGGAGGCCGCGCCACCGGGGATGGCGCAGGTGCCCGGCGGACGTGAACTCGCCGAACTCGACCTCGCCGACGACCTCGGGGCGCACCCACACCGCGTCCGGGGTGTCCTCCCGCGGCACGTCGAGGAACGGCGACGCATCGGTCACGAGCGGCGACAGCATCCCGTGGATGCGGCGCAGCGCCGCATCCGTAAACCCAGTGCCGACCCGGCCGACGTACCGGAGGCCGTCGCCGGTGGGGATGCCGACCAGGAGCGAGCCGAACGTGCCGGCGCGGCCGCCCCTGCCGCGTCGCATGCCGCCGATGACGACCTCCTGGGTGCGGCTGTGCTTGACCTTCAGCCAGTCGTCCGAGCGGCTGCCCGACCGATACCGGGACGAGGGGTTCTTCACGACGACGCCCTCGAGCCCGAGGCGCTCGCCGTCGTCGAGCGCGACCCGCAGGTCGTCGAACACGGGCGGGACGGCGATCGCGTCGATGGCGCCGGCGGCCGCGCGCTCGAGCACCGGGCGCCGGTCGCGCAGCGGGGTCGCGGCGAGGGAACGGCCCGCGTGGTGGAGCACGTCGAAGAGGTAGTAGCGCACCGGGGTGCGGGCGACCTCGCGTTCGATCTCGCGGGCGTCGGCGAGGTGCATCCGCCGCTGGAGCACGCCGAAGCTCGGGACCCCGCGCTCGTCGAGGGCGACGATCTCGCCGTCGACCACCACCGGGTCGGGGCCGAGCCCGGCGTCGACCGCCGTGAGCTCGGGGTAGCGCGCGGTGATGTCGATGCCGCTGCGCGCCCACAGCCGGAGGCGCTCGCCGTCCCAGCGCCCCAGTGCCCGCACGCCGTCCCACTTCATCTCCACCCAGGGCGGGCCGGGCCACCGTTCGGCCGCGGCGGCGGCGAGCGCCGGGGTCGCGAGCGTCGCGAGCATGGGGCGGATGTCCGTGGCGTCCGCGGGATCGTGAGCGGCCGCGTCGGCGGGCTCCGCGGGCGCCGACGAGGTCGTCGCGGCGGGCTCGGCAGCATCCGGTGTCGGCTGCTGCTCCTTCATCCGGTGCAGCAGCCACGATGACTTCTCGCCCGAGCCGCCGGTGCGGATGAGGGCGAGTCGCGCTGTGCCGAGCGGGCCGTGCGGTCTGCCGTGCAGCGTCACGATCACTTCGGCGTCGCGCCACTTCTCGGTCTCGTAGTGGCCGGCGTCCCAGATCGTGACGTGGCCGGCGCCGTACTCGCCGCGCGGGATCTCGCCCTCGAACGTGCCGTAGTCGAGCGGGTGGTCCTCGGTCATCACGGCGAGGTGGTTCTTGTCGGTGGTCTCGGGCACGCCCTTGGGGACCGCCCAGCTGACGAGCACGCCGTCGCGCTCGAGCCGGAAATCCCAGTGCAACCGGCGGGCATGGTGCTCCTGGATGACGAACCGCGGCGCCTCGCCCGGCGGCGTCGGCGCGACCGCGGCGCTCGCCGGCACGGGTTCCGGGGTGCGGTCGGCGGATCGCTTCGCGATGTACGGCGCGAGCGGGCCGTGCGCCGCGGACGCCGTCGGCCGGGCGAGCGGTGCGAGGAGGTCGCCGTCCGCCACGGCGCGGGCGAGCACCTCGCGGAAGTCCAGGTGCGTGAGCCCCGGGTCGTCGAGTTCCGCCCAGGTGCGGGGCGCCGCGACCATCGGATGCGGTCGGCCGCGCAGCGAGTACGGCGCGATCGTCGTCTTCGAGCCGTTGTTCTGGCTCCAGTCCACGAACACCTTGCCCGGCCGCGCGGACTTCGACATGGAGCTCACCACGAGGTCCGGGTGGTCGGCCTCGAGGGCGCGGGCGAGCTCCTTCGCGACCTGCGACACCTCGTCGCTCGATGCCGTGCCGGGGAGGGTCGCGTACAGGTGGATGCCCTTGCTGCCGCTCGTCACCGGGTACGGGTCGAGTCCCATGTCCTGCAGGATGCGGCGGGCGTACCGTGCCACCTCCGCGCACTCCGCGAGGCCCGTGCCCGGGCCCGGATCGAGGTCGAGCACGATCCGGTCCGGCGGCAGGCGCTCGCCGCGCTGGTCGAACCGCCACTGGGGGGTGTGCAGTTCGAGGCTGGCGACCTGGGCCAGGTACGCGAGCGTTGCGACGTCGTCGACGAGCGGGTAGTCCTTCGGGCCGCCGGAGTGCTCGATCGCCTGCCGGCGGACCCAGGCCGGTGCGCTGGATTCCAGGTCCTTCGCGAAGAACGACGACTCCGGGTGCGCGTCGGTGCCCACGCCTTCGGGCCAGCGCTTGCGGGTGACCGGGCGCTGCGCGAGGTGGGGGAGCATCAGCGGGGCGATGCGGGTGTAGTAGTCGATGACCTCGCCCTTGGTGGTGCCGGTCTCCGGGTAGAGCACCTTGTCGAGGCGTGAGACACGCAGCATCCGTCCGTCGATGCGGACCGTCTGCTCACCCGTGGCCATGCTGATCATGATGCCGTCGCGGCCGCGCAAGCCCTAGCCCTGGCGAGGTGCGAGCGTGTGTACTAACGGCATGAGGTCGATCTGGAAGGGCGCGATCGCGTTCGGGCTGGTGAACGTGCCGGTCAAGGTGTACTCCGCCACGGAGGACCACGACGTGCCGCTGCATCAGGTGCACGAGAAGGACGGTGGCCGCATCCGCTACCAGCGCCGGTGCGAGATCTGCGGCGAGATCGTCGCCTACCAGGACATCGACAAGGCCTACGACGACGGCGACCGCACGGTCGTGCTCACCGGCGAGGATCTCGCGTCGCTGCCGGCCGAGCGCAGCCGGGAGATCGAGGTCGTCGAGTTCGTGCCGAGCGAGCAGGTGGATCCGCTGCTGCTCGACCGGGCGTACTACCTGGAGCCGGACTCCGCGTCGCCGAAGGCGTACGTGCTGCTGCGTCGCACCCTGGAGCAGACCGACCTCACCGCGATCGTGCGGTTCTCGCTGCGGCAGAAGACGCGCCTGGCGGCCCTTCGCGTGCGCGACAAGGTGCTCGTGCTGCAGACCCTGCTGTGGAGCGACGAAGTGCGGGAGGCCGCGTTCCCGTCGCTCGACGAGGACGTGCGGATCTCGTCCAAGGAGCTCGAACTGTCGGCCTCCCTCGTCGACAGCTTCGCCGGCGACTTCGACCCGTCGGCGTTCACCGACGAGTACCAGGAGCAGCTGCGCACGCTCATCCAGGCGAAGATCGAGGCGGGCGACGCGCTCGACACCGCCGAGACGTTCGGCGAGCAGGAGGACGAGGGGTCGTCCACCGGCGGCGGGGAGGTCATCGACCTCATGGCGGCCCTGCAGGCGAGCCTGGAGAAGTCGCGGTCCGCCCGCGGCTCGGGGTCGGCGTCGGCGTCGTCAGGGTCGAAGGATGCGGCCGAGAAGCAGCCTGCGAAGAAGAAGCCGTCGGCGGGTTCGTCGACGAAGGCGAAACCGAAGCCGAAGGCGAAGTCGAAGAAGGCGTCCTGACCGGGCGTCGTGCCGGCGCTCAGGCCTGGTCGGTACCGGACGCCTGCTCGCGCTGCTCGGCCTTCGCCCTGGCCGCCTCGCGCTTCACCTCGGCGCGCTCACGGAGGTAGTGCCACACGGTGATCGCCGCGGTGAGGACCACGACGCCGATGAGGATGATGTCGATGTACTCGGTGACGATGTCGCGGATCCACGGGATGTAGCCGATGCCGTAGCCGAGCATCGTGAGGCCGATGCCCCAGAGGACGGCGCCGATGAGGTTGTACAGCGTGTACTTGCGCCACGGCATGTGGCCGACGCCGGCTGCGACGGGCGCGAAGGTTCGCACGATCGGGACGAAGCGCGCGAGGATCACGGTGATGCCGCCGAAGCGCTCGAAGAACGCGTTCGTGCGCTCGACGTTCTTCTTGCTGAACAGCCCCGATTCCTTGCGCTCGAAGATCGCGGGTCCGGCCTTGTGACCGATGAAGTAGCCGACCTCGCCGCCGATGAACGCGGCGATGCCGATGAACAGCGCGACGAACCAGACGTTCACGCCGAAGACGCCGTTGGGCGCCGCATCCGTGTGGTGCGACAGCAGGCCCGAGATCACCAGCAGCGTGTCGCCCGGGAGGAGGAAGCCGACGAGCAGCCCCGTCTCGGAGAAGACGATGAGGCACACCACGAGCAGCGCCCACGGCCCCGCGGCTTCGATGATCGTGGCCGGATCGAGCCAGGGGAGGAGTCCGAGAGAATGCACGCTGTGGTCCCGTCGTAGATGGCGGTCATGGGGCGTGGCGAGGAAGACCCCCGATCCCCGTCCCCGTGCGGAAGGTGGGACTTGAACCCACACGCCCGAAGGCACAGGAACCTAAATCCTGCGTGTCTGCCGATTTCACCACTCCCGCGGGTGGGTCCAGTCTAGCCAGACGGTGCTCGACGCCGCGGGGTGTCGGCGCGGCTCCCGGGGTGCTCCCAGACAGCGGCCGCGATCGGCACGCGGAGGGGCGGACCGCGGCCGCGCAAGCCCTGATCGCAGGGAACGTCAGACGCCTACCGTGACGGGATGAGTCGGTCGACGGATCCCCGCACGAACCGTCCGGATCTGCGTGAGTACGCGGCGATCGGTGACGGCCGCACGGTGGCGCTCGTCGGCGGTCGCGGCCAGATCGACTGGCTTCCCGTCCCGTCGCTCGATTCGCTGCCCGTGTTCGCGCGGCTCCTGGACGCCGAGAACGGCGGCGGCATCGAATTGGAGCCGGAGGAGGAGTACACGGTGCGTCGCCGGTACGTGCCGGAGACGAACGTGCTCGAGACCACCGTGACGACGGCATCCGGTCGCGCCCGGATCACGGATGCGCTGGTGACCGGGGTGGCGGGGCGGCTGCCGTGGGCCGAACTCGCCCGTCGGGTCGAGGGCGTGTCGGGGCGCGTGCGGTTCCGCTGGCGGGTGCAGCCGGGGACGCGCCTGCAGACCGCGGCGCCGTGGATCGAGGAGCACGACGGGGTGTCGATCCTCCGTGCGGGCGACGTCTCGCTCGCCGTCGTGGGTGACGGGCACGGTGACGGCGCGCCGGACACCGACGGGGTCGGCGCGCCGGCCGTGCAGGGGCGGTTCCGCGTGTCCGAGGGGGACCGGCGGGTCCTCATCGTGGTGGCCACCGACGGGGAGCCGCTGCACCTCCCGCAGCCGGAGAACGTGCAGCGAGGCATCGACCGCACGATCGACGCGTGGCGGGTGTGGTCGAAGGAGTTCTCCTACGACGGGCCCTGGCGCGAGCTCGTGCAGCGGAGCGCACTGGCCTTGAAGCTCCTCGTCTACGCGCCGAGCGGTGCGATCGCGGCGGCGGCGACCACGTCGTTGCCGGAGGACCCGCGCGGCGGCAAGAACTGGGACTACCGGCTGGCATGGGTTCGCGACCTCGCCTACACCTCGCACGCGCTCGTGCGGTTCGGTCTCCGCGAGGAGACGCACGCGGCGATCTCGTGGCTGCTGCGCACCATCCGGCGGAACGGTCCCGAGCTGCACGTGTTCTACGGCCTGCGCGGCGACGTCGTCACGGGGCTCACCGAGTACGACGTCGACGGCTGGCAGGGCATCGGCCCGGTCGTCGCCGGCAACCCCGCGCACGGGCAGCTCCAGCTCGGCGTGTACGGCGACCTCTTCAGCATCTGCCGCACGTACGTGGACGCGGGCAACATCCTCGACGTCGCCACCGGGCGCGCGCTCGCCGCGATGGCCGACCGCACGTGCGACCTGTGGCGGCAGCCGGACTCCGGCATGTGGGAGCTTCCCGAGGTGCGGCACTACACCTCCTCGAAGATGGGATGCTGGCAGGCGCTGGACGACGCGGTGGCGCTCGCCGAGGGCGGTGCGATCCCGGGGAGCCCGGACCGCTGGGCGGCAGAACGCGACCGGATCGCGGAGTGGGTGGCGACCCACGGGTGGTCGGACGAGGTCGGCGCATACACGATGCATCCGGGCACCACGGACCTCGACACCTCGGTGCTGCTGCACGCGGAGAGCGGGTTCGACCGCGGGGAGCGGATGTCGGCGACGATCGACGCGATCACGCGGAAGCTCGGTGACGGGCATCTGCTGTACCGGTACACCGGCATGGATCGGGAGGAGCACACCTTCGTCGCGTCGGCGTTCTGGCGGGTGTCGGCGCTCGCGTGCGTCGGGCGGCACACGGAGGCGGTCGAGGCGATGGACGACCTCGTCGCGCGCGCGAACGACGTGGGGCTCTACGCCGAGATGATCGAGGCCGACGGGGGTGCGTTCTGGGGGAACCTGCCCCAGGCGCTGAGTCATCTCGCCGTGGTGAACGCGGCCCTCCGCATCCGCGAGCTCGTCCCGGCCCGCACGTACCGGGGGCGGTGACCCGCGCAGCTCGGCCGGACGCTGTGGATAAGCCCTGCCATGACCGGGGGAATTCGTCAGGCTGGTGCGCATGTCGCTCGCCCACGCCGCTCCCGCCGCGCACCTCGCGCTGGCCGAGCGCGTGCGTGAGCGGCTCCGGCGGGACGGCACGGACCCGACCCGTGAGCCGGAGGTCGCGGCGCAGGTCGTGCGCGCGGAGCTCCGGCGGCACAACGACCTCGCGCTCGCCCAGGGTGGCGTCACGATCGACGACGAGGCCGGGGCCGTGCGCGACGTGCTGGCCGCGGTCGGCGGCTTCGGCCCGCTGCAGCCCTACCTCGACGATCCGACGATCGAGGAGATCTGGATCAACGGCCCCGACCGGATCTTCGCAGCGAGGGGCGGCCGAAGCGAACGGCTGCCACTGCGACTCACGGATGCAGGCGTGCAGGATCTCGTCGAACGGATGCTGCACGCCACCGGCCGCCGCGTCGACGTGAGTCAGCCGTTCGTGGACGCGTCCCTCCCCGACGGTTCCCGGCTGCACGTCGTGATCTCCGGGATCACGCGGCGCCACTGGGCCGTGAACATCCGCAAGTTCCTCCCCGCGTACCGCACGCTCGAGCAGCTCGTCGGGATCGGTTCGCTGCCGCCAGACGGTGCCATGCTGCTCGCCGACGCGATGCGGGAGGGTCGCAGCATCCTCGTCTCCGGCGCCACGCACGCGGGCAAGACGACGCTGCTCGCGGCGCTCATCGCGTCGTGTGCGAGCAGGCAGCGGATCGTCACGGTGGAGGAGACCTTCGAGCTCGCGGTCGACGCGCCCGACCTCGTGGCCCTCCAAGGGCGGCAACCGAGTCTCGAGGGGACCGGCGAGGTGACGCTGCGACGGCTCGTCAAGGAGGCGTTGCGGATGCGGCCGGACCGGATCGTCGTCGGCGAGGTGCGCGACGCGGAGGCCCTCGACCTGCTGCTCGCGCTGAACACGGGCGTGCCGTGTGCGGCGTCGATCCATGCGAACAGCGCGCCCGACGCGTTGCGCAAGCTCGCCGCGCTGCCGCTGCTGGCCGGCCGCAACATCGATCGCGCGTTCGTCGTGCCGGCGATCGCCGCCGGGGTCGACCTCGTCGCGCACTGCGCGCTCGGAGCGGACGGTCGGCGTCGCGTGGTCGAGATCGTCGAGACGACGGGGGAGGTCGTCGACGGGACGGTGCGGACGCGCCCGGTGCTCCGGTGGGGTGGTCCGTCATGACCCTGCTCTGGGGCGCGTCGCTCGCCGCGGGTGTGCTCCTCACGATCTCGCCGTGGCTGTGGCCCCGCGGCGTCGCGCGAGCGCCTCGGGACCGGCGGCCGTCGAGGATGACGACGCTCCTCGCCGAGGCGGGGTTCGCGCACCGCCCGCCGACCGTGCTGGTGGTCGCATGTCTCGCGTTCGCCGTCGTCGCCGCGTCGGCCGTGTGGCTCCTCACCGCGGTCCCGGTCCTGGTGCTCGTGTCGGCGCTCGCCGCCGGGGCGCTGCCGGTGCTGTGGCTGCGAGGCCGCGCCCGGTTGCTCCGGCGGGCGCGGCGGATGCTGTGGCCGGACGTCTGCGACCTCCTCATCGCCGCGGTCCGGTCAGGGCTCTCGCTCCCGGATGCGGTCGCGACCCTCGCGACGTCGGCGCCCGCACCCGTGCGCCCCGTGTTCGCCGCCTACGCCCGGGACCTGTCGGCGTCGGGACACTTCGACACCAGCATCCTGCGGGTGAAGGCGGCGCTCGCCGACCCGGTCGCCGACCGGATCGTGGAGACCCTGCGGATGGCGCGCGACGTGGGCGGCACCGAACTCGTGCCGGTGCTGCGTTCGCTCGCGGCGGGGGTGCGCTCGGATGCGACCGTGCGCGGTGAGGCGGAGGCGCGGCAGTCGTGGGTGCGCGGTGCGGCCGTCCTCGGTGTCGTCGCGCCGTGGCTCGTGATGGTGCTGCTGGCGATGCGTCCGGAGGGTGCGCGGGCGTACGCGAGTCCGGAGGGGGTCGTGCTCATCGCCGTGAGCGCGGTCGTGTCGGTGGTCGCGTTCCGGCTCATGCTGCGGCTCGGGCGACTGCCGGAGCCGAGGCGGTGGTTCGGATGACCGGCGCGGACGCCGTCACGCACCTCGCGCTGGGTGTGCTGCTCGGCGGGGCGTTCGGCCTCGGGGTGTGCCTCATCCTGTCCGCGCTGCCGCGGTGGCGGGCGGTGACCCTGGACCGGCGGATCGCGCCGTACCTGCGGGATGTCGCCGATCCGCTCGGGCTCACCCCGCTGTCGCGCCCGGAGCCGTGGCGTGCCTGGGTGCCGGCGCTCGTGGCGCGATTCGGTGACGGGGCCGCGCTGGAGCAGCGTCTGCGCCGTGCGGGGAGGACGACGGATGCCGCCGCGTTCCGCATCCGTCAGCTCGTGTGGGCGCTGGCCGGGCTGCTCCTCGGTGCGGTGCTCGCGGTCGCCGTCGCGCTCGCCGGGACTGTGACCCCGCCGGTGGTCGTGCTGCCGCTGGTCGTCGCGGTGGCGGCGGGTGCCGTGCCGGAGGTGCTGCTGCGTCGTGCGGTCGCGGCGCGTGCGCAGCGGGTGACGGAGGAGTTGCCGACGATCCTCGAGTTCCTGGCGCTCTGCCTGGCCGCCGGCGAGGGCGTCTTCGATGCGGTGCGCCGGGTGGCCGCGATCGGGCAGGGCGAACTCGTGTCGCTGCTGCAGCGGGCGGTGGTCGCGGTGGGGACGGGGTCGACGCTCGCGGACGCGTTGCGCGAGGTCGCACGGGATGCGCACGTGCCGGCCGTGGCGCGCAGCATCGACCAGATCGTCGCCGCGATGGAACGAGGGGCGCCGCTCGCGCAGGTGCTGCAGGCGCAGGCGCAGGACGCGCAGGAGGAGGCGAAGCGCGTGCTCATCGAGCAGGCGGGACGCAAGGAGATCGCGATGCTGTTCCCGCTCGTGTTCCTCATCCTCCCGCTCAGTGTGCTGATCGCGATCTTCCCGGGCGTGCTGATGCTGCGCCTGGGCTGGTGAACCGGCCCCGACGGGCCACGGACGAAGGAGGACGACATGGGTTCGAGGGTCGCCGCGCAGTCGGCGCGGCTCGGAAGGATGCTGCGCGACGCGTGGGGTCGGGTGGTCGGTGACGACCGGGGGGACGTTCCCGGCTGGGTGCTCATCACGTTGATGACCGCGGGGCTCGTCGTCGTGATCTGGGCGCTGGCGGGGCCGGCGCTCAGCGGACTGTTCGAACAGGCGATCTCGCGGGTCTCCGGGTTCTGAGCGATGCGGGTGTGGCCGGACGACGACCGCGGGTCCGCCCCGGTCGAGTTCGTGCTGGTCGGCACCCTGCTGACGGCGTTGACGTTCGGCGTGGTGCAACTGGGGCTCGGTGTGTACGTGCGCAACGTGGTGCACGACGCCGCCGTGGAGGGCGCGTACCACGCCGCGCTCGCCGACGTCACGCTCGACGAGGGTGCCGAGCGGACGCGCGCGGTGATCGTCCGGGCCGTGGGCGACGCGTACGCGCAGGACGTCGCGATCGGTGAGGACACGAGGGACGGGTACCCGGTGGTGCGCGTGACGGTCGTCGCCCCGATGCCGGTGCTGGGGCTCGTGGGGGTCCCCGGGGTGTGGGAGGTCGAGGGTCATGCGCCGGTCGAACGCCTCGACTGACGGCGGACGCCCCGCATGGTGGCGGGGTCTTCGCCATGCGCTCGCCGACGACCGCGGATCGGCGTCGATCGAGTTCCTCGTCGGCGGGCTCCTGCTCCTCGTGCCGGTCGCCTATCTCGTGGTCGCGCTCGGGCTCGTCCAGTCCGGCGCGCTGGGGGTGGAGGCCGCGGCACGGCACACGGCTCGCGCGATCGGGACGGCGTCGGATGCGACGGACGCCGAGCGGCGTGCGGAGCTCATCCTCGCCGACGTCGGCCGCGAGTACGGGCTGCCGGCCGAGACGCTGGAGATCGACCTCGCCTGCGCGGGGGCGTCGGCGTCGTGTCCGGATGCGGGGGAGACATTGACCGTGACGGTGCGCGCCCGCATCCCGCTGCCCCTCGTGCCTCCCGTGCTGGGGCTCGACGACCTGACCTCCATCCCGGTCGAGGCGCAGGCGGTGCAGAAGACGTCGCGGCTGTGGGGGAGCGGGCCGTGACCGCGCGGCGTCGGATGGACGACGACGGCAGCATCCTGCCGCTCGCGCTCGGCTACGCCGTGCTGGCCATCGCGATCGTGCTGGTCTGCGTGTGCGCGACGAGTCTCTACCTCGCCCAGAAGCGGCTGGACGCGGTCGCGGATGCGGCGGCGCTCGCCGGCGCGGACGGCTTCACGCTGACGCTCGTCGCCGGTGAGCCGCAGGCGGTGCTCACCGCCCCCGACGTGCGCGAGCAGGCGGCGGCCGTCGTGGACGTCGCGCCGGGGGATGTGGCGCTGGTGACGGCCGAGACCCCCGACGGCCGCTCGGCGCGGGTGACGGTGGCGGGCACGTGGCATCCGCCGGTGTTCTCCGCGTTCGTCCCGGACGGGGTGGCGCTCACTGCGACCGCGACCAGCCGCACCGGGCTGCGGTGACCGCGCTCACCGCGCCCGCGGCACGAACCGGGGCACCCAGCGCACGAACGCGCCCGCGCCGAGCAGGGCGACGACGCCCATCGCGCCGGCCGCCCACGAGAGCGACAGCGCGGCGGTGATGCCGGAGACGAGCAGCGGGGCCGCGGCGCCGCCCGCATCCGTCAGCGTCCGCCAGGAACCGAGGAACGGCGCGGGGTCGTCCTTCGGGGCGACGTCGGCCCCGAGGGTCAGCAGGATGCCGCTCGAGAGGCCGTTGCCGACGCCCAGCACGGCCGCGAACATCGCGAACCACATCGCCGCCGTGCCCAGGTCGTGCGTGAACGACAGCGCGAGGAACCCGCCGCCCATGAGCACCATCGACGGCAGCGCCGCCCAGAGGCGCCCGAAGCGGTCCATGACCTGTCCGCTCGCGTAGAACAGTGCGAAGTCGATCGCGCCCGAGACGCCCACGACCAGCGCGATGGTCTGTCCGTCGAGGCCGATCGACAGGCCCCACAACGGCAGGATCGCCTGGCGGGCGGCACGCGTGGCGGACAGGGATGCGGCGGCCACACCCAGCCGCGACAGCACGGTGCGGTGCCGCCACATGGTGCGGAAGACCCCTGCGCGTCCGGCCGTCGGGATGGAGCCGGTCACCGGTTCGCCCGAGTCCTCCGCATCCACCGAGGCAGCCACCGACGCCCGCGCATCCGACGGCGATCCCGCCCGCGCGCGGTCGGCCTCGAGCTCGGCGGCGAGCGAGGTCTCCGGATCGGGTCCGAACAGCACGAGCAGCACGACCAGCACCGAGCATCCGGCGAAGAACCAGATCGGCGCCCGTTCGCCGGGGAAGACCGCGAGCAGCGCCGCCGACACGAACGGGCCGATGAAGATGCCGAGCCGGAACGAGCCGCCGAGCAGCGACAGCGCCCGCGCGCGGAAGTGCAGCGGCACGCGGGTCGTCATGAACGCGTGTCGCGCGAGACCGAACGCGGAGGCGCTCACGCCCACCAGCAGCACCGCGGCCGCGAAGACGGCGAGGTTCGGCGCCCACAGTGCGCCGGCCGTCGCGACGATCACGAGCGAACCGGCGCCCGCCATCGTGAGCCGCTCGCCGATCCGCGCCACCAGCGCACCGGCCGGGAGGTTGCCCATCAGCTGCCCGACCGTCAGCGCCGACACGACGACCGCGGCGAGCGTGATGTCTGCGCCGAGCCGCTCGGCGATCACCGGGATGAGCGGGATCACCGCGCCCTCGCCCAACGCGAACAGGATCGTGGGGCCGTAGATCATCGGGGCGAACCGTCCGAGGACGGCCGCGGCGCCGGGTGCTGAGGATTCGTCGCGGTCGCTCATCGGTTCCACGTTAGTCTGGAGTGTCATGCTCGAGCTCGATCTCTCCGCCGCCATCCAGGCGCTCCGTTCCACCTACGCCGACATCGAGGCGGTGGTCGACGTGGACGCGCTCCGTGCCGACATCGCCCGCCTGAGTGATGAGGCGGGTGCCCCAGACCTCTGGGACGACGTCGAGAAGGCGCAGAAGGTCACCAGCGCCCTCAGTCACAAGCAGGCACAGCTCAAGCGCATCTCCGACGTCGGACAGCGTCTCGACGACCTCGAGGTGCTCGTCGAGCTCGCCAACGAGATGGAGGACGAGGAGTCGGCGGAGGAGGCCCGCAAGGAGCTCGCCGACCTCGAGAAGGTCATCGGCGACCTCGAGGTGCAGACGCTCCTCGACGGCGAGTACGACGACCGCGCCGCCGTCGTCACGATCCGCTCCGGTGCGGGCGGCGACGACGCCACCGACTTCGCCGAGATGCTCATGCGCATGTACCTGCGCTGGGCCGAGCGTCACGGCTACCCCGTGAAGGTCATGGACACCTCCTACGCGGAGGGCGCGGGCATCAAGTCCACCACGTTCGAGGTGAACGCCCCGTACGCCTACGGCACCCTCTCGGTCGAGGCCGGCACCCACCGCCTCGCCCGGATCAGCCCGTTCGGCTCCGCCGACAAGCGCCAGACGAGCTTCGCCGCCGTCGAGGTCATCCCCGTCATGGAGGAGGCCGTCGAGGTCGACATCCCGGAGAACGACATCCGCGTCGACGTCTTCCGCTCCTCAGGCCCCGGTGGCCAGTCGGTCAACACCACCGACTCCGCCGTGCGCATCACGCACCTCCCCACCGGCATCGTCGTCTCGATGCAGAACGAGAAGTCGCAGATCCAGAACCGCGCCGCCGCCATGCGCGTGCTGCAGACCCGCCTGCTCCTGCTGAAGAAGGAGGAGGAGGCCGCGAAGAAGAAGGAACTCGCCGGCACCATCACCGCGAGCTGGGGCGATCAGATGCGCTCCTACTTCCTCTACGGGCAGCAGCTCGTCAAGGACCTCCGCACCGGCTACGAGGTCGGCAACCCGGCGACCGTGTTCGACGGCGACCTCGACGGGCTCATCGCCGCCGGCATCCGCTGGCGCAAGCGCAAGGACGACGACGACTGACGCGGATGCGGCGCGCCGGGCGCGGTGCCCGGGATCGCGGCCTCGCCCGCTTAGGCTGACCAGGCCATGATCCGGTTCGAAAACGTCTACAAGCGGTATCGCGGCACCTCCAAACCCGCGCTCCAGAACGTGGACTTCGAGGTGCAACGCGGAGAGTTCGTCTTCCTCGTGGGGGCCTCGGGATCGGGCAAGTCGTCCTGTCTGCGCCTCATCCTGCGTGAGGACGTCCCCAGTGAGGGCCGTGTCGTCGTCGCCGGCCGTGACCTGCGCGCCCTGCCCAACCGCAAGGTGCCGTACTTCCGCCGCCACGTCGGCGCCGTCTTCCAGGACTTCCGCCTGCTGCCGACCAAGACCGTCTTCCAGAACGTCGCGTTCAGCCTGCAGGTGATCGGCTCGTCCAAGGGCTTCATCCAGCAGGCCGTGCCGGAGGCGCTCGACCTCGTCGGCCTCGCCGGCAAGGAGAAGCGCCTGCCGCACGAGCTCTCCGGCGGTGAGCAGCAGCGCGTCGCGATCGCCCGTGCGCTCGTGAACCGGCCGCAACTCCTCCTCGCCGACGAGCCCACCGGAAACCTCGACCCCGCCACATCCGTCGACATCATGCAGCTGCTCGCCCGCATCAACGCCGGGGGCACCACGGTCGTCATGGCCACGCACGAGGCCGGCTTCGTGAACCAGATGCGGCGCCGGGTCATCGAGCTCAAGCAGGGCGAGATCGTCCGCGACGAGTCGAGCGGCGGGTACGGCGACACGTCGGGCATCCCGCGCCTCACGCCCGAGGCCGAGCGCGGCGCCGCGGCGACCGCAGCCCTCACCGCGGTGCAGGAGCTCCGGCGCGAGATCTCCGAGACCGGTCAGATCGAGCCGTTGCGGCTCGACGAGCTCGACCGTGAGCCGCGTGAGGACGCCGCGCCCGCGGTGGAGCCGGCACCCGTGACCCGCTCCGTGCCGGTCACCCCGATCCCCGACGTCGCGGTGGAGGAGCTCGGTCTCGCCGACCGCCTCGGCCTCGGCCAGGACGACGACGAAGTGGGGCCGACCCGATGAGGAGTGGTCTGATCCTCGGCGAGGCCCTGAGCGGTCTGCGCCGCAACGCCTCCATGGTGGTGTCGGTCGTGCTCGTGACCTTCGTGTCGCTCACGTTCGTGGGCGCCGCGGTGCTCATGCAGCTGCAGATCGGCAAGATGAAGGACTTCTGGGTCGACCGCGCCCAGGTCGCCGTGTACATGTGCACGAGCGTGTCGACGACCGACACCTGTGCCGACGGCGCCGCGGCGACCGAGGAGCAGATCGAGGCGGTGGAGGCCGAGCTGAACGGTCCCGCGCTGACCCCCCTCATCCGCGACTACACGTTCCAGACGAGCGACGAGGCGTACGACGACGCGATCGCGCAGCTCGGCGACGAGTACGTCGGCGTCATCACGCCCGACCAGATCAACGCGACCTTCTCGATCAACCTCGTCGACCAGACGAACTCCGACGTCATCGCCGAGGCGTTCGGCGGCATGGACGGCGTCGAGGAGGTGGCGGATCAGATGCAGTACCTGGAGCCGCTGTTCTCCGCGCTGACGGTCGCCACCTACATCGCGGTCGGGATCGCCGGACTCATGCTCATCGCCGCGGTCCTGCTCATCGCGACGACGATCCGACTGTCCGCCTTCGCCAGGCGCAAGGAGATCGGCATCATGCGCCTCGTCGGTGCGTCGAACCGGTTCATCCAGACGCCGTTCGTGCTGGAGGGCGTGTTCGCCGCGCTCATCGGTTCGGTGCTCGCGAGCGTGGCGGTGTGGGCGGGCGTCGAGTTCGGTGTGGGCGGCTACCTGCGCGAGCGCATCGCGTTCGTGACCACGTGGGTGGGCCCCGGCGACCTCGCGATCGTCATCCCGGTGATCATCGTGATCGGCGTCGTGCTCGCGGCGGCGTCGGCGAGCTTCGCCATCCGGCGGTGGCTGCGGGCGTGACCCGCGCCGCTCGTTGATAGACTGACGGGCTGCCGCAGCAGGTGCGGCCGTCGAACAGGAGTGCAACCATGCCCAGGGAACGCGGAGAGAAGGTCATCGCGACCAACCGCCGCGCGCGTCACGAGTACTCGGTCGAGAAGACGTACGAGGCGGGCCTCGTGCTCACCGGCACCGAGGTGAAGTCGCTGCGCGAGGGCCGGGCGAACCTGTCCGACGGATACGCGTTCATCGACAACGGCCAGGCGTACCTGGATGCAGTGCACATCCCGGAGTACTCGCAGGGGCACTGGACGAACCACTCGGCCAAGCGCACCCGCAAGCTGCTCCTCCACAAGGAGGAGATCATCAAGCTCTCCCACGCGGTCGCCGCCGGTGGCTACACGCTCGTGCCGCTGAAGCTGTACTTCTCCGACGGTCGCGCGAAGGTCGAGATCGCGGTCGCGAAGGGCAAGCGCGAGTACGACAAGCGTCAGACCCTGCGGGAACGGCAGGACAAGCGCGAGGCCGAGCGGGCCATGCGCACCCGCAACCGCATGGGGGAGTGACCCGCCGCATCCGTTCCGCCTCGCGGATGACGGATGCGGGCGGCTGCCGCCTCAGCGGACGAGGGGCTCCGCGTCCTGCGGCACCGTGCGGTCGGTGAACGACGCCTTCGGCACGAACAGCAGCAGCACGGCTGCGACGAGCGCGGTGACGCCGCAGACGGTCCACACGGTGAGGTAGCCGGTGAACGAGCCCGCCGTGCCCTCGACGCCGCCCGCCTGCGCGGCCGTGCCCGCGAACAGTGCGATGCCGAAGACGCAGGATGCGATGGCGCCGCCGACCGTCTTCACCGAGTTCGTGAGCCCGGTGGCGACGCCGGTCTGCGCCGCGGGGGCGGCCGCCGCGGCCGCCGCGGGGAGCGCCGCGACGAGGGCGCCGGAGCCCAGGCCGACGACGACCATGTTCGTGATGACCTGCGCGTACGCGTCGTGGAACGGCAGGAAGAGCAGGAACCCGACGCCGACGAACACCGCCGCGGCGAACAGGGCACGGCGCGGGGTGACGAGCCGCGAGACGGCCGGGTACAGCAGTGCGCCGGTGATCATCGCGATGAGGTAGACCCCGATGATGAGCGACGTCGCGAAGCCGGCGGTGCCGAGCCCGTAGCCGTACACGTCGGGGTCGGTGCGGGCGAAGGTCGACAGCGGCGCCTGTGCACCGAGGACGCTCACGCCGAACAGGCCCGCGGTGAGGAACACCGGGCCGAGCGCGGGCGAGCGGAACATGCGCACGTCGACCAGCGGGTCGGGATGGCGCAGCTCCCACAGGGCGAACGGGATGACCAGGAGCAGGCCGAGGACGACCACGCCCCACGACAGTACGTCTCCGGGGCCGTTGATGCGCAGGAGGCTCAGGCCGCCGGTGAAGGCCAGCAGGGCGAGCGTGATGAGCACGAACCCGACCGTGTCGAGGCGGCCGCCGGCGGGGTTCGGCGATTCCTTCACGCCGAAGAGCACGACGACGAAGCAGACGACGACGAGCAGTGCCGGGACGAGCAGGACGACCGACAGCGGCAGCACGTCGACGAGTGCGCCGCCGATCAGGGCGCCGGCGATGGCGCCGCCCTCGAGGGCGGCGACGAGGAGCCCGGCCGCGCGCGCGGTGATGACGGTGCGGGCCGCCATGGTGCGCGAGCGCGACCAGATGAGTGCAATCTCGAGCGGCAGCCAGACCACGTAGAAGCCTTGCAGCGCCCACGCGATGAGGAACACGGCGAACGAGTCGGTGAACGGCAGCACGAGGGATGCGGCGGCGGTCGCGGCGGTCGAGACGAGCAGCATCCGTTTGTGGCCGACCATGTCGCCGAGCTTCGCCAGGACCGGCACGACGAGCGCGGACAGCATCAGCTGCGCGCCCTCGAGCCAGTTCACGTCGGCGTCGTGGATGCCGAGGTGCCGGGCGATGTCGGTGAGCATCGGGGTGTAGTAGCCCTGCAGCACGCCGCTGGTGAACTCGACGAAGGCGAGGAAGCCGACGACCCCGGCGAGGGCGCCGAGCGTGACGCGCTGCGTCATGGTGCTCCTTTGCACGAGGGCTCAGCCGAGCCCGGTGATGAGGGCGCGGTGGAAGTGTTCCCCGCGCTGGAGGGCGTCGATGCCGACGCGTTCGTCGACACCGTGGACGGATGCCCGCTGCGCGGCGCTCATGGTCAGCGGGGCGAAGCGGTAGACGGCGGGCGCGAACCGGTGGAAGTGGCGGGCGTCGCTGGCCTGCATCATCACGTACGGCACCGTGGCGGCCTCGGGGTACGAGGCGGCGACGGCGCGGGTGACGGCGGCGAACGGGGCGCCCTCGACCGAGGACTCCGGTGAGGGGTCGTCGCCTTCGAGGACGGTCACCTGCACGTCGGGGTCGTCGATCTGCCGGATGACGCGGGCCACGGTGCCCTCGACGGTCTCGCCGAGCGCGATGCGGAGGTTGACGGTCGCGGATGCGGACGAGGGGAGCACGTTCGGGGCGGTGCCGCCGGACTGCATCGTCGCGGCGACGGTCGTGCGCACGAGAGCGGCCGGTTCGCCGCCCATCGCGGCGAACACCCGACCGGTGACGGCGGGGAACGCGGCGAGCAGCCGGTACAGCAGGCGCGGGCCGAGGTCGGCCTGCGCGGCGAGGATCGACAGCATCCGCCGGATGGCGACCGGCACGTGCGGGCGGAACGTGCCGGGTTCGAGGCTGTCGATCGCGCGGGCGATGCGGCGGACGGCGGTGATGGGCGGTGGTGCGGACGCGTGTCCGCCGGCGCCCTGGGCGGTGAGGAGGAGGCTGACGAACCCCTTCTCGCCGACGCCGACCATGGCGGCCTGCCCGTGGAGGAACGGCAGCGGGGCGTCGACGACGGCGCCGCCCTCGTCGATGACCAGGAACGGCGTGACACCGCGTTCGTGGAGGACACGCGCCATCTCGCGGGCGGCGTCGCCGAAGGTCTCCTCGTTGCCGCCGAACGCGAGGTACACGTCGCGTGCCGGCGTGAAGCCGGCGGCGAGGAGGTTCTCGACGGCCTCGAGGATGACGACGAGGGGGCCCTTGTCGTCGAGGGCGCCGCGGCCGAACACGAAGCCGTCGGCGATGCGCCCCTCGAACGGCGGGTACGTCCACGCGTCGTTCTCGTCGACCGGGACGACGTCGAAGTGCGCCATGAGCACGACCGGGTCGGCATCCGTGCGTCCGGCCCACCGGTAGAGGAGCCCGAGCTCGGTGTGCCGTTCGAGCGTGAGGTGCTCGTGCACGAGCGGGTACAGCTCGACGAGGAGGTCGGCGAAGGCCTCGAACGGTGCCATCCCGCGCCGGTCGAGCTCGGCGGACACGGTCGGCAGCCGTATCATGCGCGACAGGCGCTCGGCGATGCCGGGGCGGACGTCGGCACGATCGGCGGTCATGGGCACGAGCCTAGTGAGCGGCGAGGTCGGGATGCGGCTGCGCCGCGCCCGCATCCGTGTGCGCCCGGCCCCGGTCACGCCCGTTGCCGTCGCCAGCGTCCCAGCGGGGACCGGGCCCGTTGCCATCGCCGGTGTGGATCGACCCACCCGGGCGCGCTGACCCAGGGTTCACCGGCACGCATCTCGATGCGCCACCCGCCGGTGTCGATCGTGCGGTGGTGGAACCAGCAGAGGAGCACGCCGTTGTCGGTGTGGGTCGGGCCGCCCCTCGCAGCCTCCTGCACGTGGTGGACCTCGCACCAGGTGGCGGGGACATGGCAGCCGGGGATGACGCATGCGCCGTCGCGGAGGGTGATCGCCCGACGCTGGTGGGCGGAGAACGTGCGCTGCGGGAGTCCGAGGGAGAGGATGCGGCCGTCGGGGGCCTGCACGACCCGCTGCACCGCGCCGGCGCACCCCGTGTGCCGTGCGACCGATGCCGGGACGGCGGTGCGGTCGTCGTCGGCGCCCTGGACGAACGCCGTCCCGTTCCCGCGCTCCAGCTCGTCGGCCGTGACGGCGACGACGAGGGTCGGCGCGGCGCCGCCCAGTGTGGGTGTGTCGTGGTGCGTGGCTGCGACGGTGAGGATGCCTGCCAGTGCATCGTGCCGCTGCTGGGTGCTCGAGCGATGCTCGTGGTCTTCGACGAGCTCGTCGTCGCGGAAGGTCGGGCCGGTGCCGGCGTCGTCGACCCGCGGGTTCAGATAGGCGTCGATCAGTCGCTGCAGCTGCGCGGCCACGTCGGGCAGGAGCTCCCCGCGGAGCGGCACGGTGCCCTCGCGCAGCCGCCCCAGCGTGAGTCCGCGTCGGCGGAGGCCCTTCGCTTCGTCGGGGAGTGCGCCGTCGGGGTCGAGGACGAGCGCCCAGGTCTGCGCCATGATCCGGACCTCATCCGCCGTGCACGGCGGTTCGGCGTCGTCTGCCGACGTCGGCGGTCGGCCGATCGCCGACGCGACGAGCTCGCCGACGGCCGCGTCGATCGCACCGGGATCCGCGCCGCGCTCGGCTGCGGGGGAGAGGGTGCGTGCGATCGCGGTCGCGGCGTCGAGCGACAGCATCCCACCGGTGAGCGCCGACCGTACGGCACGGAACCTGCCAGGCAGCACCTCGCCGGTGATCGAGACGAGGTCGCGCAGCGGTTCGGCGGTCGCGATGCGGTCGCGTGCCGTACGGCCGGACACGAGGAGGGCGCGTTCGAGGAGTTCGGCCGCGTTGCGGCAGCCGAGCCGGGCGGCGAGTCCTTCCATCCCGAGGCTCCGTCGCGAGCGATCGGCCAGTTCACCCGCGGCGAAGACGCGGGCGGCGTCGACGAGTCGTCCGGGCGACTCCGCCTCTCGGGTCGCATCGATGAGGTCTTCGTCGGACAGCCTGGCGAGGGATGCGGGATCGGTCAACGTCGCGAGGGCCTCGCGCAGCATCCCGGTGATGCCGGGAGCGGGAGGCGGGACGCTGATCGTCATGCCCACATTCTCCTCGGGGCCTCCGACATCCAGACGCGTCAAACACCAGGTCACAACGGAGATTGTGGACAACTTATCGAGACTGCATGTTCTCGCCACCTGGGGAGGAGAGGACGACGGAGCGGGCCCGGGAATGGGTGATGTCGCCGACCTGTTGTATCCTGTGATGCTCGGGTGCTCTGCATCCGGGATTGGCAACTCAAGAGTGTGACAGTGGCCCTTCGCGAGAAGGTTCCATGGGGCTGATCGGTTTCGACAGCGCCTGCGAATCCGCGAGAAGCGGGCCGAGGATGTGGGGTTATCTCGTAAACGCTCCCCGCAAACCAATAAGTGCCGATGCAAAGCGCACTGACTTCGCCCTCGCTGCGTAAGCGAGCCCGATAGTCCGTCAGACCGTATGTGATTCCGATACGGATCCTGGCGTCATCTAGGAATCTTGCTGTGTGGCGGCGCCTGGACGTCACGCGGGACTCTTCCCAGGCTGGGCTTGTCGACTTAGGTGTCTGTGACAAAGGTCGGAGCCGAGCAGAACGTCTGCACAGACTGCGCCCGGAGAAGACGCGGAGACCCAGCGTTGGACGGGGGTTCGATTCCCCCCAGCTCCACTCAACCACTGTCACACGAAAGGGCCCGAGACCCGCGGAATCACGCGGATCTCGGGCCCTTTCTCTTTTCTCGCTCCGCGAACCTCGAAATCTTCATCTACGCAGCAGGAGCCACGGTGCTAGCGATGCCGATGCTGCGTCCGACATCAGCGGATATCGACGCAGTCGGATGGCCACCTCTGGCGCCACTCGCTGGAGAGATCCTCTTCCGGGTCACCCCCAATCAGGTGGGCTGAATCGAATGCCGGCGTTTCGCCATGCGCGGCTTGCACTTCGTTTGAGGCGTTCGTTGCAGTGCACGCTGCACACGCGACGATCACGGTGGACCCAATGAGTTCGCTCAGGAATCGGAGCATCGCACCAGATGCACGGGTCGCCATCGGAAGCTCGGCCGTCGGGGTGTGCGAGTGCAGCGCGATACCAGCTCCAGAAGTCTCCGTTCGGCCCGTTGCCGGATTGAATGAGGACCCACTCGGGCAGCTTGGAACGGGCTTTGCGTGCCCCGATGCGCGCCCGGAGTTCCTGTTCACCCAGCGTCATCCTGGTGATGAACGCTTCCTCTGTGATGATTTCCAGTTTCTGGCCCGCCTCGATCTGAGCGAACGCCTTCGTCAGTTTGCTTGAGAAGGCGGCGCCGGGTCGAAAAGAGCGCTCGTCGAAGTCACCCGTGACGAGAATCGTTGTCTTCCGCGTGACTCCGTCCTGCCACGTGCCGCCTTGCTCGACGACGAGCTCGCGTGCGCGTTCGCGGATCATCATCTTGAGTGCGCCGGTGAAGCAGACAACCTCGCCGGCGAACCCAGTGCCGATGATGTCGTCGCTCTTCGCTGTCAGCGCGGCGAACACGGCGTCCTCGCTTTCCGACCACGTCGGCGCGACAGGTACTGCGAGTGCGCGACTCAGATCCCATACGTCCGTCGCGCCGATACGTTCGGCGAGAGCGACCAGAACGAGCGCCGACGCGCGCGCGTCAGCCAGCGGATCGTGGTGGTCGAAAGCCGGCAGACCCAGGTGTTCGGTCACCCAGGGTAAGGAATAAGAAGGTACGCGGAGCGCCGCACGCGCCAGTTCCAGCGTGCACAACGTGTTGAGCGTCGGCAGGCTGAGATCGTACGCACTACATGCGTTCTGAAGCACGGACACATCGAAACTTACGTTGTGCCCGACGACCACGTCGTCCTGAAGGAACGAACGGAGATCGCGATAGACCGCGGGCCATATGGGGGCGTCCGCAACCATCGTTGAATCGATCCCGTGCACGCGAGTATTCGCAGACTCGAAGTCGTCTGCCCCGCCGGGTGGGCAGACGAGTGCGCGGTACTCGTCGACGATCACGCCGTCTCGTGTTCTCACTGCCGCCACCGCGCACACTGAATCGTGCGACCTGTTCGCGGTCTCGAAATCAACCGCGACGAAGTTGAGCCCCATAACCGTCCCCCCGACTTTCGAACCTCACGTTACGCAGGCGGAGATCGCGACCATGTGCGGCGCGCCATCCGCCCAGCCGGTCATTTTGTCGGTCTTGGGTCGCGTAACGTTCTGCGTGCGTGGCGTAACCGCCACAATGGAGCCATGTCCTCCTCTGTGGAACGCCGCAACCCGACCGCCTGGGCCGCCTTCTGGGTCGGCCTCCTCGGCCTCGTGCTCATGCCCATCCCGCTGTTCATCGGGCTCGTCGTGGGCGGTGGCCTCTCGATCGTCGCCGCGATCCTCGTCGTCATCGCCCTTCTGAAGGGCCTCGCCCGCAGCGGCAAGGGCATCGCGCCCGTCGTGTTCGCCGCCATCTTCGTGCTGCTCACCTGGGGCGGCATCTCGATCGGCGGCGGCATCATCTGGTGACCCGGGGGCGGATGCGGCCGCGCACCGCCCGAAACGTGCTCAGCCGCTGAGCGCACCCGCGCAGAGCGCCGCGCCGAACACCGCGACCGCGCACCCGCCGACGATGCCGGTGGCGCGGCGGACGCCCGCTCCGGCATGCCGGTGCAGCAGCGCGCCGACGCCGACGAGCAGCACCTGCCACGCGAGGGATGCGGCGGCCACCCCCGCGACGAACGCCGACCCGGACATGGGGGAGCGGACGGTCGAGGCGAGCCCCGCCACGATCGCCGCGAAGACGAGCAGCGTCGCCGGGTTCAGCGCCGTGAGCCCGACGAAGGCGGCGAAGCGGCGCCATCCGCCGCCCGGACGAGGCTCGCGACCCACAGCCTCCGCAGGCTGCGTCCGCAACGCGCGCATCGCGCGGTGCAGCCCGAGGGCGACGAGCACCAGGCCGCCGACCACCCCGGGCCAGACGCCCCAGCCGGTGATCACCGGTGCGAGCGCGGCTCCCGCGAACACCGCCAGCGCGGCGTATCCGGCGTCGACCGTCGCGACACCCGCTGCGGCGGGAAGCCCCCGGCGGAGACCCCACGTCGCGCCCTCCGCGAGCAGCAGCACCCCGACGGCGCCGAGGGGCACCGCGAGCGCGAGCCCCGCGAGCACGCCGGCCGCGAACGCAGTGGGATCCATGCGTCACAGCATCCTTGACGCCGCGAAGCTTGCTGCCAGATCGGGCGTGGAACTGCGATGATCGCTGTCATGGACGCGATCGACGAACAGATCCTCGGCATCCTGCGGGACGACGCCCGTGCATCGTTCAGTGCGATCGGGCGGGAGGTCGGGCTCAGCACGAACGCGGTCGCCGCGCGGGTCCGTCGCCTTGAGGCCGACGGTGTCATCCTCGGCTATCGCGCGATCCTCGCAACCGATCTGCCGGACCCGGCCGCCGCGCTCGAGGCGTTCATCGACGTCAGGCTCCGCGACGACCGCGACTCGGACGCGTTCCTCGCCTGGGCGGGTGCCGTGCGCGAGATCGTCGACGCGGTGCACGTCACGGGGCCGTACGACTACCTGCTGCGCGTGCACGCCCGCGACACCGGGGCGCTGAACACGCTGCTCCGGCGGCTCAAACGCGAGGGCGGGGCGGCGCAGACCGAGACGCGCCTCGCGCTGCGCAGCACGTGAGTCAGACCGGGAAGCCGGTCGTCAGCGCGTGCATGAGGTCGTCGGTCAGCCACTCCGGCCGGTCGCGCAGCACGGGCGGCTCGATCCGCACCCGCTCCGGCGTCCACGCCGGCGTCACGACCGACCCCATGAGTGCGTACGAGTCCGGTTCGAGCAGACGCAGCGCCTTGTACGACCCGGCGGGGATGCTGATGACCGGGTGTGCCGCATCCAGCACGGTCGTGCGCACCGCTCCCGCCTCGTCCACCGTGATGTATTCCACCGGTCCGCCGTCGAGGAGCATGTGGGTGTCGTCCGATGCGAGGTGGTGCCAGGCGTTGATGGGCCGCTCGGCATCGAGCAGGTAGTGGATGACGTTGCAGGCGGTCGTGTCGCCGAGTTCGCTCGCGACCGGCACCGTCGAACGGAAGACCGGCGCCCACCAGCCGGATTCGCCCTCGAGCGGCTGCAGTCCGAGCCGCTCGATCCAGTCCGCCGAGCTCACGCGTCCGGTCGCTCGATGAGCAGGAGCCCCTGGCGGGTGTCGGAGACGATCACCCAACCGTCGCCGAACTCGTACGTCATGCCGTACCCGTCCTCGTCGAGATCCAGCGCGGTGTCGGGGTTCTCGGTGACGCGGTCGTGGTCCGGATCGTCGACCATGCGCCATCCGCTCGCCAGCAGGTCGGCGCGTGCCGTGCGCGCGACCTCCGGGTCGACGGGTGCCCAGCCGTAGATCTGCACGTGGTCGCTCGCGACGCTGTAGTCGCCCCACACGCACCACAGGCCTTCGGGCACCTCGGTCGCGCCGATGCGGAACGTGTCGGCCTCCGCGGTCCAGCCCTGCTCGGTGAAGCTCTCGACCACCTCGGGCAGGATCAGCGTCTCGCAGGTGGGGACGGCGTCGGCGTCCTCGGTGGGGGTGACCGTCGGTTCCGGCGTCGGGGTCGAGGTGACCGCATCCGCCGTCGGCGTCGCGGTGGGTGCCTCCTCGGCCGCGCCGCCGCAGCCGACGAGCAGGAGGACGGATGCGGCGGCCACCGTGAGCGCCGTGCCGGTGCGGCGCCGGATCATGCGCCCGCCCGCTCGCCGTGGAAGAAGTCGAGGAACGTCTCGTGCAGCACGCCGTTCGTCGCGAGGGACGAACCCCCGGTGAGCGTCTCCGACCCGTCGAAGGCGGTGAAGCGTCCGCCGGCCTCGGTGACGATCGGCCAGTGCGCGGCGATGTCGTACTCCTTCACGTCGAACTCGGCGACCATCTCGAGCCGGCCCTCGGCGAGGAGCATGTACGGCCAGGCGTCGCCGTAGCCGCGGTCGCGCCACACGGCGCGGCTCAGGCGCAGCACGTCGTCGGCGCGGCCCACGCCGTCCCACTGCTGCATGCTCTGGTAGCTCACGCTCGCCCGGGCGAGCTCGTCGACGTCCGACACACGGATACGGCGGGGTCCGTCGGCCGTGGCCGTCCAGGCACCGAGCCCCGTCGCGCCCCACCAGCGGCGGCCGATCGCAGGCTGGCTGACCACACCGACCTGCGGCACGCCGTCCACGGCGAGCGCGATGAGGGTCGCCCACATCGGGATGCCGCGGAGGTAGTTGTGCGTACCGTCGATCGGGTCGATGATCCACTGCCGTGCGCTGTCGCCCTCGGCGCCGTACTCCTCGCCGAACACCCCGTCGTCGGGGCGCTCGGTTGCGAGGATCTCGCGGATCGCGCGTTCGGTGGCGAGATCCGCCTCCGTCACGTACGACGCGTCGGGCTTGGCGTGCACATCGAGGTCCGCGGCGTCGAACCGTGCCATCGAGGCCGCGTCCGCCGCATCCGCGAGGCGGAGGGCGAGGTCGAGATCGTCGGACAGGGTCGAGGGCGCACCCGGGACCGGGGAGTGGGGGGACGTCACCCCGCCAGGATACCGGTCGCCGCGACGCGCCCGAGGTGCGTGGGGACGGGGCTCGATTCGCGCACCCGGCGGGGTCGATGCTAGTGTTAATCCTCGGTTCGGGAGAGCGAAAAACCGCCCGGATCACGCACCTCTAGCTCAATCGGCAGAGCAACTGACTCTTAATCAGTGGGTTCTGGGTTCGAGTCCCAGGGGGTGCACGGACAGCCCCGCAGAGTCTCGCCACTCTGCGGGGCTTTCTGCTTCGGTCGTCAGCCCGCCCGTGCGGGGATGCGGGAGAGCACCCGCTCCAGCCACGCGGTCCTCGTCCGCCGGGCGGCCTGCGACAGCGCCGCAGCCGGGTAGCTGGCGTCGAACCCGTGGATGCCGCCGGTCCAGACGTGCAGGTCGGCGGCGCCGCCCGCGGCCCAGATGCGTGACGCGTACGCCACGTCCTCGTCGCGGAACACCTCGGCGGTGCCCGCGTCGATGTACGCCGGGGGCAGGCCGGACAGATCATCGGCGAGCGCGGGCGACGCGTAGGGCGACGCCGGGACCGCCTCCGGCAGGAGCGCGCCCCACGCGAACGCGTTGGACTCCTTCGACCACACCCCGGGCCCGGTGAACTGCTGCGCCGAGACGGTGTCGTTGCGGTGGTCCAGCATGGGGCAGCCCAGCACCTGCGCGGCGATGCGGGGACCCCCGCGGTCCCGCGCCAGGAGGGCGAGGCCGGCGGTGACGCCCCCACCTGCGCTCACCCCGGCCACGACGAGCCGGTCCGGGTCGACGCCGAACTCCGGCGCCGCCGCCGCGAACCATTCGAGCGCGGCGTACGCGTCCTCGACGATCGCGGAACCCGTGGCCTCGGGCGCGAGCCGGTAGTCGACGGTGGCGATCACCGCGCCCAACGCGTCCAGCCAGTCGAGCGGCACGCTGAGCTGGGAGAACCGGTCGCCCATCACCATGCCCCCGCCGTGGAGCCAGAGGATCCCCGGCGCGGGTCGGCCGCCTGCATGTGGCGCGAGGACCGTCACCGGGAGCGGATGCCCGTCCCGCGCGGTCACGGTGACCTCGGTGCGGTCGACGTCACGGTCGGCGAGCAGCGGTTCGATCGGCGCCGTCGCGTACGGCCGGATGCGGGGGAGCGAGGTCGCGTCCAACGCCGGGAAGTCTGGGAGCGCCGATGCGAGCGCCTGCAGCTCCGGGTCCACCGCCGGCCGGCGCGGCGCCGTCATCGGAGCACGGCCTTCCCGCCGACGGGCACGAGCGCGCTGTACTGCGGCTCCTCGGCGAGCAGACCGTCGAACTGCGCGATCATGCGCTGCGCGGCGTCGCCGCCGAAGAACCGGTGGTGGTCGGCTTCACTCGTCCACCCCTCGATGACGCTCGCGACGTCGGGGTTCTCGCTGGATCGGCTGACGAGGTAGACGAGGCAGTACTCGCTCGCGGCGGGATTGCCCTCGTCGAGTCCGGTCAGGAGCAGCTCGACGAGCTCGGCTCCCCGACCCGGACGGGCGGTCATGGTGGCGGTGAATCCGTAGGTGACGGTTGTCGTATCGGTCATGCCTCCATCACACGCTCGACCGCGGCGGGCACCTAGACCGATCCGCGCCGATCCTTGCCCGATCCTGCCGTGCCCGCGGCGGGCGCGCGTCCGTCGGCGGTCAGGGTCTCGCGAAGGCGCGCCGCGTCCCGGCTCGGCGCCTCGCCGAACAGCCGCCGGTACTCCCGGCTGAACTGCGACGGGCTCTCGTAGCCCACGGCGTACGCCACCTCGCCGACGTCGCCGGCGTGCTGCACGAGCCGCAGGCGTGCCTCGTGCAACCGCACCTGCTTCTGGAACTGGATCGGACTCATCGCGGTCACCTGATGGAACGCGCGGTGGAACGCCGACGGACTCATGCGTGCGCGTCGTGCCAGCTCCTCGATCCGCACCGGCTCGGCGTACCGTTCCCGGATCCAGCCTGCGACGCCGCGCACGCGGTCGAGCGTGCTGCCTGCGACGCCGAGCTGCCGCACCGCGGCGCCCGCCGCATCCGTCATCACGAGCCAGAGGATCTCGCGTTCGATCAACGGTGCGAGCGCCGGGATGTCGTCCGGGTGGTCGAGCAGGCGCAGCATCCGCACCACCGCGTCGAGCAGGCGGGGGGACACGGTGCCGACCGCGACGCCCGGCGGGGAGGCCGCGGGCGCCGCGGGTTCGCGGAGGACCTCGGCGGCAGGACTCAGCATGAGTTCGCCGACGACCTCGGGGCGGATCCGCATCCCGAACCCGAGCGCGGGATGCTGCGGTGTGACGTCGGTGAAGCGGCCCGTGGTCGGAAGGTCGAGCGACGCGACGAGATACTGGCCCGGCCCGTACCCGTGGATCGTGTCACCGACCGCCAACCGCTTGGTGCCCTGCCCGACCACGGCGAGCATGGTGCCGGTGCCGCCGACGTCGAGCGGACCGGGCGCGTCCAGTCGCGCGACCGAAACGCCCGGGATCGCGGACCAGCGCAGCCCCGTGCGCGCGTGTCGCGTCACGAGCGTGCACAGCTCCTGCAGCGACATGTGCAGAGTCAACCAGCACGCCGCCGCGCACACCACGGTTCATCCGTCGCGGATGCCGGGTGTCGCCCCCGGACATGCGGCATCCGCGACGGATGAAGCCGGATCAGCCGAGCGGGGCGCCCCCGCGGATGTCGTCGAGCATCGCCTTCGGCATCGCGAACGCGCCGCCGCCGCCGAGGTTGACGAGGATGCCGAGCTCGGGGTCCATGCCGGCCACGAGCACGCGGCCGTCCATCGGCACGCCGTAACGGGCGACGTCGATCGTCTCCTCGAGCGCGTCGACGGTGGCGCCGATGACGAGGTAGTCGACCTCGTCGACGCGCGAGATGACCGGGTCGATCGCGCCGGCCTCCGGGTCGGAGATCGAGGGCACGTAAATCTCGGTCTCGAGGAAGGCGTCGATGAGTTCGATGTGGCTGATCTCGCCGGCCTCCGCGCGGGCGGCGAGGGCGGTCAGGTCGTGGGGGGTCGCAGTCATGATCCTCCGATCCTTGCAGCACGAAGGCCCGCGGTCGCTGTGACCCCGGGCCCTCGTGCGTGTCGTGACGGTCAGGCGGCGTCGCCGACGAGCACCGCGGCGGCCTCCTCGGCCGCATCCGCCTCGGTCGCGTCGACCCGTGCCAGCACGCGGCGGAAGCAGGCGATGACGGCGGTCGCGACGAGCATGGCGGCGGCTGCGAACGCGTACGGCACGGCGGCGCCGTACGCGTGCCACAGCCAGGCCGCGACCGGCGGGGCTGCGGCGCCGCCGAGGAAGCGCACCGCCGAGTACGCCGACGACGCCACGGACCGGGGGAGATCCGTCGATTCCATGACCGCCTCGGTGAGGACGGTGTTCATGACGCCGAGCAGCAGTCCGCCCACGACGATGCAGGCGACGAGTCCGGCCGCATCCTCCACGACGACCGCCGCGGCGACGAGGTCCGCCGCGAGGAGCGGCAGCGTCCACAGCATGACGGTCGTACGCCGGAGCCGGCGGAGCAGGAGCGGTGCGCCCCAGACGCTGGAGATCGCCAGCGCGACGCCCCAGCCGAAGAACGTGAACCCGATCCCCATCGCACCGAACCCGAGCGGGAACGGCGAGAAGGCCAGCAGTACGAAGAACCCGACGTTGTAGAACAGCGCCGCCACGGCCAGCACGGCGAGCGCCGGGCGCCCGAGCGCGCGGAACGGCGCGGAGAACGGCACCGGGGTGGGCTTCGCCGCGCCCTTCGTGCGAAGGAGCGTCGCGACCGCGACGAACGCGATCGCCATGAGCGCGACCACGCCGAAGAACGGACCGCGCCAGCTCGTCTCGCCGAGGAGGCCGCCCAGGAGCGGGCCGACCGCCATGCCCAGGCCGAGCGCCGCCTCGTACAGCACGATCGCCGCGCCGCTGCCGCCGCTGCTCGCACCCACGATCGTGGCGAGCGCGGTGGAGAGGAACAGGGCGTTGCCGAGCCCCCAGCCGGCGCGGAAGCCGATGACGGCGTCGACGCTGCCGGACAGTGCGCACAGCAGCGCGAACGCGACGATGAGCCCGAGACCGACCAGGAGCGTCGCCTTCGCGCCGATGCGGCTCGAGATCCAGCTCGTAATGAGCATCGCGAGCCCGGTCACGACCAGGTAGCTGGTGAACAGGAGCTCGGTCTCGACCGCGGTCGCATCGAGCGACTCCGCGATCGCGGGCAGGATCGGGTCGACGAGCCCGATCCCCATGAACGCCACCATGCTGGCGAACGCCACCGCCCAGACCGACGCCGGCTGCTGCCGGAACGACGCCGTGCCGTGCCCGCTCATCGGGTGGCCGCCGGGACGGCCTCGGCACGTTCGGTGAGGATGCGGGAGGCATGCTCCAGCGCGGCCCACTCGGCCTCGGTGAGGTCGGCGAACAGCGGTTCGAGCGCGGTGCCGAGCTCGGTCTTCCAGGCGGCGAGCGCCCGGGACCCGGCTTCGGTCGGCGCGACGACCGTCGCCCGCGAGTCGTCGGGGTCGTTCGTGCGGGTCACGAGCCCCTGGTCGACGAGCTGCCCGACGAGCCGGGTCATCCCGGGCTGGGTGGTGCGCGCCAGCCGCGCGAGGTCGCCCACGCGGAGCGGGCCCTGCTGCAGGAGGCTCAGTGCGCGCCACTGCGCCGAGGGCGCGTCGTTCTGCGTCGACAGGGCCGCGATGCGGGTGAGCGCGTGCGCGGCGATGACGATCCGTTCGATGTCGTCGGCTCTGGTCATCCCTCGATCATATAACCGAGGTATATAACTCCGGTATCGATCTCGGGATCAGTCGCGGATGCGGCGGCGCATGAGCTTCTGCTCGTCGCCGGAGACCCGCGAGTCGCTCGGGACGATGTGCCCGCGCTTGGCGCGGAAGAGGTCGACGACCGTCCCGATGGCGAGCGCCATCGTGGTGCCCCAGCTCAGCCACGCGAGGGCGGTCCGCCAGGTGAAGGGTTCGTCGGAGTTGCGCAGGCTCTTGAGCAGGGTGAACCCGCCGAGGATCGCGCTGAACAGTCCGGAGCCGAAGAGATACCCACGCATGTGCCCACGCTAGCGCGAGAGGGTACCGCCCCGCCCTGCTTGACGCGACCGGCCGACGCGTGGAAGTGCCGCGCGGTAGCCTGGGCGACACACCCCTACGGGCCTGGAAACTGGAGATCGCGTGTCAGCAGCCGAATTCGTCGTCGTCGCCAATCGCCTTCCCGTCGACCGGGACGACGACGGCGGGTGGCGCCGGTCTCCCGGCGGGCTCGTCGCCGCCCTCGAGCCGGTCATGCGCGCGTCGGAGGGCGCCTGGGTCGGCTGGCCCGGCAAACCCGACGTCGAACTCGAGCCGTTCGACTTCGACGGGATGCACCTCGTCCCCATCACGCTCACCGCATCCGACGTGGAGCTGTACTACGAGGGGTTCTCGAACGACACGATCTGGCCGCTCTACCACGACGTCATCGCCGCCCCGCTCTACAAGCGCGCCTGGTGGGAGGCCTACGTCGCGGTCAACGAGCGGTTCGCCCGAGCCGCGGCGGAGAACGCCGCCGAGGGCGCCACCGTGTGGGTGCAGGACTACCAGCTGCAGCTCGTCCCGCGGATGCTGCGGGAGCTCCGCCCCGACCTCACGATCGGCTACTTCCACCACATCCCGTTCCCGGCATACGGCCTGTACTCGCAGCTGCCGTGGCGCAAGCAGGTGCTGGAGGGCCTCCTCGGCGCCGACGTCATCGGCTTCCAGCGGAGCGCCGACGCCGGCAACTTCGCCCGTGCCGTGCGCCGTCAGCTCCGCTACGAGACCCGGGCCTCCGGCATCCGGGTGCCGAACCCGGACGGCACGTCCCGGGTGGCGCTCGCGAAGGCGTTCCCGATCTCCATCGACGCCGACCTCTACATCGAGCTGGCGCAGCGCGAGGACATCCAGGCGCGGGCGCGGGAGATCCGCGAGGAGCTCGGCAACCCGAAGAAGATCCTCCTCGGCGTCGACCGGCTCGATTACACGAAGGGCATCCGGCACCGGCTGAAGGCCTTCGGCGAACTGCTCGAGGACGGCCGGACGAGCGTCGGCGACGTGACCCTCGTGCAGGTCGCGAGCCCGAGCCGCGAGCGGGTGGCCGCGTACGTGCAGCTGCGAGACGAGATCGAGCTGACGGTCGGCCGGATCAACGGCGACTACGACACGATGAGCCACACCGCGATCCGGTACCTCCATCAGGCCTTCCCGCGCGAGGAGATGGTGGCCCTCTACCTCGCCGCCGACGTCATGCTCGTCACGGCGCTCCGCGACGGCATGAACCTCGTCGCGAAGGAGTACGTCGCCAGCCGCGTCGACAACCGCGGCGTGCTCGTGCTCAGCGAGTTCGCCGGCGCCGCGGACGAACTCGGCAGCGCCCTGCAGGTGAACCCGCACGACATCGGCGGGCTGAAGAACACGATCATGCGCGCGATCGAGATGCCCCCGGCCGAGCAGGGTCGCCGCATGCGCTCGCTCCGCCGCCGGGTCCGCGAGCACGACGTGCAGGACTGGTCGGCGGAGTTCCTCGAGGCCCTCGACCGGATGCGCCGGACGGAGAACGCATGACCGAGCCCACGACCGACACCGCAGCCGCGATCGAGCACCTCGCCGCAGCGGGCACGCTGCTGGCGGCCCTCGACTTCGACGGCACCCTCGCGCCCCGGCAGGACGACCCGATGGCGGCACGGATGCTGCCCGCCGCCCGCGACGCCGTCGAGGCGCTCGCGGCGCTCCCGCGCACGGTCGTCGCGTTCGTGTCCGGACGCAGCCTCGCCGACCTCGAGGTCATCTCCGAGTACAGCCCGGACTCGCCGATCCACCTCGCCGCATCGCACGGCGCGGAGTTCCGTCACCCGGGCGAGGCGGAGCCGGCACCTGCGCTGACGCCGAAGGAGCTCGCCGAGCGCGACCGCATCCGCGCCGACGCCGAGGCGGCCGTCGCCGACCTCCCCGAGGTGTGGATCGAGCCCAAGACCTTCGGCTTCGCCGTGCACACCCGCCTCGCGGACGACGCGGCCACGGCGACGGCGCACGAGCGGATCGAGCGGCTCATGCAGGGCCAGGAGCCCGCATGGCGCCGGCGGACCGGACACGACATCCTCGAATACGCCTCGCGGCAGGAGGGCAAGGACACGGCGGTGGCGGCGCTGCGCGACCTCGTCGGCGCCGACGCCGTGCTGTTCGCCGGCGACGACGTCACCGACGAGGACGCGCTGTCGAGCCTCGGCGCCGGCGACGTGGGCGTGCGGGTGGGGGAGGGGGACACGGCCGCGACGGTCCGGGTCCCCGACATCGAGCAGCTGGCGGCGTTCCTGTCGGCCCTCGCCGCACGTCGTGCCGACCTGGTCCGGTGAACCTGTCGAGCGGTCTTCCGACAGGCGGACGGCTATAGCAACGGCTGATACAGCGCATAAGACAACCCGTCTTCCTTGATGCCTCCGCGGCTGCGGATAGTGGAGTCACGTCCACCGGCAGGCATCGTTCACGGCACACGCCCTGGGGGCCTGGCCGGCCGGTGAACGCCAGCGCATCAAAGGAGATGAAATGGATCACCGTCGAACCCTGCGCCGGTGGCGTCGGACCGCAATGGTCACGGCCGCCGCGCTCAGCCTCACCACGATCTTCGCCGGCTGCGGAACGTCCGCACCCGCCGCCGACACCGCGTCGCAGCCCGCCGAGGACGATGTGCTCTCGATGACCGTCGCCCGCGGCGCGGTCACGATCGAGAACTCGATCCTCGCCTCGGAGAAGGGGTTCTGGGAGGAGCAAGGCCTGGACGTCGACCTCCAGATCACCGGCGGCACCGGTGGCGCGTCGACGAACTCCGCCCTCATCGCCGGTGAGATGGACGTCGCCGCGACCGACGCGGTCACCGCCGTCCGTGCCATCAACGAGGGCATGCCCATCATCGTCGTCGCCGGGACGAAGGACGCGAACCCGAACCAGGAGGGTGAGGCCTCCGACGGTCTCATCGTGCCGCCCGGCAGCCCGATCACGGACTGGAAGGACCTCAAGGGCAAGAAGATCGGCATCCCCGAGCTGGGCGGTCTTCCGCACCTGACGGTCGTCGCCGCACTCGAGGAGAACGGCATCGCGCTCGACGAGGTCGAGTTCGTGCCGGTCCCGATGGACGCGCTCACCGCGGCCGCGCAGAACGGCCAGGTCGACGCGATCTTCACCTTCAGCATCTTCCTGCTGCAGGCGGTCGACCAGGGCTTCACCCGCATCGGCACCGGCGTCCGCGAGTTCCTGCCCTACGCGCCGCAGGTCGTCTGGGTCGCCACCAAGGAGTACGCCGAGCAGAACCCGGAGGCGCTCAAGCGGTTCCTCGCCGGCCTCGCCCTCGGCACCGACTTCGGCAACGAGAACCCCGACGAGGTGCGACGCGTGTACCGCGAGAACACCGAGTACCCCGCGCCGTTCATCGACAACGTGATGCAGCTGGACGTCCTGTCCGTCGAGTTCAACAAGGGCGGCTGGGACAAGATGCTCAAGGTCATGAAGACGCTCGGCGAGGTCGACGAGGACCTGACCTTCGAGGACCTCGTCTGGGAAGGCGCTCGCTGACCGGCACCCGCCGGTGAAGCGGAGATCCAATCGTGACTTGGACGCAGACCATCCGCGCGGGCGCGGCGGCGGAATCCCGTCGCCGCGCCCTGCCGGCGCTCGCCCTCTGGCGTGCGGCGGTGCTCGTCGCGGGACTCGCACTGTGGACGGTCCTCGCCGTCGGCGGCGTGCTGCCCGGCGGGCTCGTGCCCACCCCGTGGGCCGTCGTCGTGTCGCTCGGCGAGGAGATCGTCACCCTCGGCTTCTGGGAGGCGATCGGCCTGACCCTGTGGGGAGCGGCCGTGGGCCTGGTGGCGGCCGGCGTGGTCGGGATCGCGCTCGGACTGCTCATGGGCGCTTCCGGGGCCGCGGAGCTCTCGTTCCGCGTCGTCGTCGACTTCGGCCGGGCGTTCCCCGCCGTCGCGCTCATCGCGGTGATGGTGCTCATCCTCGGCCGCGGGGTCGAGCTGAAGGCGGTGCTCGTGTTCGTCGCCGTCGTGTTCATCGTGATCGTGCAGACGCAGCAGGGCGTGCGGCGCATCCCGCCGTCCATCGTCGAGACCGCGCGTGCCTTCCAGACGCCGAAGGGCCTCCTGGTGCGCCGGGTGCTGCTGCCCTACGCCGCACCGTCGATCCTCACGGGCCTGCGCCTGGGGGCGTCGGTGGCGATCCTGGTGGCCATCTCCACCGAGGTGCTCAGCGGCGCCTCCGGCATCGGCGGACGGATCGCGGAGGCTCAGGTCGGCGCGAACGCACCGCTCGCCTATGCGTACATCGCGACCGCCGGGCTCCTCGGGTTCGGGGTCAACGTCGGCCTTGAGCGGCTGCAGAACGCGCTGGTGCGCTGGCGCCCGGCGGGGAACGGGGAGGACGCGTGAACATCCGCACCTACGGGCCGCTCGCCCGCATCCTGCTGCTGTCGTGGATGCCGATCACGCTGGTCGTGCTGTGGTGGGTCGTCTCCTCGCAGTCGACCTCGGTGTTCTGGCCGCCGCTGTCGACGATCGTCCAGTCGTTCCTCGACTGGGCGGCCTCAGGGACGCTCTGGAGCTCGCTGCTGTACAGCTTCGGGAACTACGCCGCGGCACTGGTCATCGCCGCCGTGGTCGGGATCGCGATCGGCGTCGCCATCGGCCTCATGCCGAAGGTCGGTGCGGTGCTCGCGCCCTACCTGGACTTCTTCCGCACGCTGCCCATCGTCGTGTTCGTGCCGATCGTCATCCTGACGCTCGGCGTCGGTCGCGGGCCGAAGGTGTTCCTCATCTTCCTGGCCTGCGTGTGGCCGATCCTGCTGAACGCCATCGAGGGCGTGCGCTCGATCCAGCCGAGCGTGTTCGAGACCGCTCGCGCCTACCGGATCCCGCTGTGGCTGCGGATCCGCCGCGTCGTGCTGCCCGGTGCCGCACCGCAGATCGCCATCGGCCTGCGCCTCGCGATCTCGATCGGCCTCGTCATGCTCGTGGTGAGCGAGATGTACGGCTCCACCGAGGGCGTCGGCCACTTCATCCTGCAGAGCGGGCAGCGGTTCCAGCTGCCGCAGACCTGGGCGGGCACGCTGCTCATCGGCGTGATCGGCTGGCTCATCACCGCGCTGTACCTGTTCGTCGAGCACCGGGTGCTCACCTGGACCCGTCAGGACGCCGAACCGCGTCCGGCCGGTCGAGTCTCGAAGGGAGACGCTTCATGACCAGACGCCTCGAAGGAGAGGTCGCGCTCACCGCCGCACGCGTGGGCAAGTCGTTCGGCACCGGCGCCGGACGCGTGGAGGTGATCGACGGGCTGCACCTGGAGATCCGAACGGGCGACGTCACCTGCCTCGTCGGTCCCTCCGGTGTCGGCAAGACCACCCTGCTGCGCCTCCTCGCGGGGCTCGCCGCCCCGACCACCGGCACCGTGTCGCTCGGCGACGACGTGCTCACCGGGCCGTCCTCGCAGATCGCGGTCGTGTTCCAGGACTATCGGGGCTCGCTCATGCCCTGGATGAAGGTCGCCGAGAACGTCGCCTTCCCGCTCGAGGGTCGCGGCGTGTCGAAGGCCGAACGGATGCGGCGCGCACAGGAGGCGCTCGGGATCGTGGGGCTGTCGGCCAGCGCCGACGCCTACCCCTGGCAGCTCTCCGGCGGCATGCAGCAGCGCGTCGCGATCGCCCGCGCGCTCGCGTACGACGCGCCGGTCATGCTCATGGACGAGCCGTTCGGCTCGCTCGACGCCCAGACCCGGTTCGAACTCGAGGACCTCGTGCTACGCCTGCGCAACGAGATGGGCATCACGATCGTCGTCGTCACCCACGACATCGACGAGGCCGTCTACCTCGGCGACCGCGTCGTCGTGCTCGGCGGACGGCCCTCCCGGGTGGTCGACGACGTCGACGTGCCGCTCGGCCGCGGGCGTACGCAGCTGACCACGAAGTCGACGCAGACCTTCGTGGAGCTGCGCACCCGCGTGCTCGCCGAGATCCAGCAGCACGGGCTGCCGCGGGCGGCCTCCGCATGAGCGCGACGGGGACCGCGCCCCGTCGCGGGCCGGACGCGCCGTATGCGCTCGCCCGGTTCCGCGACGGCGGCCTCGGCGTCGTCGCAGGGTCCCGCATCCTGCCCGTGACGCCGTCCGAACTCGGCGCCGCCGACCTGAACGACTTCCTCGGCCGGGGCGACTGGTCGCCGGTCGGGCGACTCGCCGCGTCGGACGGCGACTGGCGCGACCTCGTCGAGGTCGAGCTCGGCGCACCGGTCGAACCGCGCCAGGTGCTGCAGGCGGGCGCGAACTATCGCGAACACGTCATCCAGCTCATCATGGCGGGGCTCGGGGCCCACGGCCGCGAGGTGGACCCCGAGGAGGCCCGCAAGGGCGCCGAGAAGGCGATGGACGCGCGTGCCGCGAGCGGTCGACCGTTCCTCTTCCTGGGGCTGCCGACCTGCGTGGTCGGCGACGAGGAGCCGCTCGTGCTCCCCGGCTCCAGCGACGAGCACGACTGGGAGCTGGAGCTCGCCGCCGTGATCGGCGCCCCGGCGTTCCGGGTGTCCGTCGATGCGGCGCTCGAGCACGTCGCCGGGTACACGATCGTCAACGACATCTCGACGCGCGACCTCCTCTTCCCGTCGGACGCCGGGGGACTCGGCGCCGACTGGTACCGGGGGAAGAACGCCCCCGGCTTCCTGCCCACCGGGCCGTACCTCGTCCCCGCCGGGTTCGTCGACCCCGCGGACGTGCAGGTGCGGCTCGAGCTGAACGGGCAGCGCATGCAGGACGCGAACACCTCGGACCTCGTGTTCGACGTCGCGAGACTCGTGTCGGCCGCTTCGCAGACCACGACCCTGCTGCCCGGAGACCTCGTCCTCACCGGCAGTCCCGCCGGCAACGGCCAGCACTGGGGGCGGTTCCTGCGCCCGGGCGACGTCATGACCGGCAGCATCACCGGCCTCGGCACCCAGGTGGTCCGATGCGTCGCCGAGCCGGCCGCCGCCCCAGCCTGATCCGAACGGAGCACCAGATGATCACCGACGTCCACGCCCATGTGCTGCTGCCCTCGTTGCACGCCGAGGTCGAGCGGCGGGCGCCCGAGCTCGTCCGCGAGGCCGCCGAGCTCGACCTGCGCCGCAACGGCGCCGCCAGCCAGGCGGTCTCGGGGCCGATGGTCGGCGCCCGCATCGGCCGGCTGACCGACCCGGCGCTGCGCCTGGCGGACATGGACGCCGCCGGGGTCGACCGCCAGTGGGTGAGCGCCTCGCCGAACCACTTCTACCCCTGGGCGCCCGCCGAGCTCGCCGCCTGGGTCGCGACCGAGGCGAACCGGCTCGTCGCCGCACACGTCGCGAACGCGCCCGACCGGATGACGGGGCTCGGACTCGTGCCGCTCCAGCACCCCGACCTCGTCGTCGCGGCGCTGGAGGACGCGGTGCTCGGTCACGGGCTCGCGGGGGTGGAGATCCCGTCCTTCGCGGGCGACGTCGAACTCTCCGACGAGCGGCTCGAGCCCTTCTGGGCGCGGGCGGCGGAGCTCGGCGCCGTGATCTTCCTCCACCCGTTCGGATGCTCGCTGGACGAGCGCCTCGACCGGTTCTACCTCGCGAACACGGTGGGACAGCCCACGGAGAACGCCGTCGCGCTGTCGCATCTCATCTTCGCCGGGGTGCTCGACCGGCATCCCGGCCTGAAGGTCGTGGCCGCGCACGGCGGGGGATACCTGCCGACCGCCATCGGCCGCTCCGACCACGCGTGGCGGGTGCGCCCCGACGCGCGGGGCTGCACGCACACACCGTCGTCGTACCTGCGGCGCATCTGGTTCGACACCGTCGTGCACGATCACCGGCAGCTGCGCTGGCTGGTGGAGGCGGCGGGCGCCGAACGCGTCGTGCTCGGCAGCGACCACCCGTTCGACATGGGCCCCGAGGACCCGGTCGGGTTCGTCCGCGGCGCCGGGCTCCCGGATGCGGACGTCGAACGGATCCTCGCAGCGAACGCGGCCGCGCTCCTGTCGGCGCGGACGACGGCCGCCGCCGGCTGAACCGTCAGCCCATCGCCGCCGCGGCGCGCTCGAACAGCCCCCGGAACCATTCGTGCTCCGGGTCCTGCTCGTGGGCCGGGTGCCACCACAACGCCTCGATGATCGGGGCGGGTTCGAACGGGATCTCGTACACCTGCACGTCCGCGATCTGCGAGGCCACCGGGATCAGCCGGCGCTGGATGAGGCCGAACCGGTCCGTGTCCGCGACGTACAGCGGCAGCAGCGCGAAGCTCTCCACCACGGTCTGCACCCGCGGCTCCAGCCCCATCTGCTCGAGCTGACGGCCGACCGCGGTGAACGCGAAACGGGTCTGGTAGGTGAAGACCCAGGGGGAGGCGGCGAGCAGTTCGAGCGTGAGGCCGTCCGCGGCGCGGGGGTTGTCCTGCGCCGCGATCACCACCCAGTCGTCCCGCCACAGGTCGAGGTGCGGTCGGTTCACGGTGACGCCGTGGGGGAGCAGCACCCCGTCGAGGGACGCGAGCCGGGTGAGCACGTCGTCGATGCCGGACGTCGAGGTCGGCAGATACCGCATCCGCACCCCGGGCGCCTCGGCGTTCGCCAGCCGGGACACCTCGGGGCCGATCATCGTGAGCGCGTAATCGGAGCCGTAGACCGTGAACTCCCGGGTGGAGGCGGAGGGGTCCCACTGCGATTGGCTCTCGAACACCCGACGCACCGCGCTCAGCGCGTCCGCCGTGTGCTCCATGAGGCGGGTGGCGAGCGGCGTGAGCTCGTAGCGATTCCCGCGTCGGGCGAGCAGCGGGTCGTCGAAGTGGACGCGCAGGCGCGCGAGCGCCGCGCTGAGGGAGGGCTGGCTGAGATGCAGTCGCTCGGCGGCACGGGTCACGTTCCGTTCCGTGAGCAGGGCGTCGAGCGACACCAGCAGGTTCAGGTCGAGCCGCGACAGCAGGGGGTCGTCCGCCATGAGGAACTCCTTCGTCCATCACTCCAGAACTATCGGAAACGCTGATTCCGAGCATAGCGAGTATGCGGTTGTTCGATGGCTTGATCCGCTCCGAGAATCGACACAGGGCGTAAGGGTGCGCCGAGGAAAGGATCGAAGATGATCACGTTGCTGTCCCACCTGTCGTATGTCGCGCTGGAGACGCCGGATGTCGAGGCGTCGGTCGACTTCTACGTGAACCAGGTCGGCCTCACCGAGGTCGCCCGCGAGGACGACCGCGTGTACCTGCGTTGCTGGGGCGACTACTACGCGTACAGCGTCGTCATCGTCCGGGGGGACGAGCCGGCGCTGCACGCGGCGGGCTGGCGCACGACCAGCGCCGAGGCGCTCGAGGAGGCCGTGACGCGGATCGAGGCGGCGGGCGTGCAGGGCGAGTGGTTCGAAGGGCGCGACATCGGCCGCGCATACCGCTTCACCGGCCCGTGGGGGCACACCCTGGAGCTGCACTGGGACGTCGTGCACCACCGCTACGACGACGGCGAGCTGGCCTCCACCTTCCCCGACCGCCCGCAGCGCCGTCCGCGCTTCGCCGGTGCACCGCGCCAGCTCGACCACGTCACCGTCTGCGCGAGCGACGTCGACGCGTTCGCGCAGTGGTACAGCGACGTGCTGGGGTTCCGGATCATGGCCCGCACCGAGCTGGAGGAGGCGCCCGTCTCGGTGTTCTCCGTGCTCACCACGAACGAGAAGTCCCACGACCTCGGCGTCGTGCTGGACGGTTCGACCCGCGCCGGGCGCGTCAACCACTTCGCGTTCTGGTACGACACCCGCGAGGAGATGCTCATCGCCGCCGACCTCCTCATGGAGAACGGCACCATGATCGAGTACGGTCCCACGATCCACGGCATCGGCGAGCAGTCCTTCCTGTACTACCGCGACCCGTCCACGATGCGCATCGAGATCAACAGCGGCGGCTACCGCAACTACGTGCCGGACTGGACCGCGCAGACCTGGAAGACCTCGCAGGGCTCGTACGACATCTACCGCAACGCCGGCTTCCCGCTGTCGCTGTCGGACTCCTTCCCGCCCGCGGACGGACCGACCGCGACCGAGGAGGGCGTGCCGGACGAGATCAAGGCCGACCTGCTCCGGGGCCGCGTGTGAGCTCGCTGACCGAGGACCCCGCCGGGCTCGACCGCGCGGACGTGCTCGGCGAGGTCGTGGTCCGCGCCGAGGCCTACCGCAACTGGGGGCGCTGGGGCGAGGACGACCGGCTCGGCACGCTCAACTTCATCGACGACGCGAAGCGGGTGGCCGCGGCCCGGCTGGTGACGGACGGGCACGTGGTCTCCCTCGCGCAGTCGCTGGACGAGGACGGACCGCAGCGCGGTTGGAAGAAGCGCAACAACCCGGTGCACACCATGACCGGGACGGGGCTCGACCACGAGCGGAACCCCTATCTGTACCCGCAGGGCATCGGCGGGGCGGACGACGTCATCGTCATGCCGCTGCAGTGCTCGACGCAGTGGGACGGACTGGGGCACATCTTCGACCGGGGCATGGCCTGGAACGGTCGGCCCGCCGGGGTGGTGACGACCCAGGGCGACACCGTCACCGGCATCGAGCACGCCGCCGACGTCATCGTCTCCCGCGGCGTCCTGCTGGACCTCGGCCGTCACCTGCGGCCGGACACCGGCGAGCTCGAGGACGGCTACGCCATCACCGTCGGCGACCTGGAGGCCTGCATCCGCGCCCAGGGGGCGTCCGCCGCGGTGGGCCGCGGGGACATCCTCCTGGTGCGCACCGGCCAGCTCGCGCGCGTCCGCCGGGACGGATGGGGGGAGTACGCCGGCGGCGCGGCCCCGGGACTCTCGATCACGACCGCGGGGTGGATCCACCGCACCGAGATCGCCGCGATCGCGACCGACACCTGGGGGTTCGAGGTGCGGCCGAACGAGTTCGACGACTCCTTCCAGCCGCTGCACCAGATCGTGATCCCGAACATGGGACTCACCGTCGGTGAGATGTGGGACCTCGAGGAGCTGGGTCGGGCCTGCGCCGAACGCGGCCGGTACGAGTTCCTGCTTGCGGCCCAGCCGTTGCCGATCACCGGCGCGGTCGGGTCGCCCATCAACCCCGTCGCGGTCCTCTGACCGCGATGGCATCCGTGCCGTGCACACCACGAACGAGGAGGTTCAGGTGCCTGCTGTCAACACTGTCGCCGTCGTCGGGGCGGGGGTCGCCGGGATGGCCGCCGCCATCCGGCTCGCCCGCGCCGGGGTCGCCGTCGACCTCATCGAAGCGCACCCGGAGCTGACCGCGCTCGGCTCGGGGATCTCGCTGCAGGCCAACGCGCTCGCGGCGTTCGACGCGCTCGGGATCTGGGAGGAGACCTCGGCCGCGGGATACCCGTTCGACGGGCTCGTGCTGCGGCTCCCGGGCCCCGACGCGCCCGTGCTCGACCGTCGCAGCGAGGGCTCCGGCGGCGCCGGGCCGCTGCCCTCCGGCATGGGGATGCCGCGGCCCGAACTCGCGCGCATCCTGTACCGCACCGCCCTCGACGCGGGCGTGAACCCCCGCTTCGGCATCCGGGTCACCGCCGTCGAGGAGGCGGACGACCGGGTCGCCGTGATCGCCGCGGGGGGACCGGTCGGCACGTATGACCTCGTGATCGGGGCGGACGGGCTGCACTCCGCCGTCCGCGCGGCGATCGGGATCGACACGACCCCCGAGCACACCGGCATGGGCATCTGGCGCGCGTTCGTCTCGCGCCCGGCCGAGGTCGAGTGCACCGAGCTGTACTACGGCGGGCCCGCGTACATCGCCGGGTACACCCCCACCGGGGAGGACTCGATGTACGCGTTCCTCGTGTTCGACGCGGAGGACCACTTCGCGATGTCGCCCGAGGATGCGGCGCAGTTCATGATCGACCGGTCGCAGGCGTACGGCGGTCCCTGGGCGCAGGTGCGCCGCGACCTGGCGGCCGGCGACGCCGCCGTGAACTACACCTGGTTCACGCGCCACATCGTGCCCGCGCCGTGGAACCGCGGTCGCACCGTCGTCATCGGCGACGCGGCGCACTCGTGCCCGCCCACGATCGCGCAGGGCGCCGCACAGGCGCTCGAGGACGCCATGGTCCTCACCGAGCTGCTCGTCCGCGAGGACGCCGTCACCGACGCCCTGTGGGACGAGTTCCACCGCCGCCGGATCGGGCGCGCCACGGCGGTCGTGGACGCGTCCGTGCAGCTCGCCGAGTGGCAGCGCGACGGGCAGGACCACGCGGCGGACATGCCGCGGCTCATCGGAGAACTCGGCCGGCGCCTGGCGCAGACGGCCTGACGCGGGAGGGGAGTCGGATGCGGATCGCACGCTGGGAGCGCGAGGGGGAGACCCGCGAGGGCTTCGTGATCGACGGGAAGGCGGTGCCGTTCCCGACCGGGACGACGGTCGCCGTTCTCCTGCGGGCCGGGCTCGCACGGGTGCCGGAGGTCGCGGCGTCGGTGGACCCGGCGACCGGGGTGCCGGTCGAGGAGGTCCGGCTGCTGCCGCCGCTCGTCCCCGCGGCGGTGCGCGACTTCGCGGTGTTCGAGGAGCACGTGGAGGGGATGAGCGCGGGGCCCGACGGGCGCCCGAACGTGCCGGACGCCTGGTACGTGCAGCCCACGTTCTACTTCACGAACCCGCACACCGTGCTGGGCTCGGGCGGCCGCATCCGTCCTCCCGCGACCGAACGGCTCGACTACGAGCTCGAGGTCGCCGTCGTCCTCGGCGGCGCGCCGGGGGAGGACCTCACCCCCGAGCAGGCCGAGGCGCACATCTTCGGCTACGTGATCATGAACGACTGGTCGGCTCGCGACATCCAGAACCGCGAGATGAACGTGCGGCTCGGGCCGGCCAAGGGCAAGGACTTCGGCACGTCGCTCGGGCCCTGGATCGTCACGGCCGACGAGGTCGCCGACCGGATCGACGAGGACGGCTTCCTCGCCCTGCGCGCCGAGGTCTACGTCAACGGGGAGCTCACCGGCGCCGACCTGCTCTCGAACATGTCGTGGACGTTCCCGGAGCTCATCTCCTACGCCGCCCGCGCCTCGCGCGTGGTCGCCGGCGACGTCATCGGTTCGGGGACCGTCGGCAACGGCGGCTGCCTGGCCGAGTTGTGGGGCCTGGCCGGCGGGCGGCTCACCCCGCCGCCGCTCGTCGAGGGCGACGTCGTCGCGATGCGCGTGGAACGGCTGGGCGAGCTCGTCGGCGTGGTGGGGGAGGCGCGGCCGCCGCAGACGCTGCCGCCCGCTCGACGCCGACCCGTGCCGCGCGCCCGCGAGGCGGCCGCCCCGGCAATAGACTGAGGCTGTGAAGCACCCGGACGAATCCATCGACATCAAGCCGCGCAGCCGTACGGTCACGCACGGCATCGAAGCCACCACCTCCCGCGGCATGCTGCGGGGCGTGGGCATGGGCGATGAGGACTGGGACAAGCCCCAGATCGGCATCGCGTCGAGCTGGAACGAGATCACCCCCTGCAACCTCAGCCTCGACCGGCTCGCGCAGGGCGCCAAGGCGGGCGTCCACGCGGGCGGCGGCTACCCGCTGCAGTTCGGCACGATCTCCGTCTCCGACGGCATCTCGATGGGCCACGAGGGGATGCACTTCTCGCTCGTCTCGCGCGAGGTCATCGCCGACTCCGTGGAGACGGTCGTCATGGCCGAGCGCCTGGACGGCACCGTGCTCCTCGCCGGGTGCGACAAGTCGATCCCCGGGATGCTGATGGCCTCGGCCCGCCTCGACCTGTCGAGCGTCTTCCTCTACGCCGGCTCGATCGCGCCGGGCTGGGTGAAGCTCACCGACGGCACGCTCAAGGAGATCACGATCGTCGACTCCTTCGAGGGCGTCGGCGCGTGCCTCGCCGGCCGCATGAGCGAGGAGGACCTCAAGCGCATCGAGTGCTCCTTCGCCCCGGGCGAGGGCGCCTGCGGCGGCATGTACACCGCCAACACGATGGCCTCGGTCGCCGAGGCGCTCGGGCTGAGCCTCCCCGGCTCCGCCGCCCCGCCCTCCGCCGACCGTCGCCGCGACTACTACGCGCACCGCTCCGGCGAGGCCGTCATCAACCTGCTCAAGCAGGGCATCACCACGCGCGACATCCTCACCCCCGAGGCGTTCGAGAACGCGATCGCCCTCGCCATGGCGCTCGGCGGTTCCACGAACGTCATCCTGCACCTGCTCGCCATCGCGCACGAGGCGCAGGTCGAGCTGAACCTGCACGACTTCAACCGCATCGGCGACAAGGTCCCGCACGTGGCCGACATGAAGCCGTTCGGCAAGTACGTCATGAACGACGTCGACAAGCACGGCGGCATACCGGTCATCATGAAGGCCATGCTCGACGAGGGCCTGCTGCACGGCGACGCGCTCACCGTCACCGGCAAGACCCTCGCCGAGAACCTCCGCGACCTGAACCCCGACCCGGTCGACGGCGAGGTCATCCACCGGTTCGACGACCCGATCCACGCCACCGGCGGGCTCACGGTCCTGCACGGCTCGATCGCGCCGGAGGGGGCCGTCGTGAAGTCGGCCGGCTTCGATGCGAACGTGTTCGAGGGCCCCGCCCGGGTCTTCGAGCGCGAGCGTGCCGCGATGGACGCGCTGGAGGCCGGGGAGATCAAGGCCGGCGACGTGGTCGTCATCCGCTACGAGGGCCCGAAGGGCGGCCCCGGCATGCGCGAGATGCTCGCGATCACGGCGGCCATCAAGGGCGCAGGGCTCGGAAAAGATGTACTACTCTTGACGGACGGACGATTCTCAGGCGGCACAACCGGCCTGTGCATCGGCCACATAGCACCCGAAGCGGTGGACGGCGGTCCAATCGCATTCGTGCGCGATGGTGATCTGATTCGGGTCGATATCGCAGCCCGCTCGCTCGACCTACTCGTCGACGAGTCGGAGCTCAACTCCCGCCGCGACGGCTGGGAGCCCCTCCCCCCGCGCTATACCCGTGGCGTCCTTGCCAAGTACTCCAAGCTCGTGCACTCTGCCGCGCAGGGTGCCGTGACGGGGTAACAGGCTCGTTCCCATTCACCCATCTCGTATCGAGGTATCCGTATGTCATCCGACATCGCCCCGGCCGTGCCCCGGCCGCCTGCCCGCAACGCCTCCGCACCCGTCCTGACGGGTGCCCAGGCCGTGGTCCGCTCGCTCGACATGCTGGGGGTGACCGACGTCTTCGGTCTCCCCGGCGGTGCGATCATGCCGGTCTACGACCCGCTCATGGACGATGAGGCGGTCCGCCACATCCTCGTCCGTCACGAGCAGGGTGCGGGGCACGCGGCCGAGGGCTACGCCGCGGCGTCCGGGCGCGTCGGCGTCGCGATCGCGACCTCGGGGCCCGGGGCGACGAACCTGGTGACCGCGATCGCGGACGCCTACATGGACTCGGTGCCGCTCGTGTGCATCACCGGGCAGGTGTTCTCCACCCTCATGGGCACGGACGCCTTCCAGGAGGCCGACATCGTCGGCATCACGATGCCGATCACCAAGCACTCCTTCCTGGTGAAGACCGCCGAGGAGATCCCCGGTGCGATCGCCGCGGCCTTCGAGATCGCGAGCACCGGCCGTCCCGGTCCCGTGCTCGTGGACATCACGAAGGACGCGCAGCAGGCCGAGGCGCCGTTCATCTGGCCGCCGAAGATCGACCTGCCCGGGTACCGCCCGGTGACCAAGGCCCACGGCAAGCAGATCCAGGCCGCCGCGCAGCTGCTCGCCAAGGCCTCGAAGCCCGTGCTGTACGTGGGCGGCGGCGTGATCCGCGCGCACGCGTCGGAGGAGCTGAAGACGCTCGCCGAGGCGACCGGCGCGCCGGTCGTGACGACCCTCATGGCCCGCGGCGCGTTCCCCGACTCGCACCCGCAGCACCTCGGCATGCCCGGCATGCACGGCACGGTGCCCGCCGTGCTCGCGCTGCAGGAGTCCGACCTCATCGTCGCCCTGGGCGCCCGCTTCGACGACCGCGTGACCGGCAAGGTGTCGCAGTTCGCGCCGCACGCACAGGTGGTGCACGTCGACATCGACCCGGCCGAGATCTCCAAGATCCGCACCGCGGACGTGCCGATCGTCGGCGACGTGCGCGACGTGCTCATCGACCTCGACGCCGCATTCCAGGGCGCGGGGGAGAAGCCCGACCTGACCGCGTGGTGGGCCTACCTCGACGGGCTGCGCGAGCAGTTCCCGCTCGGGTACGCACCCACGACCGACGGCCTGCTCGCCCCGCAGCACGTCATCCAGCGCATCGGCGAGCTCACCGGCCCCGAGGGCGTGTACGTCGCGGGCGTCGGCCAGCATCAGATGTGGGCGGCGCAGTTCATCAAGTACGAGCGTCCCAACGCGTGGCTGAACTCCGGCGGCGCCGGCACGATGGGCTACGCCGTGCCCGCGGCGATGGGTGCGAAGGTCGCGCAGCCCGAGCGTCCGGTGTGGGCGATCGACGGCGACGGATGCTTCCAGATGACCAATCAGGAGCTCGCGACCTGCGTCATCAACGACATCCCGATCAAGGTCGCGATCATCAACAACTCCTCGCTCGGCATGGTGCGCCAGTGGCAGACGCTGTTCTTCGACGGCCGCCACTCCAACACCGACCTGAACACCGGTCACGGCACCGCCCGCATCCCCGACTTCGTCAAGCTCGCCGAGGCCTACGGCTGCCTCGCGATCCGGGTGGAGAAGGAGGAGGAGATCGACGCGGCGATCACGCTCGCCCTCGAGACCAACGACCGTCCGGTCGTGATCGACTTCGTCGTCTCCGCCGACGCCATGGTGTGGCCGATGGTGCCGCAGGGCGCCAGCGCGAGCTACATCCAGTACGCCCGCGACCACTCGCCCGCATTCGATGAGGAGGCCTGAGATGACCAGTCACGTGTTGAGCCTCCTCGTCGAGGACAAGCCCGGTCTGCTGACCCGCGTCGCGGGGCTGTTCGCCCGCCGCGGCTTCAACATCGAGTCGCTCGCGGTGGGCGTCACCGAGGTGCCGGGGCTCTCCCGCATCACGGTCGTCGTGGACGTCGACGAGCTCCCGCTCGAGCAGGTCACGAAGCAGCTGAACAAGCTCGTCAACGTGATCAAGATCGTCGAGCTGGACGCCGCCTCCTCGGTGCAGCGCCAGCACATGCTCATCAAGGTGCGCGCCGACAACCAGACGCGGTCGAACGTGCTGGAGGTCGTGAACCTCTTCCGCGCGCAGATCGTGGACTACGCGCCGGACGCGCTCGTCATCGAGGTGACCGGCGACCAGGGCAAGATCGAGGCGTTCCTGCGCGCCCTGGAGCCGTTCGGCGTGAAGGAGCTCGCCCAGTCGGGTCTGCTCGCGATCGGCCGCGGCGGCAAGTCCATCACCGAGCGGGTGCTGCGCGGCTGAGTCGCCGCCCGTCACCGACTTCTGAACCTTCGGAAACAAGGAGAAAACACACACATGGCTGAGATCTTCTACGACGCCGACGCTGACCTCGCCCTGATCCAGGGCAAGAAGGTCGCGATCGTCGGCTACGGCTCGCAGGGCCACGCCCACGCGCAGAACCTGCGCGACTCCGGCGTCGAGGTCGTCATCGCCCTCAAGGAGGGCTCGAAGTCCATCGCGAAGGCGCAGGAGGACGGCTTCGAGGTCAAGACCGTCGCGGACGCCACCGAGTGGGCCGACCTGATCATGATCCTCGCGCCGGACCAGCACCAGCGCGGCATCTACAACGACGAGATCAAGCCGCGCCTGACCGCCGGCAAGACCCTCGCCTTCGCGCACGGCTTCAACATCCGCTTCGGCTACATCGAGGCCCCCGAGGGCGTCGACGTCGTCCTCGTCGCGCCGAAGGCCCCGGGTCACACCGTGCGTCGCGAGTTCGTCGCCGGCCGCGGCATCCCGGACATCATCGCGGTCGAGTCGGACGCCTCGGGCACCGCCTGGGCGACCGCGCTCTCGTACGCGAAGGCGATCGGCGGCACCCGCGCCGGCGTCATCAAGACCACGTTCACCGAGGAGACCGAGACCGACCTGTTCGGCGAGCAGGCCGTACTCTGCGGTGGTGTCTCGCAGCTGATCCAGTACGGCTTCGAGACCCTCACCGAGGCGGGCTACCAGCCGCAGATCGCCTACTTCGAGGTGCTGCACGAGCTGAAGCTCATCGTCGACCTCATGTGGGAGGGCGGCATCGCCAAGCAGCGCTGGTCGGTCTCCGACACGGCCGAGTACGGCGACTACGTCTCCGGCCCCCGCGTCGTCGACCCGCGCGTCAAGGAGAACATGCAGGGCGTGCTCGCCGACATCCAGTCGGGCGCCTTCGCGAAGCGCTTCATCGACGACCAGGACAACGGCGCCACGGAGTTCCTCGAGCTCCGCGAGAAGGCCGCGCAGCACCCGATCGAGCAGGTCGGCCGCGAGCTGCGCGCCCTGTTCGCCTGGAAGCAGCAGGACGCGGACTACACCGAGGGCTCGGCCGCGCGCTGACCCTCCGCACCACCGCCGCGACGGCGCCCGGGATCCGCTCCCGGGCGCCGTCGCCGTCTAGGCTGGAGACCATGGCACGACGCGACGACGACGCCCTCAGCTGGGGAGACGACGACCCGACGCTCGACGTCGGCGACGACGGCGTCGAGTGGGACGACGAACCCGCGGCACCCGCACCAGCGGCGCCCGCACCGGCCGCATCCGGCATGGTCACCGCCCGGGTCACCGGGCCCGACGGGGTCGTCCGCACCCGTGAGGTGCTGCACCCGCACGCCGACGACCGCGGCCGGACGCGGACGCGCGCCGCCGCCGACCCCGACGCCCCGCTCGGCAGCGTCGCCCTCGTCACCCTCGGGGTGCTCGGCGGGATCTACGCCCTCTTCGCGCTCGGCTGGTTCCTGTCCGGGTCGCGCTTCCAGGTGTGGGGCCTGCTGTTCGTGCAGCCGGCCGGCTACGTCGCCGCCTGGATCCTCGCGACCGCCGCGCCGATCGCGTGGTTCGTCTCGGTGCTCGTGCTCGCCCGGCGTCGCGCGGTCTGGCAGCGGGTGCTCCTGCTCGTGGCCGGAATGATCGTGCTCGTCCCGTGGCCCTTCCTCATGACGGGAGTCGGCGCATGACCGTGGACACCGCCCCTGCATCCGGACGCCGGCCCGCGCCCCGCTGGCTCGTCGGCGTGCTCACCGGACTCTTCGGCCTCTGCTACGCCTACGCCGTCTGGGGCGCCGTCGGGTTCCTCGTTCAGCAGGCGAACGGCGACGCCGGGCTCACCGGCTACGGCTGGTTCGTGCTGCTCATGCCCGTCGTCTTCCCGGCGATCGTGTTCGCCGCCGCGTTCGTGCTCACCCGCCGTCGCGGGATCGTGCCGCTCGTCCTGGCGCAGCTGACCGGGCTGACCCTGGTCGCCGCGTTCTGGATGAACGTTTTTGCTCTGGCGGTCACTTCCGCCGCAATTTACAACGCGGTGTGACGGCGGGGCCGGGGGAGCCGGGGTCCGCGCGGTAGTCTGGGTCTGTTCGCCGTCGCCAGGCGTGCGGACCATCCCCATTCCGCATCCGCCACGCGCGGACGCCTCGTGACGCCCGAAGGACCTTTCCGTGAGCAAGCCTGTCGTCCTCATTGCCGAACAACTCTCACCCGCCACGATCGACGCCCTCGGACCCGACTTCGAGATCCGCCACGTGGACGGCGCCGACCGCTCGGCGCTCCTGCCCGCACTGGCCGACGCGCATGCGGTGCTCATCCGCTCCGCCACGAAGATGGACGCCGAGGCCATCGCCGCGGCCCCCGCGCTGAAGGTCATCGCCCGCGCCGGCGTTGGCCTGGACAACGTCGACATCAAGGCCGCGACCGCCGCCGGCGTCATGGTCGTCAACGCGCCCACGTCGAACATCATCTCCGCCGCCGAACTCACGGTGGGCCACGTGCTCAGCCTCGCCCGCCACATCCCGGCCGCCCACGCCTCGCTCTCCGCCGGCGCCTGGAAGCGCAGCTCCTTCACCGGCACCGAGCTGTTCGAGAAGACCGTCGGCATCATCGGCCTCGGGCGCATCGGTGCCCTCATCGCCGCGCGCCTGCAGGCGTTCGACATGCGCGTCGTCGCGTACGACCCCTACGTCACCAGCACGCGCGCCCAGCAGCTCGGCGTCGAGCTCCTCTCGCTCGACGAGCTCCTCGAGCAGAGCGATTTCGTCAGCATCCACATGCCGAAGACCCCCGAGACCACGGGCATGATCGGCATCGACCAGCTGCGCCGGATGAAGCGCACGGCGTACATCGTCAACGTCGCCCGCGGCGGCCTGATCGACGAGGACGCGCTGTACAAGGCACTGACCACGCACGAGATCGCCGGCGCCGGCCTCGACGTCTTCACCAGCGAGCCCCCGCAGGAGGGCGGCTCGGCCCACCGCCTGCTCGACCTGCCGAACGTCATCGTGACCCCGCACCTCGGCGCCTCCACCGAAGAGGCGCAGGAGAAGGCAGGCATCTCGGTCGCGAAGTCCGTCAAGCTCGCGCTCGAGGGCGACCTCGTGCCGGATGCGGTCAACGTCGCCGGCGGCGTGATCGACCCGTTCGTGCGGCCCGGCATCGCGCTGGTGGAGGCCCTCGGCCAGTTCTTCAGCGGGCTGGCGGGCAGCGCGCTCGTCAACCTCGACATCGAGGTGCGCGGCGAGCTCGCCGCCTACGACGTCAGCGTCTACCGCCTCGCGGCGCTGAAGGGCATCTTCAGCCGCATCGTCAGCGAGAACGTGTCCTACGTGAACGCGCCGCTGTTCGCCGAGCAGCGCGGTGTCGAGTCCCGCCTGATCGTCGAGGCCGAGAGCCCGCTGTACCGCAACATCACGGTGCTCCGCGGCACCCTGGCCGACGGATCCGTGCTCGAGGTCGCCGGTACCCTCGCCGGCACCCGCATGATCCCGAAGGTCGTCGGCATCAACGGCTACGAGATCGAGGTGCCGATCTCGCAGCACCACATCGTCATGCGCTACGCCGACCGCCCGGGCGTCGTCGCCATCTACGGCCAGGAGCTCGGCGCCGCCGGCATCAACATCGAGGGCCTGCAGGTGGCGGCCCCCGACGCGACCGGCCGTGCCCTGTCGGTGCTGACCATCAGCTCGCCGGTCTCCGACGACCTGCTCGCCGCCATGCGCGGCGCGGTCGGCGCCGACCTGTTCCGTCAGATCGAGATCACCGAGGCCTGACGCCCGGAACCGCTCAGCCCGTGGCCCTGGTCGCTCGTTCGACCAGGGCCACGAGTGCGTCCATGGCGGGCCCCGACGGGACGGGGCCCGCGACCGCGGCGTTGCCGTCGGGCTGGGCGTAGTTCGCATACAGGCCGTCGCTCACCAGCAGCACGAGGTCGAGTGCGACGTCGTCGGCGACGTACGGTCGCAGGGCGTCCGCCCAGGCCGCGCGGGTGCGCACGATGGCATCCCGTGCGGCGGCGCTGCCCGACTGCGCGAGCCGGGAGGCGGCGACGAGGGCGCGGTCCAGCGCGTCGTCCGCCTTCGCGGAGGTGCGCAGGAAGTACGCGACCGGGCCCTCGGGGGAGGCGGCCATGTCGGCGAGGTCGGCGGCGAGCAGCGTGTCGAGGCGGTCCAGGATGCCCTGCTCCAGGGCCTCCTTCGAACCGAAGTGGTAGAGCAGGCCGCCCTTGGAGACCCCGGCGGCCCGCGCCGTGGCATCCATCGTGGCCGCGCGCGCACCCTCGTCGAGCAGGATGCGCTCGAAGGCGTCGAGCACCTTCTCACGGGCGTGGGGGGGACGGCTCATGCGCTCGATGCTATCGACGGGGTGGTGTGCACCGTGATACTGTACCAGCTGGACGGTATAGAAACATGACACTGACAGACGACATCCGCATCGCAGAGGCCGGCGGCACCCCCGCGGGGTGGCGTGGCTGGACCGCGCTCGTGGTCCTCATGCTCCCGGTGCTGCTCGTCTCGGTCGACAACACCGTGCTCTCGATCGCGCTGCCCGAGATCGCGCTCGCGCTGCAGCCCGCGTCCGCCCAGCAGCTCTGGATGCTCGACGCCTACCCGCTCGTGCTCGCGGGTCTGCTCGTCACCATGGGCACCATGGGGGACCGGTTCGGCCGGCGCCGGATGCTGCTCATCGGCGCCACCGGGTTCGCCGTCGTGTCCGCCTTCGGCGCCTTCGCCCCCGACGCGGGCACGCTCATCCTCGTCCGTGCCCTGCTCGGGGTCTTCGGCGCGATGCTGATGCCCGCCACCCTGTCGCTGCTGCGGAGCGTCTTCACCCGCCGCGCGGAACGCCGGCTCGCGATCGCCGTCTGGGCCGCCGGCTTCTCCGCCGGCGCCGCGCTGGGCCCCATCGTCGGCGGGCTGCTGCTCGAGCACTTCAGCTGGGGGAGCGTCTTCCTCCTGGCCGTGCCGGTGCTCGTGCCGCTCCTCGTCCTGGCGCCGATCTTCGTGCCCGAGAGCCGCGACCCGGCGCCCGGCCGTATCGACCCGCTCAGCATCCTGCTGTCCATGGCGACCATGGTCCCGGTCGCCTTCGGCATCAAGGAGTTCGCGGTCCACGGACTCGCCGTCGTGCCCGTGGTCGCGGTGCTCGTCGGCGTCGGTTTCGGCGTGCTGTTCGTGCGGCGGCAGCTCCGCTCGGCCGCGCCCATGCTCGACATGCGCCTGTTCGCCCGCGCCGGCTTCAGTGGGGCGCTCATGGTGAACCTCCTCAGTGTCGTCGCCCTCGTCGGGTTCATGTACTTCGTCGCGCAGCACCTGCAGCTCATCCTCGGGCTCTCGCCGATGGCGTCGGGGCTCGCCCTCGTCCCCGGCCTCGCGCTGATGATCCTCGCCGGCCTCGTCGTCGTGCCGATCGCCGCACGGGTGAGCCCGGCGATCGTCATCCCGGCGGCGCTCGCGTGCTCCGTGATCGGGTACCTGCTCGCGGCCGTCGTCGGCATGGGCGGCGACCTCCTCGTGCTCATCGTCGCGTTCTGCGCGCTCGGCATCGGGATCGGCGCGGCCGAGACGGTCTCCAACGAACTCATCCTCGCCAACGCCCCGCCCGCCAAGGCCGGCGCCGCGAGCGCGGTGTCGGAGACGGCGTACGAGGTCGGCGCGCTGCTGGGCACCACCGTGCTCGGCGGCATCCTCACGGCGCTCTACCGCAGCGGCCTCGTGATCCCGGCCGGGACGGATGCGGCCGGCGCCGCGGCCGCGCGCGAGACGCTGGCCGGCGCGGTCGCGGCCGCCGACGCGCTCGGCCCCGCGGGCGACGCCCTCCGGGAGGCGGCAGCGCGCGCGTTCGACGCCGGCGTCGTGACGACCTCGCTCATCGGCGCCGGGCTCGTCGTCACGGCCGGGGTGATCGCGGCGACTACGCTGAGAAGGTCCCGTAACGCGTCATGACGCGCCAGAGCACGCCGTGACGTGGAATCCGATCGAGGAGAGCAATGTCGCGTGTCGTGAAGCTGGCCGTCATCCCCGGTGACGGCATCGGACCGGAAGTCGTCGCCGAGGCGGAGAAGGTGCTCGACGCCGCGACCGCGTCGAGCGACGTCGTCTTCGAGAAGACGCGGTTCTCCCTGGGTGCCGCCCGCTACCTGGAGACCGGTGACACCCTCACCGACGAGGATCTCGATGCGATCCGTGCGCACGACGCCATCCTGCTCGGCGCCGTCGGCGGCGTCCCGGGCGACCCGCGCCTGAAGGACGCGAACATCGAGCGCGGCCTGCTCCTGAAGCTCCGCTTCGACCTCGACCACTACGTGAACCTCCGCCCGTCGAAGCTGTACGCCGGCGCGCCCGGCCCGCTCGCCGAGCCCGGCGAGATCGACTTCGTCGTCGTCCGCGAGGGCACCGAGGGGCCGTACGTGGGCAACGGCGGCTCCATCCGTCGCGGCACGCCGCACGAGGTCGCCAACGAGACCTCGGTCAACACCGCCTACGGCGTCGAGCGGGTCGTCCGGTACGCGTTCGAGCTCGCCGAGCGCCGCCGGAAGAAGCTCACCCTCGTGCACAAGACGAACGTGCTCGTGCACGCCGGCGGCATGTGGAAGCGCATCGTCGACCAGGTGGCGGCGGAGCACCCCGAGGTCGTCGTAGACTACCTGCACGTCGACGCGGCGACGATCTTCCTGGTCACGAACCCGGGCCGCTTCGACGTGATCGTCACCGACAACCTCTTCGGCGACATCCTGACGGACCTGGCCGGCGCCGTGACCGGTGGCATCGGTCTCGCCGCATCCGGCAACATCAACCCGGACGGCGCGTTCCCGTCGATGTTCGAGCCCGTGCACGGATCGGCCCCGGACATCGCGGGACAGCAGAAGGCGGACCCCACCGCCGCGATCCTCTCCGTCGCGCTCCTGCTCGATCACCTCGGGCTCCGCGACGAGGCACAGCGCGTCACCCGCGCCGTGGAGGAGGACATCGCGGCCCGGGGCGCCGAGCCCCGTACCACGGCGCAGATCGGCGACTCGATCGCAGCATCCGTCCAGGCGTAGCCTGGAATCCGCCGTTCCCATGGCCCCGACAGCGCATCGCGCAGACTCAGTGAGACAGTGATGACCAATCTCGACACCGACCCCGACGCAGGACTCGCCCCCCTGGAGTTCTCCGTCACCCGCAACCTCGCCGCCGCGTCGCCCGCCACGCGCGAGGAGATCCTCACGAACCCCGGCTTCGGGCAGTACTTCACCGACCACATGGTCGACATCTGCTGGTCCGTCACCGGCGGCTGGCACCGCCCGCGCGTGCAGCCCTACGGGCCGATCTCGCTCGACCCGGCGGCGGCCGTGCTGCACTACGGGCAGGAGATCTTCGAGGGCATCAAGGCGTACCGCCACGCCGACGGGTCGGTGCACACCTTCCGTCCCGACCAGAACGGTCGCCGGCTGCAGCGCTCGGCGCGGCGGCTCGCGCTGCCGGAGCTCCCGGTGGAGTACTTCATCGAGTCGATCCGTGAGCTCATCGCCGTCGACGGCGACTGGGTGCCCTCCGGCGATGACCAGAGCCTGTACCTGCGGCCGTTCATGTTCGCGAAGGAGGCGTTCCTCGGCGTGCGTCCCGCGCACAAGGTGGCGTACTACCTCATCGCCAGCCCCGCGGGCGCGTACTTCAAGGGCGGCGTGCAGCCGGTGTCGATCTGGCTCAGCGAGGACTTCGCCCGGGCCGGCAAGGGCGGCACGGGTGCGGCCAAGACCGGCGGCAACTACGCCGCGAGCCTGCTGCCGCAGGCCGAGGCGTACGAGAACGAGTGCGATCAGGTCGTGTTCCTCGACCAGGACGGCAACGTCGAGGAGCTCGGCGGCATGAACATCGTGTTCGTGTACAAGGACGGCACGCTCGTCACCCCGCAGTCCGACTCGATCCTCGAGGGCATCACCCGGGAGTCGATCCTGCAGCTCGCCCGCGACCGCGGCCACAAGGTCGAGGGTCGCGCCGTCAGCCTCGCCGAGTGGCGCGAGGGCGTCGCATCCGGCGACATCGTCGAGGTGTTCGCCTGCGGCACCGCCGCCGTCGTCACCCCGATCGGTGAGCTGAAGGGCAAGGACTTCTTCGACGAGCAGCCCACCGGCTCGCTCGCACTGTCGCTGCGCGAGGAGCTCACCGACATCCAGTACGGCCGCCGCGAGGACAAGCACGGCTGGCTCCTGCGCGTGGACGCCTGAGGACCGCATGAGGATCGCCAGATTCAGCCACCAGGACGCCATCCGCTACGGCATCGTCGACGGCCGTGAGATCGTCGAGCTCGCCGGCGACCCGATGTACGCCGGGTTCGACACGACCGGCCAGCGCATCCCGATCTCGGAGATCACGCTGCTCGCGCCGGTGATCCCTCGGTCGAAGATCGTCGCGGTCGGCCGGAACTACCACGACCACGCGGCCGAGCTCGGCAACGTGGCCCCGGAAGAGCCCATGCTGTTCTTCAAGCCGAACACCTCGGTGATCGGCCCGAACGACGCCATCGTGCGGCCCTCGCAGTCCGAGCGCACCGACTTCGAGGGCGAGCTCGCCGCCGTGATCGGCCGGGTCACGAAGAACGTCACGGCCGAGCAGGCGCTCGACCACGTCTTCGGCTACACGATCGCCAACGACGTGACCGCGCGCGACCTGCAGAAGACCGACGGGCAGTGGTCGCGGGCGAAGGGCTTCGACTCCTTCTGCCCGCTGGGCCCGGCGATCGAGACGGAGTTCGACCCCGCGTCGGCGCGGCTCACCACCCGCCTGAACGGCGAGGTCAAGCAGGACGCCCCGCTCACCGACATGATCCACTCGGTGGCGGAGATCATCGCCTACGCCTCGGCGGCGTTCACGCTGCTGCCGGGCGATGTGATCCTCACCGGCACGCCGGCGGGCGTCGGCCCGTTCCAGGCGGGCGACGAGATCGAGGTCGAGATCACCGGCCTCGGCATCCTCCGCAGCACCGCGCGGAACGCGTGACATGACGACGGCGGATGCGGCCCTGGAGCTGGGCCGCATCCGCCGTCGCACGCTCTGGGCCCTCTCGCTCGGCCAGATCCTGGGCGGCATCGCGTTCGGCGCGACCATCTCGCTCGGCGCCGTCATCGTGGCGGAGGTCTCCGGCGACGAGTCGCTGTCCGGGCTCGCCGCCGCCGGCGTGACCCTCGGCGCTGCGGCGTTCGCCGTACCCCTGGCAGCGCTCGCGCGGACCCGCGGCCGTCGCCCGGCGCTCGTGCTGGGGCTGTGCCTCGCGCTCGTCGGCGTGGGCGGTGTCGTCGCGGGCACGGGACTCGGGATGCTGCCGCTCCTCCTCGCCGGGATCGTGTGCATCGGCGCGGGGCAGGCCGCCAACCTGCAGTCGCGGTTCGCGGCGGCCGACCTCGCGACCGACCGGTCGCGCGGCCGCGACATCTCGGTCGTCGTGTGGGCCACCACGATCGGCGCGGTGCTGGGCCCGAACCTCGTCGGGCCCGGGGAGGTGCTCGGCGGGTGGCTCGGGATGCCGCCCCTCACCGGTCCGTACGCGTTCACCGTCGCCGCGCAGGTGCTCGCGGTCGGCATGTACCTCGTGCTGCTGCGTCCGGACCCGCTCGTGATCGCCACCCGCATCGCCCGGGGTGCGGCTGCGGCGGCGGGCGGGGTCGTCGCGGGCGTCGACCGCCCGGTGACCGCGCGGGTCGCGATCGCGGCCATCGCGGGCGCCCACGGCGTCATGGTCGCGGTCATGGCGATGACCCCCGTGCATCTGCTGCACCACGGCGCCGCGCTCACGGTCGTGGGGCTGACGATCAGCCTGCACATCGCCGGCATGTACGCGCTCTCCCCGGTGTTCGGGTTCCTCGCCGATCGCTGGGGCCGCATCCGGGTGATCGTGCTCGGACAGCTGCTGCTCGCCGCATCCCTGTGCACGGTCTGGCTCGGCGCCGAGTCGCAGTCGGCGGTGACGGTCGGGCTCGTCGTGCTGGGCCTCGGCTGGAGCGCCGTGACGGTGGCGGGGGCTGCTCTGCTCACCGAGGCGAGTGCGCAGGCGCTCCGCACGAAGCGGCAGGGCCGCAGCGACCTCACCATGAACCTCGTCGGCGCCGCAGCGTCCATCGCCGCCGGCGCCGTGCTCGCCCTCATCGGCTACGGCGGGCTGGCCCTCGCCGCGCTCGTGGTCGTCGCCGTCGTCCTCGCCCTCCTCCCGCTCGCCCGCCGCTGACGAGGGCCTGGGCCTGGGGCCTGGGCCGCGAGACTGCATCTGCGCGCCGAGACTGCGGGGTAACCCCGCTGTTTCGGCGGTCAGATGCAGTCTCGGCGTCCAATGCGCCGGCGGCGCGGGTCAGGAGAGGAGGGCGGCCAGGGCGCGGGCGACGTCGACGGTGTCGTTGAAGACGTGGAACGCGACGCGGGCGCGACCCGCGCGACCGGATGCGGTGATCCCCGCCGCCGTGAGCCGGCCGAGGTCCGCGCCGTCGGGGTCGGGCCACGTCACGATCGCGCTCGGGAACGTCGGCGCCGCCAGCCCGAGGCCCTGCCGGAACGCGGCGGCGAGCCCCGTCGTGTACGCCCGCACCTCGGCCATCGGCACGGGAGCGAATGCGGCGAGCGCATCCCGCGCACCGAGCACCGCCTCCCACGCGGGCGACACGTCGAACCGGCGGGCGGATGCGGCGAGCACGGCGTCGGTGCCGTAGGTCGAGCGCCACGGGTCCTCGCCCGCGTACCAGTTCGCGTGCACCGGCCGGAGCCCCGCCGCGAACCCGGGGGAGACCGCGAGGAACGCGACCCCGCGCGGCGCGCACAGCCACTTGTACGCGTGGCAGACCGCGGCGTCGAACCGGCCCGCGTCCACCGGCATCCAGCCCGCCGCCTGCGTCACGTCGCACAGCGTGCGCACCCCGGCCGCGCGGGCCGCCGCCACCACGGCGTCCGCATCGGCGACCTCACCGGTCGCCGACTGCACGAGCGAGAACGCGACGAGGTCCACCCCCGGCCGCACCTCCTCGGCGAGTCGATCGAGCGGCACCGTGCGCACCCGGATGCCGCGGCCCGCGTGCACGAACGGCAGCAGCAGCGACGAGAAGTCGTGCTCCACCCCCAGCACCTCGGCGCCGTCGGGGAGGTTCGCCGCGATGAGTGAGACGAGCACCGAGGCCTGCGAGCCGATCGCGACGTCGTCGGCGTGGACGCCCAGGATGCGGGCGGCATCCGCACGCATGCCGGCGACCGCCGCGTCGACCTCGGCCATGTCGAGCCCGCGATGCGGCGCCTGATCGAGCACGGCACGGAGCGTCTCGACGGCAGCGCGGGGGAGCAGCCCGCCGGTGCACGCGGCGAGGTAGTCGCGCCCGCCGTCGAACCCGGAACGGAGGATGTCGAGCGCAGACTCGTCGGCTGTGGCGGTGCTCATCGCACCAGCCTCCCGCGCGGCCCGCCCGTCGTCCAGGGCGATGCCCGCATCCGCTCGGCACCGCATCCGATCCTCGCCCGCATCCGTCGCCTCGTCCCCATCCGTCGTCCAGGGGAGCGGAGCCCGGGGCGGGTAGGCTGGATGGCTATGGCTGGCACTCCCGATCCCCGCACCACGACCGCCTCCGGCAGCGACGTCCGCGTCCGCTTCTGCCCGTCCCCGACGGGCCTGCCGCACGTGGGCATGGTGCGCACCGCGCTCTACAACTGGGCCTACGCCCGCCACACCGGCGGCAAGCTGATCTTCCGCGTCGAGGACACGGATGCGGCCCGCGACAGCGAGGAGAGCTACCGCCAGCTCGTCGACGCGCTCACCTGGCTGAAGATCGACTGGGACGAGGGCGTCGAGAAGGGCGGCCCGCACGAGCCGTACCGGCAGTCGCAGCGCGGCGCGATCTACCAGGACGTGCTGCAGAAGCTCATCGCCGCCGGCGCCGTGTACGAGTCGTACTCGACCGCCGAGGAGATCGACGCCCGCAACGAGGCGAACGGCCGCGCCAAGCAGCTCGGCTACGACAACTTCGACCGCGACCTGACCGACGAGCAGAAGGCCGCGTTCCGCGCCGAGGGTCGCGAGCCCGCGTGGCGCGTCCGGGTGCCGGACCACGACCTCACCTACGTCGACCTCATCCGCGGCGAGGTGACCTTCCCCGCCGGGTCGTTCCCGGACTTCGTCGTCGTGCGCGCCGGCGGTCAGCCGCTCTACACGTTCACCAACCCGGTGGACGACGCGCTCATGGGCATCACCCACGTCATCCGCGGCGAGGACCTCATGCCCTCCACCGCCCGCCAGCTCGCCCTGTACGCGGCGCTCATCGACGCCGGCGTCACCGACTTCGTCCCCCGCTTCGGCCACATGCCGCTCGTGCTGGGGGAGGAGGGCAACAAGAAGCTCTCCAAGCGCGATCCGAAGGCCGACCTGTTCCTGCAGCGCGACAAGGGCTTCATCCACGAGGGCCTGCTGAACTACCTGGCCCTGCTCGGCTGGTCGATCGCCGCCGACCGCGACGTGTTCAGCCTCGAGGAGTTCATCGCGGCGTTCGACATCGCCGACGTGAACCCGAACCCGGCCCGCTTCGACCAGAAGAAGGCCGAGGCGATCAACGGCGACCACATCCGGATGCTGGCGCCCGAGGACTTCGAGGCGCGGATCGTGCCGTACCTCGCCGCCGCGGGCCTCGTCGCCGAGCCGCCCACGCCCGAGCAGCAGGCGATCATCACGGCCGCAGCGCCCCTCGTGCAGGAGCGCGTGCAGCTGCTGGGCCAGGTGCCGGGCCTGCTCGGCTTCCTCTTCACCGACGACGTGACCTACGACGAGGACGCGCTGAAGGGGCTCCCCGCGAACGCCGGCGAGGTGCTCGTCGCCTCGGTGAACGCCCTCGAGCTCATCCCGGAGGCGGAGTTCCGCACCGAGCGCATCCAGCAGGCGCTGCAGGACGCCCTCATCGACGGGCTCGCCCTGAAGCCCCGCGTCGCCTACGGCCCGCTGCGCGTCGCGGTCAGCGGCCGCCGCGTCTCGCCCCCGCTGTTCGAGTCGATGGAGCAGCTCGGCAAGGCCGAGAGCATCCGCCGGCTGGGCGCCCTGGTGGAGCACCAGGCGTGACACGCCTGGGGTGACACGCCGGTTTGGCCTCCGCCCGCACCTCGGCTACGATAGATGCTTGTGCGCAGCTGAGGCTGACACCCCATGGGGTATGGTGTAATTGGCAACACGGCTGATTCTGGTTCAGTTGTTCTTGGTTCGAGTCCAGGTACCCCAGCAAGACAGAAACCCCCGGTCAGCCGGGGGTTTTCTCGTGTCGGGCGACTTCACGATTGAGCCAGGTCGCGAGCCCGTGCAATCCATGTGCAATCCGGCTCGCAGAACTGACCTCGCGACGCTCTCGCGCGTGCGCGCGTGGTTTTGCCCATCGACAGGCCGACCGGCACGCCACAGCGCCCTCGGTCATGGGGTCGACGCGAGGGCGCTGGAGGGGTGGGGCAGGTGTCAGGCCGGGCGGTTGGAGCGGATGCGGCTCACCTCGCTGTCGATGGGGAGGCGTCCCGCGGCGGCACCGAAGGTCGCTTCGTACAGCTCGGGCGCGGTGGCTCGGATGCGCTGGCGGGTCGTGAGGCTGACCGGGCCGTGCTGACCCTCGGTGAGTGCGTCGACCCACGCGGCGAGGGGTGCGACGGCGGCCTCGTGCTCGGCAGCGGCCACGGCGTCGGCAGCTCCGATGTCGACCAGACGGCGGAACACGGCAGCGCGGGCGTCCTCGGCGGCGGCGGCACGGTCGGGGGCGGTCACGACGCTGGGCAGCACGTCGACCATCGTGAGCAGCGCCGTCAGTCGTGCCTCGGTGGCCTCGTTGAGCACGTCGCGCTCGCTGATACCTGCATCGAGCAGCGTGCGGATCGTGCCCTGTTCGAGCCCGACGACGGCGGCGGCGTCCGCGGTAGCGGGGCGGCGGGCGTCGAGCACGCTCTGCATCGTGGGGCCGGATGCCTGGGCGAGCTGATCCCGTGCCCAGTCGACGGCGACGCCGAACGCATCGTCGGCCTGGTTCACTCGTTCCAGCTTGCGCCGGGCGGTGGCCTCGGGGGTGAGGTCGGCATCCTGGAACTCGACGGCGGCCCGGTGCTGGGCGTCGCGGGTGTTCCAGGCGTCGGCGGCAGCGGTGGCCGCAGCGGCGGTGTCGGTGGTCATGGTGCGTTCTCCTGTGCTGTGGTGGCCGGGTGGCCGGTGGTACCGCGGGGGTTGTCCGCGGGGTCTGTGGTGCGCTTGCGTCGGGCTCGCTCCAGACGGCGCAGCAGCCGATCTACGGCGGCGCTGATCGCCTCGGGTGTGTGCGCGGCGTCGATGTCCCGCTCGAACCTCGCGAGGGCTCGCATCGAACGGCGGTCGTCGGGGTCGTCCTTGTCGTAGAGGTCGCGCCAGCCGGTCATGGTGTCTCTCCGAGCATCTGGGCGAGCCACCTGTCGACGGCGGGTAGGTCGCGGTCGTCGGCGTCGTGCTTCACGAGGGCGAGGTGCTTGTCGACCAGGACGGCGGCGGCGATGGCGAGGTTGCGGGCATCGCCTGAGGTCGGCCCTGCCAGCTCGTGCTCGAACGCCTCGCCCTGGTACCAGCCGACGACAACGTGAGGGCGGTCGAGCTTGTCGAGGATCGCGCGGGCGCGTTGTGCCGTCTCCCCGGCGAGCGCGGTCCGCTCGGCTTTGAGGTCGATCCGGTGCGCCTCGACGGCGGCGGCGGTCTTGGAGCGGTCGAAGGTGATACCGGCATCGGCGCAGATGCGGCCGACGCTGGACCGGGCGATGCCGACCTCGCGGGCGATGGCGGCTTGGGACATGCCCGCCTCGGCCAGCTCGATGACACGGGCGCGGGTCACGCTGTCGATGCCGCTCATGCCGGGGCTCCTTCCGTGGGCCGCTGAGCGCCGATCTGTGTTCCTGACGCACCCGAACCCTCCCGAAGGGCTTCCGCGGCGTCTGGGAGGCGTACAGCGCCGCTGGCAGGGGTGCGCGGCTTGATGTCGAACCGTCGACCCGCCCAGAATCCCCCGGTCGGCTTGCCGCGCCGGGCGTACTCGGCGCACAGGACGATGAGGTCGCAGCTCGCGCAGATGTCGAGCATGTCGCCCGTGTCGCCTGGTGCCAGCTCGGGCTCGTCCATCGTGAACCGGCCATCCCCGATGCACGCCGGGGTCGTGTTCTCCAGCTCGCTCAGTAGTGCGTCCAGCTCGACCGCCCCGCGGATGCTCCTGGTGTCGCTCATCGGATGCCCTCCTCGGCGTCGCGCTCGCAGCGGTCGCATGGCAGCGGGTACTCGGCGTGCTTGGGGCACTCGGTGCCGGGGTGGTAGCCGATGCGAGGGCGTGGGGCGTTCAGTAGCTCGCACGCGGCGCAGCGAGCGGGATGCAGCTCCCCGACGTGATCGGCACATCGTCGCCCGCTCATCGGCCCATCCCCGCAAGCACTCGACTCGAACTCATCGGCTCGAACTCATCCACAGGGGCAAGTGAGATGGTGCTGGATACCGGGTTGATTCCTGGTCCTTTCTCCTCCTGTGGTTCCTCCTGGTTCCTTGGGGCGACGGTTTCCGTCACCCTCTCGCGACGGTTTCCGTCGCCCTCAGCACGACGGTTTCCGTCCACGGCTGGGCGACGTTTTCCGTCACCCTTTCTGTTGCATCCGGGGCACTTATCCACAGGGTCGAGGGCGCGGTGGAGTCGCAGCTCGTGCTCGGCACGTTGGCCGCTGTGGGCGCTCCTCAGCTCATGAATGATGCGGTGTGCCGCCAGGCCGCTGATCGCCTCGGAGACACGCCGGAACGCCGCAGCGCGGGCGCGACTGATGCCCCTGTGCTCGGGGTGATCCCTCGCCACCTCGTCGGGCACCATGTAGCCGAGAGCCATCGCGGTCTGTTCGCGACCCATGAAGTACCGCGGGCGGGCGTCGTTGTCGAGGGCGTGCAGGGCCATCCACGCGAGCACCCGCGCCTCGTTGCCCGTGAGGTCGTGACGGGTGCCGATCACGAACGCCTCGCCCACTAGCCGCGCGCCCATCGGCTCGCTTCCGTCGCGGGTGTCGCTTGCAGCGTCGGCACGCGCTCGACAGGTGCCGAACGGGTGTCGCTCATCGCGCGCCCGCGCCGAGCGGTTGGCCGTAGGCGTCGAGGTCAGCGACGCGAATGCGGATCAATCGTGCGCCGATCCGCCGTGCATCGAGGTCACCACGTGCGATGGCGCGGCGGATAGTCTTGGGCGAAACGCCCAGACGGGCGGCGGCGTCAGCTATGGACAGCTCGACGGGCTCGGATGTGATGCTCACGGGTTCCTCCTGGAACGTCGCTCAGGCGAAGCGATCCGCGCTCGTCGGGGAACGGTTGCGGCTTGCTTCGGGTATGGGCGACCGCTGTCAGGAGGAACCCGCCAGTTCTGCCATTGGTCGATCTGGGTGCTTCCGCTACCTCTTGTCCTGGTGCGGGGTGCATGTGTCCATGATGGGCCGACACTCACGGGTTAGAGGCTCTACACAATGCCCAGATCAGGCCGGTTTTCTAGTGAACTGCGAGAGGAAAATGCCAGGTCACTTGGTCGATCAGCGTCGATAGTCACGGATCGATAACGCCCCGAGCTGTCGGCGTGTCGCGGGTGAGTCAGGGGCTCGTGTCGCGGAGTCCCATACGGGCGGCCAGCTCGGCGTCGCGCCCTGTCTCGTGCTGATAGCGCAGCGCGGTCGCAACGTCGTTGTGTCCAGCTCGCGTCAGCAGCTCCTTCACGGTCGCCCCGGCGCGGGCGAACTCGGTGAGCCCGAAGTGCCTGAGGGCGTGGAACGCGAGGTCGGGTCGCCCCGCGGCGGCGCGCGCCGGTCGCCAGTAGCTCGCGAACGAGCCCGAGTGCATGTGTTTGGTCGAGTCGGTCAGCGACGGGAACAGCAGCGCGTCATCGGTGAGTCCTGCGACGCGCTCGCGAACGGCGGGTGTCAACGTCGGCGGGAGCGCGACGGTACGGACGCCTGCCGCGCTCTTGGGCGTGCCGACGATGTACGCGCCATCCACGCGGGTCACGGCACGCACGACGGCCAGCACGGCATAGGCGGTGCCGTTGGTGCCCGTCTCGATCTGCACGTCCCCGCGGCGCAACTCGGTCAGCTCGGACCACCTGAGCCCGCCCCATGCAGCAATCTCGACCATGAGTGCCAGGCGGGGGTCGATGGTGGCGACGATGATCGCCAGCTCGGCGTCGGTTGGGGGCTTCACGGTGCGGCCAGTGTTGGCCTTGAGCGCACCATCGATCTGTGCGGGGTTCTCGGTCAGGCGACGATCCTTGACGGCCTGGGCGAGCACGGCGCGGAGCACCTGATACGCCCGAGCGCTCTGGGTGCGCTTGCCGGTCTTGACCATCTCGGAGTGCCAGCGCCGCACGGCCTCAGGTGTGATCTTGTCGAGCCGCACGTCCCCGAAGATAGCCAGACTCCCGTCGATGAGGTCGAGGTACCCGGAGCGGGTCGTCGGCTTGAGTGGGCGGCCCTTGACGGTGCGCGTCTCGACGTACTCGCGGGCGTACTCCCCGAACGTGATGGGCGCGTGCTTGGCGACGGGCCGCCACTCGGAGCGGGCGATCTCGGAGCGCTTGAGTGTGAGCCAGGTGCGGGCGTCTCCGAGGTTGTCGAAGGTCTTGGGTGCGGTGTGCCGCAGCTCGTCCAGCCCGACGTATGAGGCCTGATAGCGCCCGCTCGGGAGCTTGCGCACAGCGCCCCAGCTCTCGCGTCTCGTGGGGTACTTGCGTGCGCCCATACTGTGCCGCCTCTGCTCGGTGTGGGCGGATCGCACGTGCAATCCGCGTGCAATCCGTAGGGTCAAAGCGTGTCCATTCCAGGGTACACGTGACCATGCCCTGACGGCGTTCGATGCCAGTGCTGGAGCGCCTATCTGGCGGTATTGCGCGGGGTACTGGGGGAGGTGCAAGACCGATTCTGGTTCAGTTGTTCTTGGTTCGAGTCCAGGTACCCCAGCGCTTCGGAACCCCCGCTTCGGCGGGGGTTCTTCGCGTTTCCGGCGGTCGCCCGGCGGTCGCTATGGTGGCGTGGGTGCCGCCCCGCACGCGCCCCCCGCCGGAAGGATCAGGATGCTGCTGCGTGAACTCGTCGACGCGCTCGGCGACCTGGTGCAGGACGTGGTCGGCGAGGTGGACGCTGAGCGTCGGGCGGAGCGGCTGAGCGTCCCCGAGCATCCGCACGACCTGGCCGCCGGCGACCTCGTCCTCCTGCTGCCCACGACACCCGACCCGGCCGCCATGCCGGCCGCGGCGGCCGAGCGAGGCGCGGTGGCGGTCGCGGCGAAGGCGGGTTCCGTGTCGACGCCGACGGCGACCCCCATCCCGGTGCTCGTCCTCGACCCAGGTGTCACCTGGCATGCCGCGCTGCAGCGGATCACGCTGGTGCTCGAGTCCGGACCCGGGGACGAGGACCCGGTCTCCGACCTGTTCGACCTCGCCGAGGCGACCGCCCTTGCGGTCGGCGGCGCGACCGCGGTGATGGACGACTACACGCGCATCATCGCCTACTCCTCACGTCCCGAGGACCCGATCGACGACATCCGGCGCGACGGGATCCTCGGCCGCCGGGTGCCGGCGAGCATGGTCGCCGCCCACAGCGAGGTGCGCACCTGGCCCGCGGGCGAGGTCCGACGGGTCGAGTCGCCCGGCACACTGGCGCGCCTGGTCGCGCCGGTGCGGGTCGGGGACAAGTTCCTCGGGTCGGTCTGGGTCGTGCGGGAGGCGGCCGCCGGCCCCGAGCACCGCGCCGCGCTGGCGGCGGCGGCACGCATCGCTGCCCTCCACCTCATGCGCGCCTCGTCGACCCGCGCGGGCGGGGCCTGGCGCGTCAACCAGTCCTTCGTCCAGGCCCGCCTGCTCGGTGGCGCGGCGGGTCCGCGGACCGACGAGGGCGAGGTCGTGGTCCTCGCCGCCGTCCCGCGCGGCGATCTCGCCGGCGAGGCGGAGATCGTGCGGGAGCAGCTCGCCTCGGTGCTGAGCCTCCTCGTCGCCGCCTGGCCCGGCGGCGGGTGCGCCGTCGTCGACGACGTCGTGCACGCGCTCCTGCCCGTCACGGGCGGCTCCGGCGACGCCGTGGGCCTCGCGCGTGCAGCCGTGCAGCGGGTGGCCGACAGCATCCGTCAGGAGGTCGCGATCGGCGTCAGCGACGCCGTGGCGGACGCGCCGACCGCGAGGCTGCAGAGCCTTGAGGCAGCGCGGTGGCAGGCCGGCCATGGCGCCGGGGTCGCGGCGTTCGCCGACGTGCGCACCGCACTCGTCCTGGAGCGTGCGGGCACCGCACTGACCGCGGCGGACGCACTGCTGCCCGTGGCCGCAGAGCTCCGGCGCCACGACCGCGAACACGGGTCCGCTGCCGCGCAGACCCTGCTCGCCTTCCTCGAACACGGCGGGAACGTCGCCGCCGCCGCGGAGGCGCTCCGGGTGCACGGGAACACCCTCCGGTACCGGTTGCGCCGGATCGCCGACCGCTTCGGGATCGACCTCGACGACCCGGACACACGGCTCGCGCTGTGGATGTCGCTCCGGCTCGGCCCTCGGGACTGACGTTGGTGCGGATGTGAGAGAGCGGAGGTTCGACTTCTCACATCTCGACGTGGCGGCCGGGGTCGTCCGGCGAGCACACTCGATGCTCGTACGTCTCCGTCGGCGCACCGACGCGCCGCGGCCGAACGACCATGGAGGTCACACGCATGTCCGCACCCGACGCCGAACGCGGCGCCATCACCCCGACGGGCACGATCGCCCGCACCGCCGACCGCCGGCGCGTCGCGGTCGCGACGGTCGTCGGCACCACCGTCGAGTGGTACGACTTCTTCATCTACGCGCAGGCGGCCGGGCTCGTCTTCGCCACGCTGTTCTTCGGGCCGCTCAACGACGACTTCCCGGGCCTCGCCCAGATCATCTCCTTCGTCACGGTCGGCATCAGCTTCCTGTTCCGCCCGCTCGGCGCGTTCCTCGCCGGCCACTTCGGCGACAAGATCGGTCGCCGTCCCATGCTCGTGCTCACCCTCATCCTCATGGGCGCGGCGACCACCCTCGTCGGGTTCCTCCCGACCTACGCGCAGATCGGCGTCGCCGCCCCGATCCTGCTGATCCTCCTCCGCGTGCTGCAGGGCATCTCGGCCGGCGGTGAGTGGGGCGGCGCGGTGCTCATGGCCGTCGAGCACGCCCCGAAGCAGCGTCGCGGACTCTTCGGCGCGTTCCCGCAGATCGGCGTCCCGATCGGGCTGCTGCTGGCGAGCGCCGTCAACGCCGTCATGGCACTCATCGCGCCCGGCGACGCGTTCCTGGAGTGGGGCTGGCGCGTGCCGTTCTTCCTCAGCATCGTGCTCATCATCGTGGGCTACTGGGTGCGCCGCCGCGTCGAGGAGAGTCCCGTCTTCGAGGAGATGGCGGAGCGCAAGGAGCAGGTGAGCGTCCCGGTCGCGACCCTCTTCGCCAAGTTCACCCCGCTGGTGCTGCTCGCCGCCGCCGTGTTCGTCGGGAACAACGCGGCCGGGTACATGACCACCGGCGGCTACATCCAGGGGTACGCCACGAACCCCGAGGGCCCCCTCGGGTTCGAGCGCGGCCCGGTGCTGTGGGCGGTCTCCGCATCCGCGATCACCTGGCTCGTCGGCACGCTCGTCTCCGGCTCGCTCTCCGACCGGATCGGGCGACGGGCCACCTACGTGATCGGCTGGATCGTGCAGGCCGTGTTCGTCGTCACGCTCTTCCCGTTCGTGAACTCGGGCAGCCTCGTGCTGCTGACGGTCGGTCTGGTGCTGCTCGGTCTCGGTCTCGGCCTCACCTACGGCGCCCAGTCGTCCTGGTACGCCGAGCTGTTCCCGGCGTCCGTCCGCTACTCGGGCGTCTCGATCGCCTACGCGATCGGTTCGATCTTCGGTGGCGCCTTCGCCCCCACCATCGCGCAGTGGATCCAGCAGAGCACCGGTTCGTCGACGAACGTCACCTACTACCTGCTCGCGGCGACCGCGCTCTCACTGGTGGCGACCCTGCTGCTGCGTGAGCGCAAGGGCATCGATCTGAGCCCCGCCAACGAGGCGGAGCAGCGGCGCGGCATCTACATCTGGCAGCGCTGAAGCCCCGGAGGGGCCGGGTCGCGTGAGCCCAGGCCCCTCCGGCTCCACCCGACCCGACGCATCCACCGCGCCCGGCGCAGGCGATGAGAAGGACACCATGCACCACACCCACACCCCGGCCCCCGTCGCGGAACTGCTCGACCTGCTCGGCGACCGCGTACTGACGACCCGCCAAGCCGTCGCACCGTTCACGACCGACGCATCCCGCGCGAACCCCGAGGGCGAGCCGCTCGCCGTGGTCCGGGCGCGGGCGACGGCGGACGTCTCGGCGGCGCTGGCATGGGCGCACCGGCACGGCGTCCCCGTGTCGGTCCGTGGTGCCGGGACGGGTCTCGCCGGCGGGGCGGTCGCGTACGAGGGCGGACTGGTCGTCGCCCTCGACGCCATGGACCGCATCGTCGAGATCGACGTCGAGAACCGGCTCGCCGTGGTCGAGGCGGGCGTGGTGACCGCGGACCTGGATGCGGCGGCGCGAGCGCACGGACTGTTCTTCGCCCCCGATCCGGCGAGCTCGCGCACCTCGACCGTCGGCGGCAACCTCGCGACGAATGCGGGCGGCCTGCGCTGCGTCGCGCACGGCGTGACCCGGGACGCCGTCGCGGGACTCGAGGTCGTCCTCGCCGACGGGCGGGTGCTCGCCACCGGCGGCAGGACCCGCAAGAACGTCGTCGGCTACGACCTCACCGGACTGTTCGTCGGATCCGAGGGCACCCTCGGGGTGATCACGCGTGCCACGGTCCGGCTCGAGCCGATCCCGCCGGGGGAGCCGTGCACGTTCCGCGCGAGCTTCGACAGCCTGCCGGACGCCGGACGTGCGGTCACCGCGATCGTCTCCAGCCCCGCGCGGCCGGAGGTGCTGGAACTCCTGGACGCGGCCAGTGTGCGGATCATCGAGCGGTACCGGCCCAGCGGGCTCACCGAACCGGGCGCCGCCCTGCTCGTGGGCCAGGCGGTGGGTGCGGATGCGGCCGCGCACGCGGAGGCGATCGTCGCGCTGTGCCGGGAGCACGGTGCGGTGGACACCGCCGTCAGTGACGGCGACGCGCTCCTGGAGGCCCGCCGGCTCGCGAACCCGGCGCTGAACGCCGCGGGGCTGCGGGTGTCGTGCGACGTCGGTGTCCCGGTTGCGCAACTCGCCGAGATGTTCGCCGGGATCGAGGAGATCTCCCAGCGTCACGGCCGTGGCATCAGCACCGTCGCGCACGCGGGCGACGGCAACCTGCATCCGACCGTCGAGGCTGCCGACACCCCCGAGGAGCACGAGGCGGCCGGTGTCGTCATCGACGACATCACCCGGCTCGCCCTGTCGCTCGGCGGCACCATCAGCGGTGAACATGGCATCGGCTCGGTCAAGCAACATGAACTCGACTGGCAGCTTGACGCGACGAACCGGTCGGTGCACCATGCGATCAAGGCCGCGCTCGACCCGCGCGGCATCCTCACCCCGCACCGCGCGATCTGACCTTCAGCCCCCGATCCGCGCCTGCACGAGCCGCAGGACGTCGGGGTCGCGCACGACGATCCGCGCCTCCGTGACCGCGGACGCGGTGGATGCGAGCGTCCCGACCGCGACGTCGACCGCGTCCTCCAGCGGCCAGGCGTAGATGCCGGCGCTCACGAGCGGGAACGCGAGGGTCTGCGCGCCGAGTGCGTCGGCGACCTCGAGGGCGCGGCGGTAGCACGACACGAGGAGTCCCCGGTCGCGTTCCCCGGCGGCGTGGTTCGGGCCGACCACATGGATGACCCACCGCGCGGGGAGCTCGCCCGCATCCGTCCACCCGGCGTCACCGGTGGCGAGACCGTGCGGGAAGCGTTCGATGCACGAGCGCAGGATGCGGGGCCCGCCGGCGCGGTGGATCGCGCCGTCGACGCCGCCGCCGCCGCGCATCGCGCGGTTCGCGGCGTTCACGACCGCGTCCACCCGCTGGTCGACGATGTCGCCGAGGACGACCGTGACCCGCGTCATGGGCTCACCGCGTCGTCCTCGCCGCCGGGCGGGAAGTCGCTGCGCTCGGGCCTGCGCGTGAGGTACACCGCGCTCGCGGCGCACCCGCCCCACACGATGACGATCGACAGCAGCATGAAGACGACGGCGACCGCGGTCATCGGACCGCTCCCTTCTTGCGACGGCCGGGATCGGGCACCGGCGGCCAGGCGGTGAAGTCGTCGGGGGAGCGCCGCCACGGCGCGGCCGAGAGCACCCCCGTCGCGACCAGGATGAGCCCGATCGAGCCCCACCCGAACACCAGCAGGTACCAGTCCGGCAGTCCGCCGTATCCCTCGAGGATGAGCGTGACGATGCGTTGCACGAGCATGTAGCCGAGCACGATCGGGCCGACCACGCCGACGAGGATCGTCCAGACGGCGCCGACCTGGAAGGTCGACACCGCGTTGAGGTGGGACCGGAGCTCCGGGCCCTTGCGGCGTGCCCAGATGACGAGCACGGTCATGAGCACGGCAGCCCCGACGATGCCGATGTTGTTCGCCCACTGGTCGACGACGTCGAGCGCGAGCAGCCCCGTCGTCGTGGCGAACAGGAGGAGCGAGAGCACGGCGGAGACACCGCCGACGCCGATCGCGGCCGCGCGCCGGCCGATGCCGAACTTCTCCTGCACCGCGGCCGACACGACCTGCAGCACCGAGATGAGCGAGGTGAATCCGGCGAGCGCGAGCGACCCGAAGAAGAGGCAGCCGAAGAACGCGCCGCCGGGCATCTGCGAGACGATCACCGGGAAGGTGATGAACGCGAGACCGACGCCGGTCAACCCTTCCAGATCATCGATGCCGCCGCCCTGCTGCACCGCGAAGAACCCCAGGGTCGCGAACACGCCGATGCCGGCGAGGATCTCGAAGGACGAGTTCGCGAACGCGACCACCAGGCCCGGCCCGGTGAGGTTCGCGCGGCGCTTGCGGTACGAGGCGTACGTGATCATGATGCCGAACGCGATGGACAACGAGAAGAAGATCTGACTGTAGGCGGCGATCCACACATCCGGGTTCGTCAGGGCCGCCCAGTTCGGTGTGAACAGCGCGTTCAGGCCCACGGCCGCCCCGTCGAGGAACAGCGCCCGCACGACCAGCACGAGGAACGCGATGACGAGCACGGGCAGCCCGATCACGTTGACCCGTTGCAGGCCCTTCGCGACCCCTGCGGCGAGCACCACGATCGTGACGATCCAGATGGCGGCGAGGGGCACGAGCACACCGGGGACGAACTCGAGGCTGAGCCCGGGCTCGCCGGTGCGCAGGTAGTCCCCGGTGAAGAACGCCGCCGGCTCCTCGCCCCACCGCAGGTCGAACGAGAACACGAAGTAGCTCACCGCCCACGCCAGCACGGCCGTGTAGTACAGGCCGATGACGAACGCGATCATCACCTGGAACCAGCCGAGCGACTCCAGCCACCGCCCGCCGGTCCCGCCGAGGCGCCGCAACGCGGTCGGGGCGGCACCGCGGAACCGGTGCCCGATCGCGTAGTCCAGGAACAGGATCGGGATGCCGGCGGTCAGCAGCGCCACGAGGTAGGGGATGAGGAACGCCCCGCCGCCGTTCTCGTAGGCGACGCCGGGGAACCGCCAGATGTTGCCGAGGCCGACGGCGGAGCCGATGGCGGAGAGGATGAACCCGATCTGGCCGGTCCATTGCTCACGGGGCGGCGCGGAAGTGGTCATGGTGCTCCTTCGTCGTTCCGGCGAAGCTAGCAAAGGGCCGGCGCCGGGACGAGGGGCTTGTGGACGATGTCCCTGTGCACGTGCGGAATAGGGTGGTGCGCACGCTATCGGGTGCGTGGCGGCTTCGGGAGGCTGGAGGCATCCCCGGCCATGGTGGCCGGGCAGCTCGAAAGGACTCCCGTGAACACTGCTCCCGTCCGCCCCTCCGTCGTCACCGCCGCCTTCTGGATCTGGCTGCTGGCCGCCCTCTCCGGGATGGTCTCGGTGGTCACGATGCTCGTCGCCGTCAACGTGCTCGCCACCCTCGGCTCCATCGCGGCGGAGGAGCCCGAGGCCTACCTCTTCGTGACCGGCTTCGGGCTCATCGTGGCCTGGATCGCGATCGCGATGGTCGTCTTCCAGGTCATCCTCTCCGTGCTCTACCGCGACGGCCGCAACTGGTCCCGCATCACGCTCGCGGTGTTCGCGGTGCTCTCCATCGCCACGGTCGTGATGGACGTCACCTCGCTGTTCGCGTGGGTGTACGTCGCCGCGAACCTCATCGCGCTCGTGCTGTCCTTCCTGCCCGAGGCCAACACGTACTTCGCCACCGCCGGGACCCGCCGCCGCACCGCCGCGCCGGTCGAGGCCGCCACGGCATGACCCGCGATTGGGTGCGGCGTCCGGCGGGCACGCCGGCGCCGCGCCCGGCGCACGTCCCGTCCGAACACGCCGTCGACGACGGCGTGTTCGGACCCGACAGTCTGACCTGGCGGTTGCACGCCGGCCGCAGCCTGCTCCTCGCCGTGGTCGCCGGCACGGCCACGCAGTTGCTGCATCCCGTCCTCGTCCGCGCCGACGAACACGAAGCGACGGCACCGGGGCACCGGGCGCGGGCGACCTACCGGCACGTGCTGACCGTCACGTACGGCGACACCGCGGCGGCCAAGCATGCGGGGCGGTCGCAACGCCGCATCCATCAGTCCGCCGCCGCCGCCGACGCGGTGGCCGGCGCGGTCGGCGGCGCGGATGCGGAGGAGGCGCTGCGCTGGGCGCACAACGCCCTCACCTGCATCGCGCTCCGGGCGTTCCGCCGCTACGGGCCGGCGCTTCGCCGCGGGGACCCCGACCGGTACGTACGGGAGCAGGCGCTGGCCGCGGAACTGGTCGGCATCGACCGGATGCTGCTCCCCGCCTCGGCCGCCGAACTCGACGACTACATGACGCAGACCACCGGCCGACTCGCGGTCACGGCGGCGACCGTGCGCGCGCATGCGGCGCTTCGCCGCAGTGCGCCGACGGGTCGGCTGCTCACCGCGGCCGCCGAGGGGCTCATGCTGCCTGCGCACCGCCGGCTCCTCGGCCGCCCCGGCACGCCCGCAGGCGACCGCACGGTCAGGGCGGCGGCCCGGATGCTGCTCGCGCGCCCCGGCATCACCGCGAGGGACTGAGCGAGGCGGCGAGGCCCGACCGGCCGGTGATCCCGAGCTTCGCGTACATGCGTCCGAGGTGCCCTTCCACGGTCCGCACCGAGAGCACGAGCGCGGACGCGATGTCGCGGTTGGACAGCCCCGCCGCGACCATGGCCGCGATCTCCCGTTCGCGCCGGGTGAGCGGCGTGTGCACGACGGCGGCGGCATCCGGCAGGCCCAGGAGCGCCGACAGCATCGAGCGCGCCCGTCCCGCCTCCGCGGCGAGGTCGTGCTGTCCCCGCTCGGCCGCCAGCCGCTCCGCCTGCCCGGCGCAGTCCGCGGCGCACGCGAGCATCCCGATCGCCTGGAACGCGGTGCTCACCCGGAGGAGCCCCGGCGCGTCCGCCTCGGTCAGCAGGCGCGCGTGTCGCAGCTGCAGGTCGTGCACGTCGCCGTCGAGGTCGTCCTCCAGCGCGGTCAGGCGGGCCGCGGCCGCGGTGTCGCCGCGACGCACCGCGAGATGGAGGGCGCGCGCGGCTGTGCCGTGGAGGCCCCGAGCCTCGAGGTCGTCGGCGAGGTCGACGGCGGCGGCGACCGATCCGGTCTCGGCGATCGTGACCGCGAGCAGCGACAGCTCGTCGTCCGGACTGAGCACGAAGTTCTGCGAGCGGTGCAGCGCCCGGTACTCGCGCGCGGCACGCCTGGCCCGGTCGAGGTCGCCGGCGAGGGCGCTCGCCTCGGCGAGCTGCGCGAGGGCACGGGGGAGGAAGTCCGGCGGTCCTTCGGCGCGGATCGTCCAGACCGCGTCGCCCGCGGCGGTGAGCGCGCGCGTCGCGTCGCCGGCTGCGAGGGCGACCTCCGCCTCCGCGACCCGGTGCACGGCGTCGTCCAGTCGCAGTTCCGCGGCGGATCCGCCGCGCAGCGCGCCGTCCACCTCCGCGAGCGCGGCGGTCACCCCGGCCGATCGCAGGACGGCGACGAACGCGGCGGATGCGGTCTCCTCGCCGACCCAGGTGGTGGCACCGAGGTCGCGGGCCGCCCGGAGCGCCGCCCGCACCTGCACCGCGCCGGCGTCCGGGCGGCCGAGCGCGGTGAGCACGATCGCGTGGATCGCGTCGACCCGCTGCCGGAGCGGTGCGGCCAGCGGGCGGGCGTGCGCATGCTCCTCGTGGGCGCGCGCGAACGCCCCGCCGTACGCCAAATGCAGCACCCGGTGGCCGTGGAGTTCGCGGAGCCGCGCGTGGGCGTCGGCTGCCGCGGTCCGCAGCACGTCCGCCGCCGCATCGAGCACGGTGAGGGCCGCGTCGACGTCGCGTTCCTGCGCGTGCACGGCGTCGGCGCGCGCCGCAGCGGTCGCCACCCACTGCTCGGACGTCTCGTCGTCCCACGGCGTGGGCCGCGCGCGGAGGAGCGAGTCGGCGCGGTCGAGGAGCAGCAGGGTGTCCTCCGTCCGCCCCAGCCCTCGCGCGGCGTTGGCCGCAGCGTGCAGGAGGGGCACGGCTTCCGCCCCGGCGTGCGCGACCGCGGCGGACGCGATCGCGAAGGCGGCGTTGTTGTCGTGGACGGCGTTGGCCGCGGTGGCGGCGCGCCAGGCCAGCCGGGCCGGCACCGGTCGCCCGGTGCGCAGGGCCCACAGCACGGTGCGGACATGCCCGGGGCCGATGGCCGCGTCGGCGTCCCGGATCCGATCGTAGGCGAGCCGGTGCAACGCCTCCGCGCGACCGGGTGCCAGCGAACGGCGGATGCAGTCGCCCACCGCCGGCGAGACGAAGCGCAGCGCGCCGCCGTCGTCGACCCGGAGCACGCCGGTGCGGTGTACCTCTGCCAGCGCGGCGGACGCCGCATCCGACACCTCCGTGAGGGGCAGCGGCTCGCTCACGGCGATGCGTTCGAGGAGGTCACGCGCGGCGGGCGAGCAGCGGGCGAGCTCGGCCTCGGTGCGGATGCGCAGCGCGAGCGGGTCGAGCTCCGCCACGAGATCCCACCCGCTCCCGATCTGCCGGACGGCGCCCGTCCGCACCGCCGCATCCAGCAGTGCGACCACGACGGCGTGGACGCCGGCGCTCGCACGCCACAGTGCGCCGGCCAGGCGCGCGCTGACCGGCGCCCCCAGCGCGTCGGTCACGGTGGTGACCAGTCCGTCGCGGGTGAGCGGTTCGAGGGTGAGCACGACGGCGCGCCCCGAGGCCACCGCATCCGACACTGCGGGCGGCAGCTCCGCCCCGGTCCGGGCGGTGAGGGCGATCGGGACGCCGTTCGCCAGCGCCGACCCGACGGCATCGTCGTCGGCCGCGGCACGCACCGGCACGGCGTCGGGACGCACCGATGCCGCGACGCGGACGGCCTCGTCGGCGAGCCGGCTCTTGCCGACCCCGGGCGGGCCCACCACCAGCAGACAGCGCGGTCCGTGCTCGGCGGTCAGCGCCTCGACCGCGGTCGTCCGTTCCCGCTCGCGACCGCTGAACGGCCAGATCACCCCACGCACTGCATCCCCCTCGGCCCTCATGCATGCTATGCCCGAGCCGAGGCCGTCGCGCGCGATGCGCGGCGCGGGTCGCCGATGGCTGCGATCAGCGCATCGCGTCGCCGATGTAGGAGTACTTCAGGAACACCTCGGCGGCGATCCCCGCCTCCTCCAGCACGCCCTGCACGGCGGTGAGCATGTAGCTCGAGTCCCAGCCGAGGTACAGCGACCATCGCTCGTCGAGCTCGTCCCACTGCCCGTTCCAGGCCTGGCCCTCGTACACCGGCCCGCCCTGTCGCGCGCTGTAGGCGAGCACCGCGGCGCGGTCGTCGGCCCAGAGGCGCTTGAACACGCGGGCGAAGAGGTACTTGATGTCGGGGACCTCCCAGTGCTCACCGCGGTACTCGACGTAGGCGAACTCGCGCTCCCAGCCGCGCGGCCAGCCGCGGCGGTGGATCCCGTCGAGGATCGGGGTGAGGCCGTCGTCGTCGATCGCGGTGACCTCGGGTCGTGCCCACAAGGCGACCAGCCGCGCGGTGAGCGCCTCGGTCCGCGCCGCGATCGCCGCCGTGCCCCAGGCGTCCTCAGCTGCGATGTCACGAGTCAGTCCGATGCCGCTGCGCGCATACAGGGCGCGCTTGTCGGGGTAGGACAGGTCGAACGCGCGCTCGGCGAGCGGTTCCTCCAGGAGGGTGAGGTTCCCGAGCGTGCCGGCGAGGGCGCGGTGACTGTTCTGCTCGTCGTCGCCGTACTCGCCCCACGTCCGGACACCGTCGCCGCTCCAGCCGTCGCCGGGCGCGAGCGGGAAGACGTGCTCGACCTCGACGTCGTCGAGGCGCTCCAGCCCCGCGAGGCGCCCGAGCACGTACGCCGGATGCGGCAGTTCGCCGTACTTCACGGCGACACGGACGCGCTCGTCGCTGGGGGAGATGCGGGCGATGGCCCGCCAGAGCGCCTCGCGGCCCAGCATCCGGGCCCGGCACAGCCGTGCGACGAGGCGGTCGGTGGGCATGCCGACGAGGGTGCGACGCAGCAGCAGCGCCTGCACGTACTCCAGCGTCTGCACGAGCTCCGCCCGGGGGAGGTCGCCGTGCAGGTGGTCGTGGTAGGCGCGCATGACGAGCGGCGACATCGCGCGGCCGAAGGTGCCGAGGTACCCCAGTTGCCGGGTGAGCTCCTCGTCGGGCGCGTGGCCCGGGTCGAGGAGCACCCGGAAGATCTCCGAGTACGCCTTCCACTCGGCGGCGTGGCGGTGGAGGGTCTGTGCGTCCAGCCGCGGGAACCGGCGCCGGAACGCGTCGTAGACGCCACGTCCGCCCCGGACCACGACCTCGCGACCGGTGAGCATGACCAGGTAGTGGCGCCAGAACTCGCCGATGGCCTCGCCGGTGTTCTCCTCGATCGGCACCCAGAACGTGCGCTCGACCTCGAGCTGCTCGGCGTGCGAGAGGCCCATCAGCACGTAGTTGTGGATGAGCTCGTGGTCGCGGAGCGGTTCGCCGGTGGAGTTGAGGCTCTCGAAGATCTGCTGCGCGTTCGCGTGCGCCCCGAGGGTGATCGCGACGTGCTCGAGCCGCTGCAGCCCGCGCCAGATCCGGGCGACCTCGTCGGGGCGGATCTGGCTGCGGAAGAACGCGTAGTTGTCGTCGAACCGCGAGACGCGCCCGGCGTCGGCGGGGGAGCGGCGCTCGAGCACGACGCTCTCGAACACCTCGGCCCAGGCCCGGTGCGGCCGCAGTTTCGTGCGCGACGGGTCGTCGGGGCGCACGAGCACCCGTCCGAGCTCGGCGGCGAGGTCGGGGTCGGTCGCACGGACCGTGTGCTGCAGTGCGGCCACGAGCAGCATGAGCGTGGTGATCCGCTGCTGCCCGTCGATGAGCACGAGCTCGTCGTCCGCGGTGCCGCTCGTGGTCGAGAGGATCGATGCGAGGAAGTGCGTGTGGCCGTCTTCGGCGTCCGCCACGGCGCGCACGTCGGCGAGCAGCTGCTCGCATCCGCCGATGTCCCAACGGTACTGCCGCTGGTACACCGGCACCACGATGCTCGTCACCTCGTCGGAGAGCCAGCGGATGGTCCCGACCGCGGTCGCGTCGACGTTCGTGGCGGTGCTCGTAGCCGTCGTCATGGTGCGTGTTTCCTCCGTGATCGGCGTTTCCGGCGCACGGTCATGCGCGACGCGACCGAGATGGATTTTACCGGCCGGGCTCTCAGGGGGCGGGAGACGGGCGGGGATAGGCTGACCTCACCTGGGCTTGTAAAAACTTCGCTGGCCCCAACCGAAAGGCATGATTCGTCATGGGTTACATCACGTCCGCCGCGCTGGAGGAGACGGGATACGTCGTCCTCGACCGCTACAACCAGGAGATGGATCCGAAGGAGTGGCTCGACATCGAGTACGTCGACTGGAAGTCCTCCGGCGACACCCGCTTCGCGCCCCTCGCCTCGGCCAAGGGTGAGATCGAGTGCAACGGCTTCTGGAACCACAAGCCGCCGCGCACCGACAAGGACGGCGTCTTCATCCCCTCGCAGGTCGAGAAGGCCCCCAACCTCACCCGCCGTGCGCAGGAGCCGGGCGCGAACGTCGGCCGCTGCCGCGTCATCGAGCTGCAGCCCACGCCGTACGGCGAGTGCCTCTACAACCTGCACCAGGACGACAACAACCGCCTGAACCCCGACGGCACCGGCTGGGTCGTCCGCGGCTTCTTCAACCTCACCGACGACCAGGACAGCTTCTTCGTGCTCCGGCACAACCGGACCGACCCGGAGGGTGAGGTGCGCATCGCGCTGCCCGCCGGCGCACAGCTGATCATCGACACGCAGCGTCTGTGGCACGCCGCCACCCACCGCGGCACGGAGCCGCGCTACTGCCTCATCACCTCGTGGGAGTCGGGCCCCGAGCTCGACGCCTACATCGAGAAGTACCACGGCGTGAACCACGTCGAGAGCGTCCCGCTGTCGCAGGAGGAGCTCGACGAGGGCCAGGCCGAGCAGGCGCGCCGCGACGCCGCCCGCGCCGCGTACTACGCCGCCAAGGGCCAGGCCGAGGTCCAGGCCATGAGCGAGGCCTGAGGCTTTCGCGCAACGAGGAACGCCCCGGCCGATCGGCCGGGGCGTTCCCTGTTCGGGCGCGGTCGCTCAGAGGAGCGCCGCGTCGTCGCGGTTGCGGTGCTGGATGCGGTGACCCACCCAGAACCCGATCGCGATGACGCCGACCAGCGCGATGCCCAGCATCCACGGGAGCAGGTTCGGCACCGCGGTGCTGGCGCCGGTCGCCAGCTGCACCGAGCCGTCGGCGAGCTGTCCGTTGCCGTCGGCGAGGGCGGCCGCGCCGTCGCGCAGGTCGACGCTGCCCTCGAACAGCTCGTCCGAGCCGTCGGAGAGGCGGGTCGCACCGGCGGCGAGCTCCGATGCGCCTGCGGAGAGCGAGCTCGCGCCCTCGGCGAGTGTCGTCGTCCCTTCGGCCAGCGAACCGGCGCCCGCCGAGAGGTTGCCCGCACCGGCCGCGAGGTTCTGTGCGCCGCTGTTCAGGCGCTGCGCGCCGGCCGAGAGGTTCTGCACACCGCTCGAGAGCGTCGCGGCACCGGCGGCCACGGTGTTGACGCCGTCCCGGAGTTCGACGGACTTGCCGGCGAGGTTCTGCGCACCCGCGACGACCGTGTTCAGACCCGGCCAGTTGTTGCCGGCGTCGCCGTTCAGGTACAGATCGACACCGCCGATGACCTGGCCGACGCCGTCACGGGCGCTGACGAGGCCCTCGGCAAGCAGCGGTGCGGCGTACGCAGCGTCCTTCACACCGTCCAGCACAGCGGCCGCGGTCATCAGGGTGGTGCGCTCCTCGGTGGTGAGGTCGGTGTGGGTGGCAAGCTGCTGGAGCCCAGTGACCAGGCCGAGAGAAGTGATTCTGCCGGCGGCGCCTTGGATAGCCGCCTTGTTGGTGATGAGCGCCTGCACGCCGGGCGTGATGCCGTCGCTGATCGACTTGTACAGCTCGTTCTGCACCTTCGCGCGAAGGCCCTCGACGTACTGCTTCGACCCGGCGACACCGGTCGACAGCTGCGCCGCGCCCGCAGCGAGCTGGCCTGCGCCGTCGGCGGCGCGAGCCGCGCCGTTCGCGAGGTTCACCGCACCCGCGGCGGCGGTGTGCGCACCGCTCGCGAGCGTCGACGCGCCGGAGGCAGCCGTCGCCGCACCCGCGGCGAGCGTCTCGGCGCCCGCGGCGAGGGAGGCCGCGCCGCTGGCCGCCGAGGCCGCGCCGGAGGAGAGCCGGGTCGCGCCGTCGGAGGCGCTGTGCGCGCCCGCCTCCAGGTCGTCCGCGCCTTCGGCGAGGTCGCTCGCACCGGCGGAGATCCGACTCGTGCCGTCGGCGACCTGGGACGAACCGTCGTTGGCGGTCGACGCACCCGAGGAGAGCTGCATGGCCCCGTCGGAGAGCTTCGACACGGTGGCGAAGTAGAGGAACACCATCACGGCGAGGAGGACTGCGAGGACCGTGACGGCGATCCGCATCCCCCAACCGTGACGGTGTGCTGCTGAGGTGCTCGACATTGAGGACTCCCTAATCGTGCCCGCTCCCGTGCGGACATCTGGTCGCGCGAGGCTAACAGGGGATTCCCAGCCGACCGGGCACCTCTTCGCCCGGAACTAAGTGTCACCCGGTCTGAAACCGGGTCTCTTGTATGCCGTCTACAAACGCGCGGTCAGATGTCGACCGAATCGCCGGGCTCGAGCTCGAGGAACTCGCCACCGTGCTGCTCGACCGCCCACTGCAGCCGGGCACGGCCGATGCCGAGGCCGGCGCGGGACAGCGTCATGTCGTGGGTGCCGAACGCCCGCGCGGGCTTGACCGCCAGCACGAAGTCCATCGCGTCGCCGATCTTCAGCCACGGGGCGCCGACGGGCGCGGCGAGCAGATCGACCTGCACACCCTCGGGCACCGCGTAGGAGTCACCGGGGTAGTAGAACGTGTCGTCGACGAGCACGCCGACGTTGTCGATGACGGGGATGCTCTCGTGGATCACCGCGTGCACCCCGCCGAAGAACCTCAGGGCGAACGGGCCGACGGCGATCGCGTCGCCGGGGGAGACGACCGTGACGTCGTACCCGGCGGCCGCCTTCGCGACCCCCTCCGGGGCGTAGATCGGGGTTCCGGGGTGGGTCTGCAGGATGCGGTCGAGGTGCTCCGGCGTCCAGTGGTCGGCGTGCTCGTGGGTGAGGACGACACCCACGATGCCGTGCAGGTCGGGGAGGGGCGAGGTGAAGCTGCCGGGGTCGATCACCAGCTTCTTGCCGTGCTTGTCGAGGACCAGTGCTGCATGCTCGTGCTTCGTCAGGCGCATGCATGCAGTCAACTCCGCGCGGGCGCCGTCGGGCAACCCGCCGCGGGCGACACGCGCGGGTGTCACGGGCCGATTTTGCGGGGGTTCGAACGCCGTGTCATACTTGATGAGTTGCCGGAACGGCAGCGAGAAAGTACAAGGCCCCATCGTATAGCGGCCTAGTACGCCGCCCTCTCACGGCGGTAACGCGGGTTCGAATCCCGCTGGGGTCACCATCAGAAGAAGCCCTCCGGTTCGCCGGAGGGCTTCTTCGTTTGCGCACCGGCGCCCCTGACCGGTCGAAGTCAAGCCGGGCGCGTGTCCTCCATCGCCGTCGCTATGGTCCGAGGGAAGGAGAGGAGCGTGATCGGCATGCGCTTCACGAGATCGCTGGGGGCCGTCGTCCTCGGCGCCGCGGTGCTGGCCTCGGCCGGATGCGGCGCGCACATCCCGACGGATCCCGACGGCACCCTCGATCGGGTACGCGGGGACGAACTGCGCGTGGGCGTGTCGCCCAACGCGGGCTTCGTCGAGGTCGACGGCGACGTCCCGAGCGGGACCGAGGTGCGGGCGATCGAGGCGTTCGCCGACTCGCTGGAGGCCGACGTCTCCTGGACCGTCGGGTCCGAGGAGGCCCTCGTGCGCGGGCTGGAGGACGACCGGCTCGACCTCGTCGCCGGCGGCATCACGGACGACACGCCGTGGGTGGACCGCGCCGGGATGAGCCGGCCCTACGCCGACGTCACGGACGCCGACGGCAGGACGCGTCACCTGGTCATGCTCGTCCCGCTCGGGGAGAACGCGTTCCTGTCCGAGCTGGAGACGTTCCTCGGGACGTACATCGAGGAAGAAGGCCTGCGATGAGCGCGGGCGCGGTGCGGTTCGGCGACACGGAACTACCGCAGCGGCAGGTCGAGATCCTCCGCCGCGCGATCCGCCTCGAGTGGATCACGATCGGATTCCTCGCCGTCACCGTCACGCTCGTGTTCCTCGTGCTCGGCAACTCGCAGGCGATGAAGGCCGCGTGGATCGAGGACCTGCTGTCGTTCATCCCCCCGCTCGCCTTCCTCGTCGCCGTGCGGTTCAACCGTCGACCGCCGACCCCACGGCACCCGTACGGGTTCCACCGGTCCGTCGGCGTCGGGCACCTCGTCGCGGCGGTCGCCCTGTGCGCCATGGGCGGCTACCTGATCGTCGACTCCGGCATCGGCCTCGTCACCGCCGAGCACCCGACCATCGGCACGGTCGAGCTGTTCGGGGTGACCCTGTGGCTCGGCTGGCTCATGATCGGCGTGATGGTGATCACCGGCATCCCTCCGGTGATCATCGGGCGGATGAAGATGCGGCTCGCGCGCGACCTGCACAACAAGGTGCTGTATGCGGACGCCGACATGAACAAGGCGGACTGGCAGACGGCGGTGGGCTCCATCGTCGGTGTCACGGGCATCGGGCTGGGGTTGTGGTGGCTCGACTCGGTCGCGGCGCTCTTCATCGCCGGGGGCATCCTCCGCGACGGATTGAAGAACCTCCGCGGCGCGGTCGCCGATCTCATGGACGAGCGTGCGACCACGTTCGACGACCGGAAGCCGCATCCGCTCGCGCACGAGGTCGACGAGTTCCTGTCCGCACTGCCGTGGGTCGACAGTGCCGGGAGTCGCGTCCGCGACGAGGGGCACGTCTTCCACATCGAGGCGTTCGTCGTCCCGGTGGACGGACGGATCCCCGACCTGGACGCGTTGGAGGCGGCTCGGCAGGGCTGCATCGACCTGGACTGGAAGGTGCAGGACATCGTGCTGGTGCCGGTCCGCGAGCTGCCCGCGGTCGTGTCGTAGCCGGCACCGGCCCGCGCCGGGTCAGCCGTCGGTGCGGTCCCCGCCGGCCCGCGATCGACGGCGGCGGACGAGCCGGACGACACCCCAGACGACGAGCGCTGCGATCGCCGCGACCGCGACCCAGGGGAGCAGGAACCCGAGGGCGACGACGACGCCGTTGGCGGCGGCGACCAGCCAGGACCACCCGGCGGTCAGACCGTCGCCGAACCCCGCCGGATCGGCGCTCACCCGTTCGGCGTCGGGCTCGACCGTGACCGTGAGGGTCGAGGACGCGACCTGGTCCCGGTACCACTCCAGTTGCTGCCGGTACGACTCCAGCTGCGCCTGCCGGTCGGCCAGCGCCGTCTCGGCCGCGATGAGGTCGGAGACGTCCTGCGCCTGGGCGAGGAGCGCCGTGAGCCGGTCGACGGACGCCTGGGATGCCGCCACGCGCGCCTCGAGGTCGATCGTCGCCGTCGTCACGTCCTGCCGGTCGACCGCGGTCGCGGTGACCGTCCCCACCTCCGAGAGTCGCGCCATCAGCGCGTCCAGTCGGTCCGCCGGAACCCGGACGGTGATCCAGGCGCCGCTTTCGGCGGACGGCACGGTCATCCCCTCCAGGTCGACGGCGCCGGGGCCGTCGCTGCCGACGCGCATCGCCTCGACATGCCCGCCGAGGTCCGCCGCCGAGGTGCCGATCCGATCCACGGCGGCCTCGACGTCGGCCGCGCGGACCGTGGCGGAGGCCGTCGTGATGACGGCGCGGGCCGTGGCATCGGCGGTGAACGCGGCGTCGCCGCGTTCGGCCTCGGCCGTCCCGGGCATCGGCGCCGACTCGATCGTGGCGTCCTCGAGCGCCACGCCCGAGTCCGCACCAGGCGCGACGAGGGTGCCGACCGCGGGGGAGAGGACGGCGGCGACCACCACGACCGCGGCCGCGGCACCCCCGACCACCCACCATCCGGTGCGGCGACCGCGGCGGCGGCGCGCCTGGTCGCGGTCGCGGGCGATGCCGGTGAACACGGCCTCCTCGATCGCGTCGATCCGTGACTCGTCCAGTGCGGGAAGCACCGCCGTGTCGTCGGCGTGCCGGTTGTCGGTGCTCATGTCTGCTCCTTCACGACGGTCCGCAGGCGCGTGCGGATGCGGGAGAGACGGTTCCGGACGACACCGTGTGCGACGCCCAGCTCCGCGGCCGCCGCAGCGTAGGCGTACCCCTCGGTCGCGCACAGGCGGAAGATCGCCCGGTCGAGCTCGCCGAGCCGGTCGACCTCGCGCAGGATCGCGTCCGCGAGCGCGTCGTCGACGACCTGCTGCTCGACGTCGACGCCGGCGGGGAGCGTCTCGTCGACGGCGTCCGCGGTGTGGGCGCGGTCCCGCGCACGACGGCGGATGCGGTTCGCCGCCTGGTACCGGCAGACGGTGGCGAGCCACGGCAGGAGGGACGTCCCCGCCAGTTCGAGCCCGGGAAGCTTCCGCCAGGCGACGATGAACGTCTCCTGGGTGATCTCCTCCGCATCGCCGCCGTCCCGGACGAGGCCGTGCGCGATCCAGTACACCGGGCGCACATACGCCCGGTACAGCGCACGGAACGCGTGCTCGCTCCCGGCCGCGGCCAGTGCCACGAGCGCGGTGTCGTCGCGCGGGTCCTCGTCCATCCCCACCCCTTCGGATCGTCTCTCGTCTTCGAGGTGTCCGGTCCGCGCCGATCGTCTCACGGAAGATCCGTCCAGGGCGGTCTCGCTCAGCCGGCGAGGGCGTCCGCGAACCAGCGCGCGTACCGCGCCCACGGTTCGCCCTGCGCGCGCAGCCCGGCGATGTGGGCGTCCAGCTCGGCGGTTCGGGTGAACCACTCGCCGCCCTCGCGGAACGCGGCGAACTGCAGGTGTCGTCGACGCTCGAGCTCCCGTCCGCCGCGCTCGAAGGCGAGCAACTCGTCGTGCCGGATGGCGGCGAGCCGTCGTCGCGGTGTCGCGCTGGTGCCGATCTTCACCCGCTCGGCGTAGCCGAGGTAGTAGACGACCTGGATGCGGGGGAGCGGAAGCTCCGGATCGGGCGCGTCGCCGTAGCGCCACCCGCACACCGCGCAGTGCGCGTCGCGGCCGCGGCGTTCCCCCGCCGTGGCACCGCACAGCGCGCATGGACCGGGGAGCTCAGTGGGCACGCGTCGACGCTACGCCCCGACGCCGACACCCGCGCTGTCCTCGGGTCGCAGGTTCAGGGTCGCCCCCCGCATGCCGTGTGAGCCGTCTCATGCACTGTTCACCCGCCGGAAACCCATCGTCCGCACCCGTCGTCCACGATCGGTGCACGGGAGGTGGACGATGGCGACACTGCGGGTGCTCAACCTGTACGAGGGCTTCTTCGCCGGTGGGGCGCGGGTGCTGCACACCGAGGTCGTGGCGGGGCTGCACGGCCCCACGCAACAGCACCGGGTGCTCTCGCTCTCGAACGCCGCGCATCGCGAGGGCACGGTGCAACCGATGGTCCGGGACCACCGGTACCGTCGACTCGTCGCCGCCGGGGTCGAGGTCGAGGCCTTCGACCGCACGGCCGGTGCGGAACCGCCTGCGCCGTGGTCGTTCACCGCCGAGCAGCTGGAACGGGCCGCCGACGCGGTCGCCCACGCCGACGTGGTCGTCGTGCTGAAGGAGCAGCCCGTGTCGCTCCTCCTCGCGCTCGGCGCACGCGGGATGCTGCCGGACGTGCCCGTCGTCGTGTGCCTTCACCGCTCCGACCCCGCCCACGCCGGTCCGGCGCTCGAGTGGCTCCGCACGGCGGCCGGGCGGGGGATCGTGGACGCAGCCGTCGCCTGCGCCGAGTCCACCGCATCCGCGTACGGCGCCGTCGGCGCCCTGCCGGGCGAATGGTCCGTCATCCCCAACGGCGTCGACCTCGGGCGCTTCCGCCCCGGCCGGGCGAGCGAACGCGCCCGCATCCGGCGGACGCTCGGGATCCCGGATGGCGTACCGGTCGTCCTCTCGGCCGCCCGGTTCGACCCGATGAAGGACCCCGAGCTGTTCCTGCGCGCGGTCGCCGCCCACACCGCGCGGTCGGATGCGCATTACGTGCTGTGCGGCGCCGGCATGGAGCGCGGAAACGTCGCGCTCCGCGAGCTCGTCGCCCGCACGGGCGCGGATGCCGCGCCGCTGCATCTGCTGGGCATCCGGGACGACATGGAGTCGCTCTACCGGATCGCGGACGTGGTCGCGCTCACGAGCGCCTACGGCGAGGCCTCGCCCCTGTGCCTGCTCGAGGGTGCGGCCAGCGGTGCCGTGCCGGTGACCACGGACGTCGGCGACGCCGCGGTGCGCACCGCCGGGTTCGGCCTGGTCACGGGCCGGTGCCCCACGCAGGTCGCGGCGATGTGGGACGAGGTCGTGGCGGGGCGTCGACGGCTGCGTGCCCGGACGATCGCGTCGCGCCCCGCACTCGACCGGCGGCACATGATCGAGGCGTATCGGGCCGTCCTCGAGCGGGCGGCGGATGCGGGACGACTCGCCGCCTGAGGCGCCCCCGTAGACTGGATCGGACCGGTCGGGAGACCCCCCGCATCCGCTTCCGGAAGGTTTCCATGGGCTTCGAGATCCCGGTGTGGTTCCAGATCACCGCACTGGTCGTGTTGAGCGTCATCCTGCTCGCCGACCTGCTGCTGATCCTCAAGCGTCCCCACATCCCCTCCGTGAAGGAGGCGACCGGGTGGATCGTCTTCTACGTCGCGTTGGCGTTGGTGTTCGCCGTGGTGCTGCTGGGCGTCACCGGGAGCGGGGATGCGGCGGGGGAGTTCCTCGCCGGATGGCTCACCGAGTACAGCCTCTCGGTCGACAACCTCTTCGTCTTCGTGCTGCTGATGACGCAGTTCTCCGTGCCGCGGCGCTATCAGCAGGAGGTGCTGATGGTGGGCATCATCATCGCGCTCGTGCTGCGCGGACTGTTCATCCTGCTCGGCGCCACGCTCATCGAGAACTTCAGCTGGATCTTCTACATCTTCGGCGCGTTCCTCGTCTTCACCGCCTGGCGCCAGGCCTTCCCCGGCAAGGAGGACGACGACGCGAACGCGGAGACGTGGATCGTGCGGTTCCTGCGCCGGTTCATCGACATCACCGACCACTACGACGGGTCGAAGCTGCGCACCACGTTCCAGGGCAAGCGGATGTTCACGCCGATGCTGCTCGTGTTCATCGCGATCGGGTTCACCGACCTCATCTTCGCGATCGACTCGATCCCGGCGATCTTCGGCATCACCCGCAGCGCCTTCATCGTGTTCACCACGAACCTGTTCGCGCTCATGGGGCTGCGCCAGCTCTACTTCCTCCTCGGGGGGCTGCTCGACCGCCTGCGCTACCTCCACTTCGGCATCGCGTTCATCCTCGCGTTCATCGGCGTGAAGCTCTTCCTGCACGCCCTCCACGAGAACGAGGTGCCGTTCATCAACGGCGGCCACCCGGTCGAGTGGGCGCCGGAGATCTCCACGTGGATCTCGCTCGGCGTCATCGTGCTCGCGATGGCGGTCGCCACGGTCGCGAGCGTCGTCGGTGCGCGGCGGGAGGCGAAGCGCGAAGCCGTCGATGGCGCGGACTGACCGGCGCCCGGTGGTAGCCTGAGCGGGTGCGGATCGCTCTCCTCCTCCTTAGCGGCCGCGACGGGTGCTCGTTCCAAGCCTGACTCGTCGCGGAGTTCGTCGCGGGCTTGCCACCCTCTTCACTGGAGTACGACAACCATGAGCATTTCTGCATCCGACGTCCCCGAGCGTCCCCGCACCCTGGCCGAGAAGGTCTGGGACAACCACCTCGTCGTCAAGGGCGAGAACGGCGAGCCCGACCTCATCTACATCGACCTGCACCTGGTCCACGAGGTGACCAGCCCGCAGGCGTTCGACGGCCTGCGCGCCGAGGGCCGTCCGGTCCGCCGGCTCGATCTCACGATCGCGACCGAGGACCACAACACCCCGACGCTCGACATCGACAAGCCGATCGCCGACATCACCAGCCGCACCCAGATCGAGACGCTGCGCCGCAACGCCGCCGAGTTCGGCGTGCGCATCCACTCGCTGGGCGACGCCGAGCAGGGCATCGTCCACGTGGTCGGCCCGCAGCTCGGCCTCACGATGCCCGGTGTCACGGTCGTCTGCGGCGACTCGCACACCTCCACCCACGGCGCGTTCGGCGCGATGGCGTTCGGCATCGGCACGAGCGAAGTCGAGCACGTGCTGGCCACGCAGACCCTGCCGCTGAAGCCGTTCAAGACCATGGCCATCACGGTCGAGGGCGAACTGAAGCCCGGTGTCACCGCGAAGGACATCATCCTCGCCGTCATCGCGAAGATCGGCACCAACGGCGGCCAGGGCTACGTGCTGGAGTTCCGCGGCAGCGCCATCCGCTCCCTCTCGATGGAGGGGCGCATGACGATGTGCAACATGTCGATCGAGGCCGGTGCCCGCGCCGGCATGGTCGCGCCCGACGAGACGACCTTCGCCTACCTCGAGGGGCGCCCGCACGCGCCCAAGGGGCAGGACTGGGAGGATGCGGTCGCCTACTGGCGCACGCTCCCCAGCGACGAGGGCGCGGTGTACGACGCCGAGGTGTTCCTCGACGCGAACGAGCTCGAGCCGTTCGTCACCTGGGGTACGAACCCGGGCCAGGGCGTCTCGCTGAACGACGTCATCCCCACGCCGTCCGACTTCACCGACCCGAACGAGCGGGTGGCCGCCGAGCGGGCGCTGGAGTACATGGACCTGCAGCCCGGTACGCCGCTGAAGGACGTCAAGGTCGATGCCGTGTTCATGGGGTCCTGCACCAACAGCCGCATCGAGGACCTGCGCGCGTTCGCGTCCGTCGTGAAGGGCCGCAAGAAGGCCGACGGCGTGCGCGTGATGGTCGTGCCGGGGTCGGCCCGCGTCCGGTTGGAGGCCGAGGCCGAGGGGCTCGACAAGGTCTTCACCGAGTTCGGCGCCGAGTGGCGCTTCGCCGGCTGCTCGATGTGCCTGGGCATGAACCCCGACCAGCTCGCCCCGGGCGAGCGCTGCGCGTCCACCTCGAACCGCAACTTCGAAGGACGTCAGGGCAAGGGCGGTCGCACCCACCTGGTCTCCCCGCTCGTCGCCGCGGCGACCGCCGTGCGCGGCACGCTCTCGAGCCCGAGCGACCTCGAACCCGTCGAACAGCTGATCGGAGCGGAGGTCTGACATGGAGAAGTTCAGCAGCCACACCGGCGTCGTCGCCCCCCTGCGCCGCTCCGCGGTCGACACCGACCAGATCATCCCCGCCGTCTACCTCAAGCGGGTCACCAAGACCGGCTTCGAGGACGCCCTGTTCGCCAACTGGCGCCAGGACCCGGCGTTCCTCCTCAACCAGCCCGCGTACACGAACGCGTCCATCCTCGTGGCCGGCCCCGACTTCGGCACCGGCTCGAGCCGCGAGCACGCCGTCTGGGCGCTGCGGGACTACGGCTTCCGGGTCGTGCTCAGCCCGAAGTTCGCCGACATCTTCCGCGGCAACGCGGGCAAGCAGGGCCTCGTGACCGGCGTCATCACCGAAGCCGACGTCGAGGCCATCTGGGCCGCGGCGGAGGCCGCGCCCGGCGCCGAGATGACCGTCGACCTGGTCGAGCGGACCGCCGTGCTCGGCGACCTCCGGGTTTCGTTCGACATCGACGATTACACTAGGTGGCGCCTGCTGGAGGGGCTCGACGACATCGGGCTGACCCTCCGCAACGAAGACAAGATCGCCGCCTACGAAGCGCGACGAGAATCCTGGAAGCCCCGGACGCTACCCGTTCAGCAGCTTCCCGCACAGTGAGGGAACGCCCCATGACACTCCTCGGCGAGACCAACGCGACAGGCAAGAAGGCGACCGAGGGGGAGATCCTCTCGATCCGAGGCGGGCGGGCGCTGTCCGGCACCGTCGAGGTGAAGGGCGCCAAGAACCTCGTCACCAAGGCCATGGTCGCCTCGCTCCTCGGCGAGGAGCCCAGCATCCTCCGCGACGTCCCGGACATCAGTGACGTCGCCGTGGTGCGCTCCCTCCTCGAGGTCCACGGCGTCCGCGTCGCCGAGGGTCCGGAGGCGGGCTCCCTCAGCCTCGACCCCTCGGACGTCGAGAGCGCCCACATGGAGGAGATCGACGCGCACGCCGGTGCGTCCCGCATCCCGATCCTCTTCTGCGGCCCGCTGCTGCACCGCCTGGGTCAGGCGTTCATCCCCGACCTCGGCGGCTGCCGCATCGGCGACCGCCCGATCGACTTCCACCTCGACGCGCTGCGCAAGTTCGGCGCCGTCGTCGAGAAGCTGCCGAGCGGCATCCGCCTGTCGGCGCCGCAGGGGCTCCACGGTGCGAGCATCCACCTCCCGTACCCGAGCGTCGGGGCCACCGAGCAGGTGCTGCTCACGGCCGTGCGCGCCCGCGGCACCACGGAACTGCGCAACGCCGCGATCGAGCCCGAGATCATGGACCTCATCGGCGTGCTGCAGAAGATGGGCGCCATCATCTCGTACGAGCCGAACCGCGTCATCGTCATCGAGGGCGTCGACAAGCTCCGCGGCTACGACCACCGCGCCATCTTCGACCGCAACGAGGCGGCGAGCTGGGCCTGCGCCGCGCTCGCGACCGACGGCGAGATCTTCGTTGCCGGCGCGAAGCAGCAGGACATGCTCACGTTCCTGAACGTGGTGCGCAAGATCGGCGGCGACTTCGACATCCGCGAGGACGGCATCCTCTTCCGCCGCGGCGGCGACCTGCGCGCCACCACGGTCGAGACCGACGTGCACCCCGGGTTCATGACGGACTGGCAGCAGCCGCTCATCGTCGCGCTGACGCAGGCGGAGGGACGCTCGATCGTCCACGAGACCGTCTACGAGAACCGCTTCGGCTTCACGCAGGCGCTGGTGAAGATGGGCGCGGACATCACGGTCTACCCGAACGGCCTGCAGGACGGTCCCCGCCGTGTGCCGCGCCGCACGCTCGAGCAGGCGGCCGTCATCGAGGGGCCGACGCCGCTGCGCGGCGCCGACATCACCGTGCCCGACCTGCGCGGCGGCTACAGCCACGTCATCGCCGCGCTGGCCGCCGAGGGCGAATCGGTCGTCCGCAACATCGGCATCATCCGCCGCGGCTACGCCGACTTCCTCGACAAGCTCTCGGCACTCGGCGCCGACTTCTCCGTGATCGGCTGATGGCGCGCCACCGCAGACACGTCGACCGCGAGAAGTCGCGGCTGAGCGTCTTCTGGTTGCTCGGGGCGATCATCGTCCCGGTCTTCGGGATCTTCGCGAAGATCGAGATCGAGGGCGAGGAGCACCTGCCCGAGCGCGGGCCGTTCGTGCTCACCCCCAACCACTACAGCGAGGTCGACCCGCTCGTCATCGCGATCTCGGTCTGGCGGCTCGGGCGCGCACCCCGGTTCTTCGCGAAGGAGAGCCTGTTCCGCGTCCCGGTCCTCGGACCGGCGATGCGCAAGGCGGGCATGATCCCCATCGCGCGACAGTCGTCGTCCTCGGCCGCGAAGGAGACGCTGGACACGGCCCGGAAGCTCGTCGCCACCGGCTCCGGCATCATCGTGTACCCGGAGGGCACGCTCACCCGCGACCCCGACCTCTGGCCGATGCGCGGCAAGACGGGCGCGGCCCGGCTCGCGCTCGCGGGCGACCTGCCGCTCATCCCGGTGGCGCAGTGGGGCGCGCAGGAGATCATGCCGCGCTACGGCGCGTTCCGCTTCTGGGCGCTGCGTCGGCGCGTGCGCGTGAAGTTCGGCGCCCCGCTCGACCTGTCCGGGTCGAAGGAGCACGCCAACGAGTCCGCCGAGCAGGCGCGGGTCACCGGTGTGCTGATGAACGAACTCGCGCACCTGCTCGAGGGGCTGCGCGGCGAGACCGCCCCTGCGGAGCGGTGGAACCCCGTCGCGCACGGGCAGAAGGAGACGGGACGCCTTGAGCCGGAAGCCTGAGCCCGCACCCCGCGTCGCGGTGCTCGGCGCCGGCAGCTGGGGCACCACGTTCGGCAAGATCCTCGCCGACGGCGGCGCGCACGTCACGATGTGGGCGCGGCGGCCCGAGCTCGCCTCGGAGATCCGCACCACCCACCGCAACAGCAAGTACCTGCCCGGCATCAACCTGCCGCGCAACATGAGCGCGACCGCCGACCTCGCCGAGGCCATCGACGGCGCCACCCAGATCTACCTCTCGGTGCCCAGCCAGACCCTGCGGGCGAACCTCATCGGCATCCGTCCGCTCGTCGAGCAGTCGGACGTGCCGATCGTGTCGCTCATGAAGGGCGTCGAGAAGCGCACCGGGATGCGGATGAGCGAGGTCATCGAGCAGGAGCTGCGCTGCGACCCCGCGCGCATCGCCGTCGCCTCCGGCCCGAACCTGGCGCTCGAGATCGCGCAGGAGCAGCCGACGGCCGCGGTCATCGCCTCCAGCAGCCTGGAGACGGCGGAGGCCGTCGCCATCCGCGCCCGCAACCGGTACTTCCGCACGTTCGTGAACACCGACGTCATCGGCACCGAGTTCGGCGGCGTGCTGAAGAACCTCATCGCCGTCGCGATCGGCATCGTCGACGGCGTCGGGTACGGCGAGAACACGAAGGCCTCCATCATCACGCGCGGGCTCGTCGAGATGACCGACTTCGCGGTCGCGAACGGCGCGCAGCCCGAGACCCTGCAGGGCCTCGCCGGCCTCGGCGACCTCATCGCGACGTGCCAGTCGCCCCTCAGCCGCAACAACACCGCCGGGCGACTGCTCGGGCAGGGGTACAGCTTCCAGGACGTGGTCGAGCACATGCAGCAGACCGCCGAGGGCCTCGGATCGGTCGCGCCGATCCTGCAGCTCGCGCGGTCGAGCGGCGTGCAGATGCCGATCGTCGAGCAGGTCAAGCGGGTGCTCGACGGCACGATGGACCCGCGCGAGATCGCACCGCACCTGACCACCGACGACGACACCCCACAGGGGGAGAGGACCCAGCATGGACAAGCCGGCAGTGGCGGTGCTCTTCGGCGGGCGCTCCAGCGAGCACTCGATCAGTTCCGCAACGGCGGGCGGGGTGCTCCGCGCGATCGATCGTGAGCGCTTCCGGGTCGTCCCGGTCGGCCTGACCCGCGAGGGCGCGTTCGTCCTCGAGGACGACGACCCGGACAAGTTCCGGATGGACCCGGCGCGCATGCCGGCGGTCGCGGACAACGGCACTCGCATCATCTGGCCCGAGGCGGCCGGCGACCGCATCCTGCGCGTCCGCCGCACCGACGGGACGGTCGACGAGCTCGGCCCGGTCGACGTGGTGCTGCCGATCCTGCACGGTGCGCACGGCGAGGACGGCACCATCCAGGGCTTCTTCGACACGCTCGAACTGCCGTACGCGGGCGGCGGCGTGCTGGACTCCGCGGTCTGCATGGACAAGCACTTCATGAAGGTCGCCCTCGCCGCATCCGGTGTGCCCGTCGCGCCCGGGATCACGGTGCGCGCGCAGGAGTGGGAGACCGACGCGGACGGCGTGCGGGCCCGGATGGACGGCCTGTCGTACCCGCTGTTCGTGAAGCCGTGCCGTGCGGGATCGAGCGTCGGTGTCTCGAAGGTGCACGGCCCGGACGAGATCGCCGAGGCCATGCGCATCGCGTTCGCCGAGGACGACAAGGTGCTCGTCGAGGCGGGCGTGATCGGCCGGGAGGTCGAGGTCGGCGTGCTCGAGGGCCGCGACGGCGGTCCGGCGCGCGCCTCGCTCCCGGGTGAGATCGTGCTGAGCGGCCGCGAGTTCTACGACTTCGAGGGCAAGTACCTCGGCGGCGACGGCGTCGACGTGGTCTGCCCGGCGGCGCTCACCGACGACGAGATCGAGATGCTGCGCGCCATGGCGCTCCGCGCGTTCGCCGCCGTCGACGGGCGTGGCCTCGCCCGCGTGGACTTCTTCCTCACCGCCGACGGCCCGGTCGTGAACGAGCTCAACACGATGCCCGGCTTCACGCCGATCTCGATGTTCCCCAAGTGCTGGATCGCGTCCGGCATGAGCTACCCGGACCTCATCTCCGAACTCATCGACACCGCGCTCGCCCGCTGACCCGCCCGCGCCGCAGCAGGAGAAATCCGGAGAACAGGAGGATCCGCAGCGGATCGTCCTGATCCGGTGATCTCTCCTGATCTGGTGCGGGCGGATGCGGCGGGGTCAGGCCGCGGGGCGCTCGGTGCACTCGGCGGTGCGCGGCAGCGTGCCGACGAGGGGTGCGAGCCCGGCGAGGACGTTCCGCACGTCGTAACTGGCGACGGCGTCGTAGTCGACGTACACCTCGACCGCCGGCTGCCGGCCGAAGGTCGTGAACCGGACCCGGGGCGAGTCCGAATCGTCGACGAGCCAGTCGATGCCCTCGACGCTCTGGCAGAGCAGTTCGGATGCGGCGGGCGCCTCGACGCCGCAGGTGAGCAGGATGGCGGCCGGGTCGCCCCAGGCGCCGGTCGCCTGGGCGTCGGTCCAGCGTCGTTCCTGACCGGCGAGCCGGTCGGGGAGGTACGCCGTGACGCGCGCGCACGCCGGATCGTTCGCCTCCGGGGCCGCCTGCAGCGACACCGTGCCGGCGCACCCGGTGAGCCCGGCGGCCGCTGCGACGAGGACGGCGAGCAGACGGGCGGAGCGGGTGCGGATCACCCCTCCAGGCTAACCCGGCCCCGTCGACGCCCCGGCCGCGGGCGGCGCGGCCGGAGCCCGTGGCTCGGTAGCGTGGAGGCATGGACGAGACGGTCGGCGCACTGGGTGAGCGGGAGGTGCTCCGCCGCATCCTCGACCGGATCGGACCGAGCGCTGCGGAGGTGGGGCCCGGCGACGACGCGGCAGTGCTGCGCGCGCCCGGTGGGCGCGTCGTCGTCACCACGGACACCCTCGTGCACGGACCGGACTTCCGGCTCGCCTGGTCGAGCGGATCCGACCTCGGCTGGAAGTCCGCGGCGGTGAACCTCGCCGACGTCGCCGCGATGGGGGCGCACCCGACGGCCCTCTTCGTCGCCCTCGCGATGCCGGACGACACCGAGGTCGCGTTCGTCGAGGCCCTCGCGGACGGGCTCCGCGAGGCCTGCGCGGCGCTCGCGCCCGACTGCGCGGTCGAGGGCGGCGACCTCGCCGCATCCGACACGCTCACGATCGCGGTCACCGCCCTCGGCGTGCTCCCGGACGGCGAGCCGGTGCTCCGGTCCGGGGCACGCCCGGGCGACATCGTCGCGCTCGCGGGCGACGCGGGCGTCGCGGCGCGCGGGCTGCGGCTGCTGTTCGACCGGTTCCGCGACGCCGACGGCGTGCCGATCCGCGTCACGCCCGACCTCGTCGCCACGCTGCCCGAGGAGGACCGTGCCGCGCTCGCCCGACAGCTCCGCCCCATGCCGCCGATCGCGCTCGGCCCTGCCGCCGCGGCGGCGGGTGCGACGGCGATGATGGACGTCTCCGACGGCCTCGTGCTGGATGCGGCACGGCTCGCGGCCGCATCCGGGGTCACGGTCCTGCTCGATTCCGGCGTGTTCGCCGACCCGGCGCTCGCGCTCGGCGGCGGCGAGGACCACGCCCTGCTCGCGACCTTCCCGGCCGACACGGCACTGCCCGACGGCTTCCGGCGGATCGGCGCGGTGCGGGATGCGGGTGCGCACCCGGTGCTCGTCGACGGCGCGCCGCCGGCCGGCCGCGGCGGCTGGGACCCCTACGCGGACTGGGATTCGGCGAGGGGCTGAGCCCACCACACCGCGGTGTCGCCGTAGACCTTGGCGCGCACCTGCTCGAGCCCCGCGGCCGCCCAGTCCGGTTCGCTCGCCCGCTTGCCGCGCTCGACCACGACGAGCGCGTCGGCGCTCAGGCGTGAGGCGAGCAGCCGCAGGTCCTCGTCCATGTCGGCGTCCGAGAGCTCGTACGGCGGATCGGTGAACACGAGGTCGAACGCCTCCGTGTGCTGTCGCAGGAACGCCTGCACCCCGCTCCGATGCACCCGTGCCGGCGCGCCGACGACCTTCGCGACCCGGGCCGCGTTCCGCTGCGCGACGGATGCGGCGGAGCCCGCCTTCTCGACGAGGTCGGCGCTGCGGCCGCCACGGCTGAGCGCCTCGAGCCCGAGCGCGCCGGAGCCCGCGTACAGGTCGAGTACGCGGGCGCCCGCGATCGCGTCCGCGCTCTCGAGTGCACCGAACAACGATTCGCGCACGCGTTCGCTGGTGGGGCGGGTGCCGCGGTCGGGCACGTCCAGTCGGGTGCCGCCGGCGGAACCGGCGATGATCCGGGTCACCGTCCCAGCCTAGCCACGACGGTTCAGCCCTCCCCGCCGTCCTCCTCGCGCAGCCGCGGTTCGGTCCGCAGCGCCGGACGCACGCCCGCCTTGTCGGCGTAGAACGCGCGGATGCGGTCCATGTCGGCGGCGACGTCGCCGGTCAGCCGGAGGGTGGGACCGAGCCCGGTCGTCATCGTGGTGCGATCGACGTAGCCGAGGGTGACCGGCATGTCCGCCTGCGTCGCGATGCGGTAGAAGCCGGACTTCCAGTACGACCCGGCGCCCCGAGTGCCCTCGGGGGTGACGACGAGTCCGAACACCTCGCCGCCGCGCACGCGTCCCACGACCTCGGCGACGATCCGCGACGGGTCGGACCGGTCGACCGGGATGCCGCCCAGCCGGCGCATGAGCGGCCCGCGCCAGCCGCGGAACAGGCTGTGCTTGCCGAGCCAGCGCACCGGGATGCCGAGCCGCCAGGCGATCGCGAGCATGATGACGAAGTCCCAGTTCGACGTGTGCGGGGCGCCGATGAGCACCGTGGGCCGCTCCGGCGGTGCCTCGGTGACGAGCTTCCACCGGCTGACGCGCCAGTAGGCGCGGGCGATGAGCATGCGCAGCATCCGTCCACGCTAGCGGGACCGCGGCATGTCCCCGGTGCCGCCTAGACTTTGCGCGTGACCGTGACCCTCGACAGCCGCCTCGACGGCGTCGTGGGCGGCAAGACCGCATCCGCGCTCGCCCGGGCGTTCGGCATGCGCACCGTCGGCGACGCGCTCGGCCACTATCCCCGCCGGTACGCGAAGCGGGGCGAGCTCACCCCGATCGACTCGCTGCGGGTGGGCGACCAGGTGACCATCGTCGCCGAGATCGAGTCCGCGAACGAGCGACGCATGCAGAGCCGCAAGGGCACGATCCTCGAGGTGATGATCACCGACGGCCGTGGCCGGGTGCAGCTCACCTTCTTCAACCAGGCGTGGCGGCTGGGCGAGCTCGTGCCGGGCAAGCGCGGCATCTTCTCCGGCAAGGTGGGGGAGTACCGGCACGGCAAGCAGTTCGCCCATCCCGACTACGAACTGTTCACCGACGTCGACACGGCGGTGATGACCGCGCAGGCGTACGCGCATCAGCCGATCCCCATCTACCCGGCCACGGCGTCGCTGCCGAGCTGGAAGATGTGGAAGATCATGCAGCACGTCCTCGACGTGCTCGGCGACCTGGACGATCCGCTCCCCGAAGACCTGCGGGCCGAGCACGGCCTGCTCCCGTTCCGGCGGGCACTGGAGTGCGTGCACCGCCCCGACTTCGAGGACCAGGTGGCGCCCGCCCTGCAGACCCTCCGGTGGCACGAGGCGCTCGTGCTGCAGACGGCGCTCCTGCAGCAGCGACAGTTCACCCGTGCGCTGTCGGCGACGGCGCGCCCCGCGGGCCCGCTCCTCGAACGGTTCGACGCCGCGCTGCCGTTCGAGCTCACCCCCGACCAGGCCGAGGTGGGGGAGCGCATCGCGGCCGACCTCGTCGGCGCATGGCCGATGAACCGCCTCGTGCAGGGCGAGGTGGGCTCGGGCAAGACGCTCGTGGCGCTCCGCGCCATGCTGCAGGTCGCGCAGAGCGGCGGGCAGTCCGCGCTCATCGCACCCACGGAGGTGCTCGCCGCGCAGCATCTGCGCTCGATCACGCGGATGCTGGGTCGCGAGCTGGCGCCGGAGCTCATGCCGACGCTGCTCACCGGCCAGATGCCGGCGGCCGAACGCCGCCGGGCGGCGCTCCGCGTCGCCTCCGGCCAGGCGCGCATCGTCGTCGGCACGCACGCCCTGCTCAGCGAGAAGACGACCTTCGCCGACCTCGGCCTCGTGGTGGTCGACGAGCAGCACCGGTTCGGCGTGGAGCAGCGGGAGGCCCTGCGCGCCAAGGGCACGAGTCCGCACGCGCTCGTGCTCACCGCGACGCCGATCCCGCGCACGGTCGCGATGACCGTCTTCGGCGACCTCGACGTGTCGACCATCCGGACGATGCCCGCGGGCCGAGCGGGCATCGAGACGTTCGTGGCGCCGCTCGCCGAGCATCCGGGGTGGTTCGCGCGCGTGTTCGACCGCGCCGCGGAGGAGATCGCGCAGGGACGGCAGGTGTTCGTCGTGTGCCCCGCGATCGACGTCGAGGGCGACACCGAAGTGGCCGAGCCCGCCGACGACCTCGCCGTGCCGGGCGAGGACGACGGCGAGAACAAGCGCACCCGCTGGGGCGTCGTGCAGCTCGCGCGACTCCTCGCCACGCATCCGCGGTTCGCCGAGCTCCGGGTGGAGGTGCTGCACGGCAAGCTCCCCGCCGAGGAGAAGGACCGCATCATGCGTGCGTTCGCCGACGGCGACATCGACGCCCTGGTGGCGACGACCGTCATCGAGGTCGGCGTGGACGTACCGAACGCCTCGACCATGATCATCATGGACGCCGACCGGTTCGGTGTCTCCCAGCTCCACCAGCTGCGTGGTCGCGTCGGCCGCGGCGGGGTGCCGGGGCTGTGCCTGCTCGTCACCGAGGCGGCGGCGGCCACGCCCGCTCGGGAGCGGGTCGAGGCGGTCGCCGCGACCCTCGACGGCTTCACCCTCGCCGAGGTCGACCTCGAGCTCCGGGGCGAGGGCGACGTGCTCGGCGACGCACAGTCCGGGGTGCGTTCGTCGCTGCGGCTGCTGCGGGTCGTCACCGACGCCGACCTCATCGAGACCGCGCGGGCCGCGGGCGAGCGGATCCTCGCCGAGGACCCGGCGCTCGAACGGCACCCCGGCCTCGCCAAGGCCATCGAGCAGCGACTGGATGCGGGCGAGCGCGCCGCGCTCGCGAAGAACTGAACGAATCGCCGCATCCGCTTCCCGACGCAGGGGCAAGAACCGCGAATCCTTCCGCCGCGCGTGCCCGTCCCCGCCACGGCACCCGGTTACGCTGAGGGGGTGAGCAACCGGATCGCCGTCGTCCCCGGATCCTTCGACCCGCCGACCCTCGGCCACCTCGACGTCATCCGTCGTGCGGCCGGGTTGTACGACCAGGTGCACGTCGTCGTGGTCCACAACCCCGGCAAGGAGGCCATGCTGCCGATCGCGCAGCGGCTGAGCCTGCTGGAGCAGTCGATCGCCGAGGCCGACATGGACACCGACCACGTGACCGTCGCGTCGTGGAGCGTCGGCCTGCTCGTGGACTACGCCGCCGACGTGGGCGCGGGGGTGCTCGTGAAAGGCATCCGCTCGCAGGTGGACGTGACCTACGAGACGCCGATGGCGATCGTGAACCGCAACCTCGCCGGCATCGAGACGGTGTTCCTGCTGCCGGACCCGTCGCACGCGCTCGTGTCGAGCTCGCTGGTGCGGCAGGTTGCGGCGCTCGGCGGTGACGTGTCGCCCTACGTGCCGCCGGCGGTCGCCCGCTTCCTCGACACCGGCGCCCGCGGGATCTGAGGCCGGTAGACTCCCCGGGTGAGAACCCACCGTCCCGGCCCGTTCAGCATCAACGTCCGCGACATCGTCCGCCGTCCCGGCGAGATGCGCGAGACCGAGCGCGACATCGTCCTCACCGAGCGTTGGGGTGAGGGCCTGGTCGCCGTCGACGAAGGCTCCACCGTCGAACTCGACGCGCGGCTCGAGTCCGTGCACGAGGGCATCCTCGTGTCGGGCGAGGCCCACGCCGAGTACTCCGGTGAGTGCGGTCGATGCCTCACCGAGATCGCCGAGCCTGTCGAAGTCGAGTTCCAGGAGCTTTTCGCGTATCCTGGTAAGGAAGCGAACGACTTCGAGGTTCAAGACGACCACGTGGATCTTGAAACTCTGGTCAGGGACGCGATCGTCCTGTCGCTTCCGTTCCAGCCGGTCTGCCGGCCCGATTGCCCGGGGCTCGATCCCGTCACGGGTGAACGACTGGCCGACAACACCGCACCGGAACCGGAGCAGCCCCTCGATCCGCGATGGGCAGCGCTTGCGGATCTGGTCGCGGAACCGGCCGAAGAGCCCGGGGAATCCGGGCGCCCCCAGAACTCCCAGAACTCCTAGGAAAGAGATAGAGCATGGCTGGCAACCCTCCCAAGCGCAAGGTTTCGCGCTCCAACACCCGTTCGCGCCGTGCGCAGTGGAAGGCCGAGGCCCCCGCGCTCGTCAAGACCATCGAGAACGGCAAGGTCGTCTACAGCCGTCCCCACCAGGCGAAGGTCGTCACCGACTCGCAGGGCACCGAGCTGTTCCTCGAGTACAAGGGCCGCAAGGTCGCCGACGTCTGATCCGCGTCCCATGACGGACGTGGCGGACTTCACCGCACTTTCCGAGAAGCTCGGGGTCACCATCGATCCCGAGCTTCTCGCTCTTGCCCTGACCCATCGCTCGTACGCGTACGAGCACGGGCAGATCCCGCACAACGAGCGCCTCGAGTTCCTCGGCGACTCGGTGCTCGGCCAGGCCGTCACCGTGCGGCTGTACAACCGGCATCCCGAACTCGACGAGGGCTCCCTCGCCAAGCGCCGGGCGAGCGTCGTCTCGACCGTCGCCCTCGCGGAGGTCGCCCGGGGCATCGGCCTCGGTCGCTTCGTGCGGCTCGGCCGCGGTGAGCAGCTCACCGGCGGCGACGACAAGGACTCGATCCTGGCCGACACGATGGAGGCGCTCATCGGCGCCACCTACCTGTCGGCCGGTCAGGATGCGGCGACCGAGCTCGTGCTGCGGCTCGTCGAGCCGCTGCTCGCCGACCCGGAGCGGTACGGCGCGGCGATCGATCCGAAGACGAGCCTGCAGGAGCTCGCCGCGGCGCAGGGCAGACCCGCACCGGTGTACCGCGTGACCTCGTCCGGCCCCGATCACGCCCGCACCTTCACCGCGGTCGTCGAGGTCGGCGACGAGCGCACCGAGGGCACCGGGACGAGCAAGAAGCACGCCGAGATGGCGGCCGCGCTGCAGGCCTGGCACCGGCTCAGCGGTCGTGCCTGAACTCCCCGAGGTCGAGGTCGTCCGCGCCGGACTCGAACCCGCGGTCGCCGGCGCCCGGGTGCTCGGCGTCGAGGTGCTCGACGAGCGCGCACTCACCCGGCACACGGGCGGCGCGGCCGACTTCGAACGGCGGCTGACCGGTCGCGGCATCGCCGCCGCCGTCCGTCGCGGCAAGTTCCTGTGGCTGCCGCTCGACGGCGCGTCAGAGTCGGCGGTCGGCGTCGGCGAGGCGGTGGTCGGGCACCTCGGCATGAGCGGCCAGCTGCTGCTGCGTGAACCCGGTGCGCCCCGGGAACGGCACGAGCGGGTGCGGCTCTCGATCCAGCATCCGGCGCACGGCGAGCTCGCCGTCGTGTTCAGCGACCAGCGCACGTTCGGCTCGCTCGCGATCGACGCGCTGGTCCCCACCCCGGACGGCCGCGCCGGCGGCTACGGCAGCCCCGTGCTGGCGGTGCCGACGCAGGTCGCGCACATCGCGCGCGATCCGCTCGATCCGGCGTTCGACGATCGTGCGTTCCGCGCGGCGCTCGGGCGCAAGCGCGTCGACGTGAAACGCGTGCTGCTCGACCAGACCGTGGTGAGCGGCATCGGCAACATCTACGCCGACGAGGCGCTGTGGGCATCCCGCATCCATCCCGAGACGACGGCCGCCGCCCTGTCGACCCGCGCCGTGAACCGGCTGCTCGCCGAGGTGCGGGCGGTGCTGGAGAAGGCCCTGGCCGAGGGCGGCACGAGTTTCGACGCGCAGTACGTGAACGTGAACGGGCAGGCCGGGTACTTCGCGCACTCGTTGAACGCCTACGGGCGCACCGGCATGCCGTGCCCCCGGTGCGGGACGCCGCTCGTGCGCGTGTCGTTCACGAACCGCTCGAGCCACTTCTGCTCGCGCTGTCAGAAGCGCCGGACACTCCCCGCCTGAGCCCGCGCACCTCCCGCTCCCGTGCACAACTGCGGAGTCGGTGGGCGACACGCCGGTTCCGGATGCGGTGGGCACGGCGTGTCGGTGGCGATCTCCGCAGTTGTGCTCGCGGGGAGTGCCACGGGGTGGCGCCGGTGCGGGTGCGGATTCGTTTCGGGTGCGGGCACCCGCATCCCGTGCACAACTGCGGAGTCGGTGGGCGACACGCCGGGTCCGTATGCGGTGGGCGCGGCGTGTCGGTGATGATCTCCGCAGTTGTGCTCGCGGGAGTGGGAGCCGGATCAGGCGAGGACCTTCTTCCACGCCCCCTCGTACGCGACGGGGACGAAGCCGACGGCCTCGTTGATCGAGAGCATGTGGCGGTTCTCCTCGGCGTTGTAGGTGCGAACGCGCGGCGAGTCCGGGAACAGGTCGCGCCAGGCGAGCAGGCCCGCCGCCTTCACGAGCATCCCGAGCCGGTGGCCGCGGTGTTCTGCGAGCACGAGCGTGTCCTCCTGATGGGATGCGGCGGTGGGGTCCGGGCCGATCGCGAGTTCGTTGAACGCGCACAGTTCGCCCGTCGCGACGTGCTGCGCGGCGGTGACGAGCATGCGGCGGCCGCCGTCGAGGTGCTCGGCCTCGGTGCGACGGATGCGGTCGGCATCCCACTCCTCCTCGTCGTACTCCATGTCGCCCGAGGGTGCGTCGGTCACCATCCGCGCCTTCATCCGGGCGTAGTCGTCGAGCACGGCGTCGGGCGCGGGCGCCTCCCACTGCACCACGCGGTAGCCGACGGCGTGCGCCTCGGCCTCGCGCAGGTGCGCCTCGAGCGCCGCACGTGAGCCCGGGAGGGGGAACGCGCTGGCGCGCACGACCTGCTCGAGCGTCCACCCGTGACGCTCGAGGAACCGCGCGGCATGGTCGCGCGGCACGGAGCCGACGCCGGTCGGCGGTGTCAGGTGCGTCCCGTCGCCGTCGTGGTGCTCCACCCAGGTCTGCAGCACGGTGCGGCCCTGGGCGTACGCCTCGTGCTCGAGCAGCGCGAGCGCGGCCGACCCGATGCCCGCGCCCCAGGCCTCCCGCAGGAGGTCGACGCTCAGGAACGCGGTCCGCGCGCCGGCCTCGAGCTGGCGGTCGAGGCCGAGCACGCCCACCGCCGTGCCGTCGCGCAGCACGAGCCGGTGCACCCGGTGCACGTCGGGCGACGGCCGCATCGCGGGCAGGATCTCCGCCGCGGTCATCGTGTGGTCGTCGGTCCCGGTGATCTCGCGGAGCACCCGGTTGCGGATGTCGACGAGCGTGCGGAAGTCCGCCCCGTCGGCGGCGTCGGCGGATGCCGGGACCGCGACGGGGCGGAACTCGATGCTCGGTGGGTTCATGCTGCACCTCCCGGTGCGTTGGGATGCGCTGCGCGGACGGGGTCCGCTCAGCGCGGGGGAAGGGAGAAGGGTGCGTACGCGACCGACAGGTCGTGCTCGCGGCGCACCTGCTCGCGGAGCAGGTGGCGGGCGTAGTCGTCGCGCGCCACCCGGTGCGTCGAACGGTGGCGGCCCCAGACGAGCAGCCAGAGTCCGACGCGCATGGCGGTGCGCTCGAGGAGGGTGGGGCGGACGACGGAGCGGACGGCGGCGGTCGAGACCGTCGAGGCGCTGCGGCGTTCCTGTGTGGTGGTGGGCGAATGCGTGGTCTGCATGATCGGCTTTCGTTCGGATGGGATGGATGCGGGAAGAAGCGGAGGAGCGACCGTGCGCGTGTCGACGCGCGTGGTCATCGCGGAGGGATGCGGGCGGCCGGGACGCACCGGGGACCGGCACCCGATCGGGGCGCGGACCGCGCCACGGGAGGGGCGGCGGGGAGGTCACGCCCGGGAACGGGCGGAGTCCTCCTGCGCGGCGCTCAGCCTGCGGCGTTGCAGCGCGCGGCCCCGGTCTCCGGGAACGCGGTGCGAGCCGTCGCGACGGAGACACGGGTCGCGGTGACGGCTGCGGTGAACGCTGGCGTGATCATCATGGCGACCCTCCTCTCGACGTCGGAACGGTGTGCGCGGAACGGCACGGGCAGTGACGCTATCCCAGGATTCCCAGGTTCGTCAACACCCCGGGCGTGTCGCGCGCCCTGGCGGGGCGTCGCTCCCCGTGGTGGTGCGGCTGCTCCGGTACCGTGATGACGGTGATCGTCGAGCAGGCCGGAGGACGCTGATGCACCTGAAGAGCGTCACGCTCAAGGGGTTCAAGTCGTTCGCGCAACCGACGACCTTCGCGTTCGAGCCCGGTGTCACCGCGATCGTGGGTCCCAACGGCTCCGGCAAGTCGAACGTCGTCGACGCGCTCGCTTGGGTGATGGGGGAGCAGGGCGCGAAGACCCTCCGCGGCGGCAAGATGGAGGACGTCATCTTCGCCGGCACCTCCACCCGTGGCCCGCTCGGCCGCGCCGAGGTGCAGCTCACGATCGACAACGCCGACGGCGTGCTCCCGATCGAGTACGCCGAGGTCACGATCAGCCGCACCCTCTTCCGCAACGGGGCCAGCGAGTACGCGATCAACGGCGAGTCCTGCCGACTGCTCGACGTGCAGGAGCTCCTCAGCGACTCCGGCCTCGGCCGCGAGATGCACGTCATCGTCGGACAGGGGCGCCTGGACACCGTGCTGCAGGCGAGCCCGGAAGACCGCCGCGGCTTCATCGAGGAGGCCGCGGGCATCCTCAAGCACCGACGCCGCAAGGAGAAGACCCTCCGCAAGCTCCAGGCGATGGAGGCGAACCTCACCCGTCTCTCCGACCTCGCCGGCGAGATCCGGCGGCAGCTGAAACCCCTCGGCCGGCAGGCGGAGGTGGCGCGCGAGGCCGCGACGATCGCCGCGGTCGTGCGCGATGCGAAGGCGCGGCTCTACGCCGACGAACTCGTCACGCTGCGGCTCGAGCTCGGCGACCACGTCCGCAACGAACAGGAGCGGCACGCCGAACGCCTGGTGCTCCAGGACCAGCTCGACCAGGTGCGCGCCCGCATCGCCCGGCTCGAGGCGCAGCAGCGCTCCGAGGCCGTCGACGAGGCACGCCGCGTGGCGTTCGCGCTCGAACAGGTGCAGGAGCGGCTCCGTGGCGTCTACACCCTCACCGGCCAGCGGCTCGCGCTGCTGAGCGCCGACGAGGACGCCCTCATCCCCGCCCAGACCGTGTCGCAGGCCGACATCGACGCCGCCCGCGCCGAACTCGACGAGATCTCCGCGGGCGTCGGCGACGCGCAGGATGCGGCGGCCGCCGCCGGACGCGAGGTCAGCCGTGCCCGCGCGGAACTCGACGCGCTCGACGCCGACATCGCGGCCCAGAGCGCACTGGTCTCCGAGCACGACATGCGCATCTCGGCCCTCCGCGGCACCGCGGAGGCCGCCGCATCCGCCCTCGCCGCGGTGCAGGCGGGCGTCGAGCGTCAGCAGCGGGCACTCGACGCCGCGCTCCAACGGCGGACGGATGCGGAGGAGGCCCTCGCCGGGATCGACACGGACCTCGTGCCGGAGGAGTCCTCCGCCGAACACGCCGCCGACTACGAACAGGCGCAGCGCCGCGCGGCCGAGGCCGAGGCCGACGTCGCGGGCATCCGGGAACGGCTCCACGCCGCCGAGCGCGAGATCGACGCGCTGACCGCGCAGGTCGCGACGCTCGGGCGCGCACTCGACGTCCGCGGCGGCGCGTCCGAGCTCATCGCCCGCGGCGACGTCGGCGTCCGGGGTCTCGTGGGCGACGCGGTGCAGGTGCAGGCCGGCTACGAGGCGGCCGTCGCCGCGGCCCTCGGCGGGATCGCGGAGGGCGTGCTCGTCGACACGGCCGAGGTCGCGCGCGAGATGGCGGACCACGTCCGCGGCTCCGACCTCGGCGTCGTCGACATCGCGATCGCGCAGGTGACCGCCCCGCCGCCGGTCGACGTGCCCGCCGGCGCGGTCCGGGCGGTCGACGTCGTCACGGCGCCGGACGGCGTCCTCGGCCTCCTCGCCCGTGTCGTGGTCGTCGACGACCTGGCCGCCGCGCAGGCCGTCGCGGCGCACTCCGAACTCACCGTCGTCACCCGGGCCGGCGAGATCGTCACGCGGTACACCGTCCGTGCCGGCACCGGCCCCGGCCGTTCCCGCCTCGAGCTCGCCGCCGAGCGCGATGCGGCGGCGGAGCGACTGGGGGAGCTGACCGTCGTGGCCGACTCGCTCCGCGACGCGCTCTCCGACCGCACCCGTGACCTCGCCGAGGCCCGCCAGACCACGAAACAGCGCCTGGACGCCCTCCGCGCGCACGACGCCGCCCTCGCCGCGCACGCCGAGCAGCTGAACCGCGCGACCGTCCGCCACGAAGCCGCGGTCGCCGAATGCGAGCGCCTCACCCAGGCGCTCCGTCAGGTGCAGACGGCCGTGGCCGAGGCGGAGGACTCCGCCCGGGTCGCGAACGAGCAGCTCGCGAACGCGCTCGAGGCGCCGCGGCCCGTGCTCGATGCCTCCGCCCGCGAGGAGTTCCTGGCGGCCCTCGAAAAGGCCCGCGAGGACGAGATGCGCGCGCGCCTCGACGTCGAGACCATGCGGGAGCGCATCCGCGCGGTGGAGCAGCGGATCGCCGCGATGGAGCAGCAGCGCACGCGGGAGCGCGCCGCAGCGGAGGAGGCCGCGCGGCGCGCGGTGATCCGCCGTCGGCAGCGCGAGATCGCATCCGAGGTCGCGGCGCAGCTGCCCGCCCTCCTCGACTCGGTCGATCGGTCCGTGAGTCAGGCGCGGGTCGAACTCGCCGCCGCGGAGTCGCAGCGGACGGCCGTCACGGCGGAGCTGGCCGAACACCGCCGGCAGGAGGGGGCGGCGCGCGAACGACTGGCGGCGCTCACCGAGAGCGTGCACACGCTCGAGATGCACATGCACGAGAAGCGCCTCCACGTGTCGAGCCTGCTCGAGCGCGTCGCCAGCGAGCTCGCCCTCGATGAAGACGTGCTCGTCGCCGAATACGGCCCAGACCAGCCCATCCCCGTGGATTCCGGCGACGAGGAGACGGTGGCGTTCGACCGTGCCGCGCAGAAGCGCCGACTGCAGGAGGCGGAGCGCAAGCTCGCCCAGCTCGGGCGGGTCAACCCGCTCGCGCTCGAGGAGTTCGCAGCGCTCGAGCAGCGGCACGCGTTCCTCACGGAGCAGCTCGCAGACCTCACCCAGACCCGCCAGGACCTGCTGACGATCATCGCCGACCTCGACGAGCGGATGCAGACGATCTTCCTCGACGCCTTCGAGGACACCCGCGAGGCGTTCACCGAGGTGTTCCCGATGCTGTTCCCCGGCGGCACCGGCAGCATCTCGCTCACCGACCCGGACAACCCGCTCACGACGGGCATCGAGGTGTCGGTGCGCCCGGTCGGCAAGAAAGTCGAGCGGCTGTCGCTGCTCTCCGGCGGCGAGCGTTCCCTGGCGGCGGTGGCCCTGCTGGTGGCGATCTTCACCGCGCGTCCGAGCCCGTTCTACATCCTCGACGAGGTCGAGGCCGCGCTCGACGACGCCAACCTCGGACGCCTGTTGAGCGTGTTCGAGAAACTCCGCGACTCGAGCCAGCTCATCGTCATCACGCACCAGAAGCGCACGATGGAGATCGCGGACGCGCTGTACGGCGTCTCGATGCGGCAGGACGGCGTCTCGGCGGTCGTCGGCCAGCGGGTGCGCGAGGCCGCCGCCTCCTGAACCGGCGCCGCCGCCGCGCCGACTACCGTTGAGGCATGACCCGCCACACCGCGCGCCTGGGCGCGACCGCCGCCGTGCTCGTCCTCGCCGCCGCGCTGACCGCGTGCACCGGTGACGGCGCCGACCCCGCGACCCCGTCGGCGTCCGCATCCGCCTCCGCGGCCGGCGACGCGTTCGCGGGGATCGGGTTCGAGGAGGGCGCAGCACTCGACCCGTCGTGGCAGGCGCAGTGGGGCGACCCCTTCATCGGGAGGACCGACTTCACCGAGTACATCGCCGACGACGGCAACGGCACGTGGGCGTACCGGGAGGAGGCCACCGGCTGCGTACTCGGATACTGGCAGGGGCCGGTCGAGGGTTTCGACCCGGCGGCGGGGGATGCGGCGGCATCCGACCAGCTCCTCGCCCTCCAGTTCGGCGCCGAGGCGGCCGACCTCGCGGACTACGTCGGCGACGACGTGCTCTTCGCCTCCTTCGACGGCCCGGTCGCGGCCCGCTCCGTCGCGGGCGCCGACGACACGACCGCGACCACGTACATCGTCGCCGCGCGCACCTTCACCGCCCTCGGCGCAGGTCTCGTGGCGACCCTCGACTGCCCGCAGGAGGTCGACGTGTACGCGCAGTGGGTGCAGCTGCTGTCCGATCCCGGCGCGTTCACCGCCGTCGTCGGCCCGCTCGGCTGATCCGCTGCCCGTAGGCTGGAGGCATGGCAGAGCGATCATGGTCCCTGGGGCGCGCACTGCGCGGGATGTTCGTCAAACCCGTCATCGACGAGAACACCTGGGACGACCTGGAGACGGCGCTGCTCACCGCGGACTTCGGTCCCGACATCACCGAGCGCCTCGTCGACGAACTGCGTGAGAAGGTCGAGCGGTACCGCACCACCGACCCGAAGGACCTGCAGCGGATGCTGAAGGAGTCCCTCGAGGAGCACTTCGCGAAGTTCGACACCACCCTTCGTCTCACGGAGCGTCCCGCGGTCGTGCTCGTCGTCGGCGTCAACGGCGTCGGCAAGACCACCACGATCGGCAAGTTCGCGAACTTCCTGCGCCGGTACGGGCGCTCCATCGTGGTCGGCGCCGCCGACACGTTCCGCGCCGCCGCCGTCGACCAGCTCGCGACCTGGGCCGAGCGCGGCGGCGCGCAGATCGTCCGGCCGCAGCAGGAGGGGCAGGACCCGGCGTCCGTCGCCTACCAGACGGTCGAGTACGCCATGAAGACCGGCACCGAGATCGTCATCATCGACACCGCCGGGCGGCTGCACACCAAGGGCGGCCTCATGGACGAGCTCGGCAAGATCAAGCGCGTCGTCGAGAAGCAGGCCCCGATCAGCGAGGTGCTGCTCGTGCTCGACGCGACGACGGGGCAGAACGGCCTCATGCAGGCGCAGGCGTTCCTTGAGCACGCCGGTGTGACGGGCCTGGTCATCACCAAGCTCGACGGCTCCGCGAAGGGCGGGTTCGTCCTCGCGGTGCAGGAGCGCACCGGCATCCCGGTGAAGCTCCTCGGGCAGGGCGAGGGCATCGGCGACCTCACCGGCTTCACCCCGCACGTGTTCGTGGAGCAGCTCGTCGGCTGAGCGACGCGCCCGGGACGGCCGACGCGCCGCCGCGGACTACCCACGGAGGCGCGAGCCTGCTTTCATTGGGGCATGGCGATCGAGCACGACTTCTTCGGGCTGCTGGAGTCCGGCCCCGACGGGTCGATCTTCTGGTCCGAGACCGTGGTCTTCGGCGACCAGTCCGTGACGGTGGACCTCACCGCGCCCGACCAGGACGACGTGTCCCAGGCCGCCCTCGACGTGGCCGCGGCGCTCGTGTCGTCGCTGGAGACGATCGACCTCATCGCCCGCGAGGCCATGGTCTCCGAGCTCGGCGACCGGACCAGCGAGGTGATCGAGTACATCCTGCAGCAGCAGGAGGCCCACGGCGACGACATCGTCGACTTCCTCGTGGACGAGTCCGGCGACGTGCAGATCGACATCATCAAGGCGCTGCGGCTCATGAGCCTGACGATCCTGGCCGACGAGCACGGCGGCGCCGACCCGTTCGCCGTGCTCGAGTACGCGCTCGACACGGACGCGACCGACGACGTGCTGCTCGTCAACCTCGACTCCGAGGGCCGTGTCCAGTCGGTGACCAGCGCCGACTGACGCGTCTCACACCGCCTGCGCGAACGCGGCGCCCTCACCGGCGAGGTCGCGCGCCAGGTGCGCGAGCTCCGGCGGGATCTCCCGCCCCTTCGCCAGCATCGACTGCGCCCACAGCCGCCCCGCGCGGTAGGACGAGCGCACGAGCGGGCCGGCGAGCACGCCGAGGAACCCGAGCGCCTCCGCCTCGGCCTTGAACCCGACGAACTCGTCCGGACGCACCCAGCGGGCCACCGGCAGGTGTCGCGGCGAAGGGCGCAGGTACTGCGTGATCGTCACGATGTCGCACCCCGCCTCCCGCAGGTCGGCGAGGGCGGCGACGACCTCCGCATCCGTCTCGCCCATGCCCAGGATGAGGTTCGACTTCGTGATGAGGCCGTCCTCGTGCGCGGCGGTGATCACCCCGAGCGAGCGCTCGTACCGGAACGCCGGTCGGATGCGCTTGAAGATGCGCGGCACGGTCTCGACGTTGTGCGCGAACACCTCGGGTCGCGACGCGAACACCTCCGCGAGCTGGGCGCGGTCGCCCGAGAAGTCCGTCGCCAGGAGCTCCACACCGGTGCCCGGGTTCTCCGCGTGGATGCGGCGGACCGTCTCCGCGTGCAGCCACGCCCCGCCGTCGGGGAGGTCGTCGCGTGCGACACCGGTCACGGTCGCGTAGCGCAGCCGCATCCGTGCGACGCTCTCGGCCACGCGCCGCGGCTCGTCGGTGTCGTAGTCCGCCGGGCGGCCGGTGTCGATCTGGCAGAAGTCGCACCGACGCGTGCACTGCGAGCCGCCGATGAGGAACGTCGCCTCGCGGTCCTCCCAGCACTCGAAGATGTTCGGGCAGCCTGCCTCCTGGCACACGGTGTGCAGCTGCTCGTCCCGGACGAGCGCCTGCAGCGCCTGGTACTCGGGGCCCTGCCGCGCCTTCGTCCGGATCCACTCGGGCTTCCGCTCGATCGGGGTCTGCGCGTTGCGTACCTCGAGGCGCAGCATCCGCCGCCCGCCCGGCTCCGTCGCGCTCATGCCGGCACCGCCGCGAACTCGTCGCGGAACCGTTCCGCGACGACGTCGACGACGTCGGCGGGGGAGACGCGCCGGCCCGTCACCGCGGTCAGGGTCGTCACCCCGGCGTCACGGATGCCGCACGGCACGATGCCGTCGAACCCGGTCAGCGTGTTGTCGCAGTTGAGGGCGAACCCGTGCATCGTCACGTTCCGCTCGACCCGCACACCGATCGCCGCGACCTTGTCGTCGCGGCCGTCCCCGGCCACCCAGACGCCGCTGCGGCCCTGCACCTGCCGGCCCTCGACGCCGTACTCCCGCAGGACGTCGATGAGCACGCGTTCGAGGCGTCGGACGTGCGCGACGACGTCGGCCGGCGACCCGAGCCGCACGATCGGATACCCCACGAGCTGTCCCGGGCCGTGCCAGGTGATCCGTCCGCCGCGGTCGACGTCGATCACGGGCGTGCCGTCGACCGGCCGGTCGCCCGGCTCGGTGCGCGTCCCCGCGGTGTACACCGCCTCGTGCTCCAGCAGCAGCAGCGTGTCGGGCCTCGCGCCCGCGAGCACCTCGGCGTGCACCCGACGCTGCAGCTCCCATCCCGCCAGGTACGGCACGTAGGCGGGCGCGAGCCCGGCCTGGACGATCTCGAGCACGGCGGCCCTCCCGTCATCGGTTTCCGGATCGAGTCCAACAATAGCGTCCATGGCCCGAGATCGTAGGCTGTCCACGTGTCCCGCCCGATCGGTCGCCCCCGCGTGTCGTCCCGCGCGACCATCGCCGAGGCCGCGTGCGAGCTCTTCCTCGAGCAGGGGTACGACGCCACCTCGATCTCCGACATCACCCGTCGAGCGGGTGTCGCGCGCTCGAGCTTCTTCAACTACTTCGGCGCCAAGGGGGACGTGCTCTGGGGCGGATTCGACGAGCGCGCCGTGGCCGTCGCCGAGGCGCTCGCGGGCGGGACGCCCGTCGTCGACGCCCTGGCGGGTTTCGCCGAGGGGGTTGAGCCCGACGCTCTCGCCCTCGCGATCACGAACGTCGACGCCATGGGGATCACCGCCGAGCTCGAACGCGACCGGGCCCTCCGGCAGCGGCGCGTGCAGCGCTACGTGACGGCACGGCTCGCCCGCGACGGCGTCGGTGGACTCGCCGCCGAGGTGCGCGCCGGGGCGTACGCGGCCGCGGTGATGGCCGCGCTGTGGACCTGGGCCGACCGCACCTGGGCGGGCCCGCCGCTGGCCGCCATCCTGGCCGACGCCCTCGACGAGGCCGCCCGCGTCGCGGACTGAACGCGGCGGGCGAGCCGCACGGCGTCGTCGGGCCCCCGTGCCGCGTAAACTCGACCTATCATGGCGACTTTCGGCACACTCTCCGACCGGCTCACCGAGACCTTCCGCAACCTCCGCACCAAGGGCAAGCTCAGCCCCGCGGACGTCGACGGCACCGTCCGCGAGATCCGGCGCGCCCTGCTCGACGCGGACGTCGCACTCCCGGTCGTCAAGGACTTCACCGCGAAGGTGCGCGAGCGCGCCCTCGGCGATGAGGTGAACCGCGCGCTGAACCCCGCCCAGCAGGTCGTGCAGATCGTGAACGAGGAGCTCATCGGCATCCTCGGCGGCGAGCAGCGCCGGCTGCAGTTCGCGAAGAACCCGCCGACCGTGATCATGCTCGCCGGCCTCCAGGGCTCGGGCAAGACGACGTTCGCCGGCAAGCTCGCCCGTCAGCTGGAGAAGGACGGCCACACGCCGATCCTCGTCGCGGCCGACCTGCAGCGTCCGAACGCCGTGAACCAGCTGCAGGTCGTCGCGGAGCGGGCAGGTGCCGCCATCTACGCACCCGAGCCCGGCAACGGCGTCGGCGACCCCGTCAAGGTCTCCCGCGACGGCGTCGAGTACGCCCGCCAGAAGCAGCACGACGTCGTCATCATCGACACCGCCGGCCGGCTCGGCGTGGACGCGGAGCTGATGCAGCAGGCCGCGGACATCCGCAAGGCCACGAACCCGGACGAGGTCCTCTTCGTCATCGACGCGATGATCGGTCAGGACGCGGTCAACACCGCCAAGGCGTTCCAGGACGGCGTCGACTTCACCGGCGTGGTGCTCTCCAAGCTCGACGGCGACGCCCGTGGTGGTGCCGCGCTGTCGGTCGCCTCGGTCACCGGGCGGCCGATCATCTTCGCCTCGACCGGTGAGGGCCTCGACGACCTCGAACCGTTCCACCCGGACCGCATGGCGAGCCGCATCCTCGACCTCGGTGACATCCTGACCCTCATCGAGCAGGCGCAGCAGGCCTTCGACGAGGCCGAGGCGATGAAGGTGGCCGAGAAGCTCGCCACCGAGCAGTTCACGCTGGAGGACTTCCTCGAGCAGCTGCAGCAGATGAAGAAGATGGGCTCGATGAAGAAGATGCTCGGGATGCTCCCGGGCATGGGCTCCATGAAGCAGCAGCTCGAGGACTTCGACGAGCGCGAGATCGACCGCACCGAGGCGATCATCCGGTCGATGACGCCGGCCGAGCGCCGGAACCCCAAGGTCCTGAACGGGTCGCGACGTCTGCGCATCGCCAAGGGCTCGGGCATGACCGTGACCGACGTGAACCAGCTCGTCCAGCGGTTCGAGCAGGCCGCGAAGATGATGAAGACCGTCGCGCGCGGCGGTGTGCCCAACATCCCGGGCATGGGTCCGATGGGTCGCCCCGGCGCCTCGAGCAAGCGCGGCAAGCAGCAGAAGGCGAAGAAGTCGCGTTCGGGGAACCCCGCCAAGCGGGCGGCGGAGAACGCCGGACTCGCGACCGCGCAGTCCGAGGCGCCGACCGGCTCCGGGTTCGGTCTCGGCGGCGGGGACAAGGCGCCGACCGCGGCGGACCTCGCCGAGCTGCAGAAGCTCCTCGGCAAGGGCTGAGTCCCGGGACTCAGCGCTCCGGGACGGCCGTGAGCCGGTCGCGGCGGGTCGGCCCCGACCGGAACTCGCGGATGAGGTGCTGCACGACCCCGTGGAGGTCGCCGTCGGCCGCATCCGCCACGGCGAGCTGGCGCTCGTAGCTCGCGCCCTGCGACAGGATCGTCTCCAGGCCCGCGAACTCCTGCGCGCACTTGAGCTCGTCGGCGATGTCCGTGAGCCGCGCCATGGTCTCGCGGAGGTGGTCCGCGACGGGCTCCTGCCGCCCGTCGCGATCGACGATCACGCGGGCGTCCATGCCGTACCGGGCCGCACGCCACTTGTTCTCGCGGATGAACCAGGGCTGCAGGGCCTCCAGGTCCTCGCCCGCGTCCAGGCGGCGGGAGAAGTCCTCGACGAGGGTCTGGGCGAGCGCCGCGACCGCCGCCAGCTCAGGCAGGGTCGACATCCCGTCGCAGGCGCGGATCTCGACGGTGCCCCAGCGCGGCGCCGGACGCACGTCCCACCGCACCTCCGTGGCATCCGCCATCACGCCGGTGCGCTGCATGTCGTCGAGGTAGCTCTCGTACGAGGCCCAGTCGGGCAGGATCCAGGGCAGGCCCGCCGTGGGCAGCTGCTGGAACACCAGCGAGCGGTTCGACGCATATCCGGTGCGCTCTCCCGCCCAGAACGGACTGGATGCCGACAGCGCCTGCAGGTGCGGCAGGTACGTGGAGAGGGCGCCGATGATCGGCATCACCTTGTCGACGTCGTCGACGCCGACGTGCACGTGGATGCCCCAGATCATCATGTTCCGGCCCCACCACTGGGTCCGTTCGATGAGGGTGTGGTACCTGGTCTTGTCGGTGACCTGCTGGTCGTACCACTGCGCGAACGGGTGGCTGCCGGCGGAGAGGAGTTCCACCCCGGCCGGATCGGTGACGGTGCGCAGCGCCGCGATGGCGTCGCCGATGTCGTCGACGGCCGCCTCGACGGTGTCGCCGACGCCGCTCGTGACCTCGACGGTGTTGGTGAGCAACTCCTCGGTCACGGTGAACCGCTCGGGTGCCGTGGACTCGGCGAGGAGCTCGATCACCTCCGGCCCGCGGGGGACGAGATCACCGGTGTCGCCGTCGGCGAGCATGAGCTCCCACTCGATACCGACCGTCGAGCGGGGGGAGGTCGCGAAGGGCACCGTCACCGGCTCAGTCTGACACGGGTGGACGGCCTGTTCGCGGCATCCCGGTTCATCTGGCAAAATAGACGGTTGGACCGTCCGTCCGACCCTCTATCCGACGGCGTCCGACCCCAGAGCTTCCGCCGGGTGTGCACCCCACGCTCCAGGCGCTCAGTTCGTCCACCTTCACACGTTCAGGAGAATCGTGGCAGTCAAGATCCGTCTCAAGCGTCTCGGCAAGATCCGTGCGCCCTACTACCGCATCGTCGTCGCCGACTCGCGCACCAAGCGCGACGGTCGCGTGATCGAGGAGATCGGCAAGTACCACCCGACCGAGGAGCCCTCGCTCATCGAGGTCGACTCGGACCGTGCGCAGTACTGGCTCTCCGTCGGCGCCCAGCCGACCGAGCAGGTGCTCGCGCTCCTCAAGCTCACCGGCGACTGGGGCAAGTTCAAGGGCGACAAGGACGCGAAGTCCACCGTCAAGGTCGCCGAGCCCAAGGCCGCCTTCGAGATCGACGCCAGCAAGAAGTCGGTCATCAAGCCCAAGGCCGAGAAGAAGGCCGAGCCGGTCGCCGACGAGGCGCCTGCCGCCGACGAGAGCACCGAGGCGTAATTCCGTGCTGACCGCCGCGCTCGAACACGTCGTCAAGGGCATCGTGGATCGCCCCGATGACGTGCGTATCGCTTCCCACACCTCGCCCCGCGGGGACGTCCTCGAGGTGCACGTGCACCCCGACGACCGGGGACGCGTGATCGGGCGCGGCGGTCGCACCGCCAAGGCGCTTCGCACCGTGATCAGCGCGCTGGCGGCCCCCGCGCGCATCCGCATCGACGTCGCCGACGACTGATGGACTCCTCCTCGTCGTCCTCCCGGGCGAACGGCGCTGCGCGCGCGCCCCGCACCGGTGACAAGACCCAGCTCCGTGTCGGCCGCCTCGTCAAGGCCCACGGACTCAAGGGCGCGCTGAAGCTCGAGCTCTACACCGACGATCCCGACGGCCGTTTCGTGCCCGGCGCGGTGTTCACGCTCCAGGTGCCCGACTCCTCGCCGTGGTTCGGCAAGACCGTCACGGTCCGCGAGTTCCGGTGGATGAACTCCCACCCCGTCGTCTTCCTCGAGGGCATCGAGGACCGTACCGCCGCCGAGAGCATCGTGCGCGCGATCCTGTGGATCGATCAGGACGCCGACGCGCCCGCTGAGGACGACGCCTGGTACGACCACCAGCTCGTCGGCCTGGCGGTGTTCCGCGACGACGCCGCCGTGGGCCGCGTCGTCCGAGTCGAGCACCTGCCGGCGCAGGACCTGCTCATCGTGAAGCACGGTGACCGCGAGGTGCTCGTGCCGTTCGTCAAGGCCATCGTCCCGGAGGTGGACCTCGCGGCCGGACGCGTCGTCGTGACCCCGCCCGCCGGTCTGTTCGAGGACCTCGCCGACGAGGACCCCGCGCCGGAGGGCGAGCCCGCCGACGACGCCCGCGCCGACGCCGAGGACTGATCCGGTGCGCGTCGACGTCGTCTCGATCTTCCCCGGCTTCTTCGACGTCCTCGAGGTGTCGCTGCTGGGCAAGGCCCGCGGCAAGGGCCTCCTCGACGTCCGCGTGCACGATCTGCGCGACTGGACCCACGACCGCCACCGGACGGTCGACGACACCCCATACGGCGGCGGCGCCGGCATGGTGATGAAGCCCGAGCCCTGGGGCGAGGCGCTCGACGCGATCGTCGCGGATGCGGGCACCCGCCCGACCATCGTCTTCCCGTCGCCGGCGGGGGAGCGGTTCACCCAGGCCACCGCCCGCGACTGGGCCGAGCGCGACCACCTCGTCTTCGGCTGCGGCCGCTACGAGGGCATCGACGAACGGGTGTTCGCGTACGCCGCCACGCTCGGCGAGGTGCGCCTCGTGAGCCTCGGCGACTACGTGCTCAACGGCGGCGAGGTCGCCGCCATGGCGATGATCGAGGCGGTCGGCCGCCTCATCCCCGGCGTCGTCGGCAACCCCGAGTCGCTCGTCGAGGAGTCGCACGAGGACGGGCTGCTCGAGTACCCCTCGTACACGAAGCCGGCCTCGTGGCGCGGCCACGACGTGCCCGAGGTGCTCCTCAGCGGCCACCACGGCCGCATCGCCGCGTGGCGCCGGGAGCAGCAGGTGGAGCGCACCCGCACCCGTCGCCCCGACCTCCTGCCCGACGACCGGCACGCCTGACCGAACTCCTCGGTTCCGACCGTCCGGCACGCCTGACCGGACTCCTCAGTTCCGGCCGTTCCGCGGCCCCCGGACCCTGCCCGGCGGCGTTTCTGCGGAGTTCGGGCGTGCTCGGCGTGCGCACAACGCAGGCGGAATCGCGGCCGCGTGCCGGAATCCGGCGGGTTCGGCCGATTCTGCCTGAGTTGTGAACGCGGCCGACGTCAGTCGACGCCGAGGAACGAACGGTCGGTGAGGATGACGGGGCCGTCCTCGGTCACCGCGACCGTGTGCTCGGCGTGGGCGCCGCGCGAGCCGTCGGCGCTGCGGAGCGTCCAGCCGTCGGGGTCCGTGACGAGCTCGTCGGTCGTCGCGAGGAACCAAGGCTCCAGCGCCATGACCAGGCCCGGGCGGAGCGGGTAGCCGCGGCCGGCCTTGCCGTCGTTCGGCACGTGCGGGTCGCCGTGCATGACGCGGCCGACGCCGTGTCCGCCGAAGTCGGTGTTGATCGAGTAGCCCTCGCCGTGCGCGACGGCCGCGATCGCCGCGGAGATGTCGCCGATGCGGTTGCCGACCGTGGTCGCCGCGATCGCCGCATCCAGTGCGCGCTCGGCGGTGTCGATGAGGCGGAGGTCCTCGTCGCGGGGCGTGCCCACGACGAACGAGACGGCGGAGTCGGCCACCCAGCCGTCGATCGACACGGCGAAGTCGAGCGAGACGAGGTCGCCGTCGCGCAGCGTGTAGTCGTGGGGGAGCCCGTGCAGCACGGCGTCGTTCACCGAGGTGCAGATGACCTTGCCGAACGGGCTGGCGCCGAACGACGGATGGTAGTCGATGTAGCAGGACTCGGCACCGGCCTTGCGGATGAGCTCGTGCGCGCGCCGGTCGATGGCGAGCAGGTTCGTGCCCACCTTCGTCTCCTCCCGCAGGGTCGCGAGGGTCTCGGCGACGAACCGTCCGGCCGGTCGCATCTGTTCGATCTCGGCCGGGGTGCGCAGTTCGATCATGGTGCTGGTGCTCCTTCTGTCCCATTCATTCTCCCGCACCCGGCGGGCGGCGGCTGAGCGGATGCGGTGAGAACCGGCCGAGACCGGGCGCACCGGCCTCCCGCCGCGTAGCATCGGTGCATGCTGATCCGGCGCGCGTACTTCGCCTCGCTGATCCCGGCCGCGTTCGTCCTGCCGCTCTGGCTGTTCGTCGGCTGGGGGCTGTTCGACGCCGGAGGGTGGGCGTTCCTCTGGGTGCTGTTCATCGCGATCCCCTCGGTGCTCGTCGGCAACCTCGCGTTGGCGCTCCTCGTCCGCGCGCGGCCGACGGTGCGGGCCGAACGTGCGCTGTCGTGGCCGGACGTCGCGGGTTTCGGCCTGTGGCACGTGCTGACGATCGCGGTCGGCTTCTACGGCCGGCAGTGGTGGGCGCTGCTGTTCGTGCTGACGGTGGTCGTCGGCCTCGGCGTGTTCTGGTCGACGCTCGTGCAGCTCTGGCGCGAGGCGCGACCGAGCAGCATCCTGCAGTACACGACCGCCGGCACCGCCTACCTGCCCCCGCAGCAGGAGCGGCCGCGCGCCGCGCAGGGCGGGCCCGAGGTCATCGTCCTCTCGGAGTCCCCGCGTCCGCAGGACTGAGCCGGTTTGGCCGGTGCCCCCAGGCATGGCAGAATGGTTGTTTGTGCCCTGGCCCGGCTCTGCCACAGGGGAGCCCGTCGTTCACTCCGCGTGATCGGCGCCGGGTACACACATCCGTGCAAGCCAACGTTCCGCCGCCGACCTGTGGCGGTTGCAGAGAGACAGACCCATGCAGATCCTCGACGCCCTCGATGCGGCATCGCTCCGCTCCGACATCCCGGCATTCGGCCCCGGTGACACCGTCAAGGTGCACGTGAACATCACCGAGGGCAACCGCTCGCGCGTCCAGGTCTTCCAGGGCGTCGTGCTCGGTCGCCAGGGCGACGGTGTCCGCGAGACCTTCACCGTCCGCAAGATCAGCTTCCAGGTCGGCGTGGAGCGCACCTTCCCGGTGCACTCGCCCGTGATCGAGAAGATCGAGGTCGTCACCCGCGGTGACGTGCGTCGTGCGAAGCTGTACTACCTCCGCGAGCTCCGTGGCAAGAAGGCCAAGATCAAGGAGAAGCGCGAGAACTGATCGCGCCCCGCGAAACGGACCCCGTGACCTGTCGGTCGCGGGGTCCTCGCGTTTCCCCACGCCTGCGCGGTTCGGGGACGCACCTGTGCGACGCTAGAGGATGCGGCGCCTCCCCGCCGCACGAAGGAACCGACTGATGACCATGGACGCGACGCCCGCCCCCGACGCCCCGGAGACGGAGGATCGCCGACCACGCGGGATGCTGACGTTCCTGCGCGACGTGCTCATCATCGTCCTCATCGCCCTGGTGGTCTCGTTCGTCGTGAAGACGTTCCTCGTGCGGTCGTTCTACATCCCGTCCGCGTCCATGGAGACCACGCTGATGGAGCTCGACCACATCCTGGTGGACGAGCTCACCCCGCGCTTCGGCGGGTACGACCGTGGCGACGTCGTCGTGTTCGAGGACCCGGGCGGGTGGCTCGGACCGCGTGTCGCCACCGAGGAGCCGGGCAACCCGGTCGCGGTGGCGGCGGACTGGCTGCTCTCGCTGGTGGGGCTCTCCTCGTCCGACAGCGAGGACCACCTCGTGAAGCGGATCATCGGGCTCCCGGGCGACCACGTCGTCTGCTGCAACGAGCTCGGGCAGGTCACCGTCAACGGCACCGCGATCGACGAGTCGTCGTATCTGCTGCTCCCGGAGCCGGGCGCCGCCGCGTCCGCCGTCGCGTTCGACGTGACCGTGCCGAAGGACTCGCTCTGGCTCATGGGCGACAACCGCTACCGGTCGAAGGACTCCCGGTACAACCAGGAGCAGCCGGGGAAGGGCTTCGTGCCGCTGGACAACGTGGTCGGCCGCGCCTTCGTCATCACCTGGCCGCTCGACCGGTTCGGCCTCATCGACGCCCACCACTCCGTCTTCGCGGGGGTGCCGTCCCCGGAGGACGACGGATGACCGTCGTCGAGCCCACCCTCCGGCGGGAGCGGCAGCTGCTGCGGGAGCATCCCGTGATCATCGCGTGCGACGAGGTCGGGCGCGGCGCCCTCGCAGGACCCGTCGCGGTCGGCGCGGCAGCCGTCTCCACGCGCCACGCCCGGCGCCGCGTGCCCGAGGGGCTGCGCGACTCGAAGCTCATCCCGCACGCCCGCCGCGCCGCCGTCGCCGAACGCGCGGCGTCGTGGGTCGACGCTTCCGCCGTGGGATGGGCGACCTCGGCCGAGATCGACGAGGTCGGCATCATCCGCGCGCTCGGCCTCGCCGCGCACCGGGCGCTCGCGTCGCTCGTCGACCAGGGCGTCGTGTTCGAGGACGGGATCGTGCTGCTCGACGGCAACCACGACTACATCTCGCTCGTCGGTCCGGTCGGCTGCCGGGTGCAGTCGGTGGTGAAGGCGGACCGGGACTGCGCGAGCGCGGCCGCCGCATCCGTCGTCGCCAAGGTCGCGCGCGACACGCACATGCTCGAACTGCACGAGGACGCCCCGGTCTACCTGTGGGAGCGCAACAAGGGGTACGCGAGCCCGGAGCACCGCACCGCGATCCGCGAGCACGGGCTGAGCCGGCACCACCGGTCGAGCTGGGCGATCGCCGACGCCCCCACGCTGTTCTAGGCTGGATGCACCATGGATGACGACGTCTTCGAGGACTACGACCGTGAGCTGGAGCTCGCCCTGTACCGGGAGTACCGGGATGTCGTTTCGCAGTTCCAGTATGTGATCGAGACCGAGCGGCGGTTCTACCTCGCCAACGAGGTCAACGTGGTGCGCCGGGACACGGAGCACGACTTCTACTTCGAGATCTCGATGAACGACGTCTGGGTGTGGGACATCTACCGGGCCGACCGCTTCGTGAAGTCGGTGCGCGTGCTCACGTTCAAGGACGTCAACGTCGAGGAGCTCACCCGCCGCGACTTCCAGCTCCCCGACGAGCTCTCGCTCGACAACTGACGCCTGCGCTCCGCTCCTCCCCAGGGCGGTGCGGGCCGTGCCCGTCCACGGGTGCGCGATGCGCCCGCCGGCCCGGGGTACCGCCGCGGGACGCTGGCGGCATGGCAGCGAAGGACGAGCTCGGCAGAGCCGGTGAACAGGCGGCGGCGACCTACCTCGCGGCGCGCGGCTGGACGATCCTCGACCGCAACTGGCGGTGCACGGACGGCGAGCTCGACATCGTCGCCGCGGACGGCGACGAACTCGTCGTCGTCGAGGTGAAGACCCGCGCGAGCGACCTGTTCGGGCATCCGTTCGAAGCCGTCGACGCCCGCAAGCGGGCGCGGCTGTGGCGGCTCGGGCGGGCCTGGTGCGCGGCGAACCCGGATGCGGCGCGCGGCCGTCGGCTGCGGCTCGACGCGGTCTCGTTGCTCGGCCGCGGCCCGTTCGCCCTCGAGCACCTGCGGGACCTGCGATGAGCGTCACCCGCACCTGGGCGGTCGCGCTCGTCGGCGTGGACGCGACGCTCGTCGAGGTCGAGGCGGACGTGTCGGCGCAGACACCGGAGTTCCGGATCATCGGCCTCGGGGACCGCGCGCTCACCGAAGCCGTGCAGCGCGTGCACAACGCGTGTGCGAACAGCGGACTCGCGCTGCCGCGGCGCCGGCTCACGGTGAACCTGTCGCCCGCGAGCCTGCCCAAGCACGGCTCCGCGTTCGACCTCGCGGTCGCCGTCGCCGCCGTCGCCGAGGAGGCGGGGCTCCGACCCGATTCGGTGTCGGCGACCGTCCACCTCGGTGAACTCGGGCTCGACGGGCGACTCCGGCCGGTCCCCGGGGTGCTCCCTGCGTCGGTCGCCGCCGCCCGCGCGGGCCGTCGCCGCATCGTCGTGCCGGCCGCGAACGCCGCGGAGGCGGCGCTCGTCCCCGGCCTCGACGTGGTCGGGGCGGTGAACCTCGCCCAGGTCGCACTGCTGCACGGCGCCGACGTCGAGGTGCCCGAGCAGGAACCCGTCGCACGGGACGCCCCGCCCGAGCCGGAACGCACGGCGCCGGAGCTCGCGGACGTGGTGGGGCAGCGGGACGCGGTCGCGGCGCTCGTGGTGGTCGCCGCGGGTGGGCACCACCTGCTCATGAGCGGACCGCCCGGCGCCGGCAAGACCATGCTCGCCCACCGGTTGCCGGGGATCCTCCCGGAACTCGACGAGGACGCCGCGCTGACCGTCGCCGCCATCCGGTCGGTGTCGGGGCTCCCGGTCACCGACCTGTCCCGCGTGCCGCCCATCGAGGCGCCGCATCACAGCGCGAGCATGGTCGCACTCATCGGCGGCGGCTCCCGCATCCTGCGTCCGGGCGCGATCGCCCGCGCGAGCGAGGGCGTGCTGTTCCTCGACGAGGCGGGGGAGTTCCCGGCGAGCGTCCTCGACGCGCTCCGGCAGCCGCTCGAACGCGGCAGCGTCGACATCCACCGCGCCGGGGTCTCCGCCCGGTTCCCAGCCCGGTTCCAGCTCGTCCTGGCGACGAACCCCTGCCCGTGCGGGAACGCCGGGGTCCGCGGTGCGCGCTGCGAATGCCCGCCGATGGCGATCCGCCGCTACCTCGGGCGGCTGTCGGGTCCGCTCCGCGACCGCATCGACGTCGAACTGCAGCTGCGGCGCGTCGCACGCACCGGGGCCGACCCGGGTGGCCGCATCACGACCGCCGAGGCGAGGGCGCAGGTGACGGCGGCGCGGGAACGCGCCGCGACGCGCCTGCGGGGGACGCCCTGGCGCCGCAACGCCGAGGTGCCGGGCACCTGGCTCCGGGAGGGGCCGAGGCTGCCCGCGCCGGACGTGCGGCGCGGACTCGACGCCGCCCTCGAGCGAGGGGCGCTGACGCTGCGCGGGTACGACCGGGTACTGCGCGTCGCCTGGACGCTGGCGGACCTCGCCGGTCGTGACCGGCCGGACGCGCAGGACGTGGGCCGGGCGCTCTTCCTCAAGAAGGGGATCGAGGCATGAGCTCCGTGCCGTCCTTCGAAGACCTCCTGGCGGGTGTGGGCCCCGGCGGCGGTCTGCTCGGGGCGCGGGGGAGCGACACCGCGCACCGCCGTGCCGCCGCCGTCGTCTGGGGCGCGCTGGCCGAACCCGGGGACGGCGTCGCGGGCGCGCTGCGCGGGTCGCTGGGCGGGAACGAGGCGTACGACCTCGTGGTCGCGGGCGACCGGGTCGCGGAGGCGTCGGCCGCCACGGGGCTCGACCGCCGTGCGGTGGCGGAAGCCAGGGCGCGGTGGCTGCCGCGTGCGGTGCCGGGACTGCTCGCCACCGCGCTGGCGGATGCCGCGCGGGTCGATGCGACGCTGTTGGCACCGGGTGACGACGACTGGCCGGGCGCGCTCGACGACCTGGGACCGCACGCACCGGCCTGTCTCTGGGTGCGCGGCGACGTGCAGGCATTGGTCCGGCCGTCCGTCGCGGTCGTCGGCGCGAGGGCGGCGACCGCCTACGGCGAGCACGTGGCCGGGGAGTTCGCGGCAGGGATCGCCGACGCGGGTGCCGCCGTGGTCTCCGGCGCCGCGTACGGCATCGACGGCGCAGCGCACCGTGCCGTGCTCGCGGTCGGCGGCACCACGGTCGCGTTCCTCGCCGGCGGCTGCGACCGGCTGTACCCGGCCGGGAACGGCGCGATGCTGGAGCGGATCGTCCGCACCGGCGCCGTCGTGGGGGAGGCGCCCTGCGGCGCGTCGCCCACCAAGTGGCGGTTCCTCGCGCGGAACCGGCTCATCGCCGCGCTCTCCGGCGCGACGGTCGTGGTGGAGGCCGGGGCTCGCAGCGGATCGTTGAACACCGCGGGACACGCCGCCGCCCTGGGGCGCCCGTTGGGGGCTGTCCCCGGACCGGTCACGAGCGCCGCGTCCGTCGGCACGCACCGGTTGCTGCGTGAGTACGACGCGCGGTGCGTGACCTCCGCAGCTGAGGCGCTCGAGCTCATCGGCGTCGGCGTCCCCGCCCCGCTCGAGCTGGGCGGGCGCACCGACGACCGCACTCGCGTCCGCGACGCGCTCAGCCATCGCACGGCCCGGGACGTCGCCGTCGTCGCGTCGGCGGCGGGCCTGTCGATCGCCGAGACCGAGGCCGTGCTCGGGATGCTGCTGCTCGAGGGCGCCGTGGAGCACGGACCGGGCGGATGGCGGCTGCGCCCCGGCGGCTGAAACGACGTACGCCCGCGCGTCGGCATCCGGGGAGCCTCCGGCCGGGATGCGGCACGGACGGGCATGCTGGAGGCATGCGGTTGTGCGATGCGGTGGAACGGTGGTGCGAGCACCTGGAACGGGTGCGGCGCCTGTCGCCGGCGACCGTCCGCGCGTACCGGTCCGACCTCGCCGACCTGCAGGCCGCCGTCGGCGCGGACACGGAACTCGCACGGGTCGACCTCGAGGAACTCCGCGAATGGCTGTGGCAGGCGACCTCCCGCGGCGACAGCCGCGCCACCCTCGCCCGCCGCGCCGCATCCGCACGCGGCTTCTTCGCCTGGGCGCACGAGACGGGGCACATCCCCGTCGACCCCGCCCTCCGCCTCGTCACCCCGAAGCGCGGGCGCACGCTGCCGGCCGTCGCGACCGGGGACGCCGTGGCCGACGTCCTGCGCCGGGCGGGCGAACGGGCGGCGACGGGCGACCCCGTCGCGCTCCGCGACCACGCCGTCCTCGAACTCCTCTACGGCTCGGCGGTGCGGGTCTCCGAGCTCTGCGGCCTGCGCCCCGGCGACGTCGACCTCGACCGCCGCACCGTCCGCGTCGTCGGCAAGGGCGACAAGGAACGCGTCGTCCCGTTCGGCGGCGCCGCCGCCCGGGCACTCGACGCCTACCTCGACCGAGGGCGCCCCGCCCTCGCGGCCCGCGCGTCCGCCGCACCGGCCGCGGTGTTCCTCGGCGTGCGCGGCGGTGCACTGGGCCCCAGGAGCGTCTACGATCTCGTCTCGCGCACGCTCGGGCCCGCCGTCGGAACGGCTGCCGTCGGGCCGCACGCGCTCCGGCACTCCGCCGCCACGCACCTGCTCGACGGCGGCGCCGACCTGCGGGCGGTGCAGGAGATGCTCGGCCACGCGAGTCTCGGCACCACCCAGATCTACACGCACGTGAGCAGCGAGCGCCTCGCCGCGGTCTACCGCCAGGCGCACCCCCGCGCGTGAGCTACCGTGGGCGCATGATGAACGCCCGCCGCAGCACCGCCGTCGCAGCGGTGCTCGCCGCCCTCCTGCTCTCGGGCTGCAACGTCATCGCCGAGGAGCCCCGTGCCACCAGGCTCCCCTCCGACGCCCGCACCACCTCGCCGGCGCCGTCGGTGCCGAGTCCCTCCGTCGTCACGCCGTCGCCGAGCACGCCGTCCGTCACCGGCGACGCGCTGGACTGCGGCGGCCGTCCCGTGCAGGTCACGGCGGGTGCCGCATCGGTGCTCGTCGGCGACTGCCCGGAGATCGAGGCGCAGGGGAGCGGCCTCGTGCTCAACGCCCGGGATGCGGCGGTCGGGATCCTCCGGATCTCCGGCGACCGGATCGTCGCCACGGCGGGCGTCGTCGGGCAGGTCGTGCTCGCCGGCAACGACATCGCCCTGACCGCCGACGAGATCTCGTCGCTCACGGTCCGCGGCGACCGCAACACCGTCGCCGTCTCCGGCACCGCTGCCGGGGTGCTCGTCCAGGGCAACGACAACACCGTCGCCGGCGACGTGACGCAGCTCGACGACCAGGGCGCGCGCAACACCGTCGGCTGATCAGCAGCAGGGCAGCAGGACCGCCCGTGGCACGCCGCCCAGGAGCAGGAGCGGGTTCACGTACTCGCCGTCCAGTCGAACCCCGAGGTGCAGGGTGCCGGTGGGGGCGTGCCCGCCGGCGCTGACGACGCCGAGCTCCTCGCCGCGTCCCACCCGCGCGCCGGGCTGCAGCTCCGTCTCCACGGGTTCGTAGGAACTCACCCAACCGTCACCGTGGTCGATGGTCAGCACGCCGCGGTCCACGACCCTCCCGGCGAAGGCGACCACACCGTCGGCAGGCGCCGTCACGGCAGCGCCCTCGCCGTCGACGTCGATCCCGCGGTGCCCCGCCCCGTACGGATGCGGCGGCTGCAGGTACGGCGCGACCACACGGGCGGCGGGGCGCGGCCACGACCAGCTCGGCACGGATCGCCCTGACCCCACGGCAGCGGCGGACGGGACGGGCGAGACGGCGCCGAGTGAGAGCACGAGGACGAGCAGGAGACGGGCGATCGCGGGCATGCGCCCAGGGTCGCCCGGTGGCGGTCACAGTGGCGCGGACCGCGGGTCGCGGTGGACGCCGTGCCCGGTGCGCCCGACTGGGGAGGAGGCGTCCCACGCCTGCTAGACTCAGGGGTGCACCTCGCATGTCGGGGTGACTACGCGTGCCCGGAGCGCGACGGATCCCGTCGCGTGGCACACACCCGGTGGTCTCCTTCGTGGAGCGGGCGTGTGTCGGGCACCAGGACCGTGCCGCCGTCCGGCGCACGGTGAGAACCCGGAACACACGATCAGGAGAACGACCATGGCCGTCGTCACCATCCGCCAGCTGCTCGACAGCGGCGTCCACTTCGGACACCAGACCCGTCGCTGGAACCCGAAGGTCAAGCGCTTCATCCTCACGGAGCGCAGCGGCATCCACATCATCGACCTGCAGCAGTCGCTCGCCTACATCGACAAGGCGTACGAGTTCGTCAAGGAGACGGTCGCCCACGGCGGCACCGTGCTCTTCGTCGGCACCAAGAAGCAGGCGCAGGAGGTCATCGCGGAGCAGGCGACCCGTGTCGGCCAGCCCTTCGTGAACCAGCGCTGGCTCGGCGGCCTGCTGACCAACTTCAGCACGGTCAGCAAGCGCCTGGCCCGCATGAAGGAGCTCGAGGAGCTCGACTTCGAGAACCCCTCGGCCAGCGGCTTCACCAAGAAGGAGCTCCTGCTGAAGAAGCGCGAGCTCGACAAGCTGCACAAGTCGCTCGGCGGTATCCGCAACCTCACCAAGACCCCGTCGGCCATCTGGGTCGTCGACGCCAAGCGCGAGCACCTCGCCGTGAACGAGGCCACGAAGCTCGGCATCCCGGTCATCGGCATCCTCGACACCAACGCCGACCCGGACGAGTTCCAGTACCCGATCCCCGGCAACGACGACGCGATCCGCTCCGTCTCGCTGCTCACCCGCATCATCGCCGACGCCGCCGCCGAGGGCCTCATCCAGCGCCACCAGCCGGCCGGTGAGACCGCCGAGGCCGCCGAGCCGCTGGCCGAGTGGGAGCGCGAGCTGCTCGAGCAGGGCGCCCCGGTCGTGACCGGTGCCGCCGAGGTGGCCGAGGTCGCCGCCGACTCCGCCGCCGACGAGGCCGGTGCCGCCGCTGCGGCCGAGGTCGCGGGCGAGTCCGCCGAGAAGTAAGACCACGCGTCCCCGGGACGCACCCCGGTCGGCGCGGTGACGCACCGCGCACCGCGCCGACCGACCCCCAGTCTCTCCATACAGAAGGAGTCGCCAGTCATGGCAAACTTCACCATCGCTGACATCAAGGCCCTGCGCGAGCAGCTCGGCACGGGCATGGTCGACACCAAGAAGGCGCTCGAGGAGGCCGACGGCGACCTCGAGAAGGCCGTCGAGATCCTTCGCCTCAAGGGCGCCAAGGGCAACGCGAAGCGGGCCGACCGCTCCACGAGCGAGGGTCTCGTCGCCGCGCTCGAGCAGGACGGCAAGGTCACGATCATCGAGCTCAACACCGAGACCGACTTCGTCGCCAAGAACGACCGCTTCATCGCCCTCGCCGACAAGGTGCTCGCCGCCGCCGCCGCGGTCGCCGCGGACTCGGCCGAGGCCGCCCTCGCCGCGCCGGTCGACGGCAAGACCGTCGCCGAGCTCATCTCGGACGAGGCCGCCATCATCGGCGAGAAGGTCGAGCTGCGTCGCGTGCGCACCCTCTCCGGCGACCACTTCCAGGTGTACCTGCACAAGACGAGCAAGGACCTGCCCCCGCAGGTCGGCGTCGCCGTCGCCTACACCGGTGACGACGCGGAGACCGCCCGCAGCATCGCGCAGCACATCTCCTTCGCGAACCCCACCTACCTGTCCCGCGACGAGGTCCCCGAGGCCGACGTGGAGAAGGAGCGCGAGATCGTCACCGAGATCTCCCGCAACGAGGGCAAGCCGGAGGCCGCGCTGCCGAAGATCGTCGAGGGTCGCGTGAACGCGTTCTTCAAGCAGGTCGCGCTGCTGGACCAGGACTACGCCAAGGACAACAAGCTGTCCGTGGCCAAGGTCGCGTCCGACGCCGGCATCACGATCACCGACTTCGCCCGGTTCAAGGTCGGCGCGTAGTCGTTCCGGAGGGCCCGCATCGATTCCGGTGCGGGCCTTTCGCATGCCGTAGGTTGAGTCGCAGCCGCTGAGAGGAAGAGATCACGTGATGGATGAGGCCACCGGGCGCCGCAGGGTGCTCCTGAAGCTTTCGGGTGAGGCGTTCGGCGGAGGGCAGCTCGGGGTCAACCCCGACGTCGTCGGTCAGATCGCGCGGGAGATCGCGGCGGCCACCGACCGCGTGGAGATCTCCGTCGTCGTCGGCGGCGGGAACTTCTTCCGCGGCGCCGAGCTCAGCCAGCGCGGGATGGACCGCGGGCGCGCGGACTACATGGGCATGCTCGGCACGGTGATGAACGCGCTCGCCCTGCAGGACTTCCTCGAGCAGGCCGGTGCCGCCACGCGCGTGCAGTCCGCCATCTCGATGACCCAGGTCGCGGAGCCCTACATCCCGCGTCGTGCCGAGCGGCACATGGAGAAGGGGCGCGTCGTGATCTTCGGCGCAGGGGCCGGCCTGCCCTACTTCTCGACCGACACCGTGGCCGCTCAGCGTGCGCTGGAGATCGGCGCGGACGAGGTGCTCGTGGCCAAGAACGGCGTTGACGGCGTCTACACCGCCGACCCGAAGAAGGATCCCGCGGCGACGAAGATCGAGCGGATCACCTACGGCGACGCCCTCGTGCGCGGCCTCAAGGTCGTCGATTCGACCGCCTTCAGCCTCTGCATGGACAACCGCATCGACATGCGCGTGTTCGGCATGGAGCCGGCGGGCAACGTGACCAAGGCGCTGCTGGGCGAGCCGATCGGCACGCTCGTCACCGCCTGACCCGGCGGGGGAGCGACCCCGCCGACTAGACTGGAATTCTGCCGCAAGCGAGGAGAGATACTGTGATCGCCGATGTCCTGAGCGAGACCGCCACACGCATGGACCGTGCCGTCGAGGCGGCCAAGGACGACTTCGCGACCGTGCGCACCGGTCGCGCGAACCCGCAGCTGTTCCAGAAGATCCCGGTCGACTACTACGGCACGCCGACCCCGCTCGGCCAGCTCGCGTCGATGCAGAACCAGGAGGCGCGCACGATCGTCATCACGCCGTACGACAAGTCGGCGCTCAAGGCGATCGAGGACGCCATCCGCAACACCCCGAACCTGGGGGCGAACCCCTCCAACGACGGCAACATCGTGCGTGTCACGATGCCCGAGCTCACGCAGGAGCGTCGCAAGGAGTACGTCAAGCTCGTCCGTTCGAAGGGCGAGGACGCGAAGGTCCACGTCCGCGGCATCCGTCGGAAGGCGAAGGACGACCTGGACGCGCTGAAGTCCGAGGTCGGCGAGGACGAGCTCGTGCGCGCCGAGAAGGAGCTGGACGCCCTGACGCGTTCGCACGTCGACGCGATCGACGAGGCGCTCAAGCGCAAAGAGGCAGAGCTCCTCGAGGTCTGATCCGACATGACCGACGCGTCCGAGGGCTCCACGCCCGGCGCACCCGCCGAGGGTGCCCCGGGCGTCGACCCCGTGGCGGGACGGCCCGCCCGATCACTTCCCGCGCACGTGCGGGCCAAACGCAGCGGGTTCGAGCAGCAGGTCGCGCACGCGCGTGCCGAATTCGAGGAGGCGAACGCGCGCATCACCCAGCGCACCGGCCGCAACCTCATCCTGGCGATCCTCATCGGGCTCGCCATCGGCGCGATCGTGTTCCTGTCGCTCGTGTTCTTCAAGTGGCCGTTCGTGGTGTTCGCGACGGCTGCGGCGCTGCTGGGCGTGTTCGAGTTCGGGCGCGCCCTCCAGGGCGCCGGCCGCCGGATCGACCTCGTCGTCCAGGTGGTCGCGGGCGCCGCCGTGCTGCTGTCGGCCTACTTCATCGACGGGGGCCTGCACTGGGTCACGCTCTTCGTCGCCCTCGCGGTCGTGGTCGTCTGGCGCCTGATCGGGCAGATGATCGCCCGCGACGGCCGCCGCTACGGCGCGGTCGTCGACGACGTGCTGGTCTCCGGCTTCGTGCTGCTGTACGTGCCGTTCCTGGCCTCGCTCGCGCTCGTGCTGCTGCGGCAGGACGGTGGCGAATGGTGGGTGATGGCGTTCCTCATCATCGCGATCGCCGCCGACACCGGCGCGTACGCGTCCGGACTCGCCTTCGGAAAGCATCCGATGGCGCCGCGGATCAGCCCGAAGAAGACCTGGGAGGGCTTCGCCGGCGCCGCCCTCGCGGCCATGGTCGCCGGTGTCCTGCTGGCCTGGCTCATGCTCGGTCTGCCCTGGTGGACCGGCCTCATCCTCGGGCTCGTCATCCTCGGCACCGCGACGGCGGGCGACCTCGGCGAGTCCATGATCAAGCGCGACATGGGCATCAAGGACATGAGTTCGTGGCTCCCGGGGCACGGTGGCGTGCTCGACCGGCTCGACTCGATCCTGCCCTCGGCCGTCGCCGCGCTGGCCCTGTACTACCTCCTGACCCCGCTGGCGGTGACATGACGACCGTGAACGACGACGCCGACGCGATCATCGAGCGGACCCAGGCCCCGGGCGATCTCGCCCCACGGTCCGCCTTCCCGCTGGTCACGCGCGGACGCGGCTACGACAGGAACGCCGTCGACACGTTCCTGCTGCGGGCGCGAGCCGCGTTCGAGGACGCCTCGGATGCGGAACCGGTCACGGCGCAGACCGTGCGCGACGCGTCGTTCCCGCTGACCAAGCACGGGTACGCGATCGCGCCCGTCGACGCGGCACTGGGCCGCATCGAGGACGCGTTCGCATCCCGCGAGCGCGCCGACGCGATCGCCCAGATGGGTGCGGCCCGCTGGGTCGCGCAGCAGCGCGAGCTCGCGCAGGAGATCCTTGATCGGCTCACCCGGCCGAGGCGCCACCGCTTCGAACGCACGAACGTGCTGCGCTACGGCTATCGCGTCGACGAGGTCGACATCGTCGCCGACAGGATCGCCGGGTACCTCGCCGAGGGCCGGCAGGTCACCGTCGAGCAGGTGCGCGCGGTCGCGTTCCGCATGCAGCGGGGCGGCTACCGCGAGGCCCAGGTCGACGCGGTGCTCGACGCGGTCGTGGAGGTCATGCTTGCGGTCGGGTGACACATCCGGACGCGTCCCGGTATCATCGGGGGCATTGTGACTTCTCCCGATGAGCAGACGAGTACCGGACTGAGTCCTCGCACGCGCCGGGAGGTCCGGGTCTCCGGCGGTCCGCAGGGCGGTGCGCGGCCCGCGGCGCGGCAGCACTGGACCCGCCGGCGTCCCGCCGCGACGGTGTTCGCGACGATCGCGGCGCTCTGCCTCGCCGGAGCGACGATCGGTCCCGCAGGGCTCGCGATGGCCGAGACCGTGTTCGACGAGGACACCACCACCGTCTACGACGGGATGGTGGACGACGCGCAGTCGCTCGTCGTGTCGTCGGAGGCCGAGACGATCACCGACCTCGGCCGCGGCAACTACGAGACCTACCAGACCCCGAAGCCGGAACCGGTGGTCGTCCCCGCCGCGACGTCCGGCGGGGGAGGCGGCGGCCCGGTCGCCGCGGTGCTCTACTACACCGGCGGCGGCTCGCCCGCGCAGTGGATGGCGGCCGCCGGCATCGCCGAGGGCGACTGGGGGTACGTCGACTACATCGTCAGCAAGGAGTCCGGCTGGAACCCGAACGCCACGAACCGGTCCTCCGGGGCGTGCGGCCTGGTGCAGGCGCTGCCGTGCAGCAAGGTGCCGGGGAACGGCTACGACCCGGTCGACAACCTCCGCTGGGGCAACGGGTACGCGGTCGGCCGGTACGGCAGCTGGGCGGGCGCCTACGCCTTCTGGGTCAAGAACCACTGGTGGTAGGCCGTCCCGATGGCACGATCACGCCGTCGGCGTCCTGACCCGCGCCCGCAGCAGGACTCCTTCGAACGGCTCCTCGCAGGCTGGAAGCGCACCGAGACCCGGCGCGGCTCGGAGTGGACCGTGCAGCCGGTGAGCGGCGCGCGGTCCGAGAAGACGTACGTGTGCCCCGGATGCGGCGGCCCGATCGAACCCGGGACGTCCCACGTGGTGGTCTGGCGCGCTGACGGCGTGCTCGGCGATGCGGCGGACCTCGCCGCCCGGCGGCACTGGCACAACCACTGCTGGAAGGTGTTCTGAATGGAGATCCGTGGTGCGACCGTCCTGCCCGGACGGCGCGAGGAGATCGAGCTGCACACGGCCGACGGTCTGACCCTGGTGGGGGAGCTGGCGCTGCCGGCGGACCGCGAGCCGGTCGCGACGCTGGTCACACTGCATCCGCTGCCCACCCACGGCGGCTTCATGGACTCGCACATCCTGCGCAAGGCCGCGGCGCGACTGCCCGCCCTCGCCGACCTGGCGGTCCTGCGGTTCAACACCCGGGGCACGTCGAGCCCGCGCGGCACGAGCGACGGCGCCTTCGACGGCGGGGGCGCGGAACGGGCCGACGTCGCCGCGGCGATGGCGTTCGTGACCGAGCGCGGCCTGCCCCGGCCGTGGCTCGTTGGCTGGTCGTTCGGCACGGAACTCGCGCTGAAGTACGGCCGCGAACACGACGTGGAGGGTGCGATCCTGCTCTCGCCGCCGCTCCACCGGGCCACCGACGACGAGATCGCGGCCTGGACCGGCGACCCGCGCCGGCTCGTGATCCTGGTGCCGGAGTTCGACGACTACCTGCGACCCGCCGAGGCGGCGCAGCGCTTCGCCGTCGTCCCGGAGGCCACGCTCATCCCGGTCGAGGGCGGCAAGCACCTGTGGGTGGGGGAGAACCAGACCCGCCGGGTGCTCGACGAGATCGTCCGTGCCGTGGTGCCGGCGCGTGCGCCGCTGCCCACCGAATGGGTCGACTGAGCCTCAGCGCTCGTTCTGCCGGGGGATGATCACCTGGCGGTAGATGATGAGGATGCTGGCGGCGACCGGGATCGCGACGAGCGCCCCCAGGAGGCCCAGGAGCGAGCCGCCCGCGAGGGCGGCGACGACGACGACGGCACCGGGGATCGAGACGGCGCGGTTCATGATGCGCGGCGAGATGACGTACGCCTCGATCTGCATGTACACGAGGTAGTAGATCGCTGCGACGAGCGCCGTGGTGGGGGTGTCGGCGAGGCCGAGGCAGGTCAGCACGATGACGGTCGACCCGGTGAGCGTGCCGACGAGCGGGATGAGCGAGAAGAAGAACGCGATCACCGCGAGCACGGCCGGGAACGGCGCCTGGATGATCGTGAGCAGGATGGCGCTGAGCACGCCGTTGATGACGCCCAGCGCGCCCTGGCCCATGACGTAGTAGCCGACGGAGTCGGTGATCTGCTCGGCGAGGTCGATGAAGCGCGCCCGCTTGGACGCCGGCACCAGGCTGTACACGGCCGTCTTCAGCGACGGGGTGGAGGCGGTGAAGTAGATCGTCAGGATGAGGACGATGAAGGCGCCGGCGAGGCCCGTCACGATGGAGGCGCCGACCGCCAGCACGCTCTCGCCGATCGATCCGACGTCGAGGGTGCTGAGCCAGTCCTGCACGTAGGCGAAGACCTGCTCGACGTCGAGGTTGGGGAACGTCGCCCCGAGCCAGTCCTGCAGGTCCCGCTGCCACGTGTTGCGCTCGATGATCCTGGTGACCGCCTCCACGAGCTGGCCCACCTGGCCGACGATGATCGGGACGACCATCCACACGATCCCGGCGAACACCGCGAGCACGAGGAGGATGGTCACCAGCACCGCGAGCCACCGCGGCATCCGCCGCCGCTCCAGGAACCGCACCAGCGGGTCGAGGCCGAGGGACAGGAACAGCGCCGTCCCGACGTAGAGCAGCACGGTCGACAGGGTCGTGACGCTGTTGATCAGCATCAGTCCGAGCCCCACGCCGAGCGTGGCCACCAGCGCCAGCCGGAACGGGTTGTGCAGCTTCATCCGGTCTCCTCATGCATCGGCGCCGACCTGCACAGCATAGATCGGTGGCGGTCCGGGCCAGGTCAGCGACGCTTCTGGGAGCATCTCCAGGTCGTCTTCGCTAGTCTGGACTGTCGGGTCGGGCCCGCCCGAGGGCCCGCGGAAAGTGGGTGACGTGCGATTCGTCTGGGCTGTGCTGGCCTTCGTCCTGGCCGCCGCGTCGATCGGCCTGGGCATCGCCCAGCGGACGGTGTTCCAGGGACCGACCACGCAGTCGGCCCAGGTGGAGGTCGCCGAGGAGGCGCCGTACACCCTCATCGACGGTGAGGCCATGGGTCTCCTGCCGGGGACGCAGACGCTCACCGTCGAAGGCGAAGGGGACGTGTTCGTCTCCTACGGCCGCACCGCGGACATGCTCGCGTGGCTCTCCGACCAGGAGTTCAACCACGCCGTCGCGGAGGACGGCGCCGTCGTCGTGACGGCCGTCGCGCCCGATCCGGATGCGGCGACCGACGCCGAGGCGGGCGACACGGGCGACGAGCAGACCGCGGAGGCGGACGCCGCCGCGACCCGGAACCCCTCCGGCAGCGACCTGTGGCTGGGGGAGTACAGCGCGCAGGACTCCCTGTCGCAGCCGCTGCAGATCCCGGCCGAGATGAGCGTGCTGGTCGCATCCGACGGCACCGCCCCCGCGCCCTCCGCGATCACCGTCACCTGGCCGCTCGACACGGCGACCCCGTGGGCCGGGCCGCTCATCGTGCTCGGCGGTGTGCTCCTGGCCGTCGGGATCGTGCTCTACCTGCTCGGCATCCGTCACGCGCGGCGCTCCCGCGGCCCGCGCCGGAAGGCCCCGCCGCCGCTGGAGGAGACGCAGCCGATCGACGTGGCCGTCGACGGTGCGCCCGACAAGGGCGTCATCAGCGCGACCCCGCGCCGTCGCCTGCTCGGCCGACGGAGCTTCGACGTCGTCCGCCGCGTGCGTGTGCCCGCCGTCGCGCTGCTCCTGGCCGCCCCGCTCGCCGTCTCCGGCTGCGCCGCGGACGCCTGGCCGCAGTTCGGCGAGAGCCCGACGCCGACCCCGACCGAGACCGTCGTCGACGCCGCCGACCAGTTGCAGCCGGCCGTGACCGAGGCGCAGGCCGGCATCATCATGGCGCGCATCGCGGAGACCGTCGCGGAGGCCGACGCCGCCCGCGACGGCACGCTCGCGGCGACCCGGCTCGACGGTGCCGCGCTGGCCGCGCGCAACACGAACTACGCGCTCCGCGGCGCGATCGAGGACTACGCGGCGCTGCCCGCCATCCCGTCCGAGCCGCTGCGGATCGTGCTGCCCCAGGCGTACGACGAGTGGCCGCGCACGGTGCTCGTCGTCGCCGACCAGGAGTCGTCCTCGACGATGATGCTGCTCACGCAGGAGGACCCCTGGTCCAACTACAAGCTCGTCTACACCGGCGCGCTGGCGGCGTCCACCGAGCTGCCCAAGCTCGCCCCCTGGTACATCGGCGCGGCGCAGGTGCCGCCGGACTCCACGTTCCTCACGATCGCGCCCGACCAGCTCGCCGCCGCGTACGCGGACGTCCTCACCTCCGGCGCCGACAGCCGGTACGCGTCGCTCTTCGACGAGGAGACCGACCGCTTCAGCCAGAGCGTGGCCGAGGACCGCCAGCGCCGCCTCGACGAGTTCAACGCGACCGCGACCGACACCGGGACGCTGGCGTTCGGCGCGGCGGCCGGCTCCCAGGCACCGCTGGCCCTCGCCACCGTGGAGAGCGGCGCGATCGTCGCGGTCACGGTGAACGAGACCGACACCGTGACGCCGGCGAGCGAGGACGTCGTCATCAAGCTCGACAACAACCCCACGGTGAAGGCACTGCTGGGCGTGAACGAGTCGCAGACGGGCGTCACCACGACGTTCGCCGACCAGCTGTTCTTCTACGTGCCGGCCCAGGGCTCCAACACCGGGATCCGGCTCCTCGGGTACTCCTCGAACATCCTCGAAGCGAAGGTGAACTAAGTGACCGACCCCACTCCCGCCGCGGTCCTGCGCGGTGCCGTCGACCTGTCCTCGCTCCGCAACCGTCCGGCCGCGCCGCCCGCCGGTGCGCCGGCCGCCGGTGCTCCCGCCGGCGGGGCCGCGCCGGGGCTCGTGTTCGACGTCACCGACCAGAGCTTCCAGCAGGTGCTCGAACTGTCCCGCTCGGTGCCGGTGGTCGTCGACCTGTGGGCCGAGTGGTGCGGTCCGTGCAAGCAGTTGAGCCCGGTGATCGAGAAGGTCGTCACCGAACTCGGCGGACGCGTCGTGCTGGCCAAGGTGGACGTCGACGCCAACCCGCAGCTGGCGCAGGCGTTCCGCGCGCAGTCCATCCCGCTGGTGGTCGGTCTCGTCGCCGGTCAGCCGGTGCCGCTGTTCACCGGTGCTGTGCCGGAGCAGCAGGTCCGCGAGGTCTTCGCGCAGCTGCTGCAGCTGGCGGCGCAGCACGGTGTCACCGGGACGGTGCCGGTCGACGGAGCGGATGCGGCCGAGGAGCCCGCCGAGCCCGAACTGCCGCCGCTGCACGCCGAGGCGTACGCCGCGATCGAGGCCGGCGACTACGACCGGGCCGTGACGGCGTATGAGGCCGCCCTGGCGGAGAACCCCCGGGACGAGGACGCCCGGGCGGGGCTCGCCCAGGTGACGCTGCTGCGCCGGGTGCAGGGGCTCGACCTCGCGTCCGCACGTGCCGCAGCCGCGGAGCGCCCCCTCGACGTCGCCGCGCAGTTCGACGTGGCCGACCTCGACGTCAGCGGCGGGCACGTCGAGGACGCCTTCGGTCGCCTGCTCGACCTGTTCGCGGCGCTCCCCTCGGAGGAGCGCGCGCCGGTGCGGGAACGGCTGCTCGAGCTGTTCGGCCTCGTGGGCGACGCCGACCCGCGCGTCATCGCCGCGCGTTCCCGCCTCGCGTCGCTGCTGTTCTGACCCTCCGGGTCACCCCGCGCGGTGGTGCAGCCAGAGCACCCCGAGCGGCGGCAGTGTGAGGACGGCCCGGCCGCCCGCATCCGTGTGCACCTCACCGAGGTTGCCGACACCGGACCCGCCGAACACCTCTGCGTCGGAGTTGAGGATCTCGGTCCACCTGCCCGCCGCCGGCAGCTCCAGCACGTGGTCCACGAGCGGCGCGCCGGAGAAGTTGCAGACCACGACGACCGTGTCGCCGTCGCCGGAGCGTCGCGCGAACGCGGACACGTCCGGCGTCCAGTGCGGCGCACCGAGCCGTTCGAACGCGGCGCCGTCGCCGTCCCGCCGCCACAGGGCGGGCTGGGCGAGGTAGGTGCGGTTCATCGTCGCCACGAAGTCGCGCAGCTGGGCGTGGCTCGGCTGGTCGAGCAGCCACCAGTCGAGCCCGCGCGCCTCGGACCATTCCGACAGCTGCCCGAACTCCTGCCCCATGAACAGCAGCTGCTTGCCGGGGTGCCCCCACATGTACGCGAGGTAGAGCCGCATGTTGGCGAGCTTCTGCCAGTGGTCGCCCGGCATCCGGGCGATGAGACTGCCCTTGCCGTGCACGACCTCGTCATGACTGATCGGGAGCACGTAGTGCTCGCTGAAGGCGTAGACGAACGAGAACGACAGCTCGCCCTCGTGGTGCGCGCGGTACATCGGGTCGCGGCCGATGTACACGAGCGAGTCGTTCATCCAGCCCATGTTCCACTTGAACCCGAACCCGAGCCCGCCGGCGCTGGTGGGGGCGGTCACACCCGGGAAGCTCGTCGACTCCTCAGCGATCATCGCGATGCCGGGATGGTGCTTGTAGGCCGTGGCGTTGACCTCCTGCAGGAACCGGATGGCCTCGAGGTTCTCGCGCCCGCCGTGGACGTTCGGCTCCCATTCGCCGGGTTCCCGGGAGTAGTCGAGGTAGAGCATGGAGGCGACCGCGTCGACGCGGAGCCCGTCGACGTGGAACTCCTCCAGCCAGTACAGGGCGTTGGCGACGAGGAAGTTGCGCACCTCGTTGCGGCCGTAGTCGAAGATGAGGGTGCCCCAGTCGCGGTGCTCGCCGCGGCGCGGGTCGGGGTGCTCGTACAGCGGCCGGCCGTCGAAGCGCGCGAGCGCGAACGCGTCCTTGGGGAAGTGGCCGGGCACCCAGTCCATGATGACGCCGATGCCGGCGCCGTGCAGCCGGTCGATGAGGTACCGCAGGTCGTCGGGGGAGCCGAACCGGCTCGTGGGGGCGTAGTAGCCAGACACCTGGTAGCCCCATGAGCCGCCGAACGGGTGCTCGGCGAGCGGCATGAACTCCACGTGCGTGAACCCGAGCTCGGTGACGTAGGCGATGAGCTCGTCGGCTGCCTCCCGGTAGCCGAGTCCGGGGCGCCAGGAGCCGAGGTGCACCTCGTACACCGACATCGGCCGTTCGAGCGGGTTGCCCGCCGCGCGGTCGGCGAGCCACGCCGCATCCGCCCACTCGTACGACGAGGCGGTGACGACGGATGCGGTCGCGGGCGGCGTCTCCGCGGCCCGCGCCATCGGGTCGGCCTTCAGTACCCAGTCGCCGTCCGGCGTGCGCAGCTCGAACTTGTAGACCGCGCCCGCGGCGACGCCGGGGACGAACAGCTCCCAGACGCCGGTGCCGCCCATGCTGCGCATCGCGTGACCGCGGCCGTCCCAGCCGTTGAAGTCGCCGACGACGCGCACGGCGCGGGCGTTCGGCGCCCAGACCGCGAACGAGACGCCGTCGCTGCCGCCGTGACGGCGCACGTGCGCGCCGAGGACGCGCCAGAGCTGCTCGTGCCGGCCCTCGCCGATGAGGTGCAGGTCGAGCTCGCCCACCGTCGGCGAGTGCCGGTACGGGTCGTCCGCCGTGTGCGCCGGCGCATCCGGCCAGGCGGTGACGAGGCGGTACGGCTCGGGGGCGCCCGTGCGGCGGCCCTCCCAGATCCCGCCGTGCAGGTGGTGCAGCTCGACGCGGTCACCGTCGGAGAACACCGCGGTCACGCTCTCGGCGAGGGGCCGCCGGGCGCGCACGACCCAGGCGCCGCCGTCGGGATGGATGCCCAACACGGCATGGGGATCGTGGTGCGTCCCCTCGGCGACGGCGTCGAGGAGGTGCTCGGGGACGACGGTCATCGGGTTCCCTTCACGTGCAGGATGTGCACCGGTTCGGTGAACGCGTCCAGCCGCACGTAGTCGTGGTCGTGCCAGGTCCAGTGCGCCCCGGTGAGGAGGTCCTCGACCTCGAACGCGTCGCCCGGCGCGACCCCCCACACGGTGGTGTCCAGGTGCACCGTCGTCTCCCGCACCGAGTGCGGGTCGAGGTTCACCACGACGATGATCGTGTCGGCCTCCCCGGTGGGGGAGACGGCCGCTTCGAGATGCTTCGAATACACCAGGATCGCGTCGTCGTCGCTCCAGTGCACGGCGAGGTTCCGCAACTGCCGGAGCGCCGGGTGCGCACGGCGGATCCCGTTGAGTCGCCGCAGGTACGGCGCGAGGGAGTCGCCCGCGGCCTCGGCCCCCGCCCAGTCGCGGAACTTGTACTCGTACTTCTCGTTGTCGATGTTCTCCTCGGACCCGGGCCGGGCGACGTTCTCGTACAGTTCGTAGCCCGCGTACACCCCGTAGGTCGGCGCTGCGGTCGCCGCGATGGCGGCGCGGATGCGGTACGCCGGACGCCCGCCGAACTGGAGGTACTCGGTGAGGATGTCGGGGGTGTTGACGAAGAGGTTCGGTCGGAGGAAGTCCGCGGTCTCGTGGGCCACCGAGGTGAGGAACTCCTCGAGTTCGGCCTTGGTGTTCCGCCAGGTGAAGTACGTGTAGCTCTGCTGGAACCCGACCTTCGCGAGCCCCTGGAGCGGCGCCGGACGCGTGAACGCCTCGGCGAGGAACACCACGTCGGGGTGCTGTGCGGTCACCTCCCGGATGAGCCACTCCCAGAACACCAGGGGCTTGGTGTGGGGGTTGTCGACGCGGAAGATCCGTACGCCCTGCGCGATCCAGTGCCGCACGATCCGCAGCACCTCGGCGCGGATGCCGTCCGGGTCGTTGTCGAAGTTGACCGGGTAGATGTCCTGGTACTTCTTCGGCGGGTTCTCCGCGTACGCGATCGATCCGTCGGGGAGGGTCGTGAACCATTCGGGGTGCTCGCGCACCCAGGGGTGGTCGGGCGAGGCCTGCAGGGCGAGGTCCAGCGCGACCTCGATGCCCTCGGCACGCGCGGCACGGACGAACGCGCGGAAGTCGGCGAGGGTGCCGAGATCGGGATGGACCGCGTCGTGGCCTCCGGCCTCAGACCCGATGGCCCACGGTGAGCCGGGGTCGCCCGGACCGGCGACGAGGGTGTTGTTCGGGCCCTTGCGGTTGGTGACGCCGATGGGGTGGATCGGCGGCAGGTAGAGCACGTCGAAGCCCATCGCGGCGACGCCCGGGAGCCGGCGCGCGGCCGTGCGGAACGTCCCCGACACGACCCGGCCGTCCTTCAGCCGCTTGGCGCCCTCCGAACGGGGGAAGAACTCGTACCAGGCGCCCACGCCGGCGCGCTCCCGTTCGACGAGCAGCTCCTGCTCCGGGCCCGCGGTCAGGAGCTCCCGGACCGGGCGGGCGGCGAAGAACCCGGCGATGGCCTCGTCCGTCACGATCCCGAGGGCGGTGACGTCGGCGACCTCGGGGTCGCGCAGCTCCCGGGCGCGCTCGCGCAGCATCCGTCGTTCCGCCTGGGGGCGGTCGGTCTCTGCGGCCGCGGCGTCGAACAGCAGCGCGCCCGCCTCGCGCATGACCGGCGCGTCGACGCCCGCCTCGATCTTCAGCCGGGCCGCGTGCCGCCAGGTGGCGAACGCGTCGCCGAACGCCTCGAAGCGGAACCGCCACACGCCCTGCTCGAGCAGGGCGACCTCGGTGCGCCAGTGGTCGAGCCCGTTCTCCAGCGGTGTGAGCCGGTGCAGCGACTCGTCGCCGGTGGGGGACACCAGCCGCAGGTGCACGCCGATCCGGTCGTGGCCCTCGCGGAACGCGGTCACCCGGAACGGCACGACCTCGCCGTCGAACGCCGACGGCCGGTATCCGCCGCCCGGGACCGCGGGGCGCGGGTCCGTCATGGGGATGCGGCCGGTCACGGTGCCGCCGGTCGGTTCGGCCGGGGCGGGACGGACGGGGATCGCGGCGGGGCTCCGCCAGGAGGGGGATGTCATCACAGGGGCTGCCACCCCTCGAACCTATCGCGAGCGCGGAAGGCCGGACAGGCGCTTGCGCGAGCTCACTCGGCGCGGAACAGGTGCATCGACGTGGGCTGCATCGGGATCGTCTCGCCCGGCGCGTGCACGGGTTCCTCCGGCGACGGCGCCTCCTCCGCGCTCGACCACAGCGACACGTACCGCGTGACCCCGTCGACCCTCGGCAGGGTGACGTCGATCGGCTCCTCGTTGCCGTGCACGATGAGCAGGATGCGGTTGAACGCCTCGGTCTCGGGGGTGGACGCCGCGACGTACTGCAGGGTGCGGTGCGCGGGGTTCGTCCACCGCTCGCCCGACATCGTCTCGCCGTCCTCGTCGTACCAGTCCATGACCGACGCGGACGGCGTCGCCTGGTCCTGCCGGGCGAACCGGATGGGCCGGAGGGCCGGGTTCTCCCGCCGCAGCCGCGTGAGCCGGCTCACGTGCGCGATGAGGTCCTGCTGCCACTGCTCGTGTTCCCAGTCCAGCCAGGTGAGGGTGGAGTCGTGGCAGTAGGCGTTGTTGTTGCCGCGTTGCGTGCGCCCGAACTCGTCGCCGGCGGTGAGCATCGGGATCCCCGCCGACAGCAGCAGCGTCCCCAGCAGGTTGCGCATCGCCTTGCGCCGGGTGGCGAGGATGCGGGGATCGGTGGTCGCGCCCTCCGCGCCGTGGTTGAACGACCGGTTCGTGTCGGCGCCGTCGCGGTTCTGCTCCCCGTTGCCGAGGTTGTGCTTGACGTCGTGCGAGACGAGGTCGTGCAGGGTGAACCCGTCGTGCGCGGTGACGAAGTTCACGCTCGCCAGCGGGCCGCGATCCTCGCTGAAGGTGTTGGACGACCCCGCGAGCCGCGTCGCGAAGCCGCCGATGCCGACCGGCGCGGTCGAGGCGCGTCGGGCGTAGTCGACGTCGCTCAGCCAGAAGTTCCGCACGCGGTCGCGGTAGCGGTCGTTCCACTCGTGCCAGCCGGGACCGAAGTTCCCGGTCTGCCAGCCGCCCATGCCGATGTCCCACGGCTCCGCGATGGTCTTCACGCGCTGCAGCGCCGGGTCGTCGACGATCGCGCGCAGGAGCGGGTGGTCGGGCGTGAACTCGTGGTGCTCGTCGCGGCCGAGCGTGACCGCGAGGTCCAGCCGGAAGCCGTCCACCTGCACCTCGTTCGCCCAGTACCGCATGGAATCCAGCACGAGGCGCGCCGCGGCGTCGGTCGCGGTGTTCAGGGAGTTGCCGCATCCGGTGACGTCGATGTACGCGCCGTCGGGCTGCTGGCGGTAGTAGTGGCGGTTGTCGATGCCGCGCAGGCTCGACCGGGGGCCGCCGATGCCCTCCTCCGCGGTGTGGTTGTAGACCACGTCGAGGACGACCTCGAGGCCGGCCTCGTGCAGCAGCCGTACCATGCCCTTGACCTCGCGGAGGATGGCCGACGGGCCTTCCTGACGGGCCGCCGCGGTGGCGTACGCCGGATGCGGCGTGAAGAAGTTCAGGGTGTTGTAGCCCCAGTAGTTGTCGAGGCCGAGCTGGAGCAGGCGCGGCTCGGAGGCGAACGCGTGGATCGGCAGCAGCTCGATGGTCGTCACCCCGATCCGGTGGAAGTGCTCGATCATCGCGGGGTGGGCGAGACCGGCGTACGTGCCGTGCAGCGCCGGCGGCACGCCGGGGTGCCGCTTGCTGAGGCCCTTGACGTGCCCCTCGTAGATCACGGTGCGGTCCATCGGCACGGCGGGCTTGGCGACCCCGCCCCAGTCGAAGGACTCGTCGACCACCACGCCGCGCCAGTCGCCGAAGCCGCCGCTCGCGAGCCCCTTCGCATAGGGGTCGACGAGGAGCGTGGCCGGGTTGAACACGTTGCCGGGCCCGGGCGGACCGGCCACGCGCAGCGCGTACCGGCTGCCGTGGCGGAGCTGGTCGGTCGTCACCTCCCACACGCCGCCGACACCGCGACGCAGCGGCACGGTGTCGGTCACCCAGTCCAGGTCGACGTCGTCGAACACGACGAGCTCGATCGAGTCGGCGCTCTGCGACCACACCCGCAGGGTGGCGACACCGTCGTGCAGCCGCACGCCGAGATCGTCCAGCACGGGACCGGCGAACCCCGGCAACCGGGCGCGGTCGGGTTCGGTCGGCATCGGGGTGACCATGCCGACTACCCTAACGAGCGCGGTGCGGTGGTTTCACCGTGAGCGGTCCGGCGCGCTGCCATACTGGCCGCGTGAACACCCTCCGTCTCGCCGCTGCGGCGACCGTCGCCCTCGCCGCCTTCGCCCTGTCCGGCTGTGCCGGATCCGCCGCACCCGACGACGCGCCGACCTCCGTCATCGCGCCCGTCACGGTCGAGGCGAACGACCTGCAGGGTGAGACGGTCGACCTGCTCGTCGGGCAGACGTTGAACATCAACACCGGCGACCTCGCGGTGGACAGCTACCGGGGTGAGGTGGCCGACACGGCCGTCGCCGTGTTCCACGAGGGCCATGACGACGGCAGCGCCCAGTTCAACCCGGGTGTCGAGGCGATCGGGCCCGGCACCACCACGGTCACCATGACCAACGCGAACGGCGGCATCCAGCCGCTCGAGTTCACCGTCGTCGTCACCGCGAAGTGAGGCCGGCGGCGCTCAGCGCGTCGACCCCTCCTCGTCGCCGAGCGCCCGGTGCACCCGGTGGAGGTCCTCCAGCAGCGACCCGATGAGCACCCAGTGCTCGGGCGAGGGCGCGGCGATCCGGAGGGGCGCGGTGAGCGCCGGCGGCTCGTCGGCGGTGGCCGTGCGCCGACCGAGTTCGACGTCGTGCGCCGCCCGGCGCAACTGCTCCGCGATCGCGCGGACGTTGGGGTCGGCCGACAGGCCCGGCGCCGAGTTGTCGTACACGGTCCGCGTCATCCCGATGAGCTGGGTGACGATCGGGGTGTAGAGCGCGAGCGTGTCGCCCAGGACGTCGAGCTCCCCGCAGTGCCGCCCGCGCCGCGGGTTCAGCGCGAGTGAGTCGGCGGCGGTGCCGAGCGCCGTCTCCGCCCGGTCGCGCATCGGACGCAGCAGCCTCGCCTGCAGCAGCAGCTCCTCCAACTGCGGACGGGTCTGATCCGACTCCAGGGCCGCCGCCAGCCGCCGGAACGACGCCGCCAGCTCGGCGACGAGCGCCTGCATCGCCTCGCGGGCGGGCGCGATCGCCACCGGCGGGACGAGCGCGACGTTCACGACGAAGCCGACGGCCGCGCCGAGGAGCGTCTCGAGCACGCGGTCCACGGCGTACCCCGGCGTCGTCGTGCCGAGCGCGAGGACGAGGATGGCGCTGATCGCCACTTGGTTCGTGCCTCCCGCGGTGAGCCGCAGCGCCCATGCCGTGAAGAGCCCCGCGGTGGCCGCGAGGAGGACCACCCAGGTGGCCTCGCCGAACGCGAGGCCGAGCAGGGAGGCGAGCACGACCCCGACGATCACCCCGATGGACCGTTCGATCGCCTTCGCGAAGGACTGGTTGAGGCTCGGTTGCACCACCAGCAGCGCCGCGATCGCGGCGAACACCGGCGGCGGGCCCTGGATGATCCAGCCCGCCAGCAGCCAGGCGGCGGCCGTCGCCACGGCGGACTTCAGGACCAGGAGCAGGGCCGGGCGTTTGGGGGAGCGGAACGCTGCGGTGACCTGCACGCCTTCACGCTAACGAGCGCGGCTCAGGAGCGGAAGCCGCGGATGGCGGCGGCCGCCTCCTTCGCCGGTGCGCCGAGCTCGCGCTCGGTGAAGACGAGGTCGTACCCGCCTTCCGCGGTCCGGGTGCGCGCGAGCGACTCGGTGGTCTCGCCGTGCTTCCCGGAGGCGAGGAACGCGTCGGCGCGGCGCAGGCGGATGCCGAGCTTGCCCTGCGCGGTCGTGCCGACCCGGTCGAGGTCCGACCACGGCACACGGCCGCCACGTCCGATGCGCAGACCCTCGCGGTCGGCGGCGATCGTGGGGGTGCGGAGTTGGCCGATGACGCTGATCGTCCCGCCGACGCCGAACAGGCCGGCGGCGGCGGCGCCGATCACGAGGCTCACGACGTTGTCGAGGTTCAGCACGATGATGACGACGCCGAGGAGCCCGATCAGCAGGCAGATGACGAGCAGCACGACGAACCGGCTGCGGGGTGGAGCGTAGACGAGCCGGTCGTGCTGGGGATGTGCCACCCGGCAAGCCTACGCGGGCGCTAGCCTCGGTTGCGTCGAGTCCGCCCCCGAAAGGTCTGCGCATGCCCGCATCCCCGCTGATCGAACTGCACACCGGAGCGCTGATGCCGCGCCTCGGTCTCGGCGTCTGGCAGGCGACGAACGATGAGACCGAGCGGGCCGTGGCGACCGCCCTCGAAGCGGGGTACCGCATGATCGACACGGCCGCGGCGTACCGCAACGAGGAGGGCGTCGGCCGGGGACTCCGTGCCGCCGGGCTGCCCCGCGAGGAGGTCTTCGTCACCACGAAGCTCTGGAACGCCGACCGCGGGTACGACAGCACGCTCCGAGCCGTCGACGCGAGCCTCGATCGACTCGGCCTCGACCACGTCGACCTGTACCTCGTCCACTGGCCGGGCGGTGACGCGGCCGTGCGCGCGCAGACCTGGACCGCGATGCAGGAGATCGCCGCCTCCGGCAAGGCGACGTCCATCGGCGTCTGCAACTACGCGCCGCACCACCTTCAGGAGATCATCGACTCGGGCGAGGCGCTGCCCGCGGTGAACCAGATCGAACTGCACCCGCGCCTGCCGCAGTGGGTGACCCGTGCGTTCGACGCCGACCACGGCATCGTGACCGAATCGTGGAGTCCGCTCGGTGGCACGAGCGGGTCGGGCTGGGGCGACCGGTCGAAGCCCAACACCCTGCTCGGCGACCCGGTGATCGCGGACATCGCCGCCGCACACGGCGTGTCCCCGGCGCAGGTGCTCATCCGGTGGCACCTGCAGAACGACCTCGTCGTCATCCCGAAGTCGTCGGACCCGGACCGCATCCGTCAGAACGCCGACGTGTTCTCGTTCTCCCTCACCGGCACCGACCTGGAGCGCATCGCCGCCCTCGAGACGGGGGAGCGGGTCGGGTTCGATCCGGACGAGTTCGTCTGATCAGTCGTCTTCGGCGTCGCGCAGCAGCTCGTCGATCGCCGCGTCGAACTCGTCCGGCGGCGTCGCGGCGGTGAGCGCGGGCTCGGCGGCGATCGTGAGGTCCAGGGTGCCCCGCAACAGCTCCGCGAGGCTCGTCGACTGCAGCAGGCCGTAGCGGTCGAGCTGCGCGATCGGGGCGAACCCGGCGAGCTGCCACGCCGCCGTGACCGGGTCGTCGGCGACCTCGAGTTCCCCCGCCCATCCGGCGGGACCGTACTCCGCGGCGCGGGCGAGGACGCGGCGGACGGTCGTCGTGGTCTCGCGCAGCAGCGGGGCGAGCTCGTCCCGGTAGGCGAGGTCGGGGAGGGGCTCCACCTCGGCGACCGGATGCGGGTCGTCGGGCAGCCAGCGCGTCACGCGCACCCGGTCGGTTCCGACGGCGACGAGCCCGATGTCGCCGGCGCCGGCGTCCACCTGGACGATCCGCGCGAGCGTTCCCACGTCGTGACGCTCGTCGTCACCACCGGCCTCGTGGCCGCGGGCGATCAGGACGACGCCGAACGACGGGTCGTCGGCTTCGAGCACCCGCCCGAGCATCACCCGGTACCGCTCCTCGAAGATGCGCAGTGCGAGCGGCATCGAGGGGAGCAGCACCGTGTTCAGCGGGAACATGGGCAGGGTGGGCATGGAGCTAGTCAACCACCGCCCGCGCATCCCGGGGTCAGCGCTCGAGCAGCGCGTCCGCGTCGGGGCCGGGGAGGGAGACCGTCACGCGGGTGCCCCAGGGGTCGTCGACCGCCACGCTGCGTCCGTCGTCGGAGAACGCGAGCTCGCTCCGGCGCAGGCGCGCGGCCAGTGCGTCGAGGTCGTCGCGGGCGGGCACGGTGATCGCCACCGCGCCGAGGCCGAGGCTCGCGGCGCGCGGACCGGCACCGCGACTTTGCCACGTGTTCATCGCGACATGGTGGTGGTACCCACCGGCGGACGCGAACAGTGCGCCGGGGAACGCGCCGAGCGTCGTCTCGAACCCGAGCGCGTCGACGTAGAACCGCCGCGCCGTCGGGACGTCGCCCACCTGCAGGTGCACGTGCCCCACGACCCCGGGGCGCGTGGGGGCGGCGTCGAACACCTCCTGGGTGAGGTGGCGTCGCAGGTAGTCGTTCGGATCGAGGGCGAGGACGTCCATCATGATCTCGCCGTTCACGTGCTGCCAGGTGTCGCGGGCGCGGTCGGTGTAGAGCTCGACGCCGTTGCCCTCGGGGTCTGTGAAGTAGAACGCCTCGCTCACGAGGTGGTCGGCCGACCCGGTGAACCGGCCGCGCGGGTCCTGCGCGGCGCGGTAGACGGTCGCCGCGAGGTCGGGCGCCGTGTCGAACAGGAACGCCGTGTGGTAGAGCCCTGCCTGGCGCGGGTCGACCGGCGGCAGATCGGGCGTGTGCACGAGTCGGACGAGCGGCACCCCGCCGCGTCCGAGCACCCGGTGCACCTCGCGTCCGCGGGCGCGCTCCTCGATCGGTGCGGCCGCCAGCGCGTTCGCGTAGTACGAGGTCATCAGGTCGAGGTCGCCGACGCGCAGGGTCACGGCGTCCATCGCGGTGTCGGGGTGCAGGCGCGTCTCGTCGACGGTGGTCACGGGGTCTCCTCGGGTAGGGCGTACCGTGGTGAACGCCGGTGGGCGCACCGGTATTCCATTCACGTGAAAGGATCTCATGGCTTCCGAGCGGTGCCCATGCGGCAGCGGTGCACGGTTCGCCGAGTGCTGCGGACCCGTGCTGGCCGGCACACCGGCGTCGACCCCGGAGGCGCTCATGCGATCCCGCTACACCGCGTTCGCCCTGGGCGACGCCCGGCACATCGCGGAGACGTGGCATCCCGGCACCCGTCCCGACGACACGGCGCCCGATCCCGCGTTGCGGTGGACCGGGTTGGAGATCCTCGACGCGCCGCCGCCCGGGCCGAAGCGGGGCGTCGTCGAGTTCCGCGCGCACCACCGGATCGGCGGCCGCGACGGGGTGCTGCACGAGCGGAGCAGGTTCGTCCTCCAGAGCGGACGATGGTGGTATCTCGACGGCGACGCAAGCCCCGACGGGCGCGACTGACCGCTGCCTAGGCTGACGGCATGACTCGCATCCTCGTCTTCGGCGGCCACGGCAAGGTCGCCCTGCACCTCGAACGCATCCTCGCCGACCGCGGCGACACCGTCACGGCCGTCATCCGCAATCCCGACCACGAAGGGGAGGTAGCGGCCACCGGCGCGAACCCCGTCGTGCTCGACGTCGAATCGGCCGACGTCGAGACGCTCCGGAACCTCGTCGCCGGCAACGACGCGGTCGTGTGGTCGGCCGGCGCGGGCGGCGGGTCACCAGAACGCACGTACGCGGTCGACCGGGACGCGGCGATCCGTTCGATGGACGCGGCCGTCGCCGCCGGGGTCCGGCGGTACGTCATGGTGTCGTGGATCGGGTCGCGGCCGGACCACGGCGTGCCCGAGGGCGACGCGTTCTTCCCCTACGCCGATGCGAAGCTCGCAGCCGACGAGCACCTGCGCGCGAGCGGGCTGGACGCCACGGTGCTCGGACCCGGTACGCTCACCCTCGACGACGCGACCGGGCTGATCGAGCTGGACCCGGAGGGGAGCGGCGAGGTGCCGCGTGCCGACGTGGCGGCCGTCGTCGCCGCCGTCCTGGCCGACCCGACCACGATCGGCCGCACCATCCGCTTCGGCGGCGGCAGGACGCCCATCGCCGACGCGCTGCGGGCCTGACGGCGCTGCCGGGCGGGAATGCGCGTCACGCGCCGGTCGTTGCATCGGGCATGAGCATGCCGACCCCTGGGACGCGCGCGGAGCGCGTTCCGTTGCGCGATGTGTCGGGCCGAGATGCGGAGGACGTTCATCCGCCGTACGGTCGGAGTATGACCGGCAGTTCCGCATCCTCGTCCCTCGACCGCCCCGACCTCGAGGGCGAGCACGAGCGGATGCTGGGCGGATCCCTCTCCGCCGACGATTTCAAGGCGCTCTTCCGGGGCCACCCCGGCGGGGTCGCGGTCATCACGGCGGAAGGGCCCGACGGACCCGTGGCTCTGACGGCCACCTCCGTGTCCTCGGTCAGCGTCGACCCGCCGCTGCTCATCTTCTCGGTGTCGTCGCTGTCGTCCGCCGCCCCGGCGCTCCTCGCCGCCGACACCGTCGTGGTGCATCTGCTCGACGCCGACGACCTCGACGTGGCGCGGCTCGCGTCCACCAGCGGCGTGGACCGGTTCGCCGACCGCACCCGATGGTCGCGCCTGGTCACCGGCGAGCCGGTCTACCACGGTGTCCGCGCCTGGGTGCGGTGCAGCGTCGTCGAGCGGATGAACGCGGGAGGTTCCACGGTCGTCGCGGCGCACGCCCTGCAGTCGGACATCGCCCGCGACGTGGAGCCCGGCCAGCACGGCGACGCGCTCGTCTACCACAACCGCACCTGGCATCGACTCGGCGACCACTCGCGCATCGACGACTGACCCTCGCCGCTGCGGCAGCGGCTCAGAGGGCGGGATAGGCCTCGATGGTCGTGCCCTCGGGCAGCGTCGGGGTGAAGACCGCGTCGAACGACCCCTCGCCGCCCGCCGGCACGGCGTCGGCGAACCCGACCGCGACGTCGATCACGGCGCCGGACGCGTCACGTGCCACGAGCGACACGAGCGGGTACTCGGCGGACTCGGTCATGGTGCTGCGCACCACGCCGGCGACCGTGGTCCCCTCGGACGTCACGGTCGTGGTGACGTCCTCGACCGTGAGCGATCCGAGTGCGTCCTGCCCCGACACCCAGGCGGTGTCGCGTCCGGGCAGTTCGACCCCGAGCGCGGTGATGCCGGCCGCCGTCGCCTCGGCGAACGTGCCGACCACGGCGGTGGTGCCGGGGAGGATCCCGAGGTATTCGTAGGCGACCTCGAGCGTCTCGGCCTGCGCGTCCAGCGCGGTCACGGCGATCTCGCCGAAGTCGAAGACGGCGTCGTCGTTCGGGTTCTCCACCACGATCGCCCACCAGGTCTCGCCGGCGGCGTCGGTCCCGAACGCGCTCTCGACGAGCCGCAGGTCCTGCTCCGCCCCGAAGGCGCCGTCGCCCGCGTACGGGTCCTCGTCGTCGTACGGATCCGGTTCCCGTTCCTCCTCGACCCAGGATCGGTCGTCGCGGTTCGCCCAGTTCTCCGCGAGCGCGAGCAGCAGCACCGACACTCCGAGGAAGAGCGCCATGACGGCGGCGAGCCCGGAGATCGCGAGCGCCGCGATGCTGAAGCCGGTGCCGCCCTGCGAGCGCCGGACGAGCGCGATGATCGCGATCACCGACGCGGCGACGAACAGGGGCACGGCGAGGACGCCGAGGAACGGGATGAGGGCGATCAGTGCGCCGCCGCCGGCGAGGGAGAGCGCGAGGATCGCGAGGGTCTTGGGCCGCGTGTCGGCGGGCCGCGGCGGAGGCGGTCCTGCGGGTCCGGGCGGTGGCGGCGCCGTGTGCCCCGCGGGCGGGGACGGCGGCGTCGGCGTGCGCCCAGGTGCGCCCGGGTACCCGGGCGGCGGTGCGGCGTACGGGCCGCGGGCCTGCTCGGCGTCGACCGGGACGGGGGGCGCGCCGGGGTAGGGCTGCACGAAGCGCGGTGCGGATGCCGGTGCAGCCGGTTCCGGAGCGGGCGGCGCCGGCGGGACGTGCGCGTCGCCCGCGCCCGCCTCCTCTGGGCTCGCAGGACCCGTCGGATCGGTCATGGGGGACTCCTCTCCGAGCGCCGGTGCCGGACGCCCCGAGCCTAGCCGTGCGCGGTAGGCGTCCCGGGAGGGGTTGTGGAGAGGATCAGCCGCGCGGACGGGCCGCGAAGGTGGCGATGACGCGCCATCCGACGAGGAGCACGAGGAGCACAAGGGTGGTGACGATGACGAACGGCAGCGCGGTCCCGCCTCCGGTGAGGCCTCGGAGCAGCAGGCCGACGACGACCGTGACGACCCAGACGCCGACGCCGGTGCGCAGCGGGGCGAACGGCCGCCGCCAGGCGAGCAGTGCGACCCAGCCGAGTGCGAGCGCGACGACGAACGGCCACGCCGTCAGCAGCAGCCCGGTGAGCACGTCCTCGGCGTGGCTCGCCCGTCCGACGGCGGTGAACCCGACGACGCAGACGAGGTCGAGGACGGCGGCGAGGGCGATGCGGCCGGGACGGGCCGGGGCGGTGACTGCGGGCATCCTCCCATCCTCGCAGCCGCATCCTGGGGCGTCCTGCGAACGGTCGGGGCGGGATGCTGAGAGACTTGAGGGATGTCCACGCCGAGCTCGCCGCATCCGACCGACCGCTACACCGTCGCCACGGACGGCGCCTGCAAGGGCAACCCGGGCCCGGCGGGCTGGGCGTGGGTCGGCGAGGACGGCCACTGGGCCGCCGGGGCGATCCCGGAGGGGACCAACAACATCGGCGAGCTGCTCGGACTCCTGTATGCGATCACCGATCACGCGGACGTGGAGCACCTCACGGTGCAGGCCGACTCCAAGTACGCGATCGACACGTACTCGTCGTGGATGGACGGCCACCGTCGGCGGGGCTGGGTGACCAGCGCGAAGAAGCCGGTGGCGAACCGCGAGATCCTCGAGGCGCTCATCGCCGCCCGCGACGCGCGCCGCGCGGCCGGCAAGCCCGACGTCGTGCTCGAGCACGTCCGCGGCCATGCCGGGCACCGGCTGAACAGCTGGGCCGACGAACGCGCGGTGCGTGCCTCGCAGCACGCGGCGAAGGGGGAGGCGCTCGTCTGGACGTCGCTCCGCGGCCTCGAACCGCTCGACGTCACGGTCGATCCGCCCCGGAGCGCCCAGGACCGCGTCCGCCGCTGAGCGGCGCGCTCGTCAGCCATCGGCCTGCGACCGTCTCAGGCCTCCCAGTTCGGCTTCCACCCGAGCGCCGGCGCGACGTGCTCCGCGAACGCCTGCACGATGCGGAGGTTGAACGCGACCCCGAGCTGACTCGGGATCGTGAGCAGCAGCGTGTCGGCCGCCTGGATCGCCGCATCCTGTTTCAGCTGCTCGACCAGGGCGTCGGGCTCGTCCGCGTAGGTGCGGCCGAAGGTCGACCGGAACCCGTCGATGACGCCGATGCCGTCGCCCTCCTGGCTGTGGCCGAAGTACATCGCGTCCTGCGCGGTCGTGATCGGGAAGATGCTGCGGCTCACCGAGACCCGGGGCGTCCCCGGATGCCCGGCCTCGCGCCACGCGGTGCGGAAGGCGTCGATCTGCTCGGCCTGCAGCAGGTCGAACGGCTGCCCGGTCGCCTCGGTCAGGAGGGTCGAGGACATGAGGTTCACGCCGACGCGGCCCGCCCACTCCGCGGTATCGCGGCTTCCGGCACCCCACCACACGCGGGTGCGCAGCCCGGGGGAGTACGGCTCCACCCGCTGGCCGCCGTGGCCGCCGCCGAAGGGGCTGTCCGGATCGCGCTGCGCGAGCGGCTCGCCCTCGATCGCCCGCAGGAACAGGTCGAAGTGCTCGCGGGCGATGTCCGCGCCGCGGGGATCCTCGGAGCCGCGGTACCCGAAGGCCTCGTACCCGCGCACGACCGTCTCGGGTGAGCCGCGGCTCACGCCGAGCGCGAGCCTCCCGTCGCTGAGCAGGTCGACCGCGGCCGCCTCCTCCGCGAGGTACAGCGGGTTCTCGTAGCGCATGTCGATGACGCCGGTGCCGACCTCGATGCGCTCGGTGCGTGCCGCGATGGCGGCGAGCAGCGGCATGGGCGCGCTCTGCTGCCGTGCGAAATGGTGCACCCGGAACGAGATGCCGTTCACCCCGAGGTCGTCCATGCCCTGGGCGAGGTCGATCGCCTGCAGCATCGAATCGCGGGCGGTCAGTTCCCGGCCGCCGCCGAGGGGGCCGTAGTGCCCGAAGGACAAGGTTCCGAAGCGTTGCATGACGAGGGGAACGGATGCGGCGGCCGATTCATTCCGAAGAATGGAGTCGGATCAGCGCGCGTCGCCCCGGTCGTCTGCGTCGGCGCCGCCCTCGGGCGATGTCCCGAGCAACGGGGGCGCCGGCGGGCGGTCGCCGCCCTCGCCGGTACCGCCTTCCGGGGCGGGTGTCGTCGGCGCCGGTGTCGACCCGTCGCCCGTGCTCGGCTCGGGAGCGGGCGAGGGGGTCTCCTCCGGCGTGTGCTCGCCCGGCGACTGCTCCGCCGGCGTCGGCTGCGGCCGGGTCGGACCGGCGGGGGCGGGCGCGTTCCGCCGCGGGGTCGCCCGTGGCGACGGCGTCGTGTCCGGGGTCGGCGTGACTCCCGGCGTCGGGACGACCTCGAAGCCGAGGGCCCGGTCGGGGTCCTCGTCGTCGACCATCTGCAGCGCGGGGAGGGCGTCCGTCGCGATGCGGGGGGTGCCGCCGCCCGGTGGGACGGCGGTGAGTGCACCGTGGAGGCTCACGACGCCGATGCCGAGCACGAGCGTGCCGGCGGCGAGGCTGGCCGCGCCCAGGGCGGACACACGGAAGCGCAACGGGTCTCCTCCTCGGGCCGGGACGGGAATCCGGCGTGGTGCTGATCGGACCACGCCATCCTCGTCGAGCCCGCGGGACGAGTCAAGGCGACGGGGTGCCGGGACCGGTGGCACCCGGTCCCAGACGGCGCTCCTCCGCTAGCCTCGATGGATGCGCTCCCACACCCTTTCCGACGGCGCGGTGCTGCGCGCCGCGGCGCCCGGCGACGAACCGTGCATCCTCCGCTGCATCCAGGCCCTCGCCGTGTACGAGCGGGAGCCCGACGCGGTCGAGAACACCGAGCACGCGATCCGGGAGACCCTGTTCGGCGTGGAGCCCAAGGCGTTCGCCCACGTCGTGGAGCGCGACGGGGTGATCGTCGGCATCGCCGTGTGGTTCCTCACCTACTCCACCTGGACCGGCCGGCACGGGATCTGGCTGGAGGACCTCTTCGTCGACGAGGCGCAGCGCGGCCGCGGCTACGGCAAGGCGCTCATCGCTTCGCTCGCCGAGGTCTGCGTCGAACGCGGGTACCCCCGGCTGGAGTGGACGGTACTGGACTGGAATGCGCCGTCGATCGCGTTCTACCGTTCGATCGGGGCGGCGCCGATGGACGAGTGGACCACGCAGCGGCTCACCGGCGACGACCTGCGCGCACTGGCGGCGACCACCCGCTGACAGCGAGGGGGATGCTGGCTACAGTGACCCCATGAGCACGCTCGTCCTCACCGTCGTCGGTGACGACCGCTCGGGTCTCGTCGCCGAGGTGGCCGACGTCGTGGCCGCGCACGGCGGCAACTGGGAGCACAGCAGCCTGGCCGAGCTCGCCGGGGCGTTCGCGGGCATCATCCAGGTCTCGGTCCCCGCTGCGCGCGCGGACGGGCTGCGAGCCGCGCTCGGTGCGCTGGAGGGACTCATCGCGATCGCGGTGCCCGGCACCGAGTCGGCGGCCGATGCGGCGGGCGGGCGGCGCGGGATCACCCTGGAGGTGCTCGGCAACGATCGCCCCGGGATCGTGAAGGACCTCACCGGAGCATTGGCGCAGGACGGTGTGAGCGTCGAACGGATGTCGACCGAGACCCGGGATGCGGCGATGGCCGGGGGCCGACTGTTCGCCGCGACGATCGCGGCGACCGTCCCCGACGCCGTGGCGATCGACGACGTCGTGGCCCGGTTGGAACACCTCGCGGCCGAGATCCAGGTCGACGTGACCGTCACGGAGTGAGGCACGAGGATGCTGCGGATGGACACCCGAGGGGGAGCCGCGGCAGGTGACGAGCCGGAGCGCGGCGCGGAACTGCGGGCGCTGCGGGCGCGTGCGTACGGGCCCGACGCCGACATCGAGACCGATCCGGCGGCGCTGCGCCGGCTCCGCGAACTCGAGACGCGTCTGCATGCGCTCGCCGACCCCGAACCGGCCACGGCGCACCGGATGACCGAGGCCGAGCGGACCGCCCCGGCACCGGACCCGGTCGCGGCACCGGACCCGGTCGCGGTGCACGCCGCCCCGCCGTCCGACGTGCCGCCGGCGGCCGGGCCGGCGCGGGAGACGGTCCGGACGCGCGCGGCCGCCCGGTCGACCCTGCTGTGGATCGCGTCGCTCGTCGTGGTGGCGGTGGTCGCCGCATCCGTCGCGTGGGCCGTGACACGTCGGGTCGAGGCCGACCCGGCGCAGGTCGCGGTGCTCGGCGTGAACCCGGATCAGCGGATCCCGACGGTGTTCGGGGTCGAGCAGGACGCCCGCCGGTACGCGGACTTCCACGGGCTGACGGTGGTGGCCCTCCTCGGCCGCGGGTGGCTCGGCGGTGCGCCGGAGGACTACTGCCTGCTCATCCTCGACTCGTCGCAGGTGGAGTGGCGGACCAACTCGTACACGGGGGAGATGTACGGCGGCTGCGGCGCGGGCGGCTTCCCCGCGACCGCGCAGCTGCGGATCGTGCCCGGGCTCCCGGACGAACTGCTCGCGCGGTTCCCGGAGGGATCGGCGCTGCAGTTCGTCCTCGAAGGCGACGAGGTGGTCGTGCTCAGCGACGCCGGCACCGGATCGCGGGAGTGAACGACCGAGCCCCCGGGCGGTGCCGGGGGCTCGGTGCGGGTCAGGCGGTGGCGCGGCGGGGGAGCACCCAGCCGGGACGCACGAAGTGGCAGGTGTACCCGTTCGGGATCCGCTGCAGGTAGTCCTGGTGCTCGGGCTCGGCCTCCCAGAACGGGCCTGCGGGCTCGATCGTGGTGACCGCCTTGCCCGGCCAGAGCCCGGAGGCGTCGACGTCGGCGATGGTCTCCCGTGCGATGCGCTCCTGCTCGGGTGTGAGCGGGAAGATCGCGGAGCGGTAGCTCGTGCCGATGTCGTTGCCCTGACGGTTCAGGGTCGACGGGTCGTGGATCTGGAAGAAGAACGCCAGGATGTCGCGGTAGGTCGTCTTCGTCGGATCGAACACGATCTCGACGGCCTCGGCGTGGCCGGGGTGGTTGCGGTAGGTGGCGTGGTCGTTCTGCCCGCCGGTGTAGCCGACCCGCGTGTCGAGCACGCCGGGCTGCTTGCGGATGAGCTCCTCCACACCCCAGAAGCAACCGCCCGCGAGCACGGCGGTCTCGGTTCCGGGTCGCTGCGTGATGGCGCCGGTGTCGGTGGTCATGCCTGATCTCCTCTGTGGGACTGACGGGGTGGAGCGTTCGCTACCGTACCCCTGCGCCGCGGTGCGGCGTCATCAGGATGAACGGACGTGACACCCGATTCGGTCCCGCTGTACCTGGGAGCCCGCTGCGAATCGCGGAGCCTCAGTACCAGCCGGTCGACTGCGAGTGGCTCCACGCGCCGCACGGGGTGCCGTAGCGGCCCGAGATGTACCCGAGACCCCAGGCGACCTGCGTCGCGGCGTTGGTCTGCCAGTCGGCGCCGGCGGAGGCCATCTTGCTGCCGGGAAGGGCCTGCGGGATGCCGTACGCACCGCTGGAGCGGTTCTGTGCCTGATAGTTCCAGCCGGACTCCTTGTTCCACAGCGACAGGAGGCACTGGAACTGGTCGTCGCCCCACCCGCGCTCGGCGAGCATGGCGCGCGCGGTGGCCTGCGCGCCGGCAGGGCTGTTGTCGCCCGACCCGCCGCCGGCGTACGCGTACTGGGTGCCGGTCGAACCGGTCGACCGCGGCGCGGCGGCGGCCGCTTCTGCCTCGAGACGCGCTTGCTCGGCGGCTGCGGCCGCTGCGGCCTCCTCGGCCGCCTTCTGGGCGAGGGCGCCCTCCAGCCCGCCGCGCAGCTCCGCCACGCGGGCGTCGACGGCGGCAGCGGCCTCCGTGACGTCCTCGGCGATGGCGGGGACGAGCACATCGGGCAGCGCGTCGGCGAGCTCGAGGCGCTCGGCCGCATCCTGCAGCGGCACGGTGTCGACGGACGCGTCCGGGATGCCGATGTCGAGCCCGGACGCCGCGATGTCCGCGGTGACGGACGCGGCGGCGGCGAGAGACGTCTCGGCGGCGGTGCGCGCCTCGGTCGCCTCCTCCGGCTCCTGAGCGGTCGCGGGTCGCTGCTGCGTCGAGGCGAGGACGATGTGCGGGGCGGGCTCCGCGATCGCGTCGGACGACGATCCGGTCGCGGCCGCGGCGCCGGTCGCGCAGGCGGTGGCGACCAGGCCGAACGCGATCCCCGCGGCGATGAGGGCGGGGCGGCGGCGGTCGCGGCGGGCCGCGGTGCGGATGTCTCGGCGGGTGGCGGTACGGGTGGTCTGCAGGCTCATGTCGTATGCGTCAGGTTCCGTGTGGGGGCAGGGTCTCCACGCCGTCGGGGCGGCGCGCCGGGTCCGCCGGGGCGGACACAAAACACCAAGCCTGCACCCCGTTACCTGACCGTTACCTGGACGGTGGGCCCGATCGGAGGCCGAATCCGCATCTCTCGGGCGGGGTGCGCGGGCGGTGGACGGGGCGGGTCGACGGCATCCGGGAGAATGATGTCGTGCCTCCGTTGAACGACATCGCCGACGCCGAGTATGTCCTCCTGACCACCTTCCGCAGGACGGGTGTGCCGGTGGGCACACCCGTGTGGATCGTGCGCGACGGCGACGAGTGCCTGGTCACCACCGGCGCCGCCTCGGGCAAGGTGAAGCGGCTTCGTCACACCCCTCGGGTGACCCTCGCGCCGTGCGACGCACGCGGCAAGGTCGCCGACGGGGCGTCCACCGTCGAGGCGGTCGCGGAGGTGCGCAGCGACGACGAGACGGCCGAACGGCTCCGGCGGGCGCTCACCGCGAAGTACGGCATGAAGTACCGGATGATCCGCGCCGGCCAGAAGCTGCGTCGCGGCGACGCCGGATCGGTGGGGCTCGTCATCCGCTGAGCGGTCGGGCGCCGCCGTCCACCCCGTGACAGCGTCGGCGGCCGGTCGTAGGGTCGCCGCATGACCTCCCCCCGTCACCGGCACGCCATCGTCCCGGGCTACCTGCTCGCCCGGCTCGCCCAGTCCTCCGCGTTCCCCAAGGCCGCCCGCGCCGCCCGGCACACCCTCATCCAGGGGCGCCCGCCGTACCGCGCGCGCATCGAGCTGTCGATCGACGGCGAGGGCAACCTCGTCGCCGAACTGACCGACGCCCCCGACCGCACCGTGCACGACGCCGGCAACACCGAGGACCTGCCCGGCCGCGTCGTCCGCCGGGAGGACGACCCGCCCGTCGACGACACGGCGGTCAACGAGGCCTTCGACGGACTCGGGGCGACGTTCGAGCTCTTCCTCGACGCGTTCGAGCGGAACTCGATCGACGGGGCAGGCTCACCGCTGCTCGCGACCGTCCACTACGGCGTCGACTACGACAACGCGTTCTGGGACGGCGAGCGCATGGTCTTCGGCGATGGCGACGGCGAGGTCTTCCGCGGCTTCACCGGCTCACTGTCGGTGATCGGCCACGAACTCGCGCACGGCGTGATCCAGGCCGCGTCCGGCCTCGAGTACCAGGGGCAGCCCGGCGCGCTGAACGAGTCGCTCGCCGACGTCTTCGGCGCGCTCACCGAGCAGTACAACCAGGGGCAGACGGTCGACGAGGCGTCGTGGCTCATCGGCGAGGGGATCTTCACCGAGGCGGTCCAGGGGCGAGCGCTGCGCTCGATGGCCGAGCCCGGGACGGCGTACGACGACGACGAGCTGGGGCGCGACCCGCAGCCGGCGCACATGCGGGACTACGTCGAGACGGCGGAGGACAACGGCGGCGTGCACATCAACTCCGGCATCCCCAACCGTGCCTTCGTGCTCGTCGCGCGGGCGCTCGGCGGCAACGCGTGGGAGCGCGCGGGCCGGGTCTGGTACACGGCGCTGCAGGGGCTTCCCGCATCGAGCGACTTCGCCGGGTTCGCCGCTGCGACCCTCGCCGCGGCCGCGGCGCAGTACGGTGAGGGATCGGAGGTCGAGCAGGCGGTCCGGTCGGCCTGGGGCACGGTGGGAGTGATCGGGGATGACGGAGCAGGGGTCGGCTGATCAGTGCGGCGTCGTCGTCACCGTCGTGCGCACGGGCGGGGTCGCCGGGATGCGGCGGGAATGGCGGGTGGCGCCGAGACCCGACGCCGCGGCCCGCTGGGTGCGGCTCGTCGACGGGTGCCCCTGGGGAGAGCCGTCGGACGGCGACACCGGAACCGACCGCTTCACCTGGCGGCTCCGGGCGTGCGTGGGGGACCGCGAACTGACCCGTACGATCCCCGAGCAGGCGCTGCGTGGACCCTGGCGCACCCTGGTCGACGCGGTGCGCGAGTACGCCGCCCGGGAGGACGACGCCTGAACGGATGCTCCGGTCGCCCGGGATCCGGGGCAGACTGGAGGACATGCCGCACGCCGACCGCATCCCCACGGAGTACCGCGCCCTCCTCGACGAACCGAACTACGGGCACCTCGGCACCATCCGGCCCGACGGCACGGTGCAGGTCAACCCGATGTGGTTCGAGTTCGACGGTGAGCACATCCGCTTCACGCACACCACGTACCGGCAGAAGTACCGCAACCTCCAGCACAACCCCTCGATGTCGCTCTCGGTCATCGACCCCGCGCAGCCGTTCCGCTACCTGGAGGTGCGCGGCCGGCTCGTCGAGGTCGTGCCCGACCCGGAGGGCGCGTTCTACGTGCGGCTGCAGAACCGGTACGGCGATCCGAGCGACGTCCCGCCGGCCGACAAGGCGGATCGCGTCATCCTGGTGATGTCGGTCGAGCGGACGACGAAGCAGTGACCGACGGCGCCGCGTCGGCGGCGACCACCGGGGCGCGGGAGGAACTCCTCGCGCTCGCGACCGGCCGCACACCCCGCAGCCGACGCTTCGACGAACTCCGCAACCAGCCCATCGAGGCGACGGCGCGCGCGGCCGCGGTGCTCATCCTGTTCGGCGTCCTCGACGACCTGCCGGCCGGCCGAGACGCCCACGACACCGCCGTCTCGCGCGACCTCGACGTCCTGCTGCTGTCCCGGGCCGACACGCTCCGGGCACACCCCGGACAGGTCGCGTTCCCCGGCGGCCGCATCGACCCGGGCGACGACGGTCCGGTGGACGCGGCACTGCGCGAGGCGCGTGAGGAGACCGGTCTCGACCCGGCGGGAGTGGAGGTGCTCGGCACGCTCGACCCGCTGCCGCTCGCCTTCTCACGCCACCTCGTGACCCCGGTGCTGGGGTGGTGGCGGCATCCGTCCCCGGTCCGAGCGGTCGACGCGGCGGAGTCCGCCGACGTGTTCCGCGCACCCGTCGCAGACCTGCTCGACCCGGGCAACCGCGGCGTGACGGTCGTCCGGCGCGGTGGCGACGAGTTCCGCGGACCCGCGTTCCTCGTCCCGCACGTCGACGGCGACCATCTCGTCTGGGGATTCACCGCCATGGTGCTCGACGGCCTCTTCGATCTGCTCGGCTGGACCGAACCCTGGGACGCGACCCGGATCATTCCGCTCGAACCGCCGCCGCGGTGAGGCGCGTGCCGGCGGAGAGCGTGCCCGGCCGAGTCTGCCCGGTACCGCCGGTCCGTGCCATGCGCGCGCCTCGCCGAGGGCTGCGCGCGAAGTCAGTCGTACGTGCGGTGCACGTGCCAGGCGTCTTCGGCGCCGTACACGTCGAAGACGTAGCTGACGTGCTGCGGGTCGGTCGCCTGGAACCGCCAGCCGGTCACCGCCCGGCCGCCCTGACCTGACGGGATCCGCAACCGGGTGGGCATGTCGGTAACGCGCCATCGCCGTCCGGCGTAGACCATGCGGGCGGGGACGTCGTCCACCAGCCAGAGGGTCAGGTCGTGCGCGTGCTCGATCGTGGACATGCCCCCACGATAGAACGGACGTTCGACACTTGCTACCCTTGACGGCGGTGAGGGAGGAATGTGGGAACCAACCGCAGGTACGCCGAGCAGGTCGACCGTCGGGGCGACTCGCGCCACATCGACCGTCTCGCGGCGAAGGCGCCCCTGCAGACACTCACCCGGCGGGAGCTCGAGCTCGACATCCTTCCCGTGACCACGAATCCGCGGCCCGAGAAGGTGCGGGCGTGGGTGCGGTTCGGCCCCGAACCGTGTCTGGTCGACGCCGAGGTCGTGATGTGGACGGCGACCGCGTGCGCCATCCGCTTCCGCACCGAGGCGAAGGAGTACCGCTGCTGGGTGTGGTCGACCGCCGTGCAGCGGGAGTCGTGACCGGCCTGGGGAATGTCGGAGGTATGTTCCAGTCTCGGGGCATGGGCATCGAAGGTGATGTGGGAGGACCCGGCACTCCCGGGACGGACACGCTCGCCTCGATCCTGGCGCTCGAGGTCGACATCCGGCGACTCGCCGCACAGCGACTCCGCCGCATCGAACGGCTGCACCGTGAGGCCGAGCAGGCGGCGCTGACCGAGGTCCCGGCGATGCGACGCGACATCATGGAGCGTTCGCTGCGGCTCGAGCTCGCGGCGGCGCTGCGCGTCACGGAGCGCACCGCGGACGCGCTGCTCGCCCGCGCCCAAGCCATCGTCGTCCGGTATCCGCACGCGCTGCGTGCCCTGGAGACCGGGGCGATCACCGAACGGCACGCCGACCTGTTCGCGGAGGCGATGGACCGGCTCACCCCCGACCAGCGGCGCGGGGTCGAAGAACGCGCGATCGAGCGCGCCCGGTGCGCGTCGGTGGGGGCGTACCGTCGCTGGCTGCGCACACTCGTCGACACCGTCACCGCGCCGACGCTGACCGAGCGGCACGCGGAGGCGGTCGCGCGCCGCGTCGTGACGATGACGAACGAGGGCGACGGCACCGGCACGCTCCTCGTGCTGGGACCGATCGTCGAGGTGCACGCGGCATACGACCGGCTCACCAGGATGGCGAAGGTGCTCGCCTCGCACGACGGCGAACCCCGCAGCCGTGACCAGCTCCGCTGCGACGCGCTGCTCGATCTCCTCATCGAGGGGCAGGTCGCTGCGCACCCGGGCACCGTGCGCGGCATCCGTGCGGAGGTCGTCGTCACCGTCCCCGCCCTGGCGCTGCTCGACGACGCCGTCGCAGCCCGCGCCCCGGCGAGCGTCGAGGGGATCGGCCCGATCCCGATCGAACGTGCCCGGGAGCTGTGCGGCGGGGCGAAGGGCTGGATGCGGGTCCTGACCCATCCCGAGACCGGCATCGTCCTCTCCGTCGGCCGCCGGCGCTACCGCCCGCCGGCGGCGCTGCGACGCCTGGTCCGGTGGCGGTCCGAGCGGTGCCTCGCGCCCGGATGCGGCATGGCGGCGAGCCGCTGTGACATCGACCACGCCATCCCGTGGGAGGACGGCGGGACCACCGCGGTGTGGAATCTCGGACCGCTGTGCCGAGGGCACCATACGATGCGACATCACGGTCGCTGGCGGATCCGGCAACTCGACGGCGGGACCGTCGAATGGACCTCGCCGCTCGGCCGGGTCTACCGGGTCGAGCCCGATCGGCGAACCCCCGCGTTCCGCCCGGATGCGGGACGGGCGGGTCCCGGCGGGCGGTCGGACCGCGGGTCGCCGCCGCCGTTCTGAGGCCCCGCGACGTCACCGCCTCCTCCTCGTGGCAGGATGCCGGGATGGATGCGTACGACGGCCCTCCGCCGGTGGACCCGGACGGCGACACCCCGCTGGCCGACACCGCCGCTCCGCTCGAATCAGCCCCCGTGGACTCCGCGTCCACGGACGCGCCGGGCGTGACGGGCGAGCGGCAGACCGTGCCGCCAGCGCGCCCCGGACGCGTGCGGGTGCGGCGGATGACGCAGGATGAGTACGACCGCTGGCAGATCGAGCTCGCCGACGACTACGCCGCCGAGCAGGTGGCGGTCGGACTCTGGCCCGCCGAGGGTGCGCTGCAACGGGCGCTGACGGAGAACGCACGCGATCTGCCCGACGGGCTCGACACCGCCAGGATGCTGCTGCTCACGGGCGTCCTGGACGACGACGAACCGGTCGGTCGCGCCTGGGTGCGACTCGACCACCCTCGCGGCGCGCCCGACGTGGCGTTCCTCTACGACATCGAGGTCGCGCCCGGACATCGCGGTCGCGGGCTCGGTCGTGCCCTGCTCGCCGCCGTCGAGGACGCCGTCCGCGCGGCGGGCGTCCCGGCGCTGGAACTCAACGTGTTCGCCCGCAACCGGGCCGCGGTCGGCCTTTACAGCTCGGAGGGGTACGAGATCGTCACGCAGCAGATGCGCAAACGCCTCTGAGCGGGGCGGTCAGACCCCCACACGGCTGAACGGGTCATGGCTGATGCCCTGTTCGAGCACGACCTTCGCCCACTCGCGCGCCGTGTGCAGGGAGTGGTCGCGGTAGTTGCCGCATTCGAGCGCCGACACCGCCGGGACGTCCGACTCGACCGCGTCCTCGGCGATGAAGCGCAGGCTGTCGCTCAGCGCGGCCACCACGTCGGGGATCGCCGGCTCGCCCCACATGAGCAGGTGGAAGCCGGTGCGGCAGCCGAACGGCGAGATGTCGATCACGCCGTCGATCCGGTCCCGCAACAGGCCGGCCAGCATGTGCTCGAGCGTGTGGATCCCGGCCGTCGGGATCTCCTGCACGTTCGGCTGGGTGAGTCGCACGTCGAAGTTCGTGATCGGGTCGCCCTTGGGGCCGTGTTCGACGCCGATGCGGCGGACGTACGGGGCCAGCACGGCGGTGTGGTCGAGCGTGAAGCTCTCGATCTGGGGCATCGGTGATTCCTCCTCGTGGGCGCCGGAAGGCGTCTGCGTCAATTCCACCAGACCCCGTGCGGGGTCGGGGCCTTCATGACGCCGTCGTCGCCGCAGCCGTCACGGGACGGTCTCGGTCGGGCGAGCGGGAGGCGACCGAGGACGAGGGCCGCCAGGAACGCGCCGACCCCGCCGACCGCCATGTCGCCGATCGTGTCGTCGTAGGTGACGAAGATCGCGTCGCTGAGGAACGTCTTGCCGAACCACTCCACCATCTCCCACAGTGCACTGACGGCCAGCCCCAGGGCGGGGAGCAGGACGAGCCGGCGGCGGGCGCGGAGAGGTTCCACGTCGATCACGCCCCAGCGCTCCAACGCCAGGAAGAGCACGAGCGACAGCATCCCGGTGCAGACGAGGTGGGCGGGGACATCCCACCAGGGGATGGTCCGGTACAGGTCGAGCACGTTGCTCCATGCGGCACCGAGCACCGCGACGCCGTACGCGAGGTCGAATCCGGCCCGCAGGCCGAGGAATCGCGGCACGAGCAGGGCAGGGAGGGCGAACGCCAGGATCCCCGCGTCGGTGGGCGAGCCCCAGATCGCGGCGGCCCCGACGCTGACGACCCCGAGGATGCGGACGAGGTCGGCGAGCGCTTCGCCGACGGTCCGCGGCGGACGCAGGAAGTCCTCGATCATGGTGTGGCTCCTTCCGGCAGGCGGATGAGGGCCTGCACCGGCAGATGGTCCGACGCCCACGGGCCGTCGGCGGGCCAGCCGTGGATCGCCGCGTCGGTCACCTCGACGTCCGGGGTGACGAGGATCCAGTCGATCCGCGCCCCGCCGACACGCGGCGGGCGGTAGTTCGGATTCGTGCCCCATTCCGGGCTCCGGCGTCGGGCCGCTCCGGCCCATGCGTCGACGAGCACGCCCGCGCGGGTGAACTCGCGCAGCGCGGGGGATCCGGGCCGCGCGTTCATGTCGCCCATGACCACGGCGGGCAGGTCCTGGGCCGCGACGAGCGAGCGGAGCGCGGCGGCCGCGCGCACCCGCGACCGCGGCGAGAACGGGTCGAGGTGCGTGTTGACGGCGAACACCGACGCGCCGGTGGCGCGGTCGTCGAAGGACGCGAGGACCGCGACGCGGGGGAGGAGGTTGCCCCACGAGCGCGAACCCGCCCGCCGCGGGCGCCCGGAGAGCGCGACCTGCTCCCACGTGCGCAGACGCAGTCGGTCCGCGTCGTAATACAGGGGAGTGCCCTCGCCGCGCCCACGACGGTCGCGACCGCGTCCCAGCATGCGGTATCGCGGCCCCAACGCGGCCTGCACCGCGCGCGCCTGATCGGGGAGCGCCTCCTGGACCCCGACGATCGTCGGCGCCTCCGTGCGCAGGAGCCGGGTGACGAGCGGGCGGCGGATCCGCCACCGGTCCGCGCGGCGCCAGGACAGCCCGTCCATGCGGCGGCGGACGTTGAACGTCATCACGTGCAGCGCGGGCGGCGCGGCCGCGCCGAACGTCGTGGTCATGACCGCACCGCCCGGCGGACGGTGCGCAGGAACCGGCGGTCCCACCGCATCGGCGGGAAGTCCACCGGCCAGTGCCGGAGGACGGTGCGGAACCCCCGTCGCACGCGACGCCGGAACGCGCGGTGGTCGTGGAACGGGCGCATCGAGATCCCGAGGGCGGCGCCGGGCAGGTAGCGGATGCGGAGGCCCTCGCCGAGGTGGAACGCGAGGTCCAGGTCGTCGTGCAGCTCCGCGTCGTCGCGGTGGACCCGTGCGGCGACCCGGCGCCACGCCTCGCGTCGGAAGCCCATGTTCGATCCGAACATCGGGACGTGCCCGAGCGCGGCGAACCCGGCGAGCGCGTACCCGGCGAGGTAGACCACGGCGAGCGGACGGCGCAGGGCCCGTGGACCGTCGACGAACCGCGCGCCGGCGGTGAAGGCCGCCACCCGGGGGTTCCGCGCGAAGGCGCGGGCGAAGGTCTCGACCCAGCGCGGGCCGGGGAGCGAATCGGCGTCCAGCCGCAGCACGACGTCGCCGGTCGCGGCGTCGTAGCCGGTCGCGGCGGCGGCCGGGATGCCCGGCGTCCCGCACACCACCAGCCGCGCGCCCGCACCGGTCGCGACGGCCGCGGAATCGTCCGCGCAGCCGTTGTCGACGACGACCACCTCGTCCGGACGCCGGGTCTGCAGCGCGAGGGCACGGAGGCACCGTCGGAGCGCCGTACGGTCGTCCTTCACGGGGATCACGACGGACACCCGGAGCGGGGTCGGAGCAGGGGGCATGCGCGTCACGATAGGCGGCTCCGGCGAGCGGGTCCGGGCGGTTGACAGGGCGCTTCGAGCCGACCAGGCTCGGGCGCAATCGGAAGGGGCACCCATGGTCCAGGTCCGCGTCGCGGGCGTCGCGCTCGACGCGACGGAGCAGCACGTGATCCTCCTCAAACCGGTGGACGCGCTGCCGGGCGTCGGCAGCATCCTGCCGATCTGGATCGGCGCGCAGGAGGCCAGCTCGATCCTCGTGGCGGTCGAGAAGGCCCCCGTGCCGCGGCCGCTGGCGCACGACCTCATGCTCTCGCTGCTGCGCGAACTCGGCGCGCTCGTGGAGCGGGTCGAGGTGAACCGCCTCGAGGGCGGCACCTTCTACGCCGAGATCACCCTCATGACGCCCGCCGGCGTCCGCGTCGTCGACGCGCGCCCCTCGGATGCGGTCGCCCTCGCGTCCCGGGCCGACGCGCCCATCTTCGTCGCCGACACGGTCATGGCCGAGGCGGGCATCGCGGACGTGCTCATCGAACCCGAGGAGGAGGAGGCCGTGGAGGAGTTCCACCGCTTCCTCGACGACGTCGAACCGGACGACTTCCGCGAGTGACCGTCTGCTAGCATGGACTGTCACTCGACTGCGCCTTCGCGCGCGCACGCGTCGGGTCGACGACGAAAACCAATCCGCTCCGCTTCGGCACGCGCATCCGCACGCGCCAAGCCCGACTTCCAACCCAACAAGGACAACCCACTACATGACTAACGCAACGACCGCCCCGGCCACCAAGCAGGTCGCCATCAACGACATCGGATCTGCTGAGGACTTCCTGGCCGCGGTCGAGAAGACGCTGAAGTTCTTCAACGACGGTGACCTCATCGAAGGCACCGTGGTGAAGATCGACCGCGACGAGGTCCTCCTCGACGTCGGCTACAAGACCGAGGGTGTCATCCCCTCCCGCGAGCTTTCGATCAAGCACGACGTCGACCCGAACGAGGTCGTCAAGGTCGGCGACCAGGTCGAGGCCCTCGTCCTCCAGAAGGAGGACAAGGAAGGCCGTCTGATCCTGTCGAAGAAGCGTGCGCAGTACGAGCGCGCGTGGGGCGACGTGGAGAAGATCAAGGAGAACGACGGCGTCGTCACCGGTACCGTCATCGAGGTCGTCAAGGGCGGCCTGATCGTCGACATCGGTCTCCGCGGCTTCCTCCCCGCCTCGCTCATCGAGCTGCGTCGCGTCCGCGACCTGACGCCGTACCTCGGCCAGGAGCTGGAGGCGAAGATCCTCGAGCTCGACAAGAACCGCAACAACGTGGTCCTGTCGCGTCGCGCCCTGCTCGAGCAGACCCAGTCGGAGTCGCGCTCCAACTTCCTCAACAACCTGCACAAGGGCCAGGTCCGCAAGGGCACGGTCTCCTCGATCGTCAACTTCGGTGCGTTCGTGGACCTCGGCGGCGTCGACGGCCTCGTCCACGTCTCCGAGCTGTCGTGGAAGCACATCGAGCACGCGTCCGAGGTCGTCGAGGTGGGCCAGGAGGTCACCGTCGAGATCCTCGAGGTCGACCTCGACCGCGAGCGCGTCTCGCTGTCGCTCAAGGCGACGCAGGAGGACCCGTGGCAGGTGTTCGCCCGCACCCACGCGATCGGCCAGATCGCACCGGGTAAGGTCACGAAGCTCGTTCCGTTCGGTGCGTTCGTCCGCGTCGCCGACGGCATCGAGGGCCTCGTGCACATCTCCGAGCTCTCCGGCAAGCACGTCGAGCTCGCCGAGCAGGTCGTCTCGGTCGGCGAGGAGGTGTTCGTCAAGGTCATCGACATCGACCTCGAGCGCCGCCGCATCTCGCTCTCGCTCAAGCAGGCGAACGAGTCGGTCGACCCGAACGGCACCGAGTTCGACCCGGCCCTCTACGGCATGGTCACCGAGTACGACGAGAACGGGGAGTACAAGTACCCCGAGGGGTTCGACGCGGAGTCCGGCCAGTGGAAGGAAGGCTTCGACGAGCAGCGCATCGCGTGGGAGGCGGAGTACGCCGCCGCCCAGGCCCGCTGGGAGGCCCACAAGGCGCAGGTCGCCAAGGCCCTCGAGGCCGAGGCCAACAACCTTGGTGGCGTCGACGCCGGCAGCTCCTACACGAGCGAGTCGACCGGTCTCGGCACCCTCGCCGACGACGAGGCCCTGGCAGCGCTCCGCGAGAAGCTCTCCGGCCGCTGATCGGCTGATCCCACGAGAGGGTCGGGACCTTCGGGTCCCGGCCCTCTCGTCGTCGTAGGCTCGGGGCATGCGCGCCACCGTCCTCCACGCCCCCCGCGACATCCGTATCGAAGAGGTCCCCGATCCCGTGCTCACCACGGGGGACGACGCGATCGTCCGCGTGGTCGCCGCCTGCGTGTGCGGTTCGGATCTGTGGCCCTATCGCGGCATCACCGAGGTCGCCCGCCCCCGACGCATCGGGCACGAGTTCGTCGGTGTCGTCGAGCAGGTCGGTCCCGCCGTCGAGCACGTCCGCCCCGGCGACTTCGTGATCGCGCCGTTCTACGTGTGCGACGGCACCTGCGCGAACTGCCGCAACGGCGTCAGCACGTCCTGCCTGCACGGCGGCTGGTGGGGGAGCGACGACCGCCGAGGCGCCTTCGCCGACGGCGGCCAGGGCGAGCGCGTCCGCGTACCGCTCGCAGACGGCACCCTCTTCGTCGTGCCGGGGCAGGTCGACGACCATGAGGTCCCTGGGCTCCTCACGCTCAGCGACGTCATGGGCACCGGCCACCACGCCGCGGTCTCCGCGGGCGTGGGCCCGGGTGACACGGTCGCCGTGGTCGGCGACGGCGCGGTCGGGCTCTGCGGGATCATCGCGGCCGAGCGCCTGGGCGCCACGACGATCATCGCGATGTCGCGGCATCCGGAGCGGCAGGCGCTCGCCCGCGAGTTCGGCGCCACCCACATCGTCGAGGAGCGTGGCGACGCCGGGGTCGCGGCCGTGCAGGCGCTCACCGGCGGGATCGGCGCCGACCGCGTGTTGGAGTGCGTCGGCACGAAGGAGTCGATGGACCAGGCACTGCGTTCCGCGCGTCCGGGCGGGATGGTCGGCTATGTGGGCGTGCCCAACGGCGGGCCCGAGCTGCCGGTCCGACGCATGTTCGACACGAACGTCGGCGTGAACGGCGGGGTCGCGCCGGTGCGCGGCTACATCGCGGAGCTCCTGCCCGACGTCCGTTCGGGCGCCATCCGGCCGGGCCGCGTGTTCGACCTCGAACTGGGCCTCGACGACGTCGCCGAGGCGTACGCGGCCATGGACGAGCGGCGCGCCACGAAGGTGCTGCTGCGTCCCTGAGCAATAGGGTGTCGGCATGACCGTCGAGCCGGCACCCGACCGCACCGACGCCGGCCCGACGCGGCCCGGACTCGTGCTCACCGCGCTGATCCTCGGCGCCCTCGTGTGCAACATCAACCTGGCCGCCGCGAACATCGCGCTGCCGGACATCGGTGACGCGTTCGGCGCCGGCCAGACGCAGCTGAACCTGGTCGCCGTCGGCTGCTCGCTGGGCCTTGCGATGTCCGTGCTGTACCTCGGGGCCGTCGCCGACCGGTACGGCCGCAAGCAGCTGCTGCTGCTCGGCCTCGCCCTCACGGTGGTCGCGAGCGTCCTGGCCGCGCTCTCGCCGACCGTGGAGTTCCTCATCGCCGCCCGCGTCTTCACCGGCGTCGCCGCCGGGATGGCGTTCCCCACCACCCTCTCGCTCATCACGGCGCTCTGGAGCTCCGGTCCGCGCCGGACCCGGGCGATCGCCCTCTGGTCGAGCGTGAGCGCCATGGCGACCGTGATCGGTTCGGTCGCGGCAGGCCTCCTGCTCGAGGTCTTCTGGTGGGGTTCCGCCTTCCTCCTGGCGGCGCCGATCGCCCTGGCCGGGTTCGTCCTCGTGTGGATCTCGGTGCCCTCGCACGTGCAGGAGTCCGACGAACCCGTCGACCACGTGGGCGGTGTGCTCTCCGTCCTGGCGGTGGCCGCACTCGTGCTGGGCGTGAGCATCGTCGTCGCCCCCGGGAAGACGGTGCCCGGCCTCATCGCCCTCGGCGCGGCCGCCCTGCTCGCGGCGGCGTTCCTGTGGCGGCAGCGCACCGCGGCATCCCCCCTCTACGACCTGCACGTCGCACGCCGCCGGCTGTTCTGGGTGCCCGCGGTCGCCGGCATGATCGTCTTCGGCTCGCTCATGGGGGCGATGTTCGTCGGGCAGCAGTTCCTGCAGAACGTGCTCGGCTACGACACCTTCGAAGCTGGGCTCGCGGTGGTGCCCGCAGCCGTCGGCCTGCTGCTCATGGCGCCCGTCTCCGCACGCGTCGTCGGTACCCGCGGCACCCGGACCACGATGCTCGTCGGGTACGCGTTCGTCTTCGTCGGCTTCCTGACGACGCTCGCCTGGCGCGAGGACACCCCGTACTGGCTCATCGGCGGTGGGTTCCTCGTGATCGGATGCGGCGCCGCATTCGCCATGACCCCGGCCTCGCGGGCGCTGACCGACGCGACCCCGGTGCGGCGGGTCGGGATGGCCTCGGCCACCTCGGACCTCCAGCGCGACCTGGGCGGCTCGGTCATGCAGGCCCTGCTCGGCGCCATCCTCACCGCCGGGTTCGCCGGCGCCTTCGCCCGCCAGATCGAGGCCACCGGGCATGCGGCCGACATCTCGGCGGACGTGGTGCAGGCGCTGCAGGCGTCGTTCGCGTCTGCACTCCACGTCGCGGACGAGTACCCCGAGTACCGTGACGCGATCATCACCGGTGCGCGGGAGAGCCTGGTCGCCGGGGCGTTCGGCGCGTACGTCGTCGGCGCCGTCGCGATCCTCGTCGGTGCGGGGCTGGTCGCGGTCCTCGTCCCGGCACGTGCACGCGAGCGCGAACTCGTCGAGGGCTATCACGCCGCCGACGGCCGGTGACCGGCCCCACCGTTGTCCCCTCTTCGGGGGACAGCGCCACGCCCGGCCGTCGGCGGGGCATCCGGCGCGATAACGTCGACTCATGAGCTTCCCCGACGCGGCCCCGGCGACCGGTGCCGCGCGCCCGGTCACGAAGCCGGACCGGTGGGAGCGTCTCGTGCGGTCGTTCACGCTGCCGCCGTTCCTCGCGAGCGCGCGCAGCCGCGCCGGTGTCGCGTTGCAGCTGGCGCTCTGTGCGATCGTCGTGCTCCTGGGCGCCCTCACCTTCGTCATGCCGCTCGCCGGCGACATGAGCCCGTTCCTGGTCGGTGCGCTGGTGATCCTCGGCGCCGGCTGCGCCGTGGTGCTCGTCCCGTGGGTGCGGGTGCCCGCCTGGGTGATGCTGTCGGTGCCGCTCCTCGACGTGCTGGGGATCACGCTGATCCGTCAGGCCGACCCCGCCGCGGGCTTCAGCCTGCTCTACCTGCAACCGGTCATCTGGATGTCGGTGTACTTCGGCCTCGTCGGGTACCTCTGCAGCGTGCTGCTGGTCCCCGCGGTCCTCATCGTGGTCGCCGCCGTCTCCCCGGGACAGTCGGTCACGCACTCGCAGCTGACCCTGGTGATCGTCATCGTCCTGATCGCGACGGTCGGCCTGCTGCTGTCGCGGCGCCTCGCGGTCCAGCACGTCCTGTTCGAGCGTCAGACCCGGACGATGGGCCGCACCCTCCGCCGGGCGCAGCGACAGGAGGAGCTCCTCGCCGAGGTGCTCGACACGGTGGACTTCGGGGTCATCCGCATCGCCGCAGACGGCAGCACGACGATCACCAACGAGGCCCACGCCCGGTTGCAGCGCGCCGTGCGCACCGCCGACCTGTCCGCCGACTCCGACGGCGTCTTCGCCGCGGACGGCGTCACCCCGCTGCCGCGCGAGGAGATCCCGTTCGCCCGCGCCGCCCGCGGCGAGGTGTTCGACAACCAGATCGTCTGGTTCGGGTCGGAGGGATCGGGCCGTCGCCGCGCGCTGAGCGTCACCGCGCGTCGCACCTATGCGGTGGACGGGACCGACAGCGGGGCGGTGATCGTCTCCCGCGACGTCACGACCGAGCTCACCGCACTCCGCGCCCGCGACTCCCTCGTCTCCTCGGTGTCGCACGAGCTGCGCACGCCCCTCACCTCGATCATCGGCTACCTCGAACTCGCCGTCGACGACCCGCAGGTGCCCGAGCGCGCCCGCAACAACCTCGAGGTGGCCGAACGCAACGCCGCCCGCCTGCTCGAGATCGTCTCCGACATCCTCACCGCGTCCAGCCGCTCGCAGATGAGCGCCGACATGACCATCTCGCAGCAGGACATCGACATCGCCGAGCTGGTCCGCGCGGCCGGCGAGGCGTGGCGGCCGCAGGCGGGGGAGCGCGCCATCCACATCGAGCTCGACGGCGTGCGTCCCGCACCGGCGTTCGCCGACCCGCTCCGGATGCGGCAGGTCATCGACAACCTCGTCAGCAACGCGGTGAAGTACAACCGCGACGGCGGGGTCGTCTCGCTCGCCACGTTCACGGACGGGGTGACGACCACGGTGACCGTGACCGACACCGGGATCGGGCTGTCCGACGCCCACCTCGACCGCCTCTTCGAGCGGTTCTTCCGCGCCGAGGAGGAGACCACGACCGGCACCGGCCTGGGGCTGGCCATCAGCCGCGAACTGGTGCGCGCGCACGGCGGTGACATTACCGCCACGAGCGCGGCGGGGCAGGGCACCACGTTCACCGTGATCCTCCCCGCCAACGCGGAGGGACGCGACGTGCTGACGGTCGAATCCGGCCCCGCCGTCCGGGGGGAGGGCGCATGATCCTCGATCCCGACACCGTCGCCGCCGTCTCGAGCGCCGTCCTCATCGTCGTCGCCGTGCTCTACCTCGGCACCTTCGCGGTCCGGCGCGACGGCGGTGGTGCACGGATCTGGGCGTTCAGCTACCTGCTCACGATCCTCGGGATCGTCTCCTACCTCGTCTGGGCGATCGGCGAGCCCGGCTCGTGGAGCGCCATCGCCGCGCTGGCCTTCGCACAGGGTGCGACGGTCGGGGCGGCCGGGTGCTTCGCGCTCGGCTTCCTCGCATACCATCCGCGACCGCTCGAGGGACCGTCGTTCGTGGTCGCCGCGCTCGCGCTGCTGTGCGCCGCGGCGTCCGCCGCCGGCGCGGCTTCCGGCGGCGGGGGCGCCGACCAGCCCTGGACCATGATCGCCGTCGGCGTGCTGTCGGTCTGGACGGCGCTCACCGCCGTCCAGGGCCCGCTCCGAGGGTTCTCCGGTGCGTGGGTCCTCGCCTGCGCAGCGGCGATCCAGGGCCTGTTCTCGATCAGCCGGGCGGTCGTGCTCCTGGTGTTGGGACCCGAGGCACCCGTCTACCGCGACTGGTTCGGCGACGTCCCCAACAACATCATGCTCGCGACGGTCGGCGTCGGCTTCTCGATCTTCATCTTCGTGCTCCGCACCGCCGTGGCCGGGGCCCACGGCCAGGGCATCGCCACCGACGAGGTGGACGAGATCCTCGGACACCACGCCTTCACGGTGCAGCTGCGGGCGCTCCTGCGGCGGGCGACCGCACGGATGGAGAACGTCGCCGTCATCGCCGCACGGCTGGATGCGCTCGAGGAGATCGCGGGGGCGTTCGGCGGCGACATCTCCGGAGACATGGCGACGGCGCTCCGCGAGGCCGCACGCCACTACGCGTCGCCGCTCGCGCTCGTCGGCGACGGTGCGGACCCGACGCTCATCTACGTCGCGACGGTCGCCCCGAGCCAGGCCGACGCACGCCGGCAGGCCGGGTTGCTCTACCGCGGCGTCGTCCAGGACTTCATCGACGGTCGCGACCTGGTGCTGCCCGGCATCGGCGTCGGCGTCGCACTCAGCAAGACCCTCGGCTACGAGGCGTCCGTCCTCATGGAGGCGGCGCGCGCCGCAGCCGTGGAGGCGGCCGCGAACGAGGAGGCGTCGGTCGAGTTCGCGACGGCACGGAACCTGGGCCGCGACCCGTTCCGCGTCGCGGGCGTGTGACGCGCTACCCTCGCCCTATGCACGCCGACGCGCCCGCCGCCGTGCCGCCGTCGTCCGCCTGGCCCGGGCGCGTGCTGGCACGCATCCGCGAGGAGTTCGCGGCGCCCGCGCGCACCCACGCGGAGCGCTCGCGGGGCCGTGCCGCCGTGCTCAACCAGTTGCTGCTGTGCGCGATCGTGCTCGTCGTGGCCGCGTTCGCACTGGCGACGGGCGAGCAGGAACGTCGCGCCCCGTTCCTCTTCGGGACGCTCCTCATCCTCGCCGGCGGTGCGGCCGCCCTGCTCGTCCCGTGGGCGCGGATCGCGCGCGGGTGGGTGGTCCTGGTCCCGCTCGTGGACATCGGCGCGATCGCGCTGCTGCGCTGGGCGGAGCCGGACGGCGGGCTGGGCCTGCTGTGGACGTTCCCGGCCATGTGGCTCGCCGGGCTCGGCGCCGTGGGGTTCACGCTCCAGTTCGTGCTCATCACCGCCGTGTACTGGCTGCTCATCGCCTCCGCCCCCTCGCCGCACTGGGGGTACACGACCTTCCTCCTGCCCATCGTCATCCTGGCCATCTCCGCGACCAGCTTCGTGAGCACACGGCGCTTCGTCGCGCAGCAGCGACTGCTCGACCGCCAAGCGGAGCTCCTGCGCGGCGCGCTCGGCACCGCGCAGCGCCATGAACTCCTCATGACCGAGGTGCTCGACGCCGTCGACTTCGGCGTCGTGCGCATCGGTGCGGACGGCACCATCACGGTCGTGAACGAGGCGCAGGGCCGGCTGCAGCGCCGCATCCCCGCGCTGGCGGACGACGTCGAGGACGACGCCGTCTACCGCGTCGACGGCGTGACCCCGGTGGCGCCGGAGGAGCGGCCGCTGCGCCGCGCACGCCGCGGCGAGGTCTTCGACAACCTCATCCTCTGGTACGGCCCGCCCGACGGCGACCGGCGGGCCCTGAGCCTGACCGCGCGGACGCTCCGCGACGACCTGGGACAGCCGGCCGGCAGCGTCCTGGTCGCGCGGGACGTGACGGCCGAGATGACCGCGCTGAAGGCGCGGGACCGGCTCGTCGCCTCCGTCTCGCACGAGCTGCGGACCCCGCTCACGTCGGTGCTCGGGTACATCGACCTCGCCGAGGAGAACCTCGACCGCCGCCCCGACGAGGCGCGCCGGAACCTCGAGGTCGCCGCGAAGAACGGCGAGCGGCTGCTGGAGATCGTCGCCGACATCCTGGCCGCCTCCAGCTCGTCCAGGCTCTCCGTCGACATGACCATCTCGCCCGAGGCCGTCGACGTGGCGGCGCTGGTGCGCAGTGCCGCCGAGGCCGCGCGCGCCCTCGCCGAAGAGCATGCCGTCACGCTCTCCACCGAGGGCGTGGAGCCGGCCGCCGCGTTCGCCGATCCGCTCCGGATGCGGCAGGTCGTCGACAACCTCATCAGCAATGCGGTCAAGTACAACCGCGAGGGCGGGGAGGTGGTGCTGGGGACCACGACGGACGGCACCACGACGTGGATCCTCGTCCGCGACACCGGCATCGGGATCTCCGAGCGGGACCAGGAACGGCTCTTCGAACGGTTCTTCCGCGCCCGTACCGGTGTCGACGGCACGGGGCTCGGCCTGTCGATCAGCCGCGACATCGTGCGCGCCCACCACGGCGACCTCACGTTCCAGAGCGCGGAGGGCGTCGGTTCGACCTTCATGGTGCGGATCCCGGCGACGGCGGCGGCCGCGGAGGCGTCATGACGATCGACCTGTTCACCGCATCCCTCATGACGGCGATCGTCTGCAATGTGGCCGGCGCACTGTTCATCATCGAGACGCTGCTGCGTCGCGACGAGGGCGCCGGACGGGTCTGGTCGATCGCGTTCCTCTCCGGCATGGCCACGACGGTCGCCTACATGATGTGGGCGGCCGGCACCGGCGGGTTCGTCTCGGTCGCGGTCGGCAACGGCCTGTTCGTGACCACCACCGGGGTGATGTGGCTCGGCTCGCGCAGGTTCAACCAGCGCCGGATGCTGCCGGCGACCCTCGTGGTGGTGCTCGTCGGCCTCGTGGTCGCCGGGGCGGCGGCCGTCGAAGGACCGGACGGCGGGGACTGGGCGGGGTGGCTCGCGATGGGACTGTCGCTCATCGCGTTCTGCGGCCTGGCCGCCGTCGAGACCATGCGGCGGCCGCTCGGCCGCATCCGCTCGGCATGGCCGCTCGCGGTCGTGCTGGGGGTGGCGGCGCTGTTCTACGTCGCGCGGGTGAGCGTCTTCGTGCTGGCGGGTCCGACCTCGACGGTGTTCGAGACGTACTTCAGCACGAACGCGACGAGCATCGTCACCGTGATCCTGACGATCGTCGCGGTCGTCGTGACCTCGGTGCTGCGTGCCTCGGTGACGCGGCTGCGCGCCACGCCGTGGCTCACCCGAAGCGGCGTCGCGAGCGACGGCGTGGTCCTCGCCGCCACGTTCGTGGGGGCGCTTCGCGACGTCGCGGAGCGCGCGCACTGGCGCAACGAACTCGTCGGCGTCATCGGCGTCCGCATCGGCGACCTCAGGCAGATCGCCAGTGCCTTCGGCGCGGAGGTCGCCGCCGAGGTCGAGTCCGCCTGTCGGCAGGGCGTGCGCCGGTTCGCGCCGCCGAACTCGTTCGTGGGGGAGGACGAGGACGGCGGACTGCTCGTCGTCACCGTGTCCACCACGGCGGCCGATGCGCGGCGCCAGGCGGCGGCCATCTACCGGGGCCTGTTCGACTCCCTCGGGTCGATCACGGGCGCGGTGATCCCCGCCGTCGGCGTGGGCCTCGCGCTGAGCGAGACCGTCGGCTACGCGCCGGAGACGCTCGTGCGGCTGGCCCGCCAGGCCGCGTACCGCGCGGCCGAGCATCCCGAGTCGACCGTCGTCATCGCCGCCGGCCCGCAAGAATAGGCGCATGCCTCTCATCGCGCTCACCGGCGGCATCGCCGCGGGCAAGTCCACCGTCGCCGATCGTCTGGCCGCCCACGGCGCGGTCGTGGTCGACGCAGACGCCATCGTCCGCGACCTCCAGCGTCCCGGCGCGCCGGTCACCGTTGCGATCGCGGCGGCGTTCGGCGACGACGTGCTCACGGCGGACGGCGCGCTCGATCGCGCCGCACTCGGCGTGATCGTCTTCGGCGACGACGGCGCACGGGCGCGACTGAACGGGATCGTGCACCCGGCCGTCCGGGAGGAGTCCAAGCGCCGGTTCGACGCGGCGTTCGCGGCCGACCCCGACGCCGTCGTGGTGTACGACGTGCCGCTGCTCGTCGAGGCCCGCGCCGACGACCCGTGGGACCGCATCGTGGTCGTGCACGCGCCGGCCGCGCTGCGGGCGGAACGTCTGGTCGCCCTTCGCGGGATGACACACGCCGAGGCGGCGGGACGGATCGCGGCGCAGGTGCCGGATGCGGACCGCCTGGCCATCGCGGACGACGTCATCGACACGACCGGCACGATCGCCGACACGCACGCGCAGGTCGACGCGCTGTGGGAGCGCCTGCGCGCCTGAGCGCAACCGCGACCCGGGTGTCGGCGGGCGCGCCTACCCTGGAAGACGTGCAGACCACGCGTTCCGTCCGTCCCTTCGAGGTCGTCAGCGAGTACATGCCCAGCGGCGACCAGCCGCAGGCGATCGCCGAGCTCGCCGCGCGCATCAATGCCGGCGAGACCGACGTGGTGCTCCTCGGCGCGACCGGTACCGGCAAGTCCGCGACCACGGCCTGGCTCATCGAGCAGGTGCAGCGGCCCACGCTCGTCATGGCGCACAACAAGACGCTCGCCGCGCAGCTGGCCAACGAGTTCCGCGAGCTCATGCCGAACAACGCGGTCGAATACTTCGTCTCGTACTACGACTACTACCAGCCCGAGGCCTACGTGCCGCAGACGGACACCTTCATCGAGAAGGACTCCTCGATCAACGCCGAGGTCGAGCGACTGCGCCACTCCACGACGAACTCGCTGCTGAGCCGGCGCGACGTCGTCGTGGTGTCGACCGTGTCGTGCATCTACGGCCTGGGTGCGCCGGAGGAGTACCTCCGCGCGATGGTCGCACTGCAGGTGGGGGAGCGGTACGACCGCGACGCGCTCATCCGGCAGTTCATCGCGATGCAGTACAACCGCAACGACGTCGACTTCTCCCGCGGCAACTTCCGGGTCCGCGGCGACACGATCGAGATCATCCCGGTGTACGAGGAGTACGCCATCCGCATCGAGCTGTTCGGCGACGAGATCGAGGCGCTGTACACGCTGCATCCGCTCACCGGGGAGGTCATCACGCGCATGGAGTCGGTGCCGATCTTCCCGGCGTCGCACTACGTCGCGGGCACCGACGTGGTGCAGCGTGCGATCGGCACGATCCAGCACGAGCTCGAGGAGCGCCTGAAGGAGTTCGAGTCGCAGGGGAAGCTGCTCGAGGCGCAGCGGCTGCGGATGCGCACCTCGTTCGACCTCGAGATGCTCGAGCAGCTGGGGTTCTGCTCCGGCATCGAGAACTACTCGCGGCACCTCGACGGCCGGATGCCGGGCGAACCGCCGCACACGCTGCTCGACTTCTTCCCCGACGACTTCCTGCTCGTCATCGACGAGTCGCACGTCACGGTGCCGCAGATCGGTGCGATGTACGAGGGCGATGCGTCGCGCAAGCGCACGCTCGTCGAGCACGGGTTCCGCCTGCCGTCCGCGATGGACAACCGGCCGCTGCGGTGGGACGAGTTCAAGAACCGCGTGGGGCAGACGGTGTACCTGTCCGCCACGCCCGGCCGCTACGAGATGAGCGTGGCCGACGGTGTCGTCGAGCAGATCATCCGCCCGACCGGGCTCGTCGATCCGGAGATCATCGTGAAGCCCTCGAAGGGCCAGATCGACGACCTGCTGGAGGAGATCCGGCTGCGCGTCGAACGTGACGAGCGCGTGCTCGTCACCACGCTGACCAAGAAGATGGCGGAGGAGCTGACGGACTTCCTCGGGGAGCACGGCGTGCGCGTCCGGTACCTGCACTCCGACGTCGACACGCTGCGCCGGGTCGAACTGCTGAGCGAGCTCCGGGCGGGCGTCTACGACGTGCTGGTGGGCATCAACCTGCTCCGCGAGGGGCTCGACCTGCCGGAGGTGTCGCTCGTCGCCATCCTCGACGCCGACAAGGAGGGGTTCCTGCGCAGCGGCACGTCGCTCATCCAGACGATCGGGCGCGCGGCCCGCAACGTGTCCGGTCAGGTGCACATGTACGCCGACACCATCACCGACTCGATGCGGAACGCGATCGAGGAGACCGAGCGTCGGCGCGAGAAGCAGATCGCGTACAACCTCGAGCACGGCATCGATCCCCAGCCCCTGCGCAAGAAGATCGCCGACATCACCGACGCGCTCATCCGTGAGGGCGCCGATACGAAGGCGATGCTCGCGCGCGACGGCAAGGGCCGCAAGGGCAAGTCGCCGACACCGAACCTGCGGCAGGGCATCGCCGCCGAGGGCGCGCAGCAGCTCGAGGAGACCATCGCCGACCTCTCCGACCAGATGCTGGCGGCGGCGTCGGAGCTGAAGTTCGAGCTCGCCGCGCGGCTGCGCGACGAGGTGCAGGACCTGAAGAAGGAACTGCGTGCCATGGAGCGCGCCGGACACGCATAAGGCCCTGCCCTGCGTCGTCGCCGCGCCGGGCGGCTCAGGGGCAGTGCATGAGCGGCTTCGGGCCGCTGCGGTCGAAGGTGTGCGCGGACATGGGGTGGCCGCAGAGGGGGCAGGGGCGTTCGACCCGGCTCGGCTCGGGGGTCGTCTCATAAGGACCGACCGACGCCGGACCGGCGACGCGGATGAGGTTCTTGTTGAACCAGGCGTACCAGCCGCCCGCCTCGCGCACCCGCTCGCGCAGTGGGCGTTGTCCGTCCGCGTCCTTGTTTCGTGCCATGATCATTAGTGTACTAATCATTTCCGAGGAGGGGCCGTGAGCGACGACCTGCTGCGCCTGGAGAACCAGGTGTGCTTCGCCCTGGTCACGGCGGCGCGCAACGTGGTGTCGATCTACCGGCCGGTGCTCGAACCGCTCGGGCTCACCCACCCGCAGTACCTCGTGATGCTGGCGCTCTGGGAACGGTCGCCGCGGTCGCTGGGGGAGCTGGCGGCCGAGCTCGCGATGGAGCCGGCGACGCTGTCGCCGCTCGTGAAGCGGCTCGAGGCGCAGGGGCGCGTCACCCGAGCGCGCCGGGTCGGCGACGAGCGGGTCCTCGAGATCGCGCTCACCGAGGAGGGCCGGGCCCTGCGCGAGCGGGCGCTCGAGGTGCCCACGAAGATCATGGCGCGCGTGGGGATGGACGAGGCGCAGCTCGCCGCCCTCCGCGACGGTCTCGCGCCCTTCGCCGGCGGCCGCTGAGGCATCCGCTCCCAGCGAAGCCGCAGGCGTGACCGGAGCCGGTGTCGGAGGTGCTGCCTAGACTTGTGTGGTGCCCATTCTTCCCGTGTCCGAACTCGCCCACTCCGCGGGAACCCTGAGCGTCCGCGGCGCCCGCGTCCACAACCTGCAGGACGTCGACCTCGACATCCCGCGTGATGCGATGGTCGTCTTCACCGGCCTGTCCGGGTCGGGGAAGTCGAGTCTCGCGTTCGACACGATCTTCGCGGAGGGCCAGCGCCGCTACGTCGAGTCGCTGAGCTCGTACGCGCGACAGTTCCTCGGGCAGGTGGACCGCCCCGACGTCGACTTCATCGAGGGGCTCAGCCCTGCGGTCTCGATCGACCAGAAGTCCACCAACCGCAACCCGCGGTCGACGGTCGGCACGATCACCGAGATCCACGACTACATGCGTCTGCTGTGGGCGCGGATCGGCGTGCCGCACTGTCCCGAGTGCGGCGAGGTCATCCAGCGCCAGACCGTGCAGCAGATCGCCGATCAGCTCATGGAACTGCCCGAGCGCACGCGGTACCAGATCGTCGCGCCCGTCGTGACCCAGAAGAAGGGGGAGTTCGTCGACCTCTTCAAGGAGCTCAGCGCCAAGGGGTACGCACGCGCGGTCGTCGACGGTGAGCTCGTGCAGCTCTCCGAGCCGCCGACCCTGAAGAAGAGCTACAAGCACGACATCGCCGTCGTCGTCGACCGCCTCGTGGCCGGTCCCGACATCCTCTCCCGCGTCACCGACTCCGTCGAGACGGCGCTGGGCCTTGCCGGCGGCGTCATGCAGGTGAACTTCGTGGACGAGACCGGTGACGACGCCTGGCAGAGCTTCAGCGAGAAGCTCGCGTGCCCGAACGGCCACCCGCTCCAGCTCACCGAGATCGAGCCGCGCACGTTCTCGTTCAACGCGCCGTTCGGCGCCTGCCCCACCTGCTCCGGACTCGGCACTCGGATGTCCGTCGACGTCGAGCTCATGCTCGGCGACGAGGAGCTGTCCATCCGGAACGGCGTGCTCGTCCCCTGGACCACGCAGGGCAAGGGGCTCTTCCAGTACTACGAGCGCCTGCTCGAGGGGCTCGCCGACGACCTCGGCTTCTCGCTCGACACGCCGTGGAAGAAGCTCGACCCGTCGGTGAAGGACGCCGTCCTTTACGGCAACGACTTCAAGGTCTCGGTCAAGTGGAAGAACCGCTACGGCCGTGAGATGCGGTACACCTCCGGCTTCGAGGGCGTCGTGCCCTACATCGAGCGGCAGTACCAGGAGGCCGACTCCGACAGCGCTCGCCAGCGCTGGGGCGAGTACCTCCGCGAGGTGCCCTGCGCGGTCTGCAACGGCGACCGGTTGAAGCCCGAGGTCCTGTCGGTGCTCGTGCACGGCCGGTCCATCGCGGAGGCGTCGCGGCTCAGCCTCGCCGACGCGCAGACCTACTTCGCCGAGCTGGAGCTCACCGACCGCGAGGCGCACATCGCCGCGGCCGTGCTGCGTGAAATCAGGGTGCGGCTCGACTTCCTCATCCAGGTCGGCCTGAACTACCTCAGCCTCTCGCGCTCGGCCGGCTCGCTCTCCGGCGGCGAGGCGCAGCGCATCCGCCTCGCCACCCAGATCGGTTCGGGGCTGACGGGCGTCCTGTACGTGCTCGACGAGCCCTCGATCGGTCTGCACCAGCGCGACAACCGGCGCCTCATCGAGACGCTCGTCGCCCTGAAGGACCTGGGCAACACGCTCCTCGTGGTCGAGCACGACGAGGAGACCATCCAGGCGGCCGACTGGATCGTCGACATCGGCCCCCGTGCCGGCGTCGAGGGCGGTCGTGTCGTGCACTCCGGGCCGTACCGGCAGCTGCTGGAGGAGGACACGTCGCTCACGGCGGCGTACCTGTCCGGCCGTCGCAGCATCGCGGTGCCGGCGAAGCGCCGCCGCGTCGACAAGAAGCGGCAGATCACCGTCGTGGGCGCGCGCGAGAACAACCTCAAGAACGTCACCGCGAACTTCCCGCTCGGGGTCATGACCGCGGTCACCGGCGTGAGCGGCTCCGGCAAGTCCACGCTCGTGAACGGCATCCTGTACGAGGTGCTGGCGTCGCGTCTGAACGGCGCCCGGCGGGTGCCGGGCAAGCACACGCGTGTCACCGGGCTCGAGGAGCTCGACAAGGTCGTGCACGTCGACCAGGCCCCCATCGGCCGCACGCCGCGCTCGAACCCCGCGACCTACACGGGGGTGTTCGACCGCATCCGGAACCTGTTCGCCGAGACCCCCGAGGCGAAGGCCCGCGGCTACCAGCCCGGCCGGTTCAGCTTCAACGTGAAGGGCGGCCGCTGCGAGGCGTGCTCGGGTGACGGCACGATCAAGATCGAGATGAACTTCCTGCCCGACGTGTACGTCGACTGCGAGGTGTGCCACGGCAAGCGGTACAACCGCGACACCCTCGCCGTGCACTACAAGGGCAAGAACATCGCCGAGGTGCTCGAGATGCCGATCTCCGAGGCGGCCGAGTTCTTCGAGCCGATCCAGGCGATCCACCGCTACCTGCGGACCCTCGTCGAGGTGGGGCTCGGCTACGTCCGGCTGGGACAGTCCGCCACGACGCTCTCCGGCGGCGAGGCGCAGCGCGTGAAGCTGGCCACCGAACTCCAGCGGCGCTCGAACGGCCGCAGCGTGTACGTGCTCGACGAGCCGACCACGGGTCTGCACTTCGAGGACGTCCGGCGGCTCCTGGAGGTGCTGAACGGACTCGTCGACAAGGGCAACACGGTGATCGTCATCGAGCACAACCTCGACGTCATCAAGTCGGCCGACTGGGTCATCGACCTCGGTCCGGAGGGCGGCGCGGGCGGCGGCACGGTCATCGCCACGGGCACCCCCGAGCAGGTCGCCCAGACGCCGGGCAGCCACACCGGTGCGTTCCTGGCCGAAGTGCTCGGGGTCGAAGAGCGGCGCAAGGCCGGCTGAGCATGCCGTCGGTCCTCCCGTACCGGCCGAAGCAGGGGGAGATCCCCACCACGCCCGGGGTCTACCGGTTCCGTGACGCCGACGGCCGCATCCTCTACGTCGGCAAGGCGAAGAACCTGCGTGCCCGGCTCTCGAACTACTTCGCGCCGCTCCACACCCTGCACGAGCGCACCCGTCGCATGGTCACCACCGCCGCCTCGGTGGAGTGGACCGTCGTGGGCAGCGACGTCGAGGCGCTCCAGCTGGAGTACATGTGGATCCAGGAGTTCACGCCGCCCTTCAACGTGCGGTACAAGGACGACAAGTCCTACCCGTACCTCGCGGTGACGCTCGGGGACGAGGCGCCGCGGGTGCTGGTGACCCGAAACCGGCGCATCCCCAAGGCGAAGTACTTCGGTCCGTACCCGAAGATCTGGGCGGTGCACGAGGTCATCGACCTCATGATCAAGGTGTTCCCGATCCGCACCTGCTCCGACGCCTCCTACAAGAAGGCGATGGCGACGGGCCGCCCGTGCTTCCCCGGACAGATCGGCCGCTGCGGCGGGCCCTGCTCCATGAAGGTCTCGGTCGAGGAGCACCGCGCGATCGTCGACGACTTCATCGCGTTCCTCTCCGGGGGCGACCAGCGCTTCACGCGTGAACTGACGAAGCGGATGCAGGACGCCGCGGCCGCGATGGAGTACGAGGCCGCGGCGATGTACCGCGACAAGCTCGCCGCGATCGAGGCGGTGCTCGGGCGGAGCGCGCTCGTCCTGTCGGACGACACCGACGCCGACCTCTTCGGCATCGCGGAGGACGAACTCGCGGCCGCGGTGCAGCACTTCGTCGTGCGCGGGGGGCGGGTGCGCGGAGTGCGCGCGACGACCGTCGACAAGGAGCTCGACATCTCCGGCCCGGAGCTGGTCGACCAGGTGCTGCAGCGCACCTACGGCGACGCCGCACCCGGTGACATCCCCAAGCAGGTGCTGGTGCCGCAGCTCCCCGACGACGCCGCGGAACTCGAGCAGTGGTTGCGCGACAAGCGCGGCAAGCACGTGACCCTGCAGGTGGCGCAGCGCGGTCGGAAGGCCGAGCTGATGAAGACCGCGACGATGAACGCGCAGCAGGCGCTCATGCTCCACAAGACCCGCCGGACGAGCGACTACGTCGCGCGTACGCAGGCGCTCACCGACCTGCAGGAGGCCCTCGGGCTCGCCGAGGCGCCGCTGCGGATCGAGTGCTACGACGTGTCGCACCTGTCGGGCACGAACGTCGTGGCGTCCATGGTCGTGTTCGAGGACGGGCTGCCGCGCAAGGACCAGTACCGTTCGTTCTCGATCGCCGAGACCACCGACGACACCGACTCGATCCATCAGGTGCTCACCCGGCGCCTCGCGTACCTCGACCGGCCGGAGGAGAACGACCCCAGCCGCACCCGGCCGCGGTTCGCGTACCCGCCGCAGCTCCTCGTCGTCGACGGCGGCAGACCGCAGGTGGAGGCGGCGGCCAGGGCCTTGGCCGACAGCGGCCACACCGAGATCGCCCTGTGCGGCATCGCGAAACGGTTGGAGGAGATCTGGCTGCCGGGGGAGGAGTACCCCGTCATCCTCCCGCGCACCTCCGAGGCGCTCTACCTGGTGCAGCGGCTCCGCGACGAGGCGCACCGGTTCGCGATCACGCATCAGCGCAAGCGTCGCAAGCGCGACATCACGAGCGTGCTCAATGAGGTGCCGGGCCTCGGGGAGGCGCGGATCAAGGCCCTGCTGCGGCACTTCGGATCGGTGACGGCGCTCAAGCGGGCGACCCCGGAGGAGATCGCGGAGCTGCCCGGGATCGGTCCGAAGCTCGCCCAGTCCGTGCACGGGCACCTCGCGGGTCGCTAGGGTGGAGCAGCGGGGGGCGCGATGACGGAGACCGACGAGCGGCGCAAGGGCGAGGTGCTCATCGTCACCGGCATGTCCGGGGCGGGGCGGTCGACGGTCGCCAACGCACTCGAGGACCTCGACTGGTACGTCGTCGACAACCTCCCGCCGCAGATGCTGCGTCCGCTGCTGGAGCTGTCCGAACTCGCGCAGAACGCCGTGCCGCGGGTCGCCGCCGTCGTCGACGTGCGAGGCGGTGAGCTCTTCTCGCGCCTCCCCGAGGTGACCCGGTCGCTGCGCGATCGTCAGGACGTCCGCGTCCTGTTCCTCGACGCGGGCGACGACGTGCTCGTGCGGCGCTTCGAAGCGGTGCGACGGCCGCATCCGCTGCAGCACGGGGGCAGCATCGTGGACGGCATCCGTCACGAGCGCAGCCTGCTCGCCCCGCTCCGGGAGAGCGCCGACGTGGTGATCGACACCAGCAGGTACAACGTGCACGACCTCACCTCGCGGATCGCGGAGCTGTTCGCCGCCGAGGGGGCGCCGAAGCACACGCTCACCCTGATGAGCTTCGGGTTCAAGTACGGTCTGCCGCCGGATGCCGACCTGGTCGCCGACATGCGGTTCCTGCCGAACCCGTTCTGGACGGAGGCCCTGCGCCCGCTCACCGGCGAGGACGCGCAGGTCCGCGAGTTCGTGCTCGGGCAGGAGGGTGCGACCGCGTTCCTCGACGCCTACGCGTCGGCGCTCCGGCCCGTGCTCGAGGGATATCAGCGCGAGAACAAACGCCACTCGATCGTCGCGGTCGGGTGCACCGGAGGGAAGCACCGATCGGTCGTGATGGTGCGGGAACTCGCCGACCGGCTGGCCGGGATACCGGGGGTGGCCGTCGGCGTCACTCATCGGGACCTCGGGCGGGAGTAGGCTGGAACGTCGTTCCCTTCCCCCCTGAACCGAGGAGTACCGTGCCACTGACCGCCGATGTGAAGGCCGAATTGATCACGGTCCGCGACCCGCGACCCACCGCGCGGATCGCGGAGTTGACCGCGATCCTCCGCTTCGCCGGCGGCCTGCACAACATCGCGGGACGTGTCGCGGTCGAGGCGGAGGTGGACTCCGAGCAGCTGGCGCGCCGCGTCGGCCGCGAGCTCGTGGAGCTCTACGGCGTGCGGCCCGAACTCGCCCGCGTGCAGGGCTCGGCCGGTCGGGCCGGCGACCATGTCGCCGTCCGCGTCATCGACGGCGGCGAGACCCTGGCCCGACAGACCGGCCTGCTCGACCAGCGCCGCCGCCCCGTGCGCGGCCTGCCCAACCGCCTGACCACGGGCGGACGGCCCGACCTCGCCGCCGTGTGGCGCGGCGCGTTCCTCGCCGGCGGGTCGCTCACCGAGCCGGGCCGCTCCGCCGCGCTGGAGATCGCCTGCCCGACCGGCGAGGCCGCCATGGCGCTCGTCGGCGCCGCCCACCGCATCGGCATCGCGGCCAAAGCCCGCGAGGTCCGCGGCGTCCCGCGGGTCGTGGTCCGCGAGGGCGAGGCCATCCGCGCGACCCTCTACGAGATGGGCGCCCGCCGCGCCTCCGAGGAATGGGACCAGATGCGCCAGCGCCGCGAGGTGCGCGCCGGTGTCAACCGACTCGTGAACTTCGACGACGCCAACCTCCGCCGCTCCGCACAGGCCGCCGTCGCCGCCTGCGCGCGCGTCGAGCGGGCACTGGAGATCCTCGGCGACACGGTGCCCGACCACCTGCGTCAGGCGGGCGAGCTGCGACTCGCGCACCGCGACGCGAGCCTGGACGAGCTCGGCCACCACGCGGAGCCGCCGCTGACCAAGGACGCCGTCGCCGGCCGCATCCGTCGCCTGCTCGCCATGGCCGACAAGAAGGCCGCCGCCGAGGGCCTGCCGGGCACCGAGGCCGCCGTCCCGCAGTCCGCCGAGGACTGACGCCAGGGGCGGAATCAAGCCCCGCACCGCGCCGCCACCTCTCACTAGGATGAACACGTCACCCTCGCCACGCCGGGGTCTCCGGCGTGGCGCCGACAGGAAGAAGAGGACATGGCGAAGTACACGCTGCCCGAACTCGGTTACGACTACGCGGCGCTCGAGCCGCACATCAGCGCGACCATCATGGAGCTTCACCACTCGAAGCACCACCAGGCCTACGTCACGGGCGCGAACACCGCGCTCGAGCAGCTGGCCGAGGCCCGCGAGAGCGGCAACCTCGCGAACGTGAACAAGCTCGAGAAGGACCTGTCGTTCAACCTCGGCGGTCACACGAACCACTCGATCTTCTGGACGAACCTGTCCCCGAACGGCGGCGACAAGCCGACCGGCGACCTCGAGGCCGCGATCGACGACCAGTTCGGCTCGTTCGACAAGTTCCAGGCCCACTTCACCGCCGCCGCGCTCGGCGTCCAGGGCTCGGGCTGGGCGGGGCTCTTCTACGACTCGATCGGCGAGAACCTCATCATCCAGCAGATGTTCGACCAGCAGTCGCAGATCGCCGCCGGCACCGTGCCGCTGCTGCTCCTGGACGTCTGGGAGCACGCGTACTACCTCGACTACAAGAACGTCCGCGCGGACTACGTGAAGGCGTTCTGGAACATCGCGAACTGGGAGAACGTGCAGACGCGCTTCGCCACGGCCCGCGAGAAGTCCTCGGGTCTGCTGGTAGTGTCCTAACCGGGTGAGGATGCCTCGGGGCCCTCGCTCTTCTGCGGGGGCTCCGGCATCCCACCTTTCCTTTGAAACCGCATGCCGTGACCCCATCGAGCGAGCCGCGGCGCGACGAGAAAACGGGAGACACCGTGTCTGTCAAGATCGGCATCAACGGCTTCGGCCGTATCGGGCGCAACTACCTGCGCGCAGCTCTTGCCCAGGGAGCTGACCTGGACATCGTGGCGGTGAACGACCTCACCGACAACAAGACCCTCGCCCACCTGCTGAAGTACGACTCGGTCACCGGCCGACTCGCCGAAGAGGTCACCTACGACGAGGACTCGATCACCGTCGGCGGCCGCACCATCAAGGTGCTCGCCGAGCGCGACCCCGCCAACCTCCCCTGGGGCGAGCTGGGCGTCGACATCGTCATCGAGTCGACCGGCCGCTTCACCAAGGCCGAGGACGCGAAGAAGCACATCGCCGCCGGCGCCAAGAAGGTGCTCATCTCCGCCCCCGCGACCGGTGACGACGTCACCATCGTCATGGGCGTCAACGAGGGCGACTACAACCCCGAGACCGACGTGATCATCTCGAACGCGTCCTGCACCACCAACTGCCTCGCCCCGCTCGCCAAGGTCTTCAACGACAACTTCGGCATCGAGAAGGGCCTCATGACGACGGTCCACGCCTACACCGCGGACCAGAACCTGCAGGACGGCCCGCACAGCGACCTGCGTCGTGCGCGCGCCGCCGCGATCAACATCGTCCCCACCTCCACCGGTGCCGCCAAGGCCATCGGCCTGGTGCTGCCGGAGCTCAAGGGCAAGCTCGACGGCTTCGCGCTCCGCGTCCCGATCCCCACCGGCTCGATCACCGACCTGACGGTCGAGGCCTCCCGCGAGGTCACCGTCGAGGAGATCAAGGCCGCCTACAAGGCCGCCGCCGAGGGTGAGCTCAAGGGCATCCTCAAGTACACCGAGGACGAGATCGTCTCCAGCGACATCGTCACCGACCCGCACTCGTCGATCTTCGACGCGGGCCTGCTGCGCGTCATCGGCAACCAGGTCAAGCTCTCCAGCTGGTACGACAACGAGTGGGGCTACTCCAACCGTCTCGTCGACCTCACCGAGTACGTGGCCGAGCGCCTCTAAGCGATCACCATGGCACTGCGCACCCTCGATTCGCTGGGTTCGCTCGCCGGCAAGCGCGTCATCGTCCGTGCTGACCTGAACGTCCCCCTCAAGGACCAGGTCATCACGGACGATGGTCGCGTCCGGGCGACGCTTCCGACCCTCAACGCCCTGATCAACCAGGGCGCCCGCGTCATCGTGACCTCCCACCTCGGGCGGCCCGACGGCGCACCCAACCCGGCCTACAGCCTCGCCCCGGTCGCGCAGCGGCTGTCGGAGCTCCTCGGCAAGCCGGTCGCGTTCGCACGCGACACCGTCGGGGAGTCCGCGCACGAGGCGGTCGCCGCGCTCGGCGACGGCGACGTCGCGGTCATCGAGAACCTCCGGTTCAACCCGGGGGAGACCTCGAAGGACGAGGACGAGCGCCGGGCGTTCGCGGCGCAGCTCGCCGAACTCGGCGACGTGCTCGTCTCCGACGGCTTCGGGGTCGTGCACCGCAAGCAGGCGAGCGTCTACGAGCTCGCCGAGATCCTGCCCTCCGCGGCGGGGCTGCTCATCGCAGCGGAGCTCGACGTGCTCGACCGCCTCACCGAGAACCCGGAGCGGCCGTACGCGGTCGTGCTCGGCGGCTCCAAGGTGAGCGACAAGCTCGGTGTCATCGCGCACCTGCTGCCCCGGGTCGACAAGATCCTGGTGGGCGGCGGGATGCTGTTCACCTTCCTTGCCGCAAAGGGGTACAAGGTCGGGTCGAGCCTGCTCGAGCAGGACCAGATCGATACCGTCACCGGCTACATGAAGGAGGCGGAGGAGCGGGGCGTCGAGCTCGTGCTGCCCGTCGACGCCGTCATGGCGTCGTCGTTCTCCGCCGACGCCGACCACGTCGTGGCCCCGGCCGACGCGCTCGAGGACACGCCGTTCGGCGCCTCGGGCATGGGCCTGGACATCGGCCCGCGCACCGCCGAGCTGTTCGCCGAGGTCGTGCGCACCAGCCGGACGGTCTTCTGGAACGGGCCCATGGGCGTGTTCGAGATGGCCGCCTTCGCCGCCGGCACCAAGGCCGTCGCGCAGGCGCTGACCGAGGTCGATGGGCTCTCCGTCGTCGGTGGCGGCGACTCCGCCGCGGCCGTGCGCCAGCTCGGCTTCCGCGACGACGCCTTCGGTCACATCTCGACCGGCGGTGGCGCCAGCCTCGAGTTCCTCGAGGGCAAGAAGCTCCCCGGACTGGAGGTCCTCGGATGGCAGTGACCCGTACCCCGCTCATCGCGGGCAACTGGAAGATGAACCTGGACCACCTCCAGGCCGTCGCCCTGGTGCAGAAACTGCACTGGACGCTCAAGGACGCCAAGCACGAGGACGGCTCGGTCGAGGTCGCGGTGTTCCCGCCCTTCACCGACCTGCGCACCGTGCAGACGCTCATCGACGCGGACAAGATCCCTTTCGCCCTCGGCGCGCAGGACCTGTCCACGCACGACTCGGGCGCCTACACCGGTGAGATCTCTGGTGCGTTCCTGTCGAAGCTCGACTGCGCCTACGTCATCATCGGGCACTCCGAGCGGCGCGAGTACCACGCCGAGGACGACGACGTCGTCGCGGCGAAGGTGAAGGCCGCGCTCAAGCACGGTCTGGTCCCGGTGATCTGCGTCGGTGAGACGGCGGAGGACCTCGAGACCCACGGCGCTTCGGCGGTGCCGGCGGGACAGCTCGAGCGCGCCCTCGCCGGCGTCGCCGCGGACGCGGACATCGTCGTCGCCTACGAGCCGGTCTGGGCGATCGGCTCGGGTCAGGCCGCGACCCCCGAGCAGGCGCAGGAGGTGTGCGCCAAGCTCCGCGAGGTGGTGGCGCAGGCGATGGGCGCGGACGCCGCGGCCCGTACCCGCATCCTCTACGGCGGCTCGGTGAAGTCGACGAACATCGCGAGCTTCATGCGCGAGCCCGACGTCGACGGCGCGCTCGTCGGCGGTGCGAGCCTCGTGGCCGACGAGTTCGCCGCGATCATCCGCTACCAGAAGCACGTCGGCGTGTGATTCCGCGGCGGCCGGAGGCGAGTCGCCTTCGGCCGCCGTGCACGCGCCGGTATAGTTGTACTCCGTGCGATCCGCCGGGTCGCCGTGAAAGGTTGTCACGACAGTGCAGATCCTCGAGTTCGTGCTCCAGGTGCTCCTCGGCATCACGAGCCTGCTGCTGACCCTTCTTATCCTGCTGCACAAGGGCCGCGGTGGCGGTCTGTCCGACATGTTCGGCGGCGGGATGAGCTCGACGCTCGGTTCGTCCGGGCTCGCCGAGCGCAACCTCAACCGGTTCACGGTCGTGCTCGCGCTCGTGTGGTTCGTCTCGATCGTGGCCCTCGGCCTCATCACGAAGTTCTCTGGATTGGTGTAACGCATGGCTACCGGAGGAAATGCGATCCGCGGCACCCGCGTCGGTGCCGGCCCCATGGGCGAACAGGACCACGGCTTCCACGCCGACCGCATCGCGGTGTCCTACTGGGACGCGCTCGGCAACGAGACCGTCCGCTACTTCGCCGCGGGCATCCCCGAGGACGAGATCCCCGAGGTCATCGACTCGCCCCACTCGGGCCTGCCCGCAGGCCGCGACAAGGACAACCCGCCCCAGGTCGCCCGCACCGAGCCCTACAAGACGCACCTCGCGTACGTGAAGGAGCGCCGCTCGGACGAGGAGGCGGAGCAGCTCCTCGAGGAGGCGCTGCAGAAGCTGCGCGAGCGACGCGGCCTGTAACACCCGCAGACATCGAAGAGGGGCGGATGCCGACCGGCATCCGCCCCTCTTCGCATGCGCCGCTCAGTAGTCGGCGTCGATGAGCTCCGGCGGCACCTTCGCGGCCGCCGCCTCGTCGGTGAAGAAGACGGTGCGCTTGCGCCCCTTCGCCCCCGCGACGGGAACGCTCTGGTAGCTCGCGCCGGCGAGGGCGAGCCCTAGCGCAGACGCCTTGTCGTCGCCCGCGAGCACGAGCCAGACCCGCTTGGACGAGTTGATCACCGGGCGCGTCATCGTGACCCGCTCCGGCGGCGGCTTGGGGGAGTCGCGGACCGGCAGCACGGCGCGGTCGACCACCTGGATCTCCGGCCGGTCCGGGAAGAGCGACGCGATGTGCCCGTCCGGGCCGACGCCGAGGAAGCAGACGTCGAACGACGGCCACGCACCGACCGCGGGGTCTGCGAATGCGGCGAGCTCCGCCTCGTACCGCTCGGCCGCGGCATCCAGGTCGAGGCCGTCGTCGCTGGCGGGCATGCTGTGCACGTTGGCGGCCGGGACCCCGACCGGGTCGAACAGCGCCGCGAACGCGGGCAGGTCGTTGCGGTCGACGTGCCCGCGCGGCACGAACCGCTCGTCGCTCCACCAGAAGTGGACGAGCGACCAGTCGATCTCGGCCACGCGGGGGAGCGCAGCGGCTGCCGAGAGCACTCGGGCGCCCATCGACCCGCCGGTCAGCGAGACGTGTGCGAGCTTTCCCACGGCGGTGCGCTTGACGACGCGGCTGAGCAGGCGTGACGCCACGGCCTTCGCGACGGCGTCGGGATCGGCGCGGACGACGACCCGCTTCTCTGCGGTGACTTCGGGCACTGTCTCTCCTCGCTCAGGCCGTTTCCAGCAGGCCGGTTCCCTCGGTGATCACCCGACCATACAGGAGGTCCGGGTCGAGCCTGCGCAGCTCCTCCGCCAGGCACTCGCGCAGCGAGCGCCGCGGGAACGAGAGCTCGTGCGAGGGCTGTTCGGGCTGGGTGAGCACGGCCACACCGGGTTCGGGGCGCTCGAGCAGGATGTCGCCGCCGCTGCGCTGAAGACGCACCGACTTGATGCCGCTCGCCCACTCCTGCTCGTCGAGGTAGCGCCAGCTGACGGGCACACCGAGCTGCAGGCGCAGCCACGCGGCGAGGAGCGGCGTGGAGGGGGAGTCGCTGCCGCCGAGCACCTCCGCGCCGGTGACGGGCTCGTACGGCGGCTGGTCGAGGACGGCCGCGAGCTGCTCGCGCCAGCGGGTGAGCCTGGTCCAGGCGAGGTCGGTGTCTCCCGGGGCGTACTTCGCACCGAGTGCCGCGACCCAGGCGTGGGGGTCGGGCTGCGTGCCGGCATCCGTGATCCGGCGCTGGGCGATGCGGCCGATCGCCGACTTCGACGGGACGGGCGGGGTGTCCGCGGGCCACCAGGCGACCACGGGCGCGTCCGGCAGGAGGAGGCCCGTCACGAGGCTCTCGGAGTTCGACCCGGCGGGGCCGTAGGCGTGGAGCAGCACGACCTCGCTGGCGCCGGCGTCGCCGCCGACGCGGATCTGCGCGTCGAGGCGCGGCTGCGCGTCCGGGTCCTTCTCCATCAGCACGATGACTCGCATGGGGTGCTCGCGCGACGCGTCGTTGGCGGCCTCGATGGCCTCCTCGTCGACGCCGTGGTGGCTGATGATGATGAGGGTCAGCACACGGCCGAGCGCGACGGCGCCGCCCTCCTCGCGGACGCTGACGAGCGCCTTCGAGATCTTGCTGACGTTGGTGTCGGGAAGGTCGATGATCACGGGCGTCTCCAGGTTCGTCCGTCACGGGCCAAGAGTTCGTCGGCGGAGGGAGGGCCCCAGGAGCCGGGCGAGTACTGCTCGAGGGGCCCGCCTTGGGCCTCCCAGTACCGCTCGATCGGGTCGAGGATCTTCCAGCTCAGCTCGACCTCCTCGTGCCGGGGGAACAGCGGCGGGTCGCCGAGGAGCACGTCGAGGATGAGCCGTTCGTAGGCCTCCGGGCTCGCCTCCGTGAACGCGTGGCCGTAGCCGAAGTCCATCGTGACGTCGCGCACCTGCGTGCCCGCGCCCGGGACCTTCGAACCGAAGCGGATCGTGACGCCCTCGTCGGGCTGCACGCGGATGACGAGCGCGTTCTGCCCGAGCCCGGTGGTCTGGCTGCGGCTGAAGAGGTGCTCCGGGGCGCGCTTGAAGACGACCGCGATCTCGGTGACGCGTCGGCCCAGCCGCTTGCCGGTGCGCAGGTAGAACGGCACCCCGGCCCAGCGGCGGTTGTTGATCTCGAGCTTGATCGCGGCGAAGGTCTCGGTCGTGGACTGGGGGGCCATGCCGTCCTCGTCGAGGAAGGCGGTCACCTGCTCGCCGCCCTGCCATCCGCCCGCGTACTGACCGCGGGCGGTGGCGTGCGCGAGGTCCTCGGGCAGCGTGACGGCGGCGAGCACCTTCTCCTTCTCCGCGCGGAGCTGCGTCGCGTCGAACGAGATCGGCTCCTCCATCGCCGTGAGCGCGAGCAACTGGAGCAAGTGGTTCTGGATGACGTCGCGCGCGGCGCCGATGCCGTCGTAGTATCCGGCGCGACCGCCGACACCGATGTCCTCGGCCATCGTGATCTGCACGTGGTCGACGTAGTTCCGGTTCCAGATGGGCTCGTACAGCTCGTTCGCGAAGCGCAGCGCCAGGATGTTCTGGACCGTCTCCTTCCCGAGGTAGTGGTCGATCCGGAAGATGGAGTCGGCCGGGAAGGCGATCTCCAGCGCGTCGTTGAGCTCGCGGGCCGACTCGAGGTCATGGCCGAACGGCTTCTCGATGACGACGCGGCGCCACGGGTCGAGCCCGAGCGACCGGTCGTCGACGAGGCCGGACTCCTTGAGCTGCTTCGCGACGACGGGGAACGCCTTCGGCGGGATCGACAGGTAGAACGCGTGGTTGCCCATCGTGCCCCGCTCCACGTCGAGGCGCTCGACGGTCTCGCGGAGGCGCCGGAACGCCTCGGGGTCGTCGAACTCACCCTGCACGAACCGGATGCCCTGCAGCAGCTGCTGCCAGGTCTCCTCTCGGAACTCGGTGCGGGCGTGCTGCTTGACCGCCTCGTACACGACCTGCGCGAAGTCCTCGTCCGCCCAGTCGCGGCGGGCGAAACCGACCAGGCCGAAGCCCGGGGGCAGCAGACCCCGGTTGGCGAGGTCGTAGACGGCGGGCATCAGCTTCTTGCGCGACAGGTCGCCGGTGACGCCGAAGATCACGAGGGCGCTGGGCCCGGCGATCCGGTTGAGGCGGTGGTCATCGGGGTCGCGCAGCGGATTGTGCGTGCGCGAGATATCCGCGGTCATGCGGTGTAACTCCTACTGGGCGGCTTCGAACAGCGCGAGGACGTCGGGCTGCGGGTCGGTGAGGGTGATCGTCACCACGGGACGACCGAGGTCGGCGAGGACGGCGGCGTCGCCCGCGGCCTGCGCCGCGATGAGCTCGCCGAAGGTGAACGGCCTGCCGGGGATCTCGACGTCGACGTCGGTGGTCTCCAGGATCTGGAGGTACACACCGGTGGACGGGCCGCCCTTGTGGAACTGCCCGGTCGAGTGGAGGAACCGCGGTCCCCAGCCGAAGGTGGTGGGTCGTCCGGAGTCGGCGGCGACGAGCTCCCGGAGACCGGCGAGCTGTGCCAACGAGGTGCGGTCGACGTACGCCTGGATCGCCACGTACCCGTCGGCGGGCAGCAGCGCCCACAGCGCGTCGAGGACGCCGGCGACCGTGCCGGCGGCGGCGAGCCCCGGCACGGAGGTGCGCACTTCGACACCCTCGGCGGTGAACGCCGGCGCGGTGGGGGCGGGCCGGTCCTCCAGGAGACGCCGGGTGGCCGCCTTGGCGGACTCGACGTCCGGCTGGTCGAACGGGTTGATACCCAGCATCCGTCCCGCGATCGCCGTGGCGTACTCCCACACGACGAACTGCGCGCCGAGCGAGCCCGAGACCAGGATCTCGCCGTCGTGCTGCTCCGCGAAGAGGTGGTCGTGGCGCGCGTCGTCCACGAAGCGGACGACGCGCAGGTCGGCCGGGCGGGCCTCGAGTTCGGGGGAGACCGGCAGCATCACGACGGGCAGGATGCCGGTGCCGTCCTTCCCGGTCGATTCGGCGATGAGCTGCTCGATCCAGTCCGGCAGCCCCTCGATGTGGGTGCCGTCGCTGACGAGCGCGAGCTTGTCGGGGCGCGGGTCGCCGCCGGCGATGGCCGCGGCGAGACGGAGCGCCGGGTTGCGGTGGTCGTCGATCGCCACCTCGAGGAGGGTCGCCTCAGCCTCGTCGAGGAGCTCGGCGATGTCGGCCCCGGCGAGGCCCGCGGGGACGAGGCCGAACGCCGTGAGGGCGGAGAAGCGCCCGCCGACGGTGGGGTCGGCGGAGAAGACGGTGTAGCCGTCGGCGCGCGCCGACCGCTCGAGCGGTGAGCCCGGGTCGGTGACGACGACGATGCGTTCCGCCGGGTCGATGCCGAGGTCGCGGAAGGCGGCCTCGAAAGCACGCCGGGCGGCGTCGGTCTCGACGGTGGAACCGCTCTTCGAGGAGACCACGAGGGCGGTCTGCGCGAGGCCGCCAGACTCGGCGTCGCCGTCGAGCGCCGAGAGGACCTGACCGGGAGCGGTGGAGTCGAGGATGACGAGCGGGACACCCGCCGTGCGCGCGATGACCTCGGGCGCGAGCGAGGAGCCGCCCATGCCCGCGAGGACCACGCGGGTGACGCCCTTCGCGCGGAGCGCGTCGCGCAGGGCGAGGATCTCGGGGACGAGTGGACGCGACACCGAGACGGCGTCGACCCATCCGAGACGGGCCGAGGCCTCGGCCTCGGCGGCAGGACCCCACAGCGAGGCGTCCTGAGCGGTGATCCCGGAGGCGACGAGGTCGTCCACCAGGCCCGGCAGGGCCTGCGCGGCCACGTCGGAGACGCGGCCGCGCAGGCGCAGGTCGAATGTCATCGAGCCTGCTCCAGGGCACCCTTCACGGTGTCCTGGAGTTCGTGCCAGGACACGATGAACTTCTCGACGCCCTCGTCCTCCAGCACCTGGGTGACGTCGGCGAAGTCGACGCCCACCGCGGCGAGGCGGGCGAACACGTCGTGCGCGTCCGCGTAGTTGCCGGTGACGGTGTCGCCGGTGACCACGGCGTGGTCGAAGGTGGCCTCGAGGGTCTTCTCCGGCATCGTGTTGACGGTGCCGGGCGCGACCAGCTCGGTCACGTAGAGCGTGTCGGGCAGGGCCGGGTCCTTGACGCCGGTCGACGCCCAGAGCGGACGCTGCACGTTCGCCCCGCCCTCGACCAACGCCTTGGCGCGGTCGGTGCCGAACTCGCGCTCGAACAGCTCGTACGCCAGGCGGGCGTTCGCGACGCCGGCCTTGGACAGGAGCGCGGTGGCGTCGTCGGTGCCGATGGCCTTGAGACGCTTGTCGACCTCGGTGTCCACACGGGACACGAAGAACGACGCCACCGAGTGGATGGTCGACACGTCGATGCCGGCGTCGCGCGCCTTCTCGACGCCCGCGAGGTACGCCTCGATGACCTCGGCGTAGCGCTCGAGGGAGAAGATCAGCGTGACGTTGACGCTGATGCCGGCGCCGATCACCTCGGTGATGGCGGGGAGGCCCGCCTTGGTCGCCGGGATCTTGATCAGCGCGTTCGGCCGGTCGACCTTCGCCCAGAGCTTCTTCGCCTCCGCCACGGTCGCGGCGGTGTCGTGCGCGAGGTCGGGGGAGACCTCGATGGACACGCGGCCGTCGACGCCGTTCGTCGCGTCGAAGACGGGACGGAAGATGTCGGAGGCGGCCTGCACGTCGTCGGTCGTGATCTCGAAGATGGCGCGGTCGACGTCGGCGCCGTCGGCGGCGAGCACCGACACCTGCTCGGCGTAGGACTCGCCCTTCGACAGGGCCCCGGCGAAGATCGTCGGGTTCGTGGTGACGCCCGTGACGTCGCGCTCGGCGATCAGCGACCGGAGGTTCCCCGTGGTGATGCGCTCACGCGACAGGTCGTCCAGCCAGATGCTGACGCCTGCGGCGGCGAGCTGTGCGGTGGGGGTGCTCATGCGTTCTCCTTGATGGTTTCCCGCGCCGCCTCGACGACGGCTTCGGCGGTGATGCCGAACTTCTGGAAGAGGGTCTTGTAGTCGGCCGAGGCACCGAAGTGCTCGATCGAGACCGAGCGACCGGTGTCGCCGACGATGCCGCGCCAGGACAGGGCGGTGCCGGCCTCCACCGAGACGCGCGCCTTGACCGAGGAGGGCAGCACCTGCTCGCGGTAGGCCTCGTCCTGCTCGGCGAACCACTCGAGCGAGGGCGCCGAGACGACGCGGGCGTTGACGCCCTCCGCGCGCAGCTGCTCGCGCGCCTCGACGGCGAGCTGGACCTCGGAACCGGTCGCGATGAGGATCACGTCGGGCGTGCCGCCGGGTGCTTCGGCCAGCACGTAGGCGCCCTTGGCGGTGAGCGCCGCGGAGGCGAACACCTCGCCCGAGGCCTCGCCCTCGCCGCGCTCGAACGTCGGGACGTTCTGACGGGTGAGCGCGATGCCGGCGGGGCCGCCGTGGCGGCGCAGCATCTCGTACCACGCGTACGCGGTCTCGTTCGCGTCGGCCGGGCGCACCAGCGTGAAGTTGGGGATGGCGCGGAGCGTCGCGACCTGCTCGATGGGCTGGTGGGTCGGCCCGTCCTCGCCGAGGGCGATGGAGTCGTGGGTCCACACGAAGATCGTGGGGATGTCCATGAGGGCGGCCAGACGCACCGGCGGGCGCATGTAGTCGCTGAAGATGAGGAACGTGCCGCCGAACGGACGGGTCGGGCCGTGCAGCACGATGCCGTTCAGGATGGACCCCATCGCGTGCTCGCGGATGCCGAAGTGCAGCACCCGCCCGTAGGGCGAACCGCTCCACTCGTGCGTCGACCACTCCTCGGGGATGAAGGAGGGCGCGCCCTTGATCGTGGTGAGGTTCGACTCGGCGAGGTCGGCCGAACCACCCCAGAGCTCGGGGAGCTCGGCGGCGAGGGCGTTGATGACCTGGCCGGATGCGGCACGGGTGGAGACGTCCTTGCCGGGGGCGAAGGTCGGCAGCGCCTGCTCCAGGTCCGCCGGCAGCTCGCGGGCGAGCAGACGGTCCAGCAGCGCCTTGCGCTCCGGGTTCGCCGCGGCCCACGCGTCGAACGACTCCTGCCAGGCGGCCTTCTCGGCCGCGGCGCGGTCGGCCAGCGCGCGGGTGTGCGCGATGACGTCGTCGGCGACCTCGAAGCTCTGCTCCGGGTCGAAGCCCAAGACCTTCTTGGTGGCGGCGAGCTCGTCGGCGCCGAGCGCGGAGCCGTGGATCTTGCCGGTGTTCTGCTTGCCGGGGGCCGGCCAGCCGATGATGGTCTTCAGGATGATGAGCGACGGCTTGTCGGTCTCGCCCTTGGCGGCCTCGATCGCGGCGTACAGCTCGGCGACGTCCTCGACGTACTCGCCCGTCTTCTTCCAGTCCACGGTGAGGACCTGCCAGCCGTAGGACTCGTAGCGCTTCGCGACGTCCTCGGTGAAGGCGACGTTGGTGTCGTCCTCGATCGAGATCTGGTTGGAGTCGTAGATCACGACGAGGTTGCCCAGCTGCTGGTGGCCGGCGAGCGACGACGCCTCGCTGGTCACGCCCTCCTCGAGGTCTCCGTCGGAGGCGATGACGTACACGAAGTGGTCGAACGGCGAGGTGCCGGGAGCAGCCTCGGGATCGAACAGCCCGCGCTCGTAGCGGGCCGCGTACGCGAAGCCCACCGAGGACGCCAGGCCCTGGCCCAGCGGGCCGGTCGTGATCTCGACGCCCTTCGTGTGACCGTACTCGGGGTGACCCGGGGTCAGCGAGCCCCAGGTGCGCAGCGACTTCAGGTCGTCGAGCTCGAGGCCGAAGCCGCCGAGGTACAGCTGCACGTACTGCGTCAGCGAGGAGTGACCCGCGGACAGGATGAACCGGTCACGGCCCAGCCAGTCGGTGTCGGTCGGGTCGTGTCGCAGCACCCGCTGATAGAGCAGGTACGCGGCGGGGGCCAGGCTCATCGCCGTGCCCGGGTGGCCGTTGCCCACCTTCTCGACAGCATCCGCCGCCAGCACGCGTGCGGTGTCCACCGCGCGCCGATCGATCTCTTCCCACAGCAAATCGGTCACCGGACCGCCTTTCCAGAACAGAGGTGCGCCCGACGAAGTCCGTCCGCGGACCACGTTCGCTGTGGGGCAGTCGGCGCCAGGCGCGCGTGGTCTCAGCATAGCGAAGCCGCACCCCGCCGCGGGCGGGGGTTGCGGAACCCGTGACGTAGAATGAAGCATCCGAAGACAACGCGCGTGAATGCGGGGGAGATGGACATCACGACCACGGGGACCGTCGATCCGCAGACCCGTCCCTCCTTCGGGCGGACGCTGCGGGCCTACGTCGCGCTGACGAAGCCGCGAGTCATGGAGTTGCTGCTGGTCACGACCGTGCCGGTCATGATCCTCGCGCAGGGCGGGCTGCCGAACCTCTGGTTGGTGCTCGCGACGGTCGTCGGCGGCGCCATGAGCGCCGGATCCGCCGCCGCGTTCAACATGTACCTCGACCGCGACATCGACGCGCAGATGCACCGCACCGAGAACCGCCCGCTGGTGACCGGGGAGGTCACCCCGCGTGCCGCGCTCGTGTTCGCGTGGACGCTCGCGGTCGTCTCGACGGTGTGGCTGCTGGTGTTCACCAACTGGGTCGCCGCATCCCTGTCCGCGGCCGCCATCTTCTTCTACGTCGTCATCTACACGATGCTGCTCAAGCGCCGCACCGAGCAGAACATCGTGTGGGGCGGGATCGCCGGGTGCTTCCCGGTCGTCATCGGCTGGAGCGCCGTGACCGGCACCCTCTCATGGGCGGCCGCGATCCTCTTCGTGCTCGTGTTCCTGTGGACGCCGCCGCACTACTGGCCGCTGTCGATGAAGTACAAGGACGACTACGAGGACGTCGACGTCCCGATGCTCGGCGCCACCCGCGACAGTTCGCAGGTCGGCTTGCAGGTGATCCTGTACGCCTGGGCGACTGTCGCGTGCTCGCTGCTGCTCATCCCGGTCGCGCCGATGGGCCTGGTCTACTCGGTGTCCGCGGTGGTCTTCGGCGGCTGGTTCATCGTGGAATCCCACGTGCTCTACAACCGGTCGGTGCGCGGCGGCGCGCCCCGCCCGATGCGGGTCTTCCACGCATCCATCTCGTACCTGACGCTGCTGTTCCTCGCGATCGCGGTCGACCCGCTGCTGCCGTTCTGATCCGCGCCCGGACACGGGAACGCCCCGGGACCCAGGGTCCCGGGGCGTCGTCGTCTCGTGCGGGAGCCGTCAGCGGGTGACGGCCTCCTCCTCGGCGGCCGGCGTGGGCTCGGCGCCCTCGGGCTGGAAGTCGTCGTCGTCGGCCCAGGCGATCGCCTCGACGACCTCGACGGGCTGCGCGACGAACGAACGCGCCACCGCGAGTGCGAGGGCGGCGACGAGGCCGACGAGCCCCGCGCCGACGAAGGCGGCGGCGAAGACGGTCCAGGCCTGACCGGCGTACACCTCGACGCCCGTCGCGGTGCCGTCCAGCAGCGTCTCGGTCATGAGCCCGAGCCGGTCGACGGTGAGCCAGACGCCGAAGGCGATGCTGGCCAGCGAGCCGACGAGCAGGATCCAGAACGGGACGCTGCGGGTCAGTCGGGGTGTGGTGTTCATGCGGTGGTCACTCCTCGGATGCGCGGCAACGGTTGCCGCGGCTTCCGACACCCTTCCGGGTGTGACCGCACGGATGCGATGCGCCGCCTATGCGTCGGCTGAGCGCGCCGGTGCCTTGAGCGACAGGACGACCGCCGTCATGGCGGCGACGAGCAGCATCGAGAGCACCATGTGGATGTTCACCAGCACGATCGGCAGGCCGGTCCGTGCCTGCCACAGCCCCACGCCGATCTGCACGAGTTCCACGAGCAGGAGCAGCGCGGTCCACAGTCGCAGGCGAGTCACGTCGGGGCGAAGCCGCAGCGCGGCGAACACGAGCACGAGCGTCAGCGCGAACGTGGCGTACGCGGGCCACGAGTGGACGTGCTGCATGAACTCGGAGTCGAGTCCGTTGCGCGCCGCACCGCCGTCGCCGGCGTGCGGGCCCGACCCGGTCACGAGGATGCCGACGACGACCGTGATCGCGACGAACAGGGTGGTGACGTGCGTCGTGATCGCGAACCAGCGCGGGACGGCCCGCGTCCGCGGCCCGGGCACGGCGTAGACCCGATGGACGAGCGCCGCGGCGAACGCGACGAGCACGGCCGACGCCAGGAAGTGCAGACCGACGACGTAGGGGTTGAGGTTCGTGAGGACCGTGATGCCGCCGATGACCGCCTGCAACGGCACGTAGAGGCCGATGAGCAGGGCGAGCCAGAACAGCTCGGGGCGGGTGTGCCGCATCCGGACCACGAGGAGGAAGGTGACGATCGCGACGACGACGAGCACGAACGTGAGCAGCCGGTTGCCGAACTCGATCGCGCCGTGGATGCCCATCTCGGGGGTCGCCACGAACGACTCCTCCGTGCACCGCGGCCAGGTCGAGCAGCCGAGACCGGACCCGGTGAGCCGTACGAGACCGCCGGTGCCCACGATCCCGATCTGGACCACGAGGGTCGCCCAGGCCGCGGCGATCACGCGCCGGTCCACGGTCGTCGGCAGCCGGTCGACGAACCGCCGCCACAGTCCGGGACGGGTGGGCGCGGGCGACGTGTCGACGGACATGGCGTGTTCTCCTGGTGCCGCGACGACGCGCGGCGGCCTCCGCGGCCCCGGGGCCGGAGGGAAACCTGTAGAATCGAGGGGTTCGGGATGCGGCGCTGACGCGCGGCGCACCAACATTCTAGGCGGCTCTTCCGCCGATGTATCCGGGCCTGGAAACGGCAATCCCTCGCACGAACTCCCGTGCGGGGCACGGAATGCCGGAACGGATGACACCGTTGGGTCCTTTGAGGAGAGTGACAACCATGTCCGATGTGCTGATCGATCGTCCCGAGCTCGAGGGGCTCGGCGTCTACGAGTTCGGGTGGCACGACCCGGACGCCGCGGGGGCCAGCGCCAAGCGCGGCCTCTCGGAGGCCGTCGTGCGCGACATCTCCGCGCTCAAGGCCGAACCCGAATGGATGCTGAAGACCCGTCTGAAGGGCTACCAGCTGTTCGGCAAGAAGCCGATGCCGACGTGGGGTGCCGACCTCTCCGACATCGACTTCGAGAACATCAAGTACTTCGTCCGCTCCACCGAGAAGCAGGCGCAGTCGTGGGAGGACCTCCCCGAGGACATCCGCAACACGTACGAGAAGCTCGGCATCCCCGAGGCCGAGCGCGCACGCCTGGTCGCCGGCGTCGCCGCCCAGTACGAGTCCGAGGTCGTCTACCACCAGATCCAGGAGGACCTGGAGCGGCAGGGCGTCATCTTCATGGACACCGACACCGCGCTGCGGGAGCACCCCGAGTTCTTCGAGGAGTACTTCGGCACCGTGATCCCGGCCGGCGACAACAAGTTCGCCGCGCTGAACACGGCGGTGTGGTCGGGCGGTTCCTTCGTCTACGTGCCGAAGGGCGTGCACGTGGACATCCCGCTGCAGGCGTACTTCCGCATCAACACCGAGAACATGGGCCAGTTCGAGCGGACGCTGATCATCGCCGACGAGGGCTCCTACGTGCACTACATCGAGGGCTGCACGGCGCCGATCTACAAGTCGGACTCGCTGCACTCGGCCGTGGTCGAGATCATCGTGAAGAAGAACGCCCGCGTGCGCTACACGACGATCCAGAACTGGTCGAACAACGTCTACAACCTCGTCACCAAGCGCGCCGTGGCGCACGAGGGCGCGACGATGGAGTGGGTCGACGGCAACATCGGCTCGAAGGTCACCATGAAGTACCCGTCCATCTACCTGATGGGCGAGCACGCCAAGGGCGAGACCCTCTCGGTCGCCTTCGCGGGTCCCGGTCAGCACCAGGATGCCGGCGCGAAGATGATCCACATGGCCCCGTACACGCAGTCCTCGATCGTCTCGAAGTCGATCGCGCGCGGCGGCGGCCGTGCCGGCTACCGCGGCGAGGTGCGGGTGGACGCGAACGCGCACCACTCCGCCAACACGGTGCGGTGCGACGCGCTCCTGGTCGACACGCAGTCGCGGTCGGACACGTACCCCGCGATCGACATCCGCGTGGACGACGTGCAGCTCGGTCACGAGGCGACCGTGTCGAAGGTCAGCGAGGAGCAGCTCTTCTACCTGATGAGCCGCGGTCTGCCGGAGGACGAGGCGATGGCCATGATCGTCCGCGGCTTCATCGAGCCGATCGCCCGCGAGCTCCCGATGGAATACGCACTCGAACTGAACAAGCTCATCGAGATGGGCATGGAAGGATCCGTCGGCTGATGTCCGCCGCTACCGCAGCCCCCGCCGCCGAGGCGAAGGGGCACATCGACCCTGCCGCCTCCTTCGTGCCGGTGCAGACGCGCTCCGAGCGCCCCCGCTCCTACGAGCCGGACGCCTTCGGCGCGCCCACCGGCCGAGAGGTGAACTGGAAGCTCACCCCGCTCGACCGCATCCAGGACCTCGTGACGGACCGCCCGGGCGACGAGGGCGCCGTCGGCATCACCGTGACCGGTCCCGTCGCCGCGGCGTCGCTCGCCGTCGGCACCGCGCCGCGCGGTGAGGTGTTCGTCCCGGAGGACGTCACCGCCGCCGTCGCCTGGCAGCGTGCGGCCGAGGCGCTGTACGTGCGGATCCCGGCGGGGGAGGAGTTCGACGAGGTCGTCCTCGTCGACCTGCGCGGGGCCGGTGCCGCCCTCGTGGCGCACGCCCACCTGGTGATCGAGGCCGGCGCGAACTCCCGGGCCACCGTCGTGCTGCGGCACGCGGGCAGCGCCCGGTTCGCCGAGAACGTCGAGATCATCGTCCGCGACGGCGCATCCCTCACGCTGGTCAGCGTGCAGGAGTGGGACGACGACGCGGTCCACCTGTCCGCGCACCAGGCGCGGGTCGACCGCGACGCGTCGCTGCGGCACATCGTCGTCAGCTTCGGCGGCGGCATCGTCCGGGTGAACCCGAACGTGGAACTCGCCGGCAACGGGTCCGAGGGCGAGCTGTACGGCCTCGCGTTCTCGGACGCGGGCCAGCACCTGGAGAGCCAGGTCTACCTGTTCCACAAGGGCGCCTCGACCCGAGGTGACGTGCTCTACAAGGGCGCGCTGCAGGGCGCCTCCGCCCGCACCGTCTGGATCGGCGACGTGCTCATCGGACCGGACGCGACCGGCACCGACTCCTACGAGGCGAACCGCAACCTCGTGCTCACCGAGGGTGCCCGCGCCGACTCCATCCCGAACCTCGAGATCGAGACCGGCGACATCGTCGGCGCCGGCCACGCCAGCGCCACCGGCCGGTTCGACGACGAGCAGCTCTTCTACCTGCAGGCCCGCGGGATCCCCGCCGACGAGGCGCGCCGCCTCGTCGTGCTCGGCTTCCTGATGGAGATCGTGCAGAAGATCGGCGTCGACGAGATCGAGGAGCGTCTCGTCGCCCGGATCGAGGAGGAACTCGCCCGATGACCGCCTCCCGCGTCTGCGCCCTCAGCGAGCTCGTCCAGGACGAGGCCCGCCGCGTCGAGGTCGACGGCGTCCCGATCTCCGTCGTGCTCGATTCGAACGGCGAGGTGCACGCCATCGGCGACACCTGCACGCACGGCGACATCTCGCTGGCCGACGGATTCGTCGACGGCGACACGCTGGAATGCTGGGCGCACGGCTCGGCGTTCTCCCTGCGGACCGGCCGACCCCTGAACCTCCCCGCGTACGAGCCCGTCCCCGTCTACGAAGTCGTCATCGACGGCGACGACGTGCTCATCGATCCCACCCTCACGAAGGAAGTCTGAATGTCTGTTCTCGAGATCCGCGATCTGCACGTCACGGTCGAGACCGAGGAGGGCACCACGCCCATCCTGAACGGTCTGGACCTCACCGTGCGCACCGGCGAGACGCACGCCATCATGGGCCCGAACGGCTCCGGCAAGTCGACGCTCGCGTACACGATCGCCGGGCACCCCAAGTACACCGTCACCGGCGGCAGCATCACCTTCGACGGCGAGGACGTCCTGGAGATGAGCGTCGACGAGCGCGCCCGCGCGGGCCTGTTCCTCGCCATGCAGTACCCGGTGGAGATCCCCGGCGTCACCGTGACGAACTTCCTGCGCACCGCGAAGACCGCCATCGACGGCGAGGCCCCCGCCATCCGCACCTGGACCAAGGACGTCAAGGGCGCGATGAAGAACCTGCGCATGGACCCGAAGTTCGCGCAGCGCAACGTCAACGAGGGCTTCTCCGGCGGCGAGAAAAAGCGCCACGAGATCCTCCAGCTCGAGCTGCTCAAGCCGAAGCTGGCCGTGCTCGACGAGACCGACTCCGGCCTCGACGTGGACGCCCTCAAGATCGTCTCGGAGGGTGTGAACCGCGCCAAGGAGCAGACCGACCTCGGCGTGCTCCTCATCACCCACTACACCCGCATCCTCCGCTACATCCGTCCCGACTACGTGCACGTCATGGTCAAGGGCCGGATCGTCGAGGAGGGCGGCCCCGAGCTCGCGGACCAGCTCGAGAACGAGGGATACGACCGCTTCCTCGACCCCGACGCCGTCATCGAGGCGTAGGCTCCCGGCATGGCTGCCACCCTCACCCCGGAGAAGTACGACGAGGTCACCGAGGCGCTCAAGGACGTCATGGACCCCGAGCTCGGGATCAACGTCGTCGACCTCGGCCTCATCTACGACCTCGCGTGGGACGACGAGAACGACGCGCTGGTCATCCACATGACCCTCACGTCCGCGGGGTGCCCGCTCACCGACGTCCTCGAGGAGCAGACCGCGCAGGCGCTGGACAACGTCGTGGACCGGTTCCGCATCAACTGGGTGTGGATGCCGCCGTGGGGCCCGGAGCGCATCACGGACGACGGGCGCGACATGATGCGCGCGCTCGGCTTCGCGATCTGACCCGATTCGTCGTGGCCTCCGCGGCAGCCCTAGGCTGGCGCGATGGGACATCGCTGGGGGGCCGTGGCCGTCGTGTGCGCGCTCGGCATCGTGATCGCGGGCTGCGCGGGGGCCGAACCGGAGCGCTACGCCGCGCCCGCGTCGAATCCGAATGAGGATGCGGTCGTCCAGGTGACGGCCGAGCAGGTGCGGCGGGCCGTCGAGGACCTTCCCGCATCCGTCGACGAGGCGATCGCGCAGACCGGTGTGCCCGGTGTCGCCGTGGCGGTCGTCCACGAGGGGGAGACGATCTTCGCCGAGGGCTTCGGCGTCCGCGACGTCGACTCCGGCGCAGCAGTCGACGCGGACACCGTCTTCCCGCTCGCGTCGGTGTCGAAGTCGATCGGCGCCACGGTCGTCGCCCGCGCCATCGACGAGGGCCTCGTGACCTGGGACACCCCCGTCGTCGACAACCTCCCCGGGTTCGCGCTCTCCGACCCGTGGGCGACCGCGCACGTCACGATCGGCGACATGTACGCCCACCGGTCCGGGCTCTACGAGCACGCGGGCGACGACCTCGAGGACCTCGGCTACGACCGTGCGACGATCCTCGAGCGGCTCCGGTACGTCCCGCTCGCGCCGTTCCGCACGACGTACGCCTACGCCAACTACGACATCACCGCCGCCGCCGAGTCCGTCGCACGCGCGGCGGGCACGTCGTGGGAGGAGCTCTCCGAGCGGCTGCTGTACGCCCCGCTCGGCATGACCTCGACGAGCTCGCGTTTCGTGGACCTCACCGAGCGCGGCAACCGTGCACTCGGGCACGTCCCGACGGCGGGCGGCTGGATCGTCTCGCCGCAGCAGCGCCAACCGGACGCGCAGGCGCCCGCCGGCGGGGTGAGCTCCTCCGTGACGGACCTCGCCGCGTGGATGCGGATGGTCCTCGATCCGGGCGACTTCCTCACGGACGACGCGCTCGTCCCCGCGATCTCTGCGCAGATCCCCACCACCGTGCCGGTCTCCGCGGCGGCGCGGGGCAGCTTCTACGGGTACGGGTACAACGTCTCCGCCGATCCCGGGGGTCTCGTGGACGTGAACCATTCCGGCGCGTTCCTGCTGGGCGCCGGCACGACCTTCACCCTCCTCCCCGGCGCGGACCTCGGCATCGTCGTGCTCACGAACGGACGCGCGAACGGTGTCGCGGAGGCCGTCGCCCACCGGTTCACGGACATCGCCCAGTTCGGCGCCGTGCGCGGCGACTGGCTGACGCTGTACGGCGAGGCGATGGCCGCCGTGAACGCGCCCGCCGGCGACCTGGCCGGCGCGGACGTCCCGGCAGACCCCGCTGCACCGGCCGAGCTGTCCTCGTACACCGGCGACTACGTCAACGAGTTCTACGGCACGGCGCGCGTCACACTCGAGGACGACGGGCTGGTCCTGCGGCTCGGGCCCACCGGTGTGCTCCCGCTCGAACACTGGGACGGCGATGTCTTCGCGTTCCAGCCGCCCGGGGAGAACGGCGGCGCCGGCAGCCGTTCGTCGGCCACGTTCGCCGACGGCACCCTCGTCCTCGGGGTGTACGACGAGCACGGGCTCGGCACGTTCCTGCGCACACCGACGCCCCGATAACCTCTTCGGATGAGCATCGAACCGCTGCGCGCACTACCCCTGGACGAGCTCCGTCGTCGGCGGAGCGTGAAGTGGCGGGCGTACCCCGAGGACGTCCTGCCGCTGTTCGTCGCGGAGACCGACTTCCCGCTCGCGCCGGCGATCACCGAGGCGCTCGCGACCGCCGTCGCCCTCGGCGACACCGGGTACACGCCGGCGGATCCGGGGCTGCGGGCCGCGTACACCGGGTTCGCCGCCCGCCGGTTCGGCTGGGACGTCTCCGGCACCGTGATCAGGTCGACGGGGGACGTCATCATGGGCGTCGTGGAGATCCTCCGCCGAGTCACGTCGCCGGGTGACCGCGTGGTCGTGACCCCGCCGGTCTACCCGCCGTTCTTCGACTGCATCCCCGAGGCCGGCGCCGTGGTCGAGTCGGTGCCGCTCATCGAGGATGCGGGCGGCTTCGCCCTGGACCTGGACGGCATCGAGGCGGCGTTCCGCGGGGGAGCCCGGGCGATGCTGCTGTGCAACCCGCACAACCCGACCGGTACGGTGCATTCCCGGGAGACGCTCGCACGACTCGCGGAGATCGCCGCCGCGTACGACGCCGTGGTCGTCAGCGACGAGATCCACGCACCGCTCGCCGCCCCCGACTCGGGCATCACGCCGTTCCTCGCCGCCTCGCCGACCGCGGCGCGCATCGGGTTCGCGGTCACCTCGGCGAGCAAGGCGTTCAACCTGGCCGGTCTGAAGTGCGCGCTCATGATCGCCGCCGACCCCGCCACCGGCGGTGTGCTGCGTGCCCTGCCCGACGAGGTCGAGTGGCGCACCGGGCTCTTCGGCGCGCTGGCCGGCGTCGCCGCGTTCTCACCGGAGAGCGACGACTGGCTCGACCGTGCCCAGGCGGCGATCGCGCAGAACCACCGTCTCCTCGCCGACCTGCTGGCCGTCCAGCTGCCCGCCGCACGGTTCCGGATCCCGGATGCGGGCTATCTCGCCTGGGTCGACGTGTCCGCGTACGGGTGGGGCGACGATCCGGTGCCCGCGATCCTGCGCGGCGCGAAGGTCGCCCTGCACCACGGCCCGGCCTTCGGTCCGCAGGGGGCCGGGCACGTCCGCGTGAACGTCGGATGCTCGCCGGAGGTGCTCACCGAGGCGATCGAACGGATCGGCGCGTTCGCCGCATCCTGACCCTGTGGACGGGCTGGACCATCCAGGTAGGTGAGGCTACCCTAAAGTGTGCTCGTTTCCGCCACCACTGTCCGGCCCGCCTACCGACCGTACGTCGCGACCGTCGTCGGGGTGCGTCGGCTCTCGCCGAGCTTCGTCCGGGTGACGTTCACCGGACCCGAGGTCGAGCACTTCGGCGCCGCGGGCGGTGACCAGCGCATCAAGGTGCTGCTCCCGCATCCGGACGGTTCGTTCTCCGACATCGGCCAGGACGACGGTGCGGGGGACTGGTACGACCGCTGGCGGGCATTGCCGACGGCCGCACGCAACCCGTTCCGCACCTACACGGTCCGCGGGCTCCGCCCGGAGCGTGCCGAGCTCGACGTCGACTTCGTCGTGCACCACGACGCCGGTCCCGCCGGCACCTGGGCCGCGCAGGCGGCGATGGGGCAGCGTCTCGTCGTCGTCGGCCCGGACCGCCGCAGCACACTGCCCGCGGGCGGCGTCGACTTCCACCCGGGCACCGCGACGCGCATCCTGCTCGTCGGCGACGAGACCGCGGCGCCCGCGATCGCGGGCATCCTCGAGTCCCTCGACGACGCCCACGACGTGGACGTCTTCGTGGAGGTGCCCACGGCCGAGGACGCCCTCACGATCGACGCACCCGCGTCGGCGCGCGTCACCTGGCTCGCGCGGGGCGACCGCGCACACGGCGACGCGCTGCGCGAGGCCGTCACGGCCTGGACCGACGCGTCGGGCGCCCTCCTCGCGCGTGCTGCCGCGCCCCGCCCGCAGGAGGTCGCCGACATCGACGTCGATCGCGAGCTGCTGTGGGAGAGCCCCGACGACGCCGAGGGCGAGTTCTACGCCTGGATGGCGGGGGAGGCCGCCACGATCAAGGCGCTGCGCCGGCTGCTCGTCTCCGAGCGCGGCGTCGATCGCCGACGCGTGGCGTTCATGGGGTACTGGCGCGCCGGCCAGGCCGAGCGCACGGAATGAACACGCCGGCGCGACGACGCCGCGTCGTGACCGCCCTGCTCCTGTCCGTCGTCCTGCTCCTCGTGGCGGTCTGGCTCGGCTTCACCGTCGGCGCCCGCCCGATCCCGGTGGGAACCGTCTGGGAGGCGCTCGTGCACCCCGACGCCGCGGGCAACGACGCCGTGGTCGTTCTCGACCAGCGGCTGCCCCGAACGGTGATCGGGATCCTCGCCGGTGCATCGCTCGCGGTCGCCGGCACCCTGATGCAGGGCCTCACCCGCAACCCGCTCGCCGACCCCGGCCTGTTCGGGATCAACGCGGGCGCGTCCGTCGCCGTCCTCACCGCCATCACCGTGTTCGGGATCACCCGCGCCTCCGGGTTCGTCTGGTTCGCCTTCCTCGGCGCCGCGGTGTCCGCGACGATCGTGGCCCTCGTCGGCGCCCGGGGCCCCGACGGCGGCAACCCCGCGAAGCTCGCCCTCACGGGTGCGGCGGTCACCGCGGGGCTCACGGCCGTCACCACCCTCATCCTGGTGACCTCCGTCCGGGCGTTCGACGTCTTCCGCTACTGGCAGGTGGGCGGTCTCACCGCCCGCGGCCTCGACACCGTCGCCCTCGTGCTGCTCCCGATCGTCGTCGGCCTCGTCCTCGCGCTCGCGTGCGCGCGCGGCCTCGACCTGCTCGCGCTCGGCGACCGGACGGCCTCTGCGCTCGGCCACCACGTCGGCCGCACCCGTGCGCTCGGGATCGTGGCGACCGTGCTGCTGAGCGGCGCCGCCACCGCGATCGCCGGACCGATCGTGTTCATCGGCCTCGCCGTCCCGCACCTCGTCCGCGGCGTGCTCGGCGGCACCCACCGTGACCTCATGCTCGTCGCAGCACCGCTCGGCGCGGCGCTGCTCGTGCTCGCCGACGTCGTCGGGCGCGTGATCGCGCTGCCCGGCGAGGTGCAGGCGGGCCTGGTCGTCGCGTTCCTCGGTGCGCCGATGCTCATCGCGATCGTGCTGCGTCGGAAGCAGGTGGCACTGTGAGCGCGGGCGTCCGGACCGTGGGACGGTCGGTCCCGGTGTCGGTGCGCGCGGTACGGATGCGGGTGCGGCGACGTCGGGCGCTCGTGCTCACCGCATCCGTCGCCGCGCTGGTGCTCGTCGCGGCGGTCGCGCTGTCCGTGGGGGAGTACCCCATCGCCCCGCCGGACCTGTGGCGCACCCTGTGGGGCGGCGGCACCCGGCTGGAGGCCTACGTCGTGGGCCAGGTGCGGGCGCCGCGCGTGCTCATGGGCGTGCTCGTCGGGGTCTGCCTCGGGATCGCCGGAGCGCTCCTGCAGGCCCTGCTGCGCAACCCGCTCGCCAGCCCCGACCTCCTCGGCATCAGCGGCGGGAGCGGTGCGGCGGCCGTGTTCGGTCTGCTGGTGCTGGGGGTCGGCGGGCCGGCGCTCGCACTCATCGCCTTCGCCGGCGGGCTCGTCGTAGCCGGCTTCCTCCTCCTGGCCGGGCGCCACCGTTCCGACGGCGGCTACCGACTCGTGCTGGCCGGCATCGGCGTCGCGTTCCTGTGCACATCGGTGACGAGCTTCCTCATGGTGCGCGCCCAGGTCGAACTCGCGCAGAACGCGCTCGTCTGGCTCACCGGCAGCCTCGCCTCCACCCCGTGGTGGAACGTCGCGGTCGTCGCGGTCGTCGCCGTCCTGACGGTGCCGGCGGTCGTCGCGTGCGCCCGCTGGCTGCCGCTCCACCAGATGGGGGCCGAGACCGCCGTCTCGCTCGGCGTCCGGCCTCGGACCGTCCGGCTCACCGCCATCCTCACCGCCGTCCTGCTCACCGCCGTGACCTGCGCCTTCGTCGGGCCGATCTCGTTCGTCGCGCTCTGCGCGCCCGCGATCGCGCGGCCGCTGGCGGGGAACGGTGCCGTCGCGCTCGGCACCAGCGCCGCCGTCGGCGCGGTGCTGCTCGTCGGCGCCGACCTCATCGCCCAGTACGCCCTCCCGGGGTTCTCGCTGCCCGTGGGCGTCGTGACCGGCGCGCTCGGCGCCGTGTTCCTCCTCTGGGTGCTCACCACGTCGAAGGGACGACAGCTATGACCGTGGACCGCTCCGCCCCCGTCCTCCGGGCGCACGGCCTGTCGGTCGGCTATCCCGGTCGCACCGTCATCGAAGGCCTGGACGTGACCTTCACCCCCGGTGCGGTCACGATGATCATCGGCGCGAACGCGTGCGGCAAGTCGACGCTGCTGAGCGCCCTCGCCCGCGTGAACGCCCCGGCGGCCGGGCGGATCACGCTCGACGACGTGGACATCGCCACGCTGCCGCGGCGTCGTTTCGCCCAGCAGGTGGGCCTCCTCCCGCAGCAGCCGACGGCACCCGACGGGCTCACGGTGGCGGAGCTCGTCTCACGCGGCCGGCACCCCCACCGCGGCGTCTTTCAGCGCTGGGGCGACACCGACACGGAACGGGTGGACGCGGCCATGGCCCGCACCGGGGTCGCCGCCCTCGCAGACCGCGCCGTGGGCGACCTGTCGGGCGGGCAGCGACAGCGCGTCTGGATCGCCATGGCGCTCGCGCAGGAGCCCCGCATCCTGCTCCTCGACGAGCCGACGACGTACCTCGACCTCAGCCACCAGATCGAGGTGCTGGACCTGCTGCGCGAGCTCAACCGCACGGACGGGACGACCGTGGTCGCGGTGCTCCACGAGCTGAACCTCGCGGCGCGCTACGCGGACGAACTCATCGTCATGTGCGACGGCCGCATCGTGGCGCAGGGCGACCCCTCGGCGGTGCTCGACCGGGAGGTCGTCGCCGAGGCGTTCGGCCTCGACGCGGTCGTCATGCCCGATCCCCTCACCCAGACCCCCCTCATCATCCCCGTCCCCGGCGGCGCCCACAGCGCCGCGGACGTGGGCTGATCCCACCGAAAGGAACACACCGATGTCCGCAATCACCCGTTGGCGCGGCGCCGCGGCGCTCGTCGCGGTCGGCGCGCTCGCCCTCACCGGCTGCGCCGGCACCGCAGAGTCCGAGACGGACGGGGCCGGCGGCTCCACCGAGGGCTTCCCCGTCACGTTCGAGCACATGTACGGCGAGACGACGCTCGAGGCGGCGCCCGAGCGGGTCGCGACCTGGGGCTGGGGCGCCACGGACGCCGTGCTGGCCCTCGGGATCGTGCCCGTCGCCATCCCCTCGGACGACTACGGCGGGGGCGAGGACCGCATCGCGCCGTGGGTCGAGGATGCCATTGAGGAGCTCGGCGGCGAGGAGCCGGTCATCCTGGACAACTCCAGCTACGAGCTGTCCGTCGAGGAGCTGCTCGCGGCCGACGTCGACGTGCTCATCGCGCCCTACTCCGGGCTCACGGAGGAGGAGTACGACGCGGTCTCCGGCGCCGGCATCCCGGTGATCGCGCCGGAGGAGGCGCTCTGGGCGACGCCGTGGCGCGACGTCATCACCGACACCGGCCTCGCGCTCGGACGGACCGAGGAGGCCGCGACGGTGCTCGACGACCTCGACGCGCTCATCGCGGACGCCGCGGCGGAGCATCCCGAGTTCGAGGGCACGACGATCGCCTACGCGGCCGACGACGTCGACACGTTCTACCTCTACCTGCCCGCCGACCCGCGGGTGGAGATCCTCGAGGACCTCGGGTTCGTGACGGCGGATGCGGTCACCGAGCTCGACACGGGGGAGTCGACGTTCTACACGACCGTGAGCGCCGAGAACCTCGACAGCATCGACGCCGAGGTGATCTTCACGCAGGTCGAGGACGAGCAGGCGCTCGAGACCTTCCTCACCTCCAGCCGCACCCGCCTGATCCCGGCGGTCGCCGCAGGCGCCGTGGGTGCGATCGTCGGCGCCGAGAACGTCAACGGCATCTCGCCGACGGCGCTGTCCATCCCGTGGAGCCTGCCCTCGATCGTCGAGCAGCTCGCGAAGGCCACCGCCGTCGCGAAGGGCTGACCGCCGCGACCACCAGGGCCCCGGGATCGAGATCCCGGGGCCCTTCCGCGTTCGGGGCGCCGTGCGTGGGGCGGTGTCGGTGCGTGCACAACTGCGGAGTCGGTGTGCGACACGCCGTGCGATCCGGTCCGGATGCGGCGTGTCGGGCATGATCTCCGCAGTTGTGTTCGCGCGAAACGCGGTTGTGTCCGCGGCGGGTGCGGGGCGCTTGCGCGGTCGGGCGCCGCATCCGCCGTGCGTGGGGCGGTGTCGGTGCGTGCACAACTGCGGAGTCGGTGCGCGACACGCCGTGCGGTCCGGGTCCGGATGCGGCGTGTCGGGCATGATCTCCGCAGTTGTGTCCGCGCGAAACGCGGGTGTGTCCGCGCGAAACGCGGTTGTGTCCGCACGAGACGCGGTTGTGCACGCAGGCACGGGCGGACGCGAAGGACCCCGGGGCGCACGGCCACGGGGTCCTTCGGACGGGATGCGGATCAGTCGCGGGGGCGCTCCACACGACGCACGAGCGCCCAGGCGCCGGGGATGACCGCCGCGGCGATCGCCGCCTTCACGATCCCGCCGACGATGAACGGCGTGACGCCCACCGCGAGGATCGCGCCGAAGTCGAGGCCGGCGCCGCCGACCACGTTGAGGATGAACGCGAGGTAGGGCACGCCGAAGAGGAACGGCACGACGCTCGCCGCCGCGAACCCCGCGAACGCGAGCCCGGGACGACGGTCCCACGCGCGCTCGGCGACCCAGCCCGCGACGAACGCCGCGAACACGAAGCCGATCACGAACCCGAAGCTCGGCTTCGCGAGCGCGGCGACCGACCCCGTGAAGCCGGCGAACACGGGGAGCCCGGCGAGGCCCGCGAGCAGGTAGGTGAGCAGGGCCGCCCCACCACGACGCGCGCCGAGGGCCGCGCCGACGACGATGACCCCGAGGGTCTGCCCCGTGATGGGCACCGGCCACAGCGGCACCTCGACTTGCGCGAGGACCGCCACGAGCGCGGCGCCGGACACCACCAGCGCGGCGTCGAGCGCGAGTGCGCGGCCGCGTTCGGTGGGGCGGGGGAGGACATCGGCCAGGACGCGACGGGGCGTCACCACGGCGGGTGCGGACATGCACGGGCTCCTTCGATCGATCGGCACGGTCCGGTGTGGACACGACACCTCCTAGAATGAGGGGTCGGCCCTGGTCGCCGCATCCACCAATCCACCAAGACGAACGGACGTCCGCTGTGCTCGCCGTGCACGATCTCGAGATCCGCGTGGGTGCCCGCGTGCTCATGTCCGGAGTCGACTTCCGCGTCGGCCGCGGCGACAAGGTGGGCCTGGTGGGCCGGAACGGCGCAGGCAAGACCACGCTCACGAAGGTGCTGGCCGGCGACCTGCTGCCCGCCGAAGGCGCCGTCGAGCGCTCCGGCGAGCTCGGCTACCTCCCGCAGGACCCGCGCACCGGCGACCCCGAGATGCTCGCCCGTACCCGCATCCTCGATGCGCGCGGCCTCGGCACGCTCGCGATCGGGATGCAGGAGGCATCCCTCGCGATGGGGGACGACGACGCGGCGGTCGCGGCGAAGGCCATGCGACGCTACGGCTCGCTCACCGAACGGTTCGAGGCCCTGGGCGGCTACGCGGCCGAGGCGGAGGCCGCCTCGATCGCGCACAACCTGTCGCTTCCCGACCGCATCCTCGACCAGCCGCTGAAGACCCTGTCGGGTGGTCAGCGCCGTCGCATCGAGCTCGCCCGCATCCTCTTCTCGGATGCCGACACGATGATCCTCGACGAACCGACGAACCACCTCGACGCGGACAGCGTGGTGTGGCTGCGCGAGTTCCTCAAGGGGTACAAGGGCGGGCTCATCGTCATCAGCCACGACATCGAACTGGTCGGCGAGACGGTCAACCGCGTCTTCTACCTCGACGCCAATCGCCAGGTCATCGACATCTACAACATGAACTGGAAGAACTACCTGCGGCAGCGGGCGGCCGACGAGGAGCGGCGCAAGAAGGAGCGCGTCAACGTCGAGAAGAAGGCGGCCGCGCTGCAGCTGCAGGCCGCGCGGTTCGGTGCGAAGGCGTCCAAGGCCGCCGCGGCGCACCAGATGGTGGCCCGGGCGGAGAAGATGCTCGCCGGGCTCGACGAGGTGCGCCAGGAGGAGCGGGTCGCGAAGCTGCGGTTCCCGAAGCCGGCTCCCTGCGGCAAGACCCCGCTCATGGCGCGCGGCCTGTCGAAGTCCTACGGGTCGCTCGAGATCTTCACCGACGTCGACCTCGCGATCGACCGCGGCTCCCGCGTCGTGGTGCTCGGGCTGAACGGTGCCGGCAAGACGACGCTGCTGCGGATGCTGGCGGGCGTCGACAAGCCGGACACCGGCATCATCGAGCCCGGCCACGGCCTGAAGATCGGCTACTACGCGCAGGAGCACGAGAACCTCGACGTCGACCGCTCCGTCCTGGACAACATGATGTCGGCCGCGCCGGACATCACCGCGACCGAGGCCCGCAAGGTGCTCGGCTCGTTCCTGTTCGTCGGCGACGATGTGCTGAAGCCCGCCGGCGTCCTCTCCGGTGGTGAGAAGACGCGGCTCTCGCTCGCGACCCTCGTCGTCTCGAGCGCGAACATGCTCCTGCTCGACGAGCCGACGAACAACCTCGACCCCGCGTCGCGCGAGGAGATCCTCGGGGCGCTCGCCCACTACGAGGGCGCGGTCGTGCTGGTCTCGCACGACGCCGGCGCCGTCGAGGCGCTGAACCCCGAGCGTGTGCTCATCCTGCCGGACGGCGTCGAGGACATCTGGGGCCGCGACTACGCGGACCTCGTCGAGCTCGCCTGAACCTCCGCCCGACGCGGATGCGCCCGCACCCGAGGGCGTCTCCTCAGCGGTCCGCGCGATCGAGCAGCGCGTCCTCGTCCTGCATGTCGCGGTCCGGGCGGCGGGTCCGCCGACGCTTCGGTGCACGCACCGGCTCGGCGTCGGCCGCGACGTCGGCGACCGTCGGCGCGGCCGGGATCCCGGCCGCCTCGTCCTCCGCATCCTCGAGCCGGGCACGGCGCTCTGACCGGATGACGTACCAGATGAACACGAAGCCCATCACGGCGAACAGGATCCACTGGACGGCGTAGCTGAGGAAGGGGCCCGGGTCGTCCGAGGGGGAGTCCAGCCGGTTGGGGAGCTCGGTCGCTGCGGGGTCCTCCGAGACCATGATCCCGTAGACCGACCGGACCGTCTCGCCGCCCACCGTGTCGGCGATGAGCGGGACGTTGATGGTCGGCACCTGTCCTTCCGGCGCGCTGCGGCCGGACGACGGGAGCGGCTCGCCCTGACGGAGCCGCACGACGACCGTCTGCGCGCCACCGGCGGGGGACGGGATCGTCACGGGGCCGTCGCCGCTCTCCGCGGCCTCGACCCAGCCGCGGTTCACGACGAGGATGCGGCCGTCGTCGAGCCGGAACGGGGTAAGCACCTCGAAGGCCGAGGTGCCGCCGTGCGGGCGGTTCCGGACGACGAGCTGCTCATCGAGCAGGTATTCGCCGTGCAGCTCGACCGGATGCCACTCGTATGCGGGGTCGAAGTCCTCGAGCCCGGTCACGGCCGCATCCAGTGCGATGGGCGCCGCGTCGTAGTTGGCCTCGACGAGCGCGAGCTGCGCGGCGCGGTCGGCGTTGCGGCTGAACTGCCAGTGCGAGAGGAACCCGCAGGCGACGGCGAACACCACCGCGACGAGGATGTACGCGGTCCAGCGGCGGGCGGGGGACTGACGGGCGGTCACCGGGCTCGGTCTCCGATCTCGGACAGCGGGAGGACCTGCACCGGGAAGGAACGGGTCGTGAGGTAGTCGCGCAGGAAGGCGACGTGCGCGTCGCACGCGGCCCAGGTCTTCCGCCGGTCGGCGGCATGGATGCGGGGGTTCCGCCACTGCACGGCCCACACCGCCGCATCCCGGCAGCCCGCCCTCGAGCAGACCACCGTCTCCTCGACGGTCATCGTCCGGTGCCTGCGCCCGGCTCGTCGGAGCCGGAACCCGCATCGGGGTCGGCGGGCGGCGTGGTCTCCGCGATGCGGATGACGGTCGGTCGCGAGGTGGGGTCGGCAGCGGGCGTCTCGGCGGCCGGGGGTGCGTCCGGGAGGGCGCGTTCGGGTGCGACGGCGGTGGTCGCACGGAGGTCCTGCCCGACGTTGGCGACCACGACGGCGATGTACGGCAGCAGCACGGCGCCGGCCGCGAACACCCACGTGTACCAGCCGTAGGGGGTGATCAGCACCATGAGCGCGAAGCACAGGATGCGCACCGCCATCATGACGAGGTACTTGGTGGAGCGGGCGTGCGCGTCCTCACGCGGTGCGCGGGGCAGCGACGTGGCGGACTGGGGTGCGGACGGGGGCTTCACGGTGCCTCCAGCCTACGCCCGGAGGCACCGTGACAGCCCTGTCCCGAGGGATGCTCAGGAGTAGTCGAACTCGTAGTACGCGCCGCTGTTCACGAACGCGACGAAGATCCCGATGAAGACGATCGCGAGCACGATGTACAGCGCGAGCGAGACGTAGCCGATGATCACACCGGCGAGGGCGAGGCCGCGGCCGTTCTCGCCCCGCTGTTTGATCTGGCTGAGCGCCATGTGGCCGGTGATGATGCCGACGATCTGGCCGACGAACGCGACGACGATCACGCCCGCCAGCGACGCGATGAGCGACACGATCGCGAGGGTGTTCGTCTTGGGCTGCTCAGGGTACGGGGTGTACCCGGGCTGTGGGGCGTACCCCTGCTGCGGTGCGCCGTACGCCGGCGCCGCGGGCGGGGGCGGGTAGGACCCGGCGGCGGGCGGTGCGGCCGGGTAGGCCGGCGGCGGCGTCTGCGGCGGAACGGGGTTCTCGGGGGTCTGGTCGCTCATGGAGGCCCTTCTGGTCGTGTGTGTCTCAGGCTCCCAGCGCGCGGCGGACGGTGTCAACACGACGCGGCGGTGCCGACGACCGCTAGGCTGACACGTCGACCCCACCGGCTGACCCAGGGAGTGCTGCATGTCCACCGATCGCGTCGTCCTCGTCACCGGCGGCAACCGCGGCATCGGCCGCGCCATCGCCGAGCGCTTCGTCTCGCAGGGCTACAAGGTCGCGGTCACCGCGCGCTCCGGCGAGGGCCCCGAGGGCACGTTGACGGTCCGCGCCGACGTCACCGACGCCGCATCCGTCGACGCCGCGTTCACCGAGGTCGAGGAGAAGCTCGGCCCGGTGCAGATCGTGGTCGCGAACGCCGGGATCACGAAGGACACGCTGCTGCTGCGCATGAGCGAGTCCGACTTCGACGACGTCGTCGCGACGAACCTCGGCGGCTCCTTCCGCGTCGTCAAGCGCGCCGCGAAGGGCCTCCTGAAGGGGCGCTGGGGCCGTGTCATCCTCATCTCCAGCGTCGTCGGCCTCTACGGCTCGCCCGGGCAGATCAACTACGCGAGCTCGAAGGCGGCGCTCGTCGGCTTCGCCCGCTCGCTCACGCGCGAGCTCGGCGGCCGCGGGATCACCGCGAACGTGGTGGCCCCCGGGTTCATCGAGACCGACATGACCTCGGAGCTGTCGGACGAGCTGCAGGCCGAGTACAAGAAGAACATCCCCGCCGGCCGCTTCGCGACGCCGGACGAGGTCGCGGGCGTGGTCGCGTGGCTCGCCTCGGACGATGCCGGCTACATCTCCGGCGCGGTCATCCCCGTCGACGGCGGCCTCGGCATGGGGCACTGAGCCCCGCGGCACCACGGCGGAGGCGCAGCCCGGTCAGGGCAGGAGCGGGATCACCTGCGCGAGGTCGACCTCGCCGATCACCAGGTCTGCCTGCGCCCGCACCGCGGGCTTCGCGTTGAACGCGAGTCCGAGACCGGCCGCCGCCATCATGGCGAGGTCGTTCGCGCCGTCGCCGATCGCGAAGGTGAGGTGCTTGGGCACGCCGTGTTCCTCGGCCCAGCCGCGGAGGGATGCGGCCTTGCCCGCCGCATCCACGATCCCGCCGTCCACACGGCCCGTGAGGACGCCGTCGGCGACCTCGAGCCGGTTGGCCCGCCAGACGTCCACCCCGAGGCTCGGCGCCACGGTGTCGAGGATCTCGTGGAAGCCGCCGGAGACGACGGCCATGATGCCGCCGCGGTGGTGGATCGCGGCGGCGAGTTCCCGCACGCCCGGCGTCGGCTCGATGCGGGCGAGCACCTGCTCGAACGCCGTCACCGGCACCCCGCGGAGGGCCTCCACCCGCGACCGCAGGCTGGTCGCGAAGTCGACCTCGCCGCGCATCGCCGCCTCGGTCGCGGCCGCGACCTCCGGGCCGCGACCCGCCTCGTCGGCGATCAGTTCGATGACCTCGTTGCGGATGAGGGTGGAGTCGGCGTCGAGTACGACGAGGAAACGCGGTGGCACCCCAGCAGGTTACCGGGGTCCGTGATCACGCCTCGACGTGCACGCCCTTCCCGACGACCGTGATGCCGGAATCGGTGACGGTGAACCCGCGCGCCAGATCCCGCTCGCGGTCCACACCGACCGTGGCGCCGTCGGCGAGCACGACGTCCTTGTCGATGATGGCTCGGTGGATGCGGGCGCCGGCCCCGAGTCGCACCCGGTCGAACAGCACCGAGTCCGTCACGGTCGAGCCGCCGCCGGCGAGCGTCCATGCGCCGACGACACTGCGCTCGAGGTGCGTGCCGGAGAGCACGGACCCGAGCGAGACGATCGAATCGATCGTGTTCCCGATGCGGCCGACGGCGTCGCGGACGAACTTGGCGGGCGGGGAGTTCACCAGCTGCGAATGGATCGGCCACTGCATGTTGTAGAGGTTGAAGACGGGCAGCGTGGAGATGAGGTCCATGTGGGCGTCGAAGAACGAGTCGATCGTCCCCACGTCCCGCCAGTACGAGCGGTCGCGTGCGTTCGATCCCGGCACCTCGTTCCGCTTCATGTCGTACACGGCGGCCTCGCCGCGGTTCACGAAGTAGGGGATGATGTCGCCGCCCATGTCGTGGTTCGAGGTGGGGACCTCGCCGTCCGTCTCGACGGCCTCGATGAGGGCGTCCGTGTCGAACACGTAGTTGCCCATCGAGGCGAGGACCTCCTCCGGGGAGTCGGCCAGTCCCGTCGCATGCTGCGGCTTCTCCAGGAACTCCCGGATGCGGGTGGGGTCCTGCTGGTCGACGTCGATGACGCCGAACTGGTCGGAGAGGGCGATCGGCTGGCGGATGCCGGCGACGGTCGAGCGCGCGCCGGACTCGATGTGCGCGTCGATCATCTGCTGGAAGTCCATCCGGTACACGTGGTCTGCGCCGATGACCACCACGATGTCCGGCTTCTCGTCGTTGATGAGGTTGAGGCTCTGCAGGATCGCGTCGGCCGACCCGGAGAACCAGCGCTTCCCCAGCCGCTGCTGCGCGGGGACGGAGGCGACGTAGGAACCGAGCATGGGGGACATCCGCCAGGTCTGCGACACGTGGCGGTCAAGGCTGTGCGACTTGTACTGGGTCAGCACGACGATCTGCTGGAGACCCGAGTTGATCAGGTTCGATATCGCGAAGTCGATGAGTCGGTACTGACCGCCGAACGGGACCGCGGGCTTCGCCCGGTCGGCCGTGAGCGGCATGAGTCGCTTGCCCTCGCCGCCGGCGAGGATGATCCCGAAGACTTTGGGTGAGGCCGGCATTGCTCAAGACTATGGGCATCCCAGGGGCTGTACTAGCGTCCTTGACATGCGCGTCGACATCGTCACCAAGGAGTATCCGCCCGAGGTCTACGGAGGTGCCGGCGTCCATGCGGCGGAGCTCGTGAAGGCCCTCCGCGAGCGCATCGACGTGGAGGTCCGCGCGTTCGGCGCACCCCGTGACGAACCGGGCACGACCGCGTACGGCGTCCCGGCGGGACTCGCCGCCGCGAACGGCGCGATCCAGACGCTCGGGACGGACCTCGAGATCGTCTCCGACGTCGCCGGCGCCGACGTCGTGCACAGCCACACCTGGTACGCGAACTTCGCCGGACACGTCGCAGGGCTCCTGCACGGCATCCCGCACATCGTCACCGCGCACAGCCTGGAGCCGCTCCGGCCGTGGAAGGCGGAGCAGCTCGGCGGCGGGTACGCGGTCTCGAGCTACATCGAGCGCACGGCCTACGAGGGGGCGGCCGCGATCGTCGCGGTCAGCGGCGGGATGCGCGAGGACATCCTCCGCAGCTACCCCTCGCTCGACCCCGACAAGGTGCGCGTGATCTACAACGGCATCGACGTGGACGCCTGGCACCCGGTCGAGGAAGCGGCGCTCCTGGCCGCCCACGGCATCGATCCGGCACGGCCCTCCGTGGTCTTCGTCGGACGCATCACACGCCAGAAGGGGCTGCCGTACCTCCTCCGGGCGGCGGCGCTCCTCCCGCCCGAGGTGCAGCTGGTGCTCTGCGCGGGGGCACCCGACACGCCCGAGATCCTCGCGGAGGTGGAGGGCCTCGTGCAGGGCCTGCAGGCGACCCGCGAAGGGGTCGTCTGGATCGACCGGATGCTGCCCCGCCACGAGCTGTGCGCGATCCTCACCGCGGCCACCACGTTCGTGTGCCCCTCCGTGTACGAACCGCTCGGCATCGTGAACCTCGAGGCGATGGCGTGCGGCGCCGCCGTCGTCGGCACGGCGACCGGCGGCATCCCCGAGGTCGTCGCCGACGGCGTGACCGGCAGGCTCGTTCCCATCGAGCAGGTGCAGGACGGCACCGGCACGCCGGTGGACCCGGATCGCTATGTCGCGGATCTCGCACGCGTCCTCACCGAGGTCGTCTCGGACCCCGAGCAGGCGGCGGCGTACGGGCGGGCGGGGCGCGAGCGGGCGGCGCGCGAGTTCAGCTGGGCGCGGATCGCCGAGCAGACCGAGGAGTTGTACCGGGAGGTGCTGTCGCGGTGAGTCGCCGCCACTGCGGCGACTAGGCTGGAGACATGCCAGAGGTGCTCGATCTCTCCGATGTCGTCGTCCGCCGCAACGCCCGGGACATCGTGTCCCACGTGGACTGGCACGTCGTCGACGACCAGCGCTGGGTGGTGCTGGGGCCGAACGGCGCCGGCAAGACCACGCTGCTGCAACTCGCGGCGTCGCTCGACCACCCCACGTCGGGGGTCGTGACGATCCTCGGTGAGCGTCTCGGTCGCACGGACGTGTTCGAACTGCGCCCGCGCATCGGTCTCGCCTCCTCCGCGATGGCCCGCCGGGTGCCGCCGGAGGAGACGGTCCTGAACGTCGTGCTCACCGCGGCGATGGCGGTCCTCGGACGTTGGAACGAGCAGTACGACCGGATCGACGAGCGTCGCGCCCTGCGGGTGCTGGCCGAGTGGAAGCTCGACCACCTCGCGGACCGCACCTTCGGCACGCTGTCGGACGGTGAGCAGAAGCGGGTCCAGATCGCCCGGGCGGTCATGACCGACCCCGAGCTGCTCCTGCTCGACGAGCCCACCGCGAGTCTCGACCTCGGCGCCCGGGAGGAGCTGCTCGGCCTGCTCGGCCGCTACGCGCAGGCACCGACCACCCCCGCGATGATCATGGTGACGCACCACGTGGAGGAGATCCCCGTCGGGTTCACGCACGTGATGCTCCTCCGTGACGGCGCGGTCGTGGCCTCGGGCCCCATCCGGGACACCCTCACGGCGGAGAACCTCTCCGCCACGTTCGGCCTCGACGTGCAGCTGTCGGAGTTCGAGGGCCGGTACGCGGCGCGCGCGACGTCCTGAGTCCTCGACGGCGTCGGATCTTTGATAGACTCGACCCTTGGTGCATTCGTCACCGCAGACTTCCCTCGTCCCTGGCACAATCCAGGGCAGCAACTAAGGAATCCCATGAAGACTGACATCCACCCCACCTACCAGGCAGTCGTGTTCCGCGACCTCGGCTCGGGTGAGACCTTCCTGACCCGCTCGACCCTCACGAGCGACAAGACCATCGAGCTCGACGGCGTCGAGTACCCGGTCGTGGACGTCGAGATCTCGTCCGCGTCGCACCCGTTCTACACGGGCAAGCAGCGCATCATGGACTCCGCCGGTCGCGTCGAGAAGTTCAACCAGCGCTTCAAGAACTTCGGCAGCAAGTAAGCAGCCTTCCACGAACGCCCCGCTCCGGCGGGGCGTTCGTCGTATCCGGCGAAGGTGCCTCAGCGGATGGGCCAGCTCCCGTCGAGCACCTCGGCGGGGTCGATGCGACCGATGCGGACGAAGTACTCGGTGAGGCTCTCCGCCTGCTCGCGCGCCCACGCGACCTGCTGGACGTGGAGCTCGTGCGCCGTCGCGGGCAGCGGGAAGCGGCAGGCCAGGGCCTGGGCGAGGCGGCCGGCGGCGACCGCGTCGGCCGCGGCGTCGTGCGCACCCTCGAGGACGACGGCATAGTGTGCGGCGACCACCTCGAGCGTCCGCTTGCCCCGGCGGTAGCGGTCGAGCCGCTTGTCGACGACGAGTGGGTCGAACACCGGCGCGGGGGAGAGGATCGGCGGCACGCCGTGCCGGATCGCTTCGTGCTTGAGCAGGGAGAAGTCGTACGGCGCGTTGTAGGCGACGACCGGGATGCCGGCGTCGAGGAGCTCCCGGAGCGCTGCGACGACCTCCGCCACCACCTCGGCGGCCGGACGCCCGTGCATCCGGGCGTGCTCGCCGGTGATCCCGTGCACCGCGGTGGCGCCCTCGGGGATGTCGACGCCCGGGTCGGCCAGCCAGCCCTGCGCACGGACGACCCTCCCGTGCTCGTCGAGCAGACCGACGTGGGCCGTCACGATCCGGTCGGTCGTCACGTCGACCCCGGTGGTCTCGAGGTCGAACACGCCCACCGAGCGGACCCATTCCGGGAGCGAGGGCGCGGCCGCCGCGGCGATGTCCTGGACGAGCGCGTCGGCGGCGTCGGGTTCGTCGTCCCAGAGGGGCAGTGGCTCGGGTCGCCGGGTCTCCATGTCCTCGACAGTACGGGTCGGTGCCGACACGGACCGGCAGCGGCTCGCGGCGGACGGCCGGTCCGTAGACTCGAACGGTGAGTGCACCGCATCCCTACGCCGACCGGCTCGCCGCGATCCCCGTCGAGCGCCGCGAGGTGGAGGTGTCGGGCGGTGTCACCGCCTACTGGGTGTACGGCCCGGAGGACGCGCCCGTGACGGTCGTCGCAGTCCACGGGTTCCGAGGTGAGCACCACGGCCTCGAACCGGTGGTCGCCCACCTCGAGGGCGTGCGGGTGATCTCTCCCGACCTCCCGGGTTTCGGCGAGACCGCGCCGCTGCCTGGTCGCACCCACACGCTCGACGTCTACGCGTCGTGGCTGCGCGCCTTCACCGCCGCCGTCGCGCCCGGTGCGGTGATCCTCGGCCACTCGTTCGGGTCCATCGTCTCGGCCGCAGCGGTGGCTGGTGGGCTGCCGACGCCGCGGCTCGTGCTGGTGAACCCGATCGGGGCGCCCGCCCTCGCCGGGCCCCGCGGCGTCCTCACCCGACTCGCGGTCTTCTACTACTGGGCCGGGGCGCGACTGCCCCGGCGGCTGGGCGAGGCGCTGCTGCGCAACCGGCTGATCGTGCGCGTCATGAGCGTCTCGATGGCGAAGACGAAGGAGAAGGAGCTCCGGGCCTTCATCCACGACCAGCACGACTCGTACTTCTCCCGGTTCGCCGACCGCGACGTGCTGCACGACGCCTTCGTCGCCTCGGTCTCGCACGACGTGAGCGAGTTCGCCGGCGCGATCGACGTCCCCGTGCTCCTGGTCGCTGCGCAGCAAGACGACATCACGCCGATCGAGGCCGAACGGCGCCTCCGGACACTGTTCGCGGATGCCGCACTCGTGGAGATCCCCGACGTCGGGCACCTCATCCACTACGAGACGCCGCAGGCGGCGGCGGACGCGATCAGGCCGTTCCTGCAGCCTGTCGCCGACGGTACGCGTTGACGTTCATGCGGTTGCCGCAGTTGCCGGTGTCGCAGTAGCGCTTCGACCGGTTACGCGAGTAGTCCACGTAGACGGCGTCGCAGTCGTCGGCCTCGCACACCCGCAGCCGTCCGTACTCGTCGGCGCGCACGACGTCGAAGATCGCCATGGCCGTCTCCACGAGGATGCGGACCTGGAGCGGTGCGTCGGGGGAGGTGGCGTGGATGTGCCAGTCGTACTCGTCGTGACGGACGAGCTGAGGGACCGCGCCGGCCCCGGCGAGCATCGTGTTCGCCGCTGTCGCAGCGGCGTCGCGGTCCAGCTCCCAGAACGCCCGGAGCGGTTCGCGGATGGCCCGCACCTCGGCCAGTTCCGCCGCGTCCTTCCGTACCGATCCCGAGTACGGGTGGGTGCGCAGGAAGGCGCGCAGATCGGCGACCGTCCGCAGCGTGTCCGCGTCCGGATCCGCCGTGCCGGGCAGGGTGTTGACCAGGTCCGCGGCCCAGGCGAGCGAGGCGCGGGTGTCATCACTGAAGACCAAGTTGACCCCTGACGTTGCCGAGCGATACTGTCACCAGTGTAATCACCCGTCACTCCTGACAGTGGAGTCCGCCATGGTCACCTCGACCGCGCCCGTCCCGACCCTCGTCGCGCCGCGCCACCGTTCCCTCGGGCTTCTCGCCGGGCTCGCCTCCGCCCTGGCGTTCTCCAGCAGCGGCCCCTTCGTGAAGCCGCTGCTCGAGGCGGGCTGGTCGCTGGGCGCGGCACTGCTCGTCCGCATGGGCGTGGCGGCCCTCATCCTGTCGCCCGCGCTCGTGCGGGCATGGCGCCGCGACCCGGGCCTCGTCCGACGGCGCTGGCGACTGATCGTCGGGTTCGGACTCACGGCGGTCGCGGGCTGCCAGCTCTTCTACTTCGCCGCCATGCAGCGGATGCCGGTCGCCGTCGCCCTGCTCATCCAGTACCTGGCGCCGGTGCTGCTCGTGCTGCTGGCGTGGGTCCGCACGCGCCGGGCGCCGTCGCGGACCGTGATGATCGGTTCGGTGCTCGCGATCGTCGGGCTCGTGCTGGTCGTGGACGTCGCCGGCGCGCGCTTCGACCTGCTCGGGACCGTCTTCGCCCTGGGCGCCGCGGTCTGCGTGTGCGCGTACTTCCTGCTGTCGGAGCGGACCGGCGACGATCTCCCGCCGCTCGCCCTGGCCGCCGGAGGACTCGTGACCGGGGCGGTCCTCATGGCGGTGCTGTGCGCGGTCGGGGTGCTGCCCTTCGCCGCTCCCGCGGTGACCGTCGTGCTCGCGGGACTCGAACTGCCGGGGGTCCTCGCGATCGCCTGGGTCGCCTGCGTGGCGACGACGGTCGGGTATGCGCTCGGGGTGGTCGCGGTGCCGATGCTCGGATCGCGCGTCGCCTCGTTCGTCGGACTCTCCGAGGTGCTCTTCGCCCTCGGGTTCGCCTGGCTGCTGCTGGGCGAGACGCCCGCGCCCGTCCAGCTGGTGGGCGGGGTCGTGCTCCTCGCCGGCGTCGTCCTCGTCCGGCTCGACGGGCGCTCGGCCGCGGAACCCGTCGGAGAGGCGGCTAGGGTTCCCGTCGTGCCAGCTCCATGAGCGGCGTGACCCGGTAGGGGATCACCTCGTCCATCACGAGCGAGGTCTCGGTGCGCTCGACGCCGTCGATCGACAGGATGCGCGCGTCGATGTCGAACAGGTGCTGGGTGTCGCGGCATGCCACCAGCGCGAGCAGGTCGACGCTGCCGCTGAGGCCGAGGGCCTGCAGCACCTCGGGGATCTCTGCAAGGGACTCCCGGATGCGGGGGAGCTCGTGCTGCCGCACGATCACCGTCACGCAGGCGCGGATCGGGAACCCGAGGGCCGCCGTCGCGATCGCCCGCTCGTAACTCATGAACACCCCGGACGCCTCCAGCCGCGACATCCGCGCCTGCACGGTGTTGCGCGACAGCCCGAGCCGGTCGGCCAACGCGACCACGGTGGCGCGGTGGTCCATCGAGAGGGCGTGCAGGAGTTCCAGGTCGGTGCGGTCCAATCCGGGCATAGTGCTCAGCCTAGACCCGCCCGCAGCCGCGCTTCGATGGGCAACATGCTCAACGACCGCGCACATGCTTGAATCCGCCCCGAGCCGGACCTATCGTCGCCCCAACGGCGAAGACGCCGCCACCACTCGGGATGCGCCCACAAGGAGCACCCCCAGCGAAAGGTGATGACGATGGTGCACACCCTGGCCCCCCTCACGACCCCGGTCGACGGCTTCGACGACGTCGCCCGGCTGCTGGAACCGGACGGCACGCGTCGTCCCGACCGCCACCTGGACACCTGGATCGCCGACCTGGACGCGGAGGCCTTGCGGGGACTGCACCGCGACATGGTGCTCGTCCGTCGGGTCGACGCCGAGGGCATCGCCCTGCAGCGGCAGGGCCAGCTCGGCCTCTGGCCGCCGTGCCGGGGCCAGGAGGCCACCCAGGTCGGCTCCGCCCGTGCGCTGCGTACGGACGACTTCGCCTTCACCACCTACCGGGAGCTCGGGGTCTTCCTGACGCGCGGCGCCGCCCCGGCCGACGTCGTCATGACCTGGCGCGGCGAGGTGCACTCCTCGGTCGATCCGAACGCGATCGGCGTGGCCGTGCCGCAGATCATCATCGGCGCGCACAGCCTCCATGCCGTGGGCTACGCGATGGGGATCCAGCGCGACGGCGCGGATGCCGCATCCATCGCCTACTTCGGCGACGGCGCCATGAGCCAGGGCGACGTGGGGGAGGCCATGACCTTCGCCGCGTCCTTCGGCGCACCCGTGGTCTTCCTCTGCACGAACAACCAGTGGGCGATCTCCGAGCCGGTCGCGCTGCAGACGCGGGTGCCGCTCGCCCGGCGCGCACCCGGCTACGGCATCCCCAGCATCCGCGTCGACGGTAACGACGTCCTCGCGGTGCTCGCCGCGACCAGGTGGGCGCTCGACCACACGCGCAACGGCCGGGGCCCCGCGTTCATCGAGGCCGTGACCTACCGGATGGGTCCGCACACGACCTCCGACGACCCCACCCGCTACCGCGATCCGGCGGAGCTCGCCTACTGGGAGCAGCGAGACCCCATCGCGCGGCTCGAGTCGTACCTTCGGGCGCTCGGCGAGTTCGACGACGACACCGCGGCGGCGGTCGAGGCCGACGCCGACGACCTGTGCGCACGGGTGCGCGCCGCATGCCTCGGGGCCCGGACCGCGCCGCCGGAGACGATCCTCGAGCACGTGTACGCCGAACCGCACTCCGGCATCGAGGCGCAGCAGCGCCGGATGCGCGCCTACCTGGACTCGTTCATCGACGCCGCGGAGGTCGGATCATGACCAGGCTCACCCTCGGCAAGGCGTTGAACGCCGGCCTCGACCGCGCCCTCGCGGACGACGAGCGCACCCTGCTCCTGGGCGAGGACATCGGTCGGCTGGGAGGCGTGTTCCGCATCACCGACGGCCTGCAGACGACCTACGGCGCCGACCGGGTCGTCGACACGCCGCTCGCCGAGGCGGGGATCGTGGGCGCCGCGGTCGGGCTCGCGTACCGCGGCTACCGGCCGGTCGTGGAGATCCAGTTCGACGGGTTCGTCTATCCGGCGTTCGACCAGATCGTGTGCCAGGTGGCGAAGCTGCACTACCGCACGTCGGGCCGGGTGCCCATGCCGATCACGATCCGGATGCCGTGGGCCGGTGGCGTGGGTGCGGCCGAGCACCACTCCGAGTCGCCCGAGGCGTACTTCGCGCACACCGCCGGCCTCCGAGTCGTGATCCCCTCCACCCCGCAGGACGGGTACACCATGCTCCGCCAGGCGATCGCGAGCGACGACCCGGTCGTGTTCTTCGAACCGAAGCGGCTCTACCACGTCGCCGGGGAGGTCGACCTCGAGCGACCGCTCGCCGACGCACCTCCGATGGGGGTCGCCCGCGTGGTCCGGCCCGGCACCGACGCCACGGTCGTGACCTACGGTTCGCTCGTCCCGGTCGCGCTCGACGCGGCGGCCGCGGCCGAGACCGACGGCGTCTCGCTCGAGATCGTCGACCTGCGCTCGGTGTCGCCGTTCGACCTCGCGACGGTCGCCGCATCCGTCCGGCGCACCGGGCGCCTGGTCGTCGCGCACGAGGCGGCGGGGGAGGCGGGCGTGGGCGCCGAGATCGTCGCCCGCGTCGTCGAGACCTGTTTCGACGAGCTCCGCTCCGCGCCGGTGCGGGTCACCGGGTGGGACATCCCGTATCCGCCGGCACGGCTCGAAGCGCACCACGTGCCCGACCTCGACCGCATCCTCGACGGCGTCGACCACGCCCTCGGACGGCCGAGCAGCTTCTCGGCGGTGACGCGATGACCCTCCAGTTCCTGCTGCCCGACCTCGGCGAGGGCCTCCGCGAGGCGGAGATCGTCGAGTGGCACGTCGCAGAGGGCGATACCGTCCGGCTGAACCAGCCCCTCGCGGAGGTGGAGACCGCCAAGGCGGTCGTCGAGCTCCCGTCCCCGTACGCCGGCGTGGTCCGCGGGCTCCACGCGCGTGCGGGCGACGTCGTGGCGGTCGGCGCGCCGCTCGTGTCCGTCGACGCCGAGGGCGAGGAACCCGCCGAGGAGGCGCCCGCCGAGCCGACGGCCGCGGAGCCGCCGGAGGAGCGGACCGCCCCGGCGCAGGCCGACGCGGAGGCGCCCGGGCCGAACCTGGTCGGGTACGGCGCTGCGGCCGCCTCGGACGCCCCGCCGCGCCGCCGCCCGCGCATCTGGGGCAGCGGGCCCGGCCCTGACAGGCCCCTCGCCCGGGGACGCGCAGACCACCGCATCCCGGTGCGCGGGGTGCGGAAGGTCACCGCGGAGGCGATGGTGCGCAGCGCCTTCACCGCCCCGCACGCGTCGGCGTTCCTCGACGTCGACGCGACCGCGACGACCGACCTGCTGCGGTCCTGGCGGGACGACCCGGTCCTGCGCGACGCCCGGATCAACCTGATGGCCGTGGTGTCGCGGGCCACCGTGCTCGCGCTCCGGCGGACGCCGTCGCTGAACGCGTCGTGGGACGAGGACGCGGGGGAGATCGTCGAGCACGGCGCCGTGCACCTCGGCGTCGCCGCGGCGACCGAACGTGGTCTCCTCGTGCCCGTGATCCGCGACGCCGACCTGCTCGAGCTGCCGGCGCTGGCGGTCGCCCTGCGCCAGTTGGCGGAGACCGCGCGCGCGGGGCGCACCGCGCCCGCGGACCTCAGCGGCAGCACCTTCTCGATCTCCAACGTGGGTGCGCTGGGGATGGATGCGGGCACGCCCATCATCAACCCGGGCGAGTCCGGCATCCTGGCGGTCGGCGCGCTCCGACGCCGCCCCTGGGAGCACGCGGGCGAGTTGGCGTTGCGCGACGTGCTGACGCTCAGCCTCTCGTTCGACCACCGCATCGTCGACGGTGCGGAGGCGGCCCGGTTCCTCGGCGACGTCGCAGGGATCCTCCGCGAACCCGGACGGGCGCTGCTCGGCTGACCGCTCAGGCCGACGGCGACGGCGACGGCGAAGCGGCCGGCGCGCCGAAGAGCCCCTGCCCGTGCGTGACGAGGATCTCGTACGCGTCGTGGTAGGTCTCGGGTTCGGGTGCGCCGGCCTTGCCGTAGCGTTCGAGGAGCAGGCCGAGCAGGCCCTTCGCGGGCGACGTGAGCGGCCGCGGCGAGGACTGCAGGTCGGCGACCGCGTCCTCGTCCTCGAGCGGCGGGACGTACGCGGGGGTGACGGTCGGCCAGGTCGACGGGTCGCGCGGCGTCGTGAGGTTCACGAGGCCGAAGAGGTCGCGCGCGGATCGGTCGCGGTCGGTGAGCGGTTCCAGCCCGTGCATCCTGGTGAGGGTCGCGATCACGGCGGCGTGGTGCATCTCGTCGTTGATGACGGTGCCCGCCTTCGTGTACGCGGAGACCGCGATCGCCGGCACCCGGACGCCCAGCCGGTCGAACGTGAACCCCATCTCGCCGGGTTGCTCCGCCGGATGCGGCGGGGTCGCGGAGGGCGGCGGCACATGGTCGTAGGTGCCGCCGTGCTCGTCGAACGTGATGAGCAGCAGCGTGTTCAGGGCGTTCGAGCCGTGCGTCGAGTCGGCGGTGCGCACGGCGTCGTACACCGACGCGACCAGCGCCTCGCCGGCCCGCACATCGGAGATCGCCGAGTCGAACACCTGCTCGTCGTCGGCGTCGCCCTCGCGGACCCGCCCGTGCGGCGGGTGGAAGTCGTTGTGGTTGTAGACCAGGCGCGGCTCGATGAACGCGTACGCGGGCAGCGTGCCGTGCTTCGCGTCGTGGAAGAAGTCCTCCATGTGCGCGAAGTGCCCGGTGCGCCAGTACTCCTCGAGGGCGGGGGCGTGCAGCATCCCGGTGAGGGACACGAGCTGCAGCTTGTCGAAGTAGACCTTCCACGACAGCCCCGCGTCCTCGAGCCGGTTGAAGACGGTCGCGTACTCCGGCACGTCGAGCCATTTGCCCCGCCCGCCGTCGCCGCCGTTCGTGACGAACCCGTGCGAGGTGGAGGCGTTGAAGAACGATCGGTTGCAGTAGGTCTGGCTCGGCACCGCCGCGTACCAGTGGTCGAAGACAGCGAACTGGGTGGCGAGCGTCGAGAGCACCGGCAGCATCCCGGGGGAGAAGCCGCCCATGATGACCGCGAGCTCCTCGGGGGTCGGCTCCGCGCCGCGCTTCACGATCCGGTGGTTGACGAGATAGTCCTGCACGAAGCCGGCCATGGTGGGCTTCGCGCCCGGCGCCGGGGTGTTGTACGGCGGCTTGATCCCGTGCTTCCAGGCGTGCGCGTTCTCGGGCGGGTCGACCGTGCCGAACAGCTGCGTGTTCACATGCGGGTACGTCTCACCGGGATCGGGGTCGGGCGAGCACATGATGCGATCGGTCGGACCGCGGTAGACGTGCGCGGGGATGACCGTGCCGTCGGGCGCGGTGTTCGCGTAGTCGCCGAACGCGAGTCCGTCGAACGACTGCCCCGACGGCAGCCTGTCCGGGGTGTAGAGGTGCCCGAGCATGTTGTCGAAGGAGCGGTTCTCGCCCATGAGCACCACGATGTGCTCGAAGCCGGGCTCCCGCTCCGGGGTGCGCTCGGCCCGCAACGCGGCGGCCGTGGCCACCGCGCCGCCGCCGACGGCGAGGCCGCCCAGCGTGAGCCCGCCGACGCGGAGGAAGTCCCGGCGGCTCGTGCGGCCGGACTCGGCGGGGCGGCGGTCGTTCATACGGTCGCGTGGGACCGGAGCAGGAGGTCGTCGTCGGTGACCAGCAGCTCGTGCACGGACGCGTTGGGGATGCGCTTCCCAGGCTCCGGCACGGTGCCGCCGCTCGCGTGGCCGAGCACCTCCCGGATGAGACCGCCGTGCGCGACGGCGATGAGCGTGGTGTCCTCGTCGGCGCGCCGCACCGTCTCGGCGGCGGCGTCGCGCAGCGCGCGCACGGCGCGGTCGCGGACCGCGCTCCGGTCCTCGGCGCCGGTCGGCTCCGCCTCGCCGAACGCGCCGAAGCGGGCGTGGAACTCCTCGAACACCATGCCTTCGGCGTCGCCGTAGCTCCGCTCGCGCAGCATCGGGGTGGTCCAGGGCTCCGGCAGTGCGAGGCTCGCCGCGATGATGCGGGCGGTCTCGAGCGCGCGCTGCAGGTCGCTCGAGACGATGAGGGCCGGCTCGCCGGCGAGCATGTCCGCGACGGTGGCCGCCGCATCCCGTGCCTGCGCGCGGCCGGTGTCGTTGAGCGGGATGTCGGTCACGCCCTGGACGCGTCGGGCGCGGTTCCAGTCGGTCTCGCCGTGGCGGATGAGGAGCAGTCGGGTCACAGGGGTCCGGTCGGGTCAGCGGGCGGCGGGGAGCATCTGCGCGAACGCGCGGAGCACCTCGGTCGTGCCGGCGTCGATCTTGACGGTCGCGCGGGCATCGGCCCGGGTCTCGCCGCGGTTCACGATGATGACCGGAAGCCTACGGCGACGGGCCCGTTCCACCAACCGGATGCCGGAGTTGACCACGAGCGACGATCCGGCGACGAGCAGCGCGTCGCTGCCGCGGAGGAGCTGCTCGGCCTCGCGAAACTTCTCCGCCGGGATGAACTCGCCGAAGAACACCACGTCGGGTTTCAGCACACCGCCGCAGACCGAGCAGTCCGGGATCGTCATGTCCGCCACCGACTCGGGCGCCACGTCGCCGTCGGGACCGAGCGGGAGGTCCTCGCCGCCGCCGAGCCAGGGGTTGTCGGCCTCGACGCGCGCCGCGAGGTCGCGCCGGTCGAACACCTGGCCGCACCGCAGGCACGCGACGCGGCGCATCGTGCCGTGCAGCTCGACCACCCGGTGACTGCCGGCGCGGAGGTGGAGGCCGTCCACGTTCTGCGTGATGACGCCGGTGGTGCAGCCGGTGCGCTCCAGATCCGCCAGCGCGCGGTGCCCGTCGTTGGGCTCCGCCGCCGCGAAGCGCCGCCAGCCAAGGTGGCTGCCGGCCCAGTAGCGTTTGCGCGCGAGGTCGCTGGAGAGGAACTGCTGCACGGTCATCGGGGTCCGCACGGGTGCGCCCTTGCCGCGGTAGTCCGGGATGCCCGAGTCGGTCGAGACGCCCGCGCCGGTGAGCACCGCGACCTTCCGACCGGCGAGCGCGTCGACGGCACGGCCGAGCTGCGCCGTCGCGGGCGCATCGAACTGGGTCGTCGTGGGCACGGTACCTCCTGCCCCGAGCCTACGCCCGGCGGTTTACCGTCATGTTTCGGGACGGCCGCCGCCGCGTCGCGTGGTTGCATGGAGGGATGCGGATCGAACGGATCGACGACGCGGACGACCCGCGGCTGGCCGACTATCGCGACCTCACGGATGTGGCGCTGCGGCGCGTGAGCGAGCCGGCGGGCGGCCTGTACATCGCGGAATCGGCGAAGGTGATCGAGCGGGCGGTCCGGGCCGGGCACCGCCCCCGCTCGCTGCTCGTGCAGGAGAAGTGGCTGCCGGATGCGGAGCGGCTCGCCGGCTCGGCGCCGGTGTACCTCGTGGACGCGGCCCTCGCCGAACGCGTGACCGGGTACGCCGTGCACCGCGGGGCGCTCGCCTCCATGCACCGGCCCGCGCTGCCGCCGCTCGACGCGGTGCTCGCCGAGGCCCGCACGGTCGTGGTGCTCGAAGACCTCGTCGATCACACGAACGTCGGCGCGATCTTCCGTGCGGCGGCGGGACTCGGCGCCGACGCGGTGCTGGTGGGGGAGCGGTGCGCCGACCCGCTCTACCGTCGGAGCGTCCGGGTGAGCATGGGCACCGTGTTCCAGGTGCCGTGGACACGGCTGCCCGCCTGGCCCGACGCCGGACCGGCCCTCCGGGACGCCGGATTCCATCTCGCGGCGCTCGCCCTCGCCGACGACGCGGTCACCCTCGACGCGTTCGCGGCGACCCGGCCCGAGCGCGTGGCGTTCGCGCTCGGCGCGGAAGGGGACGGACTGAGCCGTGCGGCACTGGCCGCGGCCGACACCGTCGTCACGATCCCGATGGCGGGCGGGGTCGACTCGCTGAACGTCGCCGCGGCCGCATCCGTCGCCCTGTGGGCGCTGCGGCATCCGCCCACGGCCTGAGGCGCGGTCAGTCCGCGTCGTGCGGCGGTGCTGGGCGCAGCGGCGCCGGCTCGGGGCGCTTCGGGAGCACGTGGTCGCCCGACGACTGGTGACGCAGGCGCCGCAGCACCCACGGCACGAGGTGCGTCCTCGCCCAGACGAGGTCGTTCGCCCGCGCCGCGCGCCAGTTCAGCTGCGGCACCGGCTCGGGTTGCATCGGGGTGAGCTCGTTCGGCACGTTCAGCGCGCGCAGCACGGCACGGGCCACCTCGTGGTGTCCGAGCGCGTTCAGATGCAGTCGGTCGTCGGCGAAGAACCGTGCGTCCTGGATCTCCTTCAGCGCCCACTGGTCGACGACGATGCAGTCGTACCGCTCCGCGACCGCCCGGATGTTCTCGTTGTAGATCGCGATCTTGCCGCGGAACGGGCGGAACACCGGCGAGAACCCGACGTCGATGCCGGTGAAGACGACGACGGTCGCGCCGTCCGAGCCCAACCGGATCACGGCGTCCTCGAACTGCTCCGCGATCTCGTCCGGATCGGTACCGGGACGGATCACGTCGTTGCCGCCGGCGCAGAACGTCACGAGGTCGGGCTTCAGCGCCAGCGCCGGCTCGACCTGTTCGGCCACGATCTGCCCGATGAGTTTGCCGCGCACCGCGAGGTTCGCGTACGCGAAGTCGTCGACCTGATCGGCGAGTACCTCCGCGACACGGTCCGCCCAGCCGCGGTTGCCCCCGGGCGTGTCGGGCGACGGGTCGCCGATGCCCTCGGTGAACGAGTCGCCGACGGACACCAGACGACGCCACGGATGCGGGCCGGTGTTGCCGACGAACGGGGTGCGGGACTGCTCGTGCGGGTGCTGCGACATGAGGCCTCCTGACCGGACAGCGTAGTCGGCCGATGTCCGTGCGGTGGCTTATCGTTGATGCTCGCGCCCCGCTCCGAACGGGGCGATGCAGTGAACAGGAGGTGACGCGTGGACGAGGTTCCGTCCGCAGTCGCCGGTACCTCCCCGGTGCCCGTCGATCCGCGTGAGATCCCCGCGCACATCGGCAGCTTCGCGGCCGAGCACCTCTCGCCGTCGTTCCCGCAGCGTGCCCCGTGGGGCACCGCGCAGCGGCTGCGTGCGTGGCAGGCGGAGGCGCTCGACCTCTACTTCGCGCTCGACGGTCCCGACGGCGAGGGCAAGGGCCCGCGCGACTTCCTCGCAGCCGCGACCCCGGGCGCCGGAAAGACGACCTTCGCGCTCCGGCTCGCCAGCGAGCTGCTGCGCCGCAAGGTCGTCGACCGCGTGGTCGTGGTGGCGCCGACCGAGCACCTGAAGACGCAGTGGGCGGATGCGGCGGCGCGCGTCGGCATCCGGCTCGACCCGGCCTTCAGCAACCGCCACACGCTCCCGTCCCGCCAGTACCACGGGGTGGCCGTCACGTACGCCCAGGTCGCGGTCAAGCCGAGCGTGCACCAGAACCTCATCCTCAGCGCACGCGTGCTGGTGATCCTCGACGAGGTGCACCACGGCGGCGACGCGCTCAGCTGGGGCGACGCGCTGCGCGAGGCCTACGGCCGGGCGACCCGGCGACTGCTGCTGTCGGGGACGCCGTTCCGCTCCGACACCGCGCCCATCCCGTTCGTCGAGTACCACCCCGACGCGAAGGGCATCCGGGTCTCCCGCACCGACTACGCGTACGGCTACCAGCGTGCGCTCGAGGACGGCGTCGTCCGCCCCGTGCTGTTCATGGTCTACGCGGGGCACATGCGCTGGCGGACGAAGACCGGCGACGAGATGGAGGCGCATCTCGGGCAGGACAACACCAAGGACATCACCTCGCAGGCCTGGCGCACCGCGCTCGATCCGAACGGCGAGTGGATCCCCGCGGTGCTTCGTTCCGCCGACCGGCGCCTCACCGAGGTGCGCCAGACGGTGCCGGATGCGGGCGGCCTCGTGATCGCGACGGACCAGACCGCCGCGCGCGCGTACGCCGAGATCCTGAAGCAGATCACCGGGCAGGCACCCACCGTCGTGCTCTCGGACGAGGCGGAGGCGTCCTCGCGCATCGAGGAGTTCTCGAAGAACGAGGACCGGTGGATGGTCGCGGTGCGCATGGTGTCCGAGGGTGTCGACGTGCCCCGTCTCGCCGTCGGCGTGTACGCCACCAGCGCCTCCACGCCGCTGTTCTTCGCCCAGGCGATCGGCCGCTTCGTGCGTGCCCGCCGGCGCGGTGAGACCGCGACCGTGTTCCTCCCGAACGTGCCGCAGCTGCTCGCCCTCGCGAACACGATGGAGCAGCAGCGCGACCACGCCCTCGACCGCGAGAGCGACGCCGAGGACATGTGGGACGCCGAAGAGGACGCCATGAACGCGGCCGAGCGCGAGGACAAGGCCTCCGACGCGCTCACCGAGGAGTTCACATACCAGGCGCTCGGCTCGCACGCGCACTTCGACCGTGTGCTCTTCGACGGCAAGGAGTTCGGCCAGCTCGCGACGCCGGGGACGCCCGAGGAGGAGGAGTTCCTCGGCATCCCGGGCCTGCTCGAGCCCGAGTCCGTGCACGAGCTGCTGATGGCCCGTCAGGCGCGCCAGGGGCGGCACCGCAGCATCCGCGAGGCGCGGGAGCAGGAGTCGGGGGAGCAGGTGCCCGACGAGGCCGCGCTGCCCGCGCCGCTCCACCGCACGCTCAAAGAACAGCGGCAGCTCCTCAACAGCCTCGTCGGCCTGTACGCCCGTCAGACGGGCGAGCCGCACGGCCTCGTCCACGCGGAGCTGCGGCGCCAGTGCGGCGGTCCCGCCGTGTCGCACGCGACCGTGGCCCAGCTGCAGGCGCGCATCGACCTCATCCGCCGCCGGGTGCGGGCCTGAGTTCGGTCGACCGAACAGCGGCGACGGGCGGATCGGGCTAGCGTCGGAAGCGACCCCGGAGGAACCGTGACCGACCCAACCCGCCCAGCGCCGACGAACCGCGACCGACGTCGCTGGGCGCAGTACCTCGCGGACGAGCGAGCCGAAGCCCGGGTCTACCGCCAGCTCGCGGCGCGACGGGAGGGCGAGGAACGCGACATCCTGCTCGCCCTCGCGGACGCGGAGGGCCGCCACGAGCGGCACTGGCTCGAGCTGCTCGGCGGGGAACCCGCATCCCTGCCCCGCGCCTCGACCCGCACCCGGATGCTGGCGTGGATGGCGAAGCGGTTCGGCACGATCTTCGTGCTCGCACTCGCGCAGAACGCGGAGGGACGCTCGCCGTACGACGAGGACCCGAACGCGACGCCGGCGATGCGCGCGGACGAGAAGGTCCACCACGAGGTCGTGCGCACGCTCGCCGCCCGCGGACGCCGGCGGCTCTCGGGCACGTTCCGGGCGGCCGTGTTCGGTGCGAACGACGGACTCGTCTCGAACCTCGCGCTCGTGCTCGGGATCGGTGCGACCGGCGTCGCATCCCAGTTCGTGCTGTTCAGCGGCATCGCGGGCCTCCTCGCCGGCGCTCTGTCCATGGCGGCGGGGGAGTTCGTCTCGGTGCGGTCGCAGCGGGAACTGCTGTCGGCGACGGAGCCCAGCAACTACGCCGACGCCGCACTGCCCGACCTCGACCTCGACGCGAACGAGGTGGCGCTCGTGTACCGGGCGCGGGGGATGGACGCGGGAGAGGCCGAGGCGCGTGCGCGGCGCGTCGTCGAGGCCGCCCACGCCGCCGACCGCAGTCGTCCGTACCGGCGCCCGGCGCAGGGCTCGGGCGACGGGCACGAGGTTGTCGGCGGGGCGTTCCAGGCCGCCGCGTCGAGCTTCCTCTTCTTCGCCTCCGGCGCCCTCATCCCGGTGCTGCCGTGGATCTTCGGGCTTTCCGGCGCGGTCGCCATCCTGGTCGCGCTCGCCCTCGTCGGGGTGGCGCTGCTCGCCACGGGCGCGATGGTGGGGCTCCTCTCCGGCGGGCCGCCGCTGCGCCGCGCCCTGCGCCAACTCGCGATCGGGTTCGGCGCCGCCGCCGTCACCTACGTGCTCGGCCTGCTGTTCGGGGTCACCGTCGGCTGAGCGCCGTTGTGGATAACCGCGGTGCGGCCCGGGTGCGCGTGCGTACCGTGAGCGCATGGTTCGGGTGACGGTTCGATGCGCGGCGGTCGTGCTGCTGTGCCTGGGGCTGACCGGATGCGGCACGAGTCCATCGCCGGAGCCTTCACCGACCGCATCCGGATTCGCGGACGAGGCCGAGGCCTTCGCCGCCGCGGAGGAGACCTACCGCGCGTACGTCGACGCGCTGAACCGCGTGGACCTCAGCGACCCCGAGACCTTCGAGGACGTCTACGCCTGGACGACCGGTGAACTCAATGCAAGCGACCGAAAGAGCTTTAGTGCGTGGCACGCCGAGGGATACAGCCTCCGAGGAGAGGCGATAGTGCAACAGATCGAGCCGCTGAAGTATGAGTTCCCAGAGGTGCTTCTCCACGCCTGCTATGACGTGAGCGGAATCGATGTGGTTGATGCTGGCGGGGAGTCACTGGTCTCGCCCGACCGTCCGGGAGTCCAGTCGCTTCTCGTCTCCCTTGAGCAGAGTCCAGAAAGCAGTAACGAGCTGCTCGTGTCAGCGATCAACCCTTCAGAGGACGCATCGTGCTGAGTCGATTCGCACTGATTGCCGCTCTGCTCGTCGCAGCGCCAGTTGCGCCAACTGCGTCTGCGTGCGACACGGCGTCCACCCTGATCGACCATTGCAGAGTAGCCAATACGGGCAGCGAGGTGCAGGTGGGTGCCAGCCGCGGCGACGACGGCAGCGGGCGTGGCGGCGGGACCCAGTCGCCGCGCGGCGCGCAGGAGGCGGCTCCGCGCACGCCTCCGTGTGTACCGTCGGCGGAGGACCTGTGCCGCGGCAACTACGAGGTCGCCGGGTTGCCCGACGTCACGATGGAGGACCTCGCGTCGTTCCGACCGGCGGCGCCGTCGGCCGCGTCGGAGCCGGCGAACGTCGGGATCGTCGGCATGCCCGTGAACCTGGTGGCCGCGGCATCCACCCACACGGCGACGGGGGAGCTGTTCGGCTACGCGGTGACGGTCCGGTTCACGCCGGTCGGGTACGCGTTCGACCACGGCGACGGGACCGTCGCACGCACGACGACACCGGGCACCTCGTGGGCGGCGCTCGGGCAGGCGCAGTTCACGCCGACCGCGACGAGCCACGCGTACGCGGCGCGCGGGGACTACAGCGTGGCGGTGGCCACCACCTACGTCGCGCATGTGGACTTCGGCGGCGGCTGGCGCGACGTCCCCGGCACGCTCACGCTCTCCTCCGACGGCTACCCGCTGCGGATCGTGGAGGCGCGCACGGCACTCGTCGAGCACACGTGCCTCGAGACACCGTCCGCAGTCGGCTGCTGACGCGCTGCGCTCAGCGGCTCCGAGCCGCGCCCCCATCGCCGGCGCACCCGACCATCACCTCACCCGTCGCAAATGCCGCATCCTGCGCCCGCGCACCCGCCATTTGCGACGGATGAACCCCGCATCCGCTACGCGACACCCGGGGGAACAGCGAAGGCCCCCTCCGAAGAGGGGGCCTTGCAATCTGTGCGCGAGGGGGGACTTGAACCCCCACGCCCTATACGGGCACTAGCACCTCAAGCTAGCGCGTCTACCTATTCCGCCACCCGCGCATTGGGTGTGTTTCCGTCGAGCTTTCCGGTCGAAACCGTCCTGCGCAACGATGAATGAGCCTAGCACGGTCCGGCCGCCACCATGAACGCGGCCGCGCCGCCCGGGCGTGCCGCGTCGGCCGCACCGGGTAGCCTGATGCGCATGACCGGACCCGAACGCGAGACGGACGCCGACCTTCCCGAGGTCGCACGCATCGCGCGGGACCTCATCCGCATCGACACGACGAACTTCGGCGGCGGCCGGGCGAAGGGCGAGCGCGAGGCGGCCGAGTACGTCGGCGCCTACCTCGGGTCGCTGGGGCTGAAGCCCGAGTACTACGAGCCGGTCGAACGGCGCACGAACGTGTGCGTCCGCGTGCCGGGTCGCGACCGCGACCGGCCGGCGCTCGTGCTCCACGGGCACCTGGACGTCGTCCCCGCGGTCTCCGACGACTGGAGCGTCGACCCGTTCGCCGGGGTGGTCCGCGACGGGATGCTGTGGGGTCGCGGCGCCGTGGACATGAAGGACATGGACGCCATGATCCTCACCTCCGTCGCCGAGCTGCTGCGGAACGGCGAGCAGCCGGCGCGCGACGTCGTCGTCACGTTCTTCGCCGACGAGGAGAACGGCGGCGTCGAGGGCTCGACCCTCGTCGTGCGCGACCGTCCCGAGTGGTTCGCAGGCGCGAGCGAGGCGATCAGCGAGGTCGGCGGGTTCTCCGTCGACGTCGGTGACCGCCGCGCGTACCTGCTGCAGGTGGGGGAGAAGGCGCTCCTGTGGCTGCGGCTCGTGGCCCGCGGCGCCGCGGGCCACGGCTCGCGGGTGCACCCCGACAACGCGGTGACCCGGCTCGCACAGGCGGTCGCGGCGATCGGCGCGACCGAGTGGCCGATCCGTCTCACCGACACCACGACGCAGTTCCTGGACGTGCTCGCGGAGCTCTCGGGCACCGACCGTGACGACCCGGATGCGGTCGCCTCGAGCGTGGGGCCGGCCGCGGCGTTCCTGAAGGCCACGCTGCGCACGACGGCGAACCCGACCGCGCTCACCGCCGGGTACAAGCACAACGTGATCCCGGACCGCGCCGAGGCGCTCATCGACGTGCGCGTCCTGCCCGGTACGGAGGACGAGGCCCTCGCCGACCTGCGGCGGATCGTGGGTCCTGACATCGAGATCGAGACCGTCATGCGCGACGTGGGCCTCGAGACGCCGTTCGCGGGCGACCTCGTCGACACCATGGTCGCGGCCCTCGGCCGGCACGACCCGGGCGTGCCCGTCATCCCGTACCTGATGGGCGCCGGCACCGACAACAAGGCGCTGTCGCGCCTCGGGATCGCCGGGTACGGCTTCGCCCCGCTGCGGCTGCCCGCGGGACTCGACTTCACCGGCATGTTCCACGGCGTCGACGAGCGCGTCCCCATCGACTCGCTCGTCTTCGGACAGCGCGTGCTCACCGACCTGCTCCGCTCCCTCTGACCGACCCCCTTCCCGACCCCTCCCGCACCGCACACACGAAAGGCGCGCATGCAGCTCCTCGAGGCGTTGTTCCTCGGCCTGATCCAGGGCCTCACCGAGTTCCTCCCCGTCTCCTCCAGCGCGCACCTGCGCATCGTGGGCGCGTTCCTGCCCAACGCGGAGGACCCGGGCGCCGCGTTCACCGCCATCACGCAGATCGGCACCGAGGCGGCGGTCGTGATCTTCTTCTGGCGCGACATCGTGCGCATCATCGGCAACTGGTGCAAGGCGCTCGTCGGCCGCATCCCGCGCAACGACCCCGACGCCCGCATGGGCTGGCTGATCATCATCGGCTCGGTGCCGATCGTCGTGCTCGGGCTGCTGTTCCAGGACCAGATCGAGACGGTCTTCCGGTCGATGTGGCTCGTGGCCGGGATGCTGATCTTCTTCGGCGTGCTCCTGGGCATCGCGGATGCGGTGGGGGCGCGCAAGCGCAAGCTCGCCGAGTTGAACGTGGGGCAGGGCGTCGTGTTCGGGTTCGCGCAGTCGCTGGCGCTCATCCCGGGCGTGTCCCGCTCGGGCGGCACGATCACCGCGGGGCTCTTCATGGGCTTCGAGCGCGCTGCCGCGGCCCGCTACGCGTTCCTGCTGGCGATCCCCGCGGTGTTCGGCAGCGGCTTCTACCAGCTCGCGAAGAGCTGGGACGAGCCGGGCGTGTACTCGCTCGGGGAGACGTTCGCCGCGACCGCCGTCGCATTCGTCGTCGCGCTCGTGGTGATCAAGTACTTCATGGCGTGGATCTCGAAGCACAGCTTCCTGCCGTTCGTGATCTACCGCGTCGCGCTCGGCGCGCTGATCCTCGTCCTGCTCTCGCTCGGCGTCATCCCCGCCTGAGCGGCAGGCGCGCTCAGCGGCGCGGGTCGTCGCGGCCGGGCTTGCCCGGGCCGTCGCCGCGGCGGCGCAGATACTGCTCGAACTCCCGGGCGATCGCGTCGCCGGACGCCTCGGGGGAGTCCCAGGCGTCGCGGGTGCGCTCGAGGCCGCGGATGTACTCGGTCATCTCCTCGTCGTCCGCGGCGGCGGCGTCGATGGACGCCTCCCAGGCCGCGGACTCCGCCGGAAGCCCGCCGCGCGGGACCTTCGCGCCGGTGAGCTCCTCGAGCCGGTCGAGGAGGGCGAGGGTCGCCTTGGGCGACGGGGTGTGCCCGGCGACGTAGTGCGGCACGCTCGCCCACAGCGCCGCGCTCGGGATGCCCGCCTCCTCGGCGGTCTGCCCGATGACCGACAGGATGCCGACGGGCCCCTCGTAGGTGGAACGCTCCAGGTCGAGCTCCCCGCGGAGGCGCTCGTTGTCGCTTCCGGCGAAGACGGAGATGGGGCGGGTGTGGGGGACGTCGGACATCATCGACCCCAGTGCGACGAAGCCGGTGACGTCCTCGCGGAGTGCGACGTCGACGAGTTCCGCCGCGAACGCCTGCCAGGCGCGGGCGGGTTCGACCCCGGTGAGCAGCCAGACCTCCGGCGCATCGGCGTCGCCAGGAACGGCAGGTCGGAGGATCGTCGCCTCCGGCCAGGTCAGCAGGCGACGGCCCTCGCCGTCGAACGAGACCTGGGGGCGCGTGTACTGGTAATCGAAGTACAGTTCCGGGTCCACCGAGTACACCGACTCGTACGCGCCCTCCGCCTTGAGCAGGGACACGGCGGCGGACGCGGCCTCGCCGGCGTCGTTCCACCCGTCGAATGCCGCGACGAGAATGCGGCGACCGAGTGCGTCCACGCGTTTCCTCCCTCGGCCCGGACGGCCTTCGTTCCAGGATAGGCCGTCGCGCACGGGCGGGCCGCGGGCGCTGCGTACGATGGACGGATGACCTCCGTGCCTCCCGCCGCCGTGCTCTGGGACATGGACGGCACGCTCGTCGACACCGAGCCGTACTGGATGGCCGCCGAGACGCCGCTGGTCGAGAGCTTCGGCGGCACGTGGACACACGAGCAGGCGCTGCGCCTGGTCGGCCTCGGCCTCGAGGACTCCGCACGCATCCTGCAGGACGCGGGCGTCCGGCTGCCGGTGCACGAGATCGTCGACACGCTCACCGAGCGCGTCATGGCGCAGCTGCGCGAACGGGGACTGCCGTTCCGCCCCGGCGCCCGGGAGCTCCTCGCCGACCTCCGCGCGGCGGGCATCCGCACCGCACTCGTGACGATGTCGATGCGGCGGATGGCCCAGACCGTCGTCGACCTCCTCGGCTTCGAGGGGTTCGACCTCATCGTGGCCGGCGACGACGCCACCCGCCCGAAGCCCTTCCCCGACGCGTACCTGCAGGCGTGCACGGTCCTCGGGGTGGACCCGGCGGCGTGCGTCGCGATCGAGGACTCGCCCGGCGGGGTCCGGGCCGCGGTCGCCGCCGGCACCGTCACCCTCGGCGTCCCGCTCATGGTCTCGCTCGAAGGCGCCGGCGCCCACGAACTCTGGGAGAGCCTCGACGGCCGCACCGCCCAGGACATCGCCCATCTGTACACGGCGCACACCCGGCGCCGCCGAGAGGATGCCTCATGACCTCGCCCACCACCCCGCCCCGCGGCCCGTTCCGCTCCGGCGAGCGGGTGCAGCTGACCGACCCCAAGGGACGGATGCACACCACGACGCTCCGAGAGGGCGGTGAGCTGCACACGCACCACGGCGTGCTGCGGCACGACGAGCTCATCGGCCTGCCCGACGGATCGGTCGTCGCCAACAGCGCGGGGCACGAGTACCTCGCGCTGCGCCCGCTCCTGCGCGACTTCGTCATGTCGATGCCCCGCGGTGCCGCGATCGTCTACCCGAAGGATGCGGCCCAGATCGTCACCCAGGCCGACATCTTCCCGGGCGCCGTCGTGGTCGAGGCGGGCGTCGGCTCGGGCGCCCTCGCCCTGCACCTGCTCCGCGCGATCGGTCCCGCGGGCCGTCTCGTCTCGTTCGAGCGCCGCCCGGAGTTCGCCGAGGTCGCCACCGCCAACGTCGAGACCTTCCTCGGCGAGGCGCCGGCGAACTGGGACCTCGTCCTCGGCGACCTGGCGGAGGAGCTCCCGCAGGCGGTGGCCCCCGCATCCGTCGATCGGATCGTGCTCGACATGCTCGCGCCGTGGGAGTGCATCGACGCCGCGGCGGACGCGCTCATCGCCGGCGGTGTCGTGATCTGCTACGTCGCGACCGCCACGCAGCTGAGCCGCGTCGCGGAGTACATCCGCAACACCGAGGCGTTCACCGAGCCGGAGGCGAGCGAGACGCTCGTGCGCGGCTGGCACGTCGAGGGGCTCGCGGTGCGTCCCGACCACCGCATGGTGGCGCACACCGGCTTCCTGCTCACCGCACGCCGGCTCGCGCCCGGCGCGATCCCGCCCGAGCGCAAGCGTCGCGCGTCGAAGGCCTCCGGCACGGATGCGGACGTCGAGGCGTGGACCCCCGGCGCGGTCGGGGACCGCGAGATCACGGACAAGAACCTCCGCAAGCGCGCCCGCGAGGCGCAGAAGGCGGCCGAAGGCGCCAAGCGGGCACGTTCGGAGGGCGAGAACCCGACGGCCTAGACTGTCACGGTGCGTAAACTGCCCGCCGTCCTCACTGCCGCCGGCCTCGTGGCCGTGACCCTCACCGGCTGCTCGGCCGGGTCGCCCACGTGCGACCGCGACGTGTCCGACGACCGCCTCGGGGACATCGTCGACGTCTCCGGCGCAGTTGGGGAGCTGCCCGAGCTGTCGGTGCCCACGCCCTTCCACGCCTCCGGCGTCGAGATCACCGATCTCGCGGTCGGCGACGGCACCGCCATCGTCTCGGACTGGCAGGATGTCGTGCTCGGCATCAGCGTCGTCGACGGCGACACCGGCGAGGTGCTCATCCAGCAGGGGTACCAGGGCCTCGACTCGGTGACCAGCGTGTCGACCTGGACCGGTGCGATCCCCGGTCTCGAGGACGCCCTGATGTGCGCGACCTCCGGCACGCGGATGCTGGTGGGACTCGACGCGGAGGAGCTCGGTCAGGCTGGGCAGGCGCTCGGTGTCTCCGACGGCGCGTCGGCGCTCATCGCCATCGACGTGCGGAAGGTCTACCTGTCCGCCGCGGACGGAGCCGACCAGTTCAACTCCGGCTTCGGTCTGCCGGCCGTGGTGCGGGCGCCGGGCGGCCAGCCCGGTGTCGTCATCCCGGACGCCCCCGCACCGACCGAACCGGTCGTGCAGGTCCTGAAGAAGGGTGACGGCCAGGTCACCGCCGCCGAGGACAGCATCCGCATCAACTACACGAGCGTCGCGTGGGAGACGCGCGAGGTCGGCGGCACCTCGTGGGGCGCCGAGCCGTACGTGTACGACCTCTCCGGCTACACCGACCCGCTCACGACGGCGCTCATCGGGCAGCCTGTCGGCTCGCAGCTGATGGTGGTGCTGCCCCCGGCCGAGGGCGCCTCGGGCGACACGCAGGTGTTCGTCGTGGACATCCTCGGGATCGACGGCCAGGCGGACTGACCCGGGCCCGCGCCGTCCTAGGATGGCCGGGTGCCCACCCACCCCGCTCCCGAGGAACGCCTCGTCAACCTCGTCGTGGCGCTCATGGCCACGCAGCAGGGGCTGACGAAGGACGCGATCCTCGCCTCCGTCTCCGGGTACCGCGAGCAGGTCGACGCCGGCGCGTCCAAGGACGCGCTGGAGAAGATGTTCGAGCGCGACAAGGAGAGCCTGCGACAGCTCGGCGTGCCGATCGAGACGATCGGCGACCACGCCGACCCCGACGACCTCCGCGAGGCCCGCTACCGCATCCCGACGAGTGAGTACGCCCTCCCCGAGGACATCGCCTTCACCCCGGCGGAGATCGCGCTGCTGCACCTCGCCGGCGGCGTGTGGGAGTCGAGCTCCATGTCGGCGGAGGCCCGCAGCGGCCTCCGCAAGATCCGCGCGCTCGGTGACACCGTCGATGAGCAGATCATCGGCTACGCACCGCGCCTGAACGTGCACGACGCCGCCTTCGCGCCGTTGCAGCGCGCGATCGAGCAGACCCGCGTCGTCGTCTTCCACTACCTCAAGCCCGGGGAGCAGGCGCCGAAGCGTCGTCGGGTCCGGCCGCTCGCGCTCGTCGACTACGAGGCCCGCTGGCACGTGCTCGCTGACGACCTCGACGCGGGCGCCGAGCGCACCTTCCTCCTCTCCCGCATCACCGGACCGGTCGAGACCACTCGCGAGCGGTTCGACCCGTCGCTCCGGGAGGGCGCCGGCGACCGTGCCCTCGCCGGCCTCGCCGCCGTCGCGGCACGCCAGGTGGCGCACCTCGAGGTGCACCCGGGCACCGAAGCGGCCCTGCGCCTGCGGCGCCGCGCACGCCCGGCGGAGCAGGGACTGGACGTCCCGTACGTCGACGCGCACGTCTTCGCGGACGAGCTCGCGTCGTACGGGCCGGAGGTGCGGGTCGTCGCGCCCCAGGACCTCCGCGACCTCGTCGTCGCGCGACTGCGCGGTGCGCGGGTCCGGAACGGAGGCGTCGCATGAGCGCGGAACGCAAGCTCCCCGCCGCCGACCGCGCCGCCCTGATGCTGCAGCTCGTGCCGTACCTCGTCGAGCGCGGCGAGGTCTCGGTCGCCGAGGCCGCCGCGGACTTCGACGTCACCCCGGCGCAGATGCGACGGATGGTGGAGACGCTCACCGTCATCGGCCGTCCCGGAGAGGGCGGGTTCTGGCAGATGCCGCACGACCTCTTCGACATCGACTGGGATCTGCTGGACGCCCAGGACCGCATCTCGCTCACCCACACGGTGGGCCTCGAGCGTGCACCGCGCCTGACCGCCCGCGAGGCGGCAGCGCTCCTCGCCGGACTCCAGCTCGCCGGCTCCCTGCCGGGGCTGTCCGACTCGGCCGTGCTGACCGGGCTCCTCGCCAAGCTCGCACGCGGCGCCTCCGCGGCCCCGCCGGAGGTCATCGTCGCCCCCGCGCCCGTCGACGAGGTGCGCGAACGCGTGGGGGAGGCTCTCCGCCACGGCGTCGCACTGTCCTTCACCTATCGCACCCCCGACGGCGAGCCGATGACCCGCACCGTCGACCCGGTCAAGGTCCACATCGCCGACGGCCAGTGGTACCTCCAGGGATGGTGCCATCTGCGTGAGGCGGTCCGCACGTTCCACCTCGACCGGGTCTCCGATCCGATCGTCACCGACATCCCCGTCTCGCATGGGGATGCGGAGGCCCCGGCGCTGTTCGACGCCGATCGCGGTGAGGTCATCGCCCGCATCCGGTTCCCCGCGGCGCTCGCGCCGCTCCTTCAGGCGCATCTCTCCGGTGCGGAGACGACCGAGGACGGCGACGGGTGCACGGCGACCATGCGGCTCGCCGACGAGCGGAGCCTGCGCCGGCTCGCCACCCGGTTCGGCGGCGACATCGAGGTGCTGTCGCCGGACGCCGTCCGGCGGGCCGTCGACGACTGGGCACGCGCCGGACTCGAACAGTACGGCCTCGGCTGAGCGCTACGAGGCCCGCGACGGGAACCGGGGTAGACTGGGTCGACCCACGGTGGAAGGACACCTCATGCTTCAAGGACTCACCGGCTGGCACTTCCTGATCATCCTCCTGGTGATCCTGCTCCTGTTCGGTGCCGCAAAGCTGCCGGCCCTCGCCAAGAGCCTCGGCCAGTCCGCCCGCGTCTTCAAGGGTGAGATGAAGGAGATGAAGAAGGACGACGCGGCCGAGGCCACCTCGACCGAGACGCCCTCCGACCCGGGCACCACGATCTCGAGCGACGCGACGCGCCGCCCGAACGGATCCGGCGACTCCGTCTCCTGAGCCCGGTGGTCACCACCGGTCCCGCACGCGTGGAGGACGCGAACGCCCCCCGGCGCGACAAACGCATGTCGCTCGGGCAGCACCTGGTCGAGCTGCGGAAGCGTCTGATGATCGCCGCCGTCGCGCTCGTCTTCGGCATGGTCGCGGCGTTCTTCCTCACCGACCCGATCATCCACCTCATCACCGAGCCGATCCGCACCGTCGCGGCGACGCGGGGCGAGGCGGGTAAGGTCGAGCTGATGTTCAGCACGGTCAGCAGCGCCTTCGACCTGCGACTGCGGATGTCGTTCGCGATCGGCCTGCTGCTGTCCGCGCCCATCTGGCTCTGGCAGGTCTGGGCGTTCATCATGCCCGGACTCACCCGTAAGGAGATCCGGTACACCGTCGGCTTCATGGCGGCCGCCATCCCGCTGTTCTTCGCCGGATGCTTCGTGGGGCTGCTGATCATGCCGCATGTGGTCGAGCTCATGTCGTCGTTCGTGCCGGAGTCCGGCGCCTCGTTCTACGACGCGTCGTACTACTACGACTTCGTCTTCAAACTGCTCATCGTCGTCGGCATCGCCTTCGTGCTGCCGGTGTTCCTCGTGGCGCTGAACCTCGCTGGTGTCATGTCTGGCAAGGCCATCCTGAAGGGCTGGCGGGTCGCGATCCTCATCGCGGTCGTCTTCTCCGCGCTCGCCACCCCCGCCGCGGACGTCACCTCGATGCTGCTGCTGGCGGGCATCATGACCGTGCTGTACTTCGCCGCAGCGCTCCTGTCGCTGGTCTTCGACCGGCGTCGGCGCAAGCGTGAACAGGATCTCCTGGGCGGCGCCGCCGGATGACCGAGCCGACCCCCGCCGAACGGTACGCGCAGGCACAGGAACGCAGCCGGCATCCGTTGACGCGGGCGTTCGCGGCCGCGCAGCGCTTCGAGCTCGACCCGTTCCAGTGGGAGGGGTGCGCCGCGCTCGAGGACGGCCACGGCGTGCTCGTGGCCGCACCGACGGGAGCGGGAAAGACGATCGTGGGGGAGTTCGCGATCCACCTCGCGATGCTCGAGCCGCGGGCGAAGGCCTTCTACACGACGCCCATGAAGGCGCTGTCGAACCAGAAGTTCCGCGAACTCGTCGACGTGTACGGGCCGGACGAGGTCGGCCTGCTCACCGGCGACACGAACATCAACGGTTCGGCCCGCATCCTGGTGATGACCACCGAGGTGCTCCGGAACATGCTCTACGCGGACTCGCCCGCGCTGCGCGATCTGCGCTTCGTCGTCATGGACGAGGTGCACTACCTCGCCGACCGTTTCCGCGGCGCGGTCTGGGAGGAGGTCATCATCCACCTCCCGCGCCGCGTGCGTGTCGTGGCGCTGTCGGCGACGGTGTCGAACGCGGAGGAGTTCGGCGACTGGCTCGACACGGTCCGCGGCGACACGGACGTCGTGGTCTCGGAGATCCGGCCGGTGCCGCTCGAACAGCACATGCTCGTGCGCGGCGACCTGCTGCCCCTCTTCGACGATCGGGCGGGCGCCGCGGTCGCCCAGGTCAACCGGGAACTGCTGCGACTGCGCTCAGGAGGCCCCGTCGGCTACGACGCACCGCGCCGGGGCCGGGGACGCGGCCCCGGCGGACGCGCCGGCGGTGGCGCCCCGCCCCGCCGCGCGGAGCGCATCGACCGCCCGCAGGTGGTCGAGCTCCTGGGGCGGGCGAACCTCCTGCCCGCGATCTTCTTCATCTTCTCCCGCGCCGGCTGCGACGGGGCGGTCGCCCAGACACGCCGGGCCCGCCTCCGGCTCACCACCCCGGAGGAGCGCCGTGAGATCCGCGCGGTCGTCGAGGAGCGCACCCGGATGCTGCCGGAGGAGGACCTCGCGGTGCTCGGGTTCTGGGAGTGGCGCGACGACCTGGAGCGCGGTGTCGCCGCGCACCACGCGGGGCTGCTGCCGGCGTTCAAGGAGATCGTGGAGGAGCTCTTCCAGCGCAAGCTCGTGAAGGTGGTCTTCGCGACCGAGACCCTCGCGCTCGGCATCAACATGCCCGCGCGCACCGTCGTGCTGGAGCAGCTGGAGAAGTTCAACGGCGAGGCGCGGGTGGCGATCACCTCGGGGGAGTACACCCAGCTCACCGGCCGCGCCGGCCGACGCGGCATCGACGTGGAGGGGCATGCGGTCATCCAGTGGACCCCGGCCGTCGACCCGCAGGCCGTCGCGGCGCTGGCGTCGCGTCGGACGTACCCGCTGAACTCGAGTTTCCGGCCCACGTACAACATGGCCGTGAACCTCATCGACCAGTTCGGTCGGGCCCGCGCACGGGAGATCCTCGAATCGTCCTTCGCCCAGTTCCAGGCCGACCGCTCGGTCGTCGGGCTCGCCCGTGAGGTGAAGGAGGGGGAGTCCTCGCTCGAGGGCTACGCGAACGCGATGACGTGCGATCGCGGCGACTTCGCCGAGTACTCGGGCATCCGCCGTGAGCTGAGCGACCTCGAGAAGCTGAACCGTCGTGACGTGACCGCAGGCCGCGCCACCCGGGATGCGCGCCAGCGGCAGATCCAGACGCTGCGCAAGCGGATGCAGCGGCATCCGTGTCACTCGTGCCCCGACCGCGAGCAGCACGCCCGGTGGGCGGAGCGGTACTGGAAGCTGAAGCGGCAGATCGACAAGAAGCGGCGGCAGATCCAGACCCGCACCGGCACCGTGGCTCGCGTCTTCGACCGGGTCGTCGACGTGCTCACCGAACTCGAGTACGTGGCGGAGGCCGCGGACGGGGTCGCCCTGACGGCGGCGGGGCGCACGATGCGTCGGATCTACGGGGAGCGTGACCTGCTGGTGGCCGAGTCGCTGCGTCGCGGCATCTGGTCGAAGCTGGATGCACCGTCGCTCGCCGCGCTGGTCTGCGCGCTCGTCTACGAACCCCGCCGCGACGACGGCGGCGCCGCCGACCGCGGACTGCCGCGCGGACCGTTCCGGGAGGCGATGGCCGAGACCGAAGCGCTGTGGGCCCGGCTGGACGACCTCGAGCAGGCGCATCACCTCCCGGGGTCGCAGCCGCCCGCGCTCGGCCTCTCCGCAGCCATGTACCAGTGGGCCCGCGGCGCGGTGCTCGACCGGGTGCTCCTCGAAGCCGACATGGCGGCAGGGGACTTCGTGCGCTGGGCGAAGCAGACCATCGACCTGCTGGATCAGCTCTCGCTGGTCGCGGACGGCCCGGTCGGTGCGACGGCCCGTGCGGCGCTCGACGCCGTCCGACGCGGCATCGTCGCCTACAGCTCGGTCTGAGCGGCGCGCCGTAGGCTCGAACGGTGCCTGGAGACCGCCCCGCCGAATCGACGCCGCGACCGGCGCCGCCCCTCCGTCTGGCGTTCGCGCTGCCGGCCGCCGTCGCCGCCGGCGTCGTGCTCTCGACGGCGTACCCCGCACTCGGGTGGTGGCCCGCCGTGTTCGTCGGGGTGCCGCTCGCGCTGCTCACGCTGATCGGTCGCCGCGTCGGCGGCGCACTGCTGGTCGGGTTCGTGTTCGGCGCGGCGTTCTACAGCGTGAACGTCGCGTTCACGGCCCGCTACCTCGGGCCGGTGCCGTGGCTCGCGCTCTCCCTCTTCGAGGCGCTCCTGACCGGTGTGGCCGCGATCGCCGTCACGCTCGCGTACCGCTGGTTCCCCCGCGTGCTCCCCGGGCGCTGGGCCCGTCTCGTGGGACTCCCCGCGCTCGTCGCAGGGCTGTGGACCATGCGGGAGCAGTTCCTCGGCAGCTGGCCGTACGGCGGGTTCCCCTGGGGGCGCGTCGGCGTGGCGTTCGCGTCGAGTCCGCTGGCCGAGACCGCCTCGTGGGTGGGGATCTCCGGGTTGGGCTTCCTCGTGGTGTTCGCGTGCGCGGCCGCGATCGAGGTCGGTCGTCTCGGCCTGCTGCGCCGGCCGCTCGCGTTCCTCCCGACCGTCGTCACCGTGCTGGTGCTGGTGCTCGTCCCCGCGTTCCCGACGACGGATGCCGGCGGCATCCGCATCGGGGCGGTGCAGGGCAACGGACCCACCGGCTACTTCGACCAGCGCGACCGGGGCGAGGTGTTCGACGCGCAGCTGGCGGCCACGCAGCCGGTGCTCGGGGAGGACCTCGACCTGCTCGTCTGGCCCGAGGGCGGGGTGGACTCCGACCCGCTCAGCACGCCCGTGACCCGGGCGCGGCTCAACCGGCTCGCAGCCGAGGCGGACGCCCCGCTGCTCGTCAACGCCGCCACCGCGCGCGGCACCGAGTACTTCAACACGTCGATCCTCTGGGAGCCGGGGGAGGGGCCGACCGCCCTGTACGACAAGCGGCATCCGGTGCCGTTCGGCGAGTACGTCCCGGACCGCTGGCTCTACGAACCGCTCGCGCCCGACCTCATCGGTCTGCTGCAGCTGGACTACACGCCCGGCGTCGAACCGCCGGTCATGACGGTCGGGGACACCCGCGTCGGGCTCGCGATCTGCTTCGACGTCATCTACGACGACGTGGTGTGGGACGCGGCCGCGGGCGGCGCCGAGGTGTTCGTGTTCCAGACGAACAACGCCGACTTCCGCGGCACCGACGAGAACCTGCAGCAGCTCGCGTTCGCCCGGATGCGCGCCGTCGAGACCGGACGCGCGGTCGTGAACCTGTCGACCGTCGGCACGAGCCAGGTGATCGCGCCGGACGGCTCCGTCATCGACGGGCTCGAGGTCGACGTCGCCGGCGCCATGGTGACGGACGTGCCGCTGCGGACCGGTCTCACCCCGGCGGTCGTCCTGGGGCCGTGGCTGACGGTGCTCTTCGGCTGGGGATCGCTGGTCGCGCTGGTCGCCCTCGGCGTCGCCGCCGGCGTCCGCACGCGGCGCAGCCGCACGCACACGACGACGCCGGCCCCCGAGGGGACCGGCGTCGTCGAGAGGTGAGTTACGCGGACTTCTTCGAGGAGGCCGCGCCGCGCCGTGCGCGGATGTAGTTGAGGCGCTCCTCGAGCAGTTCCTCGAGCTCGGGGATCGTGCGCCGCTCGAGCAGCATGTCCCAGTGCGTGCGAGGCGCCTTGTCGTCGCTGTGGTCGACCGTGACGGTCTTGTCGCCCACGCGCAGGACCGCCTCGGCGCCGCAGGCGCGGCACTCCCAAGTGTCCGGTGCCTCGGCATCGGCGGCGAACGTCAGCGTGGTGTCGTGCGAACACACCGTGCAGACGTACGTGCGCTGTGTGCGCTCATGAAGAACGACGCCCTCTTCGCTCTGTAAGCTCTGGGCGCCGAGTCGAATGCCGCGGAGACTGCGGTCAGCCATTGTGTGGTCCTCTCGTCGCGTACCTCCGGTATAACGCGGCGACCTGGGCGGATCATCCGAAGGACGGCGATCGGTGGATAACTCACAGAGGATGTTCAGTCACCGGGCGCGAGGCGTGCGATGGCCGCGTCCGCCCGGTCCGTCACGACGCCGTCGACCCCCATCGCGACGAGGCTCGCCATCTCGTCCGGGTCGTTGACGGTCCACACGTGCACCTCCGCGCCGGCGGCGTGCACGACGTCGATCAGCCGCCGGGTGAGCACCCGCACGGGGCCCTGGCGCCTGGGGATCTGGACGGCGTCGACGTCGCGCAGGAGCCGTGCCGCCGCCCGGGGCGCGTACACGGCGCCGAGGAGTCTGGCGACCGTGGTGCTGCCGGGGGATGTGGCGGGCCGGAGTCCGGGACGGACCGCCACCGCCGCGTCGAGGGCCGCGCGTCGACGGCGGTCGGAGAAGCTGGTGAGCAGCACGCGCTCCGCGTGCGGGGCGACGATGCGGCCGGCCGGCTCCGCCGCCGCATCCGACTTCACGTCGATGTTGAACCTCGTCGACGGGAACGACAGGAGCGCCTGCTCGAGGGTCACCGCGCCGCCGCGCGATGACATGATCTGCTCGAGCTCGCGATGGTCGACGTCCGCGACCGCGCGCGGATCGCCGGTGACGCGGCGGAGGTCCTCGTCGTGGAACAGCACGACGACGCCGTCGCGGGTCAGATGGCAGTCGGATTCGATGTACTCCGCACCTGCGGCGTGCGCGGCGGCGAGGGCCGCGAACGAGTTCTCGGCGACACCGGTCGCATGCGCGGCGGGGAGGACGAGCCCCCGGTGGGCGAGGATGCGGGGGGATGCCGTGTGCTGCAGGTACGGATGCGTCACGGCGAGAACCTAACACGGCGTGCGGCGGCGGATTGGTAGGGTCAGGGGGGTCGCGAACGCCGTGACCGCCATGTACGACCAGGAGACCGCGTGTCCGACACCCTGACCCCTCTCACCCCCGGCTCACTCGCCGGCAAGACGGCCCTCGTCACCGGATCGTCCCGCGGCATCGGCGCCGACACCGCCCGGTACCTCGCCCAGGCCGGCGCCGACGTCGTCATCAACTACCGCAACAAGGCCCCGCGTGCGGAGAAGCTCGCGACCGAGCTGCGCGCACTCGGCGTGCGTGTGCTCGTCGTGGGTGCCGACCTCACCGACGCCGCGTCCGTGAACGCCATGTTCGACGCGGTGAAGGAGGAGTTCGGCGGGCTCGACGTGCTCGTGCTCAACGCGTCCGGCGGCATGGAGAGCGGCATGGCGGAGGACTACGCGCTGCAGCTCAACCGCGACGCGCAGGTGCGCGTCCTGGAGACCGCGACCCCGCTCCTGCGTGACGGCGCCCGTGTCGTGTTCGTCACCAGCCACCAGGCGCACTTCATCCGCACCACCCCGACCATGCCCGAGTACGAGCCGGTCGCGCTGTCCAAGCGCGCCGGTGAGGATGCGCTGCGCGAGCGGATCCCGGGCCTCGCCGACGCGGGTGTCGGCTTCGTCGTCGTCTCCGGCGACATGATCGAGGGCACCATCACCGCGACCCTGCTGGAGCGCGCGAACCCCGGCGCGATCAGCAGCCGCCGCGAGTCCGCCGGCCGCCTCTACAACGTGTCCGAGTTCGCCGCCGAGGTCGCACGTGCCGCCGTCGACCCGGTGCCGGCGGACAACACCCGCCTGGTGGGGGACATCAGCTCGTTCACCGCGGAGTGAGATCGCCCCCGCTGACGAGGAAGGGCCCCGGGGATCCCCGGGGCCCTTCCTCGTGTGCGATGGGTCAGCCGCGACCGATGGTGAACGCGCGGACGATCTGGACGACGCCGAGGATCACCAGCGACCATGCGACGAACAGCCAGAGGAACGCGGCGGCGAACACCGGGGCGATGAACAGCATGATGCCCGCGATGATGCTGACGATCGCGAAGAAGATCGTCCAGCCCTTGCCGCCCGAGGGAAGGGTGGTCAGCGACACGATGCCGTCCACGACCCAGCTGATGCCGATGAACACGGCGACGAACACGGCGAGCAGCAGCGTCGTCTCGGTGAGGTTGAAGAACGCGACGATGCCGGCGATCACGAACAGCACGCCGAGCACGGCGTGGCCGACGCGCGACCATCCGCTGAGCGACTTGGAGAAGATCGCCATCCCGATGTAGACGATGCCGGTGATGATCGCGTAGACCGCGATCATCGCGGTGACCACGACGGCCGTCTTCAGCGGCCAGACGAGGATCAGGATCCCGACGATGAGGGCGACGAGACCGCCGATGCCGAGAAGCAGACGCAAGGTCTTCGTAGCGCCGGAGGGGCCGGCGACGGTTGCGGACATGTGTCCTCCTGTGAAAATGCTGGGAACGGGTCAGGCCTGAGCATACTGTGACAAGGCCTTCGGGTGGGGGAGTGACCCGAGGCGCGTCAGTGCAGCAGCGCGAAGGCGCCCAGCAGCACCGGCACGCATCCGACCGTGGTGAGGAGGATCACGTCGCGGGCGACGACCTCGCCGACCCCGTAGTGCTGTGCCAGATTGAACACGTTCTGTGCGGAGGGCAGCGCCGCGAGCACCACCACGACGAGCACCTCCTGGGGCGTCATGCCGAAGAGGAACGTGCCGGTGGCCCAGGCGATGAGCGGCATCGCGACGAGTTTCAGCGCGCTGGCGACGACGACCTCGGCGCGGTGGCCGGCGGCGCCGAGCACGCGCTGGCCGTACAGGGACATGCCGTAGCCGATGAGGAGCACCGGGACGCAGGCGTTCGCGATGAGCTCCGCGGGCGCGAGGACCACTTCGGGCAGTTCCCACCCGGCGAAGGAGACGGCGGCGCCGGCGAGCGATGCGAGCACGGCCGGGTTGCGCGCGGTGCGGCCTGCGATGCGCGCGAACGACCGGTGCTCGGAGGTGACGGCATCCAGGATCGCCAGGCTCACCGGCGTGAAGACCACCAGCTGCATGAGGATCACCGGCGCGGGGTATGCGGCGCTCCCGAGGAGGTAGAGCGAGAGCGGGATGCCGATGTTGTTGGAGTTGACCTGACCCGCCGTGAGGCCGGACACGAGGGCCTCACCGACGGGACGGCGCCAGACGAACCGGGAGAGCAGCCACTGCGCGGCGATCACGACGACCGCGGCGATCGCCGAGACCGGCAGCAGCGAGGAGAAGAGGGTCTGCACGTCGGCCTGCGACAGCACGACGAACAGCAGGAAGGGGGAGAGGACGAAGAACGTCAGACGGCTGAGGACGAAGCGTCCGTGCTCACCGAGGAGCCCCGTGCGCCCGATGACGTATCCGACGAGGATCGCGACCCCCACGACCACGAAACCGGTGAGGGCGTTCAGCACGGTGCAAGCCTAGACGCCGCGGCAGGCCCGCCCGGACCGGCCGCGGCGTCCGTGGTCAGCGGGTACGCGGTGTGCGGTTCTCGGCGCTCACCATCCAGGACAGCTGCTCCACGCGTTCGAGCACGGCGTGCAGGATGTCGGCGCTCGTCGGATCCTCGTCGTCGACGTCGTCGTGCACCTCGCGGCACGTCGCGGCGACGGCGTCCAGACGCTCGGTCATGAGGTCGATGACCTCGGTCGTCAGCACCTCGCCCTGCGGGAACTCCGGGAGGGTCGTCGTCTCGGCGACGATGTCGCTCCGGCCGTCGGGCAGCGCGTGCAGCGACCGCATCCGTTCGGCGATCGTGTCGGCGAACTCGCGGGCTGCGTCGATGATCTCGTCGAGCTGGAGGTGGGTGTCGCGGAAGTTCGTGCCGACGACGTTCCAGTGCGCCTGCTTGCCCTGCAGCGACAGCTCGATGAGGTCGACGAGCACCTTCTGCATGTTCTCGCTGAGCTGCTGGGAGGCGGTGAACCCGTGCTCGGCGTTCTGCTCCTTCGTCAGCTCCGCGCCCGAGCGGGCGGGTCGGCGGCGGTTCTTGGTCGTGCTGCCCTTGGCGGTCTGCGTTGCCATGTCGTCTCCTTCGGTGATCGGACACCTCAACGGTAGGAAGCCGCGGCGGCGGACGGATGCGGCTTGCCGACCGCGTTCGCCGGATGCTAGGCCGCGCGGCGGGGGTGCTTGACGGCGGCCGCGGCACGGTGGTCTGGTGATGCCATGGCCCCGGATGCAGCCCTCCATCCCGCAGACCGGCACGATGTGATCCGCGTGCGCGGCGCCCGCGAGCACAACCTCCGCGACATCGACGTGGAGCTGCCCAAACGTCGCCTGACCGTCTTCACCGGCGTCTCCGGCTCCGGCAAGAGCTCGCTCGTGTTCGGCACGATCGCCGCCGAATCCCAGCGGATGATCAACGAGACCTACAGCGCCTTCGTCCAGGGGTTCATGCCGTCGCTCGGGCGGCCCGACGTCGACGTGTTGGAAGGGCTCACCACCGCGATCATCGTCGACCAGGAACGGATGGGCGCGAACGCCCGGTCGACCGTCGGCACCGCCACCGACGCGAACGCGATGCTCCGCATCCTGTTCAGCCGCATCGGCGAACCGCGCATCGGCGGCCCGCAGGCGTTCTCGTTCAACGTCGCCTCGGCGCGGGGGAGCGGCACGCTCACCGTCGAGAAGGGCGGCTCGAGCACACCGGTGACGGCCGGATTCGAGGTGCTCGGCGGGATGTGCCCGCGGTGCGAGGGGATGGGCTCGGTCACCGATCTCGACCTCACCCAGCTCTACGACGCGTCGAAATCGCTGAACGGCGGCGCCTTGACCGTCCCGGGCTACACCGCCGACGGCTGGATGGTGCGGATCTTCTCCGAGTCGGGGTTCTTCGACCCGGACAAGCCCATCGGTGAGTACTCCGCGGCCGAACTGCACGACCTGCTGCACCACGAGCCGACGAAACGGAAGATCGCCGGGATCAACATGACCTACGAGGGGCTCATCCCGAAGCTCCAGAAGTCGATCCTCAGCAAGGACCGCGAGGCCATGCAGCCGCACATCCGGGCGTTCGTCGACCGCGCTGTCACCTACACGCCGTGCCCCGAATGCGGCGGGACGCGCTTGAACGACACCGCGGTCGTCCCGCATCCGGGGCCGGAACATCGCGGACCTCTGCGCCATGCAGATCAGCGATCTCGCCGGTTGGGTCCGCACGCTCGACGAGCCCCGGATCGGGCCGCTGCGCGCCCGACTCGCCCGGATCCTCGACTCCTTCGTGGAGATCGGACTCGGGTACCTCAGCCTCGACCGGCCCGCCGGCACCCTGTCCGGGGGAGAGGCGCAGCGCACGAAGATGATCCGGCATCTCGGCTCGGCCCTCACCGACGTCACCTACGTCTTCGACGAGCCGACCGCGGGGCTCCACCCGCACGACATCGAACGCATGAACGTGCTGCTGCAGCGCCTGCGCGACAACGGCAACACCGTGCTGGTCGTCGAACACAAGCCGGAGACCATGGCGATCGCCGACCACATCGTCGACCTCGGACCCGGTGCAGGGACGGCCGGCGGCACGGTCTGCTTCACCGGGACGATCGACGAACTGCGGGGGAGCGGCACCCTGACGGGACGGCATCTGCAGGACCGGACCCCCCTGAAGCCGGCCGTCCGCGCACGCACCGGCGTCATCGCGATCCGGGGCGCCACCAGGAACAACCTGCAGTCGGTCGACGTCGATATCCCGCTCGGTGTGCTCACGGTCGTCACCGGCGTCGCGGGCTCCGGGAAGAGCTCGCTCGTCCACGGCTCGATCCCGGCGGATGCCGGCGTGGTGACGGTCGACCAGACGCCCATCCGGGGGTCGCGCCGGAGCAACCCGGCGACCTACACCGGCCTGCTGGAACCGATCCGGAAGGCCTTCGCGAAGGCGAACGGCGTGAAACCGGCGCTCTTCAGCGCGAACTCGGAGGGCGCGTGCCCTGCGTGCAACGGCGCCGGCGTCGTCTACAGCGATCTCGGCATCATGAGCACCGTCGCCACGACGTGCGAGGTCTGCGAAGGCCGCCGGTTCGCGGCATCCGTGCTCGAGTACCGGTTCGGGGGGAAGGACATCAGCGAGGTGCTCGGGATGTCGGTGGCGGACGCGCACGCCTTCCTCGCGGCGGGGGAGGGGCGGCTGCCCGCGGCGGCGACGATCCTCGGCCGGCTCGAGGACGTCGGCCTCGGCTATCTCTCCATCGGCCAGCAGCTCACGACCCTCTCCGGAGGGGAGCGTCAGCGACTCAAACTCGCGACCCACATGGGTTCACCCGGCGGCGTCTACGTGCTCGACGAGCCGACCACCGGTCTGCACCTGGCCGATGTGGCGCATCTGCTGGGGTTGCTCGACCGCCTCGTCGACGACGGCCGCACGGTGATCGTCATCGAGCACCATCAGGCCGTCATGGCCCACGCGGACTGGATCATCGACGTGGGACCGGGCGCCGGGCACGACGGCGGCAGGATCGTCTTCGAGGGGACGCCCGCCGAGCTCGTCGCCGCACGCAGCACGCTCACCGGCGAGCACCTCGCCCGCTACGTCTCCGGCTGACGACCGGCAGGGGAGCGGTGCTACCCCGGGCTTTCCGCGAGCGCCCGGTCGTGGCCTGCGAAGGTCGGACCGCGCCCGCCGTCCTGCTCGGCGGCGAGCTTCGTGAAGGCCCGGTGGATGACGGCCCAGTACGTGTCGCCGTCGCGCCGACGACGGTCCGCGCGGCGCGCGTAACCGGGGAGGCGGGCGTCCAGGTTCGCCGTGCGCGCGAGCATCCTGATCAGTCCGGGTGCGAGACGTCCGGCCGGCGTCGCATGGTCCGTGCCGGTGATCCGGCCGCCCAGGAAGTCGCCGCCGATGAAGAAGTACAGCCCGTGCAGGGCGTGTTCCAGCGTCCGCTTCACCTGCCGGTCGAACACCGGGACCCGGAACGTGTCGAGGAGTGTCCGCACGAGCAGATCGGAGACGCCGTTCAGCGCTTCCGCGTACTCGGAGGGCGGCTCCATGACGCTGTACGTGTAGTCGAGCACCTCGAGGCCTTCGGTGATGTTGCGGGGGATGATCGCTTCGCGGATGCCGAGGAGGTGCCCGATGTACGACCAGAAGACGTTGAGGTCCTCCATGTCGCGGTACCGGTAGTGGCGGCCGAAGTTGATGTCGTACATGAGGTTGGCGATCCCGAAGGACGGGATGCCGCCCGCCAGCTCGGCGTTGGCGATCGGCACGCCGTGCGTCGCCACCCATTCCTCACCCCACTTGCGGCGCAGCATCGCCCGGACCTGGGCGTGCATGAGCCGTACCCTGACGGCGTTCTTGTACGCGATGCCGAACCGGTCGAGCGCCCCGGGTGCAGGCAGGTGGACCCAGAACTCCGCGGACTCCAGCGAGCGGTTGATCATGTCGCGCTGCATCCGGCCCATCGTGCCGACGGCGCTGCCGACCGAGCCGCCCTGCACCGTCGCGATCGTGTTGAGGAAGATCAGGGACGCCTTGCCGGCCGGCGTCACCGCGTTCGCGACGATCGCCCCGCGGTCGACGCGGTCCATGGTGATCCACGGGGGCGGGTTGTCCAGGTGTTCGAACAGCGCGACGAGCGCGGCGGGCGGATCCGGGACGCTGTCCAGCCCGTTGGACAGCGCCTGTTCGAACATCGCGCGGCCGTGCGTGGCGGGCAATTCGCGGAACGACGCGACGAGCGCGTCCATCTCCGGGTCGCCGACCCACAGATGGTCCTGCATCCGTGCCACGATCCCGTCGGTGTCGGGCATGCGGTCCTGCACGTCGATCCAGCCGTCGAGCAGCCGGTGGCGGACGGGCGTCCAGCGCGGATTGAACCGAGGACGTTCAGCGGGTGCCGGACGCAGCGGCCGTCGCAGCACGGGGTCGATGGGCGCACCGGGTGCAGCCGCTGGTGCGAGCGGGTCGAGCATCATCGCTCCCGTCGTCGGTGACGTGGTCCTCGACGTCATCGTGCGCGGATCACGTCGCGTCAACGCTTTCGAGCGAATCGGTGGACTGCGCGCTGATCTGGGATTTGCTGCGGCAGTTATTGCCGATAATGCACATTATGTCATTACAAGTTCACCGACGTTCACATACGCGCCCGCCCAGGACGCGTTGCTGCTCCCCGCTCGGTCAGGACGCGGGCTGCGGCGCGAGTTCGACCCACTCGCCGAACTTCGCGACCCGTCCGTCGCCGGACGAGCGTCCGGTCAGCCGCCGCTTCACCCACGGACCGACGTGCGTGCGGTAATACGCGAGCCCTCCGAGATGCGCGTTCGTGGTGTCCGCCGGCAGCGACCACCACTCGGCGGGCGGCTCGAGCCCGAGCGCGGTCAGCACCCGCGCGGCGACGCGGTGATGGCCGCGCGCGTTCATGTGCAAGCGGTCCGCCGCCCAGTAGCCCGGCGTCGCCAGTTCGCGGTCGGGCCAGTTCAACGCCCGCACGACATCTGGCCGGTCCCCCAGCCGCGCCACCACCGCATCCGACAGCTCGTCACCGCGCCGTTGGATGAGCCGCGACAACGGCAGCTGGCCGGCCGGGTTCGCCCCGGAGAGCAGGATCAACGTCACGCCCTCCTCGTCGCAGCGGCGCAGCACGTGCGAGAACGCGTCGACGACGTGCTCGATCGTCGTCCGCGGCCGCAGGATGTCGTTGCCGCCCCCGTTGAACGACAGGTGCGTCGGCTTCATCGCGAGCGCCGGCTCCAGCTGCTCCTCGACGATGGGCCAGACGAGCTTGCCGCGGATGGCGAGGTTCGCGTAGGCGACCGGCTCCCCCGAGGCATCCGCCCATCCCTGCGCGGTGATGTCGGCCCAGCCCCGGGCCGTCCCGTCGGCGAGCTCGTCGCCGACCCCTTCGGTGAACGAGTCGCCGATGGCGACGTAGCGGACGGATGCCATGCGTCGAGCCTAGGCGGCTTCGGCGAGCAGCTCGCGCACACGTGGCACCACGGCCGTCGCGTACAGCTCGATCGAGCGCAGCATCCGCTCGTGCGAGAGCGGCCCGTTCGAGAACTTCAGGTCGAACCGGTCGAGGCCCAGCATCCGCACCGTGTCGGCGATCTTGCGGGCAACGGTCTCCGGCGACCCGGCGTACACCGCACCCTGCGGGCCGACGTCGCGCTGGAACTGCAGCCGGCTGTACGGCGGCCATCCCCGCTCGGCGCCGATCGCGTTCCGGTTCACCTCGATGGCCGGATACAGCTCTTCCCAGGCCTGCTGGTCGGTCTCGGCGATGTGCCCCGGCGAGTGGACGCCGACCGGCAGCCGGCCGTGGCCGAACTCCCCCGACGCGCGGTGGAAGAGGTCGACGAACGGCTTGAACCCCGCCGCCGGTCCCCCGATGATCGCCAGCAGCAGGCCGTAGCCGTACCGCGCCGTCCGCACCACGGACTCCGGTGACCCGCCGACCCCGATCCAGGTGCGGATGCCGTGCTCGGTCTTCGGGAACACGTCCGCTCGTTCGAGCGACGCCCGGGTCCGGCCCTGCCAGGTGACCGGCTGCTCCTCGAGCAACCGACTGAACAGCTCGAGCTTCTCCTCGAAGAGCACCTCGTAGTCGGACAGGTCGTAGCCGAACAGCGGGAACGACTCGATGAACGAGCCACGGCCGAGGATCACCTCCGCCCGCCCGCGCGAGATCGCGTCGAGCGTCGCGAACCGCTCGTACAGCCGCACCGGATCATCCGAGGACAGCACGGTCACCGCGGTCCCGAGGTGGATGTGCTCGGTACGAGCGGCGGCGGCCGCGAGCACGATCTCGGGGCTCGAGACCGCGAACTCCCGACGGTGGTGCTCCCCCACGCCGAAGAAGTCGAGCCCCAACTCATCGGCCAGCTCCGCCTGCTCGACGATGTCGCGGATCGTCTGGGCGTCGCTCTTGGGCGCGCCGTCCTCCCCCACCGTCACGTCACCGAACGTGTCCAGCCCGAACTCCACCGCCTGTGCCATGGCAGCCACCTTTCATTCAGAAGAATGGAACGGCGCGGCGGCGCCACGCATTCCCGCGATCGCTCAGAGCCAGCGCTTCTTCCGGAAGATCACGAACAGCGTGCCCGCGAACCCGAGCATCAGCGCGACCGCGAGCGGATAGGCGAACGGCCATTCCAATTCCGGCATGTACTCGAAGTTCATCCCGTACACCGTGCCGATGAGCGTCGGCGCGAAGATGATCGCCGCCCACGACGAGATCTTCTTGATCTCGTCGTTCTGCGCGAGCGCGGCCTCGGTCTGCCGACGGGCGACGAGCGCCGAGTGCACGGTCAGCGCGTTCTCCAGGATCTCCCGGAACGACGCGATGCGCTCGGCGATGCGGATGACGTGGTCCTCCACGTCGCGGAGGGCCCGCTGCAACTCGACGTCGACCCGGTAGCGCGTCGACCCCTTCTGCAGGAACTCGAGGATGCGTGTGAGCGGCTTCACCGCCCGCTGGAAGTCGATCACCTCGCGCGACAGCTCGTAGATGCGCCGGGACAGTGCGTCGTCGTCGGACTGTCCGAACAACTGGTCCTCGATCTCGTCGATGTCGTTCTCGAGGCCCGCCACGACCGGCGCGTATTCGTCCACGACCTTGTCGAGCACGGCGTAGAGGACCGCCTCCGGCCCCATCGCGAGCAGCTCCGGGCTCCCCTCCATCCGTCGCCGCACCGCCGCGAGGTCGGGCGCCTCCGCGTGGCGGATCGTGACGACGAACCCGGGGCCGACGAAGACGTGGAGCTCACCGAATTCGACCGTCTCCTCCGCATCCCGGTACCGGGCCGGGCGGAGCACGACGAAGAGGGTCTCTCCGTACCGTTCCACCTTCGAGCGCTGGTGTCCGGAGAGGGCGTCCTCGACCGCGAGCGGATGCAGCCCGAACTCCGCCGCGACGGATGCGACCTCCGCGGGGTCGGGGCGGTAGAGCCCGATCCATGCCATGCCGCCCACGGCATGGAGCGTTCGGTAGGTCTCGTCGAGGGTCGTCGGCGTCGCCACGCGTCGCCCGTCCACGTACACGCCGTTGTCGATCAGAGGTGCCATCTCACAGGTCCGTTCTCGCTGCGCGCGACGAGGTCGCGCGATCCGCATTGGGTCGCAGCACGCCGCCCGGACGCCGTCGCCGTCGACGTGCGATGCTCAGCGGGAGCGGTGCACGGAAGGTCGCGGCGTCCGGGCGGCGTCGATACTCTCACCGGCCATCGCCAGCACCTCCTCCCGTGTCGAACGGACCGTACGTCCCGGTCCAGCGGACAGCGTACCGCGCCGTCCCTCTCGGGGCGCTGGACGGATCAGGGGGTGAGGGCCTGACGCAGGGTGTCGAGACCGACCCCGCCGAGGTCGAGCGCGCGCTTGTGGAACGCCTTCATGCTGAAGGCCTCCCCCTGCGCCACCCGTACGTCGTCGCGGATCTGCTCCCAGATCCGCTGCCCCACCTTGTACGCCGGCGCCTGGCCCGGCCAGCCGAGGTACCGGTTCACCTCGAAGCGGATGAACTCGTCCGACATATTCACGTTCCGGCGCATGAACGCGAGCGCGTAGTCGGCGTCCCATTCCCCCTCGCCGTCCGGACGCGGCTTGCCGAGGTGCACGCCGATGTCGAGCACGACGCGGGCCGCCCGCATCCGTTGGCCGTCGAGCATGCCGAGGCGGTCGGCCGGGCGGTCGAGGTAGCCGAGCTGCTCCATCAGTCGCTCCGCGTACAGCGCCCACCCCTCGGCGTGTCCGGAGGTGCCGGCGAGGAGTCGGCGCCACGAGTTGAGTTCCGCCCGGTTGTACACGGCCTGCCCGATCTGGAGGTGATGCCCGGGAACACCCTCGTGGTAGACGGTCGTGAGCTCCCGCCAGGTGTCGAACTCGGTGACGCCCTCGGGGACCGACCACCACATCCGGCCGGGACGCGAGAAGTCGTCGGTCGGGCCGGTGTAGTAGATGCCGCCCTCGGTCGTCGGCGCGATCATGCACTCGAGCCGACGCACCGGCTCCGGGATGTCGAAGTGGGTGCGGCCGAGTTCGGCGACCGCACGGTCGCTCGTCTCCTGCATCCACCGCTGCAGCGCCTCGGTGCCGTGGAGCTTCATCGACGGGTCGGCCTCGAGGTGCGCGACCGCCTCCTCGACGCTCGCGCCGGGGAGGATCGCGTCGGCGATCTGCTCCTGTTCGGCCACCATGCGTGCGAGTTCCTCGATGCCCCACTCGTAGGTCTCGTCGAGGTCGATCGTGGCGCCGAGGAAGTTGCGCGAGTGCAGGGCGTAGAGGTCGCGTCCTACACCGTCGCGGTCGGTCGCCGCCGGTGAGAGCTCTTCCCGGAGGAATCCCGCGAGGCGGTCGTACGCCACGCGGGCGGCCCCCGCGTGGTCGGTGAGGTCTCGGGCGAGGGATGCGGGAAGCGCCCCTTCGGCGGGCGCGGCCTCACCGGCGAACCGCGCGAAGAACCCGTCGACGGCGGTGTACCGCTCGATCTGACCGACGACCTCGGTGACCTGGCGGCGGGCCGGGACGACCCCGCGGTCGATGCCGGCGCGGAGCGTCTCGACGTACCCGGCGATCGCGTCGGGCAGCGCGGCGAGCCGGGTGCTGATGACCGACCAGTCGTCGGCGGTGTCGGTCGGCATGAGGTCGAAGACCGAGCGGATGTCCTGGGCGGGCGAGGCGATGACGTTGAGGTCGCGCAGGTGGTTGCCGGCCTCGTGCAGCTCGAGCTGCAGCCGGAGCTCGCGGGCGAGGTCGGTCTGGGTGACGACGTCGACGTCGTCCACGGGGGTAGCCGCTTCGAGGTCGCGCAGGATGCCGCGCACCGCGTCAGCCGTCGCCTGCACGCCGTCCGGCGAGTAGTCGGCGAACCTGCCGTTGTGCTCGCTGCGGCCGATGTAGGTCGCGAGCGTCGGCTGCAGCTCGCTGATCGTGTCGACGTAGGTCTCGGCGATCGCGTCGATGGCGGTCGGGGTGCGTCCGTTCGCGTCGGTCATCCTTCGAGCCTACGCGGCGGCGTGGCGGCGTCCAGCGTGCGGCGTCAGTGCGCCGCTTCGTCCCAGTTCAGCCCGCGGCCGATCTGCACGTCGAGCGGCACGGAGAGCTGCGCCGCATCCGCCATCCGCGCTCGGACGACGGCCTCCACCGCATCCCACTCCCCCGGTGCCACCTCGACCACGAGCTCGTCGTGGATCTGCAGCAGCACCCGGGAGGCGAGGCCCGCGGAGGTGAGCTCGTCGTGGATGTGCACCAGTGCGAGCTTCATGATGTCGGCGGCGCTGCCCTGGATCGGGGCGTTCAGCGCCGCGCGCTCCGCGTTCTCGCGCAGCACCCGGTTGGGGCTGGTGAGGTCGGGGAAGGGACGCCGACGGCCGAAGATCGTCTCGGTGTAGCCGTCGATCCGGGCCTGCTCGACCGAGGAGCGCAGGTAGTCGCGCACCGCGCCGAACCGCGCGAAGTACTCGAGCATGAGCTGCTTGGCCTCGGACTGCTCGATGCGCAGCTGCTTGGACAGCCCGAACGCCGACAGCCCGTAGACGAGGCCGTAGGACATGGCCTTGACCTTCGTGCGCATGGCCGGGGTCACGTCGGCGGGCTCGACGCCGAAGACGCGGGCGCCGACGAACCGGTGGAGGTCTTCGCCGGCGTTGAACGCCTCGATGAGCCCCGGGTCCTCGGACAGGTGCGCCATGATGCGCATCTCGATCTGCGAGTAATCGGCGGTGAGCAGCGTCTCGTACCCCTCGCCCACCTCGAACGCGGCGCGGATGCGGCGGCTCTCGGCCGTGCGGACCGGGATGTTCTGCAGGTTCGGATCGGTGCTGGACAGGCGGCCGGTCTGCGACCCGGTCTGCAGGTAGGTCGTATGGATGCGGCCGTCGGCACCGATGGCCGCATCGAGCGACTCGATGATCTGCCGGAGCTTCGTCGCCTCGCGGTGCTGCAGCAGCAGGTCGAGGAACGGATGCGGCGCCTTCTCCTGCAGCTCGGCGAGCACGGCGGCGTCCGTCGAATACCCCGTCTTCGTCTTCCGGGTCTTCGGGAGTTGCAGGTCTTCGAACAGCACCTCCTGCAGCTGCTTGGGCGAGCCGAGGTTCACCTCGCGGCCGATCGCGGCGTACGCCTCCTGGGCGATGCCGTCGGCGCGCGCGGCGAGCTCCGCGGAGAATCCGGACAGCTTCTCGTGCGACACCGCGACGCCGGCCAGTTCCATGTCGCCGAGCGCGAGGACGCTCGGCAGTTCGATGTCGGCGAGCACCGACGGCACGCGGCCGGGCAGCGACTCGGCGACCGCCGCGCCGACGCGGAGGGTGAACCAGGCGAGCTGGCCGGGGGTCGCGCCCTCGTCCACCGGGACCAGCTGGTTCGGGTCGGCTTCGGGCAGCTTCTCCCCCAGGTACCGCTCGACGAGATTCGCGAGCGTCTTGTCCGGGAAGCTCGGCCGCACCAGCCAGCCGGCGAGGAGCGTGTCCATCGAGAGGCCGTCGAGCGCGATCCCGGCGCGACGCAGCGCCTTCACCTGCGGCTTCGCGTCGTGCAGCACCTTGGGTGCGTCCGACGAGAGCCAGTCGCGGAGCGCGTCGGCGACCGCATCCGTCCAGTCCGCCTCGATCGCGGCGTCGGCCTGCGCGAGCCCGATCCGCGACGGCACCCCGCCCTGGATGACGATCGTGACGCCGATCTCGCCGGTCGCCGCGTCGAGCCACGCCGCGAGCGTGGGCCCGTCCGCCTCGGTCGCGGCGGGCGCCTGGGCGGCGGGGACCTCCGGCTCGGAGGTGTCGACGGCGCCGGTCGCCTCGAACACCCGCGGGAGCAGGGTGCGGAACTCGAGGCGGGCGAAGATGTCGCGGACGGCCTGCGCGTCGAGCGGCGCCCGTTCCAGATCGCCGGGGCCGACCGGCAGCTCGACGTCGGTGAGCAGGCGGTTCAGCGCACGGTTGCGGCGGACGTCGTCGAGGTGCTCGCGGAGGTTGTTGCCCACGACGCCCTTGATCTCGTCGGCCCGGGCGAGCACCTCGTCGAGCGAACCGAACTGGGTCAGCCACTTCACCGCGGTCTTCTCGCCGACCTTCGGCACGCCGGGGAGGTTGTCGCTCGTCTCGCCGACGAGCGCGGCGATCTCGGGGTACTGCGCGGGTGCCACCCCGTAGCGCTCCCGGACGGTGTCGGGGTCGTAGCGCTTCAACTGCGACACGCCCTGCACGTTCGGGTAGAGCAGGGTCACCTCGTCGTTCACCAGCTGGATGGTGTCGCGGTCGCCCGAGCACACCAGCACACGGAACCCCTGCTCGGCGCCCTGCGTCGCGAGGGTGGCGAGGATGTCGTCGGCCTCGATGTCCTCCTTCTGCAGCACCGTCACGCCCATGGCGCGCAGGCACTCCTGCAGGAGAGGGATCTGCCCGGAGAACTCCGGCGGGGTCTCGCTGCGGTTGGCCTTGTACTCGGCGTACTCGCGTGTGCGGAACGACTGCCGCGAGGTGTCGAACGCGACGGCAACGTGGCTCGGCTTCTCGGCCTTGAGCAGGTTGACGAACATCGACAGGAAGCCGTACACGCCGTTCGTGTGCTGGCCGTCCTTGGTGGAGAAGTTGTCCACCGGGAGGGCGTAGAAGGCACGGAACGCGAGCGAATGGCCGTCGACGACCAGAAGGGTAGGCTTCGAGGAGTCGGTCACCAGTCAAGCCTAGACGTGGCCGCCGACACCCCGATCAGCATCCGTGGAGGAGGACCATGCCCGCTGCCGAGTCGTTCACCGACGGGTTGACCTGGATCCGGGAGCGCGGGGTCGGGGCGTTGGCGGAGCGGATGGGCTTCGAGTGGCTCGAGTTCACCCCGGAGATCGCGATCGCGCGGATGCCCGTCGCGGGCAACACGCAGCCGGTCGGCCTCGTCCACGGCGGTGCCTACGTCGTGCTCGCCGAGAGCCTCGGATCGATGCACGCGAACTACCACGCGCAGCACCGATCGGGCGACGAGCGGCTCCTCGCGGTCGGTGTCGACATCAACGCGACCCACACGCGCTCGGCGCGGTCCGGATGGGTCACCGGCACGTGCACCCCGATCCACCTGGGCCGGTCGATGACCGTGCATGAGATCGTGTGCCGCGACGACGACGGCAACCGGCTGTCGACCGTGCGCATCACGAACATGATCCGCACGGTCTGAAAACGACGGTGAGCCTGCACCCCGGAGGGCGCAGGCTCACGATGTCGAAGACCGCGGGAGCGGCGAGGCTCAGGCCTTCTTGGGCGCGAGCTGTTCGATGATCGCCTTGGCGACGTCCTGCATGGTGAGGCGGCGGTCCATCGACGCCTTCTGGATCCAGCGGAACGCCTCGGGCTCGGTGAGGCCCATCTTCTCGTTCAGCAGGCCCTTGGCCCGGTCGACGAGCTTGCGGGTCTCGAAGCGCTCGACCATGTCGGCGACCTCGGCCTCGAGCGTGATGATCTGCTCGTACCGGGCGAGGGCGATCTCGATCGCCGGGAGCAGGTCGTTGGGGGTGAACGGCTTCACCACGTAGGCGAGGGCGCCGGCCTCGCTCGCGCGCTCGACGAGTTCCTTCTGGCTGAACGCGGTGAGGAGCACGACCGGGGCGATGTGCGCCTTGCTGAGCTTCTCGGCCGCCGAGATGCCGTCGAGCTGGGGCATCTTCACGTCCATGATGACGAGGTCGGGACGAAGCTCCGTGGCCAGTGCCACCGCCGTCTCACCGTCGCCGGCCTCACCGACGACGTCGAAGCCGTTGTCGCGCAGGATCTCGACGATGTCCATGCGGATCAGCGACTCGTCCTCGGCCACGACGACCCGACGGGGGGCAGGTGCGGATTTCGCGGTTTCCTCTTGCTCAGTCACCTTAGAATCCTACGCCAACCGCGGGGATGCCCGTGGGAGCGCTCCGCCCGGAATGCGGGTGTCAGTCCGGGACCCCGGCGAGCAGCTCGGCGAAGACCTCGTCCGCGTCCTCCCGCGTCGCGAGCGGCGCCGGCTGGCCGAGCCACAACGACTGCAGGTCCCCGAGGCCTGCACGGCCTGCGGCGGCACGGAATCCGCCGGTGAGCCAGTTCTGCACCGGGAACGCTGCGATCGCGCCGGCCTCCTCGATCGTGCGCATCGCGCGGTTGCGTGCGCCACGGGCGAGCCGGCCGCTCATCGCCCGGGTGAGCACGGCGTCCTCCGCGGCGGTCGACGCGATCGTGCGGCGGTGCGCGTCGGATGCCGCCGACTGCCGGGTGCGCAGGAACGCCGTGCCGACCTGCACCCCGGACGCGCCGAGCGCGAACGCGGCGCGCACACCGCGATGGTCCGCGATCCCGCCCGCCGCGACGACCGGGATGCCGACCGCGTCCGCGACCTGCGGGACGAGCGCGAACGTGCCGACGAGCGACGCCTCCGCATCCCGGAGGAACGACACCCGGTGTCCCGCCGCCTCGAAGCCCGTCGCCACGACGGCGTCGACGCCGGCGGCCTCGAGGGCGACCGCCTCGGCCACCGTCGTCGCGGTGCCGATCACCGTGATGCCCGCCGCGTGCGCGGCGTCGAGCTGCGCGGTCGACGGGATGCCGTAGACGCAGCTGATCGCAGCCGGACGGGCCGTCACCGCCGCTTCCCACTGCACGTCGACCGGCGGCAGGAAGGTCTCGGGCGGCGCGGTCGGCGGTTCGACGCCGACCTCGGCGAACAGGTCGCGGACGGCGGCGACGGCCGCGTCGAAGGGCGCGCCGTGCTCGGCCCGGCCGAGCGGCAGCCAGAGGTTGAGGGCGAACGGCCGATCCGTCGCGGCGCGGATCGCGGCGGCCGTCTCGGTGACCCGGTCGCCGTCGTAGCCGTAGAGCCCGTACGAGCCGAGACCGCCGCTCGCGCTCACCGCGGCGACGAGCTCGACCGAGCTGAGGCCGCCGAACGGGCCGAGGAGGATCGGATGCCGGATGCCGAGGAGGTCGGTCAGGTCGGTGTGCATTCGGGTTCTTCCGTTCGACGCGTGCCGCACCGATCACAGACCTCGCCCCCGACGACCGCGCCGCACTCGGTGCACACGATCGAGAGCCAGCAGGCGGGGTCCCCTCCCCCGGTGCCGTGGTCGTGCTCGTGCTCCCGCATCCCGCCATTGTCCCCGCGTCGTCCGCGCGCGCCAAGCGCCCCGAGCGCCGCGGGCGGGTGGCGGGTGTGGACCGCGAGACTGCATCTGCGCCACGAGACTGCATCCATTGTCAGCAGTCTCGGCGCGGAGATGCAGTCTCGGCGCCCGTGCCGCACGCGGTATCGTCGTTGGGTGCGCATCGCGCACATGCCGGCGTGGCGGAATGGCAGACGCGACCGACTCAAACTCGGTTACCGAAAGGTGTGTGGGTTCGACTCCCACCGCCGGCACCAGCACAGACGGAACGGGGCGCCCAGCGGATCGCTGGACGCCCCGTTCCGGTTTCCGGGGTCAGTCCTCCTGCGGGACTTCCTCAGGGCGCGCCCGTCGGATGGCGGCGATCACGCCGCCCACCGCCAGCAGCGCGAGGCCGATCGGCAGCGCGGGGGCGAGCCCCGCACCGGTCGCTGCGAGCAGCGGCTGCGGCGTGGCCGTCTCCGTCACGGGCGCGTCCGGCGCCTCGGGCCCGGCAGGACCAACAGGCTCAACCGGCTCTTCGGACTCCGTCGGGTCGATCGGCTCCGTCGGGTCTACCGGCTCCTCGGGGTCTGTCGGGTCTACCGGCTCCTCGGAGTCTGTCGGGTCTACCGGCTCTTCCGGGTCACGCGGGTCTTCCGGGTCCGTCGGGTCTACCGGCTCCTCGGGCTCCGTGGGGTCGGTTGGCTCTTCGGGTTCGGTCGGCTCCTCGGGGTCCGTCGGGTTCGGTCGGCTCTTCGGGTTCGGTCGGCTCCTCGGGGTCCGTCGGGTCGGTCGGCGCTTCGGGGTTCGTCGGGTCCGTGGGCTCCGCGGGGTCAGCAGGCTCTACCGGCTCCTCCGGGTCTACCGGCTCCTCCGGGTCCGTCGGGTCTACCGGCTCTTCCGGCTCTTCCGGGTCACTCGGGTCTACCGGCTCCTCGGGTTCCGTGGGGTCAGTCGGCTCCTCGGGTTCCGTGGGGTCGGTCGGCTCCTCGGGTTCCGTGGGGTCGGTCGGCTCCTCGGGTTCCGTCGGGTCCGTGGGGTCTTCGGGGTCCGTCGGGTCCGTAGGCTCGTGCGGGTCGGTGCCGGTGAAGTTCGCGCCTGCGGTCGCGGTCACCGTCTGGCGTTCGCTCGAGTGGAACGTCGCGAACACCTGGCAGTCGACATCGCCCGGGATGCCGGGGCTCTGGTTCCAGCCGATGTTCGTCCGGGACGCCGGCGTTGCGGTAGCGGACAGGAACACGGAACCGGCGGCGTCCGCGGTGAAGCCCAGGCGGACGGTGGTCGTGGTCGCCGGGTCGGTGCCGGTGACGGTGAGCTCGCCTGCTGCAGCGTCGTAGACGGCGTCCCCGTCGACGACCTGGAACGTCCCGGTGGTGCCGTCGACATCCAGCGTGATGGGCTGACCATACAGGTTGGTGGTCAGTTCGAACTCGGCGCCCTCTCCCACCTCGAACGTCGCACCAGACTCCGCGAACGCCATCGTGATCTCCGGGTCGTCCGGGATCTGTGCCAGCAGCCGCGCTTGCTCGGTCGCGGACATGTTCTGCTCGCACGTCGCTGCCAGCTCCGGCTCATACGCCGGGTCTACCGGGTCGCTGATGCACCAGACGAGCACCTGCAGGGACGCACGCTGCGCCGACGTGGTGTCCTGTGCGGCCCACCGGGCGCCAAAATGCCAGTAGCCGACTCCGTTGTACGAGTGGCCGTTCTGGATGAGCCAGGCGATGAGCTTCTCCTGGTCCGCGCTCAGCTTCGGGTTCCCCGGCTTCCGATCGTACCCGGGAACGGGCATGCCCTCGTTGGCGAGGATGTCACCTTCCGGGGACGTGCCGGCGCACACCTTCGACCAGATGTCCGTGCAGAACATCCACTCGGACACCGCTCCGACACCTTCGACGTACCGGGTGCCGCACACGGCAGGGAACGCGTCGTCGGTCTGGTTCGCACCGTACGCGTCGAAGAGCGGGACGACCTTCCCCGCGTTGAACTCCGCCAGGCGCTGCCCATGCATGAGGGTCAGGTCTTCCACACCCCCGACCTGCTTGGTCGGGTCGTCATCGGTGTTCCCCGCACACAGGGGCGCGTAGAACTCGTCCCACGGGAGCGGGTCCGCCGCGGCGTACGCGGGTGCCGCTAGCAGGGTGCTCCCGATTCCGAGAGCGGCTGCAGTCACAGCGCCCGCGAGCCGCCGCCGGCTCGTGGCATGGTGGTTCATGTCGCTCGTACTTCCATTCAGTGGCTGTTGGGGCCGACGCTGGATGTCGCCAGCCAGAGGTTGAGCAGGGACCCAGCGCCCGGGTCGGGCCCGTCGAGCACTCCGACTCGGAGGGCGCTGACGAAGAACTCCCCGCCGGCCGGTTCCCCGAGCCGCCCGGGCACGCCAGGGTTCGGGTCCTGGTCCGGTTGAGCGTTGACGTCGATGGTTGCCACCTGGGTGAGCAGGTCGAGCACGTCGCTGAGTTCGGTGACCAGGGCCGTGACCACACCGGTCAGCCCGCTGAGCACACCGCCGACGAGACCGCCGTCCTCACCGGTCCCGAGCACCTCATCGAGCAGCGCTGCCAACGCCCCCTTCACGGCAACGTTTACGAGACCTTCCAGGCTGCCGGTGACTGCACCCAAAGCGACGTTCACGACGTCGATGAGCGCGTTCAAAACGGCTGTGATCCCCAACCACGCTGGCAGGTCGATGAGCCCCAGGAGCGTGGCTTCCTTGACTGGGTCAAGTGAGACGTCGAGCGTGACCGCCTGCTCGTCGTACCCGGCTTCGCCGAGGATCGCGCCGATGTCCCCGGTCAACGTGACGTGCACCGCCCCCGCGTCGACGTTCACGAGCGGGATGATGCCGAGGAGCGTCACGGTTGCGGTGATGGGGATGGCGACGTCGACTGTGAGCTTCACCTGCAAGATCGCCTGTCTCACCACGTTGCGGATGTCCAGGTACAGCTCGTCGATGACCGCGTCCACACGGCTGAGGATCTCTGCGAGAACCGGGGCGGTGAGCACGCTCGTGTTCGGTGTGAGCCCGTTGAGCGAGCCGTCGGGGCTTCCGTACACCTTCCCGGCGATCGTTGCGAGGTCGACCTGCACGGTTCCGCTCTGCAGGTCGATGAGAACCCCGTTCCCGCCGACGGGTGTGCGCAGCAGCGCGGTAAGCCCGCTGAGGTCCACGCCCTCGCCGATATCGACGGTGACAGCCGTGCCACCTGCAACCCCAAGTCCGACAGCGCGAAGGATTGCTGTTGGATCATCCAGCAGGTCACTAATCCCGCCGGTCAGCCCGATCAGTGTCGAGTTGATCCCCGTCTCGAGCACCTCGATGGTGCCGTCCAGTGCGGTTGCGAGGGCGCCGACGGTGTCGCTTTCCAACGTCAGGTCAAGACCTGCGATCCCGTAGTCGCGCTTGGCTGTGTCCGCGGTCATTCCGACCCACGCAGCTTCGCAGCCGTCAAGCTCAGCTTTCGAGGCGACGGCGCCGACGTTGAGGTTGAGGTCGGTGACGGTCGCTGCAAGCGGGCTCCCCAGGAGCACGAGGTCGCGCAGGTTGATGGTCGCGATGTCCGGGGTGCTCGGGTCACGGGCCATGTCAAGGTCGACCGCGCCCTGGTCACCCACAACCCCCGCCGCCCCGATCGACCGGCCATCGGGGCGGGCCTGCCCGTACTGGCCGTAAACCCCGGCACCGAGTTCGAGCGGGAGACCAAGTCCTGCGTTCACGCTGATGAGGTCAGAGAGCAGCCCAAGGTTCAGGTTCCGGGTGTACGTGTTCGGGTCCTCATCGAACCCGTCAGCGGTCCCAGGTGTCGGGATGGCGGTGCCGCCGTCGTTCTCCACGTGCAGGCCGCCGAGCGCTGCGAGCGGGTCGATCGGGACGCCGAGGAGTGCCGCGTCGAGAACGCGGCCCGTGGCCTGAGATGCGAGACCGTCCGCGACGGTGCAGTCGAGGGTGCCGACGGCGGCGTGGTCCCACTCGCTGTCGTTCCAGGACGCCTGGGAGGCGTCGACCGCGACGATGGTGGAGACGGTCAGTCCGAGGATGGCGGCGCTCGCGGCCAGTCCGTGTCGGACCTTCCGGCGCCGCGCGGCGGCGAGGCCACGGCGCAGGTCCTTGCGTCGGGTCGGGGTCATGCCTGTTCCTGCTTCATCCTGCGGGAGACGATGAGGTGTGCCGCGCCGAGACCGGTGAGACCGAGTGCGAGCAGCAGCGGCCCGAGGGGATCGAATCCTGTGACCGCGAGGACGCTCGGGAGCCGCTGCGCCCCGGCATCGTCACCGTCGACCGGGGACGCCACGCCGCCGGTGTCGCCGGGCGTCTCACCGGCGGGGTCGGCGCCCTGCGCCGTGAAACCGAACCCGATGGAGGCGGTACGGCGCTCGGTCGCGTTCGGCGTGCCGGCCGGGCTGGACAGGGTGGCGAGGATGTACTGCGGCGCGTCCACCGTCACGGGCGGCAGGTCCCACCGCGCGCCGGAGGTCGATGAGGCGACCTCTGCGACACGCGTGGTGGAGAGGATGGTCTCTGCGCCGTCGGCGCAGGTGGGGGAACCGTCGAGATTCGTGAATGGGATGTCGCAACGCCGGAGTGCGATGCGGAGTCCGTCGTCGTCCGTCACCAGGGCGCCTTCGGCGCGGAGCGTCAGATCGAGTGTCTCTGCGTCAGCATCTGAGACGCTTGCCCGGATCTGCCAATGGTGGGTCTCCCCCGGCCCGATGTCGTCGATCTGCTGCGGGGTGTCGCCCCAGGCGAGCTGGAGCAGACCGGCGCGACCCGTCTCCGTGATGGCAGTGAACGCCTGCGCGGTCTGGATCCCCGAGACGACGAGGCCGGAGGCGACCAGCAGGACGCCCGCGATGCGGAGTGCTCCCGGCAGGGTTCGCCGCGGGGTGGTGCGCGTCATTCGGCTTCCTGGGTCTTTCGTTGCGTGGAGGTGGGCCAGAGGCCCCAGGTGATGAGGGCGGCGAGGCCGACGGTCAGCACACCGAACGCGGCCGGGGTCTGCATCACGGTGAGGGCGGTGCCCGCGCCGGGGAGGCCGAACAGCACGCGCTTGACCTCACCGACCGTGTAGGGCTCGCGGTCCGGCCAGTCGTTGTCGTCGCCCTGCATCGTGATCGTCCGCTGCGAGGGATCCTCGGCAGCGCGGATGTCGACGATGCGGTGCGTGATCGGCAGCTGCCCCTCGCGCTCGACCGTGACGACGTCGCCCACCTCGAGGTCGGCCGCATCCGTCGGGATGCTGACGGCAGCCGCCCCCTGCGGGTAGGTGGGGGTCATCGATCCGGTGCGGAACGTGATCACCGTCAGCCCGAACAGCTGGGAGACGAGGAACCAGGTCAGGGCCAGCAGCCCGAGCGTGCCGATGATCCAGAGGCCGATGTCCTTGGACCGTTCGGCCGCCGACGTGGGGGCGGCGGCCGAACGGGGTTCCATGGCGGTCAGGTCCATGTCTGCCGGGTCAGTTGGAGGTGGAGAAGAATTCCCAGGCGGGCGCAGCGGTCAGCCCCTGGAGCGTCTGTGTCTCCTCGGTGTTCGGAAGCGAGATCTCGAAGCAGTAGTAGTGGATGGACTTGCCGTTCTCAGCGATCTCGGTCTCCGCCCCCCTCGTCCCGAGCAGCGCAGGGCCGTCAGCCCCCACGACCACAGGGATGTCAGCACCGAAAGCCTCGGCGTTGCAAGCAACCGGGACATCGCGGGAGTCGAGAGTTTGCACAGAGACACGAACCCCCAGGTAGTTCCAGAGCTCGGTCTCGGTGTGGGGACCATTGGCCGAGACGGCGCCCTTCAACAGAACCGAACCCGCAACCGAGCCATCGTCCGTCTTCAGCGCCACCGGCGCGTAGAACTTCTGCCCAGGTGTGAGAGCGGCGAGACTGCCGCCCTGGCCCGTCAGAGGGCTGAAGACCAGCCGCCCACCGTTCTTAGCCGGCTCTTCCGTCCAAGCATCATCCCAATCGAGCCCCGCCACATCCGGGTCAGTGTTCTGCAGCACCTTGAATGTGCTCGTCCCGATGCCGGGGTTGTCGGAACCGTCCGCCGCGCCACCCCACACCCACTCGCTGTCGGTCCAGCTCGCGAGGGTCATGGTGCCGCCCACGGCGAGGGCGAGGCCGCCGGCCATCACGGCCAGCATCCGCCGGCGACGGGTACGCGGATCGGTAGTCTTGTTGGTGGCTCCCACTGGTGCACTCCCTTTGTGTTCCGAGGCACGACTGCAGGGGGCTCGACCGAGTGGATTCCCGGTCCGGGAAGGCACTCCCCGCGGTGCCGCAGATCCGAAGGTAGGGACCGCCGGACCGCCGGGAACCGGAATTAATCCGCTTCAGGTAGTTCACGGTCGGGAATCGCGTAGTGCGCCCGGTGCGATTGCGTAATCCGCGGCTGACACTGCGTGACTTCTGTGCGCGCGTGCCGACGCCGGATACGCTCGCGGCGTGGTCACACAGCACACCGTTCGGACGGATGCCGGGACCCTTATCGCGTACGACTCCGGCGGCGACGGGCCCGCGGCCATGTGGTTCCACGGGTCACCGCAGACCGGACGCCTCATCGCGCCGGTGCTCGATGCGGCCACGGCCCACGGCATCCGGATGCTGTCGTACGCGAGGCCCGCATACGGCGGGTCGACGCCGCGGCCGGGCAGGCGGGTCGCCGCGGCGGCCGCCGACGCCGCCGTCGCGGACGCAGCGGGGGTCTCCCGGTACGTCACGATCGGCGCGTCCGGTGGTGCGCCGCACGCGCTCGCGTGCGCGGCCATGCAGGGCGCACGGGTGCCCGCCGCCGTCTGCCTCGCCGGGCTCGCACCCTTCGAAGATGCACCCTGGTGGTGGGACGGGATGGCGGCGCCCGGGGCGCTCCGCGCGGCTCAGGAGGGGCGGGCAGCCCGTGCCGCGTTCGCACTCACCGACGAGTTCGATCCCGACAGCTTCAACGACGACGACCGGATGCTGCTTGCAGGTCCGTGGGCCGCGCTCGGGGCGGATGTGGCGGCATCCGCCGAGTGGGGCGACGACGGACTCGTCGACGACGACGCGGCGTTCGTGCAACCGTGGGGGTTCGCCCCGGCGGACGTGCGCTCCCCCGTCCTCCTCGTGCACGGCACGGACGACCGTGTCGTGCCCCTCGCGCACGCCGACTGACTCTTCGCGGCGCTGCCGGACGTCGAGCGCTGGGTCGTCGCCGGCGCCGGGCACATCTCGGTGCTCGGCGCCCTCCCGGCGGTCATGGCCTGGGTGCGTGACCGGCTCGACGACTGAGCCCTGCAACGACGAAGGGGCCCCGTCTCCGGGACCCCTTCTCGCATCTGCGACCGTTACATGCCGGCCTTGTAGATGGGCGCGCGGCCGTTGACGGCGTCGCCGATCTTGTGGATGCGGATGTCGTTGGTGGAACCGATGATCCCGGGAGGGGACCCGGAGATCACGACGACCGTGTCGCCCTCGGCGGCCAGGCCGTTGCCGAGGAAGAAGTTGTCGACCTGCAGGTACATGAGGTCGGTGTGCGCGACGTGCTCGACCAGGGTCGACTGGATGCCCCAGGTGACCGCCATGCGGCGACGGATCGCCGGGTCGGGCGCGAACGCCACCATCGGGAACCGGGGACGCAGGCGCGACATGCGGCGCGCGGTGTCACCGGACTCGGTGAAGATGCAGACGAACTTCGCGTCGACGAAGTCGGCGACCTCCATCGCGGCGAGGGTGATCGCGCCGCCCTGGGTGCGCGGCTTCGTGTTGAGCGGCTGGATGCGCTCGAGACCGTGGTCCTCGGTCGACTCGATGATGCGCGCCATCGTCTCGACGACGCCCACGGGGTACTTGCCGACGCTGGTCTCGCCCGAGAGCATGACCGCGTCCGCACCGTCGAGCACCGCGTTCGCGACGTCGCTGGTCTCGGCGCGGGTCGGCACCGGGTTCTCGATCATCGACTCGAGCATCTGCGTGGCGACGATGACGGGCTTCGCCATGCGGCGGCAGAGCTCGACCGCGCGCTTCTGCACGATCGGCACGGCCTCGAGCGGCAGCTCGACGCCGAGATCGCCACGGGCGACCATGATGCCGTCGAAGGCGTCGATGATCTCCTCGAGGTTGTCGACCGCCTGCGGCTTCTCGATCTTGGCGATGACGGGGATCTTGCGACCCTCCTCGGCCATGATCTCGTGCACGCGCTCGACGTCGGCGGCGTTCCGCACGAACGACAGCGCGATGATGTCGGCACCGGTGCGCAGGCCCCAGCGGAGGTCCGCCTCATCCTTCTCCGACAGCGCGGGCACGTTGACCGCGACGCCGGGCAGGTTGATGCCCTTGTTGTTCGAGACCGGGCCGCCGACGATGACCTTGGTGGTCACGACGGTGCCGTCGGTCTCGACGACCTCGACCCGCACCTTGCCGTCGTCGATCAGCAGGAAGTCGCCCGGCTTGACGTCCTGGGGCAGGCCCTTGAACGTCGTGGAGACGAGCTCCTTCGTGCCGGGGACGTCCTCGACCGTGATCTTGAAGATGTCGCCGGGTGCGAGCTCGTGGGGGCCGTCGGTGAACCGCCCGAGGCGGATCTTCGGGCCCTGCAGGTCGACGAGCACCGCGACCGCCCGGTTGGCGTCGTCGGCGGCTCGCCGCACGTTCGCGAAGTTCGCGTCGTGCACGGAGTAATCGCCGTGACTGAGATTGAGGCGGGCAACGTCCACCCCTGCGTCGATGATCGCGCGGACCATCTCGTAGGAGGATGTTGCCGGGCCGAGGGTGGCGACGATCTTCGCGCGTCTCATCCGTTTATCGTGCTCCGGTAAATTGTTCGGTTTTTTCAGAGGTTGGGGGGTTCCCTCTACCCTACGCGTGTGTAAGGCCGATCGCGACATCCGTGGGAGCGACGGGGGACGGCAGGGCCGTGCGGCCCATGAGGTACGTGTCCACGGCGGCGGCAGCGGCACGACCCTCGGCGATCGCCCACACGATGAGCGACTGACCGCGACCCGCGTCGCCGGCCACGAACACGCCGGGCTCGTCGGTCTGGTACTGCGCGTCGCGCTGGAGGTTGCCGCGGTCGGTGAACTGCGCGGAGGTCTGCTCCCCCAGCGTGTCGCGCTCGGGGCCGGTGAAGCCCATCGCGATGAGCACGAGGTCGGCCGGGATCTCCCGTTCGGTGCCGCTCTTGGGCACGCGACGACCGTCGACGAACTCGGTCTCGGCGACGCGGAGTGCCCGGACCTCCCCCGCCTCGTTCCCGAGGAACTCGACGGTGGACGCGAGGAAGTGGCGTTCGCCGCCCTCCTCGTGCGCGGACTGCACCTCGAAGAGCGTCGGCATCATGGGCCACGGCTGCGCGTCGGTCCGTGCCGCCGGCGGCTGCTTGCCGATGGCGAGGTTGGTGACGCTGAGCGCGCCCTGGCGGTGGGCCGTGCCGATGCAGTCGGCGCCGGTGTCGCCGCCGCCGATGACGACGACGTGCTTGCCCTCGGCGGAGATCTGGTTCGGGACCTGGTCGCCCGCGTTGGCCTTGTTCGCCTCCACGAGGTATTCCATCGCGAAGTGGACGCCTTCGAGGTCGCGGCCGGGGATCGCCAGGTCACGCGGCACCGTGGACCCCGTGGCCACCACGACCGCGTCGTAGCGGCGACGGAGCTCGGACCAGGTGATGTCCTTGCCGATCTCGACGCCGGCACGGAACCGGGTGCCCTCGTCCTGCATCTGCCGGAGGCGACGCTCGACGTGACGCTTCTCCATCTTGAAGTCGGGAATGCCGTAGCGCAGGAGGCCACCGATGCGGTCGTCGCGCTCGAACACCGCGACGGTGTGACCGGCACGGGTGAGCTGCTGCGCGGCGGCCAGGCCCGCGGGGCCGGATCCGACGACCGCGACCGTCTTGCCGGTGAGGCGCTCGGGCGGCTCCGGTTCGACCCACTGGTGGGAGAACGCCTCGTCGACGATCGAGACCTCGATCTGCTTGATCGTCACCGCGGGCTGGTTGATTCCCAGCACGCACGAGCTCTCACACGGCGCCGGGCACAGTCGGCCCGTGAACTCCGGGAAGTTGTTCGTGGCGTGGAGCCGCTCGCTCGCCGCGCGGCCCTCGCCCCGCCAGGTCAGGTCGTTCCACTCCGGGATGAGGTTCCCGAGCGGGCAGCCCTTGTGGCAGAACGGGATGCCGCAGTCCATGCAGCGGCTCGCCTGTCGGCGGAGCACCGCCGAGTCGCCCGGCTCGTAGACCTCTTTCCAGTCCATGATGCGGACCGGCACCGGCCGCCGCGGCGGGAGCTCCCGCTCGGTGACCTTCAGAAAACCTTTGGGATCAGCCACCCGTCACCTCCAGGATCCGGTTCCAGACGACGTCGCCGTCGGGATCCAGGCCTTCGGCCAGTGCCTCTTCACGGGTCTGCAGCACGGCCGCGTAGTCGCGCGGGAGCACCCGCACGAAGTTCTTGACTTCCTCCTCGAACTCCTCGAGAAGGGATGCGGCGAGTTCGGAGCCCGTCTCCGCGACGTGCCGCGTGAGCAGGTCGCGGAGCATCTCCGCATCGCCGGAGCCGAGCTCCCCCAGCTCCAGTTCGCCGGAGGCCAGCGCCTCGCGGTTCACCTGAGCGGTGTCGAGCCGGTAGATGTACGCCATGCCACCGGACATGCCGGCGCCGAGGTTCCGGCCGGTCTTGCCGAGGATGACGGCGAGGCCGCCGGTCATGTACTCGAGCGCGTGGTCGCCGACGCCTTCGACGACCGCGGTCGCACCGGAGTTGCGGACGAGGAACCGCTCGCCGACGGTGCCGCTCAGGAACATGGTCCCCTGCGTGGCGCCGTAGCCGATGACGTTGCCGGCGATGACGTTCTCCGCGGCGGCGAACCGCGAGGCGCGGGGCGGGCGAACCACGATCTGGCCGCCGGAGAGCCCCTTGCCGACGTAGTCGTTCGAGTCGCCCTCGAGCCGCAGGGTGATGCCCGCGGGCATGAACGCGCCGAACGACTGTCCGGCCGAACCGGTGAGGTTCACCTCGATCGAACCCGTCGGCAGCCCGTTCTCGCCGTGCGCCTTGGTCACGTGGTGGCCGAGGAGCGTCCCCACCGCGCGCGCGGTGTTGCGCACCGGCACGTCGATCGTGACGTGCCCGCCGTTCGCGATGACGTCCTGCGCGCGCTCGATGAGCTGCACGTCGAAGTGCTGGTCGAGCTCGTGGTCCTGGTCGACCAGGTGCCGACGAGGCACGTCCTCGGCGAACGCCGGGCCCTCGAGCACCGGGGTCAGGTCGAGGCCGCTCGCCTTCCAGTGCTCGATCGCACCGTCGACGTCGAGCAGTTCGGCGTGACCGATCGCCTCGTCGAGGCTGCGGAAGCCGAGCTCGGAGAGGTACTCGCGCACCTCCTCGGCGATGAACTCCATGAAGTTCACGACGAACTCGGGCTTGCCCGTGAAGCGCGAGCGCAGCAGCGGGTTCTGCGTGGCGACACCCACCGGGCAGGTGTCGAGGTGGCAGACGCGCATCATGATGCAGCCGGACACGACCAGCGGCGCGGTCGCGAAGCCGAACTCCTCGGCACCGAGCAGTGCGCCGATGACCACGTCGCGGCCGGTCTTCAGCTGACCGTCGACCTGCACGACGACGCGGTCCCGCATCCCGTTCAGCATGAGGGTCTGCTGGGTCTCGGCCAGGCCGAGCTCCCATGGGGTGCCCGCGTGCTTGAGCGAGTTCATCGGGCTCGCGCCCGTGCCGCCGTCGTGGCCGGAGACCAGGATGACGTCGGCCAGGGCCTTCGCGGTGCCTGCGGCGACCGCGCCGATGCCGGACTGGCTCACGAGCTTGACGTGCACGCGCGCCTCGGGGTTCGCGCGCTTGACGTCGAAGATGAGCTGCTTGAGGTCCTCGATGGAGTAGATGTCGTGGTGCGGGGGCGGCGAGATGAGCCCGACGCCGGGGGTGCCGCCACGCGTGCGGGCGACCCACGGGTACACCTTCTGCGGCGGCAGCTGACCGCCCTCGCCGGGCTTGGCGCCCTGTGCGAGCTTGATCTGGATGTCGTCCGCCTCGGTGAGGTAGAGGCTCGTCACACCGAAACGTCCCGACGCGACCTGCTTGATCGCGCTGCGGCGTTCCGGGTCGAGCAGGCGCTCGACGTCCTCGCCGCCCTCACCGGTGTTCGACTTGCCGCCGATCCGGTTCATGGCGATCGCGAGCGTCTCGTGCGCCTCCTTGGAGATGGAGCCGTAGCTCATCGCACCGGTGGAGAACCGCTTCACGATCGACGACACCGGCTCGACCTCGTCGAGCGGGACCCGGGGACGCTGACCGGTGCGCAGCTTGAAGAGCCCGCGCAGCGTCTTCAGCTCGGCGGCCTGGTCGTCGACGAGCTTCGTGTACTCGCGGAAGATGTCGTAGCGGCGAGTCCGGGTGGAGTGCTGCAGCCGGAAGACCGTGTCGGGGTTGAAGAGGTGCGGTGCACCGTCGCGACGCCACTGGTACTCGCCGCCGGTCCACAGCCGCTCGTGCGCACGCGCAGCCTCGTCCTCGGGGTAGGCGAAGTCGTGGCGGGCCTGGTTCTCGGCCGCGATCTGCTCGATGCCGATGCCGCCGAGCTTCGTCTCGGTGCCGGTGAAGTACTTGGCGACGAACTCCTCGGAGAGCCCCACCGCCTCGAACACCTGTGCGCCGGCGTAGGACGACACCGTGGAGATGCCCATCTTGGACATGATCTTCAGCACGCCCTTGCCGAGCGCGTAGATCAGGTTCTTGACGGCCTTCTCGGGGGTGATGCCGGTGATGAACCCGGCGCGCACGAGGTACTCGACGGTCTCCATCGCGAGGTAGGGGTTCACGGCGGACGCGCCGTACCCGAGCAGGGTCGCCACGTGGTGGACCTCACGCACGTCACCGGCCTCGACGACCAGACCGACCTTCATGCGGTTCTGCCGGCGGATGAGGTGGTGGTGCACCGAGGACACCAGCAGCAGCGACGGGATCGGGACGAGGTCCTTGTTCGAGTCGCGGTCGCTAAGGATGATGAACTCCGCGCCGTCCGCGATCGCCGCGTCGACCTCGGCGGCGATCTCGTCGAGGCGGGCCTCCATCGCACCGGGGCCCTGGTCGAAGTGGTAGAGCCCCCGGATGGTCACCGAGCGCCGGCCCGGCAGGGCCTTGTCGATGTTCTGGAGCTTGGCCAGCTCGTCGTTGTCGATGACCGGGAAGTCCAGCGTGATGACGCGGGTGTGGTCGGGTCCCCAGTCCAGCAGGTTCCGCTCCGGACCGAGCCCCAGCGCGAGCGAGGTCACGACCTCCTCGCGGATCGAGTCGAGCGGCGGGTTGGTCACCTGGGCGAACTGCTGCACGAAGTAGTCGAACAGCAGGCGCGGACGCTCGCTGAGCACGGCGACCGGGGTGTCGCTGCCCATCGCACCGAGCGGCTCGGCGCCGTTCTGGCCCATCGGGGTCAGGAGGAGGCGGACCTCCTCCTCGGTGTAGCCGAACGTGCGCTGACGGCGGGTGATCGAGGCGATCGGGTGCACGATGTGCTCGCGCTCGGGGAGGTCGGCCAGCCGCACGCGGCCGGCATCCAGCCACTCCTGCCACGGCTCGAGTTCGGCGAGCTCGGACTTGATCTCGCGGTCCTCGATGATGCGCCGCTGGGCGGTGTCGACCACGAACATGCGCCCGGGCTGGAGGCGGCCGCGACGCTTGATGCGCTCGGGCTCGAAGTCCAGCACGCCGGTCTCGGAGCCGATGACCACGAGGCCGTCGGTCGTCTCGGTCCAGCGGCCCGGCCGCAGGCCGTTCCGGTCGAGGGTGGCGCCGACGACGGTGCCGTCGGTGAAGATGAGGGCGGCGGGGCCGTCCCAGGGCTCCATCTGCATCGAGTGGTACTCGTAGAACGCGCGGAGCTTCGGGTCGACGTCGGGCTGCTTCTCGTACGCCTCGGGCACCATCATCATGACGGCGTGGGGCAGGCTGCGACCGGTGAGGGTCAGCAGCTCCAGCACCTCGTCGAAGCTCGCCGAGTCGCTCGCGCCCTCCGTGCAGATCGGCAGCAGCGGGTCGATGTCGCCGAGCAGCTCCGACTCCAGCTGCGACTGCCGCGCCCGCATCCAGTTGCGGTTGCCGTTGACGGTGTTGATCTCGCCGTTGTGCGCCAGCATCCGGAGCGGCTGCGCGAGCGGCCACGACGGGAAGGTGTTCGTGGAGTACCGGGAGTGCACCACGGCGAGTTCGGTCGCGAACCGCTCGTCCTGCAGGTCGGGGTAGAACGGCTCGAGCTGCAGCGTGGTGACCATGCCCTTGTAGCCGAGCGTGCGGCTGGAGAGCGTCACGAAGTAGGCGTTCGCCTCGCGCTGCGCGCGCTTACGCAGGCGGTAGACGCGACGGTCGAGCGCGATGCCCGACAGCGCGGGCGCGTCGCCGACGGCCGGGCGCGAGACGAAGAGCTGCTCGAAGGAGGGACGGGCGTCGTGTGCGAGCTTGCCGAGGTGCTCCTCGGCCGTCGGCACCTCGCGCCATCCGAGGACGACGAGGTTCTCGCTCTCGGCGATCCGAGCGATCTCCGCCTTCAGCGCGGCACGCTCGTCGGCGTCGCGCGGCAGGAACGCGAGTCCGGCGGCGTACTCCCCCACCGGGGGCAGGTCGAAGTCGACCACCGCGCGCAGGAACTCGTCCGGCATCTGGGTGAGGATGCCGGCGCCGTCGCCGGTGCCGGCGTCGGAACCGATGGCACCGCGGTGCTCGAGGTTGCGCAGCGCCGTGAGCGCGAGGTCGACGATGTCGTGCCCGGGCTCGCCGCGCAGGGTGGCGACCATGGCCAGACCACAGGCGTCCTTCTCGAATGCCGGGTTGTACATCCCCTGCTTCGCGGGGAACGACCCGGTACCGGCGGTGGAACTGTGACGGGGGCGCGATGCCATACCTACCGTCCTCACATGTGTGCTTGATGCTGGGACGACGTCGGCCCGAGACTTTCGAGGGGGCTCAGCTTGTGGCGGTGCCCGATGCGGATCCGGACGTGGGGGGTGCGCTCACGTCGACGAACTCATCGCTGTTCTGCGATTGTACAGTCGGGAGCAGCGAATCCGGGACACGCTCCGGCATGTAGGGCGAAGGCTCCAGTCCGGGGTGACGGCGCTTCTGCACGAGCATGATCGCCAGGCCCAGCACGACGCCGATGATCGCGGCCCACACGTTCGTGCGCAGCCCCAGGATGATCTCGGACGGATCGATGCGGATCGACTCCCACACGATGCGGCCGGCGGAGTACCAGACGAGGTAGAGCCCGAACAGCCGACCCCACTGGAGGGTGAACGTCCGACCGGCCCACAGGAGCACGGCGGCGCCGAGGAGGTTCCAGGCCACCTCGTAGAGGAAGGTCGGCTGGAACAGCGTGTCCGCGGGCAGACCCACCGGGATCGCCGGGTTGCCGGGGTCGATCTCCAGCCCCCACCAGGCGTCGGTCGGAAGGCCGAAGAGCTCCTGGTTGAACCAGTTGCCGAACCTGCCGAGCGCCTGCGCGATGATGAGCCCGGGCGCGATGGCGTCGGCGACCGTCCAGAACCGCAGTCCGGTCCAGCGGCAACCGAGCAGCACGCCGATCGCGCCGCCGATGAGCGCACCGTAGATCGCGATGCCGCCCTCCCAGATCGCCCACACCGAGCCGGGCTCGAACGGGTTCCAGGTGTTCTTGCCCTCCCCCACGTAGAACCCGAGGTGGGTGAGCACGTGGTAGATCCGGGCGCAGATGATCGCGAGCGGAACCGCGAAGAGCGCGACGTCGATGACCACCCACGGCTCGGCGCCGCGCTTCGTCAGCCGGTGGTTCGTCAGCAGCACCGCGACGACGATGCCGACGATGATGCAGATCGCGTAGAAGTGGATGCGCAGTGGCCCGAGGTCGATGTAGCTGATCGAGGGGCTCGGGATGCTGGCGAACACGGGCACTGCCGAAAAAGTCACGACCGCGAGTCTATCGGCCTCCGCCGGGACGCAACGCCCCGGTCAGCGGCGGGTGGCCGCCGCGAGGGCCTTCGCCGTCTCGCGGAGTCCTTCGACGCCGCCGTCGCGAAGCGCGCGCACCAGCGCGGAGCCGACGATCGCGCCGTCCGCGTACCCCACCGTCGTCGCCACGTGCTCGGGCGTGGAGATGCCGATGCCGACGCACGGGTGCACGTCGCCGTGCGCACGCAGACGGCCGACGAGGGTGCGGGCGGCGGCGTCGAGGTCGGCACGCTCCCCCGTGATCCCCATGGTCGACACGGTGTACACGAAGCCCGTGGTGTTCTGCGTCACGAGGTCGAGCCGCTCGTCGCTCGAGGTGGGTGCGGCGAGGAAGATCCGGTCGAGACCGGTGCGCTCGCTCGCGGCGATCCAGTCCGCCGCCGCCTCCGGGGTGATGTCGGGCGTGATGAGCCCGGCGCCGCCCGCGGCGGCCAGGTCGTCCGCGTAGCGGTCGACGCCGTACTGGAACACCGGGTTCCAGTACGTCATGACGACCACCGGCACGTCGGTGCGGGACGTGATCTCCGCGACCGCTGGGAAGAGGTCGCGCAGGCGGAAGCCGGCCTCCAGCGCCGCGTTGGTGGCCTCCTGGATGAGCGGGCCGTCCATGACCGGGTCCGAGTAGGGCGGGCCGAGCTCGATGACGTCCGCGCCGCTCTCGGCGAGGGCGACGGCGGCTTCGATGCTCGTGCGCAGGTCGGGGTACCCCAGCGGGAGGTAGCCGATGAAGGCGCCGCGGCCTTCTGCGTTGGCCGCCTCGACGGCGGCGGCGACACGGGAGCTCACAGTTCCACTCCTTCGCCGGAGGCGGCGTCGTCGGGTTCGGGCACGGCGACGGGCTCACCGTCGCCCGCGGCCTCGCGGTCGTACAGGTCGAAGTACCGCGCGGCGGTGTCCATGTCCTTGTCGCCGCGACCGGACAGGCACACGACGAGCAGCGCGTCGGGTCCGAGTTCCTTGCCGACGCGCAGCGCGCCGGCCAGGGCGTGTGCGGATTCGACGGCCGGGATGATGCCCTCGGTGCGGCTGAGCAGCCGGAGCGCCTGCATGGCCTCGTCATCGGTGGCGGGGATGTAGTCGGCGCGGCCGATCGAGGCGAGCCAGGCGTGCTCCGGGCCCACGCCCGGGTAGTCGAGGCCCGCGGAGATCGAGTGGGATTCGACGGTCTGGCCGTCCTCGTCCTGCAGCACGAAGGTCTTCGCGCCGTGCAGCACACCGGGGCGGCCCCGTTCGATGGACGCCGCGTGCTTGGGCGTGTCGACGCCGTCGCCGGCGGCCTCCACGCCGTAGAGCTTCACGTCCGCGTCGTCGAGGAACGCGTCGAACATGCCGATCGCGTTGGAGCCGCCGCCGACGCAGGCGAACACGGCGTCGGGAAGCCGTCCCGCCTGCTCGAGCAGCTGCGCGCGGGCCTCCTCGCCGATGATCTTCTGGAAGTCGCGCACCATCGCCGGGAACGGATGCGGACCGGCGGCGGTGCCGAAGATGTAGTTGGTCGTCTCGACGCTCGCGACCCAGTCGCGGTACGCCTCGTTGATGGCGTCCTTCAGGGTGCGCGAACCCGTCGTCACGGGCACGACCTCGGCACCCAGGAGCCGCATCCGGGCGACGTTGAGCGCCTGTCGCTCGGTGTCGACCTCCCCCATGTAGATCACGCAGTCCAGGCCGAACAGGGCGGCCGCGGTCGCCGTGGCGACGCCGTGCTGGCCGGCGCCGGTCTCGGCGATGACCCGCGTCTTGCCGAGCCGCTTGGTGAGCAGCGCCTGGCCCAGGACGTTGTTGATCTTGTGGGAGCCCGTGTGGTTCAGGTCCTCGCGCTTGAGGAAGACCCGGGCGCCGCCGGCGTGCTCGGCGAACCGCGGCACCTCGGTGAGCACCGACGGCCGGCCGGCGTACGAGTGCAGCAGCTCGGTCAGCTCCGCGTGGAACGCGGGATCGGCCATCGCCTCCTCGTGGACGGCGGTCAGCTCGTCGATCGCAGCGATGAGCGACTCGGGCATGTAGCGCCCGCCGAACTCGCCGAAGAAGGGTCCCTTCGCATCGCGAAGACTCATGTTCATGCTCCCAGGAAGGCGCGGAGGGTGACGACGGGGTCGCTGGTCACGAGGGCCTCGCCCACGAGCACCGCGTCGGCGCCCGCGGAACGGTAGTGCGCGACGTCGGCGGGGGTGAGCACGGCCGACTCAGCGACCTTGATCGCATCGGAGGGGAACGAGCCGGACAGGCGGCCGAAGAGGTCGCGGTCGAGCTCGAAGGTGGTGAGGTCGCGGGCGTTGACGCCGATGAGCTTCGCGCCGAGCTCTGCCGCGCGCGAGAGCTCCTGCGCGGAGTGGGTCTCCACGAGCGGGGTCATGCCCAGCTGCAGGACGAGCTCGTGCAGTTCGGCCAGCACAGGCTGTTCGAGCGCCGCCACGATGAGCAGTACGAGGTCGGCGCCGGCCGCGCGGGCCTCCATCACCTGGTACGGCGTCGCGATGAAGTCCTTGCGCAGCACCGGTACGTCGACGGCCGCGCGCACCGCGCGCAGGTCGTCGAGGCTCCCCTTGAAGCGGCGCTCCTCGGTGAGGACGGAGATCGCGCTCGCTCCCCCGACCTCGTACTTGCGTGCCTGGGCCGCCGGGTCGGGGATGGCCGCGAGGTCGCCGCGGGACGGGCTCGCGCGCTTGACCTCGGCGATGATCTTCACCCGGTCCGCGGGCGCCAGCGCCGCGAGCGCGTCGCGTGCCGCGGGCTGGGCCAGGGCGCGTCGTTCGACCTCTGCGAGCGGGACCGTCTGCGCACGCGTGTCCGCATCCGCGACGGAGCCGGCCGTGAGGTCGGCCAGCATGCTCAATGCTCTTTCGGCGTGTACTTCGGCCCGTTGGCGCCGTAGCCGGCCTTCGCCATGATCCAGCCGACGATGAGACCGACCACGAGCAGCGCGGCGCTCGCCCAGACCAGGACCGGCAGGTCGAACCAGAAGAAGAGGGTGCCGAGGGTGAACGCCACGAGCATGATGATCACGGCGGTCCAAGCCGCCGGCGAGTGGCCGTGTCCAGGGTCACCGATGGGGTTGCTCATGTGTCTCCTTCGCATGCGGGCGCACCGATCCGCGCCCCGGGGTCAGTCTAGCGGGCGGGACCGTCGGTCGTCGGATCGTCGCCGCGACTGAGGTCGTCCCACGAGTCGATCGCGTCCAGCGGACGGCTCGGATCCGTGTGGACGGCGTGATCGCGCGCCGTCGCCTCGTACTTGCGGCCCCCTCGCACCCACCGGCGCGCCGTGACCAGCACGAACAGGCCCGCGGTGACGAGCACCAGCGCGGCGACGGCGGTGACGACGGGCCAGGCGGTCAGCCAGCGCGTCGCGACGAGCTCGGCGACGGCGGTGTCGCCGGTGATCCCGGTGGCGTCGGTGACGGCACCGGCGTACGCACCGACCGGCGGACCGGTGACGACCGGCACCACGAGCGCGAGGATGCCGACGCCGGCGGCCACACTGAGCGCGCCGAAGACGTACCGCAGGACGGTGCCGACGATCGACAGGGCCAGCCCGAGCGCCAGCACGGCGAGGCTGAGCGGCGCGAGGACGGTGACCGCGTCGGCGCCCGCCACGGTCAGGTCGGATGCGGACGCGCTGCGCAGCGCCACGTGGATCCAGGTCTGCGTGGAGCCGATGAGCATGAGTGCCCCCGGCGCGAGCACGCCGAGGACCGAGAGCAGGCGTGCTCGGCGGATCACGCCTGCACCGGATCGAGGTCGTCGGCGTCGAAGCAGGTGCGTGTGCCGGTGTGGCACGCGACCCCGACCTGCTCCACGCTCACGAGGACGGCGTCGCCGTCGCAGTCGAGCCGGGCGCCCTTCACGAGCTGAATGTGCCCGGAGGTGTCGCCCTTGCGCCAGTACTCCTGACGGGAGCGGGACCAGAACGTGACGCGGCCGGAGGTGAGCGTGCGGCCCAGGGCCTCCGCATCCATCCAGCCCAGCATGAGGACCTCTTTCGTGTCCCACTGCTGGATGATGGCGGCGACCAGGCCGTGGTCGTTGAACCGGACGCGCTCGATGCGTGCCGCCACGGACTCGCTCATCGGCGCACCGCGATCCCTTCCGCGGCCATCGCCGCCTTCACGTCCCCGACGGTGAGCTGGCCGGAGTGGAACACGGATGCGGCGAGCACCGCGTCCGCGCCCGCGTCGATCGCCGGGGCGAAGTGCTCCGCAGCGCCGGCGCCCCCGGACGCGATCACCGGCACCGAGGAGATCTCGCGCATGCGCGAGACGAGTTCGAGGTCGAAGCCGTCCTTCGTGCCGTCGGCGTCGATCGAGTTCACCAGCAACTCGCCGGCGCCGCGCTCGATGGCCTCCTTCGCCCACGCCAGCGCGTCCAGGTCGGTGAGCGTGCGACCGCCGTGGGTCGTCACGGCGAATCCGGAGGGCGTGTGGTCGGCGCGCTTGATGTCGAGCGAGAGCACGAGCACCTGGGCGCCGAACCGGTCGGCGATCTCGCCGATGAGGTCGGGCCGCGCGATGGCGGCGGAGTTCACGCCGATCTTGTCGGCGCCGACGGCCTGCAGGCGCGCCACGTCGTCGACGGTGCGGATGCCGCCGCCGACCGTGAGCGGGATGAAGACCTCCTCGGCGGTGCGGCGGACGACGTCGTACGTCGTCGCACGCTCGTCGACCGTCGCCGTGACGTCGAGGAAGGTGATCTCGTCGGCGCCCTGCTCGTAGTAGAACCGGGCGAGTTCGACCGGGTCGCCCATGTCGCGGAGGTTCTCGAAGTTGACGCCCTTCACGACCCGGCCCGCCGCGACGTCGAGGCACGGGATCACGCGGCACACCAGGCTCATGTCAGAGCCTCGCGTTGTGGATGGCCGAGACCAGGATCGCCCGCGCGCCGATCGCGTACAGGTCGTCCATCACCCGGTTCACGCCGGTGCGCGGCGTCATGACGCGCACGGCCACCCACTTCGGGTCGCGCAGCGGCGAGATCGTCGGCGACTCGATGCCGGGCGCGATCGCCACCGCCTGCTCGACGAGGTCGGCGGGCAGGTCGTAGTCGACCAGCACGTAGCGTCGCGCGACGAGCACACCGCGCAGGCGACGCAGCAGGGTGTCGAGGCCCTCGGGCTCCTCCGGGCCGGTGATGAGCACGGCCTCGGACTCCAGCAGCTTCGGGCCGAAGATCTCGAGTCCCGCCTGGCGCAGCGTGGTGCCGGTCGAGACGACGTCGGCGACCGCGTCCGCCACGCCGAGCTGCACCGCGGACTCCACGGCGCCGTCCAGCGGCACGAGGTCGACGGCGACGCCCTGCTCGTCGAGGAAGCGGTCGACCAGGCCCGGGTAGGCGGTCGCCACCCGCATCCCCTCGAGGTCGGTCACCTCGGTGAAGCGGCCGGGCGTGGCGGCGAAGCGGAAGGTGGACCCGCCGAAGCCGAGCGCCTCGATCTCACGGGCGCCCGGCATCCGGGCGTCCAGGAGCAGGTCACGGCCGGTGATCCCGACGTCGAGGGCGCCGGAGCCCACGTACGTGGCGATGTCCTTCGGGCGGAGGTAGAAGAACTCGACGTCGTTGACCGGGTCGGACACGTAGAGGTCCTTGGGGTCACGGCGTCCGATGTAGCCCGCCTCGGCGAGCATCTCGGCGGCTGTCTCGGAGAGAGAGCCCTTGTTCGGCACGGCGATACGCAGCATGGTGCAAAGCTTTCGGGTCTTGAGCGGTCGGGGGACGGCGCTCAGAGATGTCGGTAGACGTCCTCCAGGCTCAGGCCCTTCGCGAGCATGAGCACCTGGAGGTGGTAGAGGAGCTGCGAGATCTCCTCGGCGGCGGCGTCCAGCGGCTCGTACTCCGCGGCCATCCACACCTCGGCGGCCTCTTCGACGATCTTCTTGCCGATCGTGTGCACGCCGGCGTCGAGTTCTGCCACGGTGCCGGATCCGGCGGGTCGGGTCGCCGCCTTCTCACTCAGTTCCGCGAACAGCGTCTCGAACGTCTTCACCATCCCAGGGTACCGAACGCGGGAGGCCCCGCGGTGCACGGGCGGCCGGTCAGTGCCGGTGGTGGGCCGCCGCACCGCTCCGGAGCGCGGCGATGGCGGCCCCCGGGTCGTCGGCGCCGAACACGGCGGAGCCCGCGACGAACGTGTCGGCGCCGGCCTCGGCCGCCTGCGCGATCGTCGACTCGGAGATGCCGCCGTCGACCTGCAGCCACACCGACGACCCGCGGCGGCGGGCCTCGTCGGCGAGTCGGCGGAGCTTGGGCATCGTCTCGGGCATGAACGACTGGCCGCCGAAGCCGGGCTCGACGGTCATGACGAGGATCTGGTCGAAGTCGTCGAGCAGGTCGAAGAGGCTGTCGACGGGCGTCGCGGGCTTCACCGCGACGCCGGCGCGCGAACCGATGTCGCGCAGGCGCTTCGCGAGCGCGACCGGCTCGCTCGCGGCCTCGAGGTGGAACGTGACGGATGCCGCGCCGAGCTCCGCGTAGCCGGGCGCCCAGCGGTCGGGGTCGGTGATCATCAGGTGCACGTCGAGCGGGATCGGGCTCGTGGCCTGGATGCGCTCGACCATCTGCGGGCCGAACGTGAGGTTGGGCACGAAGTGGTTGTCCATGACGTCGACGTGCACGAAGTCGGCCGCGGCGATGCGGGCGAGCTCGGACTGCATGTTCACGAAGTCGGCGGCGAGGATGGACGGGTTGATGCGGATGCCGGTCACCCGCCCATTATCCCGACTGCACCGCCCCGTTCCCGCGCCGCTGCTGTGGACGGTTCATCCGTCGCAGATGCAGGGTCACCGGCGCTGACATGCAGCATTCGCGACGGTGAACGGGTCAGCGGCGGCGTAGGAGCGAGATGAACATCGCGTCGGTACCGTGCCGGTGCGGCCACAGCTGCGCGCGACCGGAGCCGTCCGCGGGCTCGGGGAGGTCGAGCGGCTCGCGCGAGAGCTCCTGCAGGACGGCGCGGGCGTCGAGCTCCTCGACCTCGTCGCCCCAGGCCCGCCGGATCTCCCCGAGCACCCCGGCCGTCTCGGCGAGATGCGGCGAGCAGGTCACGTAGGCGAGCACTCCGCCGGGCTTCAGCGCCGACAGCCCGGCGTCGACGAGTCCCGTCTGCAGCGTCGTGAGTTCCGGGACGTCCGCGGGGCGCTTGCGCCAGCGCGCCTCGGGCCGCCGCCGCAGCGCCCCCAGCCCGGTGCAGGGCGCGTCGACGAGGATGCGGTCGTACGTGCCGCGGCGCGCGCGGTCGCGGCCGTCCTCCTCGCTCACCTCGACCTCGAGCGGCACCCCTGCGACGGCCTTCCGCACGAGTCCGGCGCGCGCCGGCACGACCTCGTTCGCCTCGAGCGTCGCGCCCCCCGCGAGCGCCTCGGCCGCGAGGAGCGCGGTCTTGCCGCCCGGACCGGCGCACAGGTCGAGCCAGCGCTCCCCCGCCCGGACCGGCTCGACGCGGCTGAGCGCGAGCGCGGCGAGCTGTGAGCCCTCGTCCTGCACCCGGATGCGGCCGTCGGCGACGACGGACTGCGGGTCGCCGCCGCGCGAGCGGGCGCCGACCGGCGAGTACGGCGTGGCCGCGAGGCCCTCCGGCCGCTCCGCGAGCCCGGGAAGCACCGCGAGCGTGACACGGGGCGAGGCGTTGTCGGCCTCCAGCAGCGCCTCCAACTCGTCGGCGCGGCCTTCGGCGGCGAGGGCGCGCCGGAACGCGCGGATGACCCACACCGGATGCGAGGTGCGGATGCCGATGCGCTCGTCGTCCGATCGCGCGTCGCGTTCGACGCGCTCGAGCCACTGCCCGGGTGTGTCACGGGCGATGCGGCGGAGCACCGCGTTCGCGAACCCGGTCGCGCCGCGGCCCGCAGCGCGCCGCACGAGCTCGACGGTCTCGTGCACCGCCGCGTGCGAGGCGATCCGGGTCGCGAGCAGCTGATGGACGCCCAGCCGCAACGCATCGAGCACGGCGGGGTCGATGGCGTCGACGTCCCGGTCGGCCGCCGCGGCGATGATGGCGTCGTACGTGCCCTGGCGGCGGAGCGTGCCGTAGGTGAGCTCCGTGGCGAGCGCGGCGTCCTTCTCCCCCAGTCCGGCGCGGACGATCGCCGTGGGCAGCAGCAGGTTCGCGTACGCATCCGACTCGCCGACGGCGCGCAGCACCTCGTAGGCGACGCTCCGGGCGCTCACGAGCCGGCCACCGGATCGGTCGCGCGGAGCCCTCGCGCCCAGTCGGCGGCCGCCATCGCCTGCTTGCCGGCCGGCTGCACGCGCTCGAGCACGAGCGGAGCGGACGCGGTGCCGACGAGCACGTCGCGCCCGACGAGCCGGATCGTTCCGGGCGACAGCGGTTCGGCATCGTCCGCCGCTCGCACGGAGAGGAGCTTCACGCGCACGCCGTCGACGGTCGTGAACGCCCCCGGCTCCGGCGTGGTGCCGAGGATGCGGCTGAGCACCGCGTCCTGCGGCTCGTCCCAGCGCACCCGCCCGTCCTCAGCCGTGAGCTTCGGCGCGTACGTGGGCTCGCCCTCCTGCGGGACGGCGACCGCGGCCCCTTCGGCGATCCCGTCCACCACACGTCCGAGCAGCTCCGCACCCGTGTCTGCGAGCGTCTCGAGCAGCTCCCCCGCGGTGGCCACGGGCATCGGCATCCGCAGCTGTTCGTACACGTCGCCTGCGTCGAGCTCGGGCACGAGCCGGAACACGGCGGCGCCGATCTCGGCGTCGCCGGCGATGCGCGCGTGCTGCACCGGCGCGGCGCCGCGCCACCGCGGCAGGAGCGAGAAGTGCAGGTTGATCCAGCCGTGCGCGGGCGCCGACAGGAGCGGTTCGCGGACGAGCCCGCCGTAGGCGACGATCACCCCGAGCTCGGGCTCGAGCGCCGTGATCGCGGCGGTGGCGTCGGCGTCGAGCCGGTCGGTCCGCAGGACGGGCAGGCCCAGCTCCTCCGCGGCCTGCGCGACCGGTGACGGCGTGAGCACGCGTTTGCGGCCGAGCGGCGCGTCGTTGCGCGTCACCACGGTCGCGATCTCGTGACCGGATGCGGCGAGGCGCCGCAACGAGGGGACGGCGGCCGCGGGGGTACCCGCGAAGACGAGGCGCATGGGGCTCCTGGGTGGGGATCAGAGGTCGGGATCGGGCACGTCGACCCGCACTCTGAGTGTATTCCGGGCCGGTCCGCCGCGGCGGGGACGCCGCCCGCGCACCGCGTCGGCGACCAGGCTCGCGCGCAGCGACCGCGTCACGGCCGTGCCGGCGCCGTAGTCGAACCGGACGAGCGCCCGTTCGGTCACCGTATCCGCGCCCTCGAGCCGGACCGGGCCGAGCACCGCATCCGGGGCGAGTCCGGGCACGTCCACGCGGAGGTTCGACAGGGCCTGGGCGACGGATGCGGGCGGCCCCTCGAGTGCGGCCACCCGGACGGTCGGCGGCATCTTCAGCGGCGCGCGCTCCACGAGTTCCGAGCGGGCGTAGGCGGGATGCGTCCAGGTCGCGAGGGCCCGGGCGGCAGGGCCGGTCACCCCGACGAGGTGCACGGGTGCACCCGGGGTCGCGAGGGCTGCCGCGTTCGACCACCAGCGCAGGCAGAACTCGCCGATCCGCAGGTCGTCGGCCAACAGCATCCGTTCGCCGTCCAGGAGCAGCACGGCACGGTACCCGCCGTCGGCCGGGGGTTCCGCACCCCGGGTCGCGACCACGAGCGCGGGCTTCGCCTCCACCTGGAGCACCGGATGTTCCGCGTCGGCGATGATCACCCGCGTGTTCGGGAAGGCGCGGCCGAGTTCGTCCGCAGTGCGTTCGCTGCCCGCGGACGCCAGCCGCAGCCCCGTGCCCTCGCAGTGGCTGCAGCGCCACCCGATCGACGCCCGTCCGCACCATGCGCAGTCGGGCCGCGTCCGGGCGTTCCGGGCGCGCAGCGGTCCCGTGCAGTGCGCGCACCGGGCGGGTCGGCGGCAGTCCGCGCACACGACCACCGGCGAGTAGCCGGGCCGGGCGACCTGCACGAGCACCGGGCCCTCGCTGAGCGCGTCCCTGACGGCGGCGTACGCCGAGGAGGGGATGCGGCCGGCGACGGGGCCGTCCGCCGGCGGGCTGAGGATCACCCGCGGCCGGGGACGCCGGGCCGCGGAGAGCTCCCGCACCCAGCCGATCCCGACGAGCCGCTCGACCTCGCTCGAGCGGGTGTGGCCGGCGAAGACCAGCGCGCCGCCCTCGAGCTCGTGGCGCACCAGCGCTGCGTCGCGCGCGTGCACGCCGGGACTCAGCGGCTCCGCGAGGAGCGGGTCCCCGTCGTCCCAGATCGCCACGAGCCCGGTCCGCGCTGCCGGTGCGTAGACGGCGGAGCGGTTGCCGATCACGACGCAGGGCGCGTCGGCCAGGATGCGGAGGTAGGCGCCGTACCGCGCCGGTGCGGGACGCCGGGCATCGTCGCGGACCACGACGTCGCCGGGCAGATGCGCGGCGAGGGCCGCGGCGAGTTGGTCCTGGTCGCGGTGGTCGGGCACGACGAGCACGGCGCTGCGCCCCGTCGCGAGCGTGGCGACGGCAGCGGCCGTGAAGAGCACGGCCCACGCGCCCACGACGGTGCCGTCCGGCAGCGTCACGGTGCGCGGAGGCGCGTCGACGGCGCACCGCGCTTCCTCCTGGAGCGCGCCGGCGAGGGTCGGGTAGGCGGCCAGCACCTCCTGCGCCCAGCGCGTCTGCGCCTCGGAGATCACGGGCGGTTCGGGGTCCGGCGCCGCGAGCCTGGTCCTCTCCGCGCGCACCATGCGTCGCGGGATCGCCAGCCGCAGCACGTCGCCGGCGGAACCCGCAGCGCGGTCCGAGACACGGCGGGCGAGCCGGTACAGCCGTTCGGGCAGCACGGGGATCGGCGAGACGACCTGGTCGAGTGCCGACAGCGGCCGGTCCGCATCCGCCGCCTCCCCGACCTCGACGAGGTAGCCCTCGATCACGCGACCGGCGGACCGGAGCGGCACCTTTACGCGCACGCCCGGCACCGCCGTCTCGGCGAGCTCCGGCGGGATCTCGTAGTCGAAGAGCCGGTCGAGCTGGGGCAGCGGTGAGTCCACGAGCACGCGCGCCACGCGTCGGGTGCCCATGGCGCGGTTCAGAGGCCGGCGGCGACGCGGAGGTCGTCGACGCGGTCGAGGCGCTCCCAGGTGAAGTCGGGCAGTTCGCGGCCGAAGTGCCCGTAGGCGGCGGTCTGGGCGTAGATCGGACGGAGGAGCTCCAGGCTCTCCACGATCGCCGCCGGGCGGAGGTCGAACACGTCGAGGATGGCACGCGTGATCGTCTCGTCGGAGACGTGCCCGGTACCGAACGTCTCGACGTAGAGCCCGACCGGCTTGGCCTTGCCGATCGCGTACGCGACCTGCACCTCGAGGCGGTCCGCGAGGCCTGCCGCGACCGCGTTCTTCGCGACCCAGCGCATCGCGTACGCGGCCGAGCGGTCGACCTTGGACGGGTCCTTCCCGCTGAACGCACCGCCGCCGTGGCGCGCGGCACCGCCGTAGGTGTCGATGATGATCTTGCGGCCGGTCAGCCCGGCGTCGCCCTTCGGACCGCCCGTCACGAACGGGCCCGCCGGGTTGATGAAGTACTCGACGGCCGACAGGTCGAGGCCGGTCTGGGCGAGGACGGGTTCGATGACCTCGGCCTGGACCGCGGCGCGGAGCGCGGTCTGCGAGATGTCGGGGTGGTGCTGGGTGGAGAGCACGACGGTCTCGACGGTGCGGGGCACCGAGCCCTCGTACCCGAGTGTGACCTGCGTCTTGCCGTCGGGGCGAAGGAACGGCAGCGCGCCGGAGCGCCGCGCGTCGGTGAGCCGCTCCGCGATGCGGTGCGCGGTCCAGATCGCCATGGGCATGAGCTGGGGCGTCTCGGTGGTCGCGTAGCCGAACATGATGCCCTGGTCGCCGGCGCCCTGCGCGTCGCGCGGGTCGGACGAGCCGTCCTCGCGGTGCTCGAGCGCGGTGTCGACGCCGTGCGCGATGTCGGTCGACTGCTCACCGATCGAGACGCTGACCCCGCACGAGTCGCCGTCGAACCCGGTGTCGCTCGAGGTGTACCCGATCCGGTTCACGACCTGCCGGACGATCGTCGGGATGTCGGCGTAGCCCTCGGTGCGCACCTCGCCGGCGACGTGTACGAGGCCGGTGGTAACCAGGGTCTCGACGGCGACGCGGCTGGACGGGTCGACGGCGAGCAGTGCGTCGAGGATCGAGTCGGAGATCTGGTCGCAGATCTTGTCGGGGTGGCCCTCGGTGACGGACTCGGACGTGAAGAGGCGCTTCTCGCTCATAGGTGCTCCAGGGTCGGCGGGAACAGCCGCCAGTATGCCCGCAGCCCCGGACACCAGGTGCCGGGGCCGCGGAACGACGGACGTGGGATCACTCGGCCTGACGCAGGCGGAGCTTGTCCTCGTTGATCTCGTGGAGCGCGATCGTCAGCGGCTTGTCCTCGATGGTCGAGTCGACGAGGGGGCCGACGTTGTCGAACAGGTTCCCCTCGTGCAGGTCGGAGTAGTAGTCGTTGATCTGGCGCGCCCGCTTGGATGCGTAGATGACCAGCTGGTACTTCGAGTCGACCTTCTCGAGGAGGCTGTCGATGGGGGGCTCGATGATGCCCTGGTTGTTCCCTGCCATGGCGGAACCTCCTGGTTCGGGATGTCGGTGGAAGACGTCGGCCGCGCGCGCCGGGCTCGGCGCGCGCAGGTCAGACGTCGATTCTATCAGTGTGCGGGGCCCGAGCCCCCGAGGTCAGTGCGCGAGTGCCGCGATCCGACGCGCCGCCTCGGCGACCTCGTCGTTCACGACCCGGTAGTCGAACTCGTTCTGCGCCGCGAGTTCGCGACGCGCGGTCTTGAGCCGGCGCGCCCGCTCCTCCGCATCCTCGGTGCCGCGGCCGACCAGGCGCTGCACGAGTTCGTCCCAGCTCGGCGGCAGGAGGAACACGAGGGTCGCGTCGTCGGCGGCACGGCGCACCTGACGGGCGCCCTGCAGGTCGATCTCCAGGAGCACGGTGCGGCCCTCGCGGAGCGCCCGCTCGATCGGCGCCCGAGGCGTGCCGTAACGGTGCGCGTTGTGCACCGTGGCGTACTCCAGCAGCTCGCCGCGCTCGATCATCGCGTCGAAGGCCGCGTCGTCCACGAAGTAGTAGTGCTCGCCCTCGACCTCGCCGGGTCGCGGCGCCCGCGTGGTGGCGGACACCGAGAGCAGGATCTCGGGGTGGTGCTCCTTGATGTAGGACGCGACCGTGCCCTTCCCGACCGCGGTCGGACCGGCGAGGACGAGCAGACGGCTCCGCGCCGGGCGCGGGGTCGGCTCGGGCGAGCGCTCGTCGAGCCACTCGAGCAGTGCCGCGCGCTGACGCACGCCGAGGCCGCCGAGCCGCTTCACCGGCGAGATGCCGAGCTGGGCGAGGATCCGGTCCCGCTTGCTCTCGCCGATGGCGGGCAGCGCCGTGAGGAAGTCGGGGACGCGCAGCGTCCCGGCCGGTGACGCGGGGTCGGCGACGGCACGTCGGACGACCTCCTGACCGGTCACGACGCGGGTGGTGAGATCGCGCTTGAGGCTCGCGCGGGCACGTCGGGCCTCGACGGCCTTGCGGGAGGCCGCCGCGCGGTCGACCTCCGGGGGGTGCTGTGCGTCAACCATGCTGTGCCTCCGAGTACAGCGAACGTCGTTCCGCGATCCGGGCGGCAAGAGCCTCGGGTGCCGGACCGGCGGAGAGGATGCTGCGGCTCTCGCTCGCGACGACGCCGGGGGCGTCGGGACCGAAGAGCCGGATGAGGTCGCGCGGTTCGGCGCCCTGGGCTCCGAACCCCGGGGCGAGGATCGGTGCGGCGGGCACGAGCCGCTCCGGCAGGCCCAGCGCCGTGCGCTCGACGGTCGCGCCGATCACGAAACCGATCGAGCCGAGCTCGGCGTCGGGCTCGTGCACGCGGGTCCAGTCGGACACGGCGGCGACGACCTCGCCGGCCACGCTCACGGCGTGCCCCTCCCCCGCGTGCGGGACGGCGCGCTGGAGCACGCGGCCCTCCGGGTTGCTCGTCGCGGCGAGGACGAAGACGCCCTTGCCGTGGCGGTGCGCGAGCGTGAACGTCGCCTCCAGCGCGCCCGCGCCGAGGTACGGGCTCACGGTGACGGCGTCGGCCTCGAGCGGGGCGCCCGGGGCGAGCCACGCCGCGGCGTACCCGTCCATCGTCGTGCCGATGTCACCGCGCTTCGCGTCCGCGATGACGAGGAGGCCGGCGGCGCGTGCGGCCGCCATGACCTCCTCGAGCGCTGCGAACCCGGCGGAACCGAAGCGTTCGAAGAACGCGACCTGCGGTTTCACGACACCGACCCGGCCCGCGGCCGCCTCGACGACCCGCAGGCCGAACGCGCGTACGCCCTCGGCGTCCACCGGCAGCCCCCAGGCCGTCAGCAGATGCTCGTGCGGGTCGATCCCGACGCAGAGCGGACCGTACGCGGCGCGTGCGGCGAGGAGGGCGGAGCCGAAGCTCACGCCGTCCCCGCCCGGTCCGCGGCGTACTCCTGGAGGCTGCGCACGGCGAAGCCCTCGCGGAGCACCGGCAGCGCGCTCACGGCGGCACCGAGCACGGCCATCGTGGTGAACAGCGCCTTGTCGCCGGCGACGGCGGCGGCGCGGATCTCGTAGCCGTCGGCGCGCGCCGACCCGCCCGAGGGGGTGTTCACGACGATGTCGATCTCGCCCGCGTTGATGAGGTCGACGATGTTGCGGTCCCCCGATTCCTGCGTGGCGGAGTACTTCTCGACGACGTCGACGCGGATGCCGTTGCGCGCGAGGATCTCCGCGGTGCCGGAGGTCGCGACCAGTCGGAACCCGAGCTCGGCGAGCCGGTGCGCGGGCAGGATGACCGCTCGCTTGTCGGTGTCGGCGACGGACAGGAAGACGGTGCCGGAGGTCGGCAGGCCACCGTACGCCGCCGCCTGGCTCTTCGCGAACGCGGTCGGGAAGTCGCGGTCGATGCCCATGACCTCACCGGTGGAGCGCATCTCCGGGCCGAGGACGGAGTCCACGGTGGCGCCGTCGGCGGTGCGGAACCGCTTGAAGGGCAGCACGGCCTCCTTGACGGCGACGGGCGCGTCGAGCGGCACCCGGGAGCCGTCCTGCTCGGGCAGCATCCCCTCCGCCTTCAGCTCGGCGATGCTCGCGCCGGCCATGATGCGCGATGCGGCCTTGGCCATCGGGATCCCGAGCGCCTTCGACACGAAGGGCACGGTGCGGCTCGCGCGCGGGTTCGCCTCGATGACGTAGAGGACGCCCGCGCTCACGGCGAACTGCACGTTGAGCAGGCCACGGACGCCGACCCCCTTCGCGATGGCGTGGGTGGCCTCGCGGACGCGGTCGATCTCGGTGCGGCCGAGCGACATGGGCGGCAGGGTGCAGCTCGAGTCGCCGGAGTGGATGCCGGCCTCCTCGAGGTGCTCCATCACGCCGCCGATGTACAGCTCGGTGCCGTCGTACAGCGCGTCGACGTCGATCTCCACGGCGTCGTCGAGGAACCGGTCGACGAGGAGCGGCTTGCCCTCACCGATGATGGCCTGGTCGGCGATGCGGACGAAGTAGTCGCGCAGCGCCTCGGTCGAGTAGACGATCTCCATGCCGCGGCCGCCGAGCACGAAGCTCGGGCGCACGAGCACGGGGTAGCCGATCTCCTCGGCGACCGCGACGGCGCCCTCGACGTCGATCGCGGTGCCGTTGCGGGGCGCGACGAGTCCGGCGTCGTCGAGCAGGCGCGAGAACAGCTCGCGCTCCTCGGCGAGGTCGATCGCGGCAGGGCTCGTGCCGAGGATGCGGTAGCCCGCCGCCTCGATGCCCTTCGCGAGGCCGAGCGGGGTCTGACCGCCGAGCTGGCAGACGACGCCGAGGATCTCGCCGGACTTCGACTCCGCGTGCAGCACCTCGAGGACGTCCTCGAGGGTCAGCGGCTCGAAGTAGAGCCGGTCGCTGGTGTCGTAGTCGGTGGAGACGGTCTCCGGGTTGCAGTTGACCATGACGGTCTCGTAGCCCGCGTCGGACAGTGCGAACGACGCGTGCACGCACGAGTAGTCGAACTCCACGCCCTGGCCGATGCGGTTCGGGCCGGAGCCGATGATGACGACCTTCGTGCGCTCGGAGGGGGCGACCTCGGTCTCGGCGTCGTACGACGAGTAGTGGTACGGCGTGAGGGCCGGGAACTCGCCGGCGCAGGTGTCGACGGTCTTGTAGACCGGGCGCACGTCGAGCGCATGACGCAGGCCACGGATCTCGGCCTCGACGTCGCCGCGGAGCTCGGCGATCTGCGCGTCGCTGAAACCGTGCTCCTTCGCGATGCGGAGGGTGGCGGCATCCAGCTCGGGCGCGGTGCGCACGAACTCGGCGACCTCGTTGATGAGCTGGATCTGGTCGAGGAACCACGGGTCGATCTTCGTCGCCTCGAACGCCTGCTCGACCGTTGCGCCCTTGCGCATCGCCTGCTGGAGCACGACGATCCGGCCGTCCGTCGGGACCTTCGAGATCTCGAGCAGCTCCTCGACCGAGCGGGACTCCTCGCCCCAGTGGAAGCTGGAACCGCGCTTCTCGAGCGAGCGCAGCGCCTTCTGCAGCGCGGTCGCGTAGTTGCGGCCGATCGCCATGGCCTCGCCGACCGACTTCATGGTGGTGGTGAGGGTCGCGTCGGCGGCCGGGAACTTCTCGAAGTTGAACCGCGGCACCTTCACGACGATGTAGTCGAGCGTCGGCTCGAAGCTCGCCGGCGTCACCTTCGTGATGTCGTTCGGGATCTCGTCGAGGCGGTAGCCGATGGCGAGCTTCGCGGCGATCTTCGCGATCGGGAAGCCGGTGGCCTTCGACGCGAGCGCCGACGAGCGCGACACGCGCGGGTTCATCTCGATGACGATGATGCGCCCGGTGGCGGGGTCGACCGCGAACTGGATGTTGCAGCCGCCGGTGTCGACGCCCACCGCGCGGATGATGTCGATGCCGATGTCGCGGAGCTTCTGGTACTCGCGGTCGGTGAGGGTGAGAGCGGGTGCCACGGTGATCGAGTCGCCGGTGTGCACGCCGACGGGGTCGACGTTCTCGATGGAGCAGACGACCACCGTGTTGTCGGCGGTGTCGCGCATGAGCTCGAGCTCGTACTCCTTCCAGCCGAGGATGGACTCCTCCAGGAGCACCTCGTTGGTCGGTGAGTCGTGCAGGCCCGCGCCGGCGATGCGGCGCAGGTCCGCCTCGTCGTACGCGAACCCGGAACCGAGGCCGCCCATCGTGAACGAGGGGCGCACCACGAGCGGGTAGCCGAGCTCCTCGGCGGCCGCGAGGCACTCGTCCATCGTGTGCGCGATGCGGGACTTCGCGACGTCGGCGCCCGCGTCCAGCACGAGCTGCTTGAAGATCTGCCGGTCCTCGCCCTTCTGGATGGCGTCGACCTTCGCGCCGATGAGCTCGACGCCGTACTTCTCCAGGATGCCCTGCTCGTGCAGCGCCATGGCGGCGTTCAGCGCGGTCTGCCCGCCGAGGGTCGGCAGGATCGCGTCGGGCTTCTCCTTGGCGATGATCGTCTCGATGACCGCGGGGGTGATCGGCTCGATGTAGGTCGCGTCGGCGAAGTCGGGGTCGGTCATGATCGTGGCCGGGTTGGAGTTGACCAGGATCACGCGCACACCCTCGGCGCGCAGCACGCGGCACGCCTGGGTGCCGGAGTAGTCGAACTCGCAGGCCTGCCCGATGACGATCGGGCCCGACCCGATCACCAGGACGGAGTTGATGTCTTCGCGCTTCGGCATTACTTCGAGTCCTTCTTGCTGGTGTGGGCCACGACGAGGTCGCGGAAGCGGTCGAACAGGTAGTTGGCGTCGTGTGGTCCGGCCGCGGCCTCGGGGTGGTACTGCACCGAGAAGGCGGGGATGTCGAGGGCGCGCAGGCCCTCGACGACGTTGTCGTTGAGCCCGACGTGGCTCACCTCGACCTTGCCGTAGCCGTGGGGGCTGTCGAAGCTGCCCTCGACCGGGGCGTCGACCGCGAATCCGTGGTTGTGGGCGGTGATCTCCACCCGGCCGGTCTGCTTGTCCATCACGGGCTGGTTGATGCCGCGGTGGCCGAAGCTGAGCTTGTACGTGCCGAGGCCGAGGGCCCGGCCGAACAGCTGGTTGCCGAAGCAGATGCCGAAGTAGGGCAGGCCGGCGTCGAGCACCTCGCGGAGCACCTCCACCTGACGGTCGGATGCGGCGGGGTCGCCGGGACCGTTGGAGTAGAACACCGCGACCGGGTCGACCGCGCGGATCTCCTCGAACGTGGCGGACTGGGGCAGCACGTGCACCTCGAAGCCGCGGGCGGCGAGGTTGTCGATCGTGGTCTGCTTCACGCCGAGGTCGAGCACGGCGAGGTTGCCGATGCGCTCGCCCCGCGCGGGGGTCACCTCGGCGACCGAGACGGACACCTCGGCCGACAGGTTCTGCCCGGCCATCCGCGGCGCCTCACGGACGATCCGCAGCTGCTCCTCGGCATCCAGGTCCGCGGCCTCGCCGGAGAACACGCCGCCGCGCATGGAGCCGGCGGAGCGGATGTGGCGGGTGATCGCACGGGTGTCGATGCCGCTGATGCCGACGATGCCGTCGGCGGCGAGCGACTCGTCGAGCGACTGCTCCGAGCGCCAGTTCGAGACGACGCGGGAGGGGTCGCGGACGATGTAGCCGGCGACCCAGATGCGGCGGGACTCGGTGTCCTCGCCGTTCATGCCCGTGTTGCCGATGTGCGGCGCGGTCTGCAGCACGATCTGCCCGGCGTACGACGGGTCGGTCAGGGTCTCCTGGTAGCCGGTCATGCCGGTGGCGAAGACGACCTCGCCGAGGGTGGTGCCGCGGGCGCCGTAGGCGCGCCCGGTGTACCGGGTGCCGTCCTCGAGGACGAGCACTGCGGGGTCTGTGGTGAAGAGGGTCATGCGTTGGTTCCTGTCGGGGATGCGGTGGACACCAGCGGCTCGATCGCGGCGGCGAGAGCCCGCGCGGAGGCGTCCTGAGGTCGGAAGAAGGAGTCGACGACCGTGTCGTCGGCGATGCGCCAGCTGAGACGGGTGAGCCCGTCCCGCTCGACGACCCGGTCGATGGCGACGGTCGCCTGGTCGACGCCGGTGAGGCGGTCGGCGGGCACGAACACCCGCTCCTCGCCCTGCAGGTCGAGGGCGACGCCGGCGTCGGTGACCGTGACGGTGACGCGCGAGCGGAACCCGAGGCCCTTGACCGCGAGCCGCTCGAGCGCGACGTCGTGGACGGTCGTGGCGACGTACAGGCCGGGGAAGGCGGCGAGCACCTTCGCACCGGCGGGGATGTCGCCGACCGGGGCGGTCAGTCCCGCGTCGCGCCGGGATCGTCGCCACCAGCCCCACGCCATGAGGCCGACGAGCGCGACGGCCAGGACGAGCATGAGGACGAGAGCGCCTTCGCGCGTCATCGTGCCACCTCTTCCGTGGGGGCGAGGACGCCGTCGCGGAGCGTGGCGGTGCCGGCGTGGAAGGTCCACGCGACGCGGCCGGGGAGCTCGCGCCCGAGGTAGGGCGAGTTCACGCTCTTGCCCCGGAGGTCGTCCGTGGTGAACACGGCGCCCTGGGCGGGGTCGTGCAGGGTCAGGTGCGCGGGCTCCCCCGCGGCGATCGGGCGCCCGTGGCCGTCGAGCCGGCCGATCCGGGCGGGCGTGCTGCTCATCACGCGGGCGACGTCGGCCCAGTCGAACAGACCGGTCTCGACCATCGCCTGCTGCACGACGCGCAGGGCGCTCTCCAGGCCCACCATGCCGTTGGCGGCGGCGGCCCACTCGCACGCCTTCGCCTCGGCGGGATGCGGGGCGTGGTCGGTCGCGACGATGTCGATCGTGCCGTCGGCGAGCCCCTCGCGCACGGCGAGCACGTCCTCCTCGCGGCGCAGCGGCGGGTTCACCTTGAACCGGGCGTCGTAGCCGCGTGCCAGCTCCTCGGTGAGGAGCAGGTGGTGCGGGGTGACCTCGGCGGTCACGGCGATCCCGCGCTTCTTCGCCCACCGGATGATGTCGACCGAACCGGCGGTGGAGAGGTGGCAGACGTGCAGGCGTGAGCCGACGTGTTCGGCCAGGAGCACGTCGCGCGCGATGATCGACTCCTCGGCGACCGCCGGCCACCCGGTGAGACCGAGTTCGGCCGAGACCGTGCCCTCGTTCATCTGGGCGCCCTCGGTGAGCCGGGGGTCCTGCGCGTGCTGCGCGACGACACCGTCGAACGCCTTCACGTACTCGAGCGCGCGGCGCATGATCAGCGGGTCCCAGACGCAGAAGCCGTCGTCGCTGAAGACGCGGACCTTGGCTCGCGAATGCGCCATGGCGCCCAGCTCGGCGAGCCGCTCGCCCTTCTGTCCGACGGTGACGGCGCCGATCGGCTGGACCGTCACGTAGCCGGCGGCCTCGCCGAGGGCGAGCTCCTGCTCGACCACACCGGCGGTGTCTGCCACGGGCGAGGTGTTCGGCATCGCGAACAGCGCCGTGTAGCCGCCCGCGGCGCCCGCGCGGGAGCCGGAGAGCACGGTCTCGCTGGCCTCGTAGCCGGGCTCGCGCAGGTGCGTGTGCAGGTCCACGAGGCCGGGCAGGGCGATGAGCCCGTCGGCGTCGACGACCGTCGCGCCCGCGGCGCTCAGCCCGGTGCCGACCTCGGCGATGACGCCGTCCTGCAGCAGGATGTCGACCGCATCCCGCCCTTCCGGCCGCGCTCCGCGGATGAGGAAGGTCTCGCCCATCATGCGTCCTCCTTCTCGTCGCCGCGTCCGCCGGCCAGGAGCAGGTACAAGACCGCCATCCGAACCGAGACGCCGTTTGTCACCTGCTCAAGCACCGTCGACCGGGGCGAATCCGCCGCATCGGCCGAGATCTCCAGTCCCCTGTTCATGGGTCCGGGGTGCATGACAATGCTATCGGCAGGGAGGGCCCGCAGCCGCGCGGCGTCGAGGCCCCACGCCCGTGCGTACTCGCGCTCGGTCGGGAAGTACGCCGCGTTCATGCGCTCGAGCTGGATGCGGAGCATCATCAGCGCGTCGGGACCGGCCGCGATCGCGGCGTCGAGGTCGTATTCGATCTCGGCCGGCCACGCCGAGACGTCCTGCGGGATGAGCGTCGGCGGACCGACGAGCGTCACGTGCGCACCGAGGGTGTGCAGCAGCCACACGTTCGAGCGCGCGACCCGCGAGTGCAGGATGTCGCCGACGATCGCGACGCGCAGGCCCGCGAGGTCGCGCCCGCGGCTGTCGGCGCCGAAGAAGCGCTTGCGGATCGTGAACGCGTCGAGCAGCGCCTGGGTGGGGTGGGCGTGCATGCCGTCACCGGCGTTCACCACCCCGGCAGTGATCCAGCCGCTCGTGGCGAGCGTGCGCGGTGCGCCGGAGGCCTGGTGGCGGATGACGACCGCATCCGCGCCCATCGCCTGCAGCGTCTGCGCGGTGTCCTGCAGGGACTCCCCCTTGGAGACGGAGGAGCCCTTCGCGGAGAAGTTGATGACGTCGGCGGAGAGGCGCTTTGCGGCGGCCTCGAACGAGATGCGGGTGCGCGTGGAGTCCTCGAAGAAGAGGTTCACCACGGTCTTGCCGCGCAGGGTCGGGAGCTTCTTGACCTCGCGCTGCTGCGTGTCGGCCATGTCCTCGGCGACGTCGAGGATGCGGACGGCCTCGTCGCGGGTGAGGTCCTTCGTGTCGAGCAGGTGGCGCATGTCAGTGCCCCTCGATCGTCACGGACTCTTCGCCGTCGATCTCGGCGAGGTGCACGTTCACCCGTTCGTCGCGGGCGCTCGGGAGGTTCTTGCCGACGAAGTCCGGGCGGATCGGGAGCTCGCGGTGGCCGCGGTCGACGAGGGTCGCGAGCCGCACGACGGCCGGGCGCCCGATGTCGCCGAGGGCGTCGAGTGCGGCCCGGATGCTGCGGCCGCTGAAGAGCACGTCGTCGACGAGCACGACGGTCCTGCCGTCGATGCCGCCGGCGGGGATCTCGGTCGGCTGCGGGGTGCGCGTCGGGTGCTGGGCCAGGTCGTCACGGTACATCGTGACGTCGAGGGCGCCGACCGGGACGGTCTCGCCGCCGAACTCGGCGAGGAGTGCGCCGATCCGCTTCGCGAGGGTCACGCCGCGGGTGGGGATCCCGAGGAGGACCAGGTCCTGGGGGCCCTTGTTGGACTCGAGGATCTCGTGGGCGATCCGAGTCAGGGCACGTGCGATGTCGGCCTCATGCAGCACGGTACGCGTGCTCATCCGCCGCTCCCTTCTCCGCCTCTCCGGACGGGGTTAAAGGTTGCTGTGGTGTTCCCCCGATCCTACCGCCCCCGGCGCCCCTCCCCCGCATCCGCGCCGTCATGGACCGCGAGACTGCACCTGCGCGACGAGACTGCGTCCATTGTCCGCAGTCTCGTCGCGCAGAAGCGGTCTCGCCGTTCGCCGGGTGGAGACGGATGCTGGCGGCGCATGCCGCGGGCTGGCACCCTGGTGCCATGTCGGATGGGGGCGCGGGGCCCGACGGGGCCGGCGGGGCCGAGCGGAAACGGTGGACGGAGACGGACGAGACGGGGTCGGACGAGTACGGCCGCGGTGTCTCGTTCTTCGACGCCGTCTACGGGTTCGCGGTCACCCTGCTGGTGGCGAACGTCGACCCGCCGTCGGCCGAGGAGTGGGCGAGCCTGCAGACGCTGTCGCAGTCGGCCCTCGGCAGCCAGCTCTTCGGCCTCGCGCTGAGCTTCACGGTGATCGCCGTGTTCTGGCGCGTGAACGTCCGGATGATGCGGTCCCTGCGCGGCATGGACGGCCCGACCGTCGCGGCGAACCTCGTCGCGGTCGGGCTCATCCTCCTCATCCCGTTCACGACGCAGGGCCTCAGCGACCCGGACTCGAGCCTGCTCCCCCTGCCGACGGCGTTCTACGCGCTGAACATCGCGGTCGCGTCACTCGCGCAGACCGCGGTCGTGCAGGTCGGTCGCGCGCGCGGCCTGCAGCGCGTGCGCACGACGCGGCGGGCGAACCTCCGGGAGCTGCTGCAGGCACTGCCGACGCCGGCGGTGTTCCTCGCATCCGTCCCGGTGGCGCTGCTCGCGGGTGCCGAGGCCGCGAAGTGGACCTGGGCCGCCGTGCTGATCGTGGCCCCCGTCTGGAGCGTCCTCGTCACCCGCATCCTGCGCTGACCCGGAACGCAGAGCCGCGAGACTGCGGGTGACCCCGCAGTCTCGGCGCGCAGATGCAGTCTCGCGGTCCGAGGAAGGGAGCGTCAGGACGCGGATGCGGCCGCCGCCGCGGACGGCGTCTCGATGATCCGCGAGGAGCGGATGGGGTGGCCCTGCGTCGTGAGGCAGCGACCGGACTCGAGGTCCCACTTCCAGTCGTGCAGCGAGCAGGTGAGCACGCCGTCCTCGATCTTGCCGGTCTTGGTCAGGTCGGCCCGGAGGTGCGGGCAGCGGCGCTGCACGACCCAGTCGCCGAGCTCGGCGTCCTCGGTCTGGTCCGACTGCTCCGCGTACCAGTTCTCCACGTACTCGATCCGGTCGCGCGAGAGGCACTTGAGGAACGTGGTGAGGAACTCGTTGAACTTGCCGCTGCGGCCCACCTCGAACTGCATCGACAGGAAGATCGAGTTCGACCAGTCGATCTCGTGGTCGACGATGTTCGTGGAGACGAGGTCGGCGGGGATCGTGTACCAGTACACGCACTCCTCGCCCGCGTACTCGCGCACCTTGGCCTTCTGGAAGTCCACGACCATGTCGAGCTCGCCGATGCGGAAGCGGACGTTGCCGCCGACGCCGTTGCGGATGGTGCGGGCGCGGCGCAGCAGCGGCTCCCACCATTCCTTGATCGCGGCGAGCATCTCGGCCGGCGGGATGACCTCGGCGCGGGTGGCCTCCTCGGCGCGGACCTCGTCCTGCCGCGACGCCCGCTGCTCCTCGAGGTACGCCCACTTGTCGGAGAAGATGCGCTCGATCTCCTCCTCGGTGTAGAGCGTCTGCGTGATCTCGAGCTCGCCGTGGTGCAGGTCGACCTGCGTGCCGGGCACGAACAGGTAGCCCTTCTGCTCGGGCGACTGCTCCTTCATGTGCGCGAGGAACTGCGCCTGGTCGGTGAAGATCGAATCGTCCTCGAGCCCCCACCCGTTGAAACGGAACAGCTTGTCGCGCAGGAACATCGGCGGCCCCGCCATCGGGAACACGTGCTCGGCGCCCACCTTGTCGATGTAGTACATCGCGCGCTTGTTCTGCGCGTCACGCTTGAGCTTGGCGAAGTTCTGCTTGGCGTCCTGCGGCAGGTCGTACACCATGGGCCACCAGATCGCGCCGGACACCTGCGTGAAGTACGCGTCGGGGGTGCCGAAGGAGAGCAGCTTCTCGAGGTCGAGCGGGTGCGAGTCGTTCTGGTTCAGCAGGGAGGCGGTGCCGTCGTCGACCGAGAGCGAGGAGTCGCCGATGGGTCCGTCGCTCGGCGCGCGCAGCGGCGTGACCATGATCTTCACGCCGTCGTACTCGAGCGGGACGCCCGCCTGCGTGTAGACGATGTTCTCGAAGCCGAGGGCCCGCAGGTCCTGTTCGAGGTCGTCCGTCGGGTAGTCCGGCAGCAGCACCGGGATGTCCTTGCGGACGTACCGCTGCAGCAGCGCGGGGTCGAAGTGGTCGCGGTGGCGGTGCGAGACGTAGAGGAAGTCGGCGGCGCCGAACCGTTCCCAGTCGAGCCCCCGGTTGTCGGGGAAGGGGAACCACGATCCGAAGAACGAGGGTCCGATGACGGGGTCGCAGAGGATGCTGCCGCCCGCCGTCTCGATGAACATGCCGGCGTGCCCGAGGCCCGTGATCCGCATGCGACTCCTTCCGTTTCGAACAACGCTCGAGTCTACGCGTGGCTGTCTGGACGCGTCCGCAGGTAGCGCCGTGACAAAGCGTCAGCCCAGGAGCGAGCGGATGTCGTCGGCCGAGAGGCCCTGCGCGAACAGGGCGTCGTCGTCCACGACCGCCTGGAACAGTCGGGCCTTGCGCCGCTGCAGCGCCACGACCTTCTCCTCGATCGTGTCGGCTGCGATGAGCCGGTAGACCATGACGGATGCGGTCTGGCCGATGCGGTGCGCACGGTCGACCGCCTGCGCCTCCGCCGCGGGGTTCCACCACGGATCCAGCACGAAGACGTAGTCGGCCTCGGTGAGGGTGAGTCCGAACCCGCCGGCCTTCAGGCTGATGAGGAACGCCGGGGCATCGCCGCTGCGGAACCGCTCGACGACCTCACCGCGCCGCACCGTGGCGCCGTCGAGGTATTCGTGGGCGATGCCGGCCGCATCCAGCCGTGCGGCGGCGAGCCGGAGGAAGGAGGTGAACTGGCTGAACACGAGCGCGCGGTGCCCTTCCGCTGCGACCTCGGCGAGCCGGTCCAGGAGCGCGTCGAGCTTCGCGGCCGGGATGCCCCGGTGCGCGTCGTCCACGAGCGCCGGCGAGAGGCTCATGAGCCGCAGCAGGGTGAGCGAGCGGAAGACGATGAACCGGTTGCGGTCGAGGTCGTCCAGGAGCCCCAGCACCTTCTGGCGCTCCCGCTGCAGCACGGTGTCGTACAGGGCGCGGTGCTCGGGGTCGAGACTCACCCGGAGTTCGAGCTCCTGCCGCGGCGGGAGCTCTGCGGCGACGAGCTCCTTGGTCCGTCGCAGCATGAGCGGGCGGATGCGGCGGCGGAGCCGGGCGAGCCGGGCGGCGCGGAACGACCCGGCCTCGGCGTGCTCGGGCACCTTCCCGTGTTCGATCGGCACCACGTACTCGTCGCGGAACCGGCGCGCCGAGGGGAAGAGCCCGGGTGCGGTGAGCGCGAACAGGGCCCAGAGGTCCTGGAGGCTGTTCTCGAGGGGCGTGCCGGTGGCGGCGAAGACGGCGTCGGCGTGCAGCTCGGCGGCGGTGCGGTGCAAGCGCGTGCGCGGGTTCTTCACGAACTGCGCCTCGTCGAGGACGACCGCCCGGTACCGCCCCCGCGTGTACTCGGCGGCGTCGAGCCGGAGCAGCGCGTAGGAGGTCAGGACGACGTCGACGCCGTCGGGGACTGCCGGCGTGCCGGTCGCCTGCGCCGTGCCGGCGACGACGTGCACCCGCAGTCCGGGGACGAAGCGCGCCGCCTGCTCCGCCCAGGCGGGGACCACCGAGGTGGGCGCGACCACGAGGACCGGCGCGCCAGGGCCCTGCTCGCCGATGTGCGCGATGAGGGCGAGGAGCTGCACGGTCTTCCCGAGTCCCATGTCGTCGGCGAGGACGCCGCCGAGCCGGTGCCGCCAGAGGAACGCCAGCCGGTCGAACCCGGCGCGCTGGTAGTCCCGCAGGCTCCCCCGGAACCCGGTGGGCACGGGCGTGCGCGGCACGTGGTCCTGGTCGCGGAGGCCCTGGACGAGTTCCCGCCATTCCACGGCTGCATCCGCCTCGTCGGCGAGGTCCTCGAACTCCTCCCACAGCGGCGCCTGGTGGCGGCTCAGCCGTGGGGTGTCGGTCTCCCACTCCGCCAGCTCCCCCGCCTCCGCGAGGAGGTCGCGCAGGCGCTGCAGCGCGGGGTGCGCGAGCGAGAAGTACGCGCCGTCCGCGAGCAGGAGCTTGCGGCGCCCACGGACGAGCGCCGCGATCAGGGTGCCGAACGGGACGGGCCTGCCCTCGACGGACACGACGATGCCGAGGTCGAACCAGTCCGGCCGCGGCGAGGCGACGGCGGTGATCCGGATGCGGGGGTCCCCGGTGAGCTCCGTGTACGCGCGGGGCGGGGAGTCCCCCTCGACCCGCACGCCGGGAAGGTCCGCCCAGGCCGGGAGCACCTTCGCCGCGAACTCGGCCGCCTGCACGTCGCGGAGGACCCCGTCGCCGGCGAAGGGGGCGTCGGTGTGCGTCACCCAGATGCGGCCCATGCTCCGCCTCGTGACGCCCTCCGCCTGCGGATCGTCGTCTGCCCGCGGCGGGTCGTCGAACCCGCGTCTGCGCGCCCCGGCGTACGACCACTCGAGCCGGTACGACACCTCGTCGCCGCGGAACGTCGTGGTCACCACCGCGACCGGCTCCGGCGGGGGCGGTAGCACGATGCCGCCCGCGGCCCGCACCCGGACGCGGCGCTGGAGGACGGGGAGCCCCTCGGCGAGGAACGCGGCGCGCTCGTCGGGTGCCACCCGCATCCGGCCGCCGTCGGCGAGGAGCGCCTGCACGGGGTCGGCGAGCTCGGCCGGCGCGAGCACGACCGGCACCGGGTCACGGTCGAGTGCCGCGGCGTAGACGCCGAGCCGGCCGAGCGGACGGACGAGGTGGTGCGTCAGCGGCTCGTGGTCGAGGACCACCCGCGCCTCGAGCGCCAGGCTCTCGCCGTCCGGCACGACGAACAGCTCGGCCGCCGCCTCGCGGCCGAGTGCGACCGTCTGCGCGGCGGAGGCCGCCACGACGGGCACGCCGAGGTCGGCGCCCTCGCGCAGGTGCGCCCAGAAGAGCGTCGGGACGAGGTCGTCGAGCGTGAGCCACTCCCCCGGGTCGCCCCAGCCGGACCCGGGCCTCGTGCCGAGGAGCATCGCCGCGAGCTCCCGGAACCAGTGGACGTGGGCGGCGCGGAACGGCGGTGCCGGGCGGCGGAGGGCGTCCCACGAGGCGCCGGTCTTCACCCACGCGTCCGAGCGGGCACTGCGTGCGAGCGGGCGGACACCGAGGCTGAAGTCGCCGTCCAACCGGGCCAGGGTGCGGGCGTCGACCGGCTCGGTGCGGCGCGGCGACCAGTCGTCGGGCCGGTAGGGCTCACGCCTGCGGAGGGCGACGCCGAGTGCGAGCGGCGGCGCCTCGTCGGGCGTGACGGCGCCGACCAGGGAGCGCCAGTCGCGCGGCGCCCCCTGCGTCGGTCCGCTCACGCCGGTCAGCGGGTGCGGGCGATCCGGGCCAGCACGCCGTGCACGAACGAGCCGGAGTCGTCGGTGGAGAACTCCTTGGCGAGCTCGACGGCCTCGTCGATGGCGACCGCGTCGGGCACCTCGTCGTTGAAGACGATCTCCCAGACGCCGATGCGGAGCACCGCGCGGTCGACCGCCGGCATCCGCTCGAGCTTCCAGTCACGGGCGTTCGTGACGATCTGCTCGTCGATCTCGTCGCGGTTGTCGATGACGCCGTCGACGATCTCGCGGGCGTAGAGCCACGACGCCTGACGTGCGGGTTCGCTCGCGGCGCGCTTCGCCTCGGCGGCGAGCATCACCCCGAGGTCCTCACCGCGGACGTCGGCCTGGAACAGGATGTCGAGGGCGCGCTTGCGCGCCTTGCTGCGGGCGCTCACGCGTCAGTTGACACGGCCGAGGTAGTCACCCGTGCGGGTGTCGACCTTGACCTTGGTGCCGGTCTCGAGGAACAGCGGCACCTGGATCTCGTAGCCGGTCTCGACGGTGGCGGGCTTGGTGCCGGCCGAGGAGCGGTCGCCCTGCAGACCCGGCTCGGTGTAGGTGATCTCCAGCACCACGGATGCGGGCATGTCGACGTACAGCGGGGTGCCGTTGTTCAGTGCGATGGTGACCTGCTGGTTCTCGAGCAGGAAGTTCGCGGCGTCGCCGACGGTGGCGGCCGGGACGTTGATCTGGTCGTAGTCGGTCATGTCCATGAACACGAAGCTGTCGCCGTCGTTGTACAGGTAGCTGAAGTCGCGGCGGTCGACGTTCTCGATCTCGATCTTCGTGCCCGCGTTGTACGTCTTGTCGACGACCTTGCCCGTCAGGACGTTCTTGAGCTTGGTGCGCACGAAGGCGCCACCCTTGCCCGGCTTCACGTGCTGGAACTCGACCACGCTCCAGAGCTGCCCGTCGATCTTGATGACGACGCCGTTCTTGATGTCTGCAGTGGTTGCCATGGCTGTTGAGTTTCCGTTCGTCTGCGAGGGGACCCGGTCGGCCCGACCACCCAGTCTAAACCGGGAACGGCTTCAGTCGGTGCCGAGGATCCGCGGGACGAGGAGGTCGACGGCGTGGGCGTAGCCGGCGACGCCCTCCCCGACGACGTGGACGACCGCGACGTCGCGCACGTAGGAGTGGTGCCGGAACGCCTCGCGGGCGTACACGTCGGAGATGTGCACCTCCGCGACCGGCAGGGCCACGCCGGACAGCGCGTCGCGCAGCACCACGGAGGTGTGCGTGAGGCCGCCGGGGTTGATCACGATGCCGTCGCAGTCCTCGCGGGCGGCGTGGATGGCGTCGATGAGCACCCCCTCGTGGTTGCTCTGCACGGCACGCACGTCGAAGCCGTGGGCCCGCGCCGCGACCGCGGTGAGCCGTTCGACGTCCGCCAGCGTCTCGTGGCCGTACACGTCGGGCTCACGCACGCCCAGCAGGTTGAGGTTCGGCCCGTTGACGAGCAGCAGGCGGCCGTGGGCGGTCATTCCGCGATCTCCTGGTACGCGGCGAACAGCAGCGACTCGTCGGGGGCCTGCAGCACGGTCGGCTTCGCGATGTCGTCCAGCACGATGAAGCGCAGCATCCCGCCGCGGGACTTCTTGTCGCGCTGCATGGTCGCGAGCAGTTGCGGCCATGCACCGCCGCGGTACGAGACCGGCAGGCCCAGCGACGTGAGCACGTCGCGGTGCCGCTGCGCGGCGGCGTCGGAGAGGCGACCGGCGAGCCGCGAGAGCTCGGCGGCGTACATCATGCCGACCGAGACGGCGGCGCCGTGGCGCCAGCGGTAGCGTTCCGCGTGCTCGATCGCGTGGCCGAGGGTGTGGCCGTAGTTGAGGATCTCGCGCAGGCCGCCTTCGCGGAAGTCCTCCCCCACGACCCGCGCCTTCATCTCGATCGCGAGTTCCATGCACCGGCGGAAGGATGCGGAGGCGGGGTCGACGATGGCGTCCGGCTCCGCCTCGATGCGGTCGAGGATCTCGGGCGACCAGATGAAGCCGGCCTTGACCACCTCGGCGAATCCGGCGGTGGCCTCGTTCTGCCCGAGCGTGTCGAGGAACGCGAGGTCGCAGACGACGGCACGCGGTGCCCAGAACGCGCCGACGAGGTTCTTGCCCTCGGCGGTGTTGATGCCGGTCTTGCCGCCGACCGCGGCGTCGACCATCGCGAGCACCGTGGTGGGCACGAGCACGACCTGCACGCCCCGGAGCCAGGTGGCGGCGACGAACCCCGCGAGGTCCGTGACCGCACCGCCGCCGAACCCGACGACCGCGTCCGTGCGGGTGAAGTCGGCCTGGCCCATGACCTGCCAGCAGAACGCCGCGACCTCGACGCGCTTGCCCTGCTCCGCATCCGGGATCTCGGCCAGGAGCACCTCGCGCGTGCCGTCCTGCAGGCGTTCGCGGAGGGACTCGGCCTGGGCGCCCAGGGTCGGCGGGTGGATCACGAGCACCTTGCGGACCGACGGGGCGAGGGCCTCGCCCACCCGGTCCAGGATGCCGCGTCCGATGGCGACGTCGTAGGGGGCGTCGCCGGGGACGGTGATGACGGTGGGCTCGCTCATGCGTTGACTGCTCCTTCGGCGCGGGTCTGCACCCACGAGACGATGGCGGTGACGACGTCGGACAGGGGCCCGCGCGACGTGTCGAACTCGATGTCGGCGACCGCGTCGTAGAGCGGTTTGCGCTCCTCGAGGATGCGCACCCAGCGGGTCACCGGGTCCTCGCCGTCCAGCAGCGGCCGAGAGCCGCCGGCGATCCGGTGGGCGACGACCTGCGGGCTGACCGTGAGAAGGGCGACCGGGACGGCCGCGAGGTCGTCACGGGTGCGGGCGTCCAGGACCGCGCCGCCGCCGAGCGAGACCACGCCGGGGCCCGCCAGCGCTTCGACGACGATCTCGCGTTCGATCTCGCGGAACCGGGGTTCGCCGTGCTCGCGGAAGATCTCCGGGATCGGGCCGTGCGCACGCACGATGCGGGCGTCGGTGTCGACGAACGGTTCACCGAGCGCCTTCGCGACGCGTCGGCCGATGCTGGTCTTCCCCGCGCCCATCGGCCCGACGAGCACCAGCGCGGGCGCGCTCATACCGGCAGACCGGGGTCGCTCACCGCCGCGGTGCGCAGCGTCTCGGGGATGGCGGCGAGGTAGGCGTCGATGTTCCGGCGCGTCTCCGCGACGCTGTCGCCGCCGAACTTCTCCAGCACCGATTCGGCGAGCACGATCGCGACCATCGCCTCGGCGACCACGCCCGCCGCGGGCACGGCGCACACGTCGGAGCGCTGGTGATGGGCGGATGCGGTGTCGCCGGTGGCGACGTCGACCGTGCGCAGCGCGTGGGGCACGGTCGCGATCGGCTTCATGCCGGCGCGCACGCGCAGCACGGTGCCCGTCGACATCCCGCCCTCGGTGCCGCCCGCGCGGTCGCTGCCGCGGGTGACGCCGTCGTCGGTGACGAACAGCTCGTCGTGCGCGGCCGAGCCGCGACGCCGGGTCGTCTCGAAGCCGTCGCCGACCTCGACGCCCTTGATGGCCTGGATGCTCATCAGCGCCTGCGCGAGCTTCGCGTCGAGGCGGCGGTCCCACTGCACGTGGGAACCGAGCCCGGGCGGCAGGCCGTAGGCGAGCACCTCGACGATGCCGCCGAGCGTGTCGCCGTCCTTCTTGGCCGCGTCGACCTCGGCGACCATGCGCGCGGAGGTCTCGGCGTCGAAGCACCGCAGCGGGTCGGCGTCGAGCACGTCGACGTCGCCCGGGAGCGGGAGCGGCGCGCCGTCCGGGACGCGGACGGGGCCGATCGACAGCGTGTGGCTGACCAGCCCGATGCCGAGCTCGCCGAGGAACGCGCGTGCGACGGCGCCGAGGGCGACACGGGCCGCCGTCTCGCGGGCGCTCGCACGCTCGAGGATCGGACGGGCCTCGTCGAAGCCGTACTTCTGCATGCCGACGAGGTCGGCGTGGCCCGGCCGGGGGCGCGTCAGGGGCGCACCGCGGCCGCGGGACTTCTCGGTGAGCTCAACCGGCTCGGCGCTCATGACCTCGGTCCACTTGGGCCACTCGGTGTTGCCGATCCGCAATGCGATCGGGCTGCCGAGGCTCGAGCCGTGCCGGACGCCGGCGGAGATCGTGAGCTCGTCCTCCTCGAACTTCATGCGGGAGCCGCGGCCGTAGCCGAGCTTCCGACGCGCGAGATCCGCCTGGATGGCCGCCCGCGAGACGGGGACACCGGCGGGAAGGCCTTCCATGATGGCGACGAGTTCGGGGCCGTGCGATTCGCCGGCAGTGAGCACGCGGAGCATTGCTCTAGTCTCCCATGTCCGCGTCGTCACCCGTGCCGCGGCCGATCGCGGCGCGCATGGCGGCCAGCACCGCGGGCTCCTGCGGAAGGACGCCGTCGGGGTCGCCGCCGACGAAGACGCGCACCTGCAGCACGGCCTGGTGCAGCAGCATCCCGAGTCCGTCGCTGGCCGGCAGCCCGGCGTCCAGGAAGGCGGTGCCGAGGGTGCTCGGCCAGTGCCCGTACACGACGTCGGTGAGGGCGCCGCCGGCGGACGCGAGGCGGTCGGCCGTCTCGGCGGGGAGATCGGCGCCGCCCGGGAGGGCCGCGACGGTCAGCGGCACCTCGTCGAACGCGTCGGCGTCGAGCGGCACCGCGCGGACGGCCACGCCCAGCTCCGTGCCGAGGGTCGTCATCGGCACCACCGCCTCGGGCCGGCGGGCGGCGACCTCGACGGTCCGCGCGCCGAGCTCGGCCAGCGCGACGAGTGCGGAGGTCGCGGTCGCGCCCGCACCGACGATGCGCGCCCGCTCGATGGCGTCGAACCCGCGTGAACGCAGGTCGTCGGCGAGTCCGCCGACGTCGGTGTTGAACCCCGCGGGACCGTGCGGCCCGAGGAGGTAGGTGTTCACCGCGCCGGTGAGCTGCGCCCGGCGGTCACGGCGCACGGCGCGCCGGAACGCGACGCCCTTCAGCGGCATCGTGAGCGAGAGCCCCCGCCAGGCGGGGCCGAGCGCGTCCACCTCGGCGACGAACGACGCCTCGTCGACACGGGCGCGCCCGTACTCCCAGTCCAGGCCGAGCACGCGGTACGCGGCGGCGTGCAGGTCCGGGGAGCGACTGTGGTCAATCGGGTCGCCCCACACCGCCAGTCGCGTCGTCAGCATCCCGAGTCCGGGTGGTCCCGGCACCAGGCGCGCCACTGCGCGACGGCCTGCTCGTGCTCGCCGTAGCTGTTCGTGAACACGGTCTCGCCCGTGTCGAGGTTGACGGTGACGAAGTACAGCCATTCGCCGTCAGCCGGGTGCATCGCGGCGTCGATGGCGGTGTCGCCGGGGTTCGCGATCGGCCCCGCCGGCAGGCCGTCCACCACGTACGTGTTCCACGGGTTGGCGTCCTCGAGGGCTTCGGCCGACGACGAGACGGTGCCGTCGTGGAGCTCCTGGTACCCGTACTGCGCGGTCGAGTCCATCTGCAGCCGCATGCCCTGGTCGAGGCGGTTCTGGATGACGCGCGACACCTTGTAGAAATCGTCGGCCGAGCGCGCCTCGCGTTCGATGATCGACGCGATCGTCAGGATGCGCTGGCGTTCCTCGACCGGCACGCCGGCCGCGTCCAGCGACTGCACCGCCCGGTCGACGAACGCCTGCACCGCCTCGGTCGCGGTCACCCCGGGGCCGAACGTGTAGGTGGCCGGGAAGAGCCAGCCCTCCAGCGAGTCCGCGGCCACCCCGTAGGCCGACGGGTCGGCGACGGCGGCCTGGAGCTCCTCGAGCGGCAGGGCGAGGGCGTCGGCGGTGCGCTGCAGCGTCTGCTCCAGGGTGAGGCCCTCGCGCAGCTGCACGGTGTTCTCGAGTCGGTTGGCCGGGTCGAGGAGCGCCTCCAGCGCGGCCTCGGCGGTCATCTTGAACTGCAACCGGAACACACCCGGCTGGAAGTCGGGGTTCTGCCCGGTCTCGATGAGGTGGTCGTAGAAGACCTTGTCGGTCTTGGTGACCCCGGCGTTGAACAGGGTCGTGGAGATCGACCGCCCGGTGTCGCCCGACACGATCGTCACCGAGGTCTCCCCCTCGGCGATGCCGGCCTCGTAGTCCTGGGGCTCCTGCCACCCCATGAACGCGCGGATGCGGTCCTCGTACGTGTTCCACGCCCAGAGGCCGCCCGCGGCCACGCCGCCGACGAGTGCCACCACGACGACGAGCGCGATGATCCAGCCCTTCCGGCGCCGGCCGCGATCGGGCGGCGGGGGCGGGGCACCGATCGACTCGGTGGTCGCGCGACCCGTGAACAGGTCGTCGAGCACCTCGGCGGAGGCGTCGCGGTCAGCGGCGGGCGCCTGGCCGGCGGCCTGCTGCGCGGCTCGCGCGGCGCGGCGGGAGGTGGGCGGGGTGTCGGACATCAGTCGTTCTCCTCGGCCGGGGGTACGGGTGTTCCGGCCGTGCGCCCCGTCTGCTTCTCCACGTCGAGTGCGTTCTGCAGCAGGATGACGGCGGCGACTTGGTCGACAATGCTACGAGACTTCTTCTGCGATCGCCCCGACTGCCGCAGGGCGGCATGCGCGGAGACCGTGCTCAGCCGTTCGTCGACCATCCGCACCGGCAGGTCGGTCCGCCCCGCGAGGTCCGCGGCGAACGTGCGCGCGTCCGCGGTGGATGGGGTGTCCTGTCCGCTCAGCGAGGTCGGCAGCCCGACGTACAGCGCGATCGCGTCGTACTCGACCGCGAGCTCGAGGATGCGGCCGATCGAGCCGTCACCGCGCGGGACCGTCTCCAGCGGCGTCGCGAGCATGCCGTCCGGGTCGCAGCGTGCGACCCCGACGCGGGCCTTGCCCACGTCGACGCCGAGCCGCACGCCGCGCCGGAATCCGCTCACGCGCCCTCGACCAGCCGGCGGATCTCGGCGAACGCGTCGTCGAGCCGGCCCGCATCCGTGCCGCCGCCCTGGGCGACGTCGTCGCGACCGCCACCGCCGCCGCCGAGCACGGCCGCGGCCGCCTTCGCGAGCTGACCCGCCTTCACCCCTTCGGCGCGTGCGCCGTCGTTCGTGGCGACGACGACCGTGGGACGGCCGTTCACGACGCCCGCGATCGCCACGACCGCGGCGCGGTCCGCGAGCCGGTCGCGCACCTGCAGCGCGAGCGTGCGCACGTCGTCGGCGGATGCGGCGTCGCCGATGCCCGCGGCGACGAGCGCCACGCGACCGGCCTGCACGGCCTGCTGCGCGAGCGCGGGGGCCCGCTCCGCGAGGGCACGTGCCTCGAACTGCGCGATCTTCTTCTCCGCCGCCTTCAGGTTGGCGGTCAGCTCAGCGATGCGCGTCGCGATCTGGTCCTTCGGCGCCTTCAGCACGGTCGACAGCTGCGACACGATGGCGCGCTCTGCCGCGAGTTCGCGGAACGCGTCCATGCCGACGAGCGCCTCCACGCGACGGTTGGACGCACCGACCGACGACTCGCCGACCAGGCTCACCAGCCCGATCTCGCTGCTTCGTGCCACGTGCGTGCCACCGCAGAGCTCACGCGACCAGGGGCCGCCGATGTCGACCATGCGCACGGTGTCGCCGTACTTCTCGCCGAACAGCGCCATCGCGCCGAGGCTCTTCGCCTCGTCGAGCGCCAGCACCCGCGTCTCCACCTCGAGGTTGTCGCGGATCGCGTTGTTGGCGATCTCCTCGACCTCGCTGCGGGTCGCCTCGGAGAGCGCCTGCCCCCAGGTGAAGTCGAAGCGGAGGTATCCGGCGCGGTTCAGCGAGCCGGCCTGCGTCGCACCCGAACCGAGCGTGTCGCGGAGCGCGGCATGCACGAGGTGGGTCGCCGAATGGGCCTGCTGGGCGGCGCGGCGGTTGGCCGCATCCACGATCGTGGTGGCGGCCTCTCCGACGCCGACCTCGCCGACCTTCACCTCGACGGTGTGACCGATGAGGCCGGGAACGGGGCGCTGCACGTCGAGCACGTCGAGCTCGTAGCCCGGGCCCACGATGACGCCCTTGTCGGCGACCTGACCGCCGGACTCGGCGTACAGGCTCGTCTCCCCCAGGATGACCTCGGCGATCTGGCCCTCGCGGGCGACGTCGGCGGGGACCCCGTCGATGAGGATGCCGAGCACGGTCGAGCCGCTCTCGAGGTCCGAGTAGCCGGTGAAGACCGTCTCGCCCTTCGCGCGCAGGTCGCGGTAGACGGAGTGGTCGGCCAGCGCACGGCGGCGGGCCTTGGCATCCGCCTTCGCGCGCGTCCGCTGCTCCAGCATGAGCGAGTCGAAGGCGTCGCGGTCGACCTTGAGACCGGCTTCGGCGGCGACCTCCAGCGTGAGGTCGATCGGGAAGCCGTAGGTGTCGTGGAGCAGGAACGCCTCGGAGCCGGAGATCGTGTCGCCGCCGCCCTTGCGGGTGTCCTCGACCGCGAGGTCGAGGATCGTCGAGCCCGCCGCAAGGGTGCGCAGGAAGGTCTCCTCCTCGGCGAAGGCGTACTGCGAGATCCGGTTCCAGTCGCTCACGACCTCCGGGTACGCCGTCGCCATGGCGTCCCGCGACGCCGTGAACAGCTCCGGGAAGGTCGGGCCGTCGACGCCGAGCAGGCGCATGGCACGCACGGAGCGGCGCATGAGGCGACGCAGGATATAGCCGCGTCCCTCGTTGGAGGGGGTGACGCCGTCCGAGAGCAGCATGAGCGAGGAGCGCACGTGGTCGGCGATGACGCGGTAGCGCACGTCGTCCTCGTGCTCGCGGCCGTAGGGACGGCCGGACAGCTCCACGGCGCGGTCGAGCACCGGCCGCACCTGGTCGGTCTCGTACATGTTCTCGACGCCCTGCTTGATGAACGCGACGCGCTCGAGGCCCATGCCGGTGTCGATGTTCTTGTTCGGCAGTTCGCCGGCGATGTCGAAGTCGATCTTGGAGCGCACGTTCGTGATCGCGTACTGCATGAACACGAGGTTCCAGATCTCGGTGAAGCGGCTGTCGTCGACCGCGGGGCCGCCGTCCTTGCCGTACTTCGGACCGCGGTCGAAGTAGATCTCCGAGCAGGGGCCGGCAGGACCGGGCTGGCCGGTCGACCAGTAGTTGTCCTCACGGCCCATGCGCTGGATGCGGTGCTCCGGGAGGCCTGCGATCCGGCGCCACAGCTCCGCGGCCTCGTCGTCGGTCTCGTAGACGGTGACCCAGAGGTCCTTCTCGTCGAACCCGAGGCCGCCGTCGCGCTCGGCGGAGGTCAGCAGCTCCCAGGCGTAGGAGATGGCGCCTTCCTTGAAGTAGTCGCCGAACGACCAGTTGCCGAGCATCTGGAAGAAGGTGCCGTGCCGCGCGGTGTGGCCGACCTCCTCGATGTCGTTGGTGCGGATGCACTTCTGCACGTCGGCCGCGCGCGGGTACGGCGCAGGCACCGTGCCGTTGAGGTACGGCACGAACGGGACCATGCCGGCGACGGTGAACAGGAGCGTCGGGTCGTCGCTGACGAGGGACGCCGACGGGACGATGACGTGGTCGTTCTTCTCGAAGTAGTCGAGGTAGCGCTGCGCGATCTCAGCGGTCTTCATTGGTGTGTTCCCTCGGGTGTGAGCGCGCACCGCGCGCCGGCGGGCGTGGGTGCGTCGCGGATCAGTCGGCGAGCGTGGCGGCTTCGGCCGCCGCATCCGTGCCCTCGGTCACGAGGTCGCCCAGCCGGTTCTGCTGGTCGCGGTAGGCGTCGCCGATGCGATCGGTGAACTCGCCGATGCGGGCGTCGATCTCCGCGAGCAGCTCATGGCCGCGGGGATCCTTGTTCACCATGTGGGCGAGGACGAATCCAGCACCCGTGCCCAGCACGAACCACACGAGATTCTTCACGTCACCACTTCCTCGATCCGCCGCGCCTGCGGCACCAACCCATCGTAGGGGACGCCGCACCCCCGCCGCCCCGCCGCATCCGGGAACGACGAAGGGCGCCGGGGAAAACCCCGACGCCCTTCGTGCAGCGCGTGGATCAGCGGGCGGCGTAGTACTCGACGACCAGCTGGACCTCACAGGTCACGGGGACCTCGGCGCGCTTCGGGCGACGCAGGAGCTTCGCCTGGAGCTTGTCGAGCTCGACCTCGAGGTACCCGGGAACCGGGGGCAGCACCTCGGCGTGACCACCGGCGGCGGCGACCTGGAAGGGCTCGGTGCCCTCGGAGCGCGCCTTGACGTGGATGGTCTGGCCGGGCTTCACGCGGAACGACGGGCGGTCCACGATCTGGCCGTCGACCAGGATGTGGCGGTGCACGACGAACTGACGGGCCTGGGCGGTGGTGCGGGCGAAGCCGGCACGCAGCACCAGGGCGTCCAGACGCATCTCGAGCAGCTCGACCAGGTTCTCACCGGTCAGGCCCTCGGTACGACGCGCCTCGTTGAACGCGATGCGCAGCTGCTTCTCGCGGATGCCGTACTGCTCGCGCAGACGCTGCTTCTCGCGCAGACGGACGGCGTAGTCGCTGTCGGCCTTGCGCTTGGTGCGGCCGTGCTCACCCGGAGCGTAGGGACGCTTCTCGAGGTAGCGGGCGGCCTTCGGGGTCAGCGGGATGCCGAGGGCCCGGGAGAGACGGACCTTGCGGCGGTCCTGGGACTTCGTGGTCACGAAGTGTTCCTTTCGATGACGTGGTCGTGCCTTTCACGACGCACGGACGTATCACCTGCTTCCCCGGTCCGCGCGCACGCCGGGGCGCATCGGAGCAGTTGAATGGAATCAGGAGATGCCCGAAAACTCGGTTTCGAGCCACTCAATGCTACCAGACCCGGCGAATTCCGCCCTGACCTGCCCGGTCGTCGGTCTCACCACGCTCGCGTGGCAGCTGCTGCCGCATCCGGGGCTTCGAGCCCGCAGAACCCGCCACCCGAACGCGCGTCCCGTGAGGCGTGCGCCCTCGTGGCGCGGATGCGGGCACCTCGTGGCTCGGGTGTCAGTTCTCGCTGCGTCATCCACCGCAACTCCACCACACCTGCCACCCGAACGATCACGAGTCCCCGCACCGCGACACTCGCGTGGCAGGTGTTACCGCATCCGGGGCTTCGACCCCGCAGAAGCCGCCGCCCGAACGCGCAGGCCGCCACGAAGCGGATGCCGGACTCAGGCGTCGCCGTCGAGGATGCGGCGGAGCTTCTCCAGGCGCGCCTGCACCTCGCGCTCCTGCCCGTGCGAGGTCGGCACGTAATAGCGCGTCCCCCGGAGCGGGTCCGGGAGGTACTGCTGCGCCACGACGCCGATGTCCGAGTCGTGCGGGTACTTGTAGCCCTTGCCGTGCCCGAGCCGCTTCGCTCCGGCATAGTGCGCGTCGCGCAGGTGCTTCGGCACCCGCCCGCTCTTGCCCGCCCGCACATCGGCGATCGCCTGGTTGATCGCCGTGTACGCCGCGTTCGACTTCGCCGTGGTCGCGAGGTACACGGTCGCCTCCGCGAGCGGGATGCGGCCCTCCGGCATGCCGATGAACGCCACCGCGTCGGCCGCCGCGACCGCGATCTGCAGCGCCTGCGGGTCGGCGAGGCCGATGTCCTCGGACGCTGAGATCACGAGCCTGCGGGCGATGAACCGCGGGTCCTCCCCCGCCTCGATCATGCGGGCGAGGTAGTGGATGGCCGCATCCGGGTCGGAGCCGCGGATGGACTTGATGAAGGCGCTGATGACGTCGTAGTGCTCGTCGCCCTGGCGGTCGTACCGCAGCAGCGCCCGGTCGACGGCCTGCGAGACCGTCTCGGCGGTCACCGTGACGGGGCCCTCGTGCGCGTCTCCGGCGGCGTCGACGGCGATGGATGCGGCGGCCTCGAGCGCCGTGAGCGCGCGGCGCGCGTCGCCCGAGGCGAGCTGCACGAGCGCGGACCGCGCCTCCGGTTCGAGCTCGACCGCGCCGTCGAGACCTCGCGCATCGGTGACCGCGCGGTCGACGAGCACGGCGAGGTCGTCGTCGGAGAGGGCCTCGAGCGTCAACAGGAGCGACCGCGACAGGAGCGGCGAGATCACGGAGAACGACGGGTTCTCGGTCGTCGCCGCGATGAGCACGACCCAGCCGTTCTCGACGCCGGGGAGCAGGGCGTCCTGCTGGGCCTTCGTGAACCGGTGGATCTCGTCGAGGAAGAGGATCGTCGACATGCCGTACATGTCGCGCTGGTTCAGCGCCTCCTGCATCACCTCACGGACGTCCTTCACCCCGGCGGTGATGGCCGACAGCTCCACGAACCGACGTTGTGACGAGCGCGCGATCGCCTGCGCGAGGGTGGTCTTGCCGGTCCCCGGCGGACCCCAGAGGATGACCGAGACCGCGCCGGTGGAGGGCTTGTCCGCGTCGGCGAGCTTCACGAGCGGCGAACCGGGCCGCAGCAGGTGACGCTGCCCGGCGACCTCGTCGAGGGAGGTCGGCCGCATCCGTACGGCGAGCGGGGTGCTGCCCTGGAACAGCGCGGCGGACGGACTCACCGTCCCAGGCTAACGGGCCGCACCGACACCGGGCCGCGCCGCCGCGCTTTGCCGCCGCCCGCACGCGACGCTTAGAGTTTCGACGGATCCGACGGCGACAGGAGACGACATGGCCCCGGGGTCGAAGGCACGGACGCAGGCCGAGCGCGAGCGCGCGCGGCGGTACCAGGCCCGGCTGGAGTACCAGTCCGGGCTGCAGCGCCGACGGCGCCGAGACGACCTCGTCGCGGGCATCGGGGGCGGGCTCCTCGTCCTCGCCCTCATCGCCGGGCAGGTCGTCTACTACACCGCGGGGCCCGGAGCGCCCGAGGCCGAGCCGACCCCCGCGCCGTCCTCGTCCGAAGGACCGCTGGAGGAGCCGACCGAAGCCCCGGCCGAGGATCCCGCCGAGACCCCCGCGGGCGACGTCGAGACCCCCGACGCGCCCGAGGTCCCGACCGAGTAGTCCACGATCCGCGACCCGGGGGCTAGGCTGAATCCGATCGCCTGCCCGCCGACGTGAGCCGCCCGAGGTACCCCGTGACTGCGAACGAGTCCACCCCCGACATTTCCGAAGCCGCCCCCTGGGGCCGCGTCGACGACGACGGCACCGTCTCCGTCCGCGACGGCGACCAGTGGCGCGTGGTCGGTCAGTACCCCGACGGCACGCCCGAGGAGGCGCTCGCCTACTACGAGCGCAAGTACACCGACCTCGCATCCGAGGTGACGCTGCTCGAAGTCCGGCACCGCCGGGGCGGCGCCTCCGCCTCCGACCTCCGCCAGGCCGCGGCCGCCGTGGCCGAGAAGGTCTCCGGCGCGGCCGCGGTCGGCGATCTGGCGAGCCTGCAGGCCCGGCTCGAGGCGCTGAACGGCGCACTCGCAGAGGCGTCCGCGACCGAGGCCGCCGCGGCCCGTGAGGCCGTCGACGCCGCCATCGCCGAGCGCACCGTGCTCGTCGAGCGCGCCGAGGCCCTCGCCGCCCGAGACCCCCGCACCGTGCAGTGGAAGCAGGCGTCCGCGGAGCTGAACGAGCTGTTCGAGCAGTGGCAGCGCCACCAGCAGACCGGCCCCCGCCTGCCGAAGTCCACCGCGCAGCAGCTGTGGACGCGCTTCCGCGACGCCCGCTCCACCGTCGAGCGTCACCGCCGCGCGTTCTACGCCGAGCTGGACGAGACCCACAAGAAGGCCCGCGACGCGAAGACCCGCCTGGCGGAGCGCGCCGAGGCACTCGCGCCGCAGGGTGAGGACGGCATCCCCGCCTACCGTGCGCTGCTCGACGAGTGGAAGGCCGCCGGCCGCGCCGGCAAGAAGGTCGACGACGCGCTCTGGGCGCGTTTCAAGGCCGCCGGCGACGCGCTGTACGCCGCCCGTGGTGAGCGCGAGGCCGTGCAGGCCGAGGAGTCCAAGGAGCGCATCGCCGCGAAGCAGGCGCTGCTCGAGCAGGCGAAGACGATCCCGGACGAGAAGGATCTCGCCACCGCGCGCCAGCGCCTCACCGCCGTCCAGCGGGAGTGGGACGAGATCGGCCGGGTCTTCCCGCGTGACGTGGAGCGGGGCCTGGACGACGACCTCCGCAAGATCGAGCAGTCCGTACGCACCCGTGAGGAGGCGGACTGGAAGCGCAACAACCCGGAGACGAAGGCGCGCGCCAACGACATGACGCGCCAGCTCACCGAGGCGATCGAGAAGCTGCAGACCGAGCTGGATGCGGCGAACGCGTCCGGCGACAAGCGCGCGATCGCGAAGGCGACCGAGGCGCTCGAGGCACGGCAGGCCTGGCTCCGCGCCATCGGCGGCTGACCGGTCCTCCCCCGTCGTCACGCACCCCGCGCTCTCCACAGCGCGGGGTGCGTCCGTTCGTGCGGGACGACCGGGTGCCACACTGTGGCGTGTGCGTTCCCCGTTCGTCTACTTCGCCGGCGAGCTCCTCTCCGAGACGGAGCTGATGGCGGCGAGCCTCGACGGACACCTGGTCCGCCTCGGCGAGGGGTACGTCCCCGCCGACACGGTCGAGACGGCTGCCCTCCGGGCCGCGTCGATCGCTCCGTTCCTCGGCGACGACGCGGCGGCGACCCACGGCAGCGCCGCGTGGATCCTCGGCGGCTGCGACGACCCGCCCGTCAGGCACAGCGTGCAGCGGAGCGTCGCGCGGCGCACCCGCCATCGCCTGGACTCGCGGTACGTGTACCGCGACCCCAGGATCGACCCCGACGATCTGGTGACCCTCGGCGGGCTCGCCGTGACGACGCCCGTACGGACGGTGGCCGATCTCGCGCGGGACGTCGGGCCGGGCGCACGCGACCTGGTCCTGGGCCTCGCCCGCATCCACGACGACGTCGTGGCGCAGGCGATCGCGTGGTTCGCCGCCCGGGGCAAGCTCCCCGGCAAACGTCCCGCCCTCGCGTTCCTCGCGGACTGTCAGGAGGACGTGACGCGGTAGACGTCGTACACGGCGTCGATCCGGCGTACCGCGTTCAGCACCCGGTCCAGGTGCACGGTGTCACCCATCTCGAACACGTACCGGCTGATCGCGAGGCGGTCGTTCGAGGTCGACACGGTCGCGGACAGGATGTTCACGTGGTGCTCGCTCAGCACGCGGGTGATGTCGCTGAGCAGCCCCGACCGGTCGAGCGCCTCCACCTGGATCTGCACCAGGAACACGCTCTTCGACGTGGGTGCCCACTCGACCTCGATGAGACGGTCGGGATCCGCCATGAGCGACTTCACGTTCGTGCAGTCGCCGCGGTGCACCGAGACGCCGCTGCCGCGGGTCACGAACCCGACGATCTCGTCACCGGGGACGGGGGTGCAGCACTTGGCGAGCTTGACCAGGATGTCGGGGGCGCCGCGCACCAGGATGCCGGAGTCCCCGCCGCGCGGGGCACGGCCGCGGCCGATGTGCGGGAGGTCGATCGGCCCGGTGGAGGTGTCGTCGGCCGCGACGAGCGCGGTGACCTTCTCCAGCACCGACTGCGTGGAGACGTGCCCCTCGCCGACGGCGGCGTACAGCGCGGAGACGTCTTCGTACTTCAGCTGCTGCGCGACCGCGGTGAACGTGTCCTGGCTCATCAGGCGCTGCAGCGGCAGGTTCTGCCGGCGCATCGCCCGGGCGATGGACTCCTTGCCCTGCTCGATGGCCTCCTCGCGGCGCTCCTTCGTGAACCAGCCGCGGATCTTGTTGCGGGCGCGGGTGCTGGCGACGAACCCGAGCCAGTCCTGACTGGGACCCGCATCCGGGTTCTTCGAGGTGAACACCTCGACGACGTCGCCGGAGTGGAGCTGCGATTCGAGGGGCACCAGCCGGCCGTTGACCTTGGCGCCCATCGTGCGGTGCCCGATCTCGGTGTGCACGGCGTACGCGAAGTCGACCGGGGTGGCGCCTGCGGGCAGACCGATGACGCGACCCTTCGGCGTGAAGACGTAGACCTCCTTCGCGCCGATCTCGAACCGCAGGGCGTCGAGGAACTCGCCCGGGTCGGCGGTCTCCGCCTGCCAGTCGGAGATGTGCGCGAGCCAGACCATGTCGGCGTCGACGGCCTTGCCGTCCGACTTGCCGCCGGTCATCCGCTCCTTGTACTTCCAGTGCGCCGCGACGCCGTACTCGGCCTGCTGGTGCATCTCGTTGGTGCGGATCTGGATCTCGACCGTGCGCCCGTTCGGGCCGATCACGGTCGTGTGCAGCGACTGGTACAGGTTGAACTTCGGCGTGGCGATGTAGTCCTTGAACCGGCCCGGGAGCGGCGTCCACCGCGCATGGATCGAACCGAGTACGGCGTAGCAGTCACGCACCGTGCCGACGATGACCCGGATGCCGATGAGGTCGTAGATGTCGTCGAACTCGCGGCCGCGCACGACCATCTTCTGGTACACCGAGTACAGCTGCTTCGGCCGGCCGACCACGCGACCGCGGATGCGCAGCTCGCGCAGATCCGCGTCGACGGCGTCGATGACCTTCTGCACGTACTCCTCGCGCTGCGGCGTGCGCTGCTTCACGAGACTCTCGATCTCGGCGTACAGCTTCGGATGCAGCACGGCGAACGAGAGGTCCTCGAGCTCGGACTTGATCGCCTGGATGCCCAGTCGGTGCGCGAGCGGCGCGTAGATCTCGAGGGTCTCGGTCGCCTTCTTCGCGGCCTTCTCCGGCGGCACGAAGCCCCAGGTGCGGGCGTTGTGCAGACGGTCGGCGAGCTTGATGACGAGCACCCGGATGTCGCGCGACATCGCCACGATCATCTTGCGGACGGTCTCCGCCTGCGCCGCGTCGCCGTACTTGACCTTGTCGAGCTTGGTGACGCCGTCGACGAGCATCGCGACCTCGTCGCCGAACGCGTCGCTCAGCTCGGCCAGCTGGTACCCGGTGTCCTCGACGGTGTCGTGGAGCAGCGCGGCGGCGATCGCCTTCGGGCCGAGCCCGAGGTCGGCGAGGATCTGTGCGACCGCGAGCGGGTGCGTGATGTACGGCTCGCCGCTGCGGCGCTTCTGGCCGCGGTGCGCCTTCTCGGCGACCGCGTACGCGCGCTCGATGATCGAGAGGTCGCCCCGCGGGTGGTGCGTGCGCACCGTGCGGATGAGCTGGTCCAGGTCGTCACGGCGCACCGCGCGCGTGAAGATGCGCGGCACGAGGCGGCGCAGGCTCGAGGACTGCGCGCCTGCGGGAGCGGTCTCCGTCATGCCCAGCTCACCACCCTCCCGAGGATCGCTTCATCCTATTCCCCGCCCGAGGCGCCGGATCGCCTGTTCGCTCAGGCCGGAACGCCGGCCTTCTCACGGGCCTCCAGCACGCGCTCGTCACGGGTGCGGATGGGCTTCTCGTTCTCGCGGAACAGCGAGTACAGGGGTGCGGCCACGAACAGCGTCGAGTACGCCGCGACGATCGTGCCGACGAAGATCGACAGCGAGATGTCGGTGAGCGTCTGCGCGCCGAGCGCGAACGCGCCGATGAACAGGATCGCGCCGGTCGGCAGCACGGCGACGACCGTCGTGTTGATCGATCGGATGAGGGTCTGGTTCACCGCCAGGTTCACGGACTCGCCGAACGTGCGGCCGGATATCTCGCCGTCCTCCCGGGTGTTCTCGCGGATCTTGTCGAACACGACGGTGGTGTCGTAGAGCGAGTAGGCGAGGATCGTGAGGAAGCCGATGACGGCCGCGGGCGAGATGGGGAACCCGCACAGCGCGTAGATGCCGACCGTGATGATCAGCACGTCCACGACGCCGATCATGGCGGCGGCGGACATCTTCCAGGTGCGGAAGTACAGCGCCAGGATGAGGAAGGTCAGCGCGAGGAAGATCGCGAGGCCCCACAGCGACTGCCGCGTCACGTCGGCGCCCCAGACCGGGCCGATGAACGAGGTCGTGACCTCCTGCGTCGCGACGCCGTAGGCCTCGGCGAGCTCGGCGCGAACGGTCTGCGTCTCGTCGTTGGTCATCTGGTCGGTCTCGACCCGCAGGCCGTCGGTGCCGACCGTGGCGACCTTCACGGTCGCGCCCGGCACGACCGACTGCACCGCATCCGTCGCGAGCTGCTGGTCGGTCGTCGCGATCCCCGAGACGGTGAACTGCGACCCACCGGTGAACTCGATGGAGAACTGCACCGGCTTCACGAACGGCACGAGCACCGAGAGGAGCACGAGGACCGCGGCCAGGATGAACCACAGCCGCCGCCGGCCGACGAACGGGAACGAGGTCTTCCCGGTGTACAGGTCGTTTCCGAACTGATTCATCGAACGCATCAGTCGCCGACCTCCTTCGTGTCGCGCTTCCCGGATTCGGATGCGGCGACCTCGGCCAGCTTGCGCTCGGCGATCGTCTGCCGCTTGGCGGCCTCACCGCGCGAGCGCGCGGCCCGGCCGCTACGCACCACCGGCCCACGGAACTGCGCGCGCCCACGATAGACCGCGCCGAGCGCGTCGGGGTCGAGGCCGGACAGCTTGTGCCCCGAGCCGAAGAACCGCGTGCGGGCGAGCAGCTGCATCACCGGGTGGGTGAAGAGGATGAAGATGAGCACGTCGATCGCGGTGGTGAGCCCGAGCGTGAACGCGAAGCCCTTCACGGTCGAGTCCGCGAGGATGTAGAGCACCACCGCGGCGAGCACGTTGATCGACTTCGAGATGTAGATGGTCCGCTTCGCACGGTCCCAGCCGTCCTCGACCGCGCTCGTGATCGACTTGCCGTCGCGCAGCTCGTCGCGGATGCGCTCGAAGTACACGATGAACGAGTCGGCCGTGAACCCGATCGTCACGATGAGGCCCGCCACGCCGGCGAGGGACAGCCGGAAGCCCATGCGCCACGCGAGGATGCACAGCATCAGGTAGGTGAGCACCGCCATGACGCCGAGCGAGGCGATGATCACGAAGCCGAGCGCACGGTAGACGCTGAGCGAGTACACGGCGACGAGGGCGAGACCGATGAGCCCGGCGATGAGCCCGATCTGCAGCTGCTGGGAGCCGAGCGTGGCCGAGATCGTGTCGGAGCTCTGCACCGAGAAGCTCAGCGGCAGCGCACCGTACTTGAGCTGGTCGGCGAGCGTCTTCGACGACTCCTGGGTGAACGAACCGGTGATCTGCGGCTTGCCGTCGGTGATGATCGCGTTCATGGACGGCGCGGAGAGCACCTGACCGTCGAGCACGAAGGCGAACTGGTTCTGGGGCGAGGTGAGGCCGTAGAGGCGCTGGCTGATCTCGCTGAACGTCTCGGTGCCCGCGCCGTCGAAGACGATGTTCACGGCCCACTGGTTGTTCTGGGTGTTCAGACCGTTCGTCGCGTCCGAGATCGCCGAACCGTCGAGCTCGACCGGGCCGAGGATGTACTTCGCCGTGCCGTCGACCTCGCAGGTGATGAGGGGTTCCTCGGCCGGCTCCGACGCGGGGTCGTTCTCCGGGTCGGCGCAGTTGTAGGCCTGGAACTCGGCGTACAGCGCGTCGGTGATCCATGCCGGATCGCTGCCGCTGGTGGGTTCGGCCGTCGGCGTGCTGTTGAGCGTGGGGTCGGGGGTCGGATACGGCGTGGCCGTGCCGTCCTCGCCGATGAACGAGCCGGTGACGTCGCCGGAGGCGAAGATGACCGCGCGCAGCTGCAGCTGTGCGGAAGCCTCGATGCGCTGGCGCGTCTCCTCGTCGGCCTCGCCGGGGATCTGGACGACGATGTTGCGTCCGCCCTCGGTGCTGACCGCGGCCTCGCCGACGCCGGTGGCGTCGATGCGCTGGCGGATGATCGTCACGGCCTGGTTCATCTGCTCCTGCGTCGGAGCGGCCCCGTCGGGGGTCTCCGCGGCGAGGATGATCTGCGTCCCGCCCTGCAGGTCGAGGGCGAGCTCAGGGACCCAGGAGCTCTTCTGGAAGCCGTACACGCCCAGCGCGTTCACGCCGAACAGCACGGCGACGATCGCCAGCAGACCGATCAGTGCCCGCCGGGCATGGCGGACGGGGGTCGATGTCGCCACGGACACTCAGCTTTCTGGAGGTGGGACGGGGTGGCCTCAGGCGCCGGGCTTGGCGGGGTCCTCGGGCTCGTCCTTCGCGTGGGAGGCGCGCTGGTCGTCGCTGATCGAGGAGATGTCGCCGTCGGCGACGCCCGCGACGTACTCCGCCTCGGACGCCTCGGCCTCGATGAACTCGTCCTCCGTCACGACGCCCTCGGCGGGGTTCACGATGCGGAGGATGGCCTGGCTGTGCACCTCGATGTCGACGCCGGGCGCGATCTCGACGACGGCGGGCTGGTCGAGGTTCTCGGCGTCGAACGACACGATGGTGCCGTAGAGGCCGCCCTGCAGCAGCACCTTGGCGCCGGGCACGGTCTCACGGGCCTTCTGCTCCTGCTCGGCCTTCGCACGCTGGGTGCGGCGGCGGGAGCTCCAGAACATGAAGACCAGCAGCAGCACCAGCAGGATGATCAGGCCGTAGTTGGCGAAGAAGTCGGCGAATTCCATGAGGTGCGATCGAGCCTTTCGGGTTCGGCGCGTCAGCACGCAGCCGGTGAGGTGGGGTTCGGCGAAAGCCTCCGCCGATTATAGGTCATCGAACCGGAGCGCCCCGTCCGGATGCGGGACGCCCAGGTGGGCGTAGGCCTCGGGGGTCGCGACGCGTCCGCGGGGGGTGCGTCCGAGGAAGCCGATGCGCACGAGATAGGGCTCGACGACCGATTCGATCGTGTCCGCCTCCTCCCCGACCGCCACGGCGAGCGTGCCGAGTCCGACCGGGCCGCCGCGGAAGCGCCGGATGACCGTCTCCAGCACTGCGCGGTCGAGCCGGTCGAGCCCGATGCGGTCGACGTCGTAGAGCTCCAGCGCCGCGTCGACGGCGTCGACGTCGCCGTCACGACCGTGCACGAGCAGGTAGTCGCGGACGCGACGGAGCAGCCGGTTCGCGATGCGGGGCGTGCCGCGCGAGCGCCGCGCGATCTCCGACTGCGCCGCCGGCGGCAGGTCGACGCCGAGCATGAGCGCCGAACGCGCGATGACCTGCTGGAGTTCCTCCGGCTCGTAGTACTCGAGATGGGCGGTGAAGCCGAACCGGTCACGCAGCGGGTTCGGTAGGAGGCCGGACCGGGTCGTCGCGCCGACGAGGGTGAAGGGCGCCAGGTCGAGCGGGATGCTGGTCGCACCGGCCCCCTTGCCGACCATGATGTCGATCCGGAAGTCCTCCATCGCGAGGTACAGCATCTCCTCGGCGGAGCGCGCCATCCGGTGCACCTCGTCGACGAAGAGCACTTCGCCCGGCGTGAGGCTGGACAGGAGCGCCGCGAGGTCGCCCGCGTGCTGGATCGCGGGGCCGCTCGACATGCGCAACGGCCTGCCGCTCTCGTGGGCGACGATCATCGCGAGGGTCGTCTTCCCCAGTCCCGGCGGGCCCGAGAGCAGGATGTGGTCGGGCGAGCGCTGCTGCATCCGCGCCGCGTCGAGCAGGAGCTGCAGCTGTCCGCGCACCTTCTGCTGCCCGACGAACTCGGACAGGGATCCCGGGCGCAGCGCACCCTCGATCGCGAGCTCCGACTCGTCGATGGGGGTGCCGTCCCGCAGCTCATCCACGGGCGGCCTCCGCTCGCGCCGGGCCGAGCTGGGCGAGCGCACGCCGGAGCAGGCCCGACACGGTCCGCTCCGCGTCCGCGGCGTCGGCGGCGACCGCCGTGACCGCCTCCGTGGCCGTCCGCTCCGGCCAGCCGAGGCCGACGAGCGCCTGCACGACCTGCGCCTCGAGGGCCACGGGTGCGGATGCGGGCGCCGCCGCTCCCCCGCCGATGCCCGCGCTGAGCTTGCCCGCGAGCTGCACCACGATGAGCTTCGCGGTCTTCGGGCCGATGCCGGAGACCCGGCGGAACGGCGCGTCGTCCTCGGCGGCGACGGCGTCGGCGATCTGGTCGACGCTCAGCGCGGCGAGCACGCCCAGCGCGGACTTGGGCCCGACGCCGGACACCGCGACGAGCGCGGCGAACACGCTCAGTTCCTCCCGCGTCGGGAACCCGACGAGGGAGAGCGCGTCCTCGCGCACGATGAGGTTCGTGTGCAGGTGGAGCTCGTCGCCGAGGTGGGCGCCGCGCGCCACGTCGGGTGTGACGGCGACGAGATAGCCGACGCCCCCGACCTCGAGCACGACGGAGTCGGGGCCGGTGTGCGCGACGGTTCCGCGCAGTGAAGCGATCATGGGTCGAGCCTATCCGGGTTCGGAGATATGTTCGATCGACACGCTCAGCGTCTGACGGATCGCTCCGCATCGCGCCAGGCACGCTGCGCAGGGGTGAGCGCGCCCGCATCCGCGCCGGGTCGCGCAGGACCGCTGCGCCACGCGTGGCACAGCGCGAGCGCGAGCGCATCGGCGGCGTCGGCCGGCTGGGGCAGCGACGGGAGACGGAGGACGCGGGCGACCATCGTCTGCACCTGGAGCTTCTCGGCCGACCCGTACCCGGTGATGGCGGCCTTCACCTCGCTCGGGGTGTGCGTCTCGGCGGTCAGGCCGTGCTCGGCGGCGACGAGGAGTGCGACGCCGCTCGCCTGCGCGGTGCCCATCACGGTGCTGCGGTTGTGCTGCGCGAAGACCCGCTCGACCGCCATGACGTGCGGTCCGTGCTCGCGGATCGCGGCGCGGATGCCGTCGGCGACGATGCGGAGCCGCTCGGCGATCGGGGCATCGGGCGACGCGCGCACCACGCCGACGTGCACGAGGGTCGCGGAACGGTTCGGCGCGACGTCCACGATGCCGACGCCGCACCGCGTCAGGCCCGGGTCGATGCCGATCACGCGCAGCGGGGAGGTCACTCCCCCACGCTATGCCGACGGGACGCGCGCGCCCGGCAGGCGCGCGCAGCCCGGGTCACTCGTCGTTCTCGAGCTCCGCCTGCACCTCGGGCGTGAGGTCGATGTTGCTGTAGACGTTCTGCACGTCGTCGCTGTCCTCGAGCGCGTCGATGAGGCGGAACACCTTGCGGGCCGTCTCGGCGTCGGCCTCGATCTTCAGGTTCGGCACGAACTCGACGTCGGCGGAGTCGTACTCGATCCCGGCCTCGGTGAGGGCGGTGCGGACCGCGACCAGCTCGGACGCCTCGGTGATGACCGCGAAGCCGTCGCCGTGGGGCTCGACCTCCTCGGCGCCCGCCTCGAGGGCCGCCATCATGACGTCGTCCTCGGTGGTGCCCTCACCCGACACGACCACGACACCCTTGCGACTGAAGTTGTACGCGACCGAACCCGGGTCGGCGAGCGTGCCGCCGTTCCGGCTGAGCGCGGTGCGCACCTCGGCGGCGGCGCGGTTCTTGTTGTCGGTCAGACACTCGATCATCAGCGCGACGCCGTTCGGGCCGTAGCCCTCGTACATGATCGAGAGGTACTCGACGCTCTGGCCGCCGATGCCGGCACCGCGCTTGATGGCGCGGTCGATGTTGTCCTTCGGGACGGACGTCTTCTTGGCCTTGAGGACCGCGTCGAACAGGGTCGGGTTGCCCTGCAGGTCGGGGCCGCCGAGCTTCGCGGCGACCTCGATGTTCTTGATCAGCTTGGCCCACGACTTGGCACGGCGCGCGTCGATGACGGCCTTCTTGTGCTTGGTGGTGGCCCACTTGGAATGACCTGACATCGGCACTGCCTCCTCGATAGCTCGCCGACCAGTTTATGGGAGTCGACGACCACGCGTTCCCCCGCGGCCCGTCCGGGCGCGCCGGTCACCGCGCGACGGCGTCGAGGAACAGCCGGTGGAAGCGGTGCTCGCCGGAGACCTCGGGGTGGAACGAGGTGCCGATCACGTCGCCCTGGCGGACCGCGACGACGCGCCCGTCCGGCAGTGCCGCCAGCGCCTGCGCGGCAGGCCCGACCTCCTCCACCACGGGTGCGCGGATGAACACCGCGTGCACCGGCGGCTCGCCGAGGGCGGGCACCGCGAGGTCGGTCTCGAACGACTCCACCTGGCCGCCGAACGCGTTGCGGCGGACGGTCACGTCCAGTCCGCCGAAGCTCTCCTGCCCGGCGATGGCGTCGGTCACCCGGTCGGCGAGCAGGATGAGGCCGGCACAGGTGCCGTAGACCGGCATGCCGTCCGCGATCGCGTCGCGGATCGGTCGCTGCATCCCGAACGCCCGCGAGAGCTTGTCGATGACGCTCGACTCACCGCCCGGGAGCACGAGCCCGTCGACGCGGGCGAGCTCCTCGGGCCGGCGCACGAGGACGACCTCGGCGCCGAGCCCGGCGAGCACCTGTGCGTGTTCGCGCACGTCGCCCTGGAGGGCCAGCACCCCGACCCGCGGGTTACCAGCCACGTTCGGCGAGGCGGTGCGGCGCGGGGAGGTCGGCGACGTTGATGCCGACCATCGCCTCGCCGAGGCCGCGGGAGACGTCGGCGATCACCTTCGGGTCGTCGTAGAACGTCGTCGCCTTCACGATCGCGGCGGCGCGTTCGGCGGGGTTGCCGCTCTTGAAGATGCCCGAGCCGACGAACACGCCGTCAGCCCCCATCTGCATCATCATGGCCGCATCCGCCGGCGTGGCGACACCGCCCGCGACGAAGAGGACCACCGGGAGCTTGCCGGTCTCGGCCACCTCCGCGACGAGGTCGTACGGCGCCTGGAGCTCCTTGGCCGCCACGTAGAGCTCGTCCTTGCTCATCGACCGGAGCGCGTTGATCTCGCCGGTGATCTTGCGGATGTGCTTCGTGGCCTCGGAGACGTCGCCGGTGCCGGCCTCGCCCTTCGAGCGGATCATCGCCGCGCCCTCGTTGATGCGGCGGAGCGCCTCGCCGAGGTTCGTCGCGCCGCAGACGAAGGGCACCGTGAAGCCCCACTTGTCGATGTGGTTCACGTAGTCGGCGGGCGAGAGCACCTCGGACTCGTCGATGTAGTCGACGCCGAGCTCCTGCAGCACCTGCGCCTCGACGAAGTGCCCGATGCGGGCCTTGGCCATGACCGGGATCGAGACGGCCTCGATGATGCCGTCGATCATGTCGGGGTCGCTCATGCGCGACACCCCGCCCTGGGCGCGGATGTCGGCGGGCACCCGCTCGAGCGCCATGACGGCGACCGCACCGGCGTCCTCGGCGATCTTCGCCTGCTCCGGCGTGACGACGTCCATGATGACGCCGCCCTTCAGCATCTCCGCGAGACCGCGCTTGACGCGGCCCGTCCCCGTGGCGGACATGAGGCTCCTTCCCGACGCCGTGGCGTCGTCCCGGTCCCGGCGCCGAGCGCGCCGAACATTGACCTATGCCAGAAGTTAGCATGGCCTGGTTGTAATGTGGACGATGTGACGGTCACCGACGCGGGCGAGGCCATCTCGGGCGCTTCCGCCGCCGAGATCGCCGACAGCGTGCGCGCACTCGTCGACGAAGGGCGCCTCTCGCCCGGCGACCCTCTGCCCCCGGTGCGTGTGCTCGCCGACCGGCTCGGCGTGAACCGCAACACGGTCGTCGCCGCGTACCGGGTGCTCGGCCAGGCCGGCACGGTCGTGACGCTCGGCCGCGGCGGCACCCGCATCGCGACGCCCACGCCCCTGCCCGCGGAGGGGTTCGCGCAGGACTCCGTGCTCCGCGACGTCGGCGACGGCAACCCCGACCCCGCCCGCATCCCGGACCTCTCCGCGGCGCTGTCGACCCTGGCCGGTCGCCCCGTGCTCTACGGCGAGCCGGTGATCGACCCCGACCTGGAGCGCTGGGCGCGCGAGTGGATGCGGCCCGACGTGCCGGATCCCGGCACCGCCCGGCTCACGATCACCGGCGGCGCGGTGGACGCGATCGAGCGCCTCCTCGCGCAGGCCCTCGTCCGCGACGACGCGGTGGCCCTCGAGGACCCGGTGTTCCTCTCCGCCATCAGGACCGTTCGCCTCGGCGGGTACCGCCCCGTCGCGGTGCCGGTCGACGGCGAGGGCATGACGGTCGACGGGCTCCGGGCGGCGCTCGCGCAGGGGGTGCGCGCCGTCATCTGCACGCCCCGCGCCCACAACCCCACCGGCGCGAGCCTCAGCGAGGATCGTGCCGCGGCGCTGCGCGACGTGCTCGCCGACCACCCGACCGTGCTCGTCATCGTCGACGACCACTACTCGCTGCTCACCCGCCGGCCCTACCACCCGATCATCGGGCCGGGTCACCGGCGGTGGGCGCTCATCCGGTCGGTCTCGAAGTTCCTGGGGCCCGACATGTGCCTCGCCGTGACCGCGACCGATGCCGAGACCGCCGACCGGCTCGCGCTCCACTTCAGCCCGGGCAGCTCCTGGGTGAGCCATCTGCTGCAGCGCCTCACCGTCGCGCTCGTGCGCGACCCGGAGGTCATGGCGGCGGTCGACCGCGCCGGCGACCACTACCTCGCCCGCAACACCGCGTTCGCGGCCCTCCTGGGGCGCCACGGGGTGCCGTGCACCGCCGGCGACGGGCTGAGCGTCTGGGTCGACGTGGGCGCGCCCGCCCGGGCCGTCGCCGGGCAGCTCATGCGCCGGGGCTGGCTCGCCCGCACCGGCGACGAGTTCGTGCTGGCCGACCCGGCCGCATCCCGCCATCTGCGGCTCACCGTCCACACCCTGTCCGACGCGGACGCCGAGCGGCTCGCCGCCGACGTCGCCGCATCCGTCCGCGCCACCGCTTCCTGACGAAGTCCCGTTGAAAGAAGGTCACCGCCCGTGAAGATCCTGTCGATCCAGTCCGCCGTCGCCTACGGTCACGTCGGCAACTCCGCCGCGGTGTTCCCGCTGCAGCGCATCGGCGTCGAGGTGCTGCCGGTCTACACCGTCAACTTCTCGAACCACACCGGCTACGGCTCCTGGCGCGGCCCGCTCATCGCGCCCGACGACGTGCGCGACGTGATCACCGGCATCGAGGAGCGCGGGGTCTTCGGCGAGATCGACGTCATCCTCTCCGGGTACCAGGGTGGCGAGGGCATCGGCGACGTCATCCTCGACGCCGTCGCCCGGGTGAAGGCGGCGAACCCGTCCGCGGTCTACTCGTGCGACCCGGTGATGGGCAACGCGAAGTCCGGCTGCTTCGTGGCACCGGCGATCCCGATCCTCCTGCGCGAACGGGTCGTGCCGGCGGCGGACATCATCACGCCGAACCAGTTCGAGCTGGGTTTCCTCACCGAGACCGAGCCGAGCGATCTCGAGTCCACGCTCGCGTCGGCCGACCTCGCGCGTGGGATGGGGCCGCGCACGGTGCTCGTCACCTCGGTCGAGCGGCCGGACCGCCCCGAGGGCACGATCGAGATGCTCGCGGTGAACGACGAGGGCGCGTGGATCGTGCAGACCCCGCACATCCCGATGAAGGCGAACGGCTCGGGCGACGTGACGGCGGCCCTGTTCACCGCGCACTACCGGGCGACCGGGGATGCCGCGGCGGCACTGTCGAAGACCACCTCGAGCGTGTGGGACCTCCTCGACCGCACGCACCGGTCGGGGCAGCGCGAGCTGCAGCTCATCGAGGCGCAGGAGGCCTACGCCCACCCACGCGAGCAGTTCACCGTCACCCGCGTGCGCTGACCGCATCCGGGATCCCCTGGCGCGCGGCGCCTCGCGGCGCCAGCATCCCCCGGCCGCACGAGTACAGGAGATATCCCGAAATCAGGCCGATCCAGCGGAAATCATCCTGTCCCGGTGCGTTCTCCTGATCCCGTGCGCCGACCGCGGCGCGACCGTCAGGCCTTCGGCCAGCCCGCGGCGACCGCCGCGCGGACCTCGCCGAGCAGCTGCGGCAGCGCCTTCGTGCGCGCGATGATCGGGAAGAAGTTCGCGTCGGTCGCCCACCGGGGCACGATGTGCTGGTGCAGGTGCGCGGCGACGCCGGCACCGGCGACCTCGCCCTGGTTCATGCCGATGTTGAAGCCGTCGCACCGCGACACCGTACGGAGCACCCGCATCGCCGTCTGCGTCAGCTCGGCGATCTCGGCCGTCTCCTCCGCGCTCGCCTCGTCGTACAGTCCGATGTGCCGGTAGGGGCAGACGAGCAGGTGCCCGGAGTTGTACGGGAACAGGTTCAGCAGCACGAACGCGGTGCGACCGCGGTGGACGATGAGGCCGTCCTCGTCGGACTTGTGCGGCGCGGCGCAGAACGGGCAGTCGTGCTTGAGCGGCTCCGGACCGGCGTTGATGTACGCCATCCGGTGCGGCGTCCACAGACGCTGGAACGCGTCCGGCACGCCCGGGAGCTCGGCGGCCGACACGAGCCCGTCGACGTGCTCCGGACCCGTGCCTGCCGCCTCGGTCACGCCAGGTCCTCCGCGGTGTTCACCAGCAGCATCCCCGAGACGGCGCCCAGGATGCGGTCGACGGCCTCGTCCACCGGGATGCCGTTCGTCTGCGAGCCGTCTCGGAACCGGAACGACACCGTGCCCTGGGAGCGGTCCTGCTCCCCCGCGATGAGCTGGATCGGCACCTTCTGGGTGGTGTGGGTGCGGATCTTCTTCTGCATCCGGTCGGCGGAGTGGTCGACCTCGGCGCGGATGCCCTCCGCACGCAGGCGGTCGACGATGCCGTCGAGGTAGTCGGCGAACTCCTCGGCGACCGGGATGCCGACCACCTGCACCGGCGAGAGCCACACCGGGAACGCCCCGGCGTAGTGCTCGAGCAGGATCGCGAAGAACCGCTCCGCGGAACCGAACAGCGCACGGTGGATCATGACCGGGCGGTGCTTCTCGCCGTCGGGGCCGGTGTACTCCAGCCCGAAGCGCTCGGGCAGGTTGAAGTCGATCTGCACGGTCGACAGCTGCCAGGTGCGGCCGAGGGCGTCCTTGGTCTTGAGGTCGATCTTCGGGCCGTAGAACGCGGCCTCGCCCTCGACCTCGGTGAGCTTCAGGCCCGAGGCCTGCGCGACGCGGCGGAGCGCATCCGTCGCCATCGCCCAGTGCTCCTCGTCACCGATCCACTTCGACTTCTCGTCGTCGCGCATCGACAGCTCGAGCTCGAACTCGGTCAGGCCGAAGTCGCGGAGCATCGTCAGCACGAACTCCAGCACGCGCCCGGCCTCGTCCTCGAGCTGGTCGGGGGTCACGAACAGGTGCGAGTCGTCCTGCGTGAACCCGCGCACGCGGGTGAGGCCGTGCAGCGCACCGGAGAGCTCGTACCGGTAGACCGTGCCGTTCTCGTACAGCCGCATCGGCAGGTCGCGGTAGCTGCGACCGCGCTCCTTGTAGATGAGGATGTGCATCGGGCAGTTCATCGGCTTCAGGTAGTAGTCGACGCCCTGCTTGGTGATCTCACCGTTCTCGTCGCGCTCCTCGTCGAGGTGGATGGGCGGGAACATGCCCTCCTTGTAGGTGACGAGGTGGTTCGACTGGATGAACAGGTCGCGCTTGGTGATGTGCGGCGTGTACACGTAGGTGTAGCCGCCCTCGCGGTGGCGCTTCAGCGCGTGCTGCTCCATCTCCTGCCGGATGATGCCGCCCTTGGGGTGCCAGACGCTGAGGCCCGAGCCGACCTCGTCCGGGAACGAGAACAGGTCGAGCTCCTTGCCGAGCTTGCGGTGGTCGCGCTTGGCGGCCTCCTCCAGCCGGGCCTGGTACGCGCGCAGCTCGTCCTTCGACGGCCACGCCGTGCCGTAGATGCGCTGCAGCTGGGGGTTCTTCTCGCTGCCGCGCCAGTAGGCGCCGGCGATGCGCTGGATGTCCCAGCCGTTGCCGATGACGCGCGTGTTCGGCACGTGCGGGCCGCGGCAGAGGTCCTTCCAGACCGTCTCGCCGTCGCGGTTCACGTTGTCGTAGATCGTGAGCTCGCCGGCGCCGACCTCGACCGAGGCGCCCTCGGTCTTGTCCGCGCCGCCCTTGAGCCCGATGAGCTCGAGCTTGAAGGGCTCGTCGGCGAGTTCGGCACGGGCCTCGTCGTCCGTGACGACGCGTCGCACGAACCGCTGGTTCTCGCGGACGATCCGTTCCATCTCCTTCTTGATGGCCTTCACGTCCTCGGGGGTGAACGGGGCGTCCGTCCCGAAGTCGTAGTAGAAGCCGTCCGTGATGGGCGGGCCGATGCCGAGGTTCGTCTGCGGCTTGATGCGCTGCACCGCCTGCGCCATCACGTGCGCGGCGGAGTGGCGGAGGATGCTGAGGCCGTCGGGCGAGTCGATCGTGACCGCCTCGACCGCATCCGTGCTCGTGACCGCGGTCGCGAGATCCTTCAGCTCGCCGTTGACGCGGAGCGCGACGACGGAGCGGTCGGGGAAGAGGGCGAAGCCGTCGGTCGGATACTCGACGTCGGCAGGGGTCACATCGGTCACGGGAACTCTCCAGAGGGTGGCTCCTCTCAAGGCTACCGTTCCGCACGCACCCGCTCCGGCCGCGCGCCATGATTGAGGGGTGAAGCTGGGCCTCATCGGTGCCGCGCTGCTGCTGGTGGGAGCAGTGGCGGCGCTGTCCGGCGTCCTCCCGGTCGAGGATGCCGTCCTGATCGGCGAGCGGGTCTGGCCGATCCTCCTGTTCGTCGTGGCGATCACGATCGTCGCCGAACTCGCCGCCACCGCGGGGGTGTTCGACCTCGCCGGGGCGCTGCTCGCCCGGCTCGCACGCGGCCGCACCTGGGTGCTGTGGCTGCTGGTGGTCGCGCTGGCGGTCGTGGCGACGGCGTTCCTCTCCCTCGACACGACCGCGGTGCTGCTCACCCCGGTGGTGATCTCGGTGGCGCGGGCGAACCGGCTGCCGCCCCTCGTGTTCGCCTTCACCACGGTGTGGCTCGCGAACACGGCATCGCTGCTGCTGCCGGTGTCGAACCTCACGAACCTCCTCGCGGCGCACCGGCTCGATGACGGCTCCCCCGCTGCGTTCGTCGCGCTGCTCGCGCCGTCCGCGGCCGTCGCCGTCCTCGTCACGGTCGCGCTGCTGTGGCTGCGGCACCGGCGCGACCTCCGCGGCCGGTACGTGCCCGCATCCCTCCCCGTACCGGCGGACGTGCCGCTCCTGGTCCTCGCCGCGGTCGTCGTGGTCGCGATGCTGCCGTTCCTCGTCTCGGGGATCGACCCGTGGCTGCCGGCGACCGTCGCGGCCGTGGTCCTGCTGCTCCTGTTCGCGTGGCGGCATCCGAAGGCCCTCGGCCTCCGCCTCGTGCCGTGGGGTGTGCTCGTCTTCGCGGTGGGGCTGTTCCTCAGCGTGGGCGCACTGGAGGCGACCGGCGCCCTCGACGCCGTGGCCGCGCTGGTCGGCGGCGGACCCGCCGGGCTGTGGCAGGCGGCCGGACTCGGGCTCGTGGGGGCGAACGCGATCAACAACCTGCCCGCGTACCTCGCGCTGGAGCCCGCGGCGTCCTCCCCCGCACTGCTGGCGGCGCTGCTCGTCGGCGTCAACGCCGGCCCGGTGATCACCCCCTGGGGCTCGCTGGCGACGCTGCTGTGGCACCAGCGGCTCCGCGCCGCCGGGGTCGAGGTGTCGTGGGGCTCGTTCATCCGGTGGGGACTGCTCCTCGGCCCGCTCGCGGTGGCGCTCTCGGTGATCCCCCTCCTCTGGCGCCTGTGACGCCGTGCGCGTTCACAACTCAGGCAGAACCGTGTCCGAACCGTGATGGGATCGGTTCCAGCGTCGCTTCTGCCTGAGTTGTGCGCGCGTGGGCCGTCCCGAACTCCGCAGATTCCTGGCGTCGGCGCCCTCGGCGACCGGTCGCTACGCGGTTTCTGAGGAGTTCGGGCCGAGGTGCTTCAGCGCCTCGCGGCGGGTGAGCGCGCTGAGCCCGTGCGTGTCGACGTAGGTGCGCACCCAGTCCGGCACGACGCGCGCGTACTCGCGGAGCGCCCACCCGATGGCCTTCCGGATGAAGAACTCGCCGTCGCCCCGGTTCGGCTCGATCACGGCGGCGAGCAGGCCCGCGTCGACACGGTCCCGCCGGCCGAGCTGCGACAGGACGGCGATCCGGCGGATCCACAAGTCGCCGTCGACGCACCACCGCAGCACGACCTCGGCGGTCTCGGCCGGGAACGCGTCGTGCAGGTCGGCGAGCCGGTGCGCGAGTTCGTCGGTGACGTCCCACCAGCGCCCGGTGCGCACCATGTGCTCGATGTCGGACACGAGCGACGGATGCGGCGTGACCCGCCCGAGCAGGGCCATCGCCGCGTACCACTCCTCACGGTGCGTGGCCTCGGCCCACAGCATCCGGGACGCCTCGACGAGCGTGGTGTCGTCGTGTCCTCGCGCGGCCGTCTGCGCGATGCGCCGTGCATCGGGCACCCGCACCCCGTGGAACGGCAGCGCGGATTTCATGTAGGCCTGCTGCCCGACCGCGCGCGCCGGGTCGCCGGCGTCGCGCAGGCGTCGCCGGATCAGCGCGGCGAGGTCGCGGGCGGATGCTGCGGGCACGCGCCCAGCGTAGACACGCCGCGGCCGCGCCCGCACCTGCTCAGCCGGGGGTCAGTGCGCGTTCAGCACCGCCCACGCGATGAGACTGTCGATCCGCCGGACGTCGGCGCCCTTCGCGAGCTTGACCTTGATGTGCCCGGCACGCGTCCACAGCTCGATCTCGGAGTTCCAGTCCAGTTTTCCCGCGTTCTCCGACGACCACATGTTGATCGCTTTGTACGGCAGCGAGTAGATCTCCACCTTCTTGCCGGTGATCCCCTGCGCGTCGCGGACGATGAGGCGCTTGGTGGTGAACGTCGCGGAGTCGCGGAACGTCTTGAACGACGCGACCGCCTGCTCCCCTTCGGTGAGCAATTGCTGGACGTCTGCCGGAACCGGGATCTCGCTCTGCAGCGTCCAGGTCAGGATCGGTGCCTGCTCCATCGTGCCCCCATGCTCGATCGGTATCGCGTGCCAATGCTGCCAGATGCACCGGCACGACACGCCGTCCGCTGCACAGCACCTGCCCAGCGGCCGTGCGCGGGCGCTCGCTATCCTGGATGTGCACGCCGACCGCGTGCCCGGACGAGGGAACCCAGTACCCGGACCACGACAAGACTGGCCTGGAGCACAGTCATGTCCTGGATCATCCTCGTCGCCTCCGGCGTCCTCGAAGCCGTGTGGGCCACCGCGCTCGGCCGGTCGGAGAACTTCACCAAGCTGTGGCCGACCGTGGTGTTCGGCGTCGCGCTCGTCGGCAGCATGGTGGGCCTCGGGTTCGCGATGCGCGAGATCACCGTCGGCACCGCCTATGCCGTGTGGGTGGGCATCGGCGCGGCGCTGACCGTGCTGTACGCGATGTTCTTCGGCGGTGAGGGGTTCTCCCTCGTGAAGGTGCTGCTCATCCTCGGGCTCATCGGCTGCGTCATCGGCCTGAAGCTCGTCGGCGGCGGCGAGCACTGACCTTCGGACCCGGGTTCCCGGTCGCACCGCACCGGATTCGGACTTCCACGGCGTCCGGGGCAGGATCGGATGGACGGCTTTCATCGATGAACCGCCGTGACGACCGAGAGGACCACCGTGACCGCACGCTCGTACTTCACCGCATCCGGCGAGGACCGGTACCTCCCGACCGAACACACCGGGGGCGCGTGGAGCGACGAGGATCTGCATCTGAGCCCGGTCGCGGGCCTGATGGTGCATCACCTCGAGCGGTGGCGGGAGACGCACGCCGACGCGGAGAAGCGCGTCGGGCGCCTCTCCTTCGACGTCCTGGGGAGGCTGCCGCGGGGCGAGCTCACCGTCACGACCGAGCTGCTGCGGCCCGGCCGGACGATCGATCTGCTGCAGACGACCGCGTCCCTCGGCGGCCGCCCCGTCATCGTGCTCCGCGCCTGGGCGCTCTCCCCCGTCGAGACCGGCGCTGTGGCGGCGGTCGAGGAGGATCCGCTCCCCGCCCCGGACGCGCTGCCGCCGGCGGACTTCGGCGAGGTGTGGCCGGGCGGCTACATCCGCAGCGTGACCGGATGCGTGGTCCCAGGGCACCGGCCGGGCCGCGGCGCCGCGTGGCTCACGACCGACGTGGCGCTGGTCGCGGACGAACCGGTCGGCGAGCTGGCGCGCTTCATGATGCTCGTCGACACCGCGAACGGCGTCGCCACGCGCGCGAAGCCGGGCGAGTGGATGTTCCCGAACGTCGACCTGACGGTGCACCTGTTCCGCACGCCGCGCGCCCCCTGGGTCGGGTTCGACACCCGTGTCACGTACGGACCGGACGGCCGGGGCCTCACGAGCACCGTGCTGCACGATGTCGACGGACCGGTCGGACGCGCCGAACAGATGCTGACGGTCCGACCGGTCGGCTGAGCTCAACGGATGGTGCGCGACACGCGCCATCCGCCGAGCACCGCGAACACCACGACGACCGCGCCGAGGGAGGCCAACGCGAGGCCCGGGGTGATCTCGACGTCTCCGACGGTCGAGGTGATGCCGTAGAGCTCGGCGATCTGCTCCTCGGCACCCGGCTGCCCCGCGGTGAGCGCCGCCAGCGCATCGGCCGTGTACGGGATGCGGATGAGCATCGCGGCGTGCATGAACGGCAGCGCGCCGAGGGTCGTCGCGACGCCCTCGGGCAGGACTCCGGGAGCGATGTAGGCGCCGGCGAGGAAGCCGACCGCGGTACCGACGATCGTCGCGAGGCTGGAGTACGCACCGGAGCTGCGGACGAAGGTGACGACGAAGCTCGCCAGCGCCGAGAACGCCGCGCAGCTGAGCGCGCTGTAGCCGACCGCGCTCGCCAGCTGGCCCGCATCCATCGCCGTCTCGTCCTGCGTGAGCAGGTAGCCCTGGCCGACGGCGAGCACCACCAGGGTCAGCGAGAACGCGATGGTGAACGTCGCGGCGAGGTACCCGAGCATGAGCGAACCGCGATGCACGGGCGTCACCACGAAGTCCTTGAAGCGTCCGGAGGAGCGGTCCTCCACGAACGTCGCGAGCCCCGCGATCGAAGCGGTCACGGTCGTGATCATGGTGGTGCCCGCGAGCACCCAGGCGTTCACGAACCAGCGCACGTCCTCATCCGTCGCCCCGGGGAGCGCGGCCTGCAGGCTGTCGACCTGGAGGCTGCCGAGGAAGAGCCCGTAGATCGCGAGGAGGATGAGAGCCGACAGCAGCGCCAGCCCGACCTGTGCGCGGTCCCGGAAGAAGACGGACAGGTTCCGCACCGTGAACGAGAGCGCGCGGGTCATGCCGCCACCTCCTTCGTGACCGCGAGGAAGACGTCGTCCATCGTTCCGTGCCGCATCTCGAAGTCGCGCGCGGAGCTCGTCCGGAGGACGGCGCGGGCCTGCTCGGCGCTCTCCACCTCGACGAGCAGGTCGCCCTGCTGCTCGGTCGCCGCGAGACCGGCCGCCGCGACCTCGGCCCGCAGCACGGCGAGGTCGCCCCGGAGCGTGAGGATGCTCGACGAGTACCGGGCGCGCAGTTCCGCCGGGGTGCCCGAGGCGACGATCCGACCGTGGTCCATGATCCGCACGTCGTCCGCGCGCTCGGTCTCCTCCATGTAGTGGGTGGTGAGGAACACGGTCATCCCCCGGCGTGCACGCAGCGCGTCGATGGTCGCCCAGATCTGTTCCCGCGAATGCGGGTCGAGCCCGGCGGTCGGTTCGTCGAGGAACAGGATGGCCGGGTCGTGGAGCAGTGCGCGCGCGATGTCCGCGCGCCGCTTCTGGCCGCCGGACAACGTGCCGTACCGCCGGTCGATGAACTCCCCGAGTCCGAGCAGCCCGCTCAGTTCGTCGATCCGCGTGCGGACCGTGGCGGCGGGGATGCCGTACAGCGCGGCGCGCGACCGGAGGTTCTCGCGCACCTTGAGGATGGGGTCGAGCAGCGCGTCCTGGAACACCACCCCCACCCGCCGGCGCACGGCGGCCTTTGCCGTCACGACGTCGTCGCCGCCGACCGTGACGGTGCCGGCGGTCGGGAGGACCGTCGTGGTGAGACAGCCGATCGTGGTGGACTTTCCGGCGCCGTTCGCCCCGAGGAGGGCGAAGAGCGTGCCGGGGGCGACGTCGAAGCCGATCCCCTTGACGGCGTCGACATTTCCGTAGGACACGCGCAGATCGCGTACGTGGATGACCATCTGTTCCGCTTTCATCGGGTTCATGCGGCGTGCACCGCCGCGAGGACGGGCGTTCTCGCCGCTCGGATCGCTGGGCCCACCCCGGCCAGCAATCCTGCCAGCACCACGATCGCGGTGCACGACAGCAGCTGCGGCCAGGGCGCCGTCACGTCGAGCGGCGCCGCCTGGGAGAGAGCGCCGACCGCCGCGATCGCGGCCCCCACGCCGAGCGCCGCTCCGAGCAGCGCGGCCAGCACCGAGAGCGCGAACGCCTCCGTCTGCACCAGTGCGGCGGCGCGGATGCGGTCGAGTCCGACCAGTCGGAGCAGGCCGAGCTCGCGTGTGCGTTCGAGCACACTGAGCGCCAGGGTGTTCGCCACGCCGAGCGCCGCGATGACCGTCGCGAAGACCAGGAGCACCGAGAGGAGCCCGAAGATCTCATCGAGCGCCTGGGTGCGACCCGCGATCACGGCCTGCTGGTCGCGCACCTGCGCGGTGGGGTGCGAGATCAGCGCGTCGGCCACGGCCTCGGTGAGCGCCTCGGCCGAGACCCCCGCCCGAGCGACGAGGAAGACGGAGGCGTCCATGTCCTCGGTGAAGTGCTCGCCGGTGCCCTCGAGCGACATCGCCACGTCGATCTGCAGTGCGTGCGCCGCCTCGTCGCGCATGACGCCGACGATCGGGAGCGCCTGATCGCCGGTGCGGGCGAAGGTCATGGGCAGACGGTCGCCCACCGTGAGACCGCGCTCTTCGGCGAGTCCTTCCGCGATGACGACGCCGTCACGGGTGAGCGCGTCGAGCCCGCCGTCGGCCATCCGGATGCCGACGACACGGCCGATCGAGGCCGGGTCGAACGCGGAGAGCGCCGAGGCGCGACCTGCGTCGAGCCAGTGTCCGTACTTCAGCCGGACCGCGGTCTGAACCTCGGTCATCTCGGCGACGGCGTCGTACACGCCTTCATGGAGTCCCCCGAGCATCTCCTGCCCCGTGCTCTCGACGACCGCGTCGGCGACGATCACCTCGCGGTACTGCGCACCGGTCGCGGCCTGGACGGAGGTGCCGACGACCGCGACGAAACACATGAGCGCGAGTGAGAAGGCGAGGGCGACCATCGGCGCCGCGCTCCGCTGCGGGGCGCGGGCGCCCGCATCCGCCGTGAGTCGGAGGGTGAGGGATGCGGGCCGGGCCGGACCGCCCGGACGACGGCGAGGAAGGGCGCGACCAGCCCCGGTGCGAGGAGGACGACCCCGACGAGGATGCCGGCGTACCCGGGGACGAGCAGCGCGGCGGACAGCCCGAGCGCCGGCGCAGCGGCGAGCACGGCGCCTGCGACGAGGACGACCGCTCCGCCGGCGAGCCGGACGGCACCGAGTCGGCGCGGCTCGCTCGAGCCCGCTCGGAGTGCCGGCATGGGGCCCGTCCGGCCCGCGCGACGGGCGGGCCCGAGGGCCGCGAGCACGGTGACGACGACGCCCGCGACGAACGCGAGTCCGACCGTGAGGGGCGTGACGACGAGGCCGCCGTCCGGGATCGCGATCCCGACGGCACGTGCGAGCTCGCGAAGCCCCACCGCGCCACCGACATGCGGAACGAGTTGGAGATGAGGAGCATCCCGATGACGAGGGCTGCAGCGGAGACCCCGACGAGCACCGTCTGGAGCATCTCGACGTTGGCGGCGGCCGCTTCGGCGCTGGCAGCCGCGAGGTCGCGCGAGGACGCCACCTGAAGGTCGGGACCCAGGGCGGCGGCGAGGGCGCGCTGGACGCGCCGCGTGTCACCGGTCGTGCTGACCCGCACCTCGGAGAACGCTCCCCCGAGGCCGAGCACCGCCTGCGCCGTCGCGGTCGCGACGACCGCCGACGATCCGGGGCGTCCGCCCTCGACGGTCCTCGCGATCCGCACGTCGACGCGCTCGTCGCCTGCCAGTGTCACGGTGTCGCCGACGGACAGCCCCCACGCCTCGAGCGTCCCGGCGTCGACGACGAGCTCGTCGGCATCCTGCGTCGGGGCGCCGGTCACGGAGATCTGGCCGGGGTCGACGTCGCCGCGCTGCACACGGGTGCGGCCGCGCGCGACCGGCACCGCGGCGCTCACGCCGTCGACGGCGAGGATGCGGTCGACCACACCCGGGTCGACCGGGTGGCGCTCGACGTCGACGCCCATCCCGGAGCCGAACGCCGTGGCGGTCCGGACGGTCAGGTCGGCGCCGTCACCGGACGCGAGCTGTGCCGCGTATGCGGCGCGGGCGGTGTCGCCGAGCACCATGCCACCGGTCGCGAGCGCGACGCCGAGCAGCACGGCCACGACCGTGAGGGCGAAGCGGACGCCGTGACTGCGGAGGTCGGCGAGGGCGTACCGGATCATGCCGCGACCGCCTGCACCGTCGCGCCGTCCTGCAGGGTCGCCATGCGCGCGTGGATCCCGTCCGCGGTCGGAGTGGTCAGCTCCGAGACGAGCCGGCCGTCACGGAGGAAGACCACTCGGTCTGCGGATGCCGCCGCTGCCGCGTCATGGGTCACCATCACGACGGTCTGGCCGTACTGGTCGACCGCGCGCCGGATGAGGGCGAGCAGTGCGGCGCCGCTGCGGGAGTCGAGGGCGCCGGTCGGTTCGTCGGCGAACACCACCTGCGGGCGCGGCAGGAGGGCCCGCGCGACCGCGACCCGCTGCTGCTGGCCGCCGGAGAGCTCGGCCGGCCGGTGATGCAGGCGGCCGGCGAGCCCCAACGTCGCCGTGAGCTCGTCACGCCACCGACACGGTGCTCGAACCCGAGGTGGTGTTCGAGCACGAGGGCGCTCGGGCGGAAGTCCATTCCGACCCGCTGGGCGTGGTGGGTGCGATCGGTCCCTGGAACTGGCCCATGGTGATCACGATCTGGCAGGTGGGTCCGTCGCTCCGGATGGGCAACACCGTGGTGGTGAAGCCGAGCGAGTACACCCCGCTGTCCGTCCTCGCCCTCGCCGAGGTCTTCAACCGGCACCTGCGGGAGGGCGTGCTCACCGTGATCTCCGGCGGCCGCGAGGTGGGCGCCGCGATGGCGGCACACCCCGGATTCGACAAGATCATGTTCACCGGTTCGACCCGGACCGGCCGGCACATCGTCGAGGCGTCGGCGAACAGTCTCGCCCGGCTGACCCTCGAGCTCGGCGGCAACGACCCGGGAATCGTGCTTCCCGGCACCGACGTCGCCGCGGTCGCCGAGGGGATCTTCTGGGGTGCGTTCATCAACACCGGACAGACGTGCGCCGCGCTGAAGCGCCTGTACGTGCACGAGTCGGTGTACGACCAGATGGTCGAGGCGCTCGCGGGCATGGCGCAGGTCATGCCGATGGGGCTCGGACTCGAGGAGGGCAACGTGCTCGGCCCGCTGCAGAACCAGGCGCAGTTCGACATCGTGCGCGACCTCGTCGACGACGCCCGTGCGAACGGTGCCCGCGTCGTGACCGGCGGGGAGCCGGCGTCCGAGCTCGGCCCGCTGTTCTACCGCGCGAGGATCGTTGCGGACATCGAGGACGGCACGCGCCTGGTCGACGAGGAGCAGTTCGGACCGGTGCTGCCGATCATCCGGTACAGCGACGTCGACGACGCCGTGCGCCGCGCGAACGCCTCCGAGCAGGGACTCGGCGCCTCGGTGTGGGCCGACGATCGTGATGCGGCGTTCGAGGTCGCCAAGCGCCTGCAGGCGGGCACCGTCTGGGTGAACGGCCACGGCGGGGTGAACCCGATCGTGCCGTTCAGCGGCACGAAGAAGTCCGGCTACGGGCAGGAGTTCGGCGTCGCCGGCCTCAAGGCCGTCGCTGCCCCGAAGGTCATCAACCGCTGAGCGTCGACGCCCCGCTCCCCTGTTCCGGGGGCGGGGCGTCCGCGCGTTCAGGCGCCGTCCGCGTCGGCCCCGGTGACGAGCGGGGCGAGGATGATGATCGCCGCGCCGACGAGCGCGATGGCGGAGCCGACGTAGTCCCACAGCGTGGGTTTGAAGCCGTCGACGACGATGCCCCAGGCGAGCGAGCCCGCGATGAACACGCCGCCGTAGGCTGCGAGGACACGCCCGAAGTTCGCGTCCGGCTGGAAGGCGGCGACGAAACCGTACGCCCCGAGGGCGAGGATGCCGAGCAGTCCGAGCCACCAGCCGCGCTGCTCGCGGACGGCCTGCCACACCAGCCAGGCGCCGCCGATCTCGGCGACGGCGGCGATGACGAACAGGATGACGATGCGGGCGACGGTCACGCACCGATCATCGCAGGCGCGTGTTTCGCCGGAGAAACAGAAAACCCCCGGGGGTCCGGGGGTTTCGAGGTGGTGCGCGATACTGGGATCGAACCAGTGACCTCTTCCGTGTCAGGGAAGCGCGCTACCGCTGCGCCAATCGCGCCCAAAGGGCTTGTTCTCTTGTATGAGTGGAGGTGGCGACGGGATTCGAACCCGTGTAAACGGCTTTGCAGGCCGGTGCCTAGCCGCTCGGCCACGCCACCGTGTGTGGTTCGACCCACGTGTCGTGTTCCCTAGGAAACTCGCACTCGAGCGGATGACGAGACTCGAACTCGCGACCCTCACCTTGGCAAGGTGATGCGCTACCAACTGCGCTACATCCGCGTTTCGTTTTCCCGATCTCTCGGGGCAACACATATGACTTTAGCCGAGATCGGCGTTCGTGCAAAACCGACGTACGCCCGCGCGTGTCTCGCCGAAGTGTCAAGAGCACCCCCGACGATCCGGTATGCTCATATCTCGACCCCAGTGGTCACGGGCGATTGGCGCAGTTGGTAGCGCGCTTCCTTCACACGGAAGAGGTCATCAGTTCGAGTCTGGTATCGCCCACAGCAGAAGGCCCCGGAGATCCTCCGGGGCCTTCGTCGTTCCCGGCTCACTGCCGGGGAGCGCGCTCAGGCGACGCGCCAGCCGTGGCGACGTGCGAGCTCGGCAGTGACGGTCGCGTGGCGGGCACGGTCCAGGGCGGCGGCCTCACGCCGCATTCCGCCGGCGTGGACGACGTAGAGCTGGTCCAGATCGACCCACGAGGGGCGCCCCGCGGAGTCCCAGGGCCCGGGTCCGATGGGCAGGTATTCGCGGGTCCCGTCGTGCGACTTGCTCGTGAGCTTGACCGCATAGGCGCGGTCGTCGTCGATCGCGGCGATGACGAGCACCGGACGGTCCTTGCCCCGACCGTCGCCCTCGGCGTAGGGCACCCAGGTCCACACGACCTCGCCCGCATCCGGGGTGCCGTCGAACGTCGGCGCGTACGCGAGCGTCAGCCGCGGCACGCGCCGGGGGTCGACCTCGATGGTCTCCGTGCCGCTGCGCGGCGGTGCGGAGCGCTTGGCCGCCGCCTTCGGAGCCGGTGCGGCCCCAGGGGCGGGAGCGGCGCGGAACGGGGCGAGGATGCGGCGGAGCAGTGACGGCACATCCTCACGGTACCCGCGGGCCGACTCCCCCGCCGGGCACGCGACAGGGGCGCCGCGCGATGCGCGACGCCCCTGCTGCGGTCCGAGTGGATCAGGCCTGCTCGGCGAGCGAGTAGCCCTCCTCGCCGTGGACAGTGGTGTCCACTCCGGCGATCTCGTCCTCGTTCTTGATGCGGAAGCCCATGGTCTTCTCGATGACGAAGCCGATGATCCAGGCGACGACGAAGGAGTAGATCAGGACGCCGACCGCGGCGATGACCTGGATGATCAGCTGCTCGAAGCCGCCGCCGAGGAACAGGCCGGTCTCGGTGGCGAAGAAGCCGAGGTAGATCGTACCGATGAGGCCACCGACCAGGTGGACGCCGACCACGTCGAGCGAGTCGTCGTAACCGAGCTTCCACTTGAGCTCGACCGCCAGGGCGCAGACGGCACCGGTGACGACACCGAGGAGCAGGGCCCAGCCGGGTGCGAGGTTGGCGCAGGCGGGGGTGATGGCGACGAGGCCGGAGACGGCACCCGATGCGGCGCCCACCGAGGTGGCCTTGCCGTCCTTGATCTTCTCGACGATCAGCCAGCCGAGGATGGCCGCGGCGGTGGCGCCGAGGGTGTTGATGACGATGGTGCCGACGACGGTGTCACCCGTGCCCAGGGCGCCCAGGCCCTCGGCGCCGGCGTTGAAGCCGAACCAGCCGAACCACAGGATCGAGGCGCCGAGCATGACCAGCGGCACGTTGTGGGGCTTGGTGATGCCCTTCTGGAAGCCGATGCGCTTGCCGAGGACGAGCGCCAGGGCGAGGGCCGCGGCACCCGCGTTGATGTGGACCGCGGTACCACCGGCGTAGTCGATGACCTCGGTGTCGAAGCCGAAGGTGGTGCCGAGGTTCATGATCCAGCCGCCACCCCAGACCCACGCAGCGACCGGGAAGTAGACGACCGTGGCCCAGATGCCGGCGAAGATCATCCACGCGCCGAACTTGGCACGGTCGGCGATGGCACCCGAGATGAGGGCGACGGTGATGATGGCGAAGGTCGCGCTGAAGAGCGTGCCAACGAGGGTGTCGCTGTCAGCCGATGCGAGACCGAAGTCCGAGAACGGGTTGCCGGCGAAGGCCCACGTGCTGTCGACGGCGCTCATGTTCGCGCCGTACAGGATCCAGAGCACGCTGATGAGGCCGAGCGAGCCGAAGCTCATCATCATCATGCTGACGACGCTCTTGGCCTTGACGAGACCGCCGTAGAAGAACGCCACGCCGGGCGTCATGAAGAGCACCAGGGCCGACGCCGTGATCAGCCAGGCGAGATTTCCCGCATCCATAAGATTCCTCATCCATGTGTCGTGTAACTCAATGACCCATAGCGGCCGCGTCAGACGGGGCGGTGCGTTCGGGTGAGCCCAGTCTCACGAGCCGGGATTTCGCCGGGTAGTCGCGCCGTGTTTCCCGGGTGTTACAGCCCACGGACGCACGTAAACATCACGTTTCCGGCCGCGGTGAAGGCGCTTGCGAACGGCTCGGGATGCGGTGCGAGCCGTTCGCGGCGGGGTCGCGTCAGGCGTGTGTGAGCGCGATGAGCCGCGAGATCGCGCGGAGGTACTTCTTGCGGTAGCCCCCGGCGAGCATCTCCTCGCTGAACACGCGGTCGAGCGTGATGCCGGTCGCGCGGACCGGGATCTGCGCGTCGTAGGCACGGTCGACGAAGGCGACGAGGCGCAGCGCCGCGGACTGGTCGGTGATCTCCGCCACGTCGCGCACGCCGATGACGTCGACGCCGTCGAGGAGTCGGATGTACCGCGAGGGGTGCACGCGGGAGAGGTGTTGCACGAGGTCGTTCAGCGCGTCGTCCGAGACGACCCCGGCGTTCGCCGCCTCGCCGATCGCCGCGGTGTACTCGGCGTCGGTGAGCGTGGCCGCGTGTCCGTCGAACGCGCGCTGGCGGTAGTCGACGCCGTCGATGCGCAGCGTCTCGAAGCTGTCGGCCATCGCGCTGATCTCGCGGAGGAAGTCCTGCGCGGCGAAGCGTCCCTCGCCGAGCGCGTTCGGCGGCGTGTTCGAGGTCGCGGCGAGCTTCGTACCGGATGCCACGAGCTCGCCGAGGAGCCGGGTCATCACCATGGTGTCGCCCGGGTCGTCGAGCTCGAACTCGTCGATGCACAGCAGGTCGGAGCCGCGGAAGAGCTCCACCGTCTGCTGGTAGCCGAGCGCGCCGACGAGGGCGGTGTACTCGATGAACGAACCGAAGTACTTCCGGCGTGCGGGCATGCCGTGGTAGATCGAGGCCAGCAGATGGGTCTTGCCGACGCCGAACCCGCCGTCGAGGTAGACGCCCGGCTTCTTCTCCGGCAGTCGCGGCGCGCGCTTGAAGAACCCGCGCTTCTCGACCTTCGCCGGCGCGAGCCCGGAGAACGCGATGAGTTCGTCCTTCGTGCCCTGCTGCGAGGGGTACGCCGCATCCGCCCGGTACGAGTCGAAGCTCGCGTCGGCGAACTGCGGCGGCGGGACGAGCGCGGCGACCATCTCCGCCCCCGACACCTGCGGGTTTCGGTCGACGAGGTGCACGATGCCGGTGGTGGTCGCAGTCATACGGACGTCCTGTGTCACATGTTTACGGAATGGATGCGTCGCCCACCCGTTGTATCTAGGGTCGATGCGGACGGTCCAACCCTAACCGTCGCGCACTCCCCCACCCGACCCGAGGAGCACCATGGCCGTCGAGCCCGACACCACGTCCGAGAAGTTCGCCGCGTACGCGCACCCCGAGCGGCTCGTGTCCGCCGACTGGCTGCAGGAGCGGCTGGACACCCCGGGCCTCGTGGTCGTCGAGTCCGACGAGGACGTGCTGCTGTACGAGACCGGGCACATCCCGGGCGCGGTGAAGGTGGACTGGCACACCGAGCTGAACGACCCGGTCGTGCGCGACTACGTCGACGGTGAGGGCTTCGCGCAGCTGCTGCGCCGGAAGGGCATCTCGCGCGACGACACCGTCGTCATCTACGGCGACAAGAACAACTGGTGGGCCGCCTACGCACTGTGGGTGTTCTCGCTCTTCGGGCACGAGGACGTGCGCCTGCTCGACGGCGGCCGTGACCGCTGGATCGCCGAGGGCCGCCCGATCACGACCGAGGTGCCGGCGCGCGCCGAGAGCGACTACCCGGTCGTCCAGCGTGACGACAGCGTCCTGCGCGCCTACCGTGAGGACGTGCTGGCCCACCTCGGCAACCCGCTCGTCGACGTCCGCTCCCCGGAGGAGTACAGCGGTGAGCGCACCACGGCACCCGCGTACCCGGAGGAGGGCGCGCTGCGCGCCGGTCACATCCCGTCCGCGAAGAGCGTCCCGTGGGCGCGCGCGGTCGCGGAGGACGGCACGTTCAAGTCGCGCGAGGAGCTGGACGCCATCTACCGCGGCGAGGCCGGGCTGCAGGACGGCGACGCGGTCGTCGCGTACTGCCGGATCGGTGAGCGCTCGAGCCACACCTGGTTCGTGCTGCAGCACCTGCTCGGCTTCGAGAACGTGCGCAACTACGACGGCTCCTGGACCGAGTGGGGCAGCGCCGTGCGCGTCCCGATCGTGACGGGCGGCGAGCCGGGCGAGGTCCCGGCCCGCTGAGCCCGGCGCCCGCGTGCGTGGGATGATGGATCGGATGAGCGAGACCGTCCTTCCCGAAGCCCTGGCCGAGATCCGGGACGAGTTCCTCGAGCTCGACCAGCCCGACAGGCTGCAGCTGCTGCTCGAGTTCTCGAGGGAACTCCCCGAGATGCCGGCGGTGTACGCCGACAGCCCGGAGGCGTGCGAGCGGGTCGCGGAATGCCAGTCGCCCGTCTTCATCGTCCTCGAGGTCGATCAGGACGACGTCGTCACGATGCACGCGTCGGCCCCGCCGGAGGCACCGACCACGCGCGGCTTCGCCGGAATCCTGGTGCAGGGGTTGTCCGGGCTCACGGCCGACGAGGTACTGGCGGTTCCGGACGACTACCCGCAGACGATCGGGCTCACCCGTGCGGTCTCGCCGCTGCGGATCGCCGGCATGACCGGGATGCTGCTGCGCGCCAAGCGCCAGGTGCGCGAGAAGCGCGGCTGACTCAGGCGCCCTCGTCGGCGACGGCGGGAGCCGGCACGATCCCGGTGCGGGTGAGCCAGCCCTCGATGGTCGCGTTCCAGCGGTTCTGGTCGTAGTTCCACAGCTTCGTGTGACGGGCGGTGTCGAACACGTCCAGCTGGACGAGGTCGGGCCGCGCCTCGGCGAGGGCGTGCGAGGCGTCCGAGGGGACGAACCCGTCGTCGTCGGAGTGCATGATGAGCACCGGCACCTGCAGTTCGCCGGCACGGGCGACGACGTCGAGCGCGTCGAAGCGGATGGGTGAGCCGGTGCGGGTGAAGGCGGTGCCCCAGTCGGAGGACAGCGTCTCGAGCGCGAGCGCGGTGATCGGCTTCGGCAGCCCCATCGCCTTGGCCTGGTAGTCCAGCACGACGCGCCAGTCGACGACCGGCGAGTCAAGGATGATGCCGACGAGGCGGTCCCGGTGGGCGGACCGCAGGGCCAGCTGCAGGCTGATCGCACCGCCCATCGACCATCCCATGAGGAGGATGCGCTCGGCACCGTTGCGGCGGGCGAAGCCGATCGCCGCGTCGACGTCACGCCATTCCGTCGCACCGAGCCCGTAGGTGCCGGTCCGACTGCGAGGCGCCTCCCCGTCGTTGCGGTAGGAGACGAGCATCGTGGGGATGCCGAACGAGTGCAGCAGCGGCACCGCGCGCAGGGATTCCGCGCGGGTCGCGCCGCGGCCGTGCACCTGGATGCACCAGGTGTCGCCCTCTGCGGGGAACACCCACGCCGGGCACGGCCCCACCGCCGAACCGATGAGCTGCGACGTGTACGGCAGGTGGAGTTGCTCCGGCCGGTCGTAGTACCAGCCGCTGAAGGCCGCGTCGGTCGAGAGCCGCGACTGCGACCCCACGTGAGTGAGCAGCTTCCGGGTGACGGAGGCGTCGTCCTCGGCGAGCACGCTGCCGAGCTTGACGTAGTCCTCGGTGCCCCGGGTGAACAGCCCGTACCGACCGGGCAGCACGGTGTCCGGCGTGCGGGAGAGCGTGATCGTCTGCGCGGCCGTGTCGAGCGCCAGGATGCGGGTGTCCGCGCGCCGCTTGGCGGGAGTGACGACCAGCCGGGCGACGCGGACGGCGGCGCCGCACCAGGCGGCGCCGACGAGGCCCAGCGCGGCGGACAGGCCCACGACGGCGGAGCGCATGCCGGCACGGTACGCGGGGTTGGCGCCGATGCGGGCGGCGCGCCTGGGGTCCATCATCGAGGCATCACTCTAGTCTGTCGCCGTGGCACTCCACCGTCCTCGACCGGCGTCAACGTTCGCCGACGCCGTCGCCGCGGCGACCGCGACGTCGTTCCGCCCAGACCTGCTCGTGCGCGAGATCCCCGCTCCGTCGGGCCTGGCCCCCGAGGCCTTCGCGCTCGCGGCCGACGTCCGGCCGGATCCGGATGCGGAGGACTCGCCGTACGGCACCGGCCGGTTCGTGCTGCTGCACGACGAGGCGCACCCCGAGGCGTGGGAGGGGCCGTGGCGCATCGTCTGCTTCGCGCAGGCGCCGCTCGAGACGGAGATCGGCACCGACCCGCTCATGGCGGACGTGACCTGGTCCTGGCTGATCGACGCCCTCACCTCCCGCAACGCCGGGTTCCGCGCGATCTCGGGCACCGCGACGAAGACCCTCTCCAAGGGCTTCGGCGGGCTCGCGGCCGAGGGCGACGGCGCACAGGTGGAGTTGCGGGCGTCCTGGTCCCCCACCGACGACCTCGGCGCGCACGTCGAGGCGTGGGCGGAGCTGGTCTGCATGCTCGCCGGACTGCCGCCCGGATCGGAGAACGCCCCGCTCCTGCGGGCGCATGGAAGGAAGCAGTGAGTTACACGGTCATCGACGAGGAGGGTGCGTTCGTCGCCGCCCTCGATGCCCTGGCAGCAGGCACCGGCCCGTTCGCGGTCGACGTGGAGCGGGCCTCCGGGTTCCGGTACTCGCAGCGTGCCTATCTGGTGCAGATCTGGCGCGAGGGCACGGGCGTGCTGCTCATCGACCCGCCGGCGCTGGAGCGGGTCGACCGGCTGCAGCCGATCCTCGCCCAGGACGAGTGGATCCTGCACGCGGCGAGCCAGGACCTGCCGTCGCTGCGCGAACTCGGGCTGGAGCCGCCGCGCATCTTCGACACGGAGTTGGCCGCCCGGCTCCTCGGACACGACCGGGTCGGCCTGGGTGCGGTCGTGGAGCGCACCCTCGGGGTCGTCCTCGCGAAGGAGCATTCCGCGGCGGACTGGTCCACCAGGCCGCTCCCGCAGTCCTGGCTGGAGTACGCGGCCCTCGACGTGGTGCACCTCCGAGCCGTCCGCGACGTGCTCCTGGCCGAGCTCGACGAGCAGGGCAAGACCGAATGGGCCGCAGAGGAGTTCCAGGCGGTGGTGGACCGCCCGGCGAAGCCGCCACGGACCGACCCGTGGCGCAAGCTCAGCGGGCTGCACACGCTGCGCGGCAAGCGCAACTTCGCGATCGCGCGTGAGCTGTGGCTCGCGCGGGAGGCGCTTGCGCAGGAGACCGACACGGCACCGGGCCGCCTCGTCCCCGACCGCTCCCTCGTGGCCGCGGTCGCGGCCAATCCGACGTCCAAGCGCGACCTCGCGAACGTGAAGGCGTTCAACGGGCGCGCGAGCCGCAGCGAGCTCGATCGCTGGTGGGCTGCGATCGAACGGGGCCGCACGACCGACGACCTGCCGGCGGAGCGCGTGCCGAGCGACACGCTCCCCCCGCCGCGCGCGTGGGCGGACCGCAACCCGGAGGCCGATGCCCGGCTGAAGGCGGCGAAGCCGCTGGTCGAGCAGCGGGCGGAGGCGCTCCGGATGCCGACCGAGAACCTCCTGACGCCCGAGATCCTGCGGCGGCTCGCCTGGGCCCCGCCGCAGCCGATCACGCCCGTCACGATCTCGATCGCGCTCGCCGAGGCGGGTGTCCGGGGCTGGCAGATACTCGAAACCTCACACATGATCGCGGATGCCTTTGTCGGTTCCGTGCAAGCGGCCGGAAGCACGTCGGAGGACCGTTCGTAGGTTCGATCCAACCGATTCCTGACCCCCCGGGCGCCTTCCTACGCTGGGGGGAAACCCAACCTTGGAGGCAGAGTGGCCGAGATTTCGGACGTCTTCTTCGTCGATGGCATGCGCACCCCGTTCGGGCGCGCCGGCGAGAAGGGCATGTACTGGAACACACGCGCCGACGATCTGGTGGTCAAGGCCATCATCGGCGTGATGGAGCGGAACCCGCAGGTTCCCGGTGACCGCATCGACGACGTGGCGATCGCCGCCACGTCGCAGACCGGCGACCAGGGCCTCACCCTCGGACGGTCCGCGGCGATCCTCGCGGGGCTGCCGATGACGGTCCCGGGTCTCGCGATCGACCGCATGTGCGCCGGCGCGATGACCGCGGTGACCACCATGGCCGGTTCGATCGGCATGGGCATGTACGACCTCGCCCTGGCCGGTGGCGTCGAGCACATGGGCCACCACCCGATCGGCGGGAACGCCGACCCGAACCCGCGGTTCGTGGCGGAGAAGATGGTCGACCCCGGCGCCCTGAACATGGGCGTCACCGCCGAGCGCATCCACGACCGCTTCCCGCACCTGACCAAGGAGCGCAGCGACCGGTTCGGCATGCTGAGCCAGCACAAGGTGCAGGCCGCGTACGACGCCGGCAAGATCCAGCCCGACCTCGTGCCCGTCGCGATCAAGGGCGCCGACGGTGCGTGGGGCCTGGCCACCGAGGACGAGGGCCGCCGCCCGCAGACCACAATGGAGGACCTCGCGGGTCTGAAGACCCCGTTCCGCCCCCACGGCCGGGTCACCGCGGGCACGTCCTCCCCGCTCACCGACGGCGCCACCATGGGGCTGCTCGCCGGCGGCCGGGCGGTCAAGGAACTCGGCCTCCAGCCGAAGATGCGCCTCGTCTCCTACGCCTTCGCCGGCGTGCAGCCGGAGATCATGGGCATCGGCCCGATCCCGTCCACCGAGAAGGCACTGAAGAAGGCCGGCCTCACGATCGACGACATCGGGCTGTTCGAGCTGAACGAGGCGTTCGCGGTCCAGGTCATCTCGCTGCTCGACCACTTCGGCATCGCCGACGACGACCCGCGGGTGAACGCCTGGGGCGGCGCGATCGCGTTCGGCCACCCGCTGGCCGCATCCGGTGTCCGCCTGATGATCCAGCTCGCGGCGCAGTTCAAGGAGCGCCCCGACGTCCGCTACGGCCTGACCGCCATGTGCGTCGGCCTCGGCCAGGGCGGCTCGGTCATCTGGGAGAACCCGTACTACGACGGCAAGAAGCGGAAGTGAGGCGCCGGCCATGACGAACTACGACGACATCGACTTCTCGCCCCTCGACGCCTTCGCCGACGACGAGGTCGTCACGCATTCGCCGGTCCGCGACGTGCGGCTGCCCTCTGGTCGCGTGCTCGCGCTCATCACGCTCGACAACGGCCGCGACCACACGCGCCCGAACACCCTCGGCCCGGCCACGCTCAAGGAGCTCGGTCGGACGCTCGAGGGGCTGCAGGCGCGCGCCGCCAAGGGTGAGATCCAGGCGGTCGGCATCACCGGCAAGCAGTACATCCTCGCCGCCGGCGCCGACCTGTCCGACGTCTCGCGTCTCCCGTCGAAGGATGCGGCCAAGCTCGTCGCGCAGCTGGGCCACAAGGTGCTCGGCTCGCTCTCCGAGCTCGGCGTGCCCTCCTTCGCGTTCGTGAACGGCCTGGCGCTCGGCGGCGGCCTCGAGATCGCGCTGAACTCGACCTACCGCACGGTGGACTCGTCGGCTGCAGCGATCGCACTGCCCGAGGTGTTCCTCGGCATCATCCCGGGCTGGGGCGGCGCCTACCTGCTGCCGAACCTCATCGGCATCGAGAACGCCCTCGAGGTCGTGATCTCCAACCCGCTGAAGCAGAACCGGATGCTGAAGCCCAAGCAGGCGTTCGAGCTCGGCATCTTCGACTCGATGTTCTCGCCCGCGAACTTCCTCGAGGAGTCCCTGGTGTGGGCCGACGGCGTGCTCGGCGGCAAGATCAAGGTCGAGCGGAAGAACGAGCCCGGCAAGATGGAGCGGCTCACGAAGTGGCCGATCGCCATCAAGATGGCGCGGAACATGCTCGAGAGCCGCATCGGCACGATGCCGAAGTCGCCCTACGCCGCCCTGGAGCTCCTCGATAAGGCGAAGAGCGGCACCAAGGCCGAGGGATTCGCCCGCGAGGACGAGATGCTGAGCGAGCTCATCACGAGCGACGAGTTCGCCGCATCCATGTACGCCTTCGACCTGGTGCAGAAGCGCGCCAAGCGTCCGGTCGGCGCGCCCGACAAGGCGCTGGCGAAGAAGGTCACGAAGGTCGGCATCATCGGCGCCGGCCTCATGGCCAGCCAGTTCGCGCTGCTGTTCCTGCGCAAGCTCCAGGTGCCGGTGCTCATCACCGACCTCGACCAGGCGCGCGTCGACAAGGGCATCGCGTACATCCACGAGGAGATCGCGAAGCTCGAGGCGAAGGGCCGTCTCGACGGCGACGCCGCGAACAAGCTCCGCGGACTCCTGCACGGCACGACCGACAAGGGCGAGTACGCGGACTGCGACTTCGTCATCGAGGCCGTGTTCGAGGAGGTCGGCGTCAAGCAGCAGGTGTTCGGCGAGATCGAGCAGATCATCGCGCCGGACGCGATCCTCGCGACCAACACCTCGTCGCTCTCGGTCGAGGAGATCGGCTCGAAGCTCGCGAACCCGGAGCGCCTCGTCGGCTTCCACTTCTTCAACCCGGTGGCGGTCATGCCGCTCATCGAGATCGTGAAGACCCCGCAGACGAGCGACGAGGCCCTCTCGACCGCGTTCGTGGTCGCCAAGGGTCTGGGCAAGAACGCGGTGCTCACCGCGGATGCACCGGGCTTCGTCGTCAACCGCCTGCTGGCCAAGGTCATGGGCGAGGCCGCACGTGCGGTCTACGAGGGAACCCCGCTCCTCACCGTCGAGAGGGCGTTCGCGCCGCTCGGCCTGCCGATGACGCCGTTCCAGCTCATCGACCTCGTCGGCTGGAAGGTCGCCGCCCACGTGCAGGACACGATGGCGCACGCGTTCCCCGACCGGTTCTTCTCCTCGGAGAACTTCCACGAGCTCGCAGAGCTGCCGGAGGTCGTCGAGAAGGACAAGAACGGCAAGGTCACGGGCTGGACGAAGGCCGCGCAGAAGGTGTTGAAGACCGGCAAGACCCCGGTCTCCGAAGCCGAGATCCTGCGGCGCGTGCAGGACGGCCTCGCGCAGGAGATCAAGATCATGCTCGACGAGGGCGTGGTCCCCGAGGTGCAGGACATCGACCTGTGCCTCATCCTGGGCGCCGGCTGGCCCTTCATCGACGGTGGCGCGACGCCGTACCTCGACCGCTCGGGCTCGTCCGAGCGCGTGTTCGGTGCGACGTTCCACACCCCGCCGATCCGCGGCATCGGCGCCTGACGCACACCGCAGTCCGAGAGGGCGGTCCCGGAAGGGGCCGCCCTCTTCGTCGTCCGGTCACGGCGGGATAGGGTCGCAGGATGGCATCGCAGCTCCCCCCGATCATCGTCGTGAACGCCGCCTCCAGCGCGGGCGGCACGACCATCGCCCGGAAGCTGCAGAACGTGCTGCCCGATGTGCGGCTCCTCCTGGGCGTGGACGCCTTCCTCGACGCGCTCCCCGACTGGGCCGTCCGCACGGACGTCGGCATCCGCTTCGCCGCGGACGGCGGCATCGACATCGCGCCCGAGTATCACGAGCGCGAGGACGCCTGGTATCGGATGCTGGCGCGGCTTTCCCGTGACGGGCAGCCGATCATCCTCGACGAGGTGCTCCTCTCCGGCGGCGCCGGTCAGGACCGGCTCCTGCGTCTGTTCGGCGAGGTGCCCTCGTTCTGGGTCGCGGTCCGCTGCGACCCCGACGTCGCCGAGGCGCGGGAGGCGAAGCGTCCCGACCGGGTGACCGGCATGGCGCGCAGCCAGGCGGAGCGGGTGCATCTGGGTGTGCGGTACGACGTCGAGGTCGACGGCGGCACCGACTCCCCCGACGACGCGGTCGACGACATCCTCGCCGCGCTCCTGCGCCGGGGCTGAGCTACCCGGCGTTCGCAGCGCGCACCCGCAGGTCGCGGGCGAGGTGGTCGCGCTGCTCGATCACGATCCGACGGAGGGCGGCCGGGGCGTCGGTGTGCTCGGCCAGCCACGCGTCGACGAGGTCGAGCGAGTCGCGGGCCGGGAAGAGTCCGCGCACGAGTCGGGCGGCGATCTCGATGCTGCGGCGCTCCCAGACGTCGCGGATACGCGCGAAGTAGTCCTCGTCGAACCCGGCGACGAACGTACGACTCCGACCGGCACGCACACCGGCGATCGTGGCGCTGAGGTGGTCGTTCGTGAGCGTCGGGTCGTCCCACGCCTCACGCCATGCCGCGGCCCGGACTTCCGGGTCGGGGCGCGCGGCGAGCACCGTGCGGTGTGCCGTGCGGCCCTTCGAGCTCGGGTCGCGTTCGAGCTCCGCCTCCGCGCCCGCCGTCGTGACATGCCCGGTCGCGGAGAGCGCGGCGAGCCACGACCACCGGAGCTCCGGGTCCAGCGCGAGGCCTTCGGGTGCGGGGACCGTGCCGCGCAGCATCCCTCGCAGTTCGTCGGCCTTCGCATCGTCGTGCGCGGCGGCGCCGCCGACGGCCCGTGCCCACGCGAGCTGGGCGTCGCTGCCCGGCTCCGCCGTCAGCATCCGGTCCCACACGGTGTCGAGCCAGCGCCTGCGCTCGGCCGCGCGGGCCGCCTCCGGCACGTAGTGGCCCACAGCGAACGCGGCGTTCGCGAGGATGTCCGCGCGCAGCGCCGAGTGCGATTCGGCGCCGGCGTGGTTCCGGACGATCTCGAGGTACCGCGTGACGGGCAGCTCGCCGTCTCGCGTCGCGTTCCACAGCGCCGACCAGACGAGCCCGCGGGTGAGCGCGTCGTCGATCGTCGAGAGCGCGGCGGAGACGGCGTCGACGGATGCGGCGTCGAGCCGCACCTTGGCGTAGGTGAGGTCGCCGTCGTTCGGCAGGACGAGGTCGGCATCCGGGAGGTCGATCGCGGTGCGCTTCCCATCGATGTCCGCATCCGTCGTGCCGGTGCGCACGAGCATGCCGTCCTGCACCGCGAACGTGCCGACACGCAGCCGGTGCGGGCGGGGGTCGGTCTGGACGAGCACAGCGTCGCCGCCGTCACGATCGACGCGGATCGTGGAGATACCCGTGGTCTCCAGCCACGCCCGCGACCACGCGTGCACGTCGCGACCGGAGGCGTCGGCGAGGTGGCGGAGCAGGTCGTCGAGCGTCGTGTTGCCGAACGCGTGCGCGGCGAAGTAGCGGCGGGCGCCCTCGAAGAACGCGGCCTCCCCGACGAAGGCGACGAGCTGCTTGAGCACCGATGCACCCTTCGCATAGGTGATGCCGTCGAAGTTCAGCTTGGCCGCCTCGAGGTCGGGGATGTCGGCGACGATCGGATGCGTGGTGGGCAGCTGGTCCTGCTGGTACGCCCATGCCTTGCGGCGGGTGGCGAACGTGACCCACGCGTCGGGGAACCGGGTGACGGCCGCGGTCGCGTGCGCGCCCATGTAGTCGGCGAACGACTCCTTCAGCCACAGGTCGTCCCACCACCGCATGGTCACGAGGTCGCCGAACCACATGTGCGCCATCTCGTGCAGGATCGTGTTCGCACGCCCCTCGTGCTGCGCCACGGTCGATGCGCCGCGGAACACGTAGCTCTCGGTGAACGTCACGAGGCCCGGGTTCTCCATCGCGCCGATGTTGTACTCGGGCACGAAGATCTGGTCGTACTTGCCCCACGGGTAGGGGTACGCGAAGGCGTCGGTGAAGAAGTCGAGGCCCTGGCCGGTGATCTCGAGGATCTCGTCCGCATCCAGGTGCGCGGCGAGCGACGCGCGGCAGAGCACGCCGAGCGACACGGTCTGCGCGCCGCGGCGCCACTCCCCCTCGACCCGGTGGTACGGCCCCGCGGCGACCGACGTGATGTAGCTCGACAGCGGCGGCGTCTCGGCGAACTCGACGCGCTGCGCGTCTCCCGCCACCGTCTCGGCGACGGCCGGCTGGTTGGAGAGCACCCGCCAGCCTGCGGGGGCGGTGACGACGAAGGTCCACCGCGCCTTCATGTCGGGCTGCTCGAAGCACGGCATGACCCGACGCGCATCGGCCGGCTCGTAGTGCGTGTAGAGGTAGGTCTCGCCGTCGACCGGGTCGACGAACCGGTGCAGGCCCTCGCCGGAGCGGCTGTACGCAGCGCGTGCGGCGATGTGCACGGTCTGGGTCCCACGGAGTCCCGTGAGACGGATGCGGGCACCGTCCCACTCGACGGGGTGCTCCGCGCCGTCCACCTCGACCCGGTCGACCGACTCACCGAGGAAGTCGACCCAGGTGTCCGTGCCGGCGGTGGCGTCGGCATCCGTGGCGATCTCCATCGTGACCGTCGTGGCGAAGCCGGTCGCGTCGGGGTCGGGCGCAGACGTCAGGTCGAGTTCGACGCGGACAGTGCGGACGGTGACGGCGGCCGCGCGTGCTGCGGTCTCCTCGCGGGTCAGGTTGGCGGTGCGCATCCGTCCATGCTTTCACGACCGTCCGTGGCACCCACGCTCAGTCGTGCGACTCGGGTGGCGGTCCGTGCTGCCTCCTGCTGCCCGAGGCCGCGGATGCTGCCACCTGAGCCTGTGCGCGCATCGCCGCGACGCCTCAGGTGGCGGATGCTGCCGCATCCGCCCGCGAGAGCCCGGAGGTACTGCCACCCGAGCGTGCGCGGGTCGCTCAGCGTCGCTGCTCGTCCCCGGTGAACGTGGGCAGCATCGGGATCTCGCTCGTCTGCGCGCCGCGCGCCACCGGGATGCGGGTGCCGAGCACCTGCGCGACGACGTCGTGGGCGATCTTCGGCGCGGTGAGCCCTGCGTCCGCGAGGATCTGCTCGCGCGAGGCGTGGTCGATGAACGCGTCGGGGACCCCGAGCTCGTCGACCGCGGTGTCGACGCCGGCCTCCCGCAGCACCTGACGGATGCGGGTGCCGATGCCGCCGACGCGGATGCCGTCCTCGATCGTGATGACCAGCCGGTGCTCCGCGGCGAGCCGGACGAGCGACCCGGGGACGGGGATGACCCAGCGCGGGTCCACGACGGTCGCGCCGATGCCCTGATCGCGAAGGCGCGCCGCGACGTCCATGGCGATGTGCGCCATCGCACCGATGCCGACCAGGAGCACGTCCTTCGCCTCCGCACGGGCTAGGACGTCCAATCCGTCCTCCAGGCGCTCCAGCGCCGGGAGCTCCGCCGGGACGGAGCCCTTGGGGTAGCGCACGACGGTGGGGGCGTCGCCGACGGCGACCGCCTCGCGCAGCTCCTCCTCCAGGCGCGCCGCGTCGCGCGGGGCCGCGATCCGGATGCCGGGGACGATCTGCAGCATCGCGAGGTCCCAGATGCCGTGGTGGCTCGGCCCGTCGGGACCGGTGACCCCGGAACGGTCGAGCACGAACGTGACGCCGGCCTTGTGCAGCGCGACGTCCATGAGCATCTGGTCGAACGCGCGGTTCATGAAGGTGGCGTACAGCGCGACGACCGGGTGGAGGCCGCCGTACGCGAGCCCGGCGGCGGAGGCCACCGCATGCTGCTCGGCGATGCCGACGTCGTACACCCGGTCCGGGTGGCGCTCCGCGAATGGGAGCAGGCCGGTGGGGCGCAGCATGGCCGCCGTCATGGCGATGACGTCCGCACGCTCGTCGCCGATCCTGGCGAGCTCGTCGGCGAACACGTCGGTCCAGGAGGTGCCGGAGACCCCGCCCAGCGTCTCCCCCGTGACCGGGTCGATCTTGCCGACCGCGTGGAACTGGTCGGCCTCGTCGTCCATCGCCGGCTGGTAGCCGCGGCCCTTCTCGGTGATGACGTGCACGATCACCGGGGCGCCGTAGCGCTTCGCGAGTTCCAGCGACTCGGTGAGCGCACGCACGTCGTGCCCGTCGACCGGGCCGAGGTACTTGATGTCGAGGTTCGAGTAGAGCGCCTCGTTGTTCGTGAAGCGCGAGAGGAACCCGTGGGCGCCGCCGCGGATCCCGCGGTAGAACGCCCGGGCGGCGGGGCCGAGCTTGGCGCTGACGCTGCGGGACCCGTGGTGCAGCGTGCGGTAGGTGTCCGCGGTGCGCACCCGGTCGAGGAAGCGCGCCATCCCGCCGATCGTCGGGGCGTAGGAACGACCGTTGTCGTTGACGACGATGACGAGGTTCCGGTCGTTGTCGTCGGTGATGTTGTTCAACGCCTCCCACGTCATCCCGCCGGTGAGGGCGCCGTCGCCGACCACGGCGACGACGTGACGGTCACGTCGCCCGGTGGCGGCGAACGCACGGGAGATGCCGTCGGCCCAGCTGAGTGAGCTCGAGGCGTGGGAGGACTCGACGATGTCGTGCGGGCTCTCGGCGCGCTGCGGGTACCCGGCGAGGCCGCCGCGGGAGCGGAGCCCGGCGAAGTCCTTGCGACCGGTGAGGAGCTTGTGCACGTACGACTGGTGACCGGTGTCGAACACGATCGGGTCGTGCGGGGAGTCGAACACCCGGTGGAGTGCGATGGTGAGTTCGACGACGCCGAGGTTCGGTCCCAGGTGGCCGCCGGTGCGCGCGACGTTCTCGATGAGGAAGCCGCGGATCTCGGATGCGAGCTGTTCGAGCTCGGCGACGCTGAGGCCGTCGAGGTCACGTGGGCCCGAGAGGGAGTCGAGGATCGACATCGCTCTCCTTTCCGCCGGTGGAGGACGGGCATCGGGTCGGATGACCGTTTCCGGCCAAGTCTAGTTCGGGGCCATGGCCGTTTCCTGTACCCCTACCATGTGCGCGGACCCCCGGCATCCGTCACCGGATGCCGGGGGTCCGACGCAGCGCGACCGCTCAGACGAGCGAGCGCAGCACGTACTGCAGGATGCCGCCGTTGCGGTAGTAGTCGGCCTCACCGGGGGTGTCGATGCGGACGACCGCGTCGAACTCCACCGTCTGCTTGCCCTCGGGCGAGAACTCGCTCGGCTCGCAGACGACCTTGACCGTCTTCGGGGTGACCCCCTCGTTGAGCTGCTCCAGACCCGAGATCGAGACGATCTCGGTGCCGTCCAGGCCCAGCGACTTCCAGCTCTCGCCGGCGGGGAACTGCAGCGGGACGACACCCATGCCGATGAGGTTCGAGCGGTGGATGCGCTCGAAGCTCTCGGTGATGACCGCCTTCACGCCCAGGAGGCTGGTGCCCTTCGCCGCCCAGTCGCGCGACGAGCCGGAGCCGTACTCCTTGCCGCCGAACACGACGAGCGGGGTGCCCTGCGCCTGGTAGTTCATGCACGCGTCGTAGATGAACGACTGCGGGCCGCCCTCCTGCGTGAAGTCACGGGTGTAGCCGCCCTCGACGATCTTGCCGTCGTTGACCGCGGACACGATCTCGTTCTTCAGACGGATGTTCGCGAAGGTGCCGCGGATCATGACCTCGTGGTTGCCACGACGCGAGCCGTAGGAGTTGAAGTCCTTCTGCGCCACACCGTGCTCGGTGAGGTACTGCGCGGCCGGGGTGCCGGCCTTGATGTTGCCCGCGGGGCTGATGTGGTCGGTGGTGACCGAGTCGCCCAGGGTCGCCATCACGCGCGCACCGCTGATGTCGGTGACGGGCTTCGGCTCGAGCTCCATGCCGTCGAAGTACGGCGCCTTGCGGACGTAGGTGGAGTCCTGGTCCCACTCGAAGACCGGGCCGGTCGGGGTGGGGAGGTTCTGCCAGCGCTCGTCGCCGTCGAAGACGGTGGCGTACTGCTTGATGAACTGCTCGCGGGAGATCGAGTTGTCGATGACCTCCTGGACCTCCTCCGGCGAGGGCCAGATGTCCTTGAGGAAGATCTCGTTGCCGTCCGCGTCCTTGCCGAGCGCGTCGGTCTCGAAGTCGAAGTTCATCGAACCGGCCAGCGCGTACGCGACCACGAGCGGCGGCGACGCGAGGTAGTTCATCTTCACGTCGGGGCTGATGCGACCCTCGAAGTTGCGGTTGCCCGAGAGCACCGCGGTGACCGCGAGGTCGTTCTCGTTGATGGCGGCGGAGACCTCTTCGATGAGCGGGCCCGAGTTGCCGATGCAGATCGTGCAGCCGTAGCCGACGGTGTAGAAGTCCAGGCCCTCGAGCGCCTTGTCCAGGCCGCTCTTCTCGTAGTAGTCGGTGACGACCTTCGAGCCGGGGCCGAGCGTGGTCTTCACCCACGGCTTGCGCTTGAGGCCCTTGTCGACCGCCTTCTTGGCGAGCAGGCCCGCCGCGATCATGACCGACGGGTTCGAGGTGTTGGTGCAGGAGGTGATCGCCGCGAGGGTGACCGCACCGTTGTCGAGCATGTAGACCTCGCCGTCGGGCGTGGTGACGCGAACCGGCTTGGATGCGGGGTGCTCGGCGCCGCTGCGGAGGATCTCGATGTCGTGCTGGTGCGAGACGCCGTCCTCGGAGATCGTCTCGTGCTCGACACCGGGCGCGGTGCCCGGGTCGGAGGCCGGGAAGGTGCCCTCGACCTCGACCGAGTCCTCCTCGGTGGGGCCGGCGTAGTTGAGGATGTCCTTCTGGAACTGCGTCTTGGCCTCGGAGAGGAGGATGCGGTCCTGCGGGCGCTTCGGGCCTGCGATGGAGGGGACGACCGTGGAGAGGTCGAGCTCCATGTACTCGCTGAAGACGAGCTCGCGCGACGGGTCGTGCCAGAGCGACTGCTCCTTGGCGTACGCCTCGACGAGCGCGACGGCCTCGTCGGAGCGGCCGGTGAGGCGGAGGTAGTCGATCGTCACGTCGTCGATCGGGAACATGGCGGCGGTCGAGCCGAACTCCGGGCTCATGTTGCCGATGGTGGCGCGGTTCGCGAGCGGCACCTGGGCGACGCCCTCGCCGTAGAACTCGACGAACTTGCCGACGACGCCGTGCTTGCGCAGCATGTCGGTGATCGTGAGCACGACGTCGGTCGCGGTCACACCGGCGGGGATCTCACCGGTCAGCTTGAAGCCGACGACGCGCGGGATGAGCATCGAGACGGGCTGGCCGAGCATGGCGGCCTCGGCCTCGATGCCGCCGACGCCCCAACCGAGCACGCCGAGGCCGTTGACCATCGTGGTGTGCGAGTCGGTGCCGACGCAGGTGTCGGGGTATGCGCGGAGCACGCCGTCGACGGTGCGGTCGTAGACGACCTTCGCCAGGTGCTCGATGTTCACCTGGTGGACGATGCCGGTGCCCGGGGGGACGACCTTGAAGTCGTCGAACGCGGTCTGACCCCAGCGGAGGAACTGGTAGCGCTCACCGTTGCGCTCGTACTCGATCTCGACGTTGCGCTCGAGGGCGTTCTCGGTGCCGAAGAGGTCGGCGATGACCGAGTGGTCGATGACCATCTCGGCCGGCGAGAGCGGGTTGATCTTGTTCGGGTCGCCGCCGAGCGCCGTCACGGCCTCGCGCATGGTGGCGAGGTCGACGATGCAGGGGACGCCGGTGAAGTCCTGCATCACCACACGTGCGGGGGTGAACTGGATCTCGGTGTCGGGCTCCGCATCCGGGTTCCACGAGCCGAGCGCCTCGATCTGCTCCTTCGTGACGTTCGCGCCGTCCTCCGTGCGGAGCAGGTTCTCGAGCAGCACCTTGAGGCTGAAGGGCAGCTTCTCGTAACCCTTCACCGCGTCGAGGCGGAAGATCTCGTAGTCGGAGCTGCCGACCGTCAGGGTGCTCTTGGCACCGAAGCTGTCTACCGTCGACACGATCGTCTCCTTCGTCGGCGAGGACAGGCGTCTCCCTGCCCGGATCTCCCCATCCTCCCTCGTCGCGGCGGCGGGAGGCTAGCAAGGCGTGCCTTACTGCGCTGGGGGAAATTTATCTTGATGTCGAGATAAATGTATCACTCGTCGACGGGTGCGGACGGGTCCGCCGCGCCGGTGTCGCGGCGCGCGTACGCCGATCGCGCCGCCAGCCAGGTCACGGCGACGAGCGGCGCGAACAGCGGCAGCCCCATCACGATCTTGAACGTGCCGAGCAGTGCGACCGCACCGGCCAGGTACAACGGCAGCTGCACGGCCAGGCGGAGCGCGAACAGCGCGGCCCAGGCGAGCGAGAGCCACGAGAACACGCGGCGGCGCCGACGGTCCCGGCGCCACGCGACGCCGTCGTTCATCAGCCACCCCACGGCGAGGCCGATGAGCGGCCGGCCGATGAGCACGGAGACGAGGAAGGCGGTGCCGTACACGCCGTTGGTGACGAACCCGAGGAGGAAGTTGTCCTGCCCGCGTCCCGTCCACAGGGCCAGTGCCGCCGCCGCGGCGGCGGCGATGAGCCCGCCGAACGCGGCGGTCGCGGGCGTGCGCGAGATGAGGCGGACGAGCGTGAAGACGGCCGCGAGCCCGACGGAGAGGCCGAGTGAGAGCCACAGGTTCCCCTGCCCCGTACCGGGGTCGAGGGTCACCGTGAAGACGACGACGAACACCAGGCTCGGGAGGACGGACTCGGCGATGCCGCGCCATCCGCCCATCGCGCGCCAGACGACGTGGCCCGCGGACGCCTCGGACGCCGGGTCCATCCCGGCGCGGCGCGCGGCCGAGCCGAGCGCCTGCCCCAGGATCTCGGAGGCGGCCGGCGGGGTCGAACCTCGCTCGTCGTCGGGCGCCGGCTGCTGTGTACTCACGCCGTGCCCGGAGTGGCGGGCATCTTCAGCGGGATGAGGTCTCCCGGCGGCATCGGGGTGGTCCCGCGCACGACCACGAGTGAGCGGAAGAGGTCCTCGACCTGTGCCGCGGCTTCCACATCGCCGGTGGCGGCGCCGCCGATCACGCCGCGGAGGAACCAGCGGGGTCCGTCGATGCCGACGAACCGGGCCAGACGCATCCCGGGCGTGCCGTCGGCGTTCGGCGCCACCGGTACCTCGGCGAGCAGCTCCGGACCCAGTGGGCCGGTCCGCTCCTCCACGCGTCCGCCCTGCTGTCGGACCTGCTGCCGGATCTGCTCGCGCGTGTCGTCCCAGAGGCCGCTCGAGCGGGGCGCGGCGAACGCCTGCACCTGCAGCGTCGACGCGGCGTAGTCGAGGCCCACGGCGACGATGCGCTTGCTCTGCTCCTCGACCTCGAGTCGCAGGTTGAGGCCCTCGCGCGGGAGCACCTTCACGGCGCCCAGGTCGATGTAGGGGCGCACCGGGTTCACCTCGGCCTCGTCGAACGGACCGGTGGTGGCCCGGTCGTCCGGCGCGGACTTCGGCGCGGGGGTGGATGCTGCATCCGTCATGCGCGGGTGCCTCCGTTCGTGGCGTAGCCGGTGGAGCCGAAGCCGCCCTCGCCGCGGGAGGACTCGGGAAGGACCTCGACGGGAACGAAGCGTACCGGGGGGACCGGCATCACGATGAGCTGCGCGATGCGGTCGCCCGGTTCGATCTCGTACGCCTCGGTCCGGTCGGTGTTGAGCAGGCAGACCTTGATCTCGCCGCGGTACCCGGCGTCGACCGTGCCCGGCGTGTTGACGATCGTGATGCCGTGCTTGGCGGCGAGGCCGCTCCGCGGCACCACGAAGGCGGCGTGGCCCTCGGGCAGCGCGATCCGCACGCCGGTGCCGACCAGCGCCCGCTCACCCGGCTCGAGGCGCACGCGCTCGGCGGAGACGAGGTCCGCGCCCGCGTCGCCGGGATGGGCGAAGACCGGGGCGGCGGCGGCGATAATGGGGATGTCCACGCTTTCCGTCACCCAACGAGGGTAATGCAGATCATGAATCCCAGCGCCCGAGGGTATCGGGAACGCCTCTCCCCCTCGCTGTGGGTGCTCGCCGGCGCCGCCGTGTGCGCACCGATGGTGATGCTCGTGCTCGTCCCGGCCGGCGCGGTGATCGCGCTCGTCGCCGGGATCGCGGTCGCCGTGGTGCTCGTGGCGGTGCTCATCCTCGCCGCACCCGTCGTCACGGTCGAGGGGACGACGCTGCGCGCCGGACGGGCGCACATCGACGTCTCGTATCTGGGGGATCCCGAGGTGCTCCTCGGGGAGGACGCCAGGATGGCGCGGGGGCCCCAGCTCTCCGCGCGCTCCTGGCATCTGCTGCGCGGCGGGATCGACGGGCTGCTCGTCGTCCCGGTCACCGACCAGGACGACCCGACCCCGAGTTGGGTGATCTCCTCACGCACCCCGGATCGGCTCGCCGCGGCGATCCGCCGCGCTCAGCTCACGCCGAGCACTCGGCGCAGATAGGCCCGACCGCCTCCTCGTGGTCCAGCTGCGAGCGGTGCTTCACGAGGAAGCAGCTCATGCAGGTGAACTCGTCGTCCTGCGGCGGGAGCACGACCACGTCGAGCTCCAGGTCGGAGAGGTCGGCGCCAGGCAGTTCGAACCCCGTGGGGTTGTCGGAGTCCTCGACGTCGACAGAGCCGGACAGCTTGTCGGGGACGCGCTCCTTGAGCGCCTCGATCGACTCGCTGTCGTCCTCGGTCTTGCGGGGGGCGTCGTAGTCCGTTGCCATTCGTCCGTATCTCTGTTTCTTCGGGTGGAGCGCCCGCCTCCGGGCGGGCGGGCATAGTTTGCACGACCGACCCCCAGAACGCAAATGCGATTCCCGGTGATCCGTGGGGCCGTCACGACCGAAACCCGCGGCGCGCGTCGGATATTCCCGGAGTCCGGCGACGCGTGTGTCAGCATGGGCGCACACGGCAGATCGGAGGCGTGTGTCGCATGGAAAAGCTGAGGGTGATCGGCACGGAAGACGGGGCGCTCGTCCTGGCCACGCAGGCCGGTGACCGCTACACGCTTCCCGTCGACGACGTGCTGCGCGCAGAACTGCGTCGCGTGCGCCGCGACCGCGAGAACGCTCCGGCGACCGCGAAACCCAGTCCCCGTGAGGTCCAGGCGCAGATCCGTGCCGGACTCTCGGCCGAGGAGGTCGCCGAAGTGCTCGGCGCGAGCGTCGAGGACGTGCGTCGGTACGAGGCGCCGGTCCTGGCCGAGCGCGAGTACATCGTCGGCCAGGCGCTCTCGGTGCCGGTGCTGATGGGCGCGGACTTCGACGACGCGCCGTCCACGACGTTCGGCACCGCGGTCCGCGCGAAGCTGGCGGAGGCCGGCGCGGTGGACGAGCGGTGGACGAGCTGGAAGGAGCCGGCCGGCTGGATCGTCAAGCTGACGTTCGTCGCGGCCGAGGTCGAGCGCGACGCCCGGTGGTCGTTCGACCCGCGTCGCTCCACGCTCGCGCCGCTGAACGCGGACGCCACGCAACTCTCCCGCCAGGGCTCGCTGCCCGAGGGGCTCATCCCCCGCCTCCGAGCGCTCGACGCACCCGGCATCAAGGACGACTCGCGCTTCGACAGCGGCGCGTTCGGTGCCCGCGGCACGGTCGAGCCGTTGCCGGACCCCGTGCGGCACGCCGCGCAGGACGCCGCGATCAAGCGCGCGCCCGATGCGCCGGTGACCTCGCCGGAGACCGCCGACCTGCTGGAGGCGCTCCGTCGCCGGCGCGGGCAGCGCGCCGCCGCCCCCACCGGTGAGGGCGAGGAGCGCAAGGTCGCCCCCGTCACGCCGGTCGCGTTCCTCGACCCGCAGGAGCACCGCGATCCCGAGCCTGCCCCGCAGCCCGCGCCCCCGCGCGCGGAGCCGCAGCCGCGCCCGGAGGCGACGGAGCCGAGCCGCCGGAAGGGCCGCACCTCGATGCCGTCCTGGGACGAGATCGTCTTCGGCGCGCGCGGCGACGAGAGCTGATCAGCGCGCGAAGCCGCCGAGCCGGATGAGCGGGACGGTCGTCTCCTCGTCCGTCAGCGAGCCGTGCTGGCCCACCATGCGCCGCGGCGCCGTGTCGGGTTCGCGGTCGTCGTAATAGGCCGCGCGACCGCGCGCTGCGACGAGCACGTCGCCGATCCGCGGGCGCACCGCATCCGCGACCGCCGGGCCGAACAGTCCGGCGTCGATCGCCTCGCCGCGGCTCAGCACCCACGCCCGCGCGTCCTCCGAGCGCCACGCCGCGTACAGGTCGGCCTCGGCCCCCGGCTCCGCGTAGAGGTGCAGCATGCGCGGTTCGCCGCCGACGGCACGAAGGCCCGCCACGAGGTCGCCCTCGCCGAAGAGCACCTGCCTGTGCGCGGGGACATCGACCATGCCGTGGTCCGCCGTCAGCAGCACGCCCACCTCCGACCCGACCGCCGCGTGCAGCCGCGCCGCCTGGGCGTCCAGTTCCTCCAGCGCGAACGCCCAGTCCTCCGAGTCGACACCGCGACGGTGCCCCACGGTGTCGAGTTCGGGCACATAGAGGTAGGTGAGCGATCCCGGCGTGGAGCGGGCAAGGTGCGCGGCCAAGGCGAACCGGTCGGCGATGGTCTTCTCGCCGTACGGCTGCGCGCCGCGGAGGGTCGCGGCGGTGAACCCGGAATCGGTGTACTCGGGACGGGACACGACGAAGCAGGGCCGGCCGACGGCGGCGTCGGCGGCGAAGAACGGCTCGGTGCGCTGCCAAGTCAGGGGGTCGAGCAGTCCGTGGTCCCAGCCGTTCAGCTGGTTCACGACCTCGCCGGTCGCGGGGTCCATCGCCCGGTAGCCGACGACACCGTGCTCGCCGGGTGCCGCGCCCGTGAGGAGCGAGGTGAGCGCGGCCGCCGTCGTGGACGGGAAGACCGTGCGTGCGACGTCCTTCTTCGCCATCGCCGCGGCGAGGAACCTCGCGTGGGCCTTCCGGGCGGAGAGGTTCCGGGCGCCGAGCCCGTCGACCACGAGCACGATCGCCGAGCGGACGCGCGGCAGCACGGTCGAGGTGCCCTCGAGCGCGGCGCGCGACATCGGCACGACGTCGGTGAGGCTCCGGGCGTCTGCGGGCTGCGCCGGTAGGCTGAGAGACATCGGGGCCAGTCTGGCACACACGCCGACGGCCTCCGCCGACCCGAGGTCTTCCTGCCCATGACACCCACGCGTTCCGACTCTGCACCCGCGCCCGAAGGCCGGATCGAGGACATCGATCTCTCGACCGAGATGCAGGGGTCGTTCCTCGAGTACGCCTACTCGGTCATCTACTCCCGCGCCCTGCCGGACGCCCGCGACGGGCTGAAGCCGGTGCAGCGCCGCATCCTGTTCCAGATGGCGGAGATGGGGCTGCGCCCCGAGCGCGGACACGTGAAGAGCGCCCGCGTCGTCGGCGAGGTGATGGGAAAGCTGCACCCGCACGGCGATGCGCCCATCTACGACGCGCTCGTGCGACTCGCGCAGTCGTTCGCACTGCGCGTGCCGCTCGTCGACGGACACGGCAACTTCGGTTCGCTCGACGACGGCCCCGCCGCGCCGCGGTACACCGAGGCCCGCCTCGCCCCGCCGTCGATGGCGCTCACCGAGAACCTCGACGAGGACGTCGTCGACTTCATCCCGAACTACGACGGGCAGTTCCAGCAGCCCGAGGTACTCCCCGCCGCGTTCCCGAACCTCCTCGTGAACGGCACCACCGGCATCGCGGTCGGCATGGCCACGAACATGGCGCCGCACAACCTCATCGAGGTCGTCGCCGCCGCCACCCACCTGCTCGAGCACCCGGATGCCACGCTTGAGGAGCTCATGGAGTTCGTGCCGGGACCCGACCTCCCCTCCGGCGGCATCATCACGAGCCTCGACGGCATCAAGGATGCGTACGCCACCGGGCGCGGCAGCTTCAAGACCCGCGCCAAGACCTCGATCGAGCAGCTCGGCCCGCGCAAGACCGGCATCATCGTCACCGAGTTGCCGTACATGGTGGGCCCGGAACGCGTGATCGAGAAGATCAAGGACGCGGTCGGCGCGAAGAAGCTCACCGGGATCTCGGACGTCACCGACCTGACCGACCGCCGGCACGGCCTACGCATGGTCATCGGGGTGAAGACCGGGTTCGACCCCAAGGCGGTGCTCGAGCAGTTGTTCCGGCTCACACCGCTCGAGGACTCGTTCGGCATCAACAACGTCGCACTCGTCGACGGGCAGCCGCAGACGCTCGGGCTGAAGGAGCTGCTGCGCGTCTACCTCGACCACCGCATCCAGGTCGTCACCCGTCGCAGCCGCCACCGGCTGGGCAAGCGCAAGGACCGACTGCACCTGGTCGAGGGCCTCCTCATCGCGATCCTCGACATCGACGAGGTCATCCAGGTCATCCGCTCCTCCGACGACTCGGAGCAGGCCCGCACACGCCTCATGGACGTGTTCGACCTCACCGAGGTGCAGTCCGAGTACATCCTCGAGCTGCGCCTGCGCCGGCTCACGAAGTTCTCGCGCATCGAGCTCGAGGCCGAGCGCGACGACCTGAAGGCCGAGATCGCCCGACTCGAGGAGCTCCTCGCGAACGACGGGCTGCTGCGTGCGCAGGTCGCGAAGGAGCTCGACGCGACCGCGGAGGCGTACGGCACGCCTCGGCGCACCGTCCTCCTCGACGGGGGCCCGGTCACGAGCCGCTCGCGCGGTGCGAAGGTGCAGGACCTGCAGCTCGCGGACGACCCGTGCCGCGTCTTCCTCTCCGCCACCGGGCGGATGGTGCGCGCCGCGCTCCGCTCCGACGAGGAGGGCGCCGGCGGCATCCTGCAGCCCACCCGCCGGTCGAAGCACGATGCGGTGCGCAGCGCCGTCGACACGACCGTGCGCGGCGAGCTGGGCGCGGTCACCTCGACCGGACGGCTCGTGCGCTTCTCCCCCGTCGACCTGCCCTCCGTGCCGGGCAACTCGGTGCAGCTCGCGCCGGGCACGAAGGCGGACCAGTACCTCGGCCTCGCAAAGGGCGAGCACGTCGTCGCGATCGTGCCGCTCGACGCGGAGCCCGTGGTCGCGATCGGTACCGCCCAGGGCGTGGTCAAGCGCGTCGCGGCCACCGAGATCGCCGCGAAACCCGACGTCGAGATCATCGCGTTGAAGCCCGGCGACCGCGTGGTCGGTGCGGCGCCCGCCCCGGACGGACACGAGCTCGTCTTCGTGACCTCGGACGCGCAGTTGCTGCGGTTCGACGCCTCCGCCGTGCGGCCGCAGGGCCGTTCCGCGGGCGGCATGGCCGGCATCCGTCTGGGATCCGGCGCCGAGGTCGTCTCGTTCCACGTCGCCGACCCGGCCGCCGAGAACGTGGTCGTCACGGTCGCCGGTTCGTCCACGGCGCTCCCCGGCACCGATCCGGGCTCGGCGAAGGTGTCGCCGTTCTCGGAGTTCCCCGCCAAGGGCCGCGCCACCGGCGGTGTGCGGGCGCAGCGGTTCCTGAAGGGCGAGGACCAGCTCGTCCTCGCGTGGATCGGCGCCGAGCCCCGCGCGGTCGGACCCGACGGCGCCGTGCGCCAGCTCCCCGACGCCACCGCCAAGCGCGACGCGTCGGGTCAGGCCCTCGACGCCGTCATCGGCGCCGTCGGCACCGCGATCGGCTGACCCGCCCGCATCCGCCCCGCCCGGTGCTCGGACGGTCCGCGAGACCACATCCACTCGCCGAGACCACATGCAATTGGATGTGGTCTCGCGCGGAAGATGTGGTCTCGGCGCAGGTGCGTGCCGACCGTTCCGCGAGTGCGCATCCGTTTCGCGAGTGCGCATCGGATCGGGTGCTCGTTCGCGAAACGTGTGCGCACTCGCCACGCGCACGCGAGTGCGCGGGGCGCGAGACCATATCCACTCGCCGAGACCACATGCAATTGGATGTGGTCTCGCGCGGAAGATGTGGTCTCGGCGCGAGAGGGAGGGTCAGGCGTCGATGCGCTCGCGGGCCAGGCGGTCGCTGGAGCTGATGATGAAGTCGCGGCGCGGTGCGACCTCGTTGCCCATGAGGAGCTCGAAGACGGATGAGGCCGCCTCGGCGTCCTCGACGCGAACACGCCGCAGGGTTCGGCCGGCGCGGTCCATCGTGGTGACCGCGAGCTGCTCGGCGTCCATCTCACCGAGACCCTTGTACCGCTGCACCGGCTCCTGCCACTTGCGGCCGGACTTCGTGAGCTTCGCCAGCAGCCGGTGGAGCTCCTGCTCGCTGTAGGTGTAGACGGTCTCGTTCGGCTTCGAGCCGGGGTTCACGATGATGACGCGGTGCAGCGGCGGCACTGCGGCGTACACGCGGCCGGCCTCGATGAGCGGCCGCATGTACCGGAAGAAGAGGGTGAGCAGCAGCGTCCGGATGTGGGCGCCGTCGACGTCGGCGTCGCTCATCATGATGATCTTGCCGTAGCGGGCGGCGTCGAGGTCGAAGCTCCGGCCCGAGCCGGCACCGATCACCTGGATGATCGACGCGCACTCGGCGTTCGAGAGCATGTCGCTCACCGACGCCTTCTGCACGTTGAGGATCTTGCCGCGGATCGGCAGCAGGGCCTGGTACTCGCTGTTGCGCGCGAGCTTCGCCGTGCCGAGCGCAGAGTCGCCCTCGACGATGAACAGCTCCGAGTCGGCCACGTCGTTGGACCGGCAGTCGACGAGCTTCGCCGGCAGCGACGAGGACTCCAGCGCGTTCTTGCGGCGCTGCGTCTCCTTGTGGCTGCGCGCGGAGATGCGCGCCTTCATCTCGGAGACGACCTTGTCCAGCAGCAGCGCGGTCTGCGCCTTGTCGTCGCGCTTGGTCGAGGAGAACCGCGCGGCGAGCTCCTTGTTCACGACGGACGCGACGATCTGACGCACGGCGGGCGTGCCGAGCACCTCCTTCGTCTGCCCCTCGAACTGCGGTTCGGGCAGACGCACGGTGAGCACGGCCGTGAGACCGGCGAGGATGTCGTCCTTCTCGAGCTTGTCGTTGCCGACCTTCAGGCGCCGGGCGTTCTGCTCGACCTGGGCGCGCAGCACCTTCATGAGGCCCTGCTCGAAGCCGGTCTGGTGCGTGCCGCCCTTCGGGGTGGCGATGATGTTCACGAACGACCGGCTGACGGTCTCGTAGCCGGTCCCCCACCGCAGCGCGATGTCGACGTGGCACTCTCGCTGCACCTCGGTCGGCACCATCGCGCCGGTCGGCTGCAGCACGGGCACGGTCTCGGTGAAGGTGCCGGTGCCGCTGATGCGCCAGGTGTCGGTGACGCCCGCATCGGGCGCGAGGAAGTCGACGAACTCGGAGATGCCGCCGTCGAACCGGTACACCGACTCCGACGGCTCCTCGCCGCGCTCGTCGCGCACCACGATCTCCAGGCCCGGCACCAGGAACGCGGTCTGCCGCACCCGCTGCACGAGTTCCTCGGCCGAGAACGCCGCATCCTTCGTGAAGATCTGCCGGTCGGCCCAGTACCGGATGCGGGTACCGGTCGCCGCCTTGGCGGTCTTGCCCACCACACGCAGCTCGCTGCGTTCGGCGAACGGCGTGAACGGTGCGTCGGGGCGCGGGTCGCCGTCGTCGGCGAACACCCCCGGTTCACCGCGGTGGAACGACATCGCCCAGGTCTTGCCGCCGCGGTCGACCTCGACGTCGAGGCGCTCCGAGAGCGCGTTCACGACGGATGCGCCGACACCGTGGAGACCACCGGATGCGGCGTACGAACCGCCGCCGAACTTGCCGCCGGCGTGCAGCTTGGTGAACACGACCTCGACACCGGAGAGTCCGGTGCGCGGCTCGACGTCGACCGGGATGCCACGGGCACGGTCGCGGACCTCGACACTGCCGTCGGCGTGCAGCAGGACGTCGATGCGGGACCCGTGACCGCCGAGGGCCTCGTCGACGCTGTTGTCGATGATCTCCCAGAGGCAGTGCATGAGGCCGCGCGAGTCGGTCGAGCCGATGTACATGCCAGGGCGCTTGCGGACCGCCTCGAGCCCTTCCAGGACCTGCAGATGGTGGGCGGAGTACTCGGCTGTCACGATCCTCAAGCGTATCCGCGACCTCCCCCACGGGGGCGCACAGACACGGGGCCCGGGGGGCATGATACGCGCAGAGCGAAATGCCGGTGGAGGGCGGCATTCCCACAGGTGGCGCGTGGTTGTATGTCGTGACACGTTCCGAACGCACCTGAGGGAGGTCCAGCGATGAACATGACATCCGGCGAGCAGGCCGTGCTCGAGTACCGTCTCACCGCCGCGGACCGCTGCGATTCGTGCGGTGCGCAGGCGTACATCGCCGCGGAGGTGAACGGCAGCGAGCTGCTGTTCTGCGCCCACCACGGTCGCAAGTACGAGGAGAAGCTCCGCGCCGTCGCCACCTCGTGGCACGACGAGACCGCGCGGCTCGCCGACGCGAAGTGATCGGCGGCGTCCTCCGGGAACGCTGAGGTCGGCGCCCTAGACTGTCGGGGTCCCGAATCCCTCGTCCCGGAGTACGCATGCCCTCTCTCGGCCTCGCCCCCCGTCTGCGCTATCTGGCCGGACGTGCCCGTCGCATCGACGTCGGATCGCTCTGGGAGCGCGCGAAGACCGCCGCGAAGCTCCACGACCGCAACGCCCTCGCGATCGCGGTCGACATGCTGTGGCAGGCCGGGTTCCACAACGTCGGCTTCCAGGACTACGCCGACTACGACTTCGCGATCCTCACCCGCGCCGAGCGCGCGACGTACATGACGCACCCGGTCTCGAACCAGCTGTCGCAGAAGTACGACGCCCCGGCCTACCGTCCGCAGTTCCACGACAAGATCGCGTTCAACCGGGTGTTCGCCGACCACCTGCACCGCGCCTGGCTGGTCGTCACCCCGGACAACGCCGACGAGGTCCGCGAGTTCGTCACCTCGCAGGGCACGGTCGTCGCGAAGGAGCCCGTCGGGCAGGCGGGAACCGGCGTGCACCGCCACCACGCGGCCGACGTCACGGACTGGACCGAGTTCCACCGGGGGCTGCTCGAGCGCGGCGAGCTGCTGCTCGAGGAGGTCATCGTGCAGCATCCGGACCTCGCCGCCGTCTGCCCCGGGACCGTGAACACCACGCGGGTGACCGCGTTCTTCGACGGCGAGCGGACGCACATCCTCGCCGTCGCGCAGAAGTTCGGCCGCGGCGCGGTGAGCGACCAGATGACCTACGGCGGCTTCTACACGATGCTCGACGAGCGCGGCCACGCCGTCGGCAAGGGCTACGACTCGCACGACAACATCCACGAATTCCACCCCGAGTCGGGCGTGCGGATCGCGGACTTCCAGCTGCCGCTGTACGACGAGGTCGTGGCGTTCGTCGACCGCGTCGCCCGTGTCGTCCCGCAGATCCAGTACGTCGGCTGGGACATCGTGGTCACCCCGAACGGCCCCGTCCTCGTCGAGGGCAACTGGGCGGCGGGCGTGTACGAGAACAAGCCGACGGCGACCGGCATCCGCACCGGCCACAAGCCCCGGTACCAGGCCGCGATCGGCTTCTGAGCCGCATCCGCGCCATCCGCACCGTATGCCCGTCCCGGATCAGGTGATTCGGCGAGCACAGGCTGTTCCCGCACGCGGATGACCTGATCCCGCCGAATCACCTGATCCGGCGCACGCCCGGCGGCACGCCCGTACGACGACGCCGGCACGACGACGCCCCCGCACCGGATACCGGGCGGGGGCGTCGTGCGAGCGGGTCAGGCCTTGCGGACGATCCCCAGCGGAGTCGACTGGTGGCCCTGGCCGAGCGGGTTGTCCTTGAGGATGGCGACGAGCCGCCGCTCCCCCGCCTTGTCCAGCGTGGAACCCAGGATGTTGCCGCCCAGGTCGTTGATGTCGACCACGGCGACGTCGACACCGGCGGGCAGCTGCCGCTGCAGGCGGCGTGCGACCTCGGTGGGACGCTCCGGGCCCAGCACGACCGCCTTGTTGTAGGGCGGGATCGTGCCGCTGGTCGGGCCGTCGATCGCGCGGGCCTTGTCGCCGGCGATGCGGTAGAAGTCGCCCTTGCGGCCGAACGCCTTCGTCACGGCGGAGACCGCGGCGGCGAACAGGATGCGGGGCGTCCCGCACTCGCGCAGCGCCATCTCCATCGTCTCGGGCATGCCGAGACCGATGCCGTGCGGGGTGCGCGTCACGTACTTGGAGAGGAAGAACGCGAGCTTGCGGGGCGTGATGTCCTCGACGAGGTACGACCGGCCCTGCGTGATCGCGACGATCTTCTCGGTCACGAACAGCAGGTCGCCCGGCTGCACCTGGTCGGCCGCGTACTCGAGCACGAACGGGTCGAGCTCATCGCCGGGCATGACGACGCGGGTGCGGATCGGGATCCGCATGAACCGCGCGCCGTCCGCCTCGACGGTGAGGACCTTGCCGTCGTTGGGAACCGCCGCGTCGCTCACTCGAGGTAGTCCCGCAGCGACTGCGAACGCGAGGGGTGCCGCAGCTTGGCCATCGTCTTCGACTCGATCTGGCGGATGCGCTCACGCGTCACGCCGAAGGTGTCGCCGATCTGGTCCAGCGTCTTCGGCTGCCCGTCGCCGAGGCCGAAGCGCATGCGGATGACGCCCGCCTCGCGCTCGCTCAGGGAGTCCAGGAGCGACTCGAGCTGGCGCTGCAGCATCGTGAAGCCCACGGCGTCGGCCGGGACCACCGCCTCGGTGTCCTCGATGAGGTCACCGAACTCGCTGTCACCGTCCTCGCCGAGCGGGGTGTGGAGCGAGATCGGCTCACGGCCGTACTTCTGGACCTCGATGACCTTCTCGGGGGTCATGTCGAGTTCCTTCGACAGCTCCTCCGGGGTGGGCTCGCGGCCCAGGTCCTGCAGCATCTGCCGCTGCACGCGGGCGAGCTTGTTGATGACCTCGACCATGTGCACCGGGATGCGGATGGTGCGGGCCTGGTCGGCCATGGCGCGCGTGATCGCCTGGCGGATCCACCAGGTCGCGTAGGTCGAGAACTTGAAGCCCTTGGTGTAGTCGAACTTCTCGACGGCACGGATGAGGCCGAGGTTCCCTTCCTGGATGAGGTCGAGGAACTGCATGCCGCGGCCGGTGTAGCGCTTGGCGAGCGACACCACGAGGCGCAGGTTGGCGCCCAGCAGGTGGCTCTTCGCACGCTGACCGTCGCGGGCGACCCACTGCAGGTCGAGGCCCAGCTGGCTGGACTTCTCGGCCGCCGACATCTTCGACAGCTTCTCTTCGGCGAACAGGCCGGCTTCGATCCGCATGGCGAGCTCGACCTCTTCGGCCGCGTTCAGCAGCGGGACCTTGCCGATCTGCTTCAGGTAGTCCTTGACCGGGTCGGCCGTCGCACCCGTGATCTGGGTGGAGTAGACGGGGACCTCGTCGTCGTCGCTCGAGGAGATGACGATGGCGCCGGTCGGGAGCGGCTCGGAGAACGCCTTCTTCTTGCCGTCCTCCTCCTCGTCGTCGTCGGCCTTCGCCTTGCCCTTGGCGGGTGCGGCGGCCTCGTCGGCGTCGTCGATGTCGGTGTCGTCGACGACGGGCTCGTCGTCGATCCCCTCGTCCTCGAACTCGTCGTCGGTCTTCGCGGTCTTCTTGGTGCTCTTCTTCGGCGCGGCCTTCTTGGCGGCGGCGCGCTTGGCGGGAGCCTTCTTCTTCGGCGCAGCGGGCGCGACCGACTCTTCCTCTGCGGCCTCAGCGGCAGCGGTGTCGGTCGCGGTGCGCGAGCGGTTTTCGGTCTTCGTGCTCGGAGTCACGGTTCGCCTTTCACCGGGTGGAGTGCCGCGGTCGTTACGGACACGAGTAAGACCCTTGTCAAGTCCTCGGCGATCGGATCACCGGGGTTCGACAACGGGTCGGTCCTCCATTGTCGCATACGCGGGCAAGGATTCCGTCGATCCTGCTCTTGGAAGAACGCGTCGGTGCGCCCGGGCATTCCCGGCGGGATCAGGCCCGTGGGCTCTGGCGGTCCTCGTCGCCCGGGCCGCGGTTGGCGAGGAAGCGTTCCAGCTCGGCCGCGATCTCGTCCGCACTGGGGATGTCGGCCTCGTGCAGCAGCGGGGTCGCCTGCGTCGCGCCCGCCATGTAGGCGTCGTACCGCTCCTCCAGCCCGTGCAGCATCCGCTCGAGTTCGTCGCTCGCCGCGATCTGCTCCGCGACCTTGCCGAGGAACTCCTCGTTGTCGTCGCGCAGGTCGTCGGTGGCGAACACGAGCCCGGTGGCCGCGGTGAGACTGTCGAGCACGGTGATCGCCGCACCCGGGTACTCGGCGTCGCCGAGATAGTGCGGCACGAGGAGCACGAACCCTGCGACCGGCACCCCGGCCTCGGCGAGGCGGTACTCCAGCAGGTGCCCGGCGGTCGCGGGGACCTGCGTGTGCGGCTTCCAGACCGAGTGCTCCTCGACCAGCGCAGCGCGGTTGCCTGAGACGGTGGTGCCGAGCGGGCGGGTGTGCGGCACCGGCATCCCGATCGCGTGCACCCAGGTGACGGAGGACACCGCCGCGTCCTGCGCGAACTCGGTGACGGATGCGGTGAAGCGCTCCCACGCGAAGTCGGGCTCGTAGCCGGCGAGCACGAGGAACGGTTGGCCGAGCGCGTCGTGCGTGAGCGTGAGCTCGAGCCGCGGCGGCCGGTAGTCGGTGAGGTGGTCGGTGTCGAACGCGATGAGGGGGCGTCGTGCGCGGTAGTCCAGCAGCACGTCGTTGTCGTAGCGACGCACCATCGCGTGGCCGAGTTCGTCGCGGAGATACCCCACCGTCTGCGACACGGCGGAGCCCGCGTCGGTGAATCCGGTCAGCAGCACGACCAGCGGCAGCCCGGCCGGGACGACCGGCGCCGGGTCGGCGGGCTCGAAGACGGGGATGTCGAACGGCATGCTCCCATGCTACGAGTCCACACGCGCCCGAGGGCGGAGGCCGGCGTCCGCCTACGATGGGGGGATGCCGTACCCCGCGCTGTCCGTGTCCGCATCCGACCTGCGCACCTCCGGTGCCGACGCCGCCGTCATCGTGCTGCCCCCGCCCGCCGACCCGTTCTACGAGGACGACGCCTGGGCCGGACTCGGTGCACGCCTCCGACGACTGGGCTTCTCCGGCTCGGCCGGGTCGTTCCTCCGCGTCGACGCCCCCGAGGTCTTCGACGGACCGCTCGCGGTCGTCGGCAGCGGCGCGGACCCCGACACCGCGGCGCTGCGTGACGCCGCCGGCGCCGGGATCCGCCAGCTCACCGGATTCGACACCGTCGCACTGGCCGCCCCAGCCGCGACGGGTGCCGCCGCCGCCCTCCTCGAGGGTGCCGGGCTCGGCGGCTACCGCTTCGAGGCGTACAAGCGCACCGCCGCCCCGGCGCGCGCCGCCCGTGTCGTCGTCGTCGCCCCCGATGCGGGCGAGGGCGACGCGGCCGAGGCCGAGGCCGTCGCGGGCGCCGTCGCGCTCGTGAAGGACCTCACCTCCATCCCCGCCGAGTGGCTCGGCCCCGACGACCTGGCACGCCGTGCCGTCGACGCCGTCGAGGGGCTCCCGGTCGAGGTCACCGTGCTCGACGAGGTCGCGATGGCCGAGCAGGGCTTCGGCGGCATCCTCGGTGTCGGGCAGGGCTCGGACCGCCCGCCGCGCTTCGTCCGCCTCGACTACCGTCCCGCCGGCGCGTCGCGGCAGGTCGCGGTCGTCGGCAAGGGCATCACCTTCGACACCGGCGGCCTCTCGCTGAAGCCCGCCGCCTCCATGGTCGGGATGAAGGACGACATGTGCGGCGCGGCCGTCGCCCTCGCCGTCGTCCGTGCTGCCGCGCAGCTGGCCCTGCCGGTCGGCGTCACCGCCTACCTCTGCATCGCCGACAACATGCCGTCGGGTCGCGCGACGCGCCCGGGCGACGTGCTGCGGATGCTGGACGGCACGACCGTCGAGGTGCTGAACACCGACGCCGAGGGCCGCCTCGTGCTCGCCGACGGCATCGCCGCCGCGAGCCGTGACCGGCCGGACCTCATCGTCGACGTGGCGACCCTCACCGGCGCGATCATCGTCGCCCTGGGCACGCGCACGACCGGCGTGTTCGGCGACGACGACGCGGTCGCCGAGTACCTCGCGGCGGCGCGACGCGCGGCAGAACCGTCCTGGCACATGCCACTCCCCGACCACATGGAGGACGAACTCGACTCCCCCATCGCCGATCTCGTGAACGCGAAGATCGGCGACCCGGCCGGGGGCTCGCTGTTCGCCGGCCTCTTCCTGCGCCGCTTCGTCGGCCGGGTCTCGGATGCGGAGGACGCACCGCGGATCCCCTGGCTGCACCTGGACATCGCCGGCTCCGGCTGGCACAAGGGCGGCGCCTACGGCTTCACCGAAAAGGGCGCGACCGGCGCCTCGGTCCGCTCCCTCCTCGAGCTGCTGCGCGGGACGGCCTGACATGGCGGCCGACGTCATCGTCCTCGGCGGCGGCAGCGCGGGGTACGCGCTCGCCCTCCGCGCGGCGGAACTCGGCAAGGAGGTCGTGCTCGTCGAGCGCGACAAGGTGGGCGGCACGTGCCTCCACCGCGGATGCGTGCCGACGAAGGCGCTGCTGCACGTCGCCGAGATCGTCGACGGCATCGGCTCCGCCGCATCCGTCGGCGTCCGCGCGTCCTACGACGGGGTCGACGTCGAGGCGATGCACGCGTTCCGACGCGGCATCGTGGCCAAGAAGCACAAGGGACTCGAGGGTCTGCTCGCCGCGCGGCGGATCACGGTCGTGCACGGCGAGGGCCGTCTGGAGGGCCCGGGCCGCGTGCGCGTCGGCGACGAGCTCCTCGAAGCACCGGACGTCGTGATCGCCACCGGGGCGCGCACCCGTGAACTGCCGGGCGTCCCCGTCGGCGGCCGCGTGCTCACGAGCGAGACCGCGCTCGAGCTCGGCGAGGTCCCCGGGCGGGTCGTCGTGCTCGGCGGCGGGGTCATCGGGGTGGAGTTCGCGAGCCTGTGGCGATCGCTCGGCGCCGACGTCACGATCGTCGAGGCCCTGCCGAGCCTCGTGCCGAACGAGGACGAGACCCTGCGCAAGGGTCTCGAGCGCGCCTTCCGCAAGCGCGGCATCGCGATGCGCACCGGTGTCCGCGTCGCGGGCGTCGTGCAGCAGGACGACGCGGTCACGGTCTCGCTCGAGGCGGGCGACGCCCTCACCGCCGACTACGTGCTCGTCGCGATCGGCCGCGTGCCGGCGATCGACGACCTCGGACTGGATGCCGCCGGCGTCGCCGTGGAACGAGGGTTCGTCGTCGTCGACGACCGGCTGCGCACGAACGTGCCCGGCGTCTGGGCGGTCGGCGACGTCGTGCCCGGTCCGCAGCTCGCGCACCGCGGATTCCAGCACGGGATCTTCGTCGCCGAACAACTGGCCGGCCGTTCCCCCGTCGCCGTGCCCGACGAGGTCGTGCCCCGCATCACCTATTCGCATCCCGAACTCGCCTCGGTGGGCCTCACCCGTGACGCCGCGGCCGAGCGGTTCGGCGAGGACGCGGTCGCCGTCGTCGACTACAACCTGGCCGGCAACGCGCGGAGCGAGATCCTCGGCACCGCGGGCTCGGTGCGCGTCGTCCGCCGCGTCGACGGCCCCGTGGTGGGCGTCCACATGATCGGCGACCGGGTGGGCGAGCTCATCGCGGAGGCGCAGCTCGTCGTCGGGTGGGAGGCGCACCCCGAGGACGTGAAGCCGTACCTGCACGCGCACCCCACGCAGGGCGAGGCGCTCGGCGAGGCGCTGCTGGCCCTCGCGGGCGCTCCGCTGCACACGCTCTGACCCCTGTAGATCACTAAGCTAGACACACACACGTCTTTGAAGGAGCAAATGCCATGAGCACTTCCGTGGTCCTCCCCGCTCTCGGCGAGAGCGTCACCGAGGGAACGGTCACCCGCTGGCTCAAGAACGTCGGCGACACCGTCGCGGTGGATGAGGGCCTGCTCGAGATCTCGACCGACAAGGTCGACACCGAGATCCCCTCGCCCGTCGCGGGCGTCATCGAGGAGATCCTCGTCCAGGAGGACGAGACGGTCGAGGTCGGCGCCGTGCTGGTGAAGATCGGCGACGGCAGCGGTGCCTCGTCCGAGCCCGCCGCCCCCGCCGAGCAGGCCGCGCCCGCGCCCGCCGAAGAGGCTCCGGCTGCTCCCGCCGAGGCGCCCGCTGCCCCGGCCGAGGCGCCCGCCGCGGCGCAGCCCGCGGCCGGTGGCCGCGAGGTCGTGCTCCCCGAGCTCGGTGAGAGCGTGACCGAGGGCACCGTCACCCGCTGGCTGAAGCAGGTCGGTGACGAGGTTGCGGTCGACGAACCGCTCCTGGAGATCTCGACCGACAAGGTCGACACCGAGATCCCCTCGCCGGTCGCCGGCGTCCTGCAGGCGATCCTCGTCCAGGAGGACGAGACCGTCGAGGTCGGTGCCGCCCTGGCGCGCATCGGCGACGGCGCGCCCGCCGCCGCGGAGGCCGCCCCCGAGGCGCCCTCGACCGAGAAGCCGGTCGAGACCGTGCAGGCCGAGGCGGAGTCCGCCCCCGCACCTGCCGCCGCGCCCGCACCGGCGCCCGCCGCGCCCGCACCTGCCCCCGCCGCCGCACCGGCCCCCGCCGCCGCACCGGCCCCCGCCGCCGCACCGGCGCCCGCAGCTCCCGCCGCCGACAGCGCCGAGGACGACGGCCCCACCTACGTCACCCCGCTCGTGCGTCGGCTCGCGCAGCAGCAGGGCGTCGACCTCTCGACCGTCAAGGGGTCGGGCGTCGGCGGCCGCATCCGCAAGGAGGACGTGCTCAAGGCCGCCGAGGCGAAGCAGTCCGCCCCGGCAGCAGCCGCCGCACCTGCCGCGCCCGCCGCGCCGAAGCTCGAGGTCTCGCCGCTGCGCGGCACGACCCAGCCGATGTCGCGTCTGCGCAAGGTGCTCGCCGAGCGCGCGGTCGCGTCGATGCAGCAGACCGCGCAGCTGACCACCGTCGTCGAGGTCGACGTCACGAAGCTCGCCGCCTACCGCGACCAGGTGAAGGCCGACTTCCAGGCGAAGACCGGCGACAAGCTGTCGTTCCTGCCCTTCTTCGCCCTCGCCGCCGCCGAGGCGCTGCAGGCGTACCCCGTCATCAACGCGACCGTCGACGGCGACCAGATCGTCTACCCCGCGAGCGAGAACCTCTCCATCGCGGTCGACACCGAGCGCGGCCTGCTCACCCCGGTCGTCCGCAACGCGGGCGACAAGGACATCGCGCAGATCGCCCACGAGATCGCCGACCTCGCAGCCCGGACGCGTGAGAACAAGCTGAAGCCCGACGAGCTCGCCGGCGGCACCTTCACGCTGACCAACACGGGTTCGCGCGGCGCGCTGTTCGACACCCCGGTCGTCTTCCTCCCGCAGAGCGCGATCCTCGGCACCGGCGTCGTGTTCAAGCGCCCCGGGGTCGTGACGGTCGACGGCAAGGACGCGATCTCGGTCCGCTCGTACGTGTTCCTCGCCCTGTCGTACGACCACCGCGTCATCGACGGCGCGGACGCCGCCCGCTTCCTCTCGGCCGTCAAGGCGCGCCTCGAGGCCGCGGACTTCGCGGGGTCGCTCGGCATCTGAGCCCACTGCTCATGGCTGGTCCGCGGCGTCATAGACGTCGCGGACCAGCCATTCGCCGTCTCTGGCGACGATGAGCACGATCTGCGCCGCCCCGTCCGAGCCCTGCACGCGGACGACCGCGATCCCGCCCAGGTGGTCGACGAGCGAGGCGGATGCGGCGGGGTCGTCGCGGGCGGGACCCGCCGGCAGGCTCTTCGCCGGGTCCTCCATGACCTCGGCCAGGCAGGCGGCGTCCCCCGCACACCCGCGGGCCTGCCCGAGGAGCGCGACCGCCCGGGAGACGGGGTCGCCGGCATCCGCCACGGCGGCAACCGGCGGCGGATCGGCCGGCTCGACCGGCTCGGTCGACGTGGCCACCGTCTCCGCCGTCGCCGCCGGGTCCTGATCAACCGGCCAGGCGAGCCCGACCACGACCACCAGGAGCGCCGCCGCGGCCGCGGTCCCCGCGGTGAGCCTGCGGTCCCCGCGCAGCCGCCGCACCGAGCGCCACACGGCGACGCCCGCGTCCGAGACCGCGGCGCCCGGCCCCGCGCCGCGCGAGCGCGACCGGCCGCGCGGCGAGCGTCCACGGCGCCGCGACGCCCGGGTCTCGGGCTCCGTCCGCTGGAGCGCGGCAGGGGCCCCGAGCGTGAACAGCCGGTCCTCCCAGCCGTCCAGCGGCAGCGGTTCGGCCTCCTCCAGTTCGGCCGCGAGCTCGTCCAGCACCTCCTGTGCCGCGCCGATGTCGGCGGCCCGCAGGAGCGCGGCCGCGCCGGTGCGGAGCGCGGTCCCTCCTGCGACGGGGACGAACACCGGTCGCCCGTCGGGATCGCACCACCACTCACCGAGCAGGTCGGGCTCGGCCGCGCCGACCGCGCGGACGATGCTGACAGCCAGCGTGACCGCCGCACCCGGCCCACCGGTCGGTGCGGGTTCGAGGCGCCGCTCCACGAGCGGCATGCGCACGACGTGTCCGTCCGCGGTGCGGAAGACCTCGACCGGCCGCAGCACATGCTCGGCGGACGCACCGAAGGCGCCGGGCGAGAGGTCGGCCGCGTCCACGAGGAACCCGCGCCCGTCTCCCGCACCGACCAGCGCCGCCGGCCACGGGGCGGCGGGCGGCTCCACCCGCCGGAGCACGGGTGGCAGTGCATCCGCGAGCAGGTCGGGCCGGCGCTGATCGATCACCCGTCGAGCGTGACCGACCCCGGCGCCCGGATGCCGGCCGCAGCCGTTTCCGTGCGTGAGCTCCCGGCCGACCGGTCTGGGGAGGAGAGGTGGTCCCGGCCGGTAGGCTGGAGGTATGGCCCGCAGCACGACCCCGGAGAAGCGTCCCGGTTTCTTCTCCCAGCTCAAGACCCTCTTCCGCTTCACCAAGGACGAGTACCCCTGGCTGCCCTGGCTGCTCGCGGCGATCATCGTCGTGGCGATCGCGCTCGGCGTCGGGGTCGGCTTCCTCATCCCGCCGGCGGCGATCTGGAGCATCATCCTGTGGGGCTTCACCGGCCTCCTCGTAGGTTTCCTCGCCTCGATGATGACCATGACGCGCCTGTCGACGACCGCCATGTACAAGAAGATCGACGGCATGCCCGGCGCCGCCGGTCACGTGCTGAGCACGTCCCTGGGGCGCAAATGGCAGGCGAGCGAGATGCCCGTCGGCGTGAACCCCCGCACGCAGGAGGCCGTCTACCGCGCGATCGGCCGCGGCGGTGTCGTCATCGTCGGCGAGGGCGCCCGTGGGCGGCTCACCCGTCTGGTGGCCGACGAGAAGGCGAAGATCAAGCGCGTCGCCTCGGGTGTGCCCGTCACCGTGCTGTACGTCGGCCATGGCGATGACGAGGTCGAGATCGGCAAGCTGTCGAAGACGATCAAGGCGCTCCCGAACGCGATCGACCGGCCCACCATGGCGGCCGTGATCAAGCGCGTCGACTCCGTGTCGCAGTCGCTGTCGTCGCTGCCGATCCCGAAGGGCATCGACCCCACGCGGGTGCGCGCCCCGCGTCCGCGCTGACGCGCGGCATCCGTCCTGCGACGTTCGGCGGTCGGTACGGTTCAGCCTCGGATGAGGACCGTGCCGGCCGCCTTGTCGTGCAGGCCGCGCTGGTCGGCGTCCCAGATCGCGGCGGGGATGACCAGGACGAGGAGCACCGTGCGCACGATCGGACGCCACAGGCCCGTCCAGCCGCCGCCGAGGCGGAGGAGCCGAAGGCCGACGATGCGGTGCCCCGGGCTCCCGCCGATGAGCGGGATGAACACGATCTGCACCACGGCGAACACCGCCATGGTCGCGAAGCCGTCGTAGGCGAAGAACGCGATGGAGATCACGGTCGCGCAGGCCCAGTCGATGAGCAGCGCGCCCAGGCGCCGGCCGACCCTCGCGACACTCCCCCGGCCGGTGTTCGGAAGACCCAGTCGTTCGCCGGGATAGCTGGATGTTTCGGGGGTTTCGGGCACGCCCCAAGCCTAATCCGGGACGCGTAACATGCCGGAAACATGAGAGACACCCCAGGGCAACGCCTCCGGGATACGTTCGAGGAAACCCGCCCCGGCGGGGGACTTTCCCGAATGCCCTACCTCTGGAGTCTCCATGTTCCGTGATTCATCCGAGGTGCTGAAGTTCATCAAGGACGAGGACGTCAAGTTCCTCGACATCCGCTTCACGGATCTGCCTGGTGTGCAGCAGCACTTCAACATCCCCGCGTCGACCGTCGACGAGGAGTTCTTCACCGTCGGCCAGCTGTTCGACGGGTCCTCGATCCGCGGCTTCGCGAACATCCACGAGTCGGACATGCAGCTGATCCCGGACGTGACGACGGCCTACGTCGACCAGTTCCGCGAGGCGAAGACCCTCGTCATGCTCTTCGACATCTACAACCCGCGCAACGGCGAGATCTACCACAAGGACCCGCGTCAGGTCGCCAAGAAGGCCGAGAAGTACCTCGCCTCCACCGGCATCGCGGACACCGCCTTCTTCGCCCCCGAGGCGGAGTTCTACATCTTCGACGACGTCCGCTACGACGTCTCGCAGAACTCGAGCTTCTACCGCGTCGACTCCGAGGAGGGCGCGTGGAACACCGGTCGTGAGGAAGAGGGCGGCAACCTGGGCAACAAGACCGCCTACAAGGGCGGCTACTTCCCGGTCGCCCCGGTCGACAAGACCGCCGACCTCCGTGACGCCATCACGCTGAACCTCATCGAGGCGGGCTTCCACCTCGAGCGTTCGCACCACGAGGTGGGCACCGGTGGCCAGCAGGAGATCAACTACCGCTTCGACACCATGGTGCACGCGGCCGACGACATCCTGAAGTTCAAGTACATCGTCAAGAACACCGCGGACCAGTGGGGCAAGGTCGCGACCTTCATGCCCAAGCCGCTGTTCGGCGACAACGGCTCCGGCATGCACACGCACCAGTCGCTGTGGCTCGAGGGCAAGCCGCTGTTCTACGACGAGAAGGGCTACGGCGGCCTGTCCGACACCGCCCGCTGGTACATCGGCGGTCTGCTCAAGCACGCCCCGGCCGTCCTCGCCTTCACCAACCCGACGCTGAACTCGTACAAGCGCCTGGTCAAGGGCTACGAGGCCCCGGTCAACCTGGTCTACTCGGCGGGCAACCGCTCCGCCGCGGTCCGCATCCCGATCACGGGGTCGAACCCGAAGGCCAAGCGCATCGAGTTCCGCGCCCCCGACGCCTCCGGCAACCCGTACCTCGCGTTCGCCGCGCAGATGATGGCCGGCCTCGACGGCATCATCAACCGCATCGAGCCGCACGAGCCGGTCGACAAGGACCTGTACGAGCTTCCCCCGGAGGAGGCCAAGAACATCCCGCAGGTCCCGAACTCGCTCCTCGACTCGCTCGAGGCGCTGCGCAACGACCACGAGTTCCTGACCCGCGGCAACGTGTTCACGCCCGAGCTGATCGAGACCTGGATCGAGTACAAGATCGAGAACGAGATCAAGCCGATGGCCGCTCGCCCGCACCCGTTCGAGTACGAGCTGTACTTCGGCGTCTGAGCGACGACACACACGCGGAAGGCCCCCGAGGAGCGATCCTCGGGGGCCTTCCCGTTTCTCCGCCGCGCGGTGCAGGATGCGGCGGAACCGCGCGGCGCGGGACTCAGTCCTCGCGGAGCGGGACCTTCACGTCGCCGCCCGCCTCCTCGGTGAGCCGGTCCCCCATCTGCACGAACGTCGGCTGCGGGATGAACCCGCCGGCGAACAGCGCCTGCCCCTGCGCGAAGTTCTGCGCGCGGCGGACGGCGTCCTCCGGGGCGAAACCGAACACGTCGGCGAGCTCGGCGAGGTCGCGCGGCGCGTTCACCCGCATGAGGCCGAGGTTGTCGCACTGCGACAGCACGTTCGGGTGGATCTTCGTGGGCCGCTGCGTCGACAGGAACAGCCACAGACCGAACTTGCGGCCCTCGGCGGCGATCTGGATGAGCTGCTGCGTCAGCATCCGCTCCACCGCCGTCTGCGGCTCGGGCGAGCAGAGGTTGTGCGCCTCGTCGATGACGATGAGGATCGGACGCCGCTCCTCGCGACGGGCCCACAGGTGCTCCAGCACGGCGAGGGCGGCCACACGCGACTCGGCGGGGTGGTCGAAGCCGCCGAGGTCGAGCACGCTCGCCCGGGGGCGCTCGTCGATGACGTCCACGACCGACGCCCGGCCGCGCGACCACAGGTCCCACTCGAGCACCTGCAGGTTCTCCATGCGGTTCGCCAGGCGGATGCGGGCGGGGTCGCCGGTGGCGCGGAGGAACATGACGAGCTGCCGCGAGTCGAACTCCGCCGCGTTCCCCTCCGAGTGCAGGAGCACGTTGTACTCCTCCGCATCCGCGATCGGATCCATCTGCAGCACGGCCGCCTTCGCCGCGGGCGACAGGTCGAGGTAGCGGGTGCGCAGCCGCTCCCCCTCGGCGCTGCCGGAACGGAACACGCGGATGTCGCTCTCCGCGATCCGCGACGCAGCCGCGGGGTCGGCCGTCGTGCGGGTCTCACGCAGGCGCACGAAGTCCGCGTTCGGGTCGAGCACGAGGATCGGCAGCTCGGTGTGCAGGAGCAGCTGCTCGAGCACCACGCCGAGTGCGTAGGTCTTGCCGCTGCCGCTCTGCCCGCACCAGAAGGTGTGCCGGTTGAACCGGCGGGGATCGAGCTGGACGGGGCTGGCCGGGTCGCCGAGTGCGCTGCCGATGGTGAGTGCGGACATGGGTTCCTCTCGTCTTCTGATCCAGCATGCCCTGTCGGCGGCCGTGTCGGGAATTCCGACGCCCGGCGGACGGTTGCGGACCTCACACCCGGGATGCTGGCGGTCGCGGCCGCCGGCTCCTACAGTGTCCGTAGCCGCCGCCGTGAGGATCCCCCAGATGACCGAACTGCCCCTGGCCCAGCCGCCCGTCTCCGAGGACCGGAGCGGTCCCGACCGCCGCACCCGGCACCCCTCGATCGCCGAACGGGTCCGGAACGCCGGTCAGGCGCGGATCGGCGCGGTCCTGCTGCTGGTCGGCACCGCGGCGGCGATCCTCTGGGCGAACCTCGCGGGCGGGGCGTACGACGCGTTCTGGGACACCCACCTGGTGCTCGGCGTGAACGACCTGCAGCTCGAGTTCACCCTGCACTCCGCGGTCAACGACGCGCTCATGGCGATCTTCTTCTTCACCGTCGGGCTGGAGGTGCGGCGCGAGTTCGCGATCGGCGAGCTGACGAGCTGGTCGCGTGCCCTCGTCCCCGTGGTCGCTGCCCTCGCCGGGCTCGCGGTGCCGGCGCTCCTGTACGTGATGGTCGCGCAGGGGTCCGGGTACGAGCACGCCTGGGGGATCGTCATCTCGACCGACACGGCCTTCCTCGTCGGCGCGCTCGCCCTCATCGGGCCGCGCGTCCCGGGCCGGCTGCGCGTCTTCCTCCTCGCCCTCGCCGTCGTCGACGACATCGGGGCGCTCTCGATCATCGCGCTCGTCTACACCGAGGACTTCAACCCGCTCCCCCTCGTCGTCGCCGCGATCGGTCTCGTGGGCGTGTACCTCACCCGGTACCTCCGCGGCGGGCGAGGCCCGGTCTACGGCACGCTCGCGATCATCGTGTGGCTCGCGTTCCTCGCCTCCGGCGTGCACCCGACGCTCGCCGGCGTCGCGATCGCGCTCCTCGTGCCGGTGTACCGGCCCAACCGGCGCGACGTCGAGCACGCGCTCGAACTCGCCCGCACCTTCCGCCAGTCGCCCAACAGCGACTACGCCCGCGCCGCGGCCAACAGCCTGCGCGAGTCGATCTCCATCAACGAGCGGCTGCAGTCGGCGTACGCGCCCTATGTCGCGTACGTGATCCTGCCGCTGTTCGCGCTCGCCAACGCCGGGGTGGTCGTCACCCCGGAGATCCTCGCCGGCGCGCTCGTCTCCCCCGTCACCTGGGGCGTGGTGATCGGCCTCGTCCTCGGCAAGTTCGTCGGCATCGCCGGCTCCACCGCCCTCATGCGGCTGTTCCGGCTGGGCGATTTCGGTCCGGGCCTGACGATGGAACGGATCGCCGGCGGCGCCGCCCTCAGCGGCATCGGCTTCACGATCTCGCTCTTCATCGTCGACCTCGCGATCGACGATCCGACGGTGCAGAACGAGGCCCGTGTCGGCGTGCTCGCCGCATCCGTCATCGCGTTCCTGCTCGCGACGCTCATCTTCCGCGTCGGAGAGGCGCTGCGTCCCGCGCCGGAGACCGGACTCACGCTCGTGCGGCCGGTGGACCCGGCGCGCGACCACGTGTTCGGCCCCGACGACGCCGAGTACACGATCGTCGAGTACGGCGACTTCCAGTGCGAGTTCTGCCTCAAGGCGTCCGGGTCGATCCAGCAGGTGCACGACCGCATCGGGGACCGGCTGCGGTACGTGTGGCGGCACGCGCCGCTCGAGCGGCAGCATCCGAACGCGCTGGCGGATGCGGAGGCGGCCGAGGCGGCGTCGCTCCAAGGCCGGTTCTGGGAGTTCCAGCGGGGGCTGTTCGCCGATCAGGAGAACCAGCGGCCCTCCGACATCCTGCGGCTCGCCGACCGGCTGGGCCTCGACGTCGACCGGTTCGAGCGCGACCTCGGCTCTGCGGCCGTGACCGGTCGCGTGCAGGACGACATGCTCGACGCGGAGGCGATGAACATCACCTCCGTGCCGACGCTGTTCGTGAACGGCCGGCGCCACACCGGCCCGTACGACGCGAACTCGCTCCTGCGGGCGCTGGGCGTGCCCGAGGATCAGCCGTAGAAGAGCTTCTCGAACACGCGGCGGGCACGCCGGGCCGTCCGCATCCAGTCCTCCTCGACGAGCGTCGCCGAGCGGGCCGGGTACTCCAGCAGTCGGCCGATGCCGTCGAGACGCTGCCGGTCGGCGGGCAGCACGTCGCTCGTCTGTCCGGACAGCAGCGTGTTCGCCGACCGCAGGCGGCTCGCCAGTCGCCACGCCTCGGCGAGCCGCGCGGACGCGGACTCCGGGATGAGGCCCACCTCGGTCGCGGCCTGGAGCGCCGCCGTGGTCGACGTCGTCCGCAGCCCTGGCACGGCGTGGGCGTGCTGCAGCTGGAGCGACTGCACGAGCCACTCGACGTCGCTGAGCCCACCGGGGCCGAGCTTCAGGTGGCGCGAGGGGTCGGCACCCTGCGGCAGCCGTTCGCTCTCCACCCGTGCCTTGATGCGTTTGATCTCGCGGAGCCCCTGCGGGTCGGCGGATGCGGGATACCTGACGCTGTCGGCGAGTTCGGTGAACGCGGCGATGAGCTTGACGCTCCCCGCGACGCCGCGCGCCCGCAGCAGCGCCTGCGCCTCCCACGACAGCGACCACCGACGGTAGTACTCGGCGTACGCGTCGAGCGAGCGCACGAGGGGGCCGTTGCGCCCCTCGGGGCGGAGGTCCGCGTCCAGGTCGAGCGGTACGCGGTGATCCTCGGAGTGCTGGCGGAGCCCGGCGACGAGCTTCAACGACAGCTGGTGCGCCCGCTCCGGGTCGACGCCGTTCGGACGGTACACGTAGAGCACGTCGGCGTCCGAACCGAACCCGAGCTCGCTCCCGCCGAAGCGTCCCATGGCGATGACGGAGAAGTCGAGCGCGTCGTCCTCGGGCGGCACGACCTCGCGCCGGACGGCGCGCAGGGTGGCCTGGATCGTCACCTCGGTGACGACCGTCAGCGCCTCCGCGAGCTCCTCGATCGTGAGGACGCCCGTCACCGCCGCCATCGCGATCCGCAGCAGTTCGCGGCGGCGGAGCGCCCGCACCGCGCGCATGGCGTCCTCGATGGTCTCGTGCCGGGTCTGGATCGCCCTGGCCTCCTGCTCCAGGGCGGCGCCGGTGCGGGGCCGGAGCTGGTCCGTGTCGTCGAGCCAGGCGACCGACTCGGGGATCCACTCCATGAGCTCCCCGATGTACCGGGAGCCCGACAGCACCCGGGTGAGGCTCTCGGCGGCGCCCGCCGAGTCGCGCAGGATGCGGAGGAACCAGGGCGTGTCGCCGAGCCGTTCGCTGATGCGGCGGAACGAGATGAGTCCGTAGTCCGGGTCGACGCCGTCGCCGAACCAGCGCAGCATCACCGGCATGAGGTGCCGCTGGATGGTGGCCTTGCGGCTGATGCCGGAGGTCAGCGCGCCGATGTGCCGGAGCGCACCGACCGGGTCGCGGAACCCGATGGCGGCGAGGCGGTCGTGCGCCTGTGCGGGCGAGAGCGACCGCTCCGCCTCGGGGAGGGCTGCGACGGCCGAGAGCAGGGGCCGGTAGAACAGACGCACGTGGATCTCACGCACCTCGCGCTTGATCCGTTCCCAGAGCACCCACACGCCGTCGGCCGTGTCGGCGAGCCCGCTCGCGCGGGCGAGGATCCGCTGGTCCTCCGTCGCCGCGGGCATGAGGTGCGTGCGCTTGAGCCCTCGGAGCTGGAGCCGGTGCTCGAGCACGCGCAGCATCCGGTAGTCGCCTTCGAAGGCCGCGGCGTCCGAGCGCCCGATGTAGCCCTCGGCGACGAGCGCGTCGAGGGCTGCCAGCGTGCCGCGCTGCCGGATGCGGTCGTCGCTCAGCCCGTGCACGAGCTGCAGCAGCTGCACCGTGAACTCGACGTCGCGGATGCCGCCGGCACCGAGCTTCAGCTGGTAGGGGCGCTCCTCGACCGGGATGTGCTCGGTGACGCGTTCCCGCATCCGCTGCACACTGTCGACGAAGTTCTCACGCGCCGCGCTCGTCCACACCTTCGGCTGCAGCGCCTCGACGTAGGCCTCGCCGAGCCCGAGATCGCCGGCGACCGGACGGGCCTTCAGCAGCGCCTGGAACTCCCAGCTCTTCGCCCACCGCTCGTAGTACGACAGGTGGGAATCGAGGGTCCGCACGAGCGCACCCTGCTTGCCCTCCGGGCGGAGGTTCGCGTCGACCTCCCAGAGCGCCGGTTCGATGTCGGCGGCGGAGATCGCCTGCATGGTGTGGCTGGCCAGGCGCGTCGCGATGTCGATCACCCGGCTCTCGCCGAGCTCCTCGCGCACGGCGTCGTCGGCCCCGCACACGAAGATCACGTCCACGTCGCTGACGTAGTTCAGCTCGCGCGCACCGGTCTTGCCCATGCCCACGATCGCGAGCCGCGTCGCCGCGACATGCTCGCGCGGGAACAGCGCCCGGCCGCTGCTGATGCGCGTGCGGGCGATCGCGAGGGCCGCCTCCAGGGCCGCGGCGGCAGCATCCGCGAGCGTCGCCGCGACGTCGGCGAGGGCGCCGACCGGGTCGCCGCTCAGCAGGTCGTACACCGCGATCCGCGCCACCCAGCGCCGGTAGCCGACGCGCAGCGCGGTGACCGCCGCCTCGCCGCCGTCCTCGGCGAACCCGTCAGCGGCGCCGACCGCGGCGAGCAGTCCGTCGCGCAGGTCGTCCGCGGTGGGGAGCGACCCGCCGGCAGTGGCGAGGTCGGCGAGCTCCTCCGGATGCCGGAAGTAGAAGTCGCCGAACCCCTCCGCCGATGCGCCGAGCAGCGCCCACGCCGCCGTGCGCGCGCGGTCGTCGGCGAGCACGCCACGCACCGCCTCCGGCGCGCGTCGGGCGACACGCGCGAGGGCGAGGACGGCGCCGTCCGGGTCGGCCGCGCCGCCGGCGCCGACGAGCCAGGAGGCCCGGTCCAGGCCGACGTGCCCCTCGATCTCGTCGAGCAGCGTCTCGGCCTGGGTGGTGTCGCCGAAACCGAGACGGGCGAGGTCCGTCCGCGACGTGAAGCGGTCGGATGCCATCGGGCTCAGAGCATCTCGAGGTTGCTCTGCAGCTCGAACGGCGTCACCTGGGCGCGGTAGCCGGCCCACTCCTTGCGCTTGTTGAGCAGCACGTAGTTGAAGACCTGCTCGCCGAGCGTCTCGGCGACCAGCTCCGACTCCTCCATGGCCTGCAGGGCCTGGTCGAGGCTCGCCGGCAGCGGCGCGTAGCCGAGCGCACGACGCTCCTGGTCGGTGAGCTGCCAGACGTTGTCCTCGGCCTCGGGCGGGAGTTCGTAGCCCTCCTCGATGCCCTTGAGGCCCGCGGCCAGCATGAGCGCGTAGGCGAGGTACGGGTTCGCGGCCGAGTCGAGGGCGCGGTACTCGACGCGCGACGACTGCCCCTTGTTCGGCTTGTACAGCGGCACGCGGACGAGCGCGGACCGGTTGTTGTGGCCCCAGGTGATGAAGCTCGGCGCCTCGTCGCCGCCCCACAGGCGCTTGTACGAGTTGACGAACTGGTTGGTGACCGCCGAGATCTCGTTCGCGTGGCGGAGGAGCCCGGCGATGAACTGCCGGCCGGTCTTGGAGAGCTGGTACTGGGCGCCCTCTTCGTAGAACGCGTTGACGTCGCCCTCGAACAGCGACATGTGCGTGTGCATGCCGGAGCCGGGGTGGTCGCCGAGGGGCTTCGGCATGAACGTGGCGTACACGCCCTGCTCGATCGCGACCTCCTTGACGACCGTGCGGAACGTCATGATGTTGTCGGCCGTGGTGAGCGCGTCGGCGTACCGCAGGTCGATCTCGTTCTGACCGGGGCCGCCCTCGTGGTGGCTGTACTCGACCGAGATGCCGAGGTCCTCCAGCATCCGCACGGAGCGACGACGGAAGTCGTGCGCCGTGCCGCCGGGGACGTTGTCGAAGTAGCCGGCGGAGTCGACCGGCTCGGGGCCGTTCGGGCCGTACGACGAGGACTTCAGCAGGTAGAACTCGATCTCGGGGTGCGTGTAGAAGGTGAACCCGGCGTCGGCCGCCTTCGCCAGCGTGCGCTTGAGCACGTGGCGCGGGTCGGCGACCGCGGGCTGTCCGTCGGGCGTCGTGATGTCGCAGAACATCCGCGCGGTCGGGTCGATCTCGCCGCGCCAGGGCAGCACCTGGAACGTCGTGGGGTCCGGGACCGCGAGCAGGTCGGACTCGTACGAGCGGGTGAGTCCCTCGATCGCGGAGCCGTCGAAGCCGAGCCCCTCGTTGAACGCGCCCTCGACCTCCGCCGGTGCGATCGCGACCGACTTGAGCGTGCCGATGACGTCGGTGAACCAGAGGCGCACGAACTTGATGCCGCGCTCCTCGATCGTGCGCAGAACGAAGTCCCGCTGCTTGTCCATGGTGTCCCCTCTACGGACCGGTCGTCCGGCCTCGTCCCAATGCTAGGCGTCCGCGCGGCGGACGCTCAGTCGTCCTCGCGCGCGTCTTCCTCGGCCCACTGCCGGGAGCGCTCGCGGATGATGTCGGGCGCCTTCGCCGCCTCCTCCGGAGAGTCGAACGGACCCGCGCGGTCGACCGCGGGCGACTCGAAGCCACGCTCGACCTGTCCGGTCTTGAGGTTGTACCAGTACTTCTCGCTGTCGTCGCTCACGGTTCGCTCCTCGTCGATGCCTGGCTCGATCCTACTGATGCACGGGACCGCTGTCGGTAGGGTGGATGCATGGCATCGCAGAGCGCACGGGCGGTCGGGATCGACATCGGCGGCACCGGGATCAAGGGCGGCATCGTCGACCTGGAGAAGGGTGAACTCATCAGCGACCGGATCAAGGTCGCCACCCCCGCCGGAGCGCAGCCCGAGGACGTGCTCGGCGCGGTCCGGGAGGTGCTGCAGCGGCTCGAGGTCACTGACTCCGACTACCCGCTCGGCGTCGCGTTCCCTGCCATCGTGAAGAACGGCCGCACCCTGTCCGCCGCGAACGTGTCGGACAAGTGGATCGACTTCCCCGCCGAGGACTTCTTCGAGGAGGGCCTGGGCCGTGACATCCACTTCGCCAACGACGCCGACGTCGCCGGCGTCGCCGAGCTGCGGTTCGGTGCGGCCAAGGACGTGCGTGGGCTCACGATCCTCACGACCCTCGGCACCGGCATCGGCTCGGCGATGATCTACGAGGGCACCCTCATTCCGAACTCCGAGCTCGGCCACCTGCAGCGCGCGAAGCACGGCAAGGATGCGGAGGCGTACGCCGCCTACTCCGCGATGGAGCGCGACGACCTCAGCTGGTCGAAGTGGGCCGACCGGCTGCAGTGGTACTACAGCCACGTCGAGTTCCTCTTCTCCCCCGACCTGTTCATCGTCGGCGGCGGCGTGTCGAAGCACGCGGACAAGTTCCTCCACCTGCTCGACCTGAAGACCCCGATCGTGCCCGCGGTGCACCGCAACAACGCCGGCATCATCGGTGCCGCCGCGCTCTCGCTGGGCGCCGCACCCGAGCACCTCTCGGCCACGACCGCCAAGGCCTGAGCCTCCGGAGGCGGCGGACGCCGCATCCGTCGGTCCGTGCTCGCGCCGTGCCCGCGCTGCGTTCCCCGCGTCGAGAACAGGTGTTTCGGCGACATCAGGGGCATTGCGGCGCAGTTCCTCCTGCGTTCGCCGAATCACCTGTTCCGGGTGTGGCGCGGCGTTCCACGCGTCGCGGTCAATCCCCGGATTCGCACACCCACTCCGCTAACGTTCCGACAACTGTTGTCGACGACGGAGTTGATATGGCAGAGGAACATCCGTGGAACGCCGCTCGTCTCATCCCCACATCAGGGATCCGAGGCGCTGAGGAACAGGAACGGCGGGCGACCTCGGCACTCCTGGCGGTGATGGCGTCGGTACGCGAGTACGGGCGAGCCCTCACGACCCGACTGGGAGCGCCGGCAGGGACGCTCGAGACGTTCATCGAGGTGCCCTTCGAACTCGGAGACAAGAAGGTCTTCCCGGATGGACTCATCCGGGCGAAACGGGGCAGCAGGATCTGGACGGCGCTCGTCGAGGTGAAGACCGGGACGAACGAGCTGCAGCGCGAACAGCTGGAGAACTACCTCGATGTCGCCCGCGAGCACCGCTTCGATGTCCTCCTCACCATCTCCAACGAGATCCCGCCTGCGCCCGGTGTGCATCCGACGGTGGTCGACAAGCGGAAGACGAAGACCGTGCAGATGCACCACCTGTCCTGGACGGAGGTGCTGGCCGCGGCGGTCATGCAGAAGGAGTTCCGGGGCGTGGCGGATCCTGACCAGGCATGGATCCTCGGCGAACTCATCCGCTACCTCGAGCACCCGAACTCGGGTGCGGTCGAGTTCGCAGACATGGGACCGAGCTGGGTGCCGGTTCGGGATGCCGTGACCAGCGGCACGCTCCGCAAGAACGACAAGGATGCAGCGCAGGTCGCCACGCGATTCGACGCGCTCCTGAGGTTCGCGACGCTCAAGCTCGGACAGCGCCTCGGTGCCGATGTGACCCAGGTCCTCTCGAAGGCCGAACTCGCCACGCCGGCGCTCCGGATCACCGCTGTCACCGACATGCTCGTGAACGAGGGGAAGCTGGCGGGCGCGATCCGCATCCCGCATGCCGTGTCGCCGATGACCGTGACCGTCGATGTGCGCGCCGGGCAGATCGCGTGTTCGTTCTCCACGAACGCACCGGCGGAGGGCCGTCCGACCACGAGGGTGAACTGGCTCCTTCGACAGCTGAAGGACGCACCCGACACGCTCCGCCTGGAAGCCTACGCAGCGCGGCAACGCGGAGCCGGTACCGCCGAGCTCCTCGGCACCGCTCGTGAGAACCCCGCGATCCTCATCGCCGATCCCACCAAGGAGATCAAGTCCTTCACGGTGACGTACCTCGGCAAGATGGGTGTTGCCCGCCAGTCCGGCCGGTCGAGCTTCATAGATTCCGTGATGGACGCGATCTTCACCAGCTACGACCTGATCGGACAGCGTCTGAAGGACTGGTCGGCCGCTCCGCCGCGACTCCGCAAGCCGGACGAGGTCGTCGTCGACGAGCGGATTCCGCAGGATCTCCCGTCTGCGGCGATGTCCTCCCAGGACGACGAGCTCCCCGGCGCGACGTCCCCCGGTGATTGAGGTCGCGCATCCCGTGCGCCGGATCAGGTGATTCGGCGGGATCAGGACGTTTCGCGCCCGCATCCACCTGTCTTCGCCGAATCACCTGTTCCGGGCGTTGGTGGTGGCACCGGCGGCGTTTGCCGCGCGCATCGACGGCGGATGCTGCAGGGACGCGGGGGCGAATGGGCCGGCCTGTACGCCGGGTTCTGTCCGGGAGCCGAAGCTCCGTGGACGGTCATCTCTCTCGGCGACACGTTGCCGTGCCGCTCCAGCGGTCTACCCGGGGACTCGGCGGGCCGCGTCGGCATCCCCTGTCTGACCTTGCTCCGGGCGAGGTTTACCGTGCGGGTCGTGTCACCACGACCCCGGTGGTCTCTTACACCACCCTTTCACCCTTACCCCGGTCGGAACCGGGGCGGTCTGCTCTCTGTGGCACTGTCTCGCGGATCACTCCGGGTGGGTGTTACCCACCGCCCTGCCCTGTGGAGCCCGGACGTTCCTCGGCACGGATGCTGACGCATCCGCGACGCGACCGTCCAGCCGACCCATTCGCGTTCCGAGTCTAGTCCGCCGGTCCCCCGCCGATGACGTCCACGTCGAGGGGGAAGTCGACCGGGAACGACCCGAACAGCAGGCGACCGGCCTCCGCGGCCGCGTCCTGGATCGCGGCGACGACGGCGTCCGCGTGCTCCGCCGGCGCGTGCACCATGACCTCGTCGTGGAGGAAGAACACGAGGTGCGGCCGGGTCGCGAAGACCGGACCGGACCGGTCCGCACGGGCACCGGTGGTCTCGCCCAGCGCGTGCAGCCGCGCGCGGATGCCGGCGAGCCAGCACAGCGCCCACTCCGCCGCCGTCCCCTGCACCACGAAGTTGCGGGTGAACCGCCCGCGGTCACCGGCCGCCCGCCGGGCGAGGTCGCGGACCGCCGGGGACGCCCCCTCGGCGCCGGCGTCCGAGGAGAGCGCGAGCCAGGCGGCGTCGGGCGGCGGGGAGGTGCGCCCGAGCCACGTGCGCACCGTCCCGCCGCGCTCGCCCTCCGCCGCCGCGCCGTCGACGACGCCCATCGCGGCCGGGTAGGCCCGCCGGAGCCTCGGCACGAGCCGCCCGCTGTCGCCCTTCGTGCCGCCGTACATCGCACCGAGCACCGCGTACTTCGCCTCCTCGCGCGTCGCGACCGTGCCGGAGGCGACGATCCCGGCGTAGAGGTCGCGCCCGCGGGCCGCCGCCGCGAGGGCGAGGTCGCGCGACATCCCGGCGAGCACGCGCGGTTCGAGCTGCGCCGCATCCGCGTCGACGATCACCCAGCCGGGGTCGGGCCGCACGGCGGGCCGCAGCAGCTTCGGGATCTGCAGCGCCCCGCCGCCGCTGGACGCCCAGCGCCCCGTGACCACGCCGCCGGGCAGGTACACGGGCCGGAACCGCCCGTCGTGCACCCATTCGTCGAGCCACGCCCAGCCGTTCGCCGTGAGCAGGCGCGACAGCCGTTTGTAGGCCAGGAGCGGCTCGATGACAGGATGCTCGTGCTCCCGCAACTCCCACTTGCCCGTCGACGCCACCGGGATGCCCGCCCGTCGGAGCGCCCGCAGCAGTTTCGGCGGCGAGTCGAGACTCACGGTCCGGTCGCCGAGCGCGTCGCGCACGCGTTCGGCGAGCTCCGCCATCCGTGCCGGGGCGCCGCCGCCGGACATGCGCGGTCCGAGGTGCTCGGCGAGGATGCGGCCGTGCACCGCCGCGTCCCACGGCAGCCCCGCCGCGTGCATCTCCTCCGAGACGAGCGCACCGGCGGATTCGCCCTGCAGGAGCATGCGCAGCCGTGCCCGGTCGGGCGCGGCGTCGAGCACGGCGAGCTGGCGGCGCAGCTCCGCGACGGCCTCGTCGGCGGACGGGACGTGACCGGTCTGCAGCGTGAACAGGCCCTCGTCCTGCGTGGGCGCGGCCTCCCCGTCCCACGCGTCGAGCGGGCCGAGGGCGCCTGCGCCGGCGGGGTCGAGCGCGGCGCGGAGGATGCGGCGGCACAGCCGGAGGTCCCACGCCCGCGCGACCCGGGCGCCGGCGGTCAGCATCCGGCCGTAGGTCTGCGCCGCGTCCGCCCACACCCACCTGGCGCGTGCCCGCGACGCGACGAGCACGGACAGCTCGGATGCGGTCAGCGTGCTGCGAGCGGTCTCGACGCCCGCTGCATCGAGGTCGACGACGACGAACCGGTCGCCGGCGGGCGCGAGCACGGCCCAGTCCGGGCCGCCGGGCTCGCCCTCACCGGACACGGCCGTGTCGCGTCAGAGCCCGGACTCGTTCGTGCGGACCAGGATGGAGCCGCACTCGGGGCAGGTGGCGACCGCGTCGTCCGGGAGCTGACGGAGCGTGTTCAGGTCGGTGCCGGAGAGCATCATGTGGCAACCGGTGCACGTGCGGGCGCGCAGCAATGCGGCACCGGAGCCCCGCAGCGCGGCGCGCTCGTACTCGGCGAGGAGCTCCGCGGGAAGGGAGGCCGCCACGGCGGCCCGGTCGCGCTGCAACTCCTCGATCCGCGCCGCCGCGTCGGCGACGATCGCCTTCGCCTCGGCGGAGAGCCGCGCCCCCTCCTCGTTCGTCTCGGTGACCAGCGCACGCTGCTCGGTGACGGCGGTCTCGGCGACCTCGAGGCGCTCCATGAGCTCGAGCTGCCCGTCCTCCAGGTCGCGCTGGCGACGACGCAGCGACTCGAGCTCGTGCTCGAGGCCCGCCGCATCCTTCGGGCTCGACACGGTCTGCAGCAGCGCGGCGTCGCGGTCCTGCCGCGCACGGACCACCTTGACGTCGGCCTCGATGCGGCCGAGCTCCGCCTGCAGCTCGTCCACGACGTTCTGCCGGTCGGCCAGCTCGCGGCTCAGCACCTGGCGCTGCTCCAGCAGCTCCTTGACCCGCGCGGCCTGCGGCGGGTTGGCGCGGACGTGCTCGGCCTGACGCAGACGGGTGTCGAGGTCTGCGAGATCGAGCAGGCGGAGCTGGTCGGCGGGTGCGGCGTTCACCCCTCCAAACTACGCCAGCACGGCCGCGCCGACTGTTACCTCCTGTGTCGCGCGCGTGGCCCGGCGCCCGCACGGTCCCTATCGTCCTTGGAGACCGCCACCGCCGTTCGAGAGGAACCGGATGTCCGCCGTGCTCACCGACGACGCCGTACAGGCCCCGACCCAGCCCGCCGGCGCGCCGCTGCGCCTGCGCGGACTCGGCCGCGCCTTCGGCGACCACGTGGTGCTGCGCGGCATCGACCTCGACGTGGCACCGGGCGAACTCATCGCGGTGCTCGGGGCCTCGGGCTCGGGCAAGTCCACCCTGCTGCGCATCGTCGGCGGACTGGATGCGGCGACCACCGGCGAGGTGGCGATCGACGGCGCGCCCGTCACCGGCATCGACCCCCGCGTCGCGATCGGCTTCCAGGAGCCCCGGCTGCTGCCCTGGCGTTCGGTCGCGGACAACATCGCGCTCGGGCTTCCCTCGGGGCTCTCGAAGGCGGAACGTTCCGCGCGCATCGCCGAGCTCCTCCGCCTCATCGGTCTCACCGACTTCGCCTCGCACCGCCCGCGGCAGATCTCCGGCGGCATGGCCCAGCGCACCTCGCTCGCCCGGGCGCTCGCCCGCCGCCCCGACGTGCTGCTCCTCGACGAGCCGTTCGGCGCGCTCGACGCGCTCACCCGGCTCCGGATGCAGGACCTGCTCCTGTCCGTCCTCGACGAGGCGCCCACGACCACGCTGCTCGTGACGCACGACGTCGACGAGGCCCTGCAGCTCGCCGACCGCATCATCGTGCTGGGCACCGACGGCGACGCACCCGGCGCCGGGATCCAGCAGCTCCTCACGGTCCCGGGAGACCGGCCCCGCGACCGCGGGTCCGCCGAGCTCGCGCGAATGCGCGCCGACCTCCTGGTCGCGCTCGGCATCGACCGCCACGCGCACTGACCGTCACCTGCACACCTGCACCACACCCTCGCACCGCAACCGAAAGGCACACCCATGTCCCTCCGCCGCCGCACCTTCGGCCTCGCCGCCGGGACCGTCGTCGCCGCGCTCGCCCTCTCCGGCTGCGTCGCCGGCGAGAATGCCGCCGCGCCCGAGGCGTCCGCCGACGCGAAGACCACCACCATCCGCCTCGACTGGGCGACCTACAATCCGCTGAGCCTCATCATCAAGGACCAGGGCTGGCTCGAGGACGCCGGGTACGACGTGGAGTGGACGCAGTCGCTCGGCTCCTCCAAGGCGAACGAGGCCCTCCGCGCCGGCGCGATCGACTTCGGTTCCACCGCCGGGTCCGCGGCGCTCCTCGCCCGCGCGAACGGCGCCCCGCAGCAGATCGTCGACGTCGTCGCGCAGCCCGAGTGGGCGGCGCTCGTCGTGCCCGCGGGCAGCGACATCACCTCCGTCGAGGACCTCCGCGGCAAGACGGTCGCCGCCGCGCTCGGCACCGACCCGTACTTCTTCCTCGTGCAGGCGCTCGAGGAGCAGGGGCTCTCGGTCGACGACGTGACGGTGGAGAACCTCATCCACGCCGACGGCTGGGCGGCGCTGCAGAGCGGTTCGGTGCAGGCCTGGGCGGGTCTCGACCCGATCATGGCGTCCGCCGAGACCCAGGGCGGCGAACTCCTCTACCGCGACCTCGACCTGAACTCGTACAGCGTGCTGAACGCGTCCGAGCAGATCATCGACGAGCACCCCGAGATCGTGCAGGTCGTCGTCGACGCGTACGAGCAGGCCCGCACCTGGGCCCTCGAGCACCCCGATGAGACGGCGGAGATCCTCGCCGAGGCCGCCGCCATCGACCTCTCCGTCGCGCAGATCGTGGTCGCGGAGCGTTCCGGGCTCGACGTCGACCCGGTCCCCGGCAAGACCCTGTCCGACGTGCTGAAGCCCATCGGCGCCATCCAGGTGCAGATCGGCGACGCTGCGAGCCAGCAGTCCATCGACGACGCCCTCAAGACGCTGTTCGCCCCGCAGTTCGCCGAGCAGGCGATCGGCTGACCGGACCCTCCGAACGGAACACCACGATGAGCACGACCGGTACCGCACCCGTCCGTGACGAGCACGCGGGCGCCGCGCCCGCAGCATCCTCCCCGCTCTCGCGCCGCGGGGTGCGGATCGCGCTCGGCGCGGCACTGCCGGTCGTGCTCGTCGCGGTCTGGTTCCTCATCACGATCCCGGGCGTGGCGATCGTCCCGCCGTACAAGTTCCCGAGCCCGGCCGCGGTCTGGGACGCCGGGGTCTTCCTCGCCGAGCGCGGGGAGCTGTGGCAGTTCACCGCGATCTCGCTCCAGCGCGTGCTCATCGGGTTCGTCATCGGAGGCGTCCTGGGCATCGCGCTGGGCGGGCTCGTGGGACTCTCCCGATTCTGGGACCTCGGCCTCTCCCCCACGCTCGGTGTCATCCGTGCCGTCCCGAGCCTCGCCTGGGTGCCGCTGCTCATCGTCTGGTTCAACATCGGCGAGCAGTCGAAGATCATCCTCATCGCCATCGGCGCGTTCTTCCCGGTCTTCACGACCGTCTCGCTCGCGCTCCGCCACGTGGACGCGCACCTGGTCGAGCTCGGGCGGTCCTTCGGCTTCAGCGGCATCCGGCTGTTCTTCACGGTGCAGCTGCCCGCGGTCCTGCCCGCACTGTTCTCCGGCCTCCGCCTCGCCCTGGTGCAGGCCTGGCTGTTCCTCGTCGCCGCCGAGCTCATCGGCGCGTCGATGGGGCTCGGATTCCTCCTCACCCGCGGCCAGTCGACCGGGCGCGTGGATCAGATCGTGCTCGCCATCATCCTGCTCGCCGTGATCGGCAAGCTCACCGACTCCGTGCTCGCCCTGGTGCAGCGCTGGGCGGTGCGTCGCTGGGGCTGACGTGCAAAACTCAGGACATCCGTCACGGTCGGCCGCGCGAGCCGCGTGATCAGGCGGCCGCGACGCGGATGTCCTGAGTTCTGAACGTGCGGCCGCCCGGTCGCGCCCGAGTGCGAGCACCCGGTGGCGCGACCGGAGCACGGCGCCCCGCGGGGCGCGGCCGCGGCGTCAGCCGGCGCGGTGGGCGCGGTCGCCCACCGCGAACCCGATCGCGGTGACGAGCAACCACAGCGCCCCCGGTGCCGCCGCGATGTACTGCAGCGGCGAGAGCGCGACGAACAGGGTGAGGCCGCCGAGCAGGAGACCCGTCACCGAGATCCAGCGGGGCACGGCCCGGCCACGGCCCGCGGCACCCACCGCCAGCGCCGCGATGCCGCCGCCGAGCCAGAGCCACGGGATCGTCGCGATCCAGTGGGAGTAGAACCCGATGTCGGAGGGCAGGTTGATCGCGGTGTCGGCGGTCCCGAAGAGGAACTCGGTGTCGAGGCCGGTGCCGAGCATCTGCGCGACCGTGACGAGCAGCATCCCGGCGAAGGCCACGGTCGGCACGAGGGATGCTGCCGGCAGCGCCTCCCGGAGGCGGCGCTGCAGTCCGGCGCCGAACAGCAGCACCAGCACGGCGGTCGCGACGGTCACCACGTGGAAGGCGATCATGACGTGGCGTTCGGCCATCAGCCCGTCGTTGATCACGTCGGGGGTGATGACACTGCCGGGGACGTACTCCGGCGAGAGCGTCATCGACAGGTAGACGCTGGCGATCGAGCCGACACCGGCCAGGATGCCGCTCAGGGCCCAGAGGCGCGGGCGCTGCGTCCGGGTGTGTGCCGGACTCGTCGTCGGGGATGCGGTGGTCATGGGTTCTCCTCGTGAAGGTGGAAGCGCCGGCCCCTCGCCGGCATCCCCAAACCTGTCCGTCCCGGCGTCCTGCCGGGCAGGGGCGAGCGTCCTCGACCCGGCGACGCATGCCAGCATGGGCGGCATGCATGTGCGCGCGCTGTTCCGCCATCCCGTGAAGGGGCTCACCCCCGAACCGCTCGAGCGGCTGACGGTGCAGGACGACGGCCGTGTGGCGGGCGACCGGGTGCTCGCGTTCCGGTTCGCCTCGGCAGCGGAGCCTGAGCGGCGCGAGGACGGCGCGTACTGGCCGAAGCGCCGCGGTCTCGCCCTCATGGACGTGCCCTCGCTCGCCCGGCTCCGGCTGCGGTTCGATCCGCACACGCTCCGTCTGCGCATCGAGGAGGACCGGACGCTGCTCGTCGAGGACGACCTGTCCGACGAGGGCAGGCGACGGATCGAGGATGCGGTCACCGGGTGGATGCTGGCCGGCCCCGACGCGAAGCACCTCGCGGCTGACGGCGCACTCCCCTTGCGGCTCGTGGGCGACGGGCGCACCTCGCGGTTCCAGGACCGGCCCCGCGGCTACGTCTCGCTGCACGGCGCCGCGTCCGTCGCAGCGGTGGACGCCGCGGCCCCCGCCCCGGTCGACGACCGCCGGTTCCGCTCGAACATCGTCGTCGACGGCACGGCGCCGTGGGAGGAGCTCGACTGGACCGGGCGGGTGCGGGTGGGCGCGATCGAGTTCGAGGTCGTGAAGCGCATCGGCCGGTGCGCGGCGATCATGGCCAACCCGGACACCGGCGTGCGCGACGCCCGCCTCATGCGGCTGCTCACGACCGCGTTCTCGCAGACCGAGCCGACCCTGGGCATCCTGCTCCTGCCGGTCGCCGGCGGCGGTGAGATCCGGGTGGGCGACCCGGTCACGGTCACGGCCGGGGAGCCGGTCGAGCTCCCCGTAGACTGATCCGTACGGGCCTTTAGCTCAGCTGGTAGAGCGCCACGTTTACACCGTGGATGTCGTCGGTTCGATCCCGGCAGGGCCCACCGTCTCCCCCGCGCGTACACTGGCGCCGTGTCCACCGGCACGCCCCGCCGCGCCGCCGCGGTCGTCACCGCGCTGCTCGCGGCGTGCCTGTGCACCGGCTGCGACGAAAGCCCGCCGGCCACGCTCCCGCACGGCCTCGACGCGACCCTCGTGCAGCTGCGTTCCGACGTCGCCGACCGCCGCGCGCAGGTGCGCATCCGCAACGACGGCGACCGGACCGTCACGGTCGGCGAGGTCACCGTGACCGACCCGCGGTTCGAGCCGGCCGCGACCCGCGTCGTCGAACGCACGACCGAGCTGCCGCCCGGCGCGGCCGTCGACATCCGCGTGGCACTGGGCGAAGCCCTCTGCGACGCCCCGGCGACCGGCGCCGCGACCGTGACGCTCGCCCTGCGCACCGAGGGCGGGAGCGAGACCGCGACCGCACCCGTCCCGGAGCTCTTCCCGTTCCTCGAGGCGCTGCACACGGCGGAGTGCCTGCGCGCCCGGGTCGACGCGGTCGCCGACATCGGCATCCAGGGGTTCGAGCCCTCGCCGGCCGGCGAGGCCGCGACGCTCCGCATCCGCGCCGCGGAACGGGATGCCGACGCCGCCGAACTCGTGATCATCGGGGTCCGCGACACGAACCTGCTCACCGTGGACGACGCCCTCCCACCGTCGGTGGTCGAGGGCGAGCAGACGCTCGCCGTGCCGCTCGTCCCGGCCCGGTGCGACCCGCACGCGGTGCAGGAGGACAAGCGCGGCACCGTCTTCCGGGTGGACGTCGAACTCGACGGGACCCCCGGGTCGTTCGACCTCGCCGCATCCCCGGACACCCGCGCCAGGATGCTGAACTGGGTCGCCGACTGGTGCGGATACGGCCCCGGCGCATGAGCGATGTCACGGGTGCGTCCGGTGGTCGCCACAGTCGCTAGGCTGTCCCACGGTGCATTGTGCGTGGCAAACAATGCCTGCACCGATTCGATGGCTGTTTGCTGGCATGACCTGCCAGATGACGAAAGGGCACATGTGACCGTCCACGATCAGGATCCGTATTCGCAAGGGCCCCTCGACAGCGACCCGGACGAGACGTCCGAATGGCAGGAGTCGCTGCAGCAGCTGGTGGATGCGAAGGGCCACGGACGTGGCCGCGAGATCATGCTCAGCCTGCTGAAGACCTCGCGGGAACTGCACCTCGGCGTGCCGATGGTGCCGACCACCGACTACATCAACACGATCGCCCCGGAGAACGAGCCCGAGTTCCCGGGTGACGAGGAGATCGAGCGCCGCTACCGCGCGTGGATCCGCTGGAACGCGGCCATGACGGTGCACCGCGCGCAGCGCCCCGGCATCGGCGTGGGCGGCCACATCTCCACCTACGCCTCGTCGGCCGCCCTGTACGAGGTCGGCTTCAACCACTTCTTCAAGGCCGCGGACCACCCCGCCGGCGGCGACCAGGTCTTCTTCCAGGGCCACGCCTCCCCCGGCATGTACGCCCGATCCTTCCTCGAGGGCCGCCTCACCGAGGCGCAGCTCGACGGCTTCCGCCAGGAGAAGTCCGCCGCGCCGAACGGCCTGCCCTCCTACCCGCACCCGCGCCTCATGCCGGAGTACTGGCAGTTCCCGACGGTGTCGATGGGTCTCGGTCCGATCAACGCGATCTACCAGGCCATGGCGAACAAGTACCTCACGAACCGCGGCATCAAGGACGCGTCCGGATCGCACGTCTGGGCCTTCCTCGGCGACGGCGAGATGGACGAGGTCGAGAGCCGCGGGCAGCTCCAGGTCGCCGCGAACGAGGGCCTGGACAACCTCACCTTCGTCGTGAACTGCAACCTGCAGCGCCTCGACGGCCCGGTCCGCGGCAACGGCAAGATCATCCAGGAGCTCGAGAGCTTCTTCCGCGGTGCCGGCTGGAACGTCATCAAGGTCATCTGGGGCCGTGAGTGGGACGACCTGCTCGCCCGCGACACCGACGGCGCGCTGCTCAACCTCATGAACGTCACCCCCGACGGCGACTTCCAGACCTACAAGGCCGAGAACGGCGCCTACGTGCGCGAGCACTTCTTCGGCCGCGACGAGCGCGCCGCCGCCCTGGTCAAGGACTACAGCGACGAGCAGATCTGGAACCTCAAGCGCGGCGGTCACGACTACCGCAAGGTCTACGCGGCGTTCAAGGCGGCCGTGGAGCACAAGGGCCAGCCGACCGTCATCCTCGCCCACACCATCAAGGGCTACGGGCTCGGCCCGCACTTCGAGGGCCGCAACGCGACCCACCAGATGAAGAAGATGACGCTCGAGGACCTCAAGCACTTCCGCGACGCGATGCACATCCCGATCTCGGACAAGCAGCTCGAGGAGAACCCCTACCTGCCGCCGTACTACAACCCCGGCCCGCAGGACGAGACGGTGCAGTACCTCATGGAGCGTCGCCGCGAGCTCGGCGGGTTCCTGCCCGAGCGCCGGACGCACCACGTGGGTCTCGAGCTGCCGGACGACAAGGCCTACGCGCTGCCGAAGAAGGGTTCGGGCACGCAGGAGGTGGCCACCACCATGGCGTTCGTCCGCCTGCTGAAGGACCTGCTGCGCTCCAAGGACTTCGGACACCGGATCGTGCCGGTCATCCCCGACGAAGCCCGCACGTTCGGCATGGACGCGTACTTCCCGACGGCCAAGATCTACAACCCGAACGGGCAGAACTACACCTCGGTCGACCGCGAGCTGCTGCTGGCGTACAAGGAGAGCCCGCAGGGCCAGCTCGTGCACGTGGGCATCAACGAGGCCGGCGCCCTCGCGGCGTTCACCGCCCTCGGCACGTCCTACGCGACCCACGGCCAGCCGCTCATCCCGGTCTACATCTTCTACTCGATGTTCGGCTTCCAGCGCACCGGCGACGCCCAGTGGGCCGCGGGCGACCAGATGGCGCGCGGCTTCGTGATCGGCGCCACCGCCGGTCGCACCACGCTGACCGGTGAGGGCCTGCAGCACGCCGACGGCCACTCGCTGCTCCTCGCGTCGACCAACCCGGCGACGGTGGCCTACGACCCGGCCTACGGCTACGAGATCGCGCACATCGTGCGCGCGGGCCTCGAGCGCATGTACGGCGGGTCGCACCCCGACCCCGACGTCATGTACTACATCACGGTGTACAACGAGCCGATCGTGCAGCCCGCCGAGCCCGAGGGCGTCGACGTGGACGGCATCCTCCGCGGCATCCACCGCATCGCGACCGGCAGCGGCGAGGGTCCGCGCACCCAGCTGCTGGCGTCCGGCGTCGGTGTGCCGTGGGCGCTCGAGGCGCAGCAGCTGCTGCGCGACGACTGGGGTGTCAGCGCCGACGTGTGGTCGGTCACCTCGTGGTCGGAGCTGCGCCGCGACGGGCTGGATGCGGACGAGCACAACTTCCTGCACACCGAGCAGGAGCCGCGCACGGCCTACATCACCGAGAAGCTGCAGGGCGCCGAGGGTCCGGTCGTCGCGGTCAGCGACTTCATGCACGCGGTGCAGGACCAGATCCGGCCGTGGGTGCCGAACCGGTTCCTCACGCTCGGTGCGGACGGCTTCGGCTTCTCCGACACCCGTGCCGCCGCCCGCCGGTTCTTCAAGATCGACGGCCCCTCCATCGCGGTGCGCGCCCTCCAGGGTCTGGCTGACGAGGGCAAGGTCGACCGGTCGGTGATCGCGCAGGCGATCGAGAAGTACCGCCTGCACGATGTGAACGCCGGCACGACGGGCAACGCGGGCGGAGAGAGCTGACCCGGTGACGACGACGCCGACGCCCGCGGAGAAGGCGGAGACGCTCGCCTGGCTCAGGCGGATCTCCGGCGACCTCGCCACGGCGACGATCAAACGACTCGAGGACACGCTGCCCTGGTATGCGGGAATGCCGCCAGGGCGGCGGTCCTCGGTCGGATTGGTCGCGCAGGCCGGCATCACCGCCTTCATCCAGTGGTACGAGGACCCGTCCTCGACCCCCTGGATCGCGGCGGACATCTTCGCCGCGGCACCGCGCGAGCTGCTCCGCAGCGTCAGCCTGCAGCAGACGCTGCAGCTGATCCGCGTGACCGTCGAGGTCACGGAGGAGCGCGTCGCGGGCCGCGGCGAGGACCTGCGCGAGGCGATCCTGCTCTACTCCCGCGAGGTCGCGTTCTCGTCCGCCGACGTCTACGCTCGCGCGGCCGAGGCGCGCGGACTCTGGGATGCGCGCCTCGAGGCGCTCGTGGTGGACTCGATCCTCACCGGCGAAGCCGACGAGGAGCTCCCGAGCCGCATCGCCGCGCTGGGCTGGCACGGTCACGGCGAGGTCGCGGTGCTCGTCGGCACGACACCGCCGCAGTTCGACGTCGACCATCTGCGCCGCATGGCGCGCAAGCTCGGGGTCGACGTGCTGGTCGGCGTGCAGGGGTCACGACTGGTGCTCGTCATCGGGCGCACCGATCAGGGCGCCGGCGGCGAGGAGAAGACGGAACTGCCCTTCCCCGAGATCGCACGACGCCTCGAGCCGGGCTTCGGCACCGGCCACCTCGTGCTCGGTCCCACCGTCCCGGCGCTCGTGGATGCGGGCCAGAGCGCCCGCGCGGCGCTCGCGGGCTTCGCGGTGGCGCGCGCCTGGCGCAACGCCCCGCGTCCGGTCGAGGCGGACGACCTGCTGCCCGAGCGCGCACTCGCGGGCGACGCCGCCGCACGGCACACGCTCGTCGAACGGATCTACCGACCGCTCCGCGCCCACAGCGCCGACCTCGTGACGACGCTGTGGAGCTACCTGGACAACGGGCGCTCGCTCGAGGCGACCGCCCGGGAGCTGTTCGTGCACCCCAACACGGTGCGCTACCGGCTGAAGCGCGTCTCCGACGTCATCGGGTGGGACGCCACCGGTCCCCGCGAGGCGCTCATCCTGCAGACCGCCCTCATCCTCGGCGCGATCGGCACCGACGCCACCCGCAAGCGCCCCGCAGCGACACGCCGCCCCCGCTGAGTTTGTGCCGAGGTCACAAAGCATCCGCGTGATTCTGTGCCGTCGTCGCCAGACCATGCCGCCGATCGTTGGCAGGATGGAACGGTGATCATCGGCGCATTCCCCGGTCAGGGCTCGCAGACCCCCGGGTTCCTCTCCCCCTGGCTCGACCTCCCCGGCGCACGCGATCTGCTCGCCGCCTACGGCGAGGCGGCCCAGGTCGACCTCATCGCCGCCGGCACTGAGTGGGACGCCGACGCCATCCGTGACACGAAGGTGGCGCAGCCGCTCATCGTCGCGGCGAGTCTGGTGTCGTGGTGGGCGCTCGCGCAGCGCACCGACCGCGCCTTCGACGGCGTCGCCGGCCACTCGGTGGGCGAGATCGCCGCACTCGTCGCCGCCGATGTGCTCACCGCCGAGGACGGGATGCGGCTCGTGGGCGTCCGCGGTCGGGCGATGGCCGACGCCGCGGCCCTCGAGGAGACCGGCATGGCCGCGGTCGTCGGCGGCGTAGAGGCGGACGTCCTCGCGCGACTCGCCGAGCTCGACCTCACCCCCGCGAACCACAACGGCGGCGGGCAGATCGTCGCCGCCGGCGCGACCGGCGCCCTCGCCGAGCTCGCCGCATCCGGCCCCCGCGGTGCCCGGGTGATCCCGCTGCAGGTGGCCGGCGCCTTCCACACCTCGTACATGGCGCCCGCCGTGCAGACCCTCGCGGATGCGGCGGCGGCGCTCGCACCCGCGGACCCGACCGTGCGGCTCTGGACGAACGCGGACGGCACCGTCGTCGACTCCGGCGCCCGTGCCCTCGAACTGCTCGTCGGCCAGGTCGCCTCACCCGTCCGCTGGGACCTCTGCATGGCCTCGTTCGCGGACGGCGGCGTCGCCGGCATCGTCGAGTTCGCGCCGGCCGGCACCCTCGTGGGCCTGGCCAAGCGGGCGCTGCGCGGCGTACCGTCGGTCGCGGTGCAGACGCCCGACGACCTGGATGCGGCCGCCGCGCTGCTGAGCGAGGAGAACGCATGAGCACCCCAACCCTGAAGCAGACCTCCGGCCCGGCGTTCACCCGCATCTACTCGTACGGCGCGGCGCGCGGCGAGAACGCCGTCACGAACGACGAGCTGGTCGCGCCGATCAACTCGAGTGACGAGTGGATCCGGCAGCGGACCGGCATCGTCACGCGGAAGCGCGCCGTGCCGACCACGTCTGCCACCGACCTCGCCACCGAGGCCGCGCGCGAGGCCATCGAGCGCTCCGGGATCCCCGCCGACCAGATCGACCTGGTCATCGCGGCGACCATCAGCAACGTGCGCCAGACCCCGTCCATGTCGGCGGTCGTCGCCGACCGCGTCGGCGCGAACCCCGCCGCCGCCTACGACTCGAACGCCGCATGCGCCGGGTTCGCCTACGGCATCGCACAGGCCGACGCACTCATCCGCACCGGTGCCGCCCACTACGCGGTCGTCGTCGGCGCGGAGAAGCTCTCCGACGTGGTCGACCCGACCGACCGGAGCATCTCGTTCCTCCTCGGCGACGGGGCGGGCGCCGTCGTGATCGGCCCGAGCGAGACCCCCGGCATCGGCCCCACGGTCTGGGGCTCGGACGGCTCGAAGGCCGACACCGTCGGCATGAACGCCACCCTCACCGAGTTCCGCGACGGCGCGGCACCCTGGCCGACCCTGCGGCAGGACGGCCCCTCGGTGTTCCGCTGGGCGGTGTGGGAGATGGCGAAGGTCGCCCGCAAGGCCATCGAGGCCGCGGGCATCGAGCCGTCCGACCTCGCCGCGTTCATCCCCCACCAGGCGAACATGCGCATCATCGACGAGTTCGCGAAGCAGCTGAAGCTCCCCGAGACCGTGGCGATCGCCCGCGACATCGAGACCACGGGCAACACGTCCGCGGCGTCGATCCCGCTGGCGGCGCACCGGCTCCTCGAGGAGCACCCCGAACTCAGCGGCGGCCTCGCCCTGCAGATCGGGTTCGGCGCCGGCCTCGTGTTCGGCGCGCAGGTGGTCGTGCTCCCCTGAGCGCGGCGACCTCCGCCCTAGACTGATTCGCGGTGTCCCGCCGCTCCCCTACCCAACCTGAAGGAGAAACCCATGGCCCTTTCGACTGACGAGGTGCTCGCCGGACTCGCCGAGCTCATCACCGACGAGACCGGCATCTCGGCCGACGAGGTCGCGCTGGAGAAGTCGTTCACCGACGACCTCGACATCGACTCGATCTCCATGATGACGATCGTCGTCAACGCCGAGGAGAAGTTCGGCGTCACCATCCCCGACGACGAGGTCAAGAACCTCAAGACCGTCGGCGACGCCGTCAGCTTCATCACCTCGAACCAGGCGTGACCTGACGCGGTGGGGGCGTCCGCCCCCACCGCTCGACCACATTCAGAGAGGGACCATGACCACCTCCCGCATCGTCGTGACCGGTATCGGCGCGTCCACCCCGCTCGGCGGGACCGCCCCCGAGAGCTGGTCCGCCCTGCTGAACGGCGTCTCCGGCGCCCACACGCTCGAGCACGACTGGGTCGAGGAGTACCAGCTCCCCGTGACCTTCGCCGCCGAGGCGATGGTGCGCCCCGACACGGTGCTCGATCGTCCCGTCGCCAAGCGCCTCGACCCGGCCTCGCAGTTCGCGATGGTCGCGGCGATGGAGGCGTGGGCGGACGCCGGTTCCCCCGAGGTCGACCCGGTTCGTCTCGGCGTCGACTTCGCCACCGGCATCGGCGGTGTCTGGACCCTCCTGGATGCGTGGGACACCCTGCGCGAGAAGGGCCCTCGCCGGGTCATGCCCATGACGGTGCCGATGCTCATGCCGAACGCGGCGGCCGGCAACCTGTCCCTCCACTTCGGTGCGCGCGCCTACGCCCGTACCGTGGCCAGCGCGTGCGCGTCGAGCACGGAGTCGATCGTCAACGCGATCGAGCACATCCGCGCCGGGTACGCCGACGTCGTCATCGCCGGCGGCACGGAGTCCGCGCTGCACCCGATCACCCTCGCCGCGTTCGCGTCGATGCAGGCGCTGTCCAAGCGCAACGACTCGCCGGAGACCGCGTCGCGCCCGTGCAGCGTCGACCGCGACGGCTTCGTCATGGGCGAGGGCGCCGCGGCGCTCGTGCTCGAGACCGAGGAGCACGCACGTGCCCGCGGTGCGAAGATCTACGCCGCCGTCGTCGGCGGCGGCGTGACCGCGGACTCGTACCACATCACCGCGAACGACCCCGAGGGCCGCGGTGCCGCGCACGCCGTGCGTCTCGCGCTGCAGATGGCCGACGCGTCGCCCGACGACGTCACGCACATCAACGCGCACGCCACCTCGACCCCGGTCGGCGACCCCAACGAATACCAGGCGCTGAAGGCCGTGTTCGGCGACCGCATCGACGAGATCCCGGTCTCCGCGACGAAGGCCTCGACCGGCCACCTCCTAGGCGGCACCGGCGCGCTGGAGGCGGTGTTCACGCTCAAGGCCATCCAGGAGCGGACCGCTCCCCCGACCATCAACCTCACCGAGCAGGACCCGGAGGTGCCGTTCCGCATCTCCGGCACCCCGACCCCGCTCGGCGACGGCCCTCAGCTCGCGATCAGCAACTCGTTCGGCTTCGGCGGCCACAACGCCGTCGTCGCGTTCGCGAGCGTCTGACCCGCGGACGTCGGAAGGCCCCCGGACCGTGAGGTCCGGGGGCCTTCCCTTTTCCGTACGGGCGGTCGACGTTGTCCCAGTCGCCGGGAATGGACATCCGGCATCCGGTACCCGCGCCGATGGCGCCCGGGTCTTCGGTCAGCCCACCTTGTGCAGCCAGACGACGGGGGCCTCGCCGGAGGCGTGGCGGAACGGCTCGAGTTCCTCGTCCCACGCCGCACCGAGCGCGACGTCCAGCTCCCGGCGGAGTTCGGCGAGGTCGGCGCCCGCGGTCTCGAACGCCGAGCGGATGCGGTCCTCACCGATGACGACGTTGCCCGCGCTGTCGGTCTGCGCGTGGTGTACGCCGAGGCCCGGCGTGTGCATCCACCGGCCGCCGTCGCTGCGCGGCGTCGGATCCTCGGTGACCTCGTAGCGCAGGTGCTCCCAGCCGTGCATGGCGCTCGCGAGCGCCGCGCCGGTGCCGGCGGGTGCCTCCCAGTAGAACTCTGCCCGTCGCGCACCCGGGAGGACCGGCTGGTCGTCCCAGTCGAAGTTCACCGCGCGTCCGAGGGCACGCCCGATCGCCCACTCGAGGTGGGGGCACAACGCCCGTGGCGCCGAGTGGATGAGCACCACTCCGCGCGCCATGTGTCCAGCCATCACCGCTCCGTTTCCTTCAGGTACGTCTTCCCCTACGACCTGTCGGCATGCGGTGCTGTGCAGTTGTTGCGCCCATTATCGCCCGGAGCGCCCGGAACGACAAGGGTGTCGTTCCGGGTGTCGCGGACCCGGGAAGGCCCGCGCACGTCCAGGCCCCTCACACGTCACTGTGCGGCCACGCCCAGCGGGGCGTGCACGACGGCACGTACCGTGGCGGGCTTGTGTGATCCCCGGGCGACAGAAAGGAACGAACATGCGCACGATGACGAAGCGGACCGCCCTGACCACCGCCACCGCCCTGGCACTCTCGCTCTCGGCGTTCGGCGGGACGGCCGCCATGGCGGCGACGCCCACCGTGACCGGGGCCCCGGTCGCATCCCACGCGGTCTCGGCCGCGGCGCCGGCCGACCTCGGCGCTGCACGGCAGGTGATCCTCGATGAGACCAACGCCGCCCATCAGGCGAACATCCTCCAGGCCGAGACCACCCACATCGGCATCGGGTACGCCCTCGGGGCCGACGGCCGGACGTACTTCACCCAGGACTTCGCCGCGTACCCCGCCGCCGTCCGTCCCGGCACCGAGCAGCCGGCAGCCGAGCAGCCCGCCCCTGAGCAGCCCACCCCCGAACAGCCGGCGTTCGACCGTGACCGGCTGCTGCAGGAGATCCGCGACCGGATCGCGTCGAGCCGACACCCGTTCGCGATGGAGATCGCGGCCGCGATCTGACGATCGGGCACGACACGGAGCCGGGGCGCACACGCGCTCCGGCTCCGTCACGTCCGGCCTTCAACCGTCGAACAACGCGGCGGTCCGGGCGCCCACCTCGGGATCGTGGATCCGCTGCCAGTTCCGACCGCCGCGCGCGAACGTCGCGCGCACGGCCGCGGGCGCGTCGTGGGCGGAGACGGGCTCGTCACGCCACGCGCACGGCCTGACGTGCACCAGGTCCACCCGTCGCGCGTCGGGGTCGTCGTCGCGCCGCACTGGGCCGTCCAACCGCCCGACCCACAGCATCCCGTCGGCATCCCGCGTCCAGACGTAGGAACCGTCCGGGGCGGCGGCGAACCGTGCGCGCCGCGCCTCGAGTCGGGCCGCCTCCGGGCCCGACGAGGCCCGCTCGCCCATGCCGCACACCCCGAGGCGGAGCGCCCGCTCGACCGTCGCGCCCTCGTCGATCCCGCTGTCCCGCGAGCGCATCGGCGCCCGGAAGACGTGCGGCTCGCTCACCCGGCGGCCTGGGCCGGGACCGGGACGATGCAGACGGGCGAGCGCGTCTGCCAGAGCACGTCCTGCGCGATGGACCCCGTGAACCCCCCGGCGAAGACGCCGTGATGGTGGGTGCCGATGACGATGAGCGCGCTGCCCTCCGCGCCGCGCACCAGCGCCTCCGCGGGCGTGGCACGGACGAGGTCGCTCCGGATGCGGACCCCCTCGAACCTACGGCGGAGGTCGCCCACCGCATCGTCGAGGAACGCCCGGTGGTCCTCGATCACCGGCCGCGGACCGGTCACGAGCGAGGCGGGCCCGTCGACGGCGAAGTCCGGGTCGTGCCAGGCGTGCACGACGCGGAGTGCGCATCCGGCCGCGCCGGCCTCCGCCGCCGCGACGACCAGCGCGTGCGTGGACGACTCGTCCGCCGCGAGCCCGACCGCCACGTCGCCCTCCGCGTCCGCCGCGCTCCACCCGGCGGGCACGACGCACACCGGCACGGTGGAGCGTGCGGCGACGCGCAACGGCAACCAGCCGCCGAGCGCTGCCGCGAGCGGCCGGTCGGGGTCGATGCCGATGACCAGCAGATCGGCGTCGCGCGCGACGGCGGTCAGGACCTGCGCGGTGCCGCCCCTGACCTGTCCGACGTCGACCGCGACGTCCGGCACGGCGCCGCGGAGTCGTTCCTCGGCGTCACGCAGCACGTGCGCGGCGGTCTCGCCGTCGCGGGCGAGGCGCCCCAGCACGTGCACGACCTGTACGCGCGACGGGCGGCGGGCGCATCGCGACGCAGCCCAGTCCAGCGCCGCCCGCGACGCGCGGCCTCCGTCCACCCCGACGACGATGCGCTCCATGACCACCCCTTCGTCCTCGTCGACAGTCGAAGGGTAGCGCGACACGGCGCGTGCGTCTGCGCGGGCGTCACCTCCCGCATCCGCTCGCCTGTCGCGACGGGCGCCGAAACGGCGCACCATGCGACAGGCGAGCGGGGCGTGCCTCAGAAGAGGAGCTGGACGCTCTTCTCCTCGGTGTAGGACTCGATGCCGGCGGGGCCCAGTTCACGACCGATGCCGCTGCCGCCACGGCCGCCCCACGGGGTGGTCATGTCGGGCATGCCGTAGCCGTTCACCCAGACGTTGCCCACGCGCAGGTCGCGGATCGCGGCGTGGGCACGGTGCAGGTTCTCGGTGAACACGATCGCGTTGAGCCCGAACGGGGTGTCGTTGGCCATGCCGATCGCCTCGGCGTCGTCCGAGAACGGGATGATGGTGGCCACCGGCCCGAAGATCTCCTCCCGGGCGATGCGGTGGTCCTGCCTGCCGATGAAGACCGTCGGCTCGACGAAGTAGCCGGGACCGTCGACGAGCGACCCACCGGTGAGCAGGGTCGCGCCCTGTTCCCGCCCGACGTCGAGGTAGCCGCCGATGCGGCGGTGCTGCTTGCGGTTGATCACCGGGCCCATCCCGACGGACGGGTCGAACGGGTCGCCGAGGGTGATGCCCTGGGCGTGCTCGACGAGGCCCTGCGCGACGGTGTCGACGAGCGATTCGTGCACGTACACGCGGGTCCCGGCCGCGCAGACCTGTCCCTGGTGGAGGAAGTTCGCGATCGCGATCCACGGCATCGCCGCCTCGACGTTCGCATCCGGGAACACGATCTGCGGGTTCTTGCCGCCGAGCTCGAGCGTGACCTTCCGGAACTGTCCGCCGGCGTGGTTCGGCATGAGTGCGCCGACCTCGGGACTGCCGGTGAACGTGAGCTTCGCGAGCCCGGGATGCGTCGCGAGCGCCGCGCCGGCGGTCTCACCGAGCCCCGGCACGACGTTGAACACGCCGTCCGGGACGCCCGCCTCGGCGAGGATCTCAGCCAGACGCAGGATCGACAGCGCGGCGTCCTCCGGCGGCTTGATCACGACCGAGTTGCCGGCCGCGAGGGCGGGCATGATCTTCCAGCCGGCGACGACGATCGGGTTGTTCCAGGGCGTGATGGCCCCGATGACGCCGAGCGGTTCGCGCAGGGTGAAGTTCAGGCGATTGCGCCCGCCGTAGTCGGCGAGCGGGGTCGAGACGCCGTAGAGCTTGTCGGCGTACCCGGCGTAGTACCGGGTGGTCGCCAGCAGCGACGGCAGGTCGCCGTAGACGCCGTTCGTGTAGAGCTTGCCCACCTCGAGCGTCTCGACCGCGGACAGGTAATTGCCCTCCTGCTCGATGAGGTCTGCGGCGCGGAAGAGGATGCGGCCGCGCTCGGCGCCGCCGAGCTCCTTCCAGCCGCTGTGGTCGAACGCGTGCTGGGCGGCGCGGACGGCGTCGTCCACGTCGCGGGGGCTCGCGTCCGCGATCTCGCAGATCGGTTCCTCGGTGACGGGATTCACCGAGACGTAGGTCGCGCCGCCCTCGGCGTCGCGCCAGCGTCCCCCGATCCAGAGCTTGCGGTTCGGCAGTCGTGTGGGTGCGGCCGCTCCATCGGCGGCCGCGGTGGCGGTGTAGTCAGACACGGTCAACTCCGTTGTTGTCGGTGACGGGTGACCACACTCTACCCACAACCCCGCATGTTAGGAAAGTGTTACTGCATATCGGACGCGTCTCGCGCGAACTGCGCAGCCAGCCGACCGGCGGATGCGGCGAGGATCTCCCGCATCCGGGGCGACTCCTGGCCGGCGAGCGTCACGAGCCCGAGGGCCGCGGGTGGACCGTCGACCGTCGGCAGCGCCGCGACGAGTCCGTGCGCACCCGGGATGAGCTGCCCGACGCTCTCGAAGATCCCGGACTCCCCGCGCTCGGCGGCGGTGATCGCGTCACCGAGCGCGCCGCGGTCGCGAGGGGTGCGGGCGCCGACGCGGTAGGTCAGGTGGTAGGTCGTGAACGGGGGTTCCTCGACCGCCACCGCGAGGATCTCGTCACCGTCGAGGACGGAGAAGTGCGCGGTCGCGCCCGCCTCGCGGGCGAGTTCGACGAGCACGTCGCGGGTGGACTGGCGGATGGCACCCAGGACGTGCTCGGTGAGCGCGAGGGAGCCGGCGGCCATGACGACGGTCCCGGCGTCGGTACGCCGCACCAGCCGGTGCGCGACGAGCGTGGAGATGAGCCGGTAGACGATCGTCCGGGACAGGCCGAGCTCGGCGGCCAATTGCGTCGGCGTGTGCCCGTGCGGCGAGCTGGCGATGAGCTTCAGCACGTCCAGCCCACGGCTGAAGGTCTGCGAGGTCTCGGATTCGGCCATGACGCGATCCTAGGGCGCCGGTCGGCTCTCGCGGTGGAACGACCGCCGGAAGTGGTTCTCGACATACGGACGTTCGCATCCTATAGTCGGACGCATTCGCGACAGAGAGGTCGAGGGACATGTACTACCGCACCGTGGGTCTGGTACCGCCGACACGGCACACGATCGCGTACGCCGACGACGGGAGCCCGCTGTTCGAGGAGATGATCGGTGAGGAGGGGTTCTCCGGTTCGGCGTCGCACCTGTACCACCTGGGGATCCCGGCCAACCTCGTCGACTCCCGCGAATGGGCGCTCGGCGACCTGCGCACGGTGCCGAACGCACCGCTGCGCCCGCGCCACTTCCGGCTGCCGTCCCTGTTCGCCGACGGTGCGACGGGCAACGACGCGGTGCGGCACCGCCGGCTCGTGCTCGCCAACGACGACGTACGGATCAGCTACGTCGTGGCCGACACCGCCTCGCCGCTCTACAGCAACGGCATCGGCGACGAGGTCGTCTACGTCGAGCAGGGCGAGGCGGACGTGGAGAGCGTCTTCGGCACCCTGCGGGTGCGCCAGGGCGACAACGTCGTGGTGCCCCGCGCCACCATCCACCGCTGGGTACCCGTCGACGACCCCGTGAAGCTCTACTGCGTGGAGGGCACCGGGCACATCGAGATCCCGCGCAAGTACCTCAGCCGCATCGGCCAGTTCCTCGAGGGGTCCCCCCTCACCGAACGGGACATGCGCGGGCCGGTCGGACCGCTCCTCGCGCCCGACGGGCTCGTCGACGCGGACACCGAGGTGTACGTCAAGCACGGCACGGGCGCCGAGGTGCTCGGCTCGGTCGTGGTCTACGACCACCATCCGTTCGACGTCGTCGGCTGGGACGGCTACCTCTACCCGTACGCGTTCAACTACCGCGACTTCTCCCCCGTCACCGGCAAGATCGTGCAGCCGCCGCCGACCTATCAGGTGCTCCAGGGACACAACTTCGTGGTCTGCAACTTCGTGCCGCGGATGCTGGAGTACGGCCCCGGCGCGATCACCGTGCCGTACTACCACTCGAACGTCGACGCCGACGAGGTCATGTTCTACTACGCCGGCGAGACCGCCGCCAGGAAGGGCACCGGCATCGCGAACGCCTCGGTGTCGCTGCATCCCGCCGCGTACACCCACGGTCCGACCCGTCAGGCGTACCTCGACTCGGTCGGCGCGACCGAGAGCCGCGAGATGGCGTTCATGGTCGACACCATGCACTCGCTGCGGATCGGCGAGGGGGCCCTCGCCACCGACGACGACGCCTACCCGTGGACCTGGGCGGGCCGGCGCGGCCCCGCCGACGGCTGACCCGCCGATCCCCGGCACCCCGACGCACCACCCCAGCTGATCAAAGGAGATCACGATGCGACGCACGACCCTGGCCGCGGCGGCTCTCGCCGCGGGAACCGCCCTCATCCTCGCCGGCTGTGCGGGCACCGCCGGCGACACCGGCGACGCCGAGCCGGCCGCCGCCGAGGAATACACCGTCCTGTGGATCAACCCCCTCAGCGGCGCCTCCGCCGCGTTCGGCGAGGCGTCCCGCGGGGCGGTGGAACTCGCGCTGGAGGACATCGCCGCGGACGGCGGGATCGACGGTGCCGAGCTGCGCGTGGTCTACGAGGACAACGAGCTGCTGCCGGAGGCCTCGATCACCGCCTACCAGCGCGGCATCGCCGACGACCCGGTCGCGGTCATGACCGCCGGCAGTTCGGTGGTGCTCGCGCTGCACCCCCTCGCCGAACAGGACGAGATCATGATCGCGAACGTCGGCGCCCAGTCGCCCGCGCTCATCGCCCCGGACGTGCCGTTCGTCTACAACTTCATCCCGACCTCGGCCGCCGAGGCGGAACGGCTCGCGGAGCGCCTCGTCGACGACGAGGGCGTGGAGAAGGTCGCGGTCCTCGCGACCGACAACGACTACGGCAAGGACACCGCGGCCGCGTTCGAGGCCGCGTTCGAGGCCGAGGGCGGCACCGTCGCGGCGCACGAGATCCACGATCTCGGGGCCACCGACATGCGCACCCAGCTCACCAAGATCAAGGCCGGCGACGCGGAGGCGCTCGTCGTCGTGTCGAACGTGGGCGAGGTCGGCTACGCCGTCGCCCAGGCGAAGGAACTGGGGCTGGACCTGCCGCTGTACGGGTTCACCTACGCGCTCTCCCCCGACAACTTCGAGATCGCCGGCGACGCGATGAACGGCCTGAAGGGCGTCGCCGTCTCCTTCCTCGCCGACAACGAGATCGCGGCGAGCTTCGCGGAGCGGTACGAGGAGGCGTACGGCACCTGGCCGAACGTCACCGCGGCCGTCTCGTACGACACCACGATGATCCTCGCCGACGCGCTCCGGGCGGTGGGCGCCGACCGCGCCGCGCTCATCGACTACGTCTCGAAGGTCTCGGACTACGAGGGCGTGCTCGGCACCACGAAGATGACGAAGGAACGGCAGTCCTCGTTCCCGCTCAACGAGTACGTGGTCGAGAACGGCGAGGTCACGGCCTGGTGACGGCCTCGGATCCGAGACGGGAGGAGGTCGGCGGATGCTGATCGACCTGCTGCTGACCGGCCTCATGGACGGCGCACGCATCGGGTTGGCCGCGCTGGGCTTCGCGCTCATCTTCTACACGACCAAGCAGCTGCACTTCGCATACGGCGCGCTCATCGCCGCCTCCGCGTACCTGTGCTTCGCGCTCGTCGTGCGGGTGGGCCTGCCGTTCGCCGTCGCCGCGCCCGTCGCCGTCGCCTTCGGGGCGGCGGCGGGCGCGGCGGTCCAGCGGTGGCTCTACCGCAGGCTGGACAACCACCTCGCCGTGCTGCTGTTCAGCTTCGGACTCGCGATCGTCCTGGAGAACGTGCTCCACATCCTCTTCGGCTCGAGCGACAAGGTCCTGCCGGCGGGACCGCTCACCGAGTCGGTCGTCGTGCTCGGCGCGTACTTCCGGGTGATCGACTTCGTGACGGTGGGGCTGTTCCTCCTCGCCTGGGCAGGCCTCTGGTTCATGCTCGAGCGCCGCCGGGTGGGCCTCGCGATCCGCGCGGTCATGCGCGATCCCGACATGGCCTCGCTCGCCGGCATCCGCACCCGCCGGATCACGGTGCTCGCCTTCGCGATCGGCTCCGCCATCGGCGCCTGCGCCGGCATCATCGCGGTCACCCGTACCGGCATCCGTCCCGGGTCCGGATTCGACCTCATGCTGTTCGCGTTCATCGTCACGCTCCTCGGCGCCGGGCGCCTCAACGCGGTCGCCGGCTGGAGCATCGGGCTCGGCGTGTTCATGGCGCTCGTGGCCTGGCCGTTCCCGACCGAGCTGCAGACCCTCTTCGCGTTCGCGGCGATGTTCCTCTACCTGTTCCTGCGGAGCATGGACTGGCCCCGCATCCGTGCCCGGGTGCGCCGCGGCGCCCCCCGGCGGGCGGAGGCGGACGCATGAACTACCTGCTGACCCTCGTGGCGATCTTCGCGATCGGCATCATCCTGGCGATGTCGCTGAACCTCGTCATGGGCTTCGCCGGACGCGTGTCGATGGCGCACGCCGGGTTCATGGGCGTCGGTGCGTACACGGCCGGGTGGCTCGCGGTGAACGCCGGCGTCGACATCGCGTGGGGCATCCTCGTCGCCGCAGCCACGGCCGCGCTCATCGGCTGGCTGTTCGGACTCGCGACCATCCGCATCGCGGGCGACGAGTTCATCCTCGCCTCGTTCGCACTGCAGATGGTGATCGTGGAGGCCATCCGACGGTGGACCGACGTCACCCGCGGCACCTACGGCATGTCGGGGATCCCGAAGCCGGAACTGTTCGGCGTCGCCTTCCGCTCCCCGCCCCTGTTCGCCCTGTACGCCGTGGTGGTGATGCTCGTGTGCGCGGTCATCCTCATGCGGTTGGCGGGGTCGACCTACGGGCTCGTCCTGCGCGGGGTGCGCGAGAGCGAACGCAGCATGGAGGCGCTCGGCACCGACAGCGCGCGGGTGAAGGTGCTCGCCCTCACGATCGCCGCCGCGTTCGCCGGCGTCGCCGGCACGTTGCAGGCGTCGCTCGTGAGCTTCATCCACCCGGACAACTTCTCGATCATGCTGTCGATCGTCATCGTCGCCTACCTCCTGGTCGGCGGGCTCGGGAACATGTGGGGCGCGGCGCTCGGCGCGGTGCTGCTCATCTCGGTCCCGGAACTCATCGCGACGACCGGGCTCATCCCGAGCAACCTCCTCGGGCCGATGGAGCAGATCGTCTACGGCGTGATCCTCATGGCCTTCGTGTGGTTCCGGCCGACGGGCATCATCGCCGAGCGGCCCGTCGTGCACCTCGACCGGATGCTGCGACGCGGCGTCCTGCAGGCGCCCGCCGCCGCATCCGAGACGGTCCTCGCGGCCGGGAACGGAGCACGACCATGACCCCGATCCTCGAGGTGACGCACGCCTCGGTCACGTTCGGCGGACTGCGAGCGCTGCAGGACGTCTCGCTGGAGGTGCCCGAGGGGACGATCACCGCCCTCATCGGACCCAACGGCGCCGGCAAGAGCACGCTCCTCGGCGCGATCTCGGGGTTCACCCGCTTGAGCGCCGGCACCGTCCGGTTCCGCGACGGCGACATCACCGGCATGCGTCCCTCGAAGGCGGTGTCCCTCGGCCTCGCGCGGACCTTCCAGGACCTGGAGGTGATGCAGCGGCTCACGGTCGCCGAGAACGTGCTGCTCGCCCTCCCCGGGCAGCTGTCCACGCGGGCGTCCCGCGTGCTGTTCACCCCGCGCGCCGCCCGCCGTGACCACCGGGCCGCGATGCAGCGCGTCGTGGATCTCCTCGCCGAGGTGGGGTTGCTGCACCGGGCCGACGTGCTCGCGTCGGCGCTCAGCTACGGCGAGCAGAAGCTCCTCGTGGTGGCGCGGCTGCTCGCCACCGGCGCCGACCTGCTCATGCTCGACGAACCCGGGGCAGGGCTCCCCGACGCCGACCTGCACAAGGTGGGCGACGTGCTGCGCCGGGCGGTCGCCGCGGGCAAGACCGTGCTGCTGGTCGACCACAACATGGACCTCATCATGACGTACGCCGACCGGGTGACCGTGCTCCACCACGGGCAGGTCATCGCGACCGGTTCCCCCGCCGAGATCCAGGCCGACCCGCAGGTGATCGACGTGTACTTCTCCCGCAGCCGGGACGAAGCGGATGCGGCGCCCGCCGCGGACGAGGAGGTCCCCCATGAGGCTTGAGCTGCGCGACGTCCACGCCGGGTACGGACGACGCGAGGTGCTGTTCGGCATCTCGATGACGGTGGAGCCGGGGTCGGTCACCGTGATGCTCGGCGCGAACGGTGCCGGCAAGTCCACGACGCTGAAGACCGTCATCGGCGCCGTGCGGCCCACGGCGGGGAGTGTGACCTACGACGGGCGCAGCACCGTGCGGGCCGAGATCGCCGACAACGTGCAGCGCGGCATGGCCGCGGTCCCCGAGGCGGGCGGCGTCTTCCGCGACCTCACCGTGCGGGAGAACCTCGACCTCGGCGCGTTCACCGCGCGCGGCGCGGCACTCCGGCAGGAACGGCTCGACCGCGTGTTCGAGATCTTCCCGAAGCTGCGCGACCGTCTCGGCCAGCGGGCCGGCACGCTGAGCGGCGGCGAGCGGCAGATGCTCGCGATCGGGAGGGCGCTCATGAGCGGCCCCTCATTCCTCATGCTCGACGAGCCGTTCCTCGGACTCGCGCCGGTCGTGGTGGACGACGTCGTGGATGCGCTGGTGCGCATCAACCGCGAGGCGGGGGTCACCCTGCTCGTGGTCGAGCAGAGCGTCCGGATCCTCGACATCGCGAGCCACGCGTACGTGCTGCGCCTCGGCCGCATCCACATCGACGAACCCGACCCCCGATCGCTCATCGACGGCAGCGGCCGCCTCGAGGCGTCATTCATCGGCTGAGCACGCCCCACCCTCCGAAGGAGAGACCCATCCATGACCTCGCACGAACTCCTCGCGATCCCGATCCCGAGCGGCGGACGCCTCGACGTGTACTCGGGTGTCGCCCGGCTCGCGGGCAAGCTCTGGGCGAGCTGCCACCGGCCGGCGGATGCGGACGACCGGCGCACCGCGGTGCTCATCGTGCATCCCACCTCGAACTTCCTCGGGCACTACGCGCTCGAGCACCTCGCCCGCCGCGGGGTGACCGCGGTCGGCATGAACACCCGGTACATCGGCAACGACAGCGCGCTCATCATGGAGAACTGCGTGCTCGACGTCGGTGCGGGCGTCCGCTATCTCCGTGACCAGGGCTTCGAGAAGATCGTGCTGATGGGCAACTCCGGGGGTGGTGGCCTCGTGTCGCTCTACCAGAGCCAAGCGGAGTCCCCCACGATCACCGCCACGCCCGCGGGCGACCCGCCCGACCTCACCACCGCCGACCTGCCGCCGGCGGACGGCGTGATCTGCGCCATGGCGCACACCGGACGCGCGCTCGTGTACACCGAGTGGCTCGATCCCGCCGTCCGGGACGAGCGGAACCCGTTCGACCGCGAACCGGACCTCGACGCCTTCGATCCGCGGAACGGTCCGCCCTACAGCGACGAGTTCATCGCCCGCTACCGGCAGGCGCAGCTCGACCGGAACCGGCGCATCACCGCCTGGGTCCGCGAACAACTCGCCGAGCTCGATCGGCGCGGCGGCCCCGTGCAGGACCTGCCCTTCACCGTGCACGGCACCTGCGCCGACCTGCGCTTCCTCGACCCGACGATCGAGCCGTCCGACCGCGAACCGGGGACCCTGTGGGGCGACCCGTGGGGTGCGAACTTCCTCCCCGCATCCCTCGGGCACAACACCAGCCTGCGCTCGTGGCTGAGCCAGTGGAGCCACGACGACAGCAACGCGGACGGGCCGCTGCACCTCGGGCGGGTCTCGGTGCCGGTGCTCGTCGCGTACGGGAGCGCCGACAACGCCGCCTTCCCCGCCCACGCCCACGCCCTGTACGAGGGGGCGGCGAACACCGACCGCGCGCTGTACGAGATCCGCGGGGCGAACCACTACTTCAAAGGGCAGCCGGAGCTCCTGGAGAAGTTCGCCGACCGAGTGGTGGAGTGGCTCGACAGCCGGGGATTGCGGTAAGGACTGGGGTATGGATGTGAACGCACAGGCGCAGACCGACTCCCGAGGGCCGCTCAGCGGCGTCCGCGTGATCGAGATGGGGCAGCTGATCGCCGGTCCCTTCGCAGGGCAGCTGCTCGGCGACCTCGGCGCGGACGTCGTCAAGATCGAGGACCCGGGGCGCGGCGACCCGATGCGCTCCTGGGGTCGCGAACTCCCGCAGGGCGAGTCGCTGTGGTGGGCGGTCATCGGCCGGAACAAGCGCTCGGTGACGGTCGACCTGCGCACCGAGGCCGGGCAGGAACTCGTGCGCGAGCTGCTCGCCGAGGCCGACATCCTCATCGAGAACTTCCGCCCCGGCACCCTCGAGCGGTGGGGACTCGGATACGACCGGCTGAGCGAGCGGAACCCAGGCCTCATCATGGTGCGCGTCTCCGGCTACGGCCAGGACGGCCCGTACGCGCAGCGCCCCGGGTACGCGGCGATCGGCGAGGCGATGGGCGGACTGCGGTACGTCGTCGGCGACCCCAGCACACCGCCCTCTCGCACCGGCATCTCCCTCGGCGACAGCCTCTGCGCCATGTTCGCGACGATCGGTGCGCTCGCCGCCCTGCACGAGCGCGAACGGCACGGCCGCGGACAGGTGGTCGACGCGGCGATCTACGAGTCGGTGCTCGGCGTCATGGAGTCGCTCGTGACCGAGTGGACCTACAGCGGGTACCAGCGGGAGCGGACCGGCTCGATCCTGCCGAAGATCGCGCCGAGCAACGTCTACCCCACCCGAGAGGAGGAGTGGATCCTCATCGCCGCGAACCAGGACACCGTGTTCCGCCGGCTCGCAGCAGCCATGGGCGAGCCGGAGCTCGCCGCCGACGAGCGGTACGCCACCCACGTCGCCCGCGGCGAGCACCAGACCGAGCTCGACGCCCGGATCGCGGCGTTCACCGCGACGCGGACCGTCGCCGAGCTCGAAGACCTGCTCAACGAGCACGGAGTGCCGAACGGTCGCATCTACCGGCCGCGCGACATGGTCGACGACCCGCAGTTCCAGGCGCGACAGGCGCTCACCACCGTCGCGCATCAGGTGCTCGGCGACGTCGTCATGCAGAACGTCTTCCCCCGTCTGAGCCGCACCGGCGGCGGTGTCCGGTGGCCCGGGCCGCCGCTCGGCGCGCACACCGACGAGGTGCTGCGCGAGCAGGGGCTCGACGCCGAGCGGATCGCCGCCCTGCACGAGCGCGGGGTGGTCTGAGTGCCGGGGCTCCCCGCATCCGTCCGTCTCGTGGAGGTCGGACTGCGTGACGGCCTGCAGGCGGTCACCGACCCGCTGCCGACCTCGGCGAAGGTCGAGATCGTCCACGGCCTCATCGAGGCGGGCGTCACCGAGATCGAGGCGGTGAGCTTCGCCCATCCGGGTGTGCTCCCCCAGCTCGCCGACGCCGAGGCGGTCATGGCCGCGGTGCCGCGCCCCGACGGTGTGCGCTACCGCGGACTCGTCCCGAACCTCCGGGGCGCCGAACGGGCGGTCGCCTGCGGACTCGACGAGTGGGCGATCGTGATCGCCGCCGACGAGGAGATGAGCGTCCGCAACCAGCGGCGCACGGTCGCGCAGATGCTGGACGAGCTGGCCGCGGTCGCCCGTCTCGCCGACGAGCACGGCGTGCGGTTCGTGGTGGCGGTGGCCACCGCGTTCTTCGCCCCGGCGCGGGGGCCGGTCCCCCGTGCCGAGATGTTCCGGGTCGTGGACGCGGCCGCCGAGGCGGGAGCGGACGCGCTGTACCTCGCCTGCACGACGGGGCAGGAGCATCCGGTCGAGGTCGCAGACGGCATCCACGCCGTCACCGACCGCCACCGCGGGCTCGAGGTGGGGGTGCACCTGCACAACCGCAACGGGTTCGCGGCCGCGAACGCCATGGCGGCGATCGAGGCGGGCGCGCAGTGGCTCGAGGGCAGCTTCTGCGGGCTCGGGGGCGACCTCTGGTTCCCCGGCGACCCGACCGTGCTCGGCAACGCGCCGATGGAGGACCTCATCCACCTCTGCGACGCGATCGGGGTCGACACCGGCATCTCCCTGCCCGACTACCTCGGTGTCGTCCGCCGGATCGAGGAACTCACCGGCATCCCCAGCACATCGTTCGTGACCCGCGGCGGCAGCCGCACCGACCTCGCCGAGGCCTCCTGGCCCGCCGGCGCCGGGAGCGTGAGACAGGCATGAGGATCGGGATCATCGTCGGTTCGGTGCGCGACGGACGGGTGGGCGAGGGCGTCGCCCGCTGGGTGTTCGAGCAGGCGACCGGACGCGACGTCGAGTACGAGCTCATCGACCTGAAGGCGTTCGACCTGCCGGTCTACGACTCCGCGACGATCCCGGCCGCGGTGCACGGCGAGTACGAGGACCCGCGCGTGACGGCGTGGGCTCGGGCGATCGCCGCGTGCGACGGGTTCGTCTTCGTCACGCCCGAATACAACCACGGCGTCCCCGGCGCGTTGAAGAACGCCTTCGACAGCATCTTCAACGAGTGGTGGAGCAAGGCCGTCGCCTTCGTCTCCTACGGCGCGGCGCTGGGCTTCCGCGTGGTCGAGCACTGGCGCACCATCGTGGCGAACACGAACATGTTCGACGTGAAGGCGCAGGTCGCGATCAGCACCATCCTGCACATGCAGGACGGCGCGCTGGTCCCGTCCGAGCGGCATCCGGCGGAATTGCGGATGCTGTTCGACTCGCTCGAAGCCGCATCCGCAGCCATGGCGACGCTGCGCTGAGCGACGTCCGGTATCGGGCCGGTGACGGCCTCCGCCCGATGTCGGAGGTCGGTGCGAACATTGGAACATGCATTCGATGGAGATGTTCCCCAGCAGTGACGGCGATCTCGCCGAGCTGGCGGAGATCGTCGCCGTCGCCGAGCATGTGCGGGCCGACGAAGCCGCCGTGCAGGTGCGCAGGGTACGGATGCTGGCACGAGCCGCCGACCTCGCCGCCAAGCAGGCCGCGCGCTCGTCGGCGAAAGTCCGGGAGCGGGAGATGGCGCTGCGGTCGATCGCGGCGGAACTCGCCGGGGTGCTGCAGCTGACCGACCGGTCCGTGCAACGCCAGATCGACGACGCCCGCGAACTGGTCCACGACTACCCCGCCACCCTCGACGCGTGGGAGGCGGGGCGGATCACGCGGGCGCACGTGCGGGTCATCACCGACCTCGGGATGATGCTGCCCCAGGACATCCGGCACGAATACGAACTCGCCGCGCTGGAACTGTGCGACGGCAAGACCCCGAACCGGGTCAAGGAAGACCTCGCCATCCTCGCCGAACGGCTGCATCCGCGTTCGCTCGGGGAACGCCACCGCGACGCGAAGGAACAGCGGATGGTGTGCGTGCGGACGCTGCGCGACGGGATGAGCGAACTCGTCGCGGTCCTGCCGACGCTGCTGGCGGCGGGGATCTACGACAGGCTCACCCAGCAAGGCCACGCAATCGCCGAACACCGCGAACAGGCGGCCGCCGAACTGCGTCGGCGGGAGACGGCGGAGCCCGCGGCTGCGGCCGCCGAACTGCGTCGGCGGGAGACGGCGGAGCCCGCGGCTGCGGCGGCCGGGTTGCTCGATGGAGCGACGGGTGTCGCCGGCGCGGGCGGGGCCGCCGGGTCAGGCGGTGACGCGGGCACAAGCGGCGCGAGCACCGGCCCGCTGGCCCAGGTCTCGACCGAGACCCTCACGATCGCCGCATCCGACCCTCGCACGATGGACCAGCTCCGCGCCGACCTGTTCTGCGACATGCTGCTGACCACCACCCCGGACGCCGACCCCACCCGCGACGACGACGGGCCGGGCGTCCTCGGCGCGTTCCGGGCGAAGATCCAGGTCGTGGTCTCCGCACTCACGCTCCTGGGCACCGACGACGGACCCGCCAGCCTCATCGGCCGCGCCCCCGTCGACCCCGACACCGCCCGAACCCTCACCGAGACCACGAGCTCCCCGCTCGAACGGCTGCTCACCGACCCGGTCACCGGCATCGTCCATCACGTCGACACCTACCAACGACCACCCCGCATGGACCGCTACCTCCGAGGCAGAGACCAACGCTGCCGCGGCTTCGGCTGCACCATGCCCGCCATCACCAGCGAAGTCGACCACACCCACGACTGGGCACTCGGCGGCAAAACCGAAACCGGCAACCTGGCACACCTGTGCCAACGCCACCACTCCATGAAACAGTTCACGCCATGGAAGGTCCGACAACTCGGCGACGGCATCCTCGAATGGACCTCCCCCACCGGCCGCACCTACATCGACGAACCACCCGTCCCGGCCGTCCACTTCACCCCCGACGCCTACGGCATCGAAGACGACACCCCACCGTTCTGACCGCGCGGGACCAGTGCGCCCGGCGCCGGGCACCCAGCGCACCCGGCACCGCGCCAACGCACCGCGCCGACAACGGCACGCGTGCGCTCTGCCGCTCCGCCGACACCGGCACACGGCACCCACCCGCATCGCCGCGGGTCTCCCCTCTCGCCAGCGGCCGTGCCCGTCCCCTACGCTGTGCGCACCACCGTCCTCGTCCGGAGCCGCCCGAAGATGCGCACACACCCCGAGATCCGCCCGTTCTCCGACAACCCCGATTTCGACTTCGACATCCGCGTCGCGCTCGGCGGCGCGGTCGCCGGCGCCGGCGACCCCGGAGAGATCCTCGCCGCGACCGAACCCGTCGGGAAGAACGACCACCACGCGTGGTTCGCCGCCTGGCAGGGACTCGCCGACCGCACCGAGGCCACTGCCACCACGAGTGCGGACGGTGGCCACCACGTCAGTGCGGCAGGCGCGTTCCTGCGCGCATCGTCGTAATACGCGTTCGCCGTCAACGCCGCCAGCGCGCTCGACGACGCAGACCTGCTGACGGCGACGTTCGGCCGGCAGCAGGAGACGTGGCGCGGGTTCGTCGCCCATACCACCCTCAGGGTCGAGCAGGTCGCCATCCCCTACGAGGACGACCCGCTGCCGGGCTACGTGTTCCGAGCCCCGACGCGCCGCGACGGCGGCAACCCGCTGCTCGTCGCCGTGAACGGCAGCGACGGGTCCCTCGCCGCCCTGTGGGCTGCCTGCGGCGCCGACGCCGTCGCGCGCGGTTACGACGTCCTCCTCTTCGACGGTCCCGGGCAGCAGAGCCAGCTCTTCGAGCGGCACGTGCCGTTCCGCCCCGACTGGGAGCACGTGCTCACGCCGGTGTTCGACTTCGCCGCAGCGCTCGACGGGGTAGACCGCAACCGGATCGCCGTCTACGGCATCAGCCAGGGCGGGTACTGGGTGACGCGCGCGATCGCCTTCGAGCACCGGTTCGCCGCCGCGATCACCGACCCCGGCGTCGTCGACGTGTCGACCTCGTGGACGGCGCACATCCCGCACAGCCTGCAGAAGCTGCTCGACGAGGACCAGACCGAGAAGTTCGACAAGGAGATGGCCTGGGGCATGAAGCTCTCCCCCGGCGCCGCCCGCACCTGGGCGTTCCGCGCCCGACCGTTCGGCACGAGCGGCTACGCCGAGACCCTCGAGAAGGTGCGGCAGTACGACGCCACCGCCGTCGCCGGGCAGATCAGGACGCCACTGCTCGTCCTGTCCCCGGAGAACGAACAGTTCTGGCCCGGGCAGGCCGAGAAGCTCGCCGAACGCACGGCCGACGTCTCCACCCTCGTGCGCTTCACCGCCGCCGAGGGCGCCGACGGACACTGCCAGCCGCTCGCCCGCGCCGTCACCGCGCAGCGCATGTTCGACTGGCTCGACGACCGGCTCGCCTGACACGGCGCGCCGGTGGATTCGGTAGGGCGGGTGGGACTTGAACCCACGATCGTCGGGTTATGAGCCCGCTGCCTTGACCAGCTTGGCCACCGCCCCCTGGTGCACCGAGCCTACCGCTCCGGGTCGCCGTCCACCGAGTCGGCCGTGCCGGACGTCCCGTCAGGGGTATCGTCGCCGCCGGCCGCGGCACCACCACGGGTGATCTTCAGCTCCTGGCTCTCGCTCAGCACCTGCGGGTGGTAGAGCGCGAGCGTGATCACACCCCACACGGCCACGGCGCCTGCCACGACGAACACGACGTACCCCCACACCGGCACCGCGACGCCCTCACCGAGGACGAAGAGACCGATGAGCACCGCGACGATCGGGTCGACGACCGTGAGCCCCGCGATCGCGAGATCGGGCGGGCCGGACGAGTACGCCGTCTGCACGAAGTATGCCCCGAGCGCGGTCCCGCCGATGAGGGCTGCCAGGCACACGAGCGTGAGCCAGTCGATGTCACCGCTCTGGAACCGCTTGATGACGGTTTTCGCGAGTGTGGCGACGAAGCCGTAGATGATGCCGGCGGCGAGCACGTAGAACAGCGCACGGATCTGCCGGCGCTTGCGCACCACGAGCCACAGGCCGACCAGGAGTGCGGCGACCACCACCATCACGACGAGGACGGTGATCACCTGCACCGCCCGGATCGGGCTCTCGGTTCCGAAGAGGGCCGCCACCGTGACGAACAGCAGGATGCCCCCGACGCAGGCGACGATCGCGCGGATGGAACGCCCGGTGGGGCTGTGACCGCTCACCCGCGCGTTCAGGAGCGTCGTGATGACGAGCGAGATCGCACCGAGCGGTTGCACCACGATGAGCGGTGCCACGCTCAGCGCACCGAGCTGGCACACGATCGCGAGCCCGAGCATGATCGTGCCGATCACCCATGACGGGCGCGTGAGCAGGCGGCCCAGCTGCGTGAGCGACAGTCCGCCGGAGCCGTCCGTCCCGCTCAGGTGCTCGACCTTGGTGACGCCACGGTGCTGGTACTGCGCACCGAACGACATGAAGACGGCACCGGCGAGGGCCAATGGGATGCCGAGGAGCAGACCGGGGTTGTCGAACACGCCGGTCAGCTGGTCGCCGACATCCTGGATCGACGTCGTCACTGCCCACATCACCACTCGACCATAACGGTCGTCGGCGCGGATAGGCTCGAGACGTGGCCGTACTCCCGATTCGCATCATGGGCGATCCCGTCCTGCACGCTCCCGCATCCGAGGTGACGGAGATCACCGACGAGATCCGCACGCTCGTGGCCGACATGTTCGAGACCATGGACGCCGCGCCCGGCGTCGGCCTCGCCGCCCCCCAGGTGGGCGTCGCGCTTCGGATCTACACGTACACGTACGAGGACGACGAGGGCGCACCGTGGCGCGGCGTCATCCTCAACCCGGTCCTGTGGATGACCCCGCCCGAGCCCGGCGAGCCCGACCCCGACCTCGAGTCCGAGGGCTGCCTGTCGTTCCCCGGCGAACGGTTCCCGCTGCGGCGCTCCGACCGCGTGCTCGTCACCGGCATCGATCTGGACGGCGGGCCGGTGCGCATCGAGGTCGACGGCTGGCGCGCCCGCATCATGCAGCACGAGTTCGATCATCTCGATGGGATCCTCTACGTCGACCGACTCGGCGACAACGACTGGAAGACGGCCCAGAAGATCGCCAAGAAGCGCGGCTGGAACCGTCCCGGTCAGTCCTGGATGCCGGGGGTCGACGACCTGGAGGGCTGAGTTCAGCTCGTCGCCGGGTCCTCGGGCGGGCCGTCCGCGTCGGCGCCGGCTGCCGGTGCCGCGGACCCGAACGGTCCGTCGACCGCGCCCGTCGCGCCGGATGCCGGCGTCGTGGTCGTCGTGCCCGCGCGGCGCGCGGCGGCCTCCTCCATGCGGTCGGCGACGGCGTGCCCGACGGCACGCCCCTGGATGATCTCGCCGAGGTCGAGCCCGGTGGCGGTACGGACCGCGTCGAACGTGGCCCGCATCCCCATCGCTTGCTCGGACGCGAGGTGCCCGCTCGCGCCTTCGCCGCCGAACACGGTGACGGAGCCGACCTTGTCGTACCCCTTCGCGAACTCGCTCATCATCGGGACGAGCGCCTCGAGCGCCCGCTGCGCGAGCAGCGCCTCCTGGTTGCGCGAAAGCGCCTCCGCCTCGGCCTGGATGGCCTGGGCGCGCGCCTCACCGGCGAGCCGGACCGCGTCGGCCTCGGCCTCCGCGCGCAGCCGGGTGGCGGCCGCCTCCTGTTCGGCGATCTCCGCCTGTGCCTGCGCCGCCTTCACACGGGCGTAGGCCTCGGCGTCGGCCGCGCGCTGCCGCTCGTACAGCTGGGCGTCCGCGACCCGCTTCACGTCCGCATCCAGCCGGGCCTGGGTGTTGTCGGCCTCCTGCATGAGCACCGCCTGCTGCCGCTCGGCCCGGGCGAGCGCCTCGGCCTGCTCGGCCTCGGCGTTCGCACGACCGACCTCCGCCTTCGCAGCGGCCGTGTTCTTGTCGAGCGCGGTCTGCTCGATGAGGTTCGCCTCATCGGTGGAGATCTGCCGGCGACGGATCTCGCGGACGGCGTCGATCTTCGCGACCTCCGCCTCGCGCTTGACCCGCTCGACCTCGGTCGCACCCAGCGCGGCGATGTACCCGTTCTGGTCGGTGATGCCCTGGATCTGGAACGAATCGAGGATGAGGCCCTGGCTGGAGAGGTCGCCCTTGATGCCCTCCGCGATCTGGTCGCTGAGCCGCTGGCGGTCCCGCATGAGCTCCTCGACCGTCAGCGTCGCGACGACGCCGCGGAGCGCACCCTCGAGCTGTTCGGTCGTGAACTGCTCGATGGCCTTGTCCTGCGAGGCGAACCGCTCGGCAGCGCGCCGGACCGATTCCGGGTCGGAGCCGATCTTGACGAGCGCGACACCGCTCACGTTCACGGTGACGCCGTTGGACGACTGCGCGGTCGGCTCCATCTTGATCTGCCGGGCGCGGAGCGAGATCATCTCGCCGCGCTGCGTGAGCGGGTTCACGATCGCCCCGCCGCCGGTGATGACGGTGATCCGTGAGGAGGACTGTCCGTCGGTGCTCTTCTGCCGCTTGCCGACGATCACGAGGGCTTCGTCGGCCTTCGCGACCCGGTACCAGGCGCGCACCAGGATCAGCACGATGATGAGGACGACGACGAGCACGACCGCGACGATCACGGCCAGCAGTCCGAGCGCTCCGAGCGCGGCGATCTCCATTGTTCCTCCAGCGGGTCCGGGGTGCGGTCCCCCGAGCCTAGTGACCGGGGTCGCGGCGCACGAGGTTATCCACGAAACCCAGGTCGTCGGGGCCGAGGCGGACGCTGCCCGGCCGATCAGTCCTCCACCGGCTGCTCCCCCGCGTCGACGGCCTGCTCGAACTGCGTCCGGTAGAGCCGCCAGTACGCGCCTTCGGCGGCGATGAGCTGCTCGTGCGTGCCCTGTTCCACGATGCGACCCTGCTCCATCACGAGGATGAGATCGGCGTCGCGGATCGTGGAGAGCCGGTGCGCGATCACGAACGAGGTGCGCCCCTTCCGCAGCGCCGCCATGGCGTGCTGCAGCAGCAGCTCGGTGCGGGTGTCGACCGACGAGGTCGCCTCGTCGAGGATGAGCACCGACGGCTGCGCCACGAACGCCCGGGCGATCGTGATGAGCTGCTTCTCCCCCGCCGACACGTTCGACGCGTCCTCGTCGAGGACGGTGTCGTACCCGTCCGGGAGGGAGTGGACGAACTTGTCGACGCGGGTCGCGGTGGCGGCGGCGACGATCTCGTCGTCGGTCGCGCGCTCGCGGCCGTACCGGATGTTGTCGCGGATCGTGCCCGCGAACAACCACGGGTCCTGCAGCACCATGCCGGTCCGCGCACGCACGTCCCGGCGCCGCAGCCGGGCGATGTCCTGTCCGTCGATGAGGATGCGACCGGCGTCGAGCTCGTAGAAGCGCATGATGAGGTTCACGAGCGTGGTCTTGCCGGCTCCGGTCGGGCCGACGATCGCGACCGTCTGCCCCGGCTCCACCCGGAACGACAGGTCCTGGATGAGCGGGTGCTCCGGCGCGTACGAGAACGACACGTGGTCGAACTCGATGACGCCGCGGCCCTCCACCGGCTCGGGCGCGTCGGCCGCATCCGGTTCCTGCTCCTCGGCGTCGAGGAGTTGGAACACCCGTTCCGCCGACGCCGTGCCGGACTGGATGACGGCGGCCATGCCACCGAGCTGCGAGAGCGGCTGCGTGAACTGCTGCGAGTACTGGATGAACGCCTGCACGTCGCCGAGCCGCAGCTGGCCGCTCGCCACCATGAGCCCGCCCAGGACCGCGATGCCGACGTAGGTGAGGTTCCCGATGAACATCATCCCCGGCATGATGATCCCGGCGAGGAACTGCGCCTTGAACGCCGCCTGATAGAGCACCTCGTTCTCGACCTCGAACTTCGCCCGGGAGTCCTCCTCCCGGCCGAACACCTTGACCAGCGCGTGCCCGGAGAACGACTCCTCCACCCGCGCGTTCAAACGGCCGACCTTGCGCCACTGGATGCCGAACGCCTTCTGCGACCGCGGCCCGATGATCCCGAAGATGACCGCCATGAGCGGCAGGGACACGAGGGCGACGATCGCGAGCTGCCACGAGATCGAGAACATCATCACGAGCACGCCGACCACGGTCAGCACCGACGTCACCACCCCGGACAGCGACTGCTGCATTGTCTGGGTGATGTTGTCGATGTCGTTCGTGACCCGCGAGATGAGCTCGCCGCGCTGCACCCGGTCGAAGTACGACAGCGGCAGGCGGTTCACCTTCGTCTCCACCGACTCGCGCAGCCGCCACATGGTGCGCACCATGATGACGTTGATGACGTAGCCCTGGATCCAGTTGAGGAACGCCGAGGCGATGTAGATGGCCAGCACCGCCATCGTCACGACCCGCAGCGCCTCGAAGTCGACGCCGGCACCGACGGTGAACCCGTCCATCGCACCGACGATGTTCGCGAGGTCGGTCTGTCCCGCGCTCCGCAGCGCCTCGACGACGGCGGCCTGTGACGTGCCCGCCGGGAACTGTGCGCCGAGGGCGCTGGAGGCCGCGCCCTCGAAGATGATGTTCGTCGCCTCGGCGAGCACCTTGGGCGCGATCACCGCGAGGACGACGCCGATCGCCCCGAGCACCGAGACGAACACGAACGCGGCGGCGTGCGGCCGCAGGAGTCCGATCATCCGACCGAAGCTGCGGCCGAAGTCGGTCGCCTTGCCCGGTGCGACGCTGTCCCAGTCGCCGGAGTTCTGCCGTGCCTGTTCGGCCAGCGCCGCCTCGCGCTCCTCCTCGGCGCTGGCCGCCTGGTCGCGGCTCATGCGTCCACCCCCAGCTGCGACTCGACGATCTCGCGATACGTCGCGCTCGAGGTCAGCAGCTCCGCGTGGGTGCCGGCGGCCGTCAGCCGGCCGTCCTCCAGCACCAGGATGCGGTCGGCATCCGTGATGGTCGACACGCGCTGCGCGACGACGATCTTCGTGACGTCGGGGAGCTCGCGCCACAGCGCCGTCCGGAGCCGCGCGTCGGTGGCGAGGTCGAGCGCGGAGAACGAGTCGTCGAACAGGAGCACGTCCGGCCGGTGCACGATCGCGCGCGCGATCGCCAGGCGTTGCCGCTGCCCGCCGGACACGTTCGTGCCGCCCTGCGCGATCGGCGCGGCGAGTCCGCCCTCCATCTCGGCGACGAAGTCAGCACCCTGGGCGATCTCCAGCGCGTGCCAGAGCTCCTCGTCGGTCGCCTCCTCGCGCCCGAACCGGAGGTTCGAGGCGACCGTGCCGGAGAACAGGAACGCCCGCTGGGGCACCAGCCCGATGCCGCGCCAGAGCGCCTGCAGGTCCGCCTCGCGCACGTCGACCCCGCCCACGCGCACGGAGCCGGCGGTCACGTCGAACAGCCGCGGGATGAGGTTGACGAGCGTGCTCTTGCCGGCACCGGTCGAGCCCACGATCGCGACCGTCTCCCCGGGCTCCGCCGTGAAGGTGATGCCGCGCAGCACCGGCTCGTCGGCGCCGGGGTACGAGAACTCCGCGTCGACGAGTTCGACCCGGCCGGGCGCCGGGAACGCCGAGACCGGCTGCGCGGGCGGCGTGAGGGTGGACTCGCTCGCGAGCACCTCGGCGATCCGCTCCGCCGAGACCGCGGCGCGCGGGATCATCACGGTCATGAAGCTCGCCATGAGCACGCCCATGAGGATCTGGGCGACGTACTGCATGAAGGCGAACAGGGTGCCGATCTCCACCGCGCCGGCATCCACCTGCACCGCGCCGAACCAGATGACTCCGACCACCGTCACGTTCAGCACGAGCATCGCGACGGGGAAGAGCAGCACGAAGAGGGAGCCGACCTTGCGGCCGACCACCATGATGTCGGTGTTCGCGACCGCGAAGCGCTCCTCCTCGATCGGTTCGCGTACGAACGCGCGCACCACCCGCACACCGGTGAGCTGCTCGCGCATGATGCGGTTCACCGCGTCGAGCTTCTGCTGGAACGCGCGGAACAGCGGCACCATCCGGCTGATGATCAGGAGCGCGAACAGCAGCAGGAGCGGCACCGACACGCCGATCAGCCAGCTGAGCCCGACATCCTGCTGCAGCGCCATGATCACGCCGCCGATCGCGAGCAGCGGCGCGGTGACCAGCATCGTGGCACCCGTCATCGCGAGCATCTGCACCTGCTGCACGTCGTTCGTGTTACGCGTGATGAGCGACCCCGGTCCGAAGGCGGACACCTCGCGCTCGGAGAACGCGCTGACCTTCTCGTACACGTCCCGGCGGATGTCGCGGCCCGCCGCCATCGCGGCGCGCGCGGCGAAGTAGGTGGCGATGATCGACGCGATGATCTGCCCGAGCGAGATCACCAGCATCACCACGCCGGTCGACCAGATGTACGCGGTGTCGCCGCGCGCGACCCCCTGGTCGATGATGTCGGCGTTCAACCGCGGCAGGTACAGCGACGCCACCGCCGCGACGAGCTGGAACGCCAGGACGGCCACCAACCACCACCGGTACGGGGCGAGGAAACGGAAGAGCAGTCTGGCGAGCACGAGCGACTCCAACGGTGCGGGGGATCCGACGTCGCGTGACGGGCACGACGTCGTGGCCTGAGCACAGTAGCGCACGGCACCGACGGGCGGAACAGCATCCGCGTGTCATCGGCGGTCGCGACGTCATCTTCGACCGGATGCTGTCGCGCCGGTGGTCCGGACTGGCATCATGCCAGCGTGGACGACACGACCGAACGCGACTGCGTGATCGCCGGCGGCGGGCCGGCCGGCATGGTCCTCGGGTATCTCCTGGCCCGCGCCGGCCTGCGGGTGACGGTGCTGGAGAAGCACGCGGACTTCCTGCGGGACTTCCGCGGCGACACGATCCACCCGTCGACGCTGACGCTGCTCGGCGAGCTGGGCCTGCGTGAGCGGTTCCTCTCCCTGCCGGTGTCGCGGATCGCCTCGCTCGACGTCGTCATCGACGGAGAACGGCTGACCCTCGTCGACTTCGGCACGCTGCCGCCGCCGGACGACCTGCTCGTGATGGCGCCGCAGTGGGACTTCCTCGGCTTCCTCGCCGGCGAGGGCGCCGCGTTCGACGGGTTCGACCTGCGGATGCGGACCGCCGCGACCGGGCTGATCGAGCAGGACGGTCGGGTCGTGGGCGTCCGGACGACGGGGCCGGACGGCGAGGGCGAGGTGCGGGCGCGGCTCACCGTCGCGGCGGACGGGCGTCACTCGACCCTGCGCGACGCGATGGGGGCGCCGCCGGTCGAGGAGGGCGTGCCGATCGACCTGCTCTGGTTCCGGCTGCCGAAGGGCGAGATCCGCACCCCGCCGACGCTCGCGTACGTGTCGGTGGCGGGGATGGTCCTCACGATCGACCGCGGCGACTACTACCAGGCCGGGCTCATCATCCCGAAGGGCGGCTTCGACGCGCTCCGCGCCGAGGGCCTGGACGCCTTCCGGGCGCGGGTCGCGCGGGCGGCGCCGCACCTGTCCGGACCGGTGGAGCGCATCCGCGACTGGGATCAGGTGAGCCTCCTCTCCGTGCAGGTGAACCGGCTCGCGACCTGGCACCGGCCGGGCGTCATCGCGATCGGCGACGCCGCGCATGCGATGTCGCCGATGTTCGGGGTCGGGGTGAACTACGCCATCCAGGACGCGGTCGCGCTCGCGAACGCGATCACCCCGTACCTGCGGCGCGGCGCCGCGCCCGACGAGGTGCTGGCGGCCGTGCAGCGCCGGCGGGAGGTACCGGTGCGGAAGATGCAGCGGATGCAGGTGCTCGGGCACCGCATGATCGCGCGCCGTCCCCGGTCGCGGGTCGCGCCGCGCTGGGCGCACGCGCTGCTCCGTCGCGCCGCCCCACGGGTGCGCCGGTTCATGGCCCGGTTCATCGGGGTCGGGTTCCTGCCCGAGCACCCGACGCAGGTGTCGTGAACCACTTCGACGGACCGGCGTCGTGGAGCGTCCTCGTCGCCGACGCCGACACGGGCGAGCGCCTCGTCGCGCACGGACCCGACCGGTCCCTCCGCACCGCGAGTGTCGGCAAACTCCTCCTGCTCGTCGCGACTGCGCACCGCATGGAGGCGGGGATGCTCGACCCGGCAGAGCGGCTGCACCGCGACCCCGCGCTGGCGGTCGCCGACTCCGGCGTCTGGCGGCACCTGACGGTGGATTCGCTGCCGGTGGAGGACGTCGCCCGGCTCGTGGGACTCGCCAGCGACAACTGGGCGACGAACGTGCTCCTGCACCGGGTCGGCGGCCCGGATGCGGTCGCCACGACCGCCGAACGGTTCGGGATCGACGGGCTCGCCCTGTACGACCGGGTCCGCGACCAGCGCACGGCGGCGCACCCCGAGACGTTGAGTTCCGGATCGGCCAGGGCGTGCGTCGACCTGTTCGCCCGGCTGCACGACGGATCCCTCGGCACGCCTGCGGTCGCCGGCCGGGTCGCCGCCTGGTTGCGCGGCGGCCTGGACCTCAGCATGGTCGCGGCGGCGTTCGGGCTCGACCCGCTCGCGCACGGCGACGCGCCCGATCGCGGCCTGACGCTGCTCGGCAAGACCGGGACCGACGCCGGCGTCCGCGCCGATGCCGGGATCGTGACCGGTCCCGCGCGGAGCGTCGTCTACGCGTGCATCGCGAACTGGTCCCCCACCCGCGCGGACGATCCGGTGCGCGACGACGTCCTCGCGACGATGCGGGCGCTCGGTGACCGCATCCGGGCGCTCGTCACCGGGTGAGCGGGTCGGGCGCATCCAGGTCGAGCATCCACACCCGGGTGCGGAGGACGACGCCGCGGAACGGGAAGTCCCGCTCCCGGAGTGCCGTGAAGCCGACGCTCCGGCACAGCGCGTTCGACGCCGCGTTCTCGATCGACGGGTAGGCGAAGAGCATTCGCCGCTCGGGCGCGCGCTCGGCCCGCAGCGTCGCGACCAGCGCCCGAACGGCGGCGCGGGCGACCCCACGGCCATGCCAGGCGGGGACCACATGCCAGCCGGTCTCGTAGGCCGGTTCGCCGTCGTGCTCGACCGGCCAGTACCCGACGCCGCCGAGGGGAGCACGGTCCGCCACGATCGCGAACATCCGCGTGCCGCCGGGCTCGGTCGCGGCGAGGTACCGCTCGTGCCGCCGAGGAATGTGCGCGGCGGGTTCGGGCCCGCCCATGAACCGCGTCATCCCGGGCGTGTTCGCCGCCGTCAGCAGCGGGAGGTGCTCCGGTGCCCAGGGCGCGAGTACGACGTCGACCATGCGTCGGACGCTACGCCGGGGCATGGACACCGTGAACGGGTGCACGGCACCCCGCCCGGGAAAAGGAAAGACCCGGGGTGGAAGCCCGGGTCTCAGGTGAGGGCCGGAGTAGATGGCTCCGACACACTCGCTCCCCGGCTTGGACTCGAACCAAGAACCTATCGGTTAACAGCCGATTGCTCTGCCAATTGAGCTACCGAGGATCATGTCCCCCCTTGCGGGGCAACCCCTCAATGGTAGCAAACGTCGGAGGGTGCTCATGACCATCACGCCACCGCCGTGTCGCCGAGGAACCCCCGGGCGGCCTCCGCCCCGTGTCCGTAGGCGTGCATGTGCCCGGCCTTCATCACGAGCACGTCGGCGTCGAACGTGTCGGCGACCTCGGCGTCGTTCGTGACCAGCATGAGCGACGTGCCCTGCGCGCGTCGACGGCCCAGCGCATCGCCGACGACGCGACGCGCGTCCACGTCCAGGTTCGCGAGGATCTCGTCCCCCACGATGAGCCGCGGGTCGAGCATGAGCGCCCGCGCGATCGCGACCCGCTGCCGCATCCCGGCGCTCAGCTCGTACGGGAACTTCGCCGCGAGGCCGAGTGGCAGGGCGAGCTCGTCCAGCAATGCTGCGACGCGCATCGACACGGCGCGCCCGTTCGGTCGCCGCACGCGGCCGGTGAACGGCTCGCCGATGATCTCGCCGATCGTCATGCGCGGCGGCAGGGTCGCCCCGTCCGCCTGCCCCACGTACCCGGCGTAGACGCCGAGGCCCCGCAGGCGTCGGCCGCGCCGGCGGAGCGAGGTGCCCTCGACGACCGCCTCGCCGCCGTCCACCGCGACGCCCGCCGGGGCACGACCGGCCAGCACCGCTGCGAGCGTCGACTTCCCGGACCCGGTCGCACCGCCGACCATGAGCGCGGCGCGCCGGGGCAGCGTGAAGGTGATGCCGTCGACGAGGCGGCGGCCCGCCGCATCCGCGATGGACAGGTCGTCGCAGAGGATGCTGACGGCGGCGGGATCGGAGCTCATCCCCTCATCCTGCCCGCACCGGCGTCCCCGGCGCCACGTCGACGATCAGGCGTCGCCGACGAGGGCCTGCCGCTGCAGGTCGATCTCGCGCAGGCGCATCCGCACCGAACGCCCCTCCTCCGAGTCCGGAGGCACCCGCTGGATCGCGCCGAGCAGCTCCCGCTTCGCGCGGTCGAGGCCCCGCAGGCGGATCTTGTGCGCGAGCTCCTTCGTCGTCATGACGGCGACGTCATCGTTCGCGGCCGGGAACGCGGCGGTCAGCAGCTCGGCCGCGAGCGACCGGTACGGCTCGCGCACGGCCTCCACCGCGGCCACCGGCCAGCCGGCGACGGTGTGGTCCGGGACCGCCGCGATGACCCGGCGGATGGCCTCCAGTGCCGGGTGGCGGAAGGTCTCGTCGAGCGCCGCCCGCAGCTCGCCCTGGTCGATGCGGTGGCCGTACTGCAGGAACCCCTGCACCGCGTCGCGCTCGAGCATGACCTCGGGTGTGCGCGGCAGCGACGCCATGGTCACGGCGACCATCGACGGCGCCTCGTCCTCCGGACCCGCCGGGGGCTCCCCCGGATGCTGCGGCCGGCCACGGTCCGGAGCGCGCTCCCAACCGCGCTGCTCCCGGCCGGACCGCTGCTCGCGCCGACCGTCGCGGCCGGAACCGCCGTCGCGGCCGCTCCCCGCATCCGATCGCCGCATGGCCCGCGACACCTCCCGACGGACCTCGGAGAGGTCCTCCCCGAGGCGTCGGGCGAGCACGTGCTCGTAGCGGTGTCGCAGCGCGTCGTCGCGGATGTCGGCGAGGAGCGGCGCGGTGGACTGCAGCCCCCGCAGTCGCCCTTCGACGGTGCCGAGGTCGAGCCCGGACAGCCGCTGGTCGATGATGAACTCGAACATCGGCGACTTCGACTCGATCATGCCGACGACCGCCTGGTCGCCGCGCTGCAGGCGCAGGTCGCACGGGTCGAGCCCCTCGGGGCCGACCGCGACGAAACTCGTCGCGTTGAGGTTCCGGGCCTCCGCGAACGCGCGCACCGCGGCCTTCTGCCCGGCGGCGTCGGGGTCGAACGTGAACACGATCTCGGCCGCCGCGTTCTCCCCGAGGATGCGGCGGAGCACCGAGATGTGCTCGGCGCCGAACGACGTGCCACAGGTGGCGACCGCGGTGGTCACCCCGGCGAGGTGGCACGCCATGACGTCGGTGTAGCCCTCCACCACGACCACCCGCGGCCGCTCGCCGCGGGCGATGTCGCGCTTGGCGAGGTCGAGGCCGTAGAGCACCTGCGCCTTCTTGTAGATCGGCGTCTCGGGGGTGTTGAGGTACTTCGGGCCGCCGTCGTCGTCGAAGAGCCGCCGCGCGCCGAACCCGATGACCTGCCCGGTGACGTCGCGGATCGGCCACACCACGCGGCCGCGGAAGCGGTCGTAGACGCCGCGCTGGCCCTGCGAGAGCAGGCCCGCGGTGGTGAGCTCCTCGCGGGTGAAGCCCTTGGCGGTGAGCGCGTCGAGGAGGCCCGACCAGCCCTTCGGCGCATAGCCCACGCCGAAGTGCGCGGCGGCGCCGGCGTCGAAGCCGCGCTCCCCCAGGAACCGCCGCGCGGGCTCCGCGTCGGGCGCCATGAGCTGGGACCGGTAGAACTCGGCGGCGGCCGCGTTGGCCTCGTACAGCCGTGCCCTGCCGGAGGTCTCGCGGGCGACGCCGCCCTCCTCCATGTGGAGCGTGATGCCGACGCGCGCCGCGAGCCGCTCGACCGACTCGGCGAACGACAGGTGGTCCATGCGCTGCAGGAACGTGTACACGTCGCCCGACTCGCCGCAGCCGAAGCAGTGGTAGAAGCCCACCTGCGGGCGCACGTGGAAGCTGGGGCTGCGCTCGTCGTGGAACGGGCACAGGCCCTTCAACGACCCGACGCCGGCGGGTTTCAGCGCGACGCGCTCGCCGATGATGTCGGCGATGTTGGTGCGGGCCTTCACCTCGTCGACGTCCGCCTGGGCGATGCGGCCGGCCATCACAGCCCCTCGAGCGGCTCGGGCAGCGCGTACGAGGCGGGGTGGATGCGGCGGCCGCCGGGCACCCAGATGTTCAGCGTCGCGAGGTCGACCTCGCCGACGAGCCGGTTGTGCCAGTCGATCGCGAACCGGTCGGTGAGGCTCGCGACCTGGTCGACGACGACGCGGCGGCGGGCCGCATCCGTCGCCGCGCGGGCGAAGTCCTCGGCGTGCAGCGGGTCGAGGTGCTCGGGCGACTCCCACAGCGCGGTGGCGAGGTGCTTCAGCAGCCGCCGCTGCTCCTTGTAGAGCTCCTTGCGCCCCTCGATGGACACCACGAACGCGCCGATGATGCCCTTCAGCACCGCCATCTCGGCCTCGACGACCCGCGGGACGACCACGTGGGCACCATAGCGGGTCAGCACCGGCCCGGGATACGCTTCGCGCGTCGCTGCGGTCGCGGCGCGGGCGAACCGGCCGATGAGGTCGGAGGTGAGGTTCTTCAGTCGGGCGAGCGCGGCCCGGCTGCCGTCGAACGTCTCGATCCATTCCGGCAGGCGCATGAGCCGGTACAGGGCGTCCTCGAGCTCCTCCCGGGTGAAGTCGTAGCCCACCCAGGTCTGGATCGCGCTGAGGATCGCGGAGTGCTCGCGCGCATCGCTCAGGCGGCGCGGGTCGAGGTAGCCGTTGACGACGGCGTCCTCGAAGTCGTGCACCGAATAGGCGATGTCGTCGGAGAGGTCCATGACCTCCGCCTCGATGCACCGCACCCGCCCGGGGGCGCCCTGCCGCATCCAGTGGAAGACCTCGGCGTCCTCCGCGTACACGCCGTACTTCAGCCGCCCGCCCGGGTCGGGAACGGGGTGCTCCGCCGTCCACGGGTACTTGCAGGTCGCGTCGAGGCTCGCGCGGGTGAGGTTCAGGCCGAAGCTCGCACCCTCGGCGTCCAGCACCTTCGGCTCGAGCCGGGTGAGGATGCGGAGGGTCTGCGCGTTGCCCTCGAAGCCACCGATGTCCTCGGCCCAGTCGTTCAGTGCCCGCTCGCCGTTGTGCCCGAACGGCGGGTGGCCGAGGTCGTGGCTGAGGCAGGCGGTGTCGACGACGTCCGGTGACAGGTGCAGCGCGGTCGCGAGCTCGCGCCCCACCTGGGCGACCTCCAGCGAGTGCGTGAGGCGGTTGCGGGCGAAGTCGGCCGGGCTCGCCGGGCTCAGCACCTGCGTCTTCGCGGCGAGGCGCCGCAGCGCCGCCGAGTGCAGCACCCGCGCGCGGTCGCGGGCGAAGTCGTCGCGCTGGGAGCGGTGCTCCTCCGGGTGGAAGCGTTCGGCCGACGCCTCGTCGTACCCGTCCGCGCGGATCGCGCCGGGTGCGTCAGCCGCCACTGGTGTCGAGCTCCGCATCGGCCAGGACGCACGTGGCGTCGACGCTCATGTCGCGGCTGTCGAGCCAGCCCTCCGGCAGCGCCGGGCGCTTGGGGGTGCCGGCGCGCCCGCGCTGCCCCTCGGCCGCGGCGCCGGGGTACGGCGCGTCGAGCTCGAGGGTGGCGATGAGCTCGTCGATCTCGGCGAGGCTCGACACGGTCGCCAGGCGCGCCCGCGTGTCGCCGCCGACCGGGTACCCCTTGAAGTACCAGGCGACGTGCTTGCGGATGTCGCGGCAGCCGCGACCCTCGTCCTCGAAGAACTCGACGAGCAGCTCCGCGTGCCGGCGGAACGCCTGCGCGACGAACCCGAGGGTCGCATCGACCGGGGTTCCCGCATCCGGGTCGCCGAGCGCCCGTGCCAGGTCGCCGAACAGCCACGGCCGGCCGAGGCAGCCCCGGCCGACCACGACGCCGTCGCAGCCGGTCTCCGCCATCATCCGCACCGCGTCCTCGGCCGACCAGATGTCGCCGTTGCCGAGCACGGGGATGTCGGTGACGGCCTGCTTGAGCGCGGCGATCGCGCTCCAGTCGGCCTGGCCCGAATAGAACTGGGAGGCGGTGCGCCCGTGCAGCGCCACGGCGGCGGCACCTGCATCCTGCGCCCGGAGCCCCGCCTCGATGAAGGTGAGGTGGTCGTCGTCGATGCCCTTGCGCATCTTCACGGTCACCGGGATGTCGCCCGCGCCGCGCACCGCCGCACGGACGATTTCCTCGAACAGGTCGGTCTTCCACGGCAGCGCCGCGCCGCCGCCCTTGCGGGTGACCTTGGGGACGGGGCAGCCGAAGTTGAGGTCGATGTGGTCGGCGCGGTCCTCGTCGGCGAGGAGCTGTGCGGCACGGCCGATCGTGTCCGGGTCGACGCCGTAGAGCTGGATCGAGCGCGGCGTCTCGGACTCGTGGTGACGGATGAGCCGCATCGTGGTGGCGTTGCGCTCGACGAGGGCGCGGGAGGTGATCATCTCGCTGACGTAGAGTCCCGCGCCGTACTCGCGGCACAGCCGCCGGAACGCGGTGTTGGTGATGCCGGCCATGGGCGCGAGCACGACCGGCACGTCGACGGTGATCGGGCCGATCCGCAGCGCGCGGTCGGAGGCGAGGGTGGCGGTCACCCGTCCATTCTCCCAGACCGCGGCTGTGCACGCGCCCGTGACGTTAGCCTGGCCCCATGAACGCGAACACCGCCGACGACCTGTTCTCGATCCCCTTCCGCACCGCCGACGGCGAGGAGACCACGCTCGCCGCGCACGCCGGCAAGGTCGTCATGGTCGTGAACGTGGCGTCCAAGTGCGGGCTGACCCCGCAGTACGAGCAGCTGGAGGGGCTGCAGCGCACCTACGGCGACCGCGGGTTCACCGTGCTCGGGTTCCCGTGCAACCAGTTCATGGGTCAGGAGCCCGGTTCGATGGAGCAGATCCTCGAGTATTGCGCGACCACCTGGGGCGTGAGCTTCCCGGTGCTCGACAAGGTGAAGGTCAACGGCCCCGGGGCGGCCCCGCTGTACAAGGCGCTGAAGAAGGCCGAGAACGCGGAGGGCGTGAAGGGTGCGGTGAAGTGGAACTTCGAGAAGTTCGTCATCACGCCGGAAGGCCGGGTGCACCGGTTCCGTCCGCAGACGAAGCCCGATGACCCGGCCGTCGTGTCGGTGATCGAGGCGGCGCTCCCGGCCTGATCAGGCCGGTTCGGCGACCGCCTCGGGCTCGTCGGCCTCGTGCCGCTCGGCCCACAGCTGGCGGACGATCTGCGCGAACGCGGCCGCGGGCTGGGCGCCGCTGACGCCGTACTTGCCGTCGATGACGAAGAACGGCACGCCGGAGATGCCGTAGGCGGTGGCCTGCGCCTGGTCCGCGCGCACCTGGTCGAGGTAGCGGCCGGACTCGAGTGCGGAACGCGCCTGCGCGGCATCCAGGCCCACCTCGGTCGCGAGCGCGACGAGCTCGTCGACGCGGCCGACGTGGCGGCCCTCGACGAAGTGCGCGGCCAGCAGCCGCTCCTTCAGCTCGAGCTGCAGGTCGTGCTCCTTCGCGAAGTGCAGCAGCTCGTGCGCCTTCACGGTGTTCGTCGGCTTCACGGTGTCGAAGTCGTAGGCGAGTCCCGCTTGCGCGGCGACGTCGGTCACCCGGGCGAGCATCTCGTCGACCTGCGCGGCCGGCATGCCCTTCTGCGCGACGAGGTACTCGCGCTCGGTGGTGTCGAGGTCGGCCGGGGTGTCGGGCGACAGCTCGTAGGAACGGTAGGTGACGGTCACCGCGGGGGCGTCGTCGTCTCGGGATGCGTCGGCCAGGCCTGCTTCGAGGTTGCGCTTGCCGATGTAGCACCAGGGGCACGCCACATCGCTCCACACCTCGATCGTGATGGGGTCGGTCATGTCAGGCACAACCGGTTCCAGCCGCGCGCTATTCCGTTGCGGCGCGATCGGGCGTGTCGACGGCGCCGCCGAACCGGCGCTCACGGTGCTGGAAGACCTCGATCGCCTCCCACAGGTCGTTGCGGGTGAAGTCGGGCCACAGGGTGTCGAGGAACACGTACTCCGCGTACGCGGACTCCCACAGCAGGAAGTTCGAGGTGCGCTGCTCGCCGCTCGAACGGACGAACAGGTCGACGTCGGGCATCCCGGGCTGGTAGAGCCGGCGCTGCAGCAGCTTCTCCGAGACGGCGGAGGGCTTGAGCCGCCCGGCGGCGACGTCGTCGGCGATCGAGCGGACCGCATCCACGATCTCGACCCGGCCGCCGTAGTTCACGCACATCGTGAGGGTGAGCACGTCGTTGTCGCGGGTGAGCTCCTCGGCGAACTGCAGCTCCTTGATGACCGAGCCCCACAGGCGCGGCTTGCGTCCCGCCCAGCGCACGCGCACACCCCACTCGTTGAGCTGGTCGCGGCGGCGATGCAGCACGTCGCGGTTGAACCCCATGAGGAAGCGCACCTCGTCCGGCGAGCGGTTCCAGTTCTCGGTGGAGAACGCGTAGACGCTGAGGTGCTTCACCCCGGCCTGGATCGCCCCCGCGACCACGTCGAGCAGCGCCGCCTCGCCGGCCTTGTGCCCCTCCACACGGGTGAGGCCGCGGCGGTTCGCCCACCGGCCGTTGCCGTCCATCACGATCGCGACGTGCTTCGGCACCTTCGGGAACGACGGCGGGTACTCCCCGGTCCAGTCGATCGGGCGGTAGGGCACCGCGTCCTTGTGCGTGTAGGGGCGGGGACTCACCGGGTGTGCTCCATCTGGGACAGGGATCGGATGCCGCGTTCGAGGTGCCACTGCGCGTACGCGGCGATGAGCCCGGACGCACTCGAGGACGTGCGGGCGGGCGCGCCGTCGATGAGCTCCCACTCCCCCGCGAGGAGGGCGCGCAGGAGCGCCGTGGTGTCGGCGTCGACGCGCGCGGCGCCCGCGGGTGCGCAGGCGTCGCAGACCGCGCCGCCGGCCTGGGCGAGGAACCAGCGGTGCGGGCCGACGGCGCCGCAGCGGGCGCAGGCGTCGAGCCCGGGCGCCCAGCCCGACAGGGCCATCGCGCGCAGCAGGTAGGAGTCGAGGATGCTGCGCGAGGCGTGGGCGCCCTGCGCCAGCGCGCGGAGCCCGCCCACCAGGAGCAGGAAGTGCTGCGGGGTGGCCTCGGCATCCCCCAGCCGGTCGGCCGTCTCGACCATGGCGCTGGCCGCGGTGTAGCGGTCGTAGTCGGCGGCGATGTCGGAGCCGTAGGTGCCGAGGGTCTCCGCCTGCTGCACGATGTCGAGGTTGCGGCCGATGTGGAACTGCGCGTCGGCGACCATGAACGGTTCGAGCCGGGCGCCGAGCCGCGACGAGGTGCGGCGGACGCCCTTCGCGACGGCGCGGATCTTGCCGTGGCGTCGGCCCAGCATCGTCACGATGCGGTCGGCTTCACCCAGCTTGTGGGTGCGCAGGACCACGACTTCGTCGCGATAGGTGGGCACCATCCGATTATCCCGCCCCTGACCGACAATGGACTGGTGACCGAGCCGCTCTTCGTCATCCCGCTGTGGGCCGACCTCATCGCCGTGGGGCTCGGCGGCGTGCAGGGCGCGCTGTTCGCGTCCGGCTTCCGGGGGCAGCGCCGCCTCGACTTCCTCGGCGTCGCCATCATCGGCATCCTCGTCGGGATGGGCGGCGGACTCATCCGCGACCTGCTGCTGGGGCTGTCCCCCACGACGCTGCACAGCAACTGGTACCTGCTCACCGCGACGGTCGCCTCCCTCGTCGGGATGCTGCTCGCCGGGCTGTTCCAGCGCCTGAACGCCGTGATCGTGGGGCTGGACGCACTCGTCATCGGTCTGTTCGGCGCGTTCGGCACCGGGAAGGCGCTGGCGCTCGGGCTGCCGATCGTGCCGGCGATCTTCGTGGGCGTCTGCGCGGCGGTCGGTGGCGGCATCCTCCGCGACGTGATCATGGGCCTGCCGGTCGCGATCATGCACGTCGGGTCGCTCTACGCGGTCGCGGCGGGCGCCGGCTGCGTCGTCCTCGCCGTGCTGGAGCTGCTGGACGTGCCGATCGCCGTCGCCGCGATCGCCGGGGTCTCGGTGACGACGGTCATCCGCATCCTCGCCGTCGTGTTCGACCTGTCGCTGCCCGAGCAGCGGATGCTCTACCGCCGCAAGGTCGCGGTGGAGACCGCCGCGATCCCCGTCATCCGCCCCTCCGCCGACTGACCCGTCCGCGTGCGGCCGGCGTTCGGGCGCCGAAACAGCATCTGGCCGCCGAAACTGCGGGGTTACCCCGCTGTCTCGGCGGCCAGTTGCAGTCTCGCGGGCCGGACGGGCCGGACGGGCCGGACGGGCCGGACGGGCCGCGGTCAGACGGCGGTCAGCTCGGCGGCGCGCTCGCGGGTGCGGATGGCACGGTTCACGCCCGACACGATCGCCTTCAGGGATGCGGTCGAGATGTCGTTGTCGATGCCGACGCCCCACAGCCGCTCGCCGTCGACCTGCAGCTCGACGTAGGCGGCGGCCTGCGCGTCGCCGCCGGAGCTCATGGCGTGCTCGACGTAGTCGTACAGGGTGATGTCGAACCCGGCGGCACGCACGATCTCCAGGAACGCCGCGACCGGGCCGTTGCCCGTGCCGGAGGCGTCCACGCGGCGGTCGCCGTCGCGGACGGTCACGTCCAGCCGCACGTCGCCGGCCAGGTCGCTCTCGGTGCGGGTGCCGAGCAGCTCGAAGCGGCCCCAGCGCTCGTCGGCCGTGTCGGACGGCAGGTACTCGTCGCGGAAGATCCGCCAGATCTCGTCGCTCGTGACCTCGCCGCCCTCGGCGTCGGTCTTGGCCTGCACGACGCCGGAGAACTCGATCTGGAGTTTGCGGGGCAGGTCGATCGCGTGGTCGGTCTTCAGCAGGTAGGCGACGCCGCCCTTGCCGGACTGCGAGTTCACGCGGATGACCGCCTCGTACGAACGGCCCAGGTCCTTCGGGTCGATCGGCAGGTACGGCACGGCCCACTCGATGTCGTCGACGGTCTTGCCCTCGGCGGCCGCGCGGGCCTCCATCGCCTCGAAGCCCTTCTTGATGGCGTCCTGGTGCGAGCCGCTGAACGCGGTGAACACGAGGTCGCCGGCCCAGGGGCTGCGCTCGGGCACGGGCAGCTGGTTGCAGTACTCGACCGTGCGCTTGACCTGGTCGATGTCGCTGAAGTCGATCTGCGGGTCGATGCCCTGCGTCAGCATGTTGATGCCCAGCGCGACCAGGTCGACGTTGCCGGTGCGCTCGCCGTTGCCGAACAGGCACCCCTCGATGCGGTCGGCGCCGGCCATGTAGCCGAGCTCCGCGGCGGCCACGGCGGTGCCGCGGTCGTTGTGCGGGTGCAGCGAGAGGATGACGTTCTCGCGGTGCTTCAGGTGGCGGCCCATCCACTCGATCGAGTCGGCGTAGACGTTGGGCGTCGCCATCTCGACCGTGGCGGGCAGGTTGATGATGACCTTGCGCTCCGGGGTCGGCTCGAACACGTCGAGCACCTGGTTGCACACGTCGACCGCGAACTCCAGCTCGGTGCCGGTGTACGACTCGGGCGAGTACTCGTAGTACACGGTGGTCTCGGGGATGCGCTGCTCGTACTCGCGGCACAGACGCGCGCCCTCGAGCGCGATGTCGATGATGCCCTGCTTGTCGGTGCGGAACACCACCTCGCGCTGCAGGATGCTGGTCGAGTTGTACAGGTGCACGATCGCCTGCTTCGCGCCCGCGATCGCCTCGTAGGTGCGCTCGATGAGGTGCTCGCGGGACTGCGTCAGCACCTGGATGGTGACGTCGTCCGGGATGAGGTCCTCTTCGATGAGCTGGCGGACGAAGTCGAAGTCCGTCTGGCTCGCCGAGGGGAAGCCGACCTCGATCTCCTTGTAGCCCATGCGCACGAGCAGGTCGAACATGACGCGCTTGCGCTCGGGGCTCATCGGGTCGATCAGCGCCTGGTTGCCGTCGCGCAGGTCGACGGCGCACCACCGGGGCGCGGTCTCGATGCGCTTGGCGGGCCAGGTGCGGTCCGGCAGGTCCACGCGGATCTGCTCGTGGAAGGGACGGTACTTGTGCGTCGGCATGCCCGACGGCTTCTGGGTGTTCTGCATTGGTCGCGTTCTCTCGTCAATGGAGGCGGGCCAACACGAAGCTCCGCGACGAGGAAGGCCCTAGAACGAGGCCTCGTCGCGGCAGCTAAGAAGGAGCTGGCCGAAGCGCATGCACCCAGGCTACACCCTGCGCCCGGGCGGATGCGGACGACCACCGCCCTGCGGAGGGTCGGACCGCCGCGCCCGTGCCCGAATCGTTACCCAGCGCACGACACGCCCGGAGGATACTCGCAGCTGAGATCGCGCTGGGGGGAACACCGCGATGTGCAGGGCCCGGACGCGCGCATGACGAGGGGGAAGGTCATCGTGACAAGACATCTGTTCCATCGGCGCGCCGTGGCGGCCGCAGCGGTCGCGTCGGTCGCGGCGCTGACGCTCACCGGCTGCATGTTCGGGGGCGAGCAGGCGACGTCGAAGGCGGTCGGCTTCGAGGAGGTCGAGACGGCCACGGTGTATCTGAAGGGCCAGGGCACCTTCATCGACCCGGGCACGCTCGACCCGGCGGAGGGACGCTGGATCGGCTCCGGGTTCCTGGTGAGCCCGGACGGGCTCGTGGTGACGAACAACCACGTCGTCACCGGCGCGGGCACGCTCGACGCGTTCGTCGGCGGGGAGGAGGAGGTGCCGGCGAAGGTGCTGGGCGCCTCCGAGTGCCTCGATCTCGCGGTCGTCCAGCTGGATGCGGAGGACCTCCCGTTCTTCGACTGGTACGACGGTGACATCACCACCGGCCTCGACGTGTATTCGGCCGGGTTCCCGCTGGGCGCCGCCGAGGAGTTCACCCTCACGCGCGGCATCGTGTCGAAGGACGATTTCTCGTTCGACACGGCATGGGCCTCGCTCGACCACGTGATCGAGCACGACGCCCGCATCCGCGGCGGCAATTCCGGCGGTCCGCTCATCGACGCGAAGGGGCGACTGGTCGGGGTGAACTACGCCGGCAACGACTCGCTCGACTACAACTTCGCGATCCACCGCGACATCGCGCAGGACGTGCTGGAGAAGCTCGCCTCGGGCGAACCCGTCGACTCCATCGGCATCAACGCGCAGGCGTGGGGCACCGAGGACGGTTCGCTGTCCGGCGTGTGGGTGTCCTCGGTCGAGGCGGGCGGTGCGGCGGACGCCGCGGGCATCGAGCCGGGCGACCTCATCCACAAACTCGCGGGGGTGAGCGTCGGCACCGACGGCACGCTCGCCGAGTACTGCCAGGTGCTGCGCACCCAGGGCTCCGACGCCACGATCGACGTCGAGGTCTATCGCCCGGCGACGGACGAGCTGCTGGAGGGCCAGGTCAACGGCAAGGAGCTGAAGGTCACCGCGTCCGGCGTGTTCGGCGGGTCGGACACGACCACGACCGGTGGGTTCACCACGATCACCGACGACGCCGGTGTGCTGCGCGTGTCGGTGCCGGTCGAGTGGGGCGACGTCGACGGCGCGGGCTTCGACGACGGCGGTACGCCCTGGTACGCGCTGGCCGCCGCGCCCGACATCGCGGCCTTCGCCGACAGCTACGACGCGACGGGCCTGCAGCTCATGGCGAGCGACCGTGCCGGGATGTCGGCCGACGCGGCACTGTCGCGGTTCTCGATCTTCGACGGGGTCTGCGCGCCGACGGCGACGGGCGAGCCGTACGACGACGGCATGTACGCGGGCGTCTACTCCGAGTGGGAGTGCGGCGACAGTCTCGCGTACGTCATCTCCGGCTTGGACGCGGACGGCAACAACGTCGTGGTGCTCCTGCAGCTCGCGACGCAGTACGACGTGGACGAGGCGCTGCCGGAGATCCTCAACACGTTCCAGGCGGCGTTCTGACACGGCGGGGCCGGGACCGCGCACGTCGGTGTGCGGCCCCGGCCCCGTGCCGGTTCAGAACCCGAGGCGGCCGAGCTGTTTGGGGTCGCGCTGCCATTCCTTCGCGACCTTCACGTGCAGCGACAGGTAGACGCGCGAGCCCAGCAGCGGCTCGATGCCGGCGCGGGCGCGGGCGCCCACATCCTTCAGCCGGGCGCCCTTGTGGCCGATGATGATCGCCTTCTGGCTGTCCCGCTCGACCACGATGTCGGCGTAGACGTCGGTGATGTCGGAGTCCTCGCGCGGCGCGATGTCCTGCACCACGACGGCGATCGAGTGGGGCAGTTCGTCGCGGACGTCCGAGAGCGCGGCCTCGCGGATGATCTCGGCGACGCGGTGCTCGGTGTCCTCGTCGGTCGTGATGTCGGTCGGGTACAGCGCCGGCGAGACGGGCATGAGGGCGAGGAGTTCGCCGGTGAGCACGTCCAGCTGCTCCCCGGTGAGCGCCGAGAGCGGGATCACCGCGGTCCAGTCCTCACGGAGGGCGTCGACCTCCATGAGCCGCTGGGTGATCTGGTCGCGCGTCGCCGCATCGGTCTTCGTCACGAGCGCGAGCTTCTTGGCGCGCGGGTAGCCGTCGAGGGACTGCGCGATGCGGCGGTCGCCGGGGCCGACCTCCTGGGTGGCGGGGGCGCAGAAGGCGATGACGTCGACGTCGCCGAGCACGTCGTCCACGAGGTCGTTCAGCCGCTCGCCGAGGAGCGTGCGCGGACGGTGCACACCGGGGGTGTCGACGACCACGAGCTGCCCGTCCGGGCGGTTCACGATGCCGCGGATGGCACGGCGGGTCGTCTGCGGCTTCTCGCTCGTGATGGCGATCTTCTCCCCCACCAGCGCGTTCATCAGCGTGGACTTGCCGACGTTCGGCCGTCCCACGAAGGTCACGAAGCCGCAGCGGAAATCGGCTGCCTGCTCGGGAGCGGTCATCGTTCGTCCTTTCGGATGCGGATCTCACCGGTGCGGGTGGAGACCTGGTCTTCGGGCACCGGCACGCGTTCGACGAAAAGCGTCGCGATCCCCCGGCCCCGGCCGCGCGAGGTCGCGCCGGTGAGGGTGAGCCCCTCGTACTCGACGGTGTCGCCGGGCTGCGGCACGCGGCCGAGCACCTTGCCGAGCACGCCGCCGACGGAGTCGACGTCCTCGTCGTCGAGTTCGAGGCCGAACAGGTCGCCGACCTCGTCGAGCCCGAGCCTGGCGCTCACGCGGTACCGGCCCGGTTCGAGCTCGACGACCTCGCTGGGGCGCGGGTCGTACTCGTCCGCGATCTCGCCGACGAGCTCCTCGATGAGGTCCTCGAGGGTCACCAGCCCCGCGATGCCGCCGTACTCGTCGACGACCATGCACACGTGCACGGCGTCGCGCTTCATCTGCTGCAGCAGCGACTCCGCCCGCATGGACTCGGGCACGAACACCGCGGGCCGGGCGATGCGCGCGGCCGGCAGATGCGCCCAGGCGGCCTCGTTGCGGAACGCGAACTGCACGAGGTCCTTGAGGTAGAGGATGCCCTCGACCTCCTCCCCGTCCGCCGACATGAGCGGCATGCGCGAGACGCCCTTGTCCAGGAACAGCCCGAGGGTCTCGCGGGCGGTGGCGTCCGCATCCACGACGACCATGTCGGTCCGGGGGATCATCACCTGGCGGACGTACGTGTCGGTGAACTCGAAGACCGAGTGGATGAGTTCGCGGTCGTCCTCCTCGATGAGGTCCTGCATGGCGGCCTCGTCGACCATGCTGAGCAGCTGTTCCTCGGTGTCGAACGACGAGGCGCGTGCGCCGCCGGGGGTCACCCTGCTGCTGAGCGCGACGAGCCCGTGGGCGAGCGGCCCGAGGAGCACCCGGAGTCCGCGGACGACCGGTGCGGACGCCCGCAGGAGCCCGGGGGCGTTGCGGCGGCCGAACGCGCGGGGGCTCGCGCCGACGGCGACGAACGAGATGCCGGTCATGAGCACGACGGCGGCGAGCAGCGCCCACCAGATGCTGTCGAACCACTCCATGAACGCCGCGGTGACGAGCACGGCCGCCGCCGTCTCGGCCAGCACGCGGATGAACACCACCGCGTTGGCGTGCGCGTCGGGGTCGGCGGCGATGCGGTGCAGCTCCTTGGCGTTGCGCCCCTCCTCCGCCATCTCGGCGAGGTCCTGTCGCGAGGTGACGCCGAGCGCGGCGTCGATCGCGGCCATGAGCCCGCCGAAGGCGACGAGCAGGACCGCGGCGAGCAGGAGCAGCAGCGCGGTCATCGGGAGCGGCGCCGTTCGGCGAGCGTGAACGACACGATGAGGTCGCGCTGCAGGCCGAACATCTCCTTCGCGTCCTGCGGCTCGGCGTGGTCGAAGCCGAGCAGGTGCAGGAGCCCGTGGGTGGTGAGCATGACGAGCTCGTCCATCATCGGATGCGGCGGGCTCGCCTGCGCGGCCTGCACCTGCGCCACCTGCGGGCACAGCACGATGTCGCCGAGGAGACCGGGCGGGGTGGGCGCGTCGTCGGTGCCGGGACGCAGCTCGTCCATCGGGAAGCTCAGCACGTCGGTGGGGCCGGGCTCGTCCATCCACTGCACGTGCAGCGCCTCCATGGCGCCCTCGTCGACGAGGAGGATGGCGACGTCCGCGTCGGGGCTGATCCGCAGCTCCCGGAAGTTGCTCTCGACCAGCCGCAGGATGACGGTCTCGTCGACCTCGACGCCGGACTCGTTCGTGATCTCGATGGTCATGGGCGTCCTCGTCTGGTCTGTCGGTCGCGCGCGCCGCGTCGTTCCGCGCGGTTCGCGAATTCGGTGGCCTCGTCCCGCTCGCGGCGGCCGGCGAGTCGGCGCTCGTCGTATTCGCTGTACGCGTCGACGATGCGGCCGACGAGCGTGTGGCGCACCACGTCGTCGCTGGTGAGGGTGGCGAAGTGGATGTCGTCGATGTCCTTCAGCACGCGGGTGACCAGGCGCAGCCCCGACGACCCCTGCGGCAGGTCGACCTGCGTGATGTCGCCGGTGACGACCATCTTCGTGCCGAAGCCGAGCCGGGTCAGGAACATCTTCATCTGCTCGGGCGTGGTGTTCTGCGCCTCGTCGAGCACGACGAAGGAGTCGTTCAGGGTGCGGCCGCGCATGTAGGCGAGCGGCGCGACCTCGATCGTGCCGGTCGCCATGAGCTTGGGCACGATCTCCGGGTCGAGCATCTCGTTCAGCGCGTCGTAGAGCGGGCGCAGGTACGGGTCGATCTTGTCGGTGAGCGTGCCCGGCAGGAACCCGAGCCGCTCCCCCGCTTCGATCGCCGGCCGCGACAGGATGATGCGGCTGACCTCCTTGCGCTGCAGCGCCTGCACGGCCTTGGCCATCGCGAGGTACGTCTTGCCGGTGCCGGCCGGGCCGATGCCGAACACGATCGTGTTCTCGTCGATCGCGTCGACGTACTGCTTCTGCCCGAGGGTCTTCGGGCGGATGACGCGCCCGCGCGAGGACAGGATGGGCTCGCTCAGCACCTCGGACGGCCGCATCCCGCCGTCGTCCAGCATCCGCTGCGACGAGCGCACCTCGGTCGGCTCGAGATCGACGCCCGAACGGGTCATCTCCAGCATCTCCTCGACGAGGCGGCGGGCCGCGGCGACCGCGTCGGCGGGGCCCTGCAGCGTGATCTCGTTGCCCCGCACGTGCAGGTCGACGTCGGGGTGCTCGTGTTCGACGACCCGCAGCAGGCGGTCCTCGGGCCCGAGCAGCCGGACCATGGCGATGCCGTCGGCGAACAGGCGCTCGACGATCAGGTCGCCGGTGCCGTCGGCGGCGGCGTCCCCGTGGTCGGGGGTGTCACTCACCGAGGCTCCCCTCGTCGAGTCCGCCGGCGAGCACGTGCGCGTGCACGTGGAAGACGGTCTGGCCAGCGCCGGCACCCCGGTTGAAGATGAGACGGAAGTCGCCGTCGGCGTGCTCGGCCGCGAGCTGTGCGGCGAGGTCGGTCATCTCGGCCAGCAGCGACGCGTCGCCGGCGGCGAGCTCGACGACGTCGCGGTACTGCTCGGTCTTGGGGATGACCAGCAGGTGCACCGGGGCCTTGGGCGCGATGTCGCGGATGGCGAAGACCCGCTCGGTCTCGGCGATGATCTCGGAGGGGATCTCTCCGCGCAGGATGCGCGTGAAGACGGAGGGCTCGCTCATGCCTTCCAGTCTATCGACGCCGGTCCGCCCCGGGCCGGGCCCCGTCACCAGCGGCCGAGCGCGACCGCGATCGCGGCGATGGCGGCGGGTCCCGCGGTGGAGGTGCGGAGCACCTCGGCGCCCAGGCGCGCCTCGCGCGCGCCGGCGGCGACGAGCTTCTCCCGCTCCTCGGGGGCGATGCCGCCCTCGGGCCCCACGACGAGGACGATCTCCGCGGCGGTGCGCAGGTCGTCCGCGAGCGCGGTCAGCGCGGTCGACGCGGTCGGCTCGAGCACGACCACGAGCGCGGATGCGGCGCGCTCGGCGAGCTCGGCGGTGCGGGCGGGTGCGGCGACGACCGGGATCCACGGCCGGTGGGCCTGCTTCCCCGCCTCACGGACGATGGTCTCCCACCGGACACGACCCTTCTCGGCCTTCTGGCCCTCCCACCGCGAGACGCTGCGGGCCGCCTGCCACGGCACGACCTCGTCGACGCCGAGCTCGGTCGCCGCCTGGACGGCGAGCTCGTCGCGGTCGCCCTTCGCGAGCGCCTGCACGAGCACGAGCCGCGGGGTCGCGGCCGGCACCTCGCGCCGGTCCGCCACGCGGACGACGACCTCGCGGGGGGCGACCTGCTCGCAGGTCCCGGTCAGCCAGACGCCCGCACCGTCGCCGACCGTGACCTCCTCGCCGACCCGCACGCGGCGGACGGCGGCGGCGTGGTGCGCCTCGGCGCCGGTGAGCACGACCGCGTCACCGGGGCCGGCGCCCGTCGCGGCGGGGTCGACGAAGTGCAGCGCCACGGCTCAACCGTTCCGGAAGCGGTCGCGGAGCTTCGCGAACAGCCCCTGCTGGTACTCAGCCAGGCGGGGACCCGGGGTCTTCATCCGCTTCGCGAGCTCCTCGACGAGGGCGCGCTCCTTGTGGTCGAGCTTCGTGGGGGTCACCACGTGCACGCCCACCCGCAGGTCGCCGCGCTGGTTGCCGCGCAGCGGCGTGATGCCGCGGCCCTTGATCGTCAGCACGTCGCCGGACTGCACGCCCGGGCGCAGCTCGAGGTCGACCGGACCGTCGAGCGACTCGATGCGGGTCTCGGTGCCGAGGATCGCGTCGGTCATCGACACGTCGAGCGTGGCGAGCAGGTCGTCGCCGTCCCGGCTGAACACCTCGTGCGGCGCGACCGTGACCTCGAGGTACAGGTCGCCCGACGGGCCGCCGGCGGGGCCGACCTCGCCGGAGCCCGGGAGCTGGAGCCGCAGCCCGCTCTCCACGCCCGCGGGGATGTCGACCGAGACGGTGCGGCGCGCACGCACGCGCCCCTGCCCGTGGCAGGTCGCGCACGGGTAGGGGATGGTCGTGCCGTAGCCCTGGCACGCGGTGCAGGGCTGGCTCGTGACGACGTTGCCGATGAGGCTGCGGACGGTGCGCTGCACGTGCCCGCTGCCGTGGCAGATCTCGCAGGTGACCGGTGCGGTGCCCGGCTGGCAGCATCCGCCCTCGCAGGTCTCGCACAGCACGGCCGTGTCGACCTCGATGTCGCGGTGCACGCCGAACACGACGTCGCCGAGCTCGAGCGTGACCCGCACGAGCGCGTCCTGACCGCGCTCCCGGCGTGACCGGGGCCGCTGGCGCTGCCCGCCGCCGCCCCCGAAGAAGGTGTCGAAGATGTCGCCGAACCCGCCGAAGCCGCCGCCGGCGCCGCCGAACGCGCCGCCCGTGTCGCCCATGTCGTAGCGGCGGCGCTGCTCCGGGTCGCTCAGCACGTCGTACGCGTGCGTCACGAGCTTGAAGCGTTCCGCGGCCTCCTCGCCCGGGTTCACGTCCGGGTGCAGCTGGCGCGCCAGCCGTCGGTAGGCCTTCTTGATCTCGTCCGGGGTCGCCTCGCGCGACACACCGAGTACCTCGTAGTGGTCAGCCACTGTCGCCTTCCTGCCCGCGGTCCCCGCGGGATCCTCGATGCGCGCCCGTCACCGGGCGCGCTCGTCCTCGTCGAGCAACCGGCTGAGGTACCGGGCGACCGCCCGGACCGCACCGAGGTTGCTCGGGTAGTCCATCCGCACCGGTCCGAGCACGCCCACGCGTGCCCGGCCGACGCTGGAGTCGTAGTCGCTCGCCAGCACCGAGGCCTCCTCGAGGCCGAACGGCTGGTTCTCGCGTCCGATGGACGCGGCGAGCCCCTGCTCGTCGGCGACCATCTCGTCGACGAGGCGCAGCAGGGTCACCTGCTCCTCGAGCGCCTCCAGCAGCGGCGAGATGCTGCCGCGGAAGTCACCCTCGCTCCGGGCCAGGTTGGCGGAGCCGGCCATCACGAGCCGGTCCTGCCGGAACTCCTCGAGCTCCTCGGCCACCACGCGCAGGACGCCGCGCAGGGCCACATCGCCGCGTGGTCCCTCCGCGGGGATCGATCCGGTGGCGGCGGCGACGACCGCCGTCCCCTCACGCACCGACCGACCGGTGACGAGCACCGAGACCCGCGCGCGGAGCGTGGCCACGTCGGCCTCGTCGAGGTCCTCGGGCACGGTCGCGATGCGCTGCGACACCCGGCCGGTGTCGGTCACCAGGATGACGACCGCGCGACTGCCGCCGAGGTGCACGAGTTCGACGTGCGTGATGTTGGCCCGTTCGAACGACGGGTACTGCACGAGCGCCACCTGACCGGTGAGCTGCGTGAGCGCGCGGACGGTGCGGGCGAGCAGGTCGTCGAGGTCGGTGGGCTCGGAGAGGAAGGAGGTGATGGCGTTGCGCTGCGCGGGCGTCAGCGGGCGGATCTCGGCGAGGTGGTTGACGAACACGCGGTAGCCCTTGTCGGTCGGGATCCGACCGGAGGACGTGTGCGGGGCCGCGATGAGCTCCTCGTCCTCGAGCATCGCCATGTCGTTGCGGATCGTCGCCGCGGACACGCCGAACCGGTGGCGGTCGACGATCGACTTGCTGCCGACGGGCTCGCGCGTCTCCACGTAGTCCTGGACGATCGCGCGAAGCACCTCGAGTCCTCGTTCGGTGACCACGCCCCCTCCTCCCGCTGGCACTCCATCCCTGCGAGTGCCAAGTCTACCGCGAGCACCCTGGACGCGGCCTCAGGCGGTGAGGGTGTGCACCACCGCGTCGGCGAGGAGCCGGCCGCGGCGGGTGAGCACGATGCGACCGGCCAGTGCGTCGCGCGGCTCCACCAGTCCGTCCGCGATGAGCTGCGCCACCGCACGACGGCCCTCCGGGCTGAGCTCGGCCGTGTCGAGGCCCTCGCGGATGCGGGACCGCAGCAGCACCCGTTCGAGTCGCGCCGCCTCCGCATCCGGGACCTCCCGCGCCGCGGCGGGCGAATGCCTCGCGGCCAGCCGCTGCGCATACGCGGCGGGGTGCTTCACGTTCCACCACCGGACGCCCCCGACGTGGCTGTGGGCCCCGGGGCCGAGGCCCCACCAGTCGGTGCCGCGCCAGTACGCGAGGTTGTGCCGGGAGCGGTGCTCGTCGCCGCGCGCCCAGTTCGAGACCTCGTACCAGGCGAGCCCCGCCTGCGCGGCGAGGTCGTCGACGAGCTCGTACATGTCGGCCTGCAGGTCGTCGGAGGGCGCCTCGACCTCGCCCCGGCGGATGCGGCGGGCGAGCGGCGTGCCCTCCTCCACGATGAGCGCGTACGCGGAGAGGTGGTCGGTGCCGAGCTCGAGCGCCGTCTCGACCGAGGCGCGCCACTGATCGAGCCGCTCCCCCGGTGCGCCGTAGATGAGGTCGACGCTCACGTCGAGTCCGGCGGCGCGTGCCGCGCGGACGGCCGTCGCGACGTTCGCCGGGTCGTGCGTGCGGTCGAGGGCGGCGAGCACCTCCGGGACGGCGGACTGCATGCCGATCGACAGGCGGGTGACGCCGGCGGCGGCGAGCTGCTCCGCGAGCGCGTCGGTCACGGTGTCCGGGTTCGCCTCGACCGTCACCTCGGCGCCGGGTGCGATGCCGAAGGCGTCACGGATGCCGCCGAGCATGGCCGCGAGGGCCTCGCCCGGCAGGAGCGTCGGGGTGCCCCCGCCGAGGAACACCGTCTGCGCGGGACGGATCGGGCCGAGCCCGCCCAGCACGGTGCGCGCGAGCTCGAGCTCCCCCGCCACCGAGAGCGGATAGTCCTCGCGCCGGGTGCCGCGGAGCTCCTCGGCCGTGTACGTGTTGAAGTCGCAGTACCCGCAGCGGACCCGGCAGAAGGGCACGTGCAGGTACACGCCGAAGTCGACGTCCGGGTCGACCGACGCGATCGGCAGCGCACCGTCGGCGGGGACCGGATCGCCGACGGGAAGGGCGGAGGGCGCCATCAGGACGAGGTGTACATCGGCGAGATCGCCCGCAGGTAGCGCTGCATGAGCTTGTGGCGGCGCCGCTTCGTCAGCACCGGGAGCACCTTGTACAGCAGGGCGACGGGGGCGTCGAAGGAGCGCACGGTGAACCACACCTCGTCGTTCGGGTACCAGTCGAGCATGAACGACTCCTCGCCGGACACGACCGACCCGCCGACGGTGCCGAGCGCGAACCCAACGCGGCGCTTCTCCTCGACCACGAAGATCACCCGCAGCTCCGCATCCGCCCGCTGCCCGGCGACCCGCCCGTGCAGGTGCACGGTCGCGCCGGCGCCGACGAACGGCGTGCCGTCCGCGTCGAAGCGCTGGTCGGTCTCGAGCCGGGTGGGCGCGACCGGGTTGCCCTCCTCGTCGAAGCTGACGCCCGTGTAGGCCGGGCCGGAGGCCGGGCGCACGTCGCGCAGCTCGAGGCCGGCGTCCTTCTGCGCGTGCCACGACAGCAGCGCCTCGGAGGCCGCGCGGAACCGCGCCTCGCCCGAGCCGATCTTCCACGACTCGTGCCAGGGCAGGCTCCGCTCCGGCGGATACTGCAGCAGGTCGGATGCCTGCGTCGCGCCGACGGCGGCGTAGTCGACGGTCTCGTCCCTGAAGGTCCCGCGGCGCATGTGTCCCAGCCTAGAACGTCAACCCGGGACGAACCCGGGAGTGTGTCACTTCTTGTCCTTGCCCTCGACGTCGCCGCTGAGCGCGGCGATGAACGCCTCCTGCGGCACCTCGACGCGACCCACCATCTTCATGCGCTTCTTGCCCTCCTTCTGCTTCTCGAGGAGCTTGCGCTTGCGGGTGATGTCACCGCCGTAGCACTTGGCGAGCACGTCCTTGCGGATGGCGCGGATGTTCTCGCGCGCGATGATGCGCGCGCCGATGGCGGCCTGGATCGGCACCTCGAACTGCTGGCGCGGGATGAGCTTGCGCAGCCGCTCGGTCATCATCGTGCCGTAGGAGTACGCCTTCTCGCGGTGCACGATCGAGCTGAACGCGTCGACCTTCTCGCCCTGCAGCAGGATGTCGACCTTGACGAGGTCGGCGGTCTGGGAGCCGGCGGGCTCGTAGTCGAGGCTCGCATACCCCTGGGTGCGGCTCTTCAGGTGGTCGAAGAAGTCGAACACGATCTCGCCGAGCGGCATGTTGTAGCGCAGTTCGACGCGGTCCTCGCTGAGGTAGTCCATGCCGAGCAGCGTCCCGCGGCGGGACTGGCACAGCTCCATGACGGTGCCGACGTAGTCCTTGGGCAGCAGGATGCCGACCTTCACGATCGGTTCGGACACCTCGGCCACGCGCCCGTCCGGGTACTCGCTGGGGTTCGTGACGGACACCGTCTCGCCGTTGTCGGTGGTGACCTCGTAGGTGACCGACGGCGCGGTCGTGATGAGGTCGAGCCCGAACTCGCGCGACAGGCGCTCGGTGATGATCTCGAGGTGCAGGAGCCCGAGGAACCCGCAGCGGAAGCCGAAACCGAGGGCAACCGAGGTCTCCGGCTCGTACTGCAGCGACGCGTCGGAGAGCTTCAGCTTGTCCAGCGCCTCACGCAGCTCGGCGTAGTCGCTGCCGTCGATCGGGTAGATGCCGGAGAACACCATCGGCTTCGGGTCGGTGTACCCGGGCAGCGCGTCGGCGGCGGGCTTCCGGTGGTTCGTGATGGTGTCGCCGACCTTGGACTGGCGGACGTCCTTCACACCGGTGATGAGGTAGCCCACCTCGCCGACGCCGAGCCCCTTCGTCGGCACCGGCTCCGGGCTGGACACGCCGATCTCGAGCAGGTCGTGCGTGGCCTTCGTCGACATCATCTGGATGCGCTCGCGCGGCTCCAGCTTGCCGTCGACCATGCGGACGTAGGTGACGACGCCGCGGTACGAGTCGTAGACGGAGTCGAAGATCATGGCGCGCGCCGGGGCGTCCGGGTCGCCGACCGGGGCCGGGATCTGCTCGACGATGCGGTCCAGCAGCGCCTCGACGCCCATGCCGGTCTTGCCGCTGACGCGCAGCACGTCCTCCGGGTCGCCGCCGATGAGTCCGGCGAGCTCGGCCGCGAACTTGTCGGGGTCGGCGGCGGGCAGGTCGATCTTGTTGAGGACCGGGATGATGTGCAGGTCGTTCTCGAGCGCGAGGTACAGGTTCGCGAGCGTCTGCGCCTCGATGCCCTGCGCCGCGTCGACCAGCAGGATCGCGCCCTCGCAGGCCGCGAGCGAGCGGCTGACCTCGTAGGTGAAGTCGACGTGGCCGGGCGTGTCGATCATGTTCAGCGCGAACGTGCCGTCGGCCGTGGCCCACGGCATCCGCACCGCCTGGCTCTTGATCGTGATGCCGCGCTCACGCTCGATGTCCATGCGGTCGAGGTACTGGGCGCGCATGTCGCGGTCGGCGACCACGCCGGTGATCTGCAGCATGCGGTCGGCCAGGGTCGACTTGCCGTGGTCGATGTGGGCGATGATGCAGAAGTTGCGGATCAGCTCTGGAGGGGTCGCAGACGGCTCGAGAGGGGTAAGGGCGCGGGGTGACATGTCCCGTCGATCGTACCGGGCCGCGGGGGTCGTACGCTGGCCGCATGACCGTCTCGGTGGTGATGGTGCACGGGATCCGCACCTCGGCGACCATGTGGCGCGCGCAGACGGCGTACCTGCGGGAGCGCGGCGTCGCCGCGTATCCGCTCGACCTGCCCGGCCACGGCTCGCGCATGGCCGAGCCGTTCACCCTGCCGGAGGCGTTCGCGACGATCGACCGCGCGGTGCAGGCGGCGGCAGCGGACGGCCCGGTGATCCTCGTCGGGCACTCGATGGGCGGGCTCCTGTGCGTCGAGTACGCCGGCACCGACCCGGAGCCGCCGATCGCCGCGCTCGTGGCGGCGTCGTGCACCGCGCTGCCCCGCGGCATGGGGCTCGCGACCTACCGCGCGCTCACCCGCACGGCCGACGTGCTCCCGGGGCGCGCGATGTGGGCGGCCGACTACATCCTCGAACGCACCCTGCCCGTGCACACCCGGCACGACTTCGGCGCCGGCGGCTACGCCCTCGACACGCAGCACATCGCGCTGCGTGCGCTGTCGGAGCTGGACCTGGAGACGGCGGCGAGCCGCATCCGGGTGCCGGTGTGGTTCGTGAACGGCCAGTACGACCAGCTGCGGGTGAACGAGCGCCGGTTCGCCCGGCTCGTGCCGGACTCGGAGCTCATCGTGGTGCCGCGCACCTCGCACCTGGTGACGGCGATGCGGCCGGACGTGTTCAACGCCGTGCTGAACCTGGCGATCGCCGTCGTGGAGCGCGGTGCCGGGGCGACCGCGGAAACCTGATAAACTCGCTCCTTGGCTTGCGTGTGGGCTTTCCCAGGCCTCCACGACCGCCGCGACGCAGCCCTCTTCTGCCGACCGGCACCTCCCTGTTCTCACAGAAACGAAAGTCAGAAGACACGTGGCAAACATCAAGTCGCAGATCAAGCGCATCAAGACCAACGAGAAGGCCCGCGAGCGCAACAAGGCCGTGAAGAGCGAGCTCCGCACCGCGGTGCGCCGCACCCGCGAGGCCATCGCCGGTGGCGACAAGGCCGCCGCCGAGAAGGCCCTGCAGTTCGCCTCGAAGAAGCTCGACAAGGCCGTCAGCAAGGGCGTCATCCACGCCAACCAGGCCGCGAACCGCAAGTCCGCGATCGCCAAGAAGGTCGCGTCGCTCTGAGACGTCGCATCCGTCGCGAAGGCCCGCTCCGGCGGGCCTTCGTCGTTTCCGGGGGTCCGAACTTCGAAGAATCCCGCGCCCCTCGACCACCCGCCGTTCCCGAACCTCGGAGAATCGCGCGTACTTCGCAGGATGCGGCTGAGAATCTCCGGACCTCGGCACTTTCTCCGAAGTTCGTGCGGATGCTGCCGCAGACCCCCGGCGTCAGCGGGCGGGGGTGGCGTAGGGCGCGCGGGTGGCGATGACGGTGATGAGCCGCTCGAGGGCGAACACCGCATCACGCGAGGCGCCCTTCACCTCGGCGTCGGCCCGGGCGCACGCCTGGATCGCGAGCCCGAGGGAGTCCTGCGTCCAGCCCGAGAGGTCGCGCCGGGCACGGTCGACCTGCCAGTCCTTCATCCCGAGCCGCGATGCCAGCGCGGCCGAGGGCTCGCGGCTGCCGGCGACCCGTGCCATCCCGCGCAGTTTCATGGCGATCGCGGCGACCATCGGCACCGGGTCGGCGCCCGAGGCGAGCGCCTGCCGGAGCGCCACGAGGGCGTCGCCGTAGCGGCCCGCGATCGCGACGTCGGCGACGGTGAAGGCCGAGGTCTCGACGCGCCCGCCGTAGTAGCGGTCGACGATCGGCTCGGTGACGTCGCCCTCGACGTCGTTGATGAGCTGCTGACACGCGGCCGCGAGCTCGGTGAGGTCGTCGGAGAACGCCGCGACGAGCGCCCGCAGCGCGGCCGGCGCGATGCGCTTGCCCGCCGCCTGGAACTCACCGGCGGCGAAGTCGTACCGGTCGGACTCGCGCTTGACCGCGGGACAGGCGATCTCCACGCCCCCGCCCGTGCCGGCGCGGACGGCGTCGAGCAGCTTCTTGCCGCGCACGCTCGCGCCGGTGTGGCGCAGGACGACGGTCGCGCCGTCCTGCGGCGCCGACAGGTAGGAGACGGCCTCGGCGAGGAACGAGTCGGAGCACCGTTCCACGCCCGACACGCGGACGAGCCTCGGTTCGCCGAACAGCGACGGCGAGGTCACGGTCAGCAGGGTGCCGGAGACGTAGTCGGAGGCGTCGATGTCGGTGACCTCGAGCGTCGGGTCCTCGGCCTTGAGCTGCTCACGCACCGCCGCGATGGCGCGCTCGGCGCAGATCTCCTCGGGGCCGGACACCAGCACGATCGGCGCCGGACGGGGCTGCCGCCACGGCAGTTGCGGGATGGCGGACTTCGCGGTCTTGCCGCCTCGCGCCGGAGTCGATCGCCGCACAGCTGCCATGGTTCCAGCGTAGTCGCCGCCGCCGACGCTCCCGCCGTGCGGCCCCGTCGGCGCGCTCCCGCCACCAGGTGAGCCCGGCGTCGCCGGCGTCGACCAGCACGAGGCCGTCGCGGTCGGTCCGGGCCACGGCGGTGCCGGCGGCCGCCAGCATCGCCAGCGCCTCCGCGCGCGGATGCCCGTACGTGTTCTCCGCGCCCACCGGGACGATCCCGACGGCCGCCGCGACCGCCAGGTACAGCGCGGGGTCCTGGTCGGCGGACCCGTGGTGGGCGACCTTCACGACGTCGTACGGGGGCCGGAGCGCCCCGGACGCGACCAGGAGCCGCTGCGCGTCGGCGCCGAGGTCGCCGAGCAGCAGGGTGCGCGGCATCGCCCCGCCGCCGACCTCGACGACGACGCTCGCGTCGTTGCCGGGGACGGATGCGGCGGGCCCGGGCCAGAGGACGCGCCAGGGCTCCTCCCCCAGCAGCCCCGTCGTCCCCGTCGAGGCCGCGACCTCGCGGACGGCACCCACATCCGCGAGCGTGTCCTCGTCGCCGTCGGGGACCGGGCCGTGGACCAGCACGTCCACGCGTCCGGCGACGGCGTCGAGACCGCCCGCGTGGTCGAGGTCGAAGTGGGTGAGGACGAGCACGTCGATCCGTCCCACGCCGAGCCGGTGCAGGCAGGTCTCGAGCACGGCGGGGTCGGGGCCGGTGTCGACGAGCATGACGCGGCCCTGCGAACGGAGGACGAGGGCGTCGCCCTGGCCCACGTCGCACGCCGCGACGCTCCAGCGCCCCGGGACGGTCGCCGGCGCCACGACCGTCGCGAGCGCGAGGGCACTGACCCCGCACCCGGCGAGGAGGAGGACCACGCCGCGGGAGGCCAGCACGGCGCCCCGCCCGGCCCTGCCGCGCGGGCGGACGGCGACGGCGACCGCCACGGCGCCGCCCACCGCGGCGAGGGCGATGACCCCCGGCGCACCCTCCCACCACGGCAGGAGCGCCGCAGGGAGGCCGGCGGCGACGGTCGCGGTGCCGCTGATCCACGCGGCGGGGACCCACGCGAGCCAGAGGAGCACGAGCTGTACCGGCGGCCACACCGAGGCGAGACAGCCGAGCACGCCCAGCACCGTCGCCGGGGCCGCGGCCGGTGCGGCGAGGAGGTTCGCCAAGACGCCGTAGGTCGGCAGTTGCGGTGCGATGAGCACGATGATCGGGCCGCACACGAGCTGCGCCGACAGCGGCACCGCGATCGCGAGCGCCACCGGCGACGGCATCCACCGGGCCAGACCCCGGGCGAGGGGCCGCGCGAGGGTGAGGAGCGCCGCCGTGGCGGCGACCGAGAGCGCGAACCCGACCTCCAGCGCGAGCCACGGGTCGAGCACGACCAGCACGGCGACCGACAGGCACAGCACGCCGAGCCCGGCGGCCGCGCGACCGAGGAGGAGCGCCAGCATCGCGACGCCGGCCATGACCGCCGCCCGCACGACGCTCGGTTCCGGCGTCACGAGCAGCACGAAGCCGGACAGCAGCAGGAGCGACACCGTGACGCGTGCGGCGCGCCCGAGTCCGACCGCGGCCGCGCACCAGAACCCGGCGCCCACGACGATCGCGCAGTTCGCGCCGCTCACCGCCGTCAGGTGCGTGAGCGAGGACGCCTTCATCGCCGCATCCAGCTCGGCGCCGACGCCGCGGGTGTCGCCGACCGCGAGCCCCGGCACGAGGCCGGCGGCGGGCTGCGGCAGCGCCTCGGATGCCGCGAGCGTGCGGTCCCGCAACCATGCCGTGACGGCGGCGGGACCCGTGGGCGCGGTCGCCGCGACGACCTCCGCGACGCGGACGACGAGCACCGCCCGCTCCCCCGGGTCGGCCGGGAACGCGGTCCCCTCGACGACCGCCGCGCCCCCCATGTCGAGGGCGGGGAGGGCGTCGAACAGCAGCGTCACCGGCACCGACGTACGGATCGCCCGCTCGCCCGCCCGCAGCACCTGCAGCACCGCGTCGGCGCGTGCCCCGCCGGATGCGGTGGGCACGGTCTTCCCGGTGATCCCCACCTCGGCGGTGAGCGCGCGGCCGCCCGACACGTCCCACGCCGCGACCCGGTCGCGCTCGGGCACAGCGAGGGCCACGGCGGTGGCGGCCCCGCCCGCGACGGTCGCCGCCAGCAGGCCCACCAGGAGCGTCCTGCGGGCACGGACGCCCGGGCCCCGCCCCAGGACGCCCAGCAGTGCGACGACCGCCGCCACCGCCCCGAGCGCGACCGGCAACGCCGCGCCGGGGACGAGGACGGAGAGCGCCGCCGCACCCCAGCCGGCTGCCGCCACCGGCACGAGCCGCACGGCGCTGCTCACACCCGCACCAGGTCGCGGAGGGCGGCGAGCATCTTCTCGCCGATCCCCGGCACGGCCAGCAGGTCGTCGACGCTCGTGAACGGCCCGTGCTCGTCGCGCCAGTCGATGATGCGCTGGGCGATGGCGGGACCGATCCGCGGCAGGGTGTCGAGGGCGGCGAGGTCGGCTGTGTTGAGGTTCACCGTGCCGTCGGCTCCGACACCGCCCTGGGCGCCGGCGGATGCGGGCGGCTGCTCCCCCACGCGCGGCACGTGCAGCTGCTCACCGTCGGAGACGGGTCGCGCGAGGTTGACCGCCGCCGGATCGGCGTCGGCCGCGAGGCCGCCGGCGGCGGCGACCGCGTCGACCACCCGGGCGCCGGCCTGCAGCCGGTAGAGCCCGGGCGCGGCGACGGCACCCGCGACGTGCACGTAGACCCCCGCCGGCGCCACCACGGCCACCGTCGGCGTCGCGACCGGGACCGGTTCGGTCCCCACGACGCCACGGAGCACGCCGCCCACGACGACCACCGCGATCCCGCCGACGAGCACGACGATCGCCGCGGCCACACCGCGTCGCACGCGCCGCGGCGCCGCATCCGGCTCACCCGTGTCCACCCCGCGACGCTAAGCGCGCAGCGCATGGCCGGGCCGCCCCGGACGGTCCCCGGTGCACGCATCGGCCCTCCCCGGATGCTGGGGAGGACCGATGCGGACGGGCTCGGGCCCGGCTACTTCGTGCTGAAGCTGACGACCTTCGGCGGCCGGACGACCGCGCGGACGATCTGCTTGTCGCCGAGCGCGCGCTGCACGCGGGCGTCGCCGCGGGCGAGCTGCTCGAGTTGCGTGCCGTCGATGCGCGCGGAGACCTCGAGGGTGGCCCGCACCTTGCCGTCGATCTGCACGACCGCGGTGACGGTGTCCTCGACGAGCAGCGTCGGGTCGGGCTGACGCCAGACGGCGAGCCCCACGGAGGGCTGGTAGCCGAGCAGCTCCCACATCTCCTCCGCGGTGTGCGGGGCGAACAGGTCGAGCACCATCGCGATGGCCTCGGCCGCCTCGCGCACGGCGGGGTCGCCGGCACCGGCGCCCGAGTCGATCGTCTTGCGGGTCGCGTTGACGAGCTCCATCAGGCGCGCGACGACGACGTTGAACTTCGTCTGCTCGATGAGCGACGGGGCCTCGGCCCACAGGCGGTGCGTGACACGGCGCAGCGCCGCGTCACCCTCCGCCCACACCACGTCGACCGGGCTCGTGACCTCGCCGGCGATGCGCAGGGCCCGGGCCAGGAACTTCGTCGCACCGGTGGTGGAGACGTCCTTCCAGTCCTTGTCGTCCTCCACCGGACCGGCGAACGCCAGCGCGACGCGGAGCGCGTCCGCGCCGTGCGCGTCGAGCTCCTCCTGGAACAGCACGAGGTTGCCCTTGGACTTCGACATCTTCGCGCCGTCGAGGATCACCATGCCCTGGTTGATCAGGCTCGAGAAGGGCTCGGTGAAGTCGACGTGCCCCATGTCGTAGAGCGCCTTGGTGATGAACCGCGCGTACAGCAGGTGCAGGATCGCGTGCTCGACGCCGCCGATGTAGAAGTCGACCGGGGACCACTTCTGCGCCTGCACGCCGTCGAACGGCTGGTCCTGATTCTGCGGCGACAGGAAGCGCAGGAAGTACCAGGAGCTGTCGACGAAGGTGTCCATGGTGTCGGGGTCGCGGCGCGCGGGCTCGCCGGTCTCCGGGTCGACCGTGGTGACCCAGTCGGCGGCGGCGCCGAGCGGCGAGGTGCCCTTCGGCAGCAGGTCGAGCCCGGTCGGGTCGGGCAGGCGCACCGGCAGCTGGTCGTCGGGGACCGGGGTGATCTTCCCGTCCTCGCCGTGCACCATCGGGATCGGGGTGCCCCAGAAGCGCTGGCGCGAGATGAGCCAGTCGCGCAGGCGGTAGCTCTTGGACGCACGCCCCGTGCCGGCGGCCTGCAGCTGCTCGGTGATGCGGGCGATCGCGGTGCGCTTGCTGAGCCCGTCCAGCGGACCGGAGTTGATGAGCCGGCCCTCGCCGGTCAGTGCCACGCCGGTCTTGGCGGGGTCGAGCTCGTCGAGCGTCTCCTGCCCCTCGAACGGGTCGATCGGGTTGCCGTCGTCGTCCAGCTCGATGACCGGGATCGCGCCGGTGATGGGCGCGGTCGTGTCGACGACGACCTTGACCGGCAGGTCGAAGGCGCGGGCGAAGTCGAGGTCGCGCTGGTCGTGCGCGGGCACCGCCATGACGGCGCCGTGCCCGTAGTCGGCCAGCACGTAGTCGGCGGCCCAGATCGGCAGCCGCTCCCCGTTGACCGGGTTGACCGCGTAGCGCTCCAGGAACACACCGGTCTTCGGGCGGTCCGTGCTCTGCCGCTCGATGTCGGTGATCGCACGCACCTGCTCCAGGTAGTCCTGGAAGCGCGCACGGGCCTCGGCGCTCGCCTCGGAGACGAGCTCGGCGGCGAGGTCGGACTCGGGGGCGACGACCATGAAGGTGGCGCCGTAGAGCGTGTCGGGCCGGGTGGAGAAGACCGTCACCTTCTCGGCACGGCCCTCGATCTCGAAGTCGATGTCGGCGCCGACCGAGCGGCCGATCCAGTTGCGCTGCATCTGGATGACCTTCTGCGGCCAGAAGCCCTCCAGCTGGTTCAGGTCGTCGAGCAGGCGGTCGGCGTACTCGGTGATGCGGAAGTACCACTGCGTGAGCTTCTTCTTCACGACCGGGTGACCGCAGCGCTCGCAGTGCCCGTCGATGACCTGCTCGTTCGCGAGCACGGTCTGGTCGTGCGTGCACCAGTTCACCGGGCTCTCGGCGCGGTACGCCAGCCCCTTCTCGTACAGCTGCTGGAACAGCCACTGGTTCCAGCGGTAGTACTCCGGGTCGGAGGTGTGCAGCACCCGGCTCCAGTCGAAGGAGACGCCGTAGGCCTTCAGGCTCGACTTCTGCTGGGCGATGTTGTCGTAGGTCCAGGTGACGGGGTTCGCGCCCCGCTTGATGGCCGCGTTCTCGGCGGGCAGGCCGAACGAGTCCCACCCGATGGGGTGCAGCACGTTGTACCCGCGGTGCCGCCAGAAGCGCGCCACGATGTCGGAGTAGAGGTAGTTCTCCGCGTGCCCCATGTGCAGGTCGCCCGAGGGGTACGGGAACATCGCCAGCACGTACTTGCGCGGCCGGGTGTCCTGCTCGTCACCGGCGCGGAAGGGGTCGAGTTCCTCCCACCGACGCTGCCACTTGGCCTGGATGGCGTGGACGTCGACGCCGCCGTCGGTGTGCTCGTTGGGAGAACTCATTGACACAGAGGAACCTTACGGAAAGGGGAAGTCGGGAAATCCTGCGCGATGCGCATCCTTCAGGATACCCGACGCGCTCACCAGCCCGCCGGGACCCGGGCCCCGAGGGCGGCCAGCGGCGCCCTCGCCTTCACCCCGACCTCCGCGACCTCCTCGGCGGCGTCCGAGTACCAGGTGATGCCGCCGCCGGCACCGACGTACGCGCCGTCCGGGTGCACGAGCACCGTCCGGATGACCATGGCGAGGTCCATCGTGCCGTCGTCGGCGATCCAGCCCACCGTGCCGCTGAACACGCCCCGCGGCGCGTCCTCGATCCCCCGCAGCAGCGTCATGGCGGACAGCTTCGGCGCGCCGGTCATGCTGCCGGCGGGGAACGCGGCCCGGAAGAGGTCGCCGACCGTGGTGCCCGGACGGATGCGGCCGGCCACCGCGCTGACGAGCTGGTGCACGGTCGTGTAGCTCTCGATCTCGCGGAGCCGTTCGACGCTGACGCTTCCGGTCTCGCACACCGGCGCGAGGTCGTTGCGCATGAGGTCGACGATCATCACGTTCTCGGCCTGCTCCTTCGGGCTGGCCGCCAGTTCCGCCCGCAGGGCCTCGTCCTCCTCGGGCGTCGCGCCGCGGGGCCGGGTGCCCTTGATCGGGCACGTGCGGACGACGCCGTCGCGCACCTCGAGGAACACCTCGGGCGACGCGCCCACGAGCGCGTGCCCGTCGGTGCGGAGGTAGGCGCCGTGGTGCGAGGGCGAACTCCGTCGCAGCGCCGCGTGCACCGCATCCGGGTCGATCGGCCCCGCCACCTCGAACCGCGTGGTGAGGCAGAGCTGGTACGCGTCGCCCGCGCGGATCGCCTCGCGCGCCCGTTCGATGCGGAGCGCGTACTCCTCCGGGCGCACGCGCGCGGTGGCGGTGCGCGGCGGCACCGGGGCGCAGGGCTCGGGCGAGCACGTCGCCGCACGCGCGATCCAGTCGGCGGCGTCGGCGCCCGACGCCCAGGCCCTGCCGGTGGCGTGGTCGAACCCGACGACCCGCTCGACGCGCAGCCAGCGCACGGCCGGCATCGCATCGGGATCCGGGTGCACCGGGGCGCCCGCTTCGAGGGCACCGGCCTCGTACCCCGTCCACCCCACCCAGCCGCCGCGGAGCGGTCCGGGGACCCCGTCGCCCGCACCCGTGGACAGCGGCGTCGCGGCGACGCGCGCCGGGTCGTCCGGGCGCCCCGCGCCGACCCAGCTCCACCCCTCGGTCGCGTCGGGGCCGGCGTCCAACCAGAACCGGTGCGGCTCCGCGGCGAGCGCCGCGAACGCCTGCGCCGGCGTGCAGCGTCCGGACACGTCGATCATCGTCGGCGATGTGGGCATGATTCTCAGGCTAGAGGCACCGGATCCCCCTAGGCTCATGTGTCGTGAACGAGGCCCTCACCTGGCTGCTCGACGCGGTGCAGAGCGTGCCGCCCGTCGCCCGCGTGCTGCTGGCCGGACTCGCCGTCGCACTGGAGACGAGTGTGCTGGTCGGCCTCGTCGTCCCGGGCGACACGGTCGTCATCGTCGCCGGCACCGGCGTCACGACGATCCTGCAGGGGGTCGTGCTGTGGATCGCGGTGGTCGCCGGGTCGCTCCTCGGCGAATCCGTCGGGTACACCCTCGGCCGCTACCTGGGGCCCTGGCTGCGCCGGTCGAGGCTCGGTCGCTGGATCGGCGAGCGCCACTGGGACCGCGCGGACCGCTATCTGCGCCGACGCGGCGGCCCCGCCATCTTCATCTCCCGCTTCCTCCCCGTGCTGCACTCGCTCGTCCCGCTGACGGTCGGCATGGCCGGCTACCCGTTCCGCCGCTTCCTCGCCTGGACGGTCCCGGCGTGCGCGCTGTGGGCGGGGCTGTACATCGGGTTCGCCGCGGTCGCCGCCGGGACGTATCGCGAACTGTCCGAGCGCATCCACTTCGCCGGCTACCTCTTCGTCGGCGGGGTCGTCGCCTTCCTGCTGCTGGTCGTGCTCGGCAAGAAGCTCCTCACCCGACTCGAACGGCGCCACCTGCAGGACGACGAACCACAGGGGTCGGAGCCCGCGCGGCGGGCCGTGGAAGACTGAGGGGATGACTGCGCCAGGCCCCGTCCCCGTCAAGGTGCTGTGGCTGGCACGGCTCGAACGGCGTTTCCACGCCTGGCGTGAGCGGCGTGCCCGCCGCCGGGGACTCCTCCCCGACATCGCCGCGTTCCCGGGCTACGGCTCGCAGACCTGGGTGCGCGTGCTCGGTCGTGTGATGATCCCGCCGAAGGCCCGGCGCGGTTCCGACGCCTACGCCGGGGTCCGCGGCTGGCGCAGCTTCGTGGCGGTCCCGGTCGGGTTCGCGCAGGTCGAGGTGACGATCGACGGGGTCGTGCACGAGATCGTGGCGGACCGTGGCGGCGTCATCGACGCCACGCTCCCGGCGGAGCTCGCACCGGGCTGGCGCACCCTCACGATGACCGTCGAGGGCGGCGCCCCGATCGAGACGCGCGTGTACGTCATCGGCGACGACGTGCGCTTCGGCGTCGTGTCCGACGTCGACGACACCGTGATGGTCACCGCGCTCCCCCGCCCCCTGGTGGCGGCGTGGAACTCCTTCGTGCTGAACGAGCACGCCCGCCAGCCGGTGCCCGGGATGGCCGTGCTCCTGGAGCGGCTGGTGCAGCAGCATCCGGGCTCCCCGATCATCTACCTGTCGACGGGCGCGTGGAACGTCGCGCCGACGCTGACCCGGTTCCTCCGTCGGCACCTGTTCCCCGCGGGGGCGATGCTCCTCACCGACTGGGGGCCGACCCACGACCGATGGTTCCGGAGCGGCCGCGAGCACAAGGCGGCGAACCTGGAGCGGCTGGCACGGGAGTTCCCGCGCATCTCCTGGCTCCTGGTCGGCGACGACGGGCAGCACGACGACGACATCTACACGGCGTTCACCGCCGCGCACCCGACGAACGTGTCGGCCGTCGCCATCCGCCGTCTGACCCCCGCCGAGGCCGTGCTCGCCGGTGGCCGCACGACCGTGGACGACCACTCCGCCGCGGAGGTGCCGTGGGTGACCGGCGACGACGGCGCGGAACTCATGGAACGCATCGCGGCGCTCGGCCTGATGCGGGACGTCTGACCCCGCCCGTAGGCTGACCGCATGTGCGGACGTTTCGTGGTGGCGAATGTCGCCTCCGAGCTGGTCGGGGTGCTGCGGGTCGACCAGGAGAGCGACCGACTGCCCCCGCCCTCGTACAACGTGGCGCCCACCGCCACCGCGGCGATCGTGCTGGACTCCGCCAAGACGGATCCGCCGACGCGTCGGCTGGAGCCGGCCCGGTGGGGGCTCGTGCCGGGGTGGGCGAAGGACCCGGGCATCGGCGTGCGCGCGTTCAACGCGCGGGCCGAGGAGCTCGAGGACAAACCGATGTTCCGCGGCGCCCTGCAGAAGCGGCGGGCGATCGTGCCGGTGACCGGGTACTACGAGTGGAAGCAGCACGAGGGCGCGAAGATCCCGCACTTCATCCACCCGGCCGACGACTCGCCGCTCTTCCTCGCCGGGCTGTACGAGTGGTGGAAGGACGCGTCGAAGGCGGACGACGACCCGGACCGCTGGCTGCTGTCGTTCACGATCCTCACCCGGGACTCGATCGGCGCGCTGGGCTCGGTGCACGACCGGATGCCGCTGTTCGTCGACGCCGACTTCGCCGACGCGTGGCTCGACACCGACACCGACAACGTGCGCGACGTGCTGGATGCGGCGATCGACGCCGCCCCGGCGGTCGCGGAGACGCTCGACATGCGGGTGGTCTCGAAGGCCGTCGGCAACGTCCGCAACGACTCCCCCGAGCTCATCGAACCGGCGTCGGAGTGAGCCCGCGTATCCTCGTGGGGTGATCACCGCTCCCGCCCGCACCCTCCCCGAGGAGCAGTGGCGGACGCTCGAGCAGCTGCACGCCGACCGGGCGGACGGGCTCACGGCAGGACGCCGGCATCGCGTGGGGCGCGGCCTCACGCATCCGGTCGACGACTTCCTGTACACGTACTACTCGTACAAGCCGTCGGTGCTGCGCCGGTGGCATCCCGGCGCCGATGTGCGACTGGAGGGCGCCCCGGAACGGACCGCCTGGCGCTGGTACCTCCCCGACGGCGACGGCGTGATCGTGGATGCGGTCGGATTCCGTCGCGAGAAGGCGCCGCTGCTGCGGGCGGTCACCGGCATCCTGCGCGCCACCGCCGAGCGGAACCCGCGGTTCGGCTGCTACGGGCTGCACGAGTGGGCGATGGTGTACCGCGAGCCGGGCACCCGGCACGCCGTGCCGCTGCGACTCGGACCCACCGGGACGGACGCCGTCGTCGAGTCGCACGAGCTGCACTGCACGCACTTCGACGCGTTCCGCTTCTTCACCCCCGACGCCGCGCCGCGGAACGCCCTCGCCCTCACCCGTGGCGACCAGCCCGCGCGTGAGCAGCCCGGCTGCCTGCACGCGAACATGGACCTGTACAAGTGGGCGGTCAAGCTCGGCCCGCTCGTGCCGGGTGCGCTGCTCCTCGACGCGTTCGAGCTCGCCCGCGACATCCGCGCGGTCGACATGCAGGCCTCGCCGTACGACCTGCGCGGCTGGGGGCTCGACCCGATCCCGGTCGAGACGGAGGCGGGCAAGCAGGCCTACATCGCGCACCAGCGGGCGTTCGCGGATCGGGCACGGCCCCTGCGGGCGGCACTCCTCGCGATCGCCGCCGGCGGCTGAGGCCGCTCAGGCCAGCAGGATGCAGGTGGTGACCCCGTGCGCCACCACGCGCCCGGCGGCGTCGGTGACCCGAGCCTCGGCGGTCGCGGTGCGGCGCCCGCGCGAGACGACGTGCGCCTCGCAGCGGACGGTGCCGCTGTCGACGGTGACGGCACGCGTGAACTTCATCGTCAGGTCGAGGGTCGTGTAACCGGTGCCGGCGCTCAGCGTCGTGTGCACGGCGCAGCCGAGCGCGGTGTCGGCGAGGGTGCTGAGGATCCCGCCGTGCACGGTCCCCATCGGGTTGTACTGCCACTCGGCCGGGTCGAGGTCGAACACGGCGAAGCCGTCGCCGACCTCCACCGGACGGATGCCGGTCGTCGCCGCGGCCGGCGGGATCGGGAGTTCCCCGGCGCCGATGCGGTTCAGCAGGTCGAGTCCGTCGGTGCGCGCCGCCGCGGCGGCGAGCTCGGCGGGGTCGTTCCAGGCGTAGGTCCGCTCGCGGACGCCGGTGGTCGTGGTCATCTCATTCCCCTTCCCTCACGGAGACCGTGAGCTCCTCCGTGGTCAGTGCATGGCCGGCGCCGCAGTGGACCGTCGTGTCCACCGGCGCCCCGCATCCGGTGTGCACGACCTGCAGCCGGTGTCGTTCCGGTCGGTGCCGGTCACCCCATTGCGCGAGGGCGAGCAGGATCGGCACCAGGTCGTCGCCGGCCGCGGTCAGCACGTACTCGGCGCGCGCCCGCTGCCCGGCTTCGCGGTAGGGACGCTTCGCGAGCAGCCCTTCGGCGACGAGGAGGCGCAGCTGCGCGGCGACGACGGACTCGGACAACCCGCTCCGGGCCACGAAGTCGTCGAAGCGCGCGGTGCCGTACGCGGCCTCCCGGAGCAGGACGAGCGTGGACGCGCGCGCGAGGAGCGGCGCCGTGCGCTCGATCGGGCAGGCGTCGCCGAGCGGTGGACGGTCGGCCGTGGCGAGGGGGCCTTCGAGGACGACGGGCATGCCGATACCGTACCCCCTGACTTCGATTATGGCTAGTCAGCCGTCCATCGCAGGTCGGCAGGCGCCACGGCAAGCCTCTGCCCACGGCGGATGCGCCACGCCATACTGACCGCATGGACGCTGTGAACGAATGGTTGCTGACCTGGGGTGACAACCTCTGGACCTGGATCGTGCTCCCCGTGGTCGTGCTCCTCGGGCTCTACTTCACCGTGCGCTCCGGCGTCGTGCAGTTCCGCCTCATCCCGGAGATGTTCCGCACGCTCGGGAACAAGACGCCGCAGACCGCGGACGGCAAGCCGCAGTCCGTGTCCGCGTTCCAGGCGTTCACGATCTCGGCGGCGTCGCGCGTGGGCGTCGGCAACATCGCCGGCGTCGGCACCGCGATCGCGGTCGGCGGTCCCGGCGCGGTGTTCTGGATGTGGCTCATGGCGTTCGTCGGCGGCGCGTCGAGCTTCATCGAGTCCTCGCTCGCGCAGCTGTTCAAGGTGCGAGACCGCGACAGCTTCCGCGGTGGCCCGGCGTACTACATGCAGCGCGGTCTCAAGGCCCGGTGGCTGGGCGTGTGGTTCGCCGTCATCCTCATCATCTGCTTCCCGTTCGCGTTCAGCTCGCTGCAGGCCAACACGATCGCTGCGACGGTCACCTCGAGCATCGACGGCGACCTCCCGTGGCTCCCCTGGCTCATCGGGGTCGGGATCGCGGTCCTCACCGGGCTCGTCGTCTTCGGCGGCGTCCGGCGCATCGCCTCGGTGACGCAGTTCATGGTGCCGATCATGGCGCTCGCCTACCTGCTGCTCGGGCTCGTCGTGGTCGCGCTCCACGTCGACCGCATCGGCCCGGTGTTCGTGGAGATCTTCACCTCGGCCTGGGGGTTCAACGAGGTCGTGGGCGCCGCCTTCGGGTACATCGTGCTCACCGGGGTGAAGCGCGGGATGTTCTCGAACGAGGCGGGCCTCGGTTCGGCGCCGAACGCCGGCGCGAGCGCCGCCGTGACCCACCCGGTCAAGCAGGGCCTCGTGCAGACCCTCGGCGTCTACTTCGACACGTTCCTCGTCTGCTCGATCACGGCGTTCATCATCCTCGTCTCGGTGCCCGACCTCGCCGGCGCCGCGAAGGGCATCGATCTCACCCAGGGCGCCCTCGTGGGCACGCTCGGCGAATGGTCGAACATCGCGTTGAGCATCATCATCTTCCTGCTCGCGTTCTCGTCGATCCTCGGCAACTACTACTACGGCGAGTCGAACATCGAGTTCATCACCACCAACCGCGGCGTGCTCGCGGGGTACCGCACCCTCGTGGTGGTCGCGGTGCTCGCGGGCTCGGTCGCCGGCGCCGACCTCGTGTGGAACCTCGCGGACGGCGTGATGGGCCTCATGGCGCTCACGAACCTCATCGCGATCGGGCTGCTGTCGGGGATCGCGTTCCGGCTGCTGAAGGACTACACCCGCCAGCGTCGCGAAGGCCGAGACCCGGTCTTCACCCGCGACCTCCTCCCCGACGTCACCGGCATCGAGTGCTGGGAGGACGAGCTCACCGTGACCGGTCCGATCGACCTGCCGGTGAAGGACCGGCGGGCACGGCGGTGACCGCCCCGCTCGGCACGGTCGGCCGGGAGGCCGCCGCCGCGCTGGGGCTCCCGACAGCCGTGCTCGATGCGATCGAGGCCCCGGTCGGCGGGATGCCGTGGCGCGCCCGGCTGCCGGTGGCGACCCTCGCGGTGGACGCGGTGACCGTCGCGTCGCTCGCGATCGCACGCGTGGACGCCGAGCGTCGCGGCGGCGCCCTCGGAGCGGTCCGAGTCGACCGCGCCCGGGTCGCCGCATCCTTCGGCAGCGAACGGCTCCTGCGCATCGACGGGCGCGCGCCGGACGTGTGGGCGCCGCTCTCCGGCTTCTGGGAGACCGCCGACGGCTGGGTGCGCACGCACGCGAACTATCCGCACCATGCCGCCGCACTGCGGACGCTCCTCGGACTCCCGGACGACGCGGATGCGGCGGCGATGGCGGCGGCGACCCGTGGCCGGTCGGCCGCGGATCTGGAGGACGCCGCGCACGCGCTCGGTGCCGTCGTCGGGGCCGTCCGCACCGCGGACGCGTGGCGGCGGCATCCGCACGGGGCGCAGGTGGCGTCGGCGCCGCTCGTGGTCCGCACGCGGACCGGCGACGCGCCCGCCCGGCCGTGGCGGGACGGCGACGGACCCCTCGGCGGGGTGCGGGTGCTCGATCTCACCCGCGTCCTCGCCGGTCCCATCGCGACCCGCGACCTCGCGTCCGCCGGCGCGGAGGTGCTGCGGGTGGACACCGCCCGACTCCCGGAGACCGGGTGGATCCACCTCGACACCGGGCAGGGCAAGCGCTCCGCCCTCCTCGATCTCGCGGACCGGGCCGACCGGGCGGTGTTCGAGACCCTGCTCACGGCGGCCGACGTGGTGGTCACCGGCTACCGGCCCGGGGCGCTCGACCGCTTCGGTCTGACCCCCGGCGCGCTCGCGGAGCGGCATCCGGGGCTCGTGACCGCATCCGTGTCCGCCTGGGGGTGGAGCGGCCCGTGGGCGCAGCGCCGCGGGTTCGACAGCATCGTGCAGGCGGTGTCCGGGATCGCGATGGCCGAGACCGCCGACGGGACGACGCCCGGCGCGCTCCCGGCGCAGGCGCTCGACCACGGGACAGGGCATCTGCTCGCGGCCGGGATCGCGCTGGCGCTCGCCGAGCAGCGACGCACCGGCGGCTCGCTCGACGTGCGGCTCTCGCTCGCCCGCACCGCGGCGTCGCTCCTCGCCTCGACCGATGCCGCACCCGAGCCGGACGACGTCGAGCTGCCCACCCGCGACCGCAGGGTCGGAGCTCTGACGGTGACCTCCGCCCCGCCCGTGCTCGCGTTCCCCGGCGCCCCGGCCGACTACACCGCGGTCGGCGGCCGCTGGGGCGCCGACCCGCCGGCCTGGTCCGCCTGAGCCGCGACCCCTCCGCGGACGCCGAGACTGCATCGTGTCGCCGAGACTGCGGGGTTACCCCGCTGTCTCGGCGCGCAGATGCAGTCTCGCGGTCCGGGCCGCGGCCAAGGCAGCGGCGGGCCGACCGGCGCGGAGCGGGAACGGAGAAGGCCCCGCCGAAGCGGGGCCTTCTCGTGTCGGTGGACCTGAGGGGACTCGAACCCCTGACCCCCTGCATGCCATGCAGGTGCGCTACCAGCTGCGCCACAGGCCCTCAGCCGCCCCGTCCGGGGCAACCATTAAAGACTACAACATCCCGGGCGGCGGATCGAATCGGCCGGTGCGCCCGGGCGTGCCGTCATTCGCTGGACGAGGGTGCGTGCTCGGGCAGCTCGATCGGGACGACCGGGCAGTCCTTCCACAGCCGCTCCAGGCCGTAGTAGGTGCGCTCCTCCTCGTGGAACACGTGCACGACGAGGTCGCCGAAGTCCATCAGCACCCAGCGCGACTCGGCGCGCCCCTCACGGCGGATGCGCTTCACGCCGATCTGCAGGAGCTGGTCCTCGATCTCGTCGGCGATGGCGGCGACGTTGCGCTCGTTGCGGCCGGTCACCAGCAGGAAGATGTCGACGAGCGGAAGCGGCTCCGACACGTCGAGGGCGACGAGATCCTCGCCGCCCTTCGCATCCGCCGCCGCTGCGGCGACCCGCAGCGCCTCCAGCACGTTGTCGTTGATGGTCACGAGAAGACTCCTGTCGAGACGGCGACGATGAGGACGCCGATGAGGGCCAGCGCGAGCGCGCCGGCGGTGATGGCTAGGGCGAGCATGAGACGGCCGCCCTTCTCCGGTGCCGGCGGACGGATGATCTCGTCCGCGGGCTTCAGGGTGCTGACCGCGGCACTCGCCGCGATCGGGGTCGGCGACGAGGCGGGGGGCAGCTCGCCGTCGATGAGGACGGCGTCGGCCTCGCGGCCGTCGGTCGTCCCGGGTGCGTGCCCGCGGGAACCGAGTCCCTCGGGCAGGTCGAACGTGCCGGTGACGATGACCTCACCGGTCGCGGTGACCGGGCCCACGAGGGGCGAGGTCGGGGTCTGGGAGAGGATGAGCGCACTGGGCGTGGAGACCGCGCCCGTGGTCGTGTGCTCCCGCACGAGGAGCTCGTCGAACGACGGCGGCAGCGTGACGGCCGCGGCCTCGCCCTCCAGCAGCTGCGAGCCCAGGTGCTCGGACACGGTGGCGGCGGGGGCCTCCTCGACGCCGGCCTGGTCCTCGAGCGCCGCCTCGGCGGTGCTGACCGGCACGTCGTGGTGCGGGTCCTCCTCACGCGCCGGCGGGGTGAACGCGTCGGGCGCGGGGGCGACGTCCGGGGTGATCACCGGGACGGATGCGGTGCGGATCCGCTCCTGCTCACGCGCCTGCCGGCGGGTGAGCGGGGCGACACCGAGGTTCACGGCGGCGTCGGGGCGGGGCGCGGGCGGGATCGGCGCGGGCTCGGCGGCTCGGGGCAGCGGGGTCGGTTCCGGCTTCTCCTCCGCCTTCGGCGGCACGATCGGCGTGGATCCGGTGTTGCGCAGTTCACGCAGCTGACGCCGCGTCAGCGGCGGAGTGCTCGGCTGGTCAGGAGTGCTCATGCCTTGCTCCGATAGAGGTGATGCTTCGCAATGTACTGGACGACGCCGTCCGGGACGAGGTACCACACGGGCTTCCCCTCGTTCACGCGCTCGCGGCAGTCCGTGGACGAGATCGCGAGGGCCGGGATCTCCAGCAGGCTGACCCGGTCGGCCGGGACGCCGACGGCGGACAGGGTGTGCCCGGGGCGGGAGACCGCGACGAAGTGGGCCAGGTCCCACAACTCATCATGGTCCCGCCAGCTGAGAATCTGCGCCACGGCGTCGGCCCCGGTGATGAAGAACAGCTCCGCATCCGGTCGCTGCGCCTTCAGGTCGCGCAGGGTGTCGATCGTGTAGGTCGTCCCGTCACGGTCGAGGTCGACCCGGCTCACGCTGAAGTCGGGGTTGGATGCGGTGGCGATCACCGTCATCAGGTATCGGTGCTCGGCGGGGGTCACCGTCTCCTTGTGCCACGGCTGACCCGTCGGCACGAAGACGACCTCGTCGAGATCGAACGACGCAGCGACCTCACTGGCCGCGACCAGGTGTCCATGGTGGATGGGGTCGAAGGTGCCACCCATGACCCCCACGCGCGGGGCGCGCTGCGCCGTCACGTCGTCAGTGACCGTGACCGCTGTGCTGCAGGTCCTTGGCGTGCCGCTGCGCGTAGACCTCCGCCTTGTGCGCGTGACGGTTCGCGACGTTGCGGTACGAGAGGGCGACGAGGCCCAGGAACACGAACACGATCGCCGCGACGATCGGGAAGCCGATCGTCTCGAGTGCGATGTTGCCGTGCTCGGCTTCCTCGGATGCCAGCAGCGTGGCGAGAATCATCGGGTCTCCTTCGAGGGGGTGGACGTCGGGTCAGTCTATCGGTTCAGGCCCGCACCTGACCGTCGCCGCGCACGAGCCACTTGTGGCTGGTGAGCTCCGGCAGGCCCATCGGACCGCGCGCGTGCAGCTTCTGGGTCGAGATGCCGACCTCGGCGCCGAAGCCGAACTCGCCGCCGTCGGTGAACCGGGTGGAGGCGTTGGCCATGACGACGGCGGAGTCCACCTCGGCGAGGAACCGCTCGGCGGTCGCTTCGTCGTCGGTCACGATCGACTCGGTGTGCTGGGTGGAGTAGGTGCGGATGTGCGCGAGCGCGTCGTCCACGTCGTCGACGACGCGCATGGCGATGTCGAGGCTCAGGTATTCGGCCGCCCAGTCCTCGTCGGTCGCCGGGACCACGCCGTCGGCGCGCGCGGCGACCTCGGCGTCGCCGTGGACGGTGACCCCTGCATCCTGCAGCGCCGCGACGACGGGACCGACCAGGCGGTCCGCGCCGTCCCGATGCACGAGCACCGTCTCGGCCGCGTTGCAGACGCTCGGCCGGTGGGTCTTCGCGTTCACGACGATCTCTCGCGCGCGCTCGAGCGGCGCGGACGCGTCGAGGTACACGTGCACGACGCCGGCGCCGGTCTCGATCACGGGCACGGTCGACTCGGTCACGACCCGCTCGATGAGCGCAGCGCTTCCCCGCGGCACGAGGACGTCCACGAGCCCGCGCGCGTGCATCAGCTCAGCAGCCCCGTCGCGGCCGAAGGCGTCGATGGTCTGGATGGCCTCGGGGTCGATGCCGAGTGAGGCGAGCGCACCGCGCATGGCGTCGACGAGCGCGGCGTTGCTGTGCTCGGCCGCGGTGCCGCCGCGCAGCACGACGGCGTTGCCCGAGCGCAGCGCGAGCGCGGCGATGTCGACCGTCACGTTGGGGCGGGCCTCGTAGATCGCGCCGACGACGCCGAACGGGACGGCGGTCTTGGTCAGGCGCAGCCCGTTCGGGAGGGTGCGCTCCTCGAGCACCCGGCCGACCGGGTCCGGCAGCGCGGCGACGTCGCGGACGGCGGCGGCGAGGGCCGCCACGCGCGCCTCGTCCAGCCGCAGCCGGTCCTGCAGCGCCTCGGAGAGGCCGCGCTCACGGCCGCGGGCGAGGTCCTCCGCGTTCGCGGCGACGATCTGCGGTGTCGCGGCCTCCACCGCGTCGGCGATGGCGCGCAGCGCCTCCGCCTTCCGGGCGTCGGAGAGCAGGCCCACCGAACGGGACGCGGCCTTGGCCGCGGCCATGCGATCACGGGCCGTCGTGGTCACCAGGGTCATCCGCCCAGTCTATCGACGCACCTGTGTCACCGGTTCCGTCACCGGGCGCGGCACGACCGTCGGGTCGGGCTCGAACCAGGTGCCGATCGCGGCGCCGCCGAGGGCCTGGTCGATGAGGTCGGCGCTCGTGACGAGCACCCCGACCCCGGCGGATGCGGCCAGCCGCGCGGCGGAGGCCTTCGTCGCCGCTCCCCCGGTGCCGACGCTGTTCACGACGACCGAGCCGAACTCGTACCGGGACAGGTCGTCGTCGAACGGGACCCGGTCGATCGGCTCGGCACCGGGCTCGTCGGGCGGGCACGTGTACAGGGAGGCGATGTCGCTGAGGAGGACGAGCGCGTCCGCCCCGATGAGCCGGGCCACGAGTGCGGCGAGGCGGTCGTTGTCGCCGAACCGGATCTCGTGCGTCGCGACGGTGTCGTTCTCGTTGACGATGGGCAGGATCCGCAGCCCGAGCAGCCGCTCCATGGCGCGGCCGGCGTTCGAGCGGTGCGTGGGGTCCTCGAAGTCGCCGGCGGTGAGGAGCACCTGGCCCGCGACGATGCCGAACGGCCGGAGCGAGCGCTGGTAGCGGTAGACGAGCACGTTCTGGCCGACGGCGGCCGCCGCCTGCTGCGTGGCGAGGTCGGTCGGGCGCGCCTCGAGGTTGAGGAACGGCATCCCGGTCGCGATGGCACCGGAGGAGACGAGCACGACCTCGGTGCCGCGGGCGTGCGCGGCGGCGAGGGCCTCGACGATCGGCTCGATCTTCCCCGCGTTCTCGCCGCTGATGGACGACGACCCGACCTTGACGACGATCCGGCGGGCGGTGGCCAGGTCGCTGCGCTCGCGTGCGGTCACTCGGACTCCTCGTTCCGTTCGGCCTCCAGCTCCGCACGCGCGGCCGCCTTGGCGTCCATCCGCTCGTGGTACTGCTCCCGGCGCTGCGAGGTGGTGCGGCGCGGGTTCAGGTCCAGTCGCGGGTCGGTGCCGCGCGGGGCGGCGATGAGTTCTGCGGCGGAGGAGAGCGTCGGCTCCCAGTCGAAGACGATGCCGTCGCCCTCGCCGATGACCACGGTCGCTCCCGCGACCGCGCCGGCGCGGAACAGCTCGTCCTCGACGCCCAGCCGGTTGAGCCGGTCGGCGAGGAAGCCCACCGCCTCCTCGTTCTGGAAGTCGGTCTGCTGCACCCAGCGCACCGGCTTCTCGCCCAGCACCCGGTAGACGTTGCCGTAGCTGCCGCCCTCGACGCGCACCGTGAACTCGCGCTCGGAACCCTTGGGGCGGATGATGACGCGTTCGGGTGCGGGCGCGGCGGCCTGTGCGGCGCGGTGCTCCTCGATGATGCCGGCCAGCGCGAAGCTGAGCTCGCGCAGGCCTGCGTGGCTCACGGTGGAGATCTCGAACACGCGGTAGCCGCGCGCCTCGAGGTCGCCCCGGACGAAGTCGGCGAGCTCGGCGGCATCCGGCACATCGATCTTGTTCAGCGCGATGAGCTGCGGGCGTTCGAGCAGCGGCACCTGGCCCTCCGGCACCGGGTAGGCGGCAAGTTCCGCGAGGATGACGTCGAGGTCGGAGATCGGGTCGCGGCCGGAGTCGAGCGTCGCGCAGTCGAGCACGTGCACGAGCGCGGTGCAGCGCTCGACGTGGCGGAGGAACTCCAGGCCGAGGCCCTTGCCCTCGCTCGCCCCCTCGATGAGCCCCGGGACGTCGGCGATCGTGAAGCGGACGTCGCCGGCCTCGACGACGCCGAGGTTCGGGTGGAGGGTGGTGAACGGGTAGTCGGCGATCTTCGGCCGTGCGGCGGAGAGCGCCGCGATGAGGCTGGACTTGCCGGCGGACGGGTAGCCCACGAGGGCGACGTCTGCGACGGTCTTCAGCTCGAGGACGACGTCGCCCTCCCAGCCGGGGGTGCCGAGCAGCGCGAAGCCGGGCGCCTTGCGCTTGGGCGAGGCCAGCGCGGCGTTGCCGAGGCCGCCGCGCCCGCCGGGGGCGGCGACGAAACGCATGCCGGGCTCGACGAGATCGGCGAGGGTCGTGCCGTCGGGGTCCTTCACGACGGTGCCGACCGGCACGGGCAGCTCGAGGGTCTCCCCCAGCGCGCCGGAACGGTTGTCGCCCATGCCGAAGCCGCCGTTGCCCGCGCGGCGGTGGGGCCCGTGGTGGTACGACAGGAGGGTCGTGGTCTGCGGGTCGGCGACCAGCACGACGTCGCCGCCGTTGCCGCCGTTGCCGCCGTCAGGGCCGGCGAGCGGCTTGAACTTCTCGCGGCGCACCGACACGCAGCCGTTCCCGCCGTTCCCTGCGCGCAGGTGCAGGGTCACTCGATCGACGAAGGTGACCATGTCAGCCTGCTTTCTCTTGAAAATGAAGCGAGGGGCGAGCCGAAGCCCGCCCCTCGCCGACGTCTACGCGCGAACGCGGGTCACTCCGCGGCGGCGGCGACGATGTTGACGACCTTGCGGCCGCCCTTCGTGCCGAACTCCACCGCACCGGCCGACAGCGCGAACAGCGTGTCGTCGCCGCCACGACCGACGTTGGCGCCGGGGTGGAAGTGGGTGCCACGCTGGCGGACGATGATCTCGCCGGCGTTGACGACCTGGCCGCCGAAGCGCTTCACGCCGAGGCGCTGCGCGTTCGAGTCACGACCGTTGCGGGTGGAGCTTGCGCCCTTTTTGTGTGCCATCTCTCAGCGTCCCCTCTGGCCTTACTTGATGCCGGTGATCTTGACGCGGGTCAGGTCCTGACGGTGGCCCTGGCGCTTCTTGTAGCCGGTCTTGTTCTTGAACTTCTGGATCACGATCTTGGGACCGCGCTCCTCACCGAGCACCTCGGCGGTGACGGTGACCTTCGCGAGCTTGTCCGCGTCGGTCGTCACGGCGTCGCCGTCGACGTGGAGGACGGCGGGCAGCTCGATGGTGTCACCGATCTCAGCCTGCTGACGATCGAGGACGACGATCGTGCCGACCTCGACCTTCTCCTGCCGGCCGCCGGCGCGCACAACTGCGTAAACCACTTCACACCTGTTTCGTCTGGGGAGCGCACGGGCTCCATGTTGTCTGGAGGGTCTCCGCCGAGCGGAGAAGTCCTGGTGCGGCAGCGGACCTCGTGCGAGACGACCGCGGGCCCTGCAAGAGCTACGCACCAAAGGGAAACTTTACCGGATGGAACGCACATCGGCAAAAGCACGACCGGCCGTGTCGCGTCCCGAACCTAGGATGCCGGTATGGCCGTGCTCATCGACGATCCGCGGTGGCCGGCACACGGCCGCCTGTGGGCGCATCTCGTCAGCGACAGCGATCTCGCCGAGCTGCACGCGTTCGCCGAGGCGAACGGCATCCCGCGCCGCGGATTCGACCGCGACCACTACGACGTGCCCGAGGAGGCGCACGCCCGGCTGGTGGCCGCGGGCGCGGTCCACGTGGACGGGCACACGCTCGTCCGCCGGCTCATCGCCTCCGGACTGCGCGTGACCGCCCGGCAGCGCCGGGAGGGCTGAGTCAGCCCTCCTCCGGCGCGTGCACGACCGGGGTGCCGCTCAGCGCGGCCGTGGTCACCCGACGGCGGGACCGGCCCTGACCGGGTGCCTTCGGCTCGGGGAGCGCGCTGAGGACCGAGTCGAGCAGCAGCTCCTTCTCGGACTTCGGCTTGGACTCCTTGGCCTCGCCGCGCTTCTTCCGCTTGCGGGGCCGCTCCTCCGCGGGCTCCTCCGCGGCCGCGGCGACGGCGGCGGACACGGCCGGGATCGAGGGCGCCTCGTCCTCGTGGTGGATCGTGGACGCGGCGATCTGCGCGAGCGCCGACTTCACGCCCTCGGTGAGCACGTGCGCGGCAGGTGCCGGCGCGGCGGGGGCCGCCGGGGCCTGCTGCTGCTGCGGAGCGCGGTTGCCGCGGCGGTTGCCACCGCCGTTGCCGCCACCGCCGGACGACCCGCCGCCGCGATGACGCACGACCGGGTCGTGGTGCACGATCACGCCGCGGCCGGCGCACACCTCACAGGCCTCGCTGAAGGTCTCCAGGAGCCCGAGGCCGAGCTTCTTGCGCGTCATCTGCACGAGGCCGAGCGAGGTGACCTCGGCGACCTGGTGCTTGGTGCGGTCGCGGCTGAGGCATTCGATGAGGCGGCGCAGCACGAGGTCGCGGTTCGACTCGAGCACCATGTCGATGAAGTCGACGACGATGATGCCGCCGATGTCGCGCAGGCGCAGCTGACGGACGATCTCCTCGGCCGCTTCGAGGTTGTTCTTGGTGACGGTCTCCTCGAGGTTGCCGCCGGACCCGACGAACTTGCCGGTGTTCACGTCGACGACCGTCATCGCCTCGGTGCGGTCGATCACGAGCGAGCCGCCGGAGGGCAGCCAGACCTTCCGGTCGAGCGCCTTCTCGATCTGCTCGGTGATGCGGAACGCGTCGAACGGGTCCTGCTCGCCCTCGTAGCGCTCGACGCGCTCGAGGAGGTCCGGCGCGACGCCGGCGAGGTACGACTCGATCGTCTGCTGCGCGTCCTCGCCCTGGATCAGCATCCGGGAGAAGTCCTCGTTGAACACGTCGCGGACGATCTTGACGAGGAGGTCGGGCTCGGAGTGCAGGAGCGCGGGGGCGGAGATCGTCTCGACCTGCTGCTTGATGCGGTCCCACTGCGCGGTGAGGCGCTGCACGTCGTGGGTGAGCTGCTCCTCGGTGGCGCCCTCGGCGGCGGTACGGACGATGACGCCGGACGACTCGGGCAGCACCTCCTTGAGGATGCGCTTGAGGCGCGCCCGCTCGGTGTCGGGGAGCTTGCGGGAGATGCCGTTCATCGAGCCGCCGGGCACGTACACGAGGTAGCGGCCGGGGAGCGAGATCTGACTGGTGAGGCGGGCGCCCTTGTGCCCGACCGGGTCCTTCGTGACCTGCACGAGCACCTTGTCGCCGCTCTTGAGCGCCAGCTCGATGCGGCGGGGCTGGTTGCCGGTCTCGACGCCGTCCCAGTCGACCTCGCCGGAGTACAGCACGGCGTTGCGGCCGCGGCCGATGTCGACGAAGGCCGCCTCCATGCTCGGGAGCACGTTCTGCACCCGCCCGAGGTAGACGTTGCCGATGAGGGATGCGTCCTGGTTGCGGGCGACGTAGTGCTCGACGAGGACGTTGTCCTCGAGCACGGCGATCTGCACGCGCCCGTTCTTCGAGCGCACGACCATCACCCGGTCGACGGCCTCGCGGCGGGCGAGGAATTCGGCCTCGGTGACGACGGGGCGGCGGCGACCGGCATCGCGGCCGTCACGGCGTCGCTGCTTCTTGGCCTCGAGGCGCGTGGAGCCCTTGATGCGCTGCGGCTCGGTGATGAGCTCGACCGTGCGCTGGCGGCCCCGGCCGCCCTCGGGCTGCTCGGCGGGGGCGTCGCCCCGGTCGGACCCGCCGCGACGGCGGTTGCGGCGGCGGGACCCGCCCGAGGGCTGGTCGTCGGTGTCGTCGCGCTCGTCGGGGAGCGCCGGCAGCGCGATGACCTCGGGGGCGTAGAAGTGCAGTTCGGTGCTGACCGCGGACACGAAGGTCTCGGGCAGCAGCCCCAGCGACACGGCCGTCGGCGGACCGGCGGGGGTCTCGGGCTCCTCCGGCTCGGCCGCCGTCGCGGCCTCGGCTGCGGGCGTGTCGACCGCCGAGGCGGTCTCGGCCGTGGGCTCCTCCGGCGCGCTCTCGGCCGCGGGCTCCTCCGGTGCAGGAGTCTCAGCCGCGGTGGCGTCCTCGGCGACCCGCTCAGGCTCCTCGGCGGCGGTCGCGACCGGCGCGTCCTCGGCGGGCGACGCCTCGGCCGGCTGCGCCGCGTCGGCGGATTCCACCGTCGGAGCCGGTGCGGGCTGGTCGTCCGCGGCCCGGTCGGTCACCGTCTCGTCGGTCGCCTGCGGCTGCTCGGCCGCCGCGTCGGCGGGTCCGGTCAGCTCGGCTGCCGTGTCGGAGAGGTTGTCAGAAGGATTTGCGTCATCGGTGGTCACCGGCGTACTCCCGGCCGGGGCGACACCGCGCGTCGCCCGGCGAAATCTCGTGCGGCGCCGCACCTGGCGGTGCCGCGAACTCACTCGGTCTGCAGTCGGCGTGGCGCTCGAGCTGCGGTTGGGCGTTCATCGCCCGAAAAGTCTGCGTCGATGGGCTCGCGGCGCGGCCGCGGTACACATCGACGACCATTATCGCATCCCGCGGGCGTTTCCGCGCGCTCACGTGCGCGGACGGGCGTTTCTCACGGCGGACGGCGTCCTCCACCACAGGCCGTGGTGCGATAATCCGGACCATGCCCGACGCGCTGACCGACCGCCGCTCCCCCGTGCTCGCCGTCTGGCTGGTGATCGCCGGCGCCATCGGTTGGTGGGCGGCGTTCTCCCTCACGATCGAGAAGTTCGAGAAGCTCATCGACCCCGATGCGGCGGCATCCTGCGACTTCAGCGTGCTCGTGCAGTGCTCGGCGAACCTCGAGTCGTGGCAGGGCAGCGTCTTCGGGTTCCCCAACCCGCTCCTGGGTCTCGCCGCCTGGGTCGCCCCGATCGTCGTGGGCGTCGCCATGCTCGCCGGCGCCCGCTTCGCCCACTGGTTCTGGCTGCTGTTCTGGGCCGGGTTCGTGTGCGCGATCTCGTTCGTGTGCTGGCTCATCTCGCAGAGCGTGTTCGCCCTCGGCACGCTCTGCCCCTGGTGCCTGGTCACCTGGGCCGTCACCATCCCGTCGTTCATCGCGGTGACGCTGCACGTGCTGCGCATCGGTGCGATCCCGGTCCCCGCCCGCGGCCGGGAGGTCGCCGACGCGCTCATGGCGTGGGTGCCGCTCATGACGTTCGGCGCATACGTCGTGATCGCGGTCATCGCCCAGCTGCGTCTGGACGTCCTCGGCTCGCTCTTCTGACCGCGTCGCCCCGGGAGCGACGCGCGCGGTTCTCCACAACCTCGCAACGACCGGTCCGGCACCGTCGCTACCGTGTGCAGCACACACGGAGGGGGGCGGACGGATGACCTGGGACGGCGAAGCGCTGGCGTCGCTGGAGGCGGCACGCGCGCGGGTGCTCGCGCAGACCGAACGCGCGCGGGCGGCGGCGGCGGATGCGGAACGACTCGCGGAGGACGTGCGCGCACTCACGACGACGGCCCGCTCGCCGCGCGGGGAGGTGAGCGTCACCGCGGCGGCCGACGGCGGGATCGAGCGGATCGAGGTCGCCGAGGGCGCGTACGACCTGGATGCGGCGTCGCTCGGGCGGCTGCTCACCGAGACGATCCGACGCGCACAACAGGCCGCGGCCGACGCGGCGCTCGCGCGGATGGGCGAGACGCTCGGCGAGGACTCACCCCTGGTGCAGGGGGTGCGGGCTGAGCTCGCGTCGCGGCGCCGGCCCGCGACCGGGCTCGGGTGATCGCGATGGACCACCTCGAGGTGAACCCCGCGCGACTGACCGCCGCAGCCGACGCCATCACGGCCGCGTCCGAGGCGATCGACGAGCACCTGGCGGAGCTGGAGAACGCCGCCCGCGTGCTGCGCACGCAGTGGACGGGCGACGCCGAGGACGCCTTCACGCTCGCGCATGTCGCGTTCCAGGACGACATGGTGCAGCGCACCGAGATCGTGCGGACCATCAGCACCGCGCTCACGAAGCTCGCCGAGTCGTACGCGCGGCTCGATCTGGAGTCCGCCCGCGCGCTGGGAGGACAGGCATGACCCGGATGCGGCGCACCCTCGCCGTCGTCGCGGTCGTCGCCGGGCTCGTCACCGCGACCGGATGCTCGGAGAGCCCGTTCGCCGACGACTCGTTCGAGGAGCGGATCCCGGCGGCGCTGCTCGAGTCCGACCTCGGGATCGTCAAGGCGTCGGCGGACAAGGGCGTCGACGGTCTCACCGACCACGTCTGGGTCATCGCCGAGTTCGACCACCCGGAGCTGACGACCGAAGAGGTCGCCGAGTTCGTCACACTCATCACGCAGCACAACACCGTGCGCGTCCGGTACCTCCTCCTGTCGCCGTCCTTCGAGCGGGAGGAGATCGACATCGCGCCGCAGCTCGAGGAGCTCGGCGCGGAGCCGTGGGGCGAGACGAGGCTGCACATCGACCTCGACGAGGCCGTCGCGATCGCGAAGGAGCACGACCGATGATCCGTCCGGCCACCGATGCCGGCACACCCCAGGCACGGGAGATCCCGACCGCGCTCCGGGCCGCGGGCATCGGTGTGGTCGACGCGCTGGCCACGACGACGCGGAGCGGGCTGAACACGCACCTGCTGGTCTCGCTGCGGCTCGAGCGGAGCGCGTGGGGCGCAGCCGAGTTGCGTCGTGCGATCGGCACGATCGTGCGCACCGCGTCGACGCCGGCCGCCTATCTCGACCTCGAGGCCCGCGGGCCGGACGACCGCAGCATCGACCTCGCGCCGCTGCTGCGCGAACTCGGCGTCCGGCCGATCCGGGCGGCCTTCACCGCACTGACCATGGCCGACGCGAGGCGTCTCGCGGAAGAGGAGGCGACATGACCGACGTCTCGAACCAGCGGATCGAACTCGACGGCGCCGTGCTGGCCCGGCAGGTGACGACGCTGCGGGATGCGGCGTCCACCCTGCGCTCGGCCGCGTCGAGCACCCGCACCTCGATCCCCGCCGACGCGTTCGGCGTCCTCTGCGGCGGCCTGCTCGCACCCGCCGTCTCTGCGCTCGCGGATCGGTCCCGCGAGCTGCTGGAGTCCGCGCACACCCTCGCCGAGCGCGTCGGCGAGGCGACCGACGCCGCGGCGAAGGCCTTCGAAGCCCTCGAGGCCGAGGCCGTCTCGGCGTTCACGGAGGACGGGCGGTGAGCGCGGGGGCGATCAGCGCCGAGATCCGCGGCGGCGCGTGGGCGGCGGGGCTCCCCGCGGCAGGTCCCGGCTCGGACGCGTGCGCCGACATCCCGGGGATCGCGGGGCTCGTCCTGCGGTACGTCCAGCCGCTACGCGATCTCTTCGACGACCTCTTGGGCGATCCGGCGACCGTGGCGGGCTTCGCCGCGTCGTGGGAGGACACGTCCGCGTCGCTCACGCGGCTCGGACCGGACCTCGCGACGGGACGCGCCGCGCTCGCAGCGCTCGACGGCCGCACCGTCCGCGCGCTCCGCGAACGCTACGAGGACCTCGAGGACATCGCCCGCGACGCCGCGGAGTGGACCGGGGCCACCGCGGCCGGTCTGCGGCTCGCGTCACGGGTCATCGAGGCGACCCGCAGCTTCGTCTGCGACGTCCTGGTGCAGCTCTCGCGCCTCGCGGACGAGATGTTCTCGTTCACGCTGAACCCGTTCGCGGTCGCCGACCGGGTGAAGGACTTCGCCTCGGCCGCCTACGATGCGGTCCGTTCGGCCGCGCGCCTGGTCGACGACCTCATCGAGGCGATCTCGGCGCTCGCCGACCTCATCCGCCGGCTCATGCCGATCGTCGCGGAGGGGCTCGCGCGTCTGCGGGAGCTCATCGCGCAGCTCGCCCCGATCGCCGGCGGCCTCATCGGCGCGCTCGCCGGCGGCGTCCCCGGTGCCGCGCTGGGCCTGCTCGTCGGCGGCGCCGTCGAGAACTTCCTCCAGCAGGACGCCGACGTCGAGGAGCTCGACCCGACCACCCTCCCGGCGGACCGGTACGAGCACTGGCGCAAGGCGAACGAGGTCACCTCGCTCGACTCGCTCGGCGACCTGGTGTCGGTCAACGGCACCACCGACGGCATGGGCGGTGCGGACGCCACCGTCATCGACGTGAAACGGGTCGTCGGCGCCGACGGCACGGAGCACTGGGTGGTGTCGCTCCCGTCCACGCAGGACTGGCAGCTCGGCCCGGACGCCGGAGCGCTGAACGACCGCGACTCGAATCTCGCACTCATGCTCGACAACCCGGCGTTGCGCTCGGTGTACGAGCGGGCCGTGCTGGAGGCGATGTCGGATGCGGGCATCCCGCGCGGTGCGGACGTGGTGCTGACCGGTTTCAGCCAGGGCGGGATCATGGCGGCGAACCTCGCCGCCGATCGGTCGTTCCCCTACAACACGGTCGGAGTCGTCACGAACGGGTCCCCCATCGACTCGTTCGACATCCCGCGGGACATCCCGGTGTACGCGTTCCAGCACGCGAACGACCCGGTCCCGATGCTGGACGGGGAGGTCACCGGCTCGACCCCGCCCAACGTGCACCGGGTGGTGCTGCCGGCTGCGGACGATCCGATCGCCGCGCACGACAACTCGCTCTACACCGAGTCGGTGCGCACGTGGGAGGAGCAGTACGCGGCGACCCACGGCGGGCCGCCGCCCTCATCGGAGCTGTTCGGCGGGCAGGTCGTCGACCACAGCATGTTCGCCGCGTCGGAGCGGTGACCCGCACCGCTCCGACGCGGGCGGCTCAGGCGAACCAGATCGCGAGCTCGCGCGCGGCGGACTCGGGGCTGTCGCTGCCGTGCACGAGGTTCTGCTGCACCTTCAGTCCCCAGTCGCGGCCGAAGTCGCCGCGGATGGTCCCGGGGGCGGCGGTGGTCGGGTCGGTCGTGCCGGCGAGCGAGCGGAAGCCCTCGATGACGCGGTTGCCGGCGAGACGGATCGCGACCGACGGTCCGGACATCATGAACTCGAGCAGCGGCTCGTAGAACGGCTTGCCGGCGTGCTCGGCGTAGTGGCGCTCGAGGCGGGCGCGGTCGGGCTCGACCAGACGGATGTCGACGAGCGCGTAGCCCTTCGCCTCGATCCGCGCGAGGATCGCGCCGGTGAGTCCGCGGGCGACGCCGTCGGGCTTGACGAGGACGAGGGTTTCTTCGGTGGCCATGATTCGATCAGTCTCCGTTCGCGTCGGCGTGTTCTGCCGCAAGGCGGGCGTTGCGTCGGTCGAGCTGCGCCCCCTTGATCGTCGCATACGCCCACATGCCGCCGAAAATGAGGGCGACGACCGCGATGGTGGGCACGAGGAACGCGCCGGCGAGGAGCACGACCTGCAGCACCCAGCCGGTGACGAGCCCCCACCGCCAGCGCAGCGTGCCGCTCGTCGCGAGCATGAGGACGGCCATCGTCGAGCCCAGCACGATGCCCCACCACGGGGGGACGTCGCCCGGGAGCGCCTTCAGGCCGAACACGACGAGCCCGGCGAGGAAGACGATGATCGACTCGAAGACGAGGATGACCTGCCCCAGCGACTCCTGCGCGCCGCGACGGCGTCGCTGCCGCGGCGCCTGCTGCTCCCGACGGCTCATGCGCCCCACCCGGCCTTCCAGTCCTCTGCCGCGGCGAGCGTGATGGCCTCACCGGCCAGCACGACCGAGCCGACCACGACCACCGCGCGGCGATCGGATGCGGCGGCCCACTCGCGGGCGGCGTCCGCCGCATCCGCGAGGTCGGGGTGCACGGTGGCGGGCATCCCCGCCGCCTCGACGAGGTCTGCGACGCGGTCGGCGTCCAGGGCGCGCTCGGAGGCCGGGGCGGTGACGAAGAACGCGCTCGCGACCGGCAGGAGTTCGGCGAGGATGCCCTCGGCGTCCTTGTCGCCGAGCACGCCGAACACGATCCCCCACTCGTCGAAGTCGAACGATTCGCCCAGCGCCGCCACGAGCGCCTTCGCGCCGTGCGGGTTGTGCGCGGCGTCGACGAGCACGGTGGGGTCGGTGCCGACGAGCTGCAGGCGTCCCGGGGAGGATGCGGTGGCGAAGCCCTCCGCGACCGTGTCGGCCGCGAGCGGCTCGCCCGGGCGGCCGAGGAGCGACTCGACGGCCGCGAGCGCGAGGGCGGCGTTGCGTCCCTGGTGCGCGCCGTACTGCGGCAGGTACTGCTCCGGGTACGCGCCGCCGATCCCGCGGAGGTCGAGCATCTGCCCGCCGACGGCGAGGCGCTGCGCGTCGACGCCGAACTCCCGCCCCTCGAACGCGAGGGTCGCCCCGGCGCGCTCGGCGGCCTTGGCGATGACCGCGGCGGCCGCGGGCTCCTGGGCCGCCGAGACGACGGCCGCGTTCGGCTTGATGATGCCGGACTTCACGCCGGCGATCTCCGCGACGGTGTCCCCGAGCCGGTCGGCGTGGTCGAGACCGATGGGCGCGATGACCGCCACGTCGCCGTCCGCGGCGTTCGTGGAGTCCCAGCTGCCGCCCATGCCCACCTCGATCACCGCGACGTCGACGGGGGCGTCGGAGAACGCCGCGAACGCCAGCACGGTGAGCAGCTCGAAGAAGGTCAGCGGCGCGTCGCCCGCCGCCTGCAGTTCGGCGTCGACGAGGTCGACGAACGGGGAGATCTCGTCCCAGGCGTCCGCGACCGCGTCGTCGGCGATCGGGGCGCCGTCGATCATGATCCGCTCGGTGAAGCGCTCCAGGTGCGGGCTCGTGAACAGGCCCGTGCGCAACCCGTGGGCGCGCACCAGGCTCTCGATCATGCGTGCGGTCGAGGTCTTGCCGTTGGTGCCGGTGATGTGCACGACGCGGTAGTTGTGCTGCGGGTCGCCGAGCAGCTCCAGCACGCGGCGGGTGCGTTCCACCCGCGGCTGGACCCACTGCTCGCCCTGGCGGGTGAGCAGTTCGGCGTAGACGGCGTCGGCGCGTTCGGTGCCGGTCATGCGGTGACCTCGATCCTGGTGACCCCGACGGTGAAGGCTCCGCGGTTCGCGAAGGTCCCCGCGGCGAAGACGGCCTCGTGCGCGGCCGCGGAGGCCGCGTCGAAGGTGCTGCCGGTGAGCACGGCGCCGTTGACGGTGGCGCTGAGCGCGAGGGTCTCCCCCGCGACCGCGGCGACCTCGAACGCGTCGCGCACCGCGGCCGCGTCCTGGGCGTCCTCGAACGAGAGCGAGAGCGCGATGCGGTCGCTCACCTCGAAGCCTGCGCCCTTGCGGGTGTCCTGGATGGCGCGGATGACGTCGCGTGCGAGCCCCTCGGCCTCCAGCTCCGGCGTCGTGGTGGTGTCCAGCAGCACGAAGCCGCCGCCCTGCAGCACCGCGAGCGCCTCGCCCTCGGGTCGGCCGGTGGTCTCCAGGACGAGCTCGTACTCGCCGTCCTCAAGCGGGATGCCGCCGGCGACGACCGTGCCGTCGACCTCGTGCCAGTCGCCGGCGCGGGCGGCCTGGATGGCCTGCTGCACCTGCTTGCCGAGCCGCGGCCCCGCGGCACGCGCGTTCACCGTGAGGCGGTGGGTGATGCCGTACTCGGATGCGGTGTGCTCGCCGAGTTCGGTCAGCTGCACCGCCTTCACGTTCAGCTCGTCGCGGAGGATGTCCTCGAACTGCGCGAGCGACGCGGCGTCCGGCACGACGACCGACAGCTGCGGCAGCGGCAGGCGCACGCGGCGCCCCTCCTTCTTGCGCAGTGCGTTCGCGACCGACGACACCTCTCGGACGGCGTCCATCGCGGCGCGGATGTCCGCGGCGTCGGCGAACGCGGCGGCATCCGGCCAGTCCGCCAGGTGCACGCTCCGGCCGCCGGTCAGCCCCTGCCAGATCTGTTCGGCGACGAGCGGGATGAGGGGTGCCGCGACACGGGTGAGCGTCTCGAGCACCGTGTACAGCGTGTCGAACGCCTCGGTCGAGCGCGGGTCGTCGGTGACGCCCACCCAGAACCGGTCGCGCGAGCGGCGGATGTACCAGTTCGTCAGCACCTCGGCGAAATCGCGCAGGCGCGCGGCGGCCGTGGTCGAGTCGAGCGCCTCGAGGTCGGTCGCCACCTCGCGGACGAGGTCGCCGGTAAGGGCGAGGATGTACCGGTCGAGCACGTCGGTGGAGTCGGTGCGCCAGCGCGCCTCGTAGCCGTCGCCGGAGGCGTTCGCGTAGGTCGCGAAGAAGTACCACGCGTTCCACACCGGCAGCAGGAACTCGCGGACGCCCGCGCGGATGCCCTCCTCGGTCACGACGAGGTTGCCGCCGCGCAGCACCGAGCTCGACATGAGGAACCAGCGCATCGCGTCGGACCCGTCGCGGTGGAACACCTCGCTGACGTCCGGGTAGTTGCGCAGCGACTTCGACATCTTCTGGCCGTCCGAGCCCAGCACGATGCCGTGGCAGGAGACGCCGGTGAAGGCGGGGCGGTCGAACAGCGCGGTCGACAGGGCGTGCATGACGTAGAACCAGCCGCGGGTCTGCCCGATGTACTCGACGATGAAGTCCGCGGGCGAGTGCTCGTCGAACCATTCGCGGTTCTCGAACGGGTAGTGCACCTGCGCGTACGGCATCGACCCGGAGTCGAACCACACGTCGAACACGTCCTCGATGCGGCGCATGGTGGACGCGCCCGACGGGTCGTCGGGGTTCGGGCGGGTGAGGTCGTCGATGTACGGGCGGTGGAGGTCGACGTTGCCCTCCGGGTCGCGCGGCAGGCGCCCGAAGTCGCGCTCGATCTCCTCGAGCGAGCCGTACACGTCCACGCGCGGGAAGGCGGGGTTGTCGCTCTTCCACACCGGGATGGGCGAGCCCCAGTACCGGTTGCGGCTGATCGACCAGTCGCGCGCACCCTCGACCCATTTGCCGAACTGGCCGTGCTTGACGTTGTCGGGGGCCCAGGTGATCTGCTCGTTGAGCTCGCTCATCCGGTCCTTGAAGTCCGTGACCCGGACGAACCAGCTCGACACGGCCTTGTAGATGAGGGGGTTCCGGCACCGCCAGCAGTGCGGGTACGAGTGCTCGTAGCTCTGCAGACGCAGCAGTCGCCCGCTCTGGCGGATGAGGCGGATGAGCGGCGTGTTCGCGTCCATCCACAGCTCGCCGGCGACGTCGGACACGGCGGGGAGGAACCGGCCGCCGTCGTCGAGGCTCACGATCGTGGGGAGCCCCGCCGCATCCGCGAGCCGCTTGTCGTCCTCACCGTAGGCGGGCGCCTGGTGGACGATGCCGGTGCCGTCGGTGGTGGTGACGTAGTCGTCCACGAGGATGTGCCAGGCGTCCTGGGTGCCCCACACGTCGGCGTCGGCGTAGTAGTCGAACAGCCGGTCGTAGGCGACGCCGCCGAGCTCGGCGCCGGTGAGCTCCTGCTGCACGGCGGCGGCCGCATCCTCCGCGGAGGCGTAGCCGAGGTCCTTGGCGTAGTTGCCGAGGAGGTCGGCGGCGAGGAGGTACCGGTGCGCGCTCGACTCGACGACGTCGTCGGCGACGCCCTGCGGCGTGTGGTGCACGTCGGCGGCCCCGTCGGGGCCCGCGGGCACCACGACGTAGCGGATGCCGGGGCCCACGGCGAGCGCGAGGTTCGTCGGTAGGGTCCACGGGGTCGTGGTCCAGGCGAGGGCACGGACGCCGGTGAGACCGAGCGCCTCGGCCTTCGCGCCGACGAGCGGGAAGGTGACGGTGACCGACGGGTCCTGCCGCATCTTGTACACGTCGTCGTCCATGCGCAGCTCGTGGCTGGACAACGGCGTCTCGTCACGCCAGCAGTACGGCAGCACCCGGTAGCCCTCGTAGGCCAGGCCCTTGTCGAAGAGGGTCTTGAACGCCCACAGCACGGACTCCATGTAGGTGACGTCGAGCGTCTTGTAGCCGCGCTCGAAGTCGACCCAGCGCGCCTGGCGGGTGACGTAGTCCTGCCACTCGCGCGTGTACTCGAGCACGGACTCGCGGGCCTTCGCGTTGAAGGTCGCGACGCCCATCCGCTCGATCTCGTCCTTCTCGGTGATGCCGAGCTGCTTCATCGCCTCGAGCTCGGCGGGCAGGCCGTGGGTATCCCAGCCGAAGACGCGGTCGACCTTGTTGCCGCGCATGGTCTGGAAGCGCGGGAAAAGGTCCTTCGCGTACCCGGTGAGCAGGTGCCCGTAGTGGGGCAGGCCGTTGGCGAACGGCGGGCCGTCGTAGAAGACCCACTCCGGCGCGCCCTCGCGCTGTTCGATCGAGGCGCGGAAGGTGTCGTCGCGCGCCCAGAAGTCGAGCACCGACTCCTCGATCGCGGGGAACCGCGGGCTCGGCACGAGGTCGGCGGCGGGGCCGAACGCGGACTGGCGGGGGTAGGTCATCGTCGCCTCACAGGATGTCGTGTCGTCACGCCGGGACGATCCTCGCGGACCGCGGTACCACCCTGCTTGCCCGTACACGGATGCACGGACCCCTCGTCCTGCGGCTGTGACGGGCCTGCCCCGCTCGGTTCTACTTGGCTTGCGCCGTTCTTCCGAGAGCTCCCCGGTGATGGCCGGATCGATGCTGGTCCGACGATTCTACCCGCCGCGCGCCCGTGTGTCGTCGCGGTGCCGTCACACCGGCGCCGCCTTTCTGGACTCGTGCCAAGATGGATGCTCGTGACCACCTCCACCCCCGCACCGATCGCACCCGCAGCATCCCGTCCCGCCCGCCGCGTGGCATGGGCCTCGATGGTCGGCACCTCGCTCGAGTCGTTCGACTTCTACGTCTTCGCCTACTTCTCGGCGTTCTTCGTCGGCCCGCTGTTCTTCGAGCCCCTCGGACAGGTCGGCGGCACCCTCGCCTCGTTCACGACCATCGCCGTGGCGTTCGTCGTGCGCCCGATCGGCGCGCTCCTGTTCGGCTACATGGGCGACCGGCTCGGCCGCCGCGCGACGCTCCTGTGGACGGTCGGCATCATGGGCGTCGCCACCGGCCTCATCGGCGTGCTGCCCACCTACGCGCAGCTCGGTTGGCTGGGCGCCGTGCTCCTCGTCGTCCTCCGCGTCGCCCAGGGCATCTCGCTCGGCGGCGAGTGGGGCGGCTCGATCCTCCTCGCGACCGAGCACTCCGGCCGGGTGAAGCGGGCGTTCTACGCCGCGATCCCGCAGCTGGGCTCCCCCGTCGGCTCGATCCTCTCGGCCGCCGCGTTCATCGTGCTCGTGCAGCTGCTGCCGCCCGAGCAGATGGCCGAGTGGGGGTGGCGCATCCCGTTCCTCCTCGCGCTCCCGCTGCTGCTGGTCTCGCTGTACCTGCGCATCTCGATCGACGAGACGCCCGTTTTCACCGGTCTCGTCGCCGAGCAGCGGCGCGACCGCATCCCGGTCCTGACGATGTTCCGGCAGCGTCCCGGGGCCCTCGTGATCGCCGTCGGCGCGGCCCTGCTCGGCATCGGCTCCTACTCGCTGATGAACACGTACACCATGAACTACGGCGCGGCGCAACTCGGGTTCCCGTACATGGACCTGCTCACCGCCGCGACGATCGGTGCACTGCTGCAGCTCGTGACCATCCCGCTGTTCGGCACATGGGCGGCGCGGATCGGGTCGGCGAAGGTCGTCGCGTGGGGCGCGCTCGGCACGCTCGTCATCGCGTTCCCGATGTACCTGCTGCTGCAGTCGGCGAACTTCGGCGTGCTCGTCGGGATGATGGTGATCGGCGGCATCCTGCCGACCATGTCGTGGGCGGCGCTCGGCGGGCTCATGAACGACCTGTTCCCGGACCGCTTCCGCTACTCGGCACTGTCCTTCGCCTACGCCATCGCCGCGACGATCAGCGGGTTCATCCCCCTCGCGACCGGCGCGCTGGGAGCTGCGACCGACCAGGCGTGGTGGCACCCCGGCATCGTGCTGGCGCTGCTGTCGGCGATCACCCTCGTCGCCTCGGTCGCCGCGGCGCGCATGCCGCAGGAGCCCGAGTCGTCCGTCCTCCCCGAGGAGCGCATCGCCGTCGACGCCTGACCCGCGTCTCCCGCGCTCTCCTCGTCTCCCTCCTTCCGAATCCCGTGACCTCGTCGTCACCGAATCCCGTGACCTCGTCGTCACGGGATTCGGCGTATCCACCGGATTCGGATGCATCCGCCGCATCCGCTCCGAATCCCGCGAGATGCCCGAATCCGGTGACGGCCCGAATCCGGTGACGCACCGGACGCGGATGCGGCGGGGCACGGGTGAGGACACGGATCCGTCGGGGTGCTCACCGGGCGCGGTGGAGCCCCTGGGCGACGGCCCGCATGATGCGGTCCTGCACCTGCGGCCACCCCTCGACGACCTGCCGGTAGCCGACCCCGATCACGTGGTACCCGTGGAGCATGAGCAGCGCGTCGTGGGCGTTGTCCGCGTCGCGCTGCGGCCCCACGTGATGCCCTCCGTCGATCTGGAGCACCAGCCGCTCACCGATGAGGAAGTCGACGCGGTGCCCCAGGATCCACGCCTGCGACACGATCGGCAGCCCGAGCCACCGCAGGCGGGTGCGCACGATCGTCTCGAGCCCGGAGTCGGCCCAGGGCTCGGCCTCTTCCACGAAGCGCCGCATCCGTGCGGACAGCGCCATCCGCAGCAGTTCCTCCCGCTCGACCAACCCCCGGTTCAGCGCCGACTCGACGGCCGCGCGGGCCTCCTCCTCCGCTCGGCACCCGACGAGCAGGGCGAGCGCGTTCTCGACCGTGTCGAACAGCATCGAACGCGGGCGCGGCAGCAGCGGACGCGCCCAGTGCACGACGGCGCCGGGCGCCGTCACCGACGCGCCGTGCGGATCGGCCGCGACGTGCGGCGGCCCGTCGTCGAGCACCCACAGGCCGAGCCGGCGGGCCTGGGTCACGCACGAGACCACCACTCCCTCCCGCGCCGCGGCGAGCGCGAGCGGGTCCGCCCCCGGGAGCGCGAGCCACACGCGCCGCACCCGCAGCAGGAGTCCCGCCGAGACGAGCGCGGCGATCGTCCGATGCCGATGCCCCTGCGCCACGATCTCGGTCCCACGCGCCACACCGCCCGCCGCGCCCACCGCCGCCAGCACCGCCGCCGCATCCGTGTCCACCATGACGGCAGCGTGCCCGAGCGGTGACGCTCGCCCACCGGCATCCACCGTCGCAGCGCGTCCCGCCCACCCGGCCCGGGTTGGGGAGGAACGATGCCCGGTCACCGGAATCGGGAGAACCACCGGATTCGGATGCTTCCGCCGCATCCGCCCCGAATCCCGTGAGATGCCCGAATCCCGTCACGGCTCCGAAACCCGTCACCGCTCCGAATCCCGTCACCGCTCCGGATCCGGTGCCGTCCGTGCACCCGCCGGCGCGCGACGGACGCGGCGGTAGACTCGTCACCGCATCCCACACTCAGGCACGTACACACGGTGCCGCACATATCGCAAGGAGATCCGCATGGCCGTACCCGACAAGCCCGCCCTCGAGGGTCTCGAAGCGAAGTGGGACACCGCATGGGCCGAGCAGGGCACGTACCTGTTCGCGCGTGACGCCGCGAAGGCCTCGGGCCGCGCCGGCGTGTACTCGATCGACACGCCCCCGCCGACCGCATCCGGGTCGCTGCACATCGGGCACGTCTTCTCGTTCACCCACACCGACCTCAAGGCCCGCTTCGAGCGGATGCGGGGCAAGACCGTGTTCTACCCGATGGGCTGGGACGACAACGGCCTGCCGACCGAGCGCCGCGTGCAGAACTACTACGGCGTGCGCTGCGACCCGTCGCTGCCCTACGACCCCGACTTCACGCCCCCGTTCGAGGGCGGCGACAACAAGTCGAGCCGTGCCGCCGACCAGGTGCCGATCAGCCGCCGCAACTTCATCGAGCTGTGCGAGAAGCTGACCGTCGAGGACGAGAAGCAGTTCGAGGACCTCTTCCGCAAGCTCGGCCTCTCGGTCGACTGGACGCAGACCTACCGCACCATCTCGGACGACACGATCCGCACCAGCCAGCTCGCCTTCCTGCGCAACCTCGAGCGCGGCGAGGCCTACCAGGCGCTCGCGCCCACCCTCTGGGACGTGGACTTCCGCTCCGCGATCGCGCAGGCCGAGCTCGAGGACCGCGAGCAGCAGGCCTCGTACCACCGCCTGGCGTTCCACAAGACCGACGGCTCCGGCGACGTGCACATCCAGACCACCCGCCCCGAGCTGCTCGCGGCCTGTGTCGCCCTCGTGGCGCACCCGGATGACGAGCGTTACCAGCCCCTGTTCGGCTCGACCGTGACGACGCCGCTGTTCGGTGTCGAGGTGCCGGTGCTCCCCCACCCGCTCGCCCAGCCCGACAAGGGGTCGGGCATCGCCATGATCTGCACGTTCGGCGACGTGACCGACATCATCTGGTGGCGCGAGCTCGACCTGCCCAACCGCACCATCATCGGCAAGGACGGCCGCATCGTGGCCGAGGCCCCCGACGTGCTGGTCACGGATGCGGCCAAGGCGGCCTACGCGGAGATCGCGGGCAAGACGGTCTTCAGCGCCAAGAAGCGCATGGTGGAGCTGCTCCAGGAGTCGGGCGAGCTCGACGAGGTCTCCAAGCCCTTCACCCACCCGGTGAAGTTCTTCGAGAAGGGCGACCGGCCGCTGGAGATCGTCTCCACCCGCCAGTGGTACATCCGCAACGGCGCCCGCGACGCCGAGCTCCGCGACAAGCTCATCTCGCTCGGCCAGGGCCTGGACTGGCACCCCGACTTCATGCGGGTGCGGTACGAGAACTGGACGAACGGCCTCACCGGCGACTGGCTCGTCAGCCGTCAGCGCTTCTTCGGCGTGCCGATCCCGGTCTGGTACGCGCTCGACGAGCACGGCGAGCGCGACTACGACCGGGTGCTCACACCGGACGCCGCGCAGCTGCCGGTCGACCCGACGAGCGACGTGCCCCCGGGGTACACCGAGGACCAGCGCGGCGTGCCCGGCGGGTTCGAGGCGGAGAAGGACATCTTCGACACCTGGGCGACCTCCTCCCTCACCCCGCAGCTGGCCGGCGGCTGGCAGCGCGACGAGGAGCTCTGGAACCTCGTGGCGCCGTTCGACCTGCGCCCGCAGGGGCAGGACATCATCCGCACCTGGCTCTTCTCGACCATGCTGCGCAGCGCCCTGGAGGACGACCGCGCACCGTGGACGAACGCCGCGATCTCCGGCTTCATCGTCGACCCCGACCGCAAGAAGATGTCGAAGTCGAAGGGCAACGTCGTCACCCCGGCGGCGATCCTCGACCAGCACGGCTCGGATGCGGTCCGCTACTGGGCGGCCTCCAGCCGCCTCGGCACGGACGCGGCCTTCGACCCGCAGAACCCGACGCAGATCAAGATCGGCCGCCGCCTCGCGATCAAGCTGCTGAACGCGGCGAAGTTCGTGCTCTCGTTCCCGGTGCCCGAGGGCGCCGAGATCACGCACGCGCTGGACGCGTCGATGCTCGCCACCCTCGACCAGGTGGTCCGGGATGCGACGAAGGCGTTCGAGTCGTACGACCACGCCCGCGCGCTGGAGCTCACCGAGTCGTTCTTCTGGACGTTCTGCGACGACTACCTCGAGCTCGTCAAGGAGCGCGCGTACGACCAGACCGACGTGGGCCAGGCGTCCGCGGCGCTCGCGCTGCGCATGGCGCTGGAGACCCTCATCCGTCTGTTCGCCCCGGTGCTCGCGTTCGCCGCGGAGGAGGCCTGGTCGTGGTTCCAGGACGGCTCGGTGCACACCGCCGCCTGGCCGGAGCCCCTCGGCATCGACGGCGACCCGTCGGTGCTCAGCACGGTCGGCGAGGCGCTCATCATCGTCCGGCGCGCGAAGACCGAGGCGAAGGTCTCGCAGAAGACCCCCGTCGCCCGCCTCGTGCTCGCCGCACCGGCGGACGCGGCGGATGCGCTGCGGCTCGCCGAGGGCGACCTGAAGGCCGTCGGCCGCATCCAGGAGCTCCGGATCGCCGAGGCCGAGTCCATCACCGTGACCGAGATCGAACTGGCACCGCAGGAGGCCTGACATGCAGCTCGGAACCCGCTGGGACGCCCGCACGGAGCCGCCGGCCGCCGTGCCCGCCGCCCTCCGCGACCAGATCGCAGCCGTCGAACGGCTGATCCCGGAGGCGCAGTGGGCCGCGCAGCCGGTCCCCCGCTGGACGCTCACCTGGCTCGAGGGGCGCCCGATCGCCGAGCTCGACACCGGGGTCATCGTCACTATCGACCGGGACGGCCAGGTCGTCGTCCGCCACGACGAGGACGACGAGTTCGCCTGAACCGACCGACGTCCCGTCCGACGCCCCCGCGGCCCTGCGCCTGCGGGGGCGTCGTCGTCGGGCGGTTAGCCTGAACGGATGACGGACGCCGAGAACCCGCTCCTGACCGCATCCCCCCTGCCGTACGGACTCCCGCCGTACCCCGCGATCCGCCCGGAGCACTACCTGCCGGCGTTCGAGGCGGCCTTCGCGGCGCACCGCGGCGAGGTCGCGGCGATCACGCGGGTGCGGTCGATGCCGACGTTCGAGAACACGATGGTCGCGCTCGAGGCCTCCGGTGCGCTGCTCGACCGTGTGAGCCGCACGTTCTTCACGGTCGCCTCCGCCGACGCCACCCCGGAGATCCAGCGGATCGAGGAGGAGCTCGCGCCGCGGCTGAGCGCGCACGCCGACGCCATCACGCTGGATGCGGCGCTGTTCGCGCGCGTCCGGATGCTGCACGAGCGACTGGACGACCTGCCGCTCACCGCGGAGCAGCGGTACCTCGTGGAGCGACGCTTCACCGTGATGTCACGCGCCGGGGCCGGCCTCGACGCCAACGCGAAGCGGCGCCTCTCGGAGCTCAACACGCGGCTGTCCGAGCTCACCACCCGGTTCGAGCAGCTTCTGCTCGCCGACACGAACGACCTGGCGGTCGTCATCACCGACCCGGCCGAGCTGGCGGGCCTCGGCGACGGTGAGGTCTCCGCGGCCGCCCGGGCCGCCGCCGACCGGGGCATGGCGGACGCGTGGCTCATCACGCTCCCCCTGTTCACCGGGCACCCCTGGCTCGCCGCGCTCACCGACCGCGATGTCCGGGACCGGATCATGACGGCGTCCCGCAGTCGCGGACGGCGCGGCGACGCGAACGACACCCGCGACACCATCCGCGAGATCGTGCGACTGCGGGCGGAGCGGGCGCGCATCCTCGGCTTCGACAGCCACGCCGACTTCGTCACCGCCGACCAGACCGCGGGGTCGGCGGCGGCCGTCCGCGACCTGCTCCGCCGGCTGGCGCCCGCGGCCGCGACGAACGCGGCACGCGAGAAGGCGGCGCTCCAGGGCCGGGCGGATGCCGCCGACGCGCCGTTCGAGGTCGCCGCGCACGACTGGCGGTTCCTCACCGAGCAGGAGCGCGCAGAGCGATACGACATCGACCGTTCGGCGCTGCGACCGTGGTTCGAGGCCGAGCGGGTGCTGCGAGACGGCGTGTTCTTCGCGGCGGAGCGGCTCTACGGCATCCGCTTCACCGAGCGCCCCGACCTGCCCGCGTACCACCCGGATGCGCGCGTGTTCGAGGTGTCCGAGGAGGACGGCACGCCGCTCGGCCTGTACGTCCTCGACCTGTACACGCGGGACACCAAGCGCGGCGGCGCATGGATGAACTCCCTCGTCGCCCAGTCCGCGCTCCTCGGCACGAAGCCGGTCGTGGTGAACAACCTCAACGTGTCCAAGCCCGCACCGGGGCTGCCCACCCTGCTCACCCTGGACGAGGTCACGACCCTCTTCCACGAGTTCGGGCACGCCCTGCACGGCCTGTTCGCGACCGTGACGTACCCCAGCTTCGCCGGCACCGCCGTGCGACGGGACTTCGTCGAGTTCCCGAGCCAGGTGAACGAGATGTGGATCCTCTGGCCGGAGGTGCTCGCCAACTACGCCCGCCACATCGACACCGGCGAACCGCTGCCGCAGGCCGTCGTCGACCGCCTCCGCGACACTGAGACGTTCGACCAGGGCTTCGCCACCAGCGAATACCTGGCCGCATCCTGGCTCGACTTCGCCTGGCACTCCCTCGACGCCGACGCCGCCGCGGCGGTCGACGACGTCGAAGCGTTCGAGGCGGCGGCCCTCGCCGACATCGGCCTCGACGATCCCGCCGTGCCGCCCCGGTACGCCTCGTCGTACTTCGCGCACGTGTTCTCCGGCGGATACAGCGCGGGCTACTACTCGTACATCTGGAGCGAGGTGCTCGACGCCGACACCGTGGAGTGGTTCCGTGCGCACGGCGGGCTCACCCGCCAGAACGGGGAACGGTTCCGGCAGCGGCTCCTCGGGGTCGGCGGCTCGAAGGATCCGCTCGCGGCGTACCGCGACTTCCGGGGCCGGGATGCGGACATCGCCCCGCTGCTCGCCCGCCGCGGTCTCACGGGGTGACCTGTCACCCCGTGACCGGACGCACGACCTCGTAACGCAGCCGCGCGAACTGCCCCGCGGCGCGCGCCTCGACGAGCCGCAACCGGGCGGACTCGATGCGGCGGGGCAGGAGCGGCGCGCCGCCGGCGAGCGTCACCGGCGCGATCGACACCGCGATCTCGTCGAGCGCGTCGACGTCGAGGAACTGCCCGGCGAGATCCCCGCCGCCGACGACCCACACGAGACCGTCACCGGCAGCATCCCGGATGGCGGGCAGCGCGTCGGCGACGGAGCCCGACACGAACCGGATGTCCGCGCCCTGCGGCACCGGGAGCGCCCGCGTGGTGAAGACGAACGTCGGCCGGTCGCCGTGGAACTCCTGCCAGCGCTCCGGGTGCGCCAGCAGGTCGGTCTCGCGCAGGAGCCACTCGTACGTCGACGAGCCCTCCACCAGCACGGCGGCGTCCGGCACGAGGTCCTTCGCGGTGCCGTCGTCGGGCACGTCGAAGAGCCACTGCAGCGAGTGCGTCTCGTCGGCGATCCAGCCGTTCAGGGTCGTGGCGGTGTCGAAGATGATGCGTCCCATGCCCGCACCGTACCCGCCCCGTCCGACACCGGGTTCACGGCAGCACGGCCGCGAACCGCCGGAGCTCGTCCGCCAGCAGGTCGGGGACCTCCGCCGCGGTGAAGTGTCCGCCCTCCGCGAGGCGATCGAACGACCGCAGATCGCGATAGAACCGCCGGGCGTGCGCCTCCGGGTAGTCGTGCTCGTGGCGTTGGATGCGGACCACCGCGGGCACCTCCACGGGCGGGATGCGGCCCGGCTGATCGGCGCCCTCGTAGTACGGACGGAACGAGGTGCCGATGCTCTGGGTCACCCAGTAGATCATCGCCTCGGTGAGGATGCGCTCGCGCGAGATCCGCCGCTCGACCGCACGCGGCTCCCCCACCGGGGTGTCCGACCATTCCACGAGCTTCTCCGCCAGCCACGCCAGCAGGCCCGCGGGCGAATCGTTCAGTGCCGCGGCGAGCGTGTCGGGTCGCGTGGCCTGCACGTGGCCGTAGGCACCGTCCGGCTCGTGCTTCGCCGCGAGCCGTGCGAACCAGGCGCGCACCTCCGGCTCGGGCGCCTCCGCCCGCTCCTCGGCCGTGCCGAAGTGGGCGTGCGTCACGAAGATCCCTCGGACGGCTGCCGGATACGACGCGGCGATGAGATCGCTCACGTTCGCGGTGACGTCCTCGCCGTAGGTGAGGTACCGGTCGTACCCGAGCACCTCGGTCATCAACCGGTGGAACGTGGCGGCCAGGCGCGTCTCCGTCATCGGCCCGGCGTACACACCGGAGAAGCCGAAGCCCGGCAAACTCGGGACCACCACGTGCATGTCGGGCAGCCGATCGGCGAGGGCCAGCTGCAGCGCGAACGTGTGCGGCCACCCGTGCATCACCAGGAGGGCCGGTGCGTCCTCGCGGGCCGACCGCAGATGGGCGAAATGGATCGAGGCGCCGTCGATGTCGGCGAGGAACTGCGGGTGGTCGTTCAGCCACGTCTCCCGGGCGCGCCAGTCGAGCGCCAGCCATGAGGCCACGAGGTCGCGGAGGTAGTCGACGGGCATGCCCGTCGGCGGCCGGTGCGGCGAATCGGCGAGGAACCGGGTGGCGCGCAGCCGTGCGCCGAGATCGGCCAGCGTGTCATCGGGGACGGCGATGCGGAACGGCGAGACGGCGGTCATGGCGCCACCGTAGACCGGGCGGCACCGGAGCGGGACCCCCGTCGCGGTCGGTCAGGCGCTCTTGCGCTTCTGCGCGAGCACGAGGGTCGGCTCGGCGCCCTCCTCGACGGCCGCGCGGGTGACGACGACCTTCGCGACGTCGGCGTTCGAGGGGATGTCGAACATGATCGGGCCGAGGACGTCCTCGAGGATGGCCCGCAGGCCTCGGGCACCGGTCTTCCGCTCCACCGCGAGATCGGCGATCGCACGCAGCGCGTCGTCCTCGAAGTCGAGCTCCACGCCGTCCAGCTCGAACATGCGCTGGTACTGCTTGACCAGCGCGTTCTTCGGCGCGGTGAGGATCTCCATGAGCGCCTCCTGGTCGAGCGGCGACACGGAGGCCACCACCGGGAGACGGCCGATGAACTCGGGGATGAGCCCGAACTTGTGGAGGTCTTCGGGCAGCACCTCGGCGAACAGGTCGGGCGCCTCGTCCTTGCGCTGCAGCGGGGCACCGAAGCCCACGCCGTGCTTGCCGACGCGGGAGGAGATGATGTCCTCGAGTCCGGCGAAGGCGCCCGCGACGATGAACAGCACGTTCGTCGTGTCGATCTGGATGAACTCCTGGTGCGGATGCTTGCGCCCGCCCTGCGGCGGCACGGACGCGACCGTGCCCTCGAGGATCTTCAGCAGCGCCTGCTGCACGCCCTCACCGGAGACGTCTCGGGTGATCGACGGGTTCTCGGCCTTCCGCGCGATCTTGTCGACCTCGTCGATGTAGATGATGCCGGTCTCGGCGCGCTTCGTGTCGAAGTCCGCGGCCTGCAGGAGCTTCAGCAGGATGTTCTCGACGTCCTCGCCGACGTAGCCGGCCTCCGTGAGGGCGGTGGCGTCCGCGACCGCGAACGGGACGTTCAGGCGCTTCGCGAGCGTCTGCGCGAGATAGGTCTTGCCGCATCCGGTCGGACCGAGCATGAGGATGTTGCTCTTGGCGATCTCGATCTCGTCGGCGCGCTGCTCGGCCGCGGTGATCGTGGACTGCGCCCGGACGCGCTTGTAGTGGTTGTACACGGCGACGGAGAGGGCGCGCTTGGCCTGCTCCTGCCCGACCACGTACTCCTCGAGGAAGGCGAAGATCTCACGCGGCTTCGGCAGGTCGAACTCGGCGACCTCGCCGCTGCCCTGCTCGGCCATGCGCTCTTCGATGATCTCGTTGCACAGCTCGACGCACTCGTCGCAGATGTACACCCCGGGGCCGGCGATCAGCTGCTGCACCTGCTTCTGGCTCTTGCCGCAGAAGGAACACTTGAACAGGTCGGCACTCTCACCGATGCGAGCCATGACGCCCCTCTCTTCCCACGGACCTTCGCCCCCGTGTCGTCGAGCCTAACCGGTGGCGCCGACAACATGGCGCATTGCCGCCCACGATGTCGGCAGGACGCACGGATGCCCCGGTCCACGAGGATCGGGGCATCCGGGTCATGACCGTCAGGCGCCGATGGCCGCCTGGCCGCGCTTGCGGGTGGTGAGCACCTGATCGACCAGGCCGTACTCGACCGCCTCCGCCGCGGAGAGGATCTTGTCGCGGTCGATGTCGCGGTTGACCTCCTCCACCGTGCGGTTGGTGTGCTTGGCGAGCGTCGACTCGAGCCAGGTGCGCATGCGCATGATCTCCGCGGCCTGGATCTCGATGTCGGAGGCCTGACCGTGACCCGCCTCGCCCATCGCGGGCTGGTGGATGAGGATGCGCGCGTTCGGCAGCGCCAGGCGCTTGCCGGGGGCGCCGCCGGCGAGCAGCACCGCCGCGGCGGACGCGGCCTGGCCGAGCACGACCGTCTGGATCTGCGGCGACACGTACTGCATGGTGTCGTAGATCGCGGTCATGGCCGTGAACGAGCCGCCCGGCGAGTTGATGTACATGATGATGTCGCGGTCGGGGTCCTGGGACTCCAGGACCAGCAGCTGCGCCATCACGTCGTCGGCGGACGCGTCGTCGACCTGCACGCCGAGGAAGATCACGCGGTCCTCGAAGAGCTTGTTGTACGGGTCCTGCCGCTTGAAGCCGTAGGCCGTGCGCTCCTCGAACTGCGGGAGCACGTAGCGGCTCGACGGCATCTGGAGGCCCTGAGGCAGACCGTAGGTGGGGGTGTTCATCGGAGGTTCTCCCTTTCGCGCATGCCTCAGTTGTTGTTCCCGGTGCCGCCGCCGCCGACGACGTCGGACGCGGAGTCGCGGATGTGGTCGACGAAGCCGTACTCGAGCGCCTCCTGGGCGGTGAACCAGCGGTCGCGGTCGCCGTCCTCGTTGATCTGCTCGACCGACTTGCCGGTCTGCGCGGCGGTGATCTCGGCGAGGCGCTGCTTCATCGACAGGATGAGCTGCGCCTGCGTCTGGATGTCGCTCGCGGTGCCGCCGAAGCCGCCGTGGGGCTGGTGGAGCAGCACGCGCGCGTTCGGGGTGATGTAGCGCTTCCCCTTGGTGCCGGCGGTGAGCAGGAGCTGACCCATGGAGGCCGCCATGCCGATGCCGACCGTGACGATGTCGTTGGGCACGAACTGCATGGTGTCGTAGATCGCCATGCCTGCTGTGATCGAGCCACCGGGCGAGTTGATGTAGAGGTAGATGTCCTTTTCCGAGTCCTCCGCCGCCAACAGCAGGATCTTGGCGCAGATCTCGTTGGCGTTGTCGTCGCGCACCTCGGACCCGAGCCAGATGATGCGGTCCCTCAGCAGCCTGTCGAAGACGCTCGTCGCGACAAGGGGTTCAGCCATGTTCACTCCTGTTTCGGTGATGTGGCTTCGAATCTACCGGCGGGACCCGAACGCCTCGCCCGTGTTCGCCGTCGGCATACCCGACGGTGTATACGGGCCGGGACACGACGACGGGCGGATGCCGCAGCATCCGCCCGTCGTGTGGAACCGTGTCGCCTTACTCGGCGGCGTCGGCCTTCTTGGCCGGGGCCTTCTTGGCTGCCGGCTTCTTGGCCGGGGCCTTCTTCTCCGCCTTCTCGGCGGGGGCCTCGGCGTCGTCGGCCTTCTTGGCGGGCGCCTTCTTCTTTGCGGGCGCCTTCTTCTTCGGCGCCTCCTCGGCGTCGGCGGCGGCGTCGGCGATCTCCTGCGCCTCCTCGACGACCTCCTCCTCGGCGGCCTCCTCGTCCTCGACGGCGACGAAGCCGGTCAGGTCGACCGCCTTGCCGTTGCTGTCGACGACGTTGACCTTGCCGAGCGCGATCGCGAGGGCCTTGTTGCGGCCGACCTCACCGACGAGCGCGGGCAGCTGGTTGCCCTGCTGCAGCGCGTTGACGAAGTCCTGCGGCGCCATGCCGTACTGGGCGGCGGACTGCAGGAGGTACTGGGTGAGCTCGTCCTGCGAGACCTGCACCTTGGTGTCCTCGGCGATCTTGTCGAGGATCATCTGGGTGCGGAACTGCTTCTCGCTGGCCTCGGTGACCTCCGCGCGGTGCACGTCGTCGTCCAGGCGGCCCTCGCCCTCGAGGTGCGCGTGCACCTCGTCCTCGACGAGCTTGGCCGGGACGGGGATGTCGGTGAGCTCGATGAGCTGCTCGACGAGCTTGTCGCGCGCGGCGGAGCCCTGCCCGAACGCGGCCTGCTGGGCGACGCGCTCGACGAGCGACTCGCGGAGCTCGGCGATGGTGTCGAACTCGCTGGCCATCTGCGCGAAGTCGTCGTCGGCCTCGGGCAGCTCGCGCTCCTTGACGGCCTTGACGGTCACGGAGACCTCGGCTTCCTCGCCGGCGTGGTCGCCGCCGACGAGCTTCGAGCGGAAGGTGGTCTCCTCACCGGCGGTGAGCGACTCGACGGCCTCGTCGATGCCCTCGAGGAGCTCGCCGGAGCCGACCTCGTAGGACACGCCCTCGGCGCGGTCGATCTCGGTGCCGTCGATCGCGGCGACGAGGTCGAGCTCGACGAAGTCGCCGGAGGCCGCCGGACGGTCGACCGTGATGAGCGTGCCGAAGCGGGCGCGGAGCTTGTCGAGCTCGGCGTCGATCGCGGCGTCGTCGGTCTCGACGGCGTCGACGGTGACGGTGATGCCGTCGAGGGCGGGCAGCTCGAACTCGGGGCGCACGTCGACCTCGACGGTCACCTTGAGGTCGCCGGAGAAGTCCTTGAGTTCGGGGATCTCGACGATCTCCGCCTCGGGACGACCGATCACGCGCACCTCGTTGGCGGCGACGGCCTCGCGGTAGAACCCGTCGAGGCCCTCGTTGATCGCGTGCTCGATGACGGCGCCGCGACCGACGCGCGAGTCGATGATCGGCGCGGGCACCTTGCCCTTGCGGAAGCCGGGGACCTGGACGTCCTGCGCGATGTGCTCGTAGGCGTGCGCGATGGAGGGCTTGAGCTCCTCCGGCGTGACCGTGATGTGGAGCTTGACCCGGGTGGGGCTCAGCTGCTCGACGGTGCTGGTGACCATGCCTGTTGTTCTCCTCTTACTTCCCGCGAACGCGCGCGGTGGCTGAAGCCATGGGTCTTGGGGAGGGGCGTTCGTCGGGCGGCAGGATTCTCAACCTGCAGCTTCGCGCACCCACCGAGCCGTCGCCGGCTGACTCCGGAATGCCCGGATCAGTCCAGGCATCCCTCCGTGGAAGGGAACGCGCCGACGGCAGAGCAACAAGTCTATCGGATCGGCGCCCACCGCCACACCGGGCACATTTGCGGCGCGGCCGGGCCGTTCGCGCACGGCGCGGCACCCGGGACTGCTAGTTTGCTGATCACCCGGGATCGCGCCCACCCGATCGCGCGCCGGGTGTCGACGACGCTCGAGGAGCGGTGCGCGGGGACAGGCACCGACTTGTTCGGACGCGCGCGACGTGGGGCGACGTGATCCGTCGTGTCCGTCGCCGTCACCCCGCTCCGCCCCGGTCCCCGCCGCGGTGCCGTCCGGCGTGACGGGACCGGCCCCGACCCGCGACCACATCGAAGGCCTCCATGCGCACACCGTCCGCGAAGCATCCCGCCCGCCGCTCCCTCCCCGTCCTCCTCCTCGGTGCGGTGACGGCGCTGGCGCTCACCGCCTGCGTGGGAGGCGTCCCGGCCGCGGCGCCCGGCAGCGCGTCGACGCCGGCGGCGTCCCCGAGCCCGACGTCGACCACCCGCCCCACCGCGACGCCGACGCCGACGCCCGCCGCGACCGCGGATGCGGCTCCCGACGCCGACGGCGGGGAGGCGGGCGGCACGACGCCGTCGAACCCGCGACCGAAGCCGAACCCGGCGCCGACGCCGACTCCCACCCCCGCGCCGAACCCGCCCGCACCGAACCCGACGCCGACGCCGAGCCCGACGCCGGTGCGATGCATCACGTCGCCGACCGACCCCGGCATCGCGGCCGCGGCGTTCGGGTCGATCGCGGAGTACTCCAAGATCGCGCGGCCGCAGGGCGAGGACTGCACCGGGTTCCGCGCCTATCTGTCCACCGGCCTGCCGCAGTACGACTCGCAGTCGTTCGAGTTCTTCGGGCACCTCGTCGACACGGCGGGCAACGTCAACTCGCTCGCCCTCATGTCGCAGGGCAACACGATCGTCTGGGGCGGCCAGACCTGGCAGCCGACCGAGGAGACGGGCGCCCTCATCTTCAACCGGCTCGACCAGAAGGACGGCCCGAACCTGGGCGCCATCGTGGGCGTCGCCGAGCTCACCGTGCCGGTGTCGATCGCGTACGAACCGTGGCGCATCCAGGTCGGCCCGCAGGAGGCGAACGGGGTGTCGCAGACGATCGACATGCGCGTCGTCTCCGGCGTGATCGGCGAGCCGGGGGCGGTGTACCGATTGGACACCACCATGGACACGTGGTTGCCGGACGGCACGAAGGCCGCGGTCACCCTGTCGGTGACCGCCGAGGACACCACCGGCGTCATCCAGTGGGGCTACGGCCCGAACGGCTTCTTCCCGCTGTGGATGTTCGACGGGCGCACGCTCGACACGAAGAAGAACGGCTGCCCCACCGCGACGAGCGCCGGCTGCATCCCGACCCAGGACCAGCGCAGCGTCATCATGGACGACTTCGGCGGCGACATCGGCGCCTACCTCGCCGCGACCGACACGCCGATGACCGGGCAGGGCTCGCAGTACTACACGATGCCGCTCCTCGAGGTGTCGTCGTGGCAGGTCGACCTCGGCGGCGTGTACGTCGCCGGCGGCACCGAGGGCCGGCTCATCCTCGACAACCTCACGCAGACGTACGACGAGGCGGCGGAGTACATCGTGAAGAACGGGTACGAGTGGACCGAGTTCACCACGCAGCTCCCGGAGACCGGCCAGGGGCTGCTCGTCGCGAAGACGTCGCAGCCCGACGTGGGCGACCTGTATTACGCGATGCTCGGCGGCACCGGCTCGGCGGTGTCGGCGAACGGCACCCTGCAGCCCACGGCGAACTGGCCGCAGGGCGCGATCAGCGTGACCGAGATCCCGGACAGCCGGTGGGTCTCGCCCACGAGCTGCTACGTGTACCACCTCGGGTACCACGTGCAGCTCGCCGGGTCCGCGACGCGTCCGTCCGCCGACCTCGTCTACCACGCGACGGTGAAGGAGCAGGAGGCCACCGGCGGTGGGCGTTCGGCCTACGAAGGCCTGTTCAGCTACACCGGCACGCTCGACGGCAAGGCCGTGAGCGGGTACGCGTGGGGCGAGATCCAGGGCGTGCCGCCCGCCGACGGGGTCACGCCGCCGGGGTGCTGAGACCGTGCGGTCGACGGCGGCGTGTGTGTGTCGGGGCGACAGGATTTGAACCTGCGGCCTCCCGCTCCCAAAGCGGGCGCTCTACCAAGCTGAGCTACGCCCCGGGCGGGCAGCGCGAGCGCTGAAAGCCCAGGGAAGTCTAGCCGACCGGCCCCCGCCGCCGGGAAACCCGCTTCCCCGGCGCCGAGACCACATGAAACGCGCGAGACCACATCCAACTGGATGTGGTCTCGCGCGCAAGATGTGGTCTCGCGGTCGGAGGGTGGGCGCCGCGTCCGATAGACTCTCGGATGCAGCGACCCCGGTCGCCGCGGGGATGTAGCTCAATGGTAGAGCCTCAGTCTTCCAAACTGATGGTGCGGGTTCGATTCCCGTCATCCCCTCCACACGCACGAGGCCCGGTCATACCGGGCCTTCGTCGTATCCGGGCACGATCACCGTGACCCTCTCCGACCCGTCCTCGATCGGCGAGACTGCATCGGGCCGCCGAGACAGCGGGGTCACCCCGCAGTCTCGGCGCGCAGATGCAGTCTCGCGGTCCGCAGAGGCGAACGGCCGCGGCGGGTCAGGCAGGCGCGGCGGCGGCGTGGGTGTCGATGTGGGCGAGGTAGGCGGCGGCGTTGCGGATGAGGCCGGCCCGCTCCTCCTCCGTGAGCTCGCGGCGCACCTTGGCGGGCACGCCCGCGACGAGCGAGCCGTCCGGGATCTCGGCGCCCTCGAGCACGACGGCACCCCCGGCGATGAGGCAGGCGGAGCCGATCCGGGCGCCGTTCAGCACGACCGCGCCCATGCCGATGAGCGAACCGTCGCCGATCGTGCAGCCGTGGACGACGGCGTTGTGCCCGACCGACACGTCCTCGCCGATGACGACGGGCGAGCCACGGTCGACGTGCACCGACACGCTGTCCTGCAGGTTGCTGCGGGCACCGATCGTGATGGTGTCGCCGTCTGCGCGCAGGACGGCGTTGTACCAGACGCTCGCGCGCGGGCCGAGGTGCACGTCACCGATGATGCGGGCACCGGCCGCGACGAACGCGGTCTCGTCGATCCGGGGCACGGCGTCCCCGATGGACAGGATGGAGGCGTCGGCTGCGACGGTCATGCCACCGAGGTTACCGGCGTGCGAGCGCCTCCCCGATCGCTGCCTCGTATTGCGGACGCAGGGTGTCGACGAAGGTCACCGTCAGGTGGTCCTGGTCGCGGTAGAGGTTCGCACCCCCCACGACCGGGAAGCAGGTGTCGTCGTCGCAGAACACGTCGGTGAAATCAAGCAGTGTGACGCCCGCCATGCCGGTCGCAGCCTCGCGGAGCGGGTCGTCGGCGACGAGCACGTCGGCGCGGGCCCCGGTGCAGTCGGCCATGTCGCGCGTGCGCAGGCACTTGTTCGGGTCGGTCTCCCACACGGGGTTGTCGACGACCGTGATCACCGGCACGCCGATCGAGGTCATCGCGCTCCAGGCGTCGCGGTAGCCGGCGACGGCGGCGTCATACGAGGAGTCGTACCCGGCCGAGGCGTACGGCGTCGTCGCGATGGCGGCGGTGAACACGGCGTCCGGCGGAGTCTCGTCGAGGGCCGCGATGACGCCCTCGCGCCAGTCGGCGCACGCGGCGCCGAACGCCCCGCCGGTCGACAGCGGCGTCGTGTTCCAGGGGCAGGCGCCCTTGAAGTAGGTGACGAGCCGCCAGCCGTTGTCCTGCGCCATCCGCTCGAACGTCGACAGCAGTTGGAAGGCGTGGCTGTCGCCGACGAGCGCGACGACGGGCGCGTCGGGGTCGTCGGATCCGAACTCGCACGAGACAGGCGTGCTGTTGTTGAGCTGCACGAAGCAGCGCTCGTCCTCGGGACGGTCGGCGCCCGCGAATCCCGGCGAGGGCAGGATCGTGTCGCCGAAGTCGGTGCCGGCGCAGGCCTCCTCGAGCACGGATGCGGCACCGAAGCACGCCGGCGGGTCCTCGCGCAGTTCCGCGATCTTCGCCACCCCCTCGCGGTAGGCGGGGGCGTTCAGCGCCCAGCCGGCGCCGGCGACGAGCGCCACGGCGACCATGGCGGCGAGGGCCGACCACAGCGTCACCCGCGGGCGGCGGCCGGTCAGGCCCTTCCAGCGGCGCATCGGGTCCTCCACCCAGCGCTTGGTGAGCCAGGCCAGCACGAAGCAGATCGCGAGCAGGGCGACGCGGTGGTAGATCGTGAGACCCCAGAACGGCACGGAGGGGGCGATGACGATGAGCGGCCAGTGCCACAGGTACAGCGAGTACGAGATGTCGCCCACGAACCGGGCGGGCCGGACGGCGAGCACTCGCGTGGGCTGCCACCAGCGCCCGGAGTCGGATGCGGCGATGATCGCGGCCGCGCCGAGCGCCGGGAGGAGCGCGGTGTAGCCGGGGAAGGGCGTGTTCTGGTCGAACCGGAACGCCGTGTACACGAGCGCCAGCACGCCCGCCCAGCCCAGCACGAAGCTCAGCCACGGGTTCGTGACGCGCAGTGTCGGCACGAGCGCGATCATGGCGCCGAGCCCGAACTCCCACATCCGTCCGAACGTGACGAAGTACGCGGGGGCAGGCTGCAGCAGGGTGAAGACGATGCAGAAGACGAGCGAGGCGACGCTGACGACGCCGAGCGTGACGAGGATCGCCGTCCGACTGCGTCCGCGGAGCAGCTTCACGCCGATCCATGCCGCGAGCAGCATGAGCAGCGGCCACATGACGTAGAACTGCTCCTCGAGCGACAGCGACCAGTAGTGCTGCACCGTCGTGGGGTCGCCGCCGTGGTTCAGGTAGTCGGCGGACGAGAACGCGAGGTACCAGTTCTCCACGTAGAACGTCGAGGCGAAGATCTCGCTGATCTCGCGCTGCAGCCCCGACACCGGGAAGAGGTAGGGCGTCGAGACGGCCAGTGCGCAGAACAGGAGCACGAGCAGGGATGCGGGCAGCAGCCGTCGTGCGCGGCGGGCCCAGAACTGGCCGAGGCGGACGGTGCCGGTCGCGGTGAGCTCCCGCATGAGGTGCCCGGTGATGAGGAACCCGGAGATGACGAAGAAGACGTCGACGCCCACGTAGCCGCCGGGGAGACGGCCGGGCCAGAAGTGGTAGAGCACCACCAGGAGGACGGCGATGGCGCGCAGGCCCTGCACGTGCGGCAGGAAGTGCGACGGCTCCGCATGCTCGGGCGAACGGCGCTCGGGTTCGCGGCGCACCGTCCGGGCAGGGGTGTCGAGGTCCTGCGGGGTCCGGGGTTCTGGCGCGGTCACCCCACGACGCTAGTACGTCCGCATCCGCTCCCCCGCCCACGACGCGCGCGCGGCCCGCGGCGGCCCGACCGCACCCGTGGAAACGCCTGATTAGCACAGCCTCAACTTGCTTGCGGAATGCGTGGGGGTGGCTAGCGTTGACTCCATCAGGCAGAGGATTCTGCACGAGACGGAGGCACGAAGATGACGAACACCCACACGATCCCCGCCAGCGCGGCCGACCCGACCGTCGCCGCCGCGGCCGCCCAGTTCCTCACCCCGGTCACGATCGGCCTGCAGGCGCTCGAGGTCAACGGCAAGCAGGCGCACTGGAACGTGCGCGGCGCCAACTTCATCGCCATCCACGAACTGCTCGACACGGTCGTGGAGCACGCCCGTGACTGGGCCGACTCGACCGCCGAGCGCATCGTCGCCCTGGGGCTGCCGATCGACGCCCGCCTGTCGACCGTCGCCTCGAAGGCCAAGCCGTCGCAGGTGCCCGCCGGGTTCACCCAGTGGGAGGACATGATCCGCGCGATCGTCGCCGACATCGACGCCGTGCTCGTCGACGTGCAGGCCGCCATCGACGGCCTGGACGAGGTCGACCTCACCAGCCAGGACGTCGTCATCGGCATCCGCGAGGGCCTGGAGAAGGACCGCTGGTTCCTCTCGGCCCACCTCGCCGAGTAATCCCCCGCTTCCGCGAAGAGGCCTCCGCTCCGGCGGGGGCCTCTTCGCGTTCGGGATGCTGCGTGCTCCCGCGCCGCCCGCACGTTCACGTGGCGGTTGCCGCTGCATCCCGGGCGCTGAGACCGCAGGAACCGCCACCCGAGCGCTGAGTGCCCGCGCCGCGTCCGCGTTCAGGTGGCGGGTGCCGCGGCATCCGCCTCACTGAAACCGCACGAACTGCCACGTGAGCGCTGTGTGCAGCGCGCCGCGCGCGTGTTCGGCGCATCGGGGCTCAGGCGAGGTGCAGGATGCGGCCGCCACGCAGCGTGGCGCGCACCGCCATGCCGCGAAGGCCCGCCTCGTCCACCGCGAACGGGTCGGCCGCGCACAGGACGAGGTCGGCCGGCTCCCCCACGGCGACCGTCGCGGGCCGCTGCGAGCCGCCCGCGGTGGAGGCGGCCAGCGCGACCTCGAGCGGCAGCGCCTCGTCGGCCTGCCACGGCTCGCGGCCGTCCCGGGTGCGGAACACCGCACCTGCCATCGCCGCCCACGGGTCCAGGCGCGACACCGGGGCGTCGGAGCCGAACCGCAGGGAGGCGCCGGCGGCGTGAAGCGAACGCAGCGGGTAGGGCATGGCCGTCTGCCCGGCCCACACGGTGTCGGTGAGGTCGCGGTCGTCGAGCGCGTGCTCCGGCTGCACGCTCGCCGCCACGTCCAGCCGCGCGAACCGCGGCAGGTCGGCGTGCGCGACGAGTTGCGCGTGCTCGATCGTGCCCCAGGCGCCGGTGGCGGCGAACGTGTCGAGCGCCTGCGTGTTGGCGACGTCGCCGATCGCGTGGATCGCGCTCGCGATGCCCGCGCCGGTCGCGCGCGTCATGAGGTCGAGGAGTTCCTCGGCCCCGACCGTCAGGAGCCCCCGATCGTCGTGCGTCCCCGGGTACGGGTGACTGCAGGCGGCGGTCCTGGTGCCGAGGGATCCGTCCGTGATGACCTTCAGCGCCCCGACCCGCACGAGGTCGTCGGGTGCGCCGCCGAGGGCGTCACCGGTGCGCAGACCCGCGGCGATCGCGCGGTCGAGGTGCTGCGGGTAGATGCCGTACCGCACGGCGAGCAGGTCGAAGCCGGCGGCGACCCGGCGCTGCCAGGCGTCCTCGTTCCAGGTCATGTCGAGGTCGACGATCCCGACGACGCCGCGCGCGGCGGCCCGCTCCGCCATCCGCTGCACGAGCGGGTCGACGAGCGTCGGGTCGAGCGCGTTCAGCCGTCGGGAGACCTCGAACGCGGGCTCCTCCCGCAGCATCCCGTCGGCGCCTGCTGTGAAGCCCTCGCGGCGCAGTGCCGCCGAGTTCAGCCACACGCTGTGCACGTCGGCGTTCACGAGGTACGTCGGCACCTCGCCGGTCGCGGCGTCCAGGAGCTCAAGGCTCGGGGCGTCCGGCCAGAACGCGTCGCGGAACCCGGTGCCGACGCGGCGACCGTCGGTGAGGACCGGCGCGGTGGACATGACGGATGCGGCCTCGGCGGCCGACGCGACGTCGCCGACCGGTACGCGCTCGCTCGCGAGGGCCCACGGGGTGACGTGCACGTGGTGGTCCCAGAGCCCGGGCAGCAGCCACGCCCCGTCGCCGGTGAGCACCGGGCCGAGAGGGCGGAGCGCACCGGCCGGTGCGATGTCGGCGATCCGCCCGTCGCGGACGAAGACGTCGAAGGGACCGTCGCCGGGCAGGAGCTCCGCGCCCGGCCCGACGATCCGCACGCCGGTGACGGTCTGCGCCGTCTCGCCGCGGGCGATCACGGACGAACCCGGGCGTCGAGTGCGCGGCGCATCTCGGCGGCGAGGGCGGGGTTGGCGTCGCGGCCGGACGCCTCGAGCCGTTCGATGATGTGCTCGACGGTCTCGGCCGGGCGGTTCTGGCTGAGCTTGCGCTTGGCGACCACCCTGGTCGGGGTCAGGCGGAAGCCGACCGTGCCCCGCTCGAGCCGCTCCACGAAGGCAGCGTCGTTCGGGGCGCGCCACAGCATCCGCGGGTCGTCGCGCCCCTCCTCGAACCGGGCGACGAGCCGGTCGAGCACCTGGAGGTTCTCCTCCGCGCTCAGCAGCTCCGGGACGCCGGTGAGGTGGGCGGACACGAAGTTCCAGGTGGGCACGGCGGGGCCGTCGCCGTACCAGCCCGGGGAGATGTACCCGTGCGGGCCCTGCACGACGACGAGGAGCTCGCGCTCGCCCAGCCCGTGGATGAGGTCGTCGGGCTTGCCGACGTGCCCGACGATCGTGAGGTCGTCGCGGTCCGCATCAAGCAGCACGGCGTAGTGCGAGGCGACGAGGCCGTCCGGGGTGCTGCTGACGAGTGTGGCCCACGGGTTGCGTTCGACGAGGCGGCGGAGTTCCGCCACGTCGGTGAGCGCGAAGCTCGGGTTCTGTCGCATGCGCCCAGCCTAGGACGGGGCGCGGCCGCTCATGCCTGGCAGCGCGGGCACCAGTAGAGCTTGCGGGCGCCCATCTCCTCGAGCACGATGTGCGTGCCGCACACCCGGCACGGCTCTCCCGCGCGGTGGTAGACCCAGTGCCGGTCGTCACGGCTGGCCATCGCGGCGCGCCACTGCTCCGGGGTGAGGTCGTCCATCGTCATCATCTGGCCGGTCTCGACGCCGATCTTCAGCAGCCGCACCCAGTCGCGCCACAGTTCGCGGGCGACGTCCTCCGGCACCTGTTTCCCGGGCGTGTGCGGGTTCAGCCGGGCGCGGAACAGCATCTCGGCGCGGTAGACGTTGCCGATGCCGCTCACCACGTTCTGGTCCATGAGGAGCAGCCCGATGGGCGTGCCCTTCTTGCGGACCGCCGTGACGAACCGCTCCTCCCCCTCTGCGGGGTCGCCAACGAGCGGGTCGGGCCCCAGCTTCGCGATCGTCGCGAGCATCTCGTCGGGGGTCTGCAGCACGCACGCGGTCGGGCCGCGGAGGTCCGCGCAGGTCGCGTCGGTGAGCAGCCGGAGCCGGACCTGCCCGATGACGGGCGGAGGCCAGTCGATCGCGCCGTCGTCGCCCGGCAGCCCGGTCGTCTGCTCTGACATCCGCACGTGCACCCGCGTCTTCCGGGGTGCACCGATGGACGTGAGGGAGTTCTCCCCCGCGTCGTCGAGAATCACCTCGTCGGGGAGCACGGTGCCGCGCTGGTTGGTCTGGCCCATCCGGCCATTGGCCGAGGCGATCGTGGGATCGGCCTGGATCTCGCCCGCGAAGTCCCACGCGCCGTAGAGTCCGAGGTGCACGCGCAGCCAGAGGTCGCCCTCGAACCCGAGGAACATCTGCTTGCCGACCGCGCGCGCCTCGAGCGCCTCGCGGCCGCTGAGGAGCGCCGCGCCCTCGGCGAACCGGCCCTGCGGGCTGGATGCGGTGACCGCACGCCCGACGAAGTTCCGCTGGAACTGCCGGGCGATGCGGTGGACGGAGTGCCCTTCGGGCATCAGCCCGCTTCCGGGTCGAAGTCGCTGTCGTCGGCGGCGAGGACGTCCACGCCCGCACGCGGGTCGGGCAGCAGCGAGCCGTCGCGCTCGTAGTCGGCGATCTGCCCGATGCGACGGACGTGCCGCTCCTCGTTCGAGAACGGGGTCTCGATGAAGCGGTCGATGAAGCTCGCCGCCTCCTCGAAGGTGTGCTGGCGGGCGCCGATCGCGATCACGTTCGCGTCGTTGTGCTCGCGGGCGAGCTCGGCGGTCGCGAGATTCCACACCAGCGCGGCACGGATGCCCGCCACCTTGTTCGCGGCGATCTGCTCGCCATTGCCGGAGCCGCCGAACACCACGCCGAGCGCCCCGACGCCGGCCTGCTGGTCGCGGACGACGGCCTGGGCGGCGCGGATGCAGAACGCCGGGTAGTCGTCGAGCGCGTCGTACTCGAGCGGACCGTGGTCGACGACCTCGTGTCCGGCAGCCGCGAGGTGGTGCTGCAGGCGGGTGGAGAACTCGAGTCCGGCGTGGTCGGTGGCGATGTGGATGCGCATGGATCCATCATCCCATTCCGGCGTCGCCGGCGAGCGCGGTCAGGGGGCGATGCCGGCGGCCGCGGGCTTGAAGCCGGCGCGCACGTTCTCGCAGCACGCCGGACGGCACACGTCGAACCACGGCCCGAGCGAGGTCTCGTGCGGACGGGCCGATGCCGGCGTGCCCTGCAGGCGCTCCTCGACGAGGTCGACGAGACCGGCCACGTACGCCGGGTCGACGCCGGGGGTCGGGGTGCGGACGGCCTTCAGCCCGGCCTCCTCGGCGGCCTCGAGCGCCTCGGTGTCGAGGTCCCAGAGCACCTCCATGTGATCGCTCACGAACCCGAGCGGCACGATCGCGACGGCCTCGACCCCCCGGCCGGGGAGCTCGGCGATGACGTCGCAGACGTCCGGCTCGAGCCACGGCTGCGACGCGGGGCCGGAGCGGGACTGGTACACGAGCTCCCAGCCCACCTCGGCGGCCGCCGGGATCTCCTCGGCGACGCCGACCATGACGACCGCGCCGACGGCCTCGTGCTGCGCCGCGTACGCGCCGCCCGGTCCGAAGTCCACGTCGCGGGGGCCCGAGCGCAGGGCGTCGGCGGTGGGGATGCTGTGGGTGGAGAAGAGCACCCGGATGCGGCCGGGGGCGACGCCCGCGTCGAGGAAGCCGCGGACCGCGTCGCGGACGCCGTCGCGGAAGACCGAGACGAACCCGGGGTGGTCGAAGAACTGCCGCACCTTGTCGATCGTCACGGTCTCGCCCAGGCCGGTCTCGGTGAGCACACGGGCGAAGTCCTCGCGGTACTGGCGGCAGCTCGAGAAGGAGCTGTAGGCGCTGGTGGCGATGGCGAGCAGGCGCGTGTCGCCGGCGGACGCCGCATCCTGCACCGCCTCCTCCAGGTAGGGCGCCCAGTTCCGGTTGCCCCAGTACACGGGAAGGTCGATGCCGCGTCGGGCGAGCTCGGTCTCGAGCGCCGCCTTGAGCGCACGGTTCTGCGCGTTGATGGGGCTGACGCCGCCGAAGTGCCGGTAGTGGTGGGCCACCTCCTCGAGTCGCTCGTCCGGGATGCCGCGACCGCGGGTCACGTTCCGCAGGAACGGGATGACGTCGTCCTGACCCTCGGGGCCGCCGAACCCGGCGAGCAGGATGCCGTCGTACGCGACCGGTTCCTCCACGTGGGGGGCGCCGGATGCCGCGGCGGGTGAGGCGAACGGGACGGGGGCGCCGGCGTCGGGGGCCGCGGGCGTGGTTTCAGCGGAGCTCACCCGTCCATCCTCGCACCGGAACGCCGGCGCCGGCGCTCTGGGAATCCCCCGCCCGCGGGCGGCGGCGGCATAGGCTGGTCCTCACGCCGTCGAGCCCTGTGCCCCGGCGCAGCACATCCCCGATCACCCCTTGGGAGCGAAGCAGTGCCTGGAGAGAACCTCACCCGCCTGGAAGCGCAGGAACGCCGTGCCGTCGTCGACACGCAGTCCTACGACGTCGTCCTCGACCTCACCCGCGGTGCGGAGGTGTTCGGCTCGACGACGACCGTGCGCTTCACCGCGACCGAGGGCGCCTCGACGTTCATCGACCTCATCGCCCGCGAGGTGCGCTCGATCCGCCTGAACGGGCGGGAGATCGACCCGGCGACCGCGTTCGCCGAGTCCCGCATCGCGCTGGACGGCCTCGCCGCCGAGAACGAGCTCGTCGTCGACGCCGACTGCCTGTACACGAACACCGGCGAGGGCCTGCACCGCTTCGTCGACCCGGTCGACGGCGAGGTCTACCTGTACTCGCAGTTCGAGGTGCCCGACTCCCGCCGCATGTTCACGGTGTTCGAGCAGCCCGACCTGAAGGCCGAGTTCCGCTTCACCGTCACCGCACCCGAGGCGTGGCGGGTCGTGTCGAACTCCCCCACCCCCGAGCCCGAGCGCCACGGCGACGGCACCGCGACGTGGGCGTTCGAGCCGACCCCACGCATCTCCTCGTACATCACCGCCCTCGTCGCGGGCCCGTACGAGGCGACCTACTCCGAGCTGACCAGCGCCTCCGGCCGGGTCATCCCGCTCGGCGTCTTCGGCCGCAAGAGCCTCTGGCAGTACCTCGACGCCGACTACATCTTCGAGAAGACCCGCCAGGGCTTCGCGTACTTCGAGGAGAAGTTCGGCGTCCCCTACCCGTTCGCGAAGTACGACCAGCTCTTCGTGCCGGAGTTCAACGCGGGCGCCATGGAGAACGCGGGCGCGGTCACCTTCACGGAGTCCTACGTCTTCCGCAGCAAGGTGACGGATGCGGTCAAGGAGCGCCGCGTCGTCACGATCCTGCACGAGCTCGCCCACATGTGGTTCGGCGACCTGGTGACCATGAAGTGGTGGAACGACCTGTGGCTGAACGAGTCGTTCGCCGAGTGGGCCTCGACCATCGCCACCGCCGAGGCCACCGAGTGGACCGAGGCGTGGACGACCTTCAACGCCATGGAGAAGACCTGGGCGTACCGCCAGGACCAGCTCCCGTCCACGCACCCCGTCGTCGCCGAGATCAACGACCTCGAGGACGTCCAGGTGAACTTCGACGGCATCACCTACGCCAAGGGCGGTTCGGTGCTGAAGCAGCTCGCCGCGTGGGTCGGGATCGACGCGTTCTTCGCCGGCGTGGGCCGGTACTTCCGCAAGCACCAGTGGGGCAACACCGAGCTGCGCGATCTGCTCGTCGAGCTCGAGGCGACCAGCGGCCGCGACCTGGGCGCCTGGGCGAGGAAGTGGCTCGAGACGGCCGGCGTGAACACGCTGACCCCGTCGATCGACACCGCCGCGGACGGCACGATCACGAAGTTCTCCATCATCCAGACGGCACCGGCGGACTACCCGACCATCCGCCCGCACCGCCTGGGCGTCGGCTTCTACGACCTCCAGGGCGACGCGCTCGTGCGCACGCACCACCTGGAGCTCGACGTCGACGGCGACCGCACCGACGTCGCCGAGCTCGTCGGCCGGAGGCAGCCCGACCTCGTGCTGCTGAACGACGACGACCTCGCCTACACGAAGATCCGCCTCGACGACCGGTCGCTCGCGACGGCGGGCGCGCACCTGTCGAAGATCAGCGACCCCCTCGCCCGCTCGCTCGTGTGGGGCGCGGCGTGGGACCAGACCCGGGATGCGGAGGCGTCGCCGTCCGCGTACATCGACCTGGTGCTCGGCAACATCGGCGCCGAGACCGAGTCGACGACCGTGCGCACCACGCTCGGCCAGCTGCAGCTCACGGCGAACGCCTACGTCACGCCCGAGCGTCGTGACGAGGCACGGCGGAAGGTCGCCGACGGCCTGTGGGCACTCGCCCAGGGGGCGGAGGCCGGCAGCGACAGCCAGCTGCAGTTCGTCACCGCCTTCGCGTCCGCCGCGACCACCCCGGCCCACTGGGAGACCGTCCGGGCGCTCCGCGACGGCGACACGGTGCTCTCGGGTCTCGAGATCGACGCCGACCTGTCGTGGGCGCTGCTCGTGTCGCTCGCCGCCGGCGGCGCGGTGACCGCGGCCGACATCGACGCGGCGCTGGCCGCCGACAACACCGCGAAGGGCGGCGAGTTCGCCGCACAGGCCAAGGCCGCCCTCCCGACCGTCGAGGCCAAGCGCGAAGCGTGGGCGAGCCTCGTCGAGCGCGACGACCTCCCCAACACGGTGCTCCGCTCGGCGGCCGCCGGGTTCGTGCACCCGGCGGGTCGCGACCTCCTGGAGGAGTTCGTGCCGCGGTACTTCGACATGCTGCTGCCGGTCTGGGAGGGGCGCACCTACCAGATCGCCAGCTACCTCATCGTGGGGCTCTTCCCGGCACCGCTCGCGAGCGTCGCCCTCCGCGACGCCACGCGCGGGTGGCTCGCCGCCAACTTCAACGCACCGCCGGCCCTGCGCCGCCTCGTCGCCGAGAACCTCGCCGGTGTCGAGCGGGCGCTGGACGCGCAGTCGCGCGACGCGGAGTAGCCCCGCCGCACCGCCACGGATGCCTCGGACTCAGCAGGGTCCGAGGCATCCGTCGTTAGGCTGAGGCGATGAACGTCCTCGCCCGCGCCCTGGAGGTCACCGATCCCGCGGAACCGCCGGCCATCGTGAACCCGGACTGGTGGGCCGAGGTCGGGCAGTTCTTCCTCCGGTTCGGCGGGAAGGCGCTGGGCGTCGTCGCGATCATCGTGGGCGCGTTCCTCGCCGTCTGGGTGCTGCGCCGCGTCATCGACCGCGTCGTCGAACGCATCGTGAACGGCGCGAAGAGCAAGGCGCGCGTCGACGACACGCAGGCGCTGGACCGCTCCCCGCTCGCCGGCGTCCGGCTCGTGCAGCGCACCCGCACCCTCGGGTCGATCCTGCGCAACATCATGAACGTCACGATCGTGATCATCGCGATCATCCTCATCGTGAACGTCATCGACTCCAGCATCCTCGGGTCGTTCGCGCTGCTCACCGCGGCGATCGGCGCCGGCCTCGGCTTCGGCGCCCAGAACATCGTCAAGGACGTCCTCAACGGCATCTTCATCGTCGCCGAGGACCAGATCGGCATCGGCGACGTCGTGGACCTCGGGCTCGCGACCGGCGTCGTCGAATACGTGAGCGTGCGCGTCACGCACGTGCGCGACGTGAACGGCACCCTCTGGTACGTGCGCAACGGCGAGATCACCCGCATCGGCAACATGTCGCAGGGGTGGTCGCGCGTGATCATCGACCTCGCGGTGCCGGTCGACGCCTCGATCGACGACGTCGAGAAGGCCATGCTCGGTGCGGCGAAGTCGCTCGCGAAGGACCCGAAGTGGCGCACGCGGGTGCTGGAGCAGCCGGAGATCTGGGGGCTCGAGTCGATCTCCGGCGACGCCCTCGTCATCCGGCTCGTGATGAAGACCCGCGCCAACGCCAAGGACGACGTGGCGCGCGAACTGCGGATGCGGCTCAAGCGCGCCATCGACGACCTCGGCGTCAACCTGCCCCAGCTGAACTCCATCATCCTCAGCGGCTACGAAGGCGCCCAGAGCGTCCGCGGCGCCAACCCGCCCCGGACGCGCCCGACCCCGGTCGCGGTGCCGGAGAAGCCGGTGTGGAAGCCGAAGCGCTCCGGCAAGTCGAAGACGAAGTCGCCGAAGCCGGCCGAGACACCGAAGCCGGCTGACGGCGACGGCGCAGCCGGGAACACCGAAGGGACCGAGGGATGAGCGACGAGCGCCCGATCAGCTTCTACGAGGAGGTCGGCGGCCGCCCCGTCTTCGAGCGACTCGTCGAGGTGTTCTACGACGGGGTCGCCACCGATCCGGTACTGCAGCCGATGTACCCGGAGGCGGACCTCGGCCCGGCGAAGGAGCGGCTGCTGCTCTTCCTGGAGCAGTACTGGGGCGGCCCGGGCACGTACAGCGAGCGGCGCGGGCACCCCCGGTTGCGGATGCGGCACGCGCCCTTCCACATCGACCCCGACGCACGCGACCGGTGGTTGCGTCACATGCGGACCGCCGTGGACGCGCTGTCGTTGTCGCCCATGCACGAAGCCACCCTCTGGGACTACCTGCAGCGGGCGGCCTATGCCATGGTGAACACGTTCGAACCCGCCGGCATCGGCCCCGCGGCGACGGGCCGCGACACCGGCACACTGCCGCTGCGGGCCGCGGACCGGCCGGACTGAGCCCCGACGCGGGCCCCCGACGACGAAGGAGTCGCCCATGACCGATGCCCACCACGCCGCCGACGTCCTCGTGATCGGCTGGGGCCTGGCCGGCCTCGTCGCAGCGACCGAGGCGGCCGCGCACGGCAAGCGGGTGGTCGTCGTCGACCAGGAGCCGCGCACGAACCTCGGCGGGCAGGCATGGTGGTCGTTCGGCGGCCTGTTCCTCGTCGACTCCCCCGAGCAGCGTCGCATGGGCATCCGCGACAGCGCGGACCTCGCCCGGCAGGACTGGTTCGCGACCGCCGGGTTCGACCGCGCCGAGGACGCCTGGCCGAGACGCTGGGCCGAGGCGTACCTCGATTTCGCACACCACGAGAAGCGCAGCTGGCTGTGGCAGAAGGGTGTGCGGTTCTTCCCCGTCGTCGGCTGGGCGGAGCGCGGCGGATACACCGCGCTCGGCCCCGGCAACTCGGTCCCGCGGTTCCACATCACTTGGGGCACCGGCCCCGGGGTGGTGGCGCCGTTCCAGGCGGCGCTGGAGGCCGCCGAGGCCGAGGGTACCCTGACGATCCTGCCGCGACACCGCGTGAGGGAGCTCACGACCGCCGACGGCACCGTCACCGGCGCCGTCGGCGACGTGCTCGCGCCATCCGGCGCGGTCCGCGGCGCCCCGTCGTCGCGGGAGGTGGTCGGCTCGTTCACGGTGCGCGCGGGCGCGACGGTCGTGACCTCGGGCGGCATCGGCGGCAATCACGACCTGGTCCGGCGCAACTGGCCGGAGCGCCTCGGGACACCGCCGCGGACGATGGTGACGGGCGTCCCGGCCTACGTCGACGGCGCGATGCTCGCGACGGCCGCCACCGCGGGCGCCCGCATCGTGAACGCCGACCGCATGTGGCACTACGTCGAGGGCATCCGCAACTGGAACCCGGTGTGGCCCGGGCACGGCATCCGCATCCTGCCCGGCCCCTCCTCGGTGTGGCTGGACGCGACCGGCGCGCGGCTCCCGGTGCCGCTGTTCCCCGGCTTCGACACGCTCGGCACGCTCGCCCACCTGCGCCGGACCGGCCACGACCACTCCTGGTTCGTGCTCTCCCAGAAGATCGTGGAGAAGGAGTTCACCCTCTCCGGCAGCGAGCAGAACCCCGACCTCACCGGCAAGGACGTGCCGCTGCTGGTGAAGTCGCGGCTGGGCAAGGGGGCCGCGGGCCCCGTCCAGGCGTTCCTGGACCACGGCGAGGACTTCGTCGTCCGCGACGACCTCGACGCACTCATCGCCGGGATGCGGGAGCTCCCGGGCGGCGACGCGCTGGATCCGGCCCGGGTGCGCGCCGAGGTCGAGGCGCGCGACCGGGAGGTGGACAACGAGTTCACCAAGGACGCCCAGATCGCGATGCTGCGATCCGCGCGGGCGTACCGCGGTGACCGGCTCGTGCGCACCGCCGTGCCGCACCGCATCCTCGATCCCTCGTCCGGTCCGCTCATCGCGGTGAAGCTGCACGTGCTGACGCGCAAGACCCTCGGCGGCATCGAGACGGACCTCGACGGCCGCGCACTCGGCGCCGACGGCTCCCCCGTACCCGGCCTCTACGCGGCCGGGGAGGCGAGCGGCTTCGGCGGCGGCGGCGTGCACGGGTACCGGGCGCTGGAGGGCACGTTCCTCGGGGGGTGCCTGTTCTCGGGCCGGGCGGCGGGCCGGGCCGGGGGCCGCGACGCCTGAGGTCAGCCCGACGCGCCGGTGCGGCGCACCGGGGTGAGCCCGGCGCGCACCGCCCGGCGGACGAGCACGTGCCCGCGCCGCATCGTGAGGCGGGTCCAGCCGGGGGCCGTGCGCACCGTCGCGGTCTCCTCGCCGTGGACGAACCCGAGCGCAGTGCCGGCGAACGCCACACCGCGGGGCAGACCGAGCAGGTCCGGATCGGCCTCGCCCCACACCTGCGCGCGGACGGCGCGGACGATGTCCTCGCCCGGATCGGCGGGCAGGTCGTGCGCGACGGCGGCCATGCCCCACTGCGAGCGGGCGGCGAGCACGGATGCGGCGACCTCGCCCGCCGGTTCCCAGCCGCCGCGCGGCGGCGAGATGCCCGCCCACGGTGCGGTGACCGCGGTCTCCGGCAGGGCGAGCGCGCGAGGGTCCTCCGTGCCGACGAGCCCGGGCGCGGCGACCACGAGGTCGCACTCCAGCTCCGGGTCGACCGGGAGGGCCCGCATCGCGAGGACCGTCGGCGTCTCCTCGGTGAGGGTCCGGGGCCACAGCACCGCGGTCGTCATGACCAGTGTGCCGCCCTGCGCGCGCAGACGGACGGCGGTCTCGCCCCCGATCGTGCCGGCGCGGCCGCAGAAGGTGAGGGCGTCGGCTGCCGCCTCGGGGTCGGGGAACAGGAGGCGGCTGGGCATCGAACTAAACTACCAAGCGCACCCGACCGTACGGAGGAGACAGCGTGGAAGCACCAGGAGCCGCGTCCGAGACCCGCGGTGCGGCCGATCCGGTCTCCATCCTCCTCGAGGTGCTGACGCTGACCAGCTCGGGCGCCCGGACCACCGAGGACATCTTCACCGGCATCTCCCACCCCATGCCGCGCGGCCGGGTGTACGGCGGTCAGGTGCTGGCGCAGGCGGTCGTCGCCGCATCCCGCACGGTGCCGGAGGACCGTCCGATCCACTCGATGCACGGCTACTTCCTGCGGCCCGGCGACGCGTCGGCGGGCATCACGTTCTCCGTCGACCGGCTCCGCGACGGCCGCTCGTTCACGGCCCGCCGCACGCAGGCGTACCAGGAGGGCGTGCCGATCTTCTCCATGATCGCCTCGTTCCAGGCGGCCGACGACGGTCTCGAGCACCAGGAGCCGATGCCCGCGGTCCCCGGCCCCGACGAGCTCCCGGCCTTCGGCGCCGACGCCGAGCGCAACCCGATGTCGGGTCGGAGCTTCGACCAGATGCCGATGGAGGTGCGGCACGTGGAGGGGTCGCTGTACGCGGACTTCCACGGCGAGCCGCAGCACCGGCAGCACGTCTGGATGCGCACCCGCCGCGCGCTGCCGGACGATCCGCTCGTGCATCGGGCAGCGCTCGCCTACCTGTCGGACATGACGATCCAGGAGCCGATCCTGCGCGCGCACGGGATGACGTGGCGCACCCCCGGGCTCAACGTCGCGAGCCTCGACCACGCGATGTGGTGGCACCGCCCGGCCCGGGTCGACGAGTGGCTGCTGTACGTGCAGGAGGCGGACAACGCCCGGGGCGGCCGCGGCCTGTCGACCGGCCGGATCTACGCGCAGGACGGCACGCTCGTGGCCTCCACCGCGCAGGAGGTCATGGTGCGGATCCCGATGCCGGATCAGCGCCGGGTGTAACGGATGGGCTCGCCCCGGTAGGGCTCCCACGCCTCCCGCATCCGCTCGGTGAGCCGGACGGGTCGCATCGTCTCGGCCGACACGTACACGATCGTCGCCGAGGAACGCGCGTAGTGCACCTGCTCCCCCGCGCCCCGAGGGCTGCACACGTCGTAGCAGACCTCGATGCTCGAGCCGCCGATGCGGCCGAACCACAGCTGCACGTCGAGCGGCTCCCGCCCGTACGGCACCGGCAGGAGGTATTCGATCTCCTGCCGTGCCACGAGCGTGAGGGTGCCGCCGTCCCGTGGGACGACCGCGGTGGGCAACCCCTCCTCGCCGCCCTCCGGCTCCCAGAAGGCGCGCACGCGCGCCTCCTCCAGGAGCTTCAACATCGAGGTGTTGTTGACGTGGTTGAACGCGTCGAGGTCGCCCCACCGCAGGTGGACGGGGACGTGCAGCCGGCGGGCCGGCGAGGAGGGCGTGCCCGCCTCGTCAGTCACGCGTGAGCTTCCGGTGGGTCGAGCGGTGCGGCTTCGCTGCGTCGGGGCCGAGCCGCTGGACCTTGTTCTCCTCGTAGGCCTCGAAGTTGCCCTCGAACCAGTACCACTGGTCGGGCTTCTCGTCGGTGCCCTCGTAGGCGAGGATGTGCGTCGCGATGCGGTCGAGGAACCACCGGTCGTGGGTGATGACCACGGCGCAGCCGGGGAACTCCAGCAGCGCGTTCTCGAGGCTCGACAGGGTCTCGACGTCGAGGTCGTTCGTCGGCTCGTCGAGGAGCAGCAGGTTGCCGCCCTCCTTGAGCGTCAGCGCGAGGTTCAGCCGGTTGCGCTCACCGCCGGAGAGCACGCCGGCCTTCTTCTGCTGGTCCGGGCCCTTGAACCCGAACTTCGACACGTAGGCGCGCGAGGGGATCTCGGTCTTGCCGACGGTGATGATGTCGAGCCCGTCGGAGACAACCTCCCAGAGGCTCTTCTCCGGGTCGATGTTCGAGCGGTTCTGGTCGACGTAGCTGATCTTGACCGTCTCGCCGACCTTCAGGTCGCCGCCGTCGAGCGGCTCGAGGCCGACGATGGTCTTGAACAGCGTGGTCTTGCCGACGCCGTTGGGGCCGATGACGCCCACGATGCCGTTCGGCGGCAGGCTGAAGCTGAGCCCGTCGATGAGGGAACGGTCGCCGAAGCCCTTCTTGAGGTTCTTCGCCTCGATGACGACGTTGCCCAGGCGCGGCCCCGGCGGGATCTGGATCTCCTCGAAGTCGAGCTTCCGCGTCCGCTCCGCCTCGGCGGCCATCTCCTCGTAGCGGGCCAGACGCGCCTTCGACTTCGTCTGCCGCCCCTTGGCGCTGGAGCGGACCCACTCGAGTTCGTCCTTCAGGCGCTTGGCGAGCTTGGCGTCCTTCTTGCCCTGGATGTCGAGCCGCTCGGCCTTCTTCTCGAGGTAGGTCGAGTAGTTGCCCTCGTAGCCGATGAGGCGGCCGCGGTCGACCTCGGCGATCCACTCGGCCACGTGGTCGAGGAAGTACCGGTCGTGGGTGATCGCGATGACCGCGCCCTTGTAGGCCTGCAGGTGCTGCTCGAGCCAGAGCACGCTCTCGGCGTCGAGGTGGTTCGTGGGCTCGTCGAGGAGCAGGAGGTCGGGCTTCTGGAGCAGGAGCTTCGCCAGCGCGACGCGGCGGCGCTCACCACCCGAGAGCGGGCCGATCGCGGCGTCGCCGGGGGGCGTGCGCAGCGCGTCCATGGCCTGCTCGAGCTGCGAGTCGAGGTCCCAGCCGTCGGCGGCGTCGATCTCCTCCTGCAGCGTGCCCATCTCGGCCAGCAGCGCGTCGAAGTCGGCGTCCGGGTCGGCCATGAGGGCGGAGATCTCGTTGAAGCGGTCGAGCTTCGCCTTGATGGCGACGCCGGCCTGGATGTTCTCCAGCACGGTCTTCGACTCGTCGAGCTCCGGCTCCTGCATGAGGATGCCGACGGTGTAGCCCGGCGAGAGCTTGGCCTCCCCGTTGGAGGGCTGGTCGAGCCCCGCCATGATCTTGAGGATGGTCGACTTCCCCGCGCCGTTGGGACCGACCATGCCGATCTTCGCGCCGGGGAGGAACGCCATCGTGACGTCGTCGAGAATGAGCTTCTCGCCGACCGCCTTGCGGGCACGGACCATCTGGTAGATGTACTCAGCCATATCCGCTCCAGTCTAGACGTGCGGTGCCCGTGCGCCGCCTCCGCTCACCAGTCGATCGGACGCGTGTTGCCGAACAGGCACGCCGTGCCGCCGAGCACCGGCTCCGCGACCGCGGTCACGACGCCGCCGGTGGCGGGGCCGAACTGTCCGAGCAGGCACTGTCCCGCCCACAGCACGGACACCTGGATCGTCTCGGCGGGGTTCCCCACGGTCGACTCGTCGTAGGTGACCTGCATCGCGGTCTTGTCGAAGCCGGCGGCGGCGAGCGCGTCGACGTAGGCGCGTCCGCTGACCTGGTCCGGCGAGTTCCACACCTGCTCCACCACCTGCCTGAAGAACGGCAGGTTGTCCTCGGCCGTGCCGCCTGGGACGAGCGCCGGACCGGTCGGTTCCGTCACCTCCGGCGTCGGTGTCGCGGTCACGGTCGCGGTGGGGGTCGGCGCCGCATCCGTCCCGCCGGAACAGGCGGTGAGACCGAAGGACAGGGCCACGGCGGCGGCGATGAGGGCCGGTCTGGTTCGCGAGGCTGGCACGGTCCGAGTGTACGTGTCACGCGTGTGCGCGCCGTGACGCGGGCACCCGGCCCGCACCGGTGCTCAGAACGGCGTCTCGGCGGGCTCCCTCGCCGCTGCGGACTGCTCGGTCGCGGCGGTCCCGTCCGGGATCGTCGCCGTCGCCCACGCGTCGGCGCCGGTCGTCGCGGGTGCGCCCCAGTCGCCGGCGGTCGCGGTGGCCGGCGCGGCCTCGGCCGGCGCCTCCGCCCGACCGCCACCGGACCGGTCCCGCGTGAACTCCGTGGTGCCCCACAGCAGGTCGTGCCCGAGCGCGGACGCGTCGATCTCCAGGGACACGCCGCGCTTCGCGTCGGTCTCCCACTCACGGGCGCGCAGGCGTCCGGTCACCAGCACCCGGTCGCCCTTCCGCAGCGACGCGAACGCATGCTGGCCGAGCGCCCGCCAGACGTTCACGCTGAACCAGTTCGTGTAGTCGTCGACCCACTCACCGCTCTGCCGGTCGAGCCTGCGGTGCGTGCTCCCCAGCCGGAACGAGGTGACCGGCCCCGCGGGGGTCTGCCGCCGCTCCGGCGTCCCTCCCACGTTGCCGACCACCGTCACGGTCTCGTGCTGCCCTGTGCTCATGTCGTGCTCCTCACTCGTGTCGGATGCCGCGGTGCCCGGGTGCCCGCCGGGCACCGCGGCCCGATCAGCATCCGTCCGACGGCATGGCCGGCGCGGAGGCGGGTGCGCCGCGGTGGACGGCGGGAGCGGCCGCCCGCCCTGGGGAGGAGAGGCCGGGTCAGACGACCGCGTCGAACCGGTCGAGGAGGGCGGGCGCCGCACTGGTCCGGACGGCCGGCCACACCCGGGCGAGCGCACCGATCGCGCGGCGCAGGTCGCCGGGCGTCGCGGTGAACGGGATGCGGAGGTTCCGCTCGAATCCGCCGTCCACCGAGAACCTGGGGCCGGCCGAGAGCAGCACCCCCTCGTCGCGGACGGCCATGACGAGCGATCCGGACAGCGGCGCGTCGAGCTCGACCCAGAGCGACACGCCGCCGTGCACGGTGGGCACCCGCCACTCCGGCAGGAGCCTCGCGAGCTCCGCCACCGCGGTGTCTCGGCCCTCCCGCAGGGCCTGGGCGCGCTGCGCGACGATCTCCGGCATCCGCGGCAGGAGTGCCGCGGCGACCGCCTGCTCCCATTCGGGTGTGCCCAGCTCGTGCGCGAAGCGGGCGGCGGTGAGCCGGCGCACGAGGTCGGCGCGGGCGCGGATCCAGCCGAGCCGCATGCCGCCCCACACCGTCTTCCCGAGCGACCCGATGCGCACGACGTCGCCGGCACCGACCCCGAACGGCCCCGGCGCGACCGGACGGTCGATGTCGAGGTCGGAGGTGGTGTCGTCGACGATCACGGTCGTGTGCGCCCGCATCGCGGCATCCGCGACGACCGATCGCTCGGTCGCGCTCATGGACCGCCCCGTGGGGTTCTGGAAGTCGGGCATGAGGTAGGCGACGGTGGGCAGCACCCGCGCGAAGGCCTGTTCGGCGCGGTCGAGGTCCCAGCCGTCGTCGGTCGTGACCGGCACGCCCACGAGCCGCGCGCCGGCGCGCCGGAACGCCTCGGCGGCGTGCGGGTACGTGGGCGATTCGATGAGGACGCGGTCGCCGCGGCGGACGAGGAGGCTCGCCAGGAGGTGGATGGCGCTCTGCGCGCCGTTGGTGACCATCACCTCGGCGGGGTCGGTGGGGACACCCGCGGCGGTGTAGCGGTCGGCGATCGCCGATCGCAGCCCGTGACCGCCCACCACGTCGTAGCCCGGCCGCGCGATGAGGGACGCGGCACCGGCGGCGACCTCCGCCATGACGCCCGCGAGCCCGGGCCACGCCGCGGGGCTCGCCTGCTGCAGGTCGATCGCACCGGGATCGCTCACGGTGGTCCGGGACGCGGCCCCGGCACCGAGCGGTCGCGTGACGCTGCCCGACCCGCGGAGGCTCTCGATGTGTCCGCTCTCGCGCAGGCTCCGGTACGACGCGCTGACCGTGGTGCGACTGAGGCCCAGCGCGTGGGCGAGTTCGCGCTCGGCCGGCAGCGCCGTGCCGGGGACGATGCGGTTGTCGAGCATGAGGAGGCGGACGGCGTCCGCGAGCGCCTCGTACGCGGGCTCGCTGGTGCGCCACCCGCCGAGGAGGGTGACCAGGGCGCGGGCCGAGAGCCGGGAGTCCATACGGCCACCCTAGGCGAATTGGCCTCTGGCGAGGAGGCCACTTCTGCGATGGGATGAGGCCATGACCCGCCGCATCCTCCAACTCGCCCTCGGCCTGCCGCTGTACGGCTTCGGCTGTGCGCTCACCGTCCTGGCGAGCCTGGGCGTCGACCCGTGGACCGTGCTCGCGCAGGGGGTGTCGCGACAGACCGGGATCGGCATCGGCTGGGTCGTGAACGGGATCGGCCTCCTCGTGATGCTGCTGTGGATCCCGCTGCGCCAGCGACCCGGGGTCGGCACGCTCGCCAACATCCTCGTGGTGGGCTCCGCGATGCAGGTCGCGCTGTGGCTGCTGCCCGCGGTGGACGGGTTCGTCCCGCGCCTGCTCGTGCTCCTGGCGGGGATCGTGTGCGTCGCGGTCGCGAGCGGACTGTACATCGGCGCCCACTTCGGCGCGGGTCCCCGCGACGGACTCATGACGGGGCTCACCGGGCGCTTCGGGTGGCCGACCTGGCTGGCGCGCGGCTCGGTCGAGCTGAGCGTCCTCCTCGGCGGCTGGCTCCTGGGCGGCGACGTCGGGCTCGGCACGGTGCTCTTCGCGGTGCTGATCGGGCCGCTCGTGCACCTCACGCTCCCCGTCCTCGACACCCGCCGGGAACGCGCCCCGCAGGCGGCGCCGCGGCATGCCCGCACGGCCCCCGGTACGCTGGGAGGACACCTCCCCTCGTAGCTCAGTGGATAGAGCAGGAGCCTTCTAATCTCTTGGTCGGGCGTTCGAATCGCCCCGAGGGGGCAGCATCCGCCCGGCGGCCACGTCGGACGCCGCGACTAAGCTGGCGGCATGAGTGGCACTGAAGGCGACCGCCTCGTCTGGATCGACTGCGAGATGACCGGCCTCGACCTGGAGGTCGACCAGCTGGTCGAGATCGCGGTGGTCGTGACCGATTTCGAGCTCAACGTGCTCGACGAGGGCTTCCAGGTCGTCATCAAGCCCGACCAGTCGGCGCTCGAGCACATGAACGACTTCGTGACCGACATGCACCGCACGTCGGGACTGCTCGACGAGATCCCCTCGGGGGTCTCCGTTGCCGAGGCGGAGTTCCAGACGCTCGAGTACATCCAGCGCTTCGTGCCGGTCGAGGGCAAGGCGCCGCTCGCCGGCAACACGATCGGCACCGACCGGATGTTCCTGGCCCGGTACATGCCGCGCGTGGACCGGTGGCTGCACTACCGGAACGTCGACGTCTCCAGCATCAAGGAGCTGTCGCGTCGCTGGTACCCGCGGGTGTACTTCAACGCGCCCGCGAAGAACGGCGGACACCGTGCGCTGGCCGACATCCGCGAGTCGATCCGTGAGCTCGCGTACTACCGCGAAGCGGTGTTCGTCGCGGCTCCGGGACCCTCCACGGACGACGCGCGGGCGACCGCTTCGGCCGTCGTGTCATCGTTCGGTCAAAGTATGTGACAGAATTGTCTGGTTGCCCGCGAGGGCACATGGTGGGTATAGCTCAGTTGGTAGAGCACCTGGTTGTGGTCCAGGGGGTCGCGGGTTCAAGTCCCGTTACTCACCCCAAGCGCGTGGCGCCTCCTCAGGCGCCACGCGCATCCCTGACAGTCGGCACGGGTACGCGATGATCGAGATGGATGCGGATGCGTTCGAGTCGCTCGTGCTGACCGAGCTCGACGCTCTGCCCGACGACATGGTCGACGGGCTCGACAACGTCGTGTTCGTGGTCGAGGACCGTCCAGAGGACGGGAGTCTCGACCTGTTCGGCGTGTACGACGGCTGGGCGCTCACGGAGCGCGACCGCTACGGCATGGGCGAGTTGCCCGACCGCATCGTCGTCTACCGCGACCCGCACCTGCACGCCTGCGACGACGAGGCGGCGCTCCGTGCCGAGGTGCACACGACCCTCGTCCACGAGATCGCGCACTTCTACGGCATCGACGACGCGCGTCTGCACGAGCTGGGGTGGGCATGACCCCCGTCGCCGCGCCCCGCGAGGATCTGGGTCTCGACGAGGCGACCGCGATCGGCGCGCCGTGGCAGACCGTCGTCTGGAACGACCCGGTCAACCTCATGAGCTACGTCGTCCACGTCTTCCGCACGTACTTCGGCTACCCGCAGGACGTCGCCACGCGGCTGATGCTGGCCGTGCACGAGCAGGGGCACGCCGTGGTCGCCGAGGGCGCGCGGGAGCAGATGGAGCTGCACGCCCAGGCGATGCACGACTACGGTCTGTGGGCCACCGTGCGGCGGGTGCCGGCATGAGCGGTCCGGTGATCATGGACATCACGCGCGTCGAGGCGCTGCACCTGCGCGAACTCGTCGCGCAGTTCGTCGACCTGCTCTCCGATCCGCGGTCGGACGACCCGGCCGTGGCCCGCCTCACCCCGTCCGCGTACCCGGACGACCCGGACGCCGCGAGGGAGTTCCGTTCGGTCACCGAGCGCGAGCTCCTGCGACGCCGGACGGACGACGCAGGCGCGGTGCTCGCCGACCTCGCAGTCGCGGGAGACGTGTCCGAGATCGCGGACCTCCCCATGGCGGAGGCCGTCACCGAGCTGGAAGTGCCCCTCGACGCCGAGCGGGCGGCATCCTGGATGCGGACCCTGAACGCGGTGCGACTCGTGCTCGCCGAGCGCCTCGGCATCCAGACCGAGGACGACGTGGACGCCACCGACCCCCGCTTCGCGGTCTACGAGTGGCTGGGGTACCGGCTCGACACGCTGGTGCGGGCGCTGGACGACGCGCCCGCCGGCTGAGCACGACCGGAGCCGCTCACGCCCCGGTCACGTCGAAGACGTGCGTTGCGAGCGAGCGGGGGTCGTCGCTGGCGAGGTGGATCTCCTCCTGCGCCGCCCAACGGTCCCAGAACGGCGCGTAGGCCTCCCCGTCGCGGTCGAGCGCGCGGCGGCGGCGGAGTGCCGTCGGGGCGTCCAGCCACACCGCGACGTCCGCGTACGGGGCGGTCTCGCGGGTGAGCGACCCCACGCCCTCCACGACGAGCGGGGTGCCCGGCGCCACGACGTGCACCTCGGCGGGCGCGTCGGCGGTCCAGTCCCAGCGGCGCCAGTTGCCGGCCCGCCCGGCCGCCCGCGGTGCGAGCACGTCGCGCGCGAGCACCTCGGATGCGGCGTGCAGCCCGTCCCACCCGGGATAGACGAGTTCCAGGTCGAGCCGGGCCTCGCCGGGGCGGACGAGGAGCCCCGCGAGCGTGGACTTGCCCGCCCCGCTGCGCCCGTCGATGAGCACGAGCGGGTCGGGCCGGTCGACGGCGTCGACGGCACGGCGGACGGCCGCGGCGATGCGGACGAGGACCTCGGGTGCGTCCCCGCCTGCGGTCACTTCTTCAGCGCGCGGATGATCCGGGCGAAGGCCTTGCCGGCGACCCACACGAACGGGATGCCGACGGCGAGGAGTGCGACGAGGTTCGGTTCGAACCGCAGGTCGTCGCCGCGGCGCACGTACGCGCCCACCGGGACGACGTAGCCGCCCCCGCCGCCGGCGGAGCGGTCGGCGTCCTCGGCGGCACCGCCGAAGCCGCTCCAGGCGAGCGCGACGGGGACGAAGCGCACCCCGTCGACGTCCTGCTGCTCGCCGTACGCCGTGGTCACGCCGACGGATGCGGCCTGCTTACCGAGATCGAGGACGAAGTTCGACATGGTGACCACGCTATCGGGCGGCGGCGCGGCGCGGACACCGTCTTGCGCGTCGCGGTTCGAGCGCGTAGACCCCGCCTCAGAGTCGGCGCGCGCCCTCGCCGACGACGGCCAGCCGGGCGAGCATGAACCCGGCGACGATGCCGAGGAGGCATCCGACGGCGCCGCCGATGAGGATGGGGTGGCCGTCGTGGAGCATCCCGATGAGGCAGGCGACGAACCCGAAGCCGGAGGCGACGATGACGATCGCGGCCCAGACCGCGACGATCACGCGCTTGATGACGATGTCGGGGTCGCGATTCGGCGTGGACATGCGCACAGCATAGGCCGCGTCGCCGAGCCGCTCGGTGGAATCACCGGGACGGGTACGGTTGCCGCATGTCCACGCCGCCGACGCCAGGGACCTCCGAGGTCGTCCGACCGGTCCCCGTCCGCGACCTCGTGTTCGAGGTCCGGTCACGCACGCCGGCGCGTGAGCGGTCGGCGCCGGTCGTCCTCGTGCACGGCATCGGCATGTCGCACCGGTACCTCGCGCGGCTCGCCCGCGAGCTCGCCCGCGACCGGGTCGTGCACACGGTCGACCTCCCCGGGTTCGGTCGCACCCCGAAACCCCGCCGCGACGTCGGCGTCTCGGAGATGTCGGCCGGGCTCGGCGAGGTCCTCGATGCGCTGACGGATCGACCGGTGGTGCTGGTCGGGCAGTCCATGGGGGCGCAGTGGGCGGTCGAGCTGGCGGCGCAGCGTCCCGGACTCGTCGCCCACGTCGTCCTGCTCGGCCCGGTGGTCGACGACCGAAGGCGGACGGCAGCGGCGCAGGGGCTCGCCCTGGCGCTGGACGCGCTGCGCGAACCGCCCGCGACGAACGCGATCCTCCTCACCGACTACCTGCGCTGCGGGCCCCGCTGGTACCTCGCACAACTGCGGCACATGCTCCGCTACCGCACCGAGGACGCGGTCGCCGCGCTGACGGTGCCCCTCCTCCTCGTCCGTGGCGGCCGCGACCCGATCGCGGGCCGGGACTGGTGCCGCCGGCTCCGTGACCGCGCGCTCGACGCGGTCCTGGTGACGGTGCCCGGCGGGCCGCACAACGTGCAGCGCTCCCGGCCGCGCGCGGTCGCCGCCGCGGTCCGCGCCTTCGTCGACCACGGCGGCACGGCGTGACGGGGCTGCTGCGGCGCGGCCGGTGGTGGGCGGAGGACTACGTCTACGCCGGGTTCCGGCAGGTGGCCGCGACCCTCGACCGGACGGATGCGGCGGCGCTCCGCTCCGGGACGGGCTCCCCCGTCGTGCTGCTTCCCGGCGTCTACGAGTCCTGGCGCTTCCTCGCCCCGCTGGCGCGGTGGCTGCACGCGCAGGGGCACCCGGTGCACGTCGTCGAGCCGCTGCGACACAACCGCCGGCCGGTGACCGACAGCGCCCGGCACGTGGCCGACGTGCTGCAGGCCCGCGACCTCACCGGGGTGACGATCGTCGCCCACAGCAAGGGCGGGCTGATCGGCAAGGAGGTCATGCTCGGGACGGCGGGCGGCCGCATCCGGAACATGGTGGCGATCGCGACCCCGTTCGGCGGTTCGCGCTACGCCGCGTACCTGCGGGGACCGTCGCTGCGGATCTTCTCACCGCGCGACCCGACCATCGTCCGGCTCGCGCTGGAGACCGCCGTCAACACACGGATCACGTCGGTCGCCGCGACCTTCGATCCGCACATCCCCGAGGGCAGTTCGCTCGTCGACGCCAGGAACGTCCTGGTGCCCACCGGCGGACACTTCCGCATCCTCGCCCGCCCCGAGGTGCGGCACGAGATCCTGCGGGCGCTCGCGGCGTCCTGAGCCGGGTCAGTGGTCGAGGCGCGGCGGTCTCGGGTGCGAGGGCAGCGAGCTCGCCGTCCGCACGCCGCCCAGGAGCGCGGCCCGTGTCACGGCGCCTCGGCCGAAGCGTTCGGCGGCACCGTCGAGCGCCTCCTCCACCCGGCGCCATTCCGCGTCGTCGTCCCACAGCGTGGCGACGCCCGCGGCGGGGCGGAGCGCCTCCGCCCGGACGCCGACGAGCCGCACCGGCAGCGGACGCTCGAGCGCGTCGAAGAGGTCGATCGCGGCGTCGCCGATGCGCTGCCCGACCGAGGTGGGCTCGGGGAGGGTCGTACTGCGGTTCACGGTGCGGAAGTCGGCGAACCGGATCTTGATGGCGACGGTGGCGCTCTCGGCGCCGTGTGCGCGCAGGCGTGCGCCCACCCGGTCTGCGAGCCGGCGCAGTTCCACCCGCAGGGCGGTCGCGTCGTCGACGTCGGTGTCGAACGTCTCCTCGTGCCCGATGCTCTTCTCGGTGCGTTCGGTGACGACCTCCCGCGCGTCGATGCCGCGGGCGAGCTGCCACACGCGCTCCCCCATCGCGGGCCCGAGCGCCCGGTCGAGCGAGGCGCGCGGCGTCTGCAGGATGTCGCCGACGGTGCGGATGCCGCGGGACTCCAGCGCCTCCGCCGACTTCGGACCGACGCCCCAGAGTGCCCGCACCGAGCGCGGCGCCAGGAAGGCCTGCGTCTGCGCCTCGGGGACGATGAGGAGGCCGTCGGGTTTGCTGAGCGTGGACGCCATCTTCGCGACGTGCTTCGTCGCGGCCGCACCCACGCTGCAGGTGAGGCCGGTGCGCTCGCGGACGCGGGCGCGCAGCATCCGGGCGATCTCCCCCGGCGACCCCCAGAGCCGCCGGACGCCGCGGACGTCGAGGAACGCCTCGTCGATCGAGAGGGGTTCGACGAGGGGCGTGATGTCGTTGAAGACGCCCATCACCTGCCGGGACAGCTCGACGTACCGGTCGAAGTGGGGTCGCACCACGATCGCCGTGGGGCACAGGCGCAGGGCCTGCGACACGGGCATGGCGGAGCGCACCCCGAACCGGCGGGCCTCGTAGGAGGCGCTGGAGACGACGCTTCGTCCCTCGGGCGCGCCGACGATGATCGGCTTGCCGGCGAGCGAGGGGTCGTCGAGCACCTCGACCGAGGCGTAGAACGCGTCCATGTCGACGTGCAGGATGCCCGCGCCGGTGTCGTCGGCACCCGGCGGCGACACGATGCGACCGCGGCCGTCCGTCCTTCCCACGTCTCCATCCTCCCCCGCCCCGCCGACATCCGGGCCGTCGTGGACGCCGAGACTGCATCTGGGCGCCGAGACTGCGGGGTTACCCCGCTGCTTCGGCGCCCAGATGCAGTTTCGCGGACCGCGCGTCTGTTACTGCGCGGCGCGCTCCAGGATGAGCTCGCGCACGCGGGCGGCGTCCGCCTGGCCCTTCATCGCCTTCATGACGGCGCCGATGACGGCACCGGCGGCCTGCACCTTGCCGTCCTTGATCTTCGCGAGCACGTCGGGCTGGGCCGCGAGCGCCTCGTCGATCGCGGCGATGAGCGCACCGTCGTCGGACACGACCGCGAGCCCGCGGGCGTCCACGACCTCCTGCGGGGTGCCCTCGCCGGCGATGACGCCCTCGAGCACCTGACGGGCGAGCTTGTCGGTGAGCGTGCCGGCGTCGACGAGCTGCTGCAGCGCGGCGACCTGCTCGGGGGTGACGAGCTCGGCCGGCTCCTTGCCCTCGGCGTTCGCGATGCGGCTGATCTCGCTCATCCACCACTTCCGGGCGGCGGTGGGCGACGCGCCGGCGGCGACCGTGGCCTCGACCTCGGCCAGCAGCCCCGCGTTCACGACACCCTGGAAGTCGATGTCGTTGAAGCCCCAGTCGGCCTTCAGCCGGCGGCGGCGGGCCGCGGGCGGCTCGGGGAGCGCCGTGCGCAGCTGCTCGATGAGCTCGGGCGCGGGGACGACCGGCAGCAGGTCGGGCTCGGGGAAGTAGCGGTAGTCGTCCGCATCCGACTTCGGGCGTCCGGGCGAGGTCACGCCGGTGTCCTCGTGCCAGTGGCGCGTCTCCTGCGTGATGGTGCCGCCGGCGGCGAGGATCGCGGCCTGCCGCTGGATCTCGTACCGCACGGCCCGCTCGACCGACCGCATCGAGTTGACGTTCTTCGTCTCGGTGCGGGTGCCCAGCTTCTCCTGCCCGCGGGGGCGCAGCGACACGTTGGCGTCGCAGCGGAGGTTGCCGCGCTCCATGCGCGCCTCGGAGATGCCGAGCGAGCGGACGATGTCGCGGATGGTGGCGACGTACGCCTTCGCGATCTCGGGGGCGCGGTGCTCCGCGCCGAAGATCGGCTTCGTGACGATCTCGACGAGCGGCACGCCCGCGCGGTTGTAGTCGACGAGGGAGTACTCGGCGCCCTGGATGCGGCCGGTGGAGCCGCCCATGTGGGTGAGCTTGCCCGCGTCCTCCTCCATGTGCGCGCGCTCGATCGGCACCTCGACGATCGTGCCGTCCTCGAGCTCGACCTCGACGGCGCCCTCGAACGCGATCGGTTCGTCGTACTGCGAGATCTGGTAGTTCTTGCCGAGGTCGGGGTAGAAGTAGTTCTTCCGCGCGAAGCGGCTCGACGGCGCGATCGAGCAGCCGAGGGCGAGGCCCAGGCTGATCGAGAACTTCACGGCCTCCTGGTTCACGACCGGGAGCGAGCCGGGCAGGCCCATGTCGACCGGGGCGACGAGCGTGTTCGGCGTGGCACCGTGGTTCGCCTCGTTGGCGGGGTTCGGCGCGGCGGAGAACATCTTCGTCGCGGTGTTCAGCTCGACGTGCACCTCGAAGCCGAGCACGGGCTCGAACAGTTCGAGGGCCTCGTCGAAGTCCATCAGCTTGTCCTTGGCCATCAGCGGGCCCCTCCCAGGATCGGTGCGCGGTCCAGCAGCGGGCCGCCCCAGCCGTCGACGAGCAGTGCCTCGAGCGCCGCGCCCACGCGGTACAGGCGGGCGTCCTCACGCACCGGCGCGAGGAACTGGATGCCGACGGGCAGCCCGTCCTCCTCCGCGAGCCCGGTCGGGATCGAGATGCCGGGGACGCCGGCGAGGTTCGCCGGGATCGTCGTGACGTCGTTGAGGTACATCTGCAGCGGGTCGTCGATCCGCTCCCCCAGCTTGAACGCCGTGGTGGGCGCGGTGGGCGTGGCGATCACGTCGACCTGCCCGAACGCGGCGTCGAAGTCGCGCTGGATGAGCGTGCGCACCTTCTGCGCCGAGCCGTAGTACGCGTCGTAGTACCCGGCCGAGAGGGCGTAGGTGCCGAGGATGATGCGGCGCTTCACCTCGTCGCCGAAGCCGGCGTCGCGGGATGCGGCCATGACGTCCTCGACGGTGCCGCCGGGCACGTCGACGCGCAGGCCGAAGCGCACGGAGTCGAACTTCGCCAGGTTGCTCGAGGCCTCCGCGGGGAGGATGAGGTAGTAGGCGGCGACGCCGTACTCGAAGTGCGGTGCGCTGATCTCGACGATCTCGGCGCCCTGCGCCTCCATCTTCGCGAGGGCGGCGCGGAAGGATGCGGACACACCGGGCTGGAAGCCGGAGTCGGGCAGTTCGGTGATGACGCCGACCTTCAGCCCCTTCAGCACGTCACCGCGGGCGCCCTCGCGGGCGGCCGCCGCGAACGAAGGCCAGTCCTGCGCGAGCGAGGTGGAGTCGTTCGCGTCGTGACCGCCGATGACGTCGTGCAGAAGCCCCGCGTCGAGCACGGTGCGGGTCACCGGACCCACCTGGTCGAGCGAGGAGGCGAGGGCGATCGCGCCGTAGCGGCTGACACCGCCGTAGGTGGGCTTGATGCCGACGGTGCCGGTGACGTGCGCGGGCTGGCGGATCGAGCCGCCGGTGTCCGACCCGAGCGCGAGCGGCGCCTCGAACGCGGCGACGGCCGCAGCCGATCCACCGCCGGAGCCGCCGGGGATGCGGTCGAGGTCCCACGGGTTGCGCGTGGGCCCGTACGCGGAGTGCTCGGTGGAGGAGCCCATCGCGAACTCGTCCATGTTCGTCTTGCCGAGCGGCACGAGGCCGGCGGCGCGCGAGCGCGCGACGACGGTCGCATCGTAGGGCGACATGTAGCCCTCGAGGATCTTCGATCCGCTCGTGGAGGGCATGTCGGTCGTGACGAGCACGTCCTTGATCGCGAGGGGCACGCCGGCGACGGGGCCGAGGTCCTCGCCGGCGGCGCGGCGACGGTCGATGTCGGCCGCGACCTCGAGGGCGTGGTCGCTCACGTGCAGGTAGGCGTGGACGTCGCCGTCCACTGCCGCGATGCGGTCGAGGTGCGCCTGGGTGGCCTCGACGCTCGAGACCTCGCCGGAGGCGAGCTTGTCGGCGAGGTCCGCCGCGGTGAGACGGGTGAGGTCCATCACTGCTCCTCCCCCAGGATCGCGGTCACGCGGAACCGGTCGTCCGCCGCATCCGGTGCGTTCTGCAGCACCTGCTCGGTGGTCAGCGTGAAGCCGACCTCGTCGGGACGGAAGACGTTCTCCAGCGGGACCGGGTGGCTCGTGGCCGGGACCTCGGGGGTCGCGACCTCGGAGACCTTGGCGATGTTGTCGACGATGGCGTCGAGCTGGCCGGTGAGGCGCTCGACCTCGTCGTCGCTCAGCTGGATCCGGGCGAGCACGCCGAGATGGCGCACGAGATCAGGGGTGATTTCAGACACCCCCCAAGTCTACGGTTCGCCGGATGCGCTCCCGGGCGCCCGGTGTGGGACGGCCCGCACCCTCGTTAGGCTGGCGCGGTGACGACGTACGACCCGCCCCGTCCCTGGATCCGCAGCTACGCCGAGGGGGTTCCGGCCGAGCTGGGCCCGGTCACCGGCTGCCTCACCGACATCGTCGCCGCATCCGCCCGCGACTACCCGGACGCCCCGGCGCTCGAGTTCTTCGGGCGCGAGACGACGTACCGCGACCTGCAGGCGCAGATCGACCGCGTCGCGGGTGCGCTGCACGAGCTCGGGGTGCGCAAGGGCGACACCGTCGCGATCGTGCTGCCGAACTGCCCGCAGCACATCGTCGCGTTCTACGCGGTGCTGCGCCTGGGCGCCGTGGCGATCGAGCACAACCCGCTCTACACGCCGCGGGAGCTCCGCAAGCAGTTCGAGGACCACGGCGCGAAGACCGCCATCGTGTGGAACAACGTCGTCTCGACCGTCCAGGAGTTCCCGCGGGACATGGCGGTGACGACGCTCATCTCGGTCGACGTCGTCCGCGCGATGCCGGGTGCGATGCGGGTCGCCCTCCGCCTCCCCGTGCCGAAGCTGCGCGAGTCCCGCGCCGCGCTCACCACGCGCGTGTCGGGGACGATCCCGTGGGAGAAGGTCGTCGCACACGCGCCGCTGCCCGCACCCCACCCGGTGCCGACCACCGACGACCTGGCGATCATCCAGTACACGAGCGGCACCACCGGAAGCCCGAAGGGCGCCGCGCTCACCCACCGGAACCTGCTCGCGAACGCGCTGCAGGCGCAGGCGTGGGTGCCCTCGATCACGCGCGGGAACGGATGCGTCGTCTACGCCGTGCTGCCGATGTTCCACGCGTACGGCCTCACCCTCTGCCTCACGTTCGCGATGTCGATGGGCGCCCGGCTCGTGCTGTTCCCGAAGTTCGACCCGGACATGGTGCTGAAGGTCACGAAGAAGCACCCGGCGACGTTCCTGCCGCTCGTGCCCCCGATCGCGGCGCGGCTGCTCGCCCGCTCCGAGGAGACCGGGATCCCGATCGCCGGCACCGGCATCGCGATCTCCGGTGCGATGGCACTCGATCACGGCCTCGTCGTGCCGTTCGAGGAGGCGTCCGGCGGATACCTCGTCGAGGGCTACGGGCTCAGCGAGTGCTCCCCCGTGCTCATGGCGAACCCGGTCGCCGAGCACCGCGTGCCCGGCACGGTGGGACTCCCCCTGCCGGACACCGAGTGCATCGTCGTCGACCCTGAGGACCCGGCCCGCGTGCTCAGGCCGAACGAGCCCGGCGAGCTGCTCGTGCGCGGGCCGCAGGTGTTCTCCGGTTACTACGGCAAGCCGGAGGAGACGGATGCGGTCTTCCATGGGGACTGGTTCCGCACCGGTGACATCGTCACGATCGACGACGACGGGTTCGTCCGGATCGTGGACCGCATCAAGGAGCTCATCATCACGGGCGGGTTCAACGTGGCGCCCACCGAGGTCGAGAACGCGCTGCGGCAGCATCCGGACGTCGCGGACGTCGCCGTGGTCGGGCTGCCGAGTTCCCACTCGGGTGAGGACGTGGTCGCCGCCGTCGTGGCGCGCGAGGGGGCGACGGTCGACCCGGAGCAGGTGCGGGAGTACGCGCGCGGTGTGCTCACTCCGTACAAGGTGCCGCGCAGGGTGGTCGTCATCGACGACCTGCCGCGTTCGCTCATCGGCAAGGTGCTGCGCCGTCAGGTGAAGGCGCAGTTGCTCGCCGAGTGACCGCCGGGGTCGGGGTCTGGCGGCGCCGCGTCGGTGCCGGCGGTCGTGAGCGGTCGCGACCAGGCGACCTCACGCTCGAGCTGTCCGGTCTCGCGGAACAGGCGCACCTGGTGGGTGTCGGCCAGCGCGGCGGCGAGGCTGTCGCGGTCCGCCGGCGCGAACCCGAGTCGCTGCCAGAAGGGCCCGGACCGGCGGCTGAAGAGCCACGCGGTGCCGGCTCCCTCCTCGGCTGCACGTGCGAGCGCGAACCGCGCGAGTTCGGCGCCGGTGCCGCGTGAACGGCACGAGGGATCGACGGCGACGCTGCGGATGAGCGCGTGGCGGCCGTCGGCGTTGCGTTCGTACCCCGTGCTGCCGGTGATCGCGCCGGCGTCGTCGACGAGCAGCCAGAGGCGCACCCCCGGTGCATCGAGGCCGCTGAGGGTGAGATCGACCCGGCGGAGGAACGCGGTGAGCGCCGCGACGTCGCGCGCTTCACACCGCCGCAGTCTCATGGACGCCAGTCAACCACTGCGCGGTGCTGGTTCGGTCGCGTCGTGCTGCGGGTGCGATGGGCGCTCGGTGCGATCGAACCCGCGTGTGTGCTGCGGTCTCGGGTGGATGTCGGTGGCCCGGCGTAGTGTTTCGGGTATCAGGAACCGCCGCACACGTGCCCATTTCGTGCGACCCCGATGCCACCCGGATGGGTGGTGGGATGAGGAGCGATCATGGGCACGGGCACCGGGCATCTCGACCGGCTGAAGGCGCTGGTGCGGGATGCTGCGGCAGCGCATCGTGCGGTCGCGGTCGCGCAGGCCGCGGAAGCGCGGGTGTTCGCGGATGCGGTGGAGCTGGTGCTGGAGCGGCAGGCGGCGCTGCGTGCGGAGGGCCGGCTCGGTGAGGGTGACATCCCGTTGCGGGAGGTGTGCGCGGAGCTTGCGACCGCGTTGCGACTGTCGGATGCGGCGGTGCAACGCCGCCTCGGGGATGCGGCGTCGCTGCGGTCCGGGTTTCCCGCCACAACGGCGGCGTGGGAGCGGGGCGAGGTCGATGCCGGGCAGGTGTCCGCAATCCTCGGCGCCGGGATCCCGCTGACCCCGGAGCACCGGGACCGGTACGAGCAGATCGTGCTCGACGCGGCGCGGACGGAGGCCGCCGGGCGGATGCGGCACATCACCCGGGTCGTCGCCGCCCGCATCGACCCGGACGGCGCGGCCGAGCGGGTCGCGGAACGGCACGCGGAACGCCGGGTGCGGGTGATCGACCTGGACGACGGGTTCGCCCGGCTGCTCGCGGACCTTCCCGCGACCCTCGCCTACGCGATCCACGACCGGCTCACCCGCATGGCCACCACCGTCCGCGACGGCGAGGGCAGTCACGGGGACGGTGACGCTGTCGCCCAGGCGCAGGGCGACGCGGATGCTGAGGCCCCGACCACCGGTGCCCCACACGCCGCAGACTGCAATCCCGGTTCCGCCACGATCGGCGACACCGGTCCTGCGACCGCCACGACCGGGGCCAAACGTCCCGCCCGCCAACACGGGCAGGAGCCAGCGCACAACCACTCGCACGACGACGCCCCGACGTTCGTCACGGACGCCACCCGTCCCGCCCGGCACGGGCAGCTGGGAACCCCACCGGCGGCCGGTGCCGGCGACCCGCGGACGCTGGATCAGCTCCGGGCGGACGTGCTCGCCGACCTCCTCCTCGCCGGCGGCACCGTCGCCCACGGCGACGGCCTGACCGCGGTCACCGGGCACGTGCAGGTCACCGTCCCCGTCCTCACCGCCGCCGGCCAAGGCAACGCACCCGCGCTGCTGGCCGGGCACGGACCCATCGACCCCGACACCGCGAAACGCCTCGTCGGGGCAGCATCCGGGTGGGACCGGGTCCTCACCCACCCGTACACCGGCACCGTCCTCGACGTCGACCGGTACCGGCCACCCGAAGCGCTCAAACGCCTCCTCCGCGCGAGGGATGAACACTGCCGGTTCCCCGGCTGCCGACGCCTCGCCCGCGGCGCCGACCTCGACCACACCATCGACGCCGCCCTCGGCGGGGACACCAGCCTCCACAACCTCGCCCACCTGTGCCGACGCCACCACACCCTCAAACACCACACCGCCTGGACCGTGCGACAACGCACAGGCGGCGTCATCGAATGGCGAAGCCCCACCGGACGCACCCACCACGACCGACCACCCGCCACCATCACCTTCACCCCCGACACCCACACCGGTACCCACACAGGCACCGGCACGGGCACAGGCACCGGCACCGGCACCGAGCCACCACCGTTCTGAGTCCGGTGCCCGCACGTCGCCCCAGGTCGCCCACGCCCGGCGAACCACGGCACGACCGCGGGGTGGGCGGTGTCACACCCACCCGGCCGCGCCGACAGCCGGGATCCATGTCGGCGGGGTGCTGCCGTGGCGTTGTGCGGGCTCCCCCGGGTCAGCCCAGCGCGTCCGGCCCCTGTTCGACGAGGATCTTGAACTGCGCGGCATCGAGGATCCGGATGCCGAGCTCCTCCGCCTTCGCCAGCTTCGACCCCGCGCCCGGTCCCGCCGCGACGAAATCGGTCTTCTTCGAGACGCTGGACGCGGCCTTGCCGCCGGCGGCGATGATCGCCTCCTGTGCGCCCTCACGGGTGTACCCCTCGAGGGAACCGGTCGCCACGACCGTGTAGCCGCTGAGCACGCCGCCCTCTGCATCCGCGGCGCCCGGGCCGGGATGTCCCGGCGTCGCCCAGCGCACGCCTGCCGCCGCCCACCGGTCGACGATCTCGCGGTGCCAGTCGACCTCGAACCAGTCGAGCACCGCGTCGGCGATGATCCCGCCGACGCCCTCGACCGCCGCCAGCTCCTCGCGGGATGCGGCCCGGATGGCGTCCAGCGAACCGAACCACTGCGCGAGCGCACGGGCGGCGACCGGCCCGACGTGCCGGATGTTCAGCGACACGAGCAGCCGCCACAGGTCCTTCGTCTTCGCCTTCTCGAGCTCCTCCAGGAGCTTCACCGCCTGCCCGGACGGCTGCGGCCCGGTGAGCCCCGCCTTCTTCTCATCGGCGGTCGGGTTCCGCCGGAACGGGCTGCGGGTCTTCACGACGCCCGCCTCGTTCTCCTTGGGCAGCCCGGTCTCGGCGTCGCGGACGACGACCTCGATCGGCACGAGCTGCTCGAGCGTCAGGTCGAACAGCCCGGCCTCGGTGTCGAGCGGCGGCGCCTCGGGCACCTGCGGCTGCGTGAGCGCGGCCGCCGTCACCTCGCCGAGCGCCTCGATGTCGAGCGCGCCGCGCGAACCGATGTGCTCCACCCGACCGCGCACCTGGGCGGGGCAGGACCGGGAATTCGGGCACCGCAGGTCGATGTCGCCCTCCTTCGCGGGGGCGAGCGGCGTGCCGCACTCCGGGCACTCGGCGGGCATCACGAACGCACGCTCGCTGCCGTCGCGGAGTTCCGCCACCGGACCCAGCACCTCGGGGATGACGTCGCCCGCCTTGCGGAGCACCACGGTGTCGCCGATGAGCACGCCCTTCGCCTTCACGACGTCCTGATTGTGCAGCGTCGCCTGCCGCACCACGGACCCCGCGACCCGCACCGGCTCCATGACGGCGTACGGCGTCGCACGCCCGGTGCGCCCCACCGACACGACGATGTCGAGGAGGCGGGTGTTCACCTGCTCGGGCGGGTACTTGTACGCGATCGCCCAGCGCGGCGCGCGACTGGTCGCCCCGAGCTCGTCATGCAGCGCCAGCTCGTCGACCTTCACCACGATGCCGTCGAGCTCGTGCTCCACGTCGTGCCGGTGCTCGCCGTAGTACGCGACGAACTCCAACACGCCGTCGATGTCGGCGTTCACCCGGTTGTGCCCGCTGACCGGGAGCCCCCAGCCGGCGAGCAGCCCGTACACCTCGCTCTGCGCGGCGACCGGCGGGTCCTGCCACGCCCCGATGCCGTGCACGTACAACCGCAGCGACGAGATCCGCTCCAGCGCCGACTCCCGCTCGAGCCCCGTCTTCTTCTCCAGCTGCTGGCGGAGCCCGCCGCTCGCGGCGTTGCGCGGATTGGCGAAGGCGGGGAACCGGCGCTGCGCGGCCGCGCGGGCCTTCTCCTCGTCGAACTCGCCGGACGCACCGCGTCGCGACTCCCAGCGCTCACGCGCCTCGGCGACCGCGCGTTCGCGCAGCTCCGCCTGCAGGGCGTTCAGCCGCTCGAACGCCTCGACAGGGATGAACACCTCGCCGCGCACCTCGACGAGCGCGGGGTGCCCGGTGCCCGAGAGCCGCTCCGGGATGTCGGCGAGCCGCAGCGCGTTCTCGGTGACGATCTCGCCTATCCGCCCGTCGCCGCGGGTCGCGGCGGACGTCAGCACGCCGTGCTCGTAGCGAAGGCTGATCGCGAGCCCGTCGATCTTCAGCTCGGTCAGCCAGTGCACGCCGCGGCCGGCGGACGCCGCCGTCTTCGTGCACCAGTCGCGCAGCTCCTCCGGCGAGAAGACGTTGTCGAGACTGAGCATGCGCTCGGCGTGCTCGATCGTCGCCAGGTCGGTGCCCTGCGCCGCCCCGACCGACTGGGTCGGGGAATCCTGTCCCTGCAGCTCGGGGAACGACCGCTCGAGCTGTTCGAGCCGCCGCATCCACCCGTCGTACGTGGCGTCGTCGACGACCTCCGCGTCGGCGCCGTAGTACGCGTCGCGCGCGGCGATGATCCGCTCCGTGAGCTCCGCCGCCTCCGCCTTCGCCGCCTCGAAGGTCAGCGTCGTGTCGATCGATTCCTCCGCCGCATCCGTCACCCCGCAAGTCTACGGAGCGGGTGCGACACGGCGACGGGGTTGCCCTCAGATCGGCGAGCCGTCGGGCCGCACGAGCGACGCCACGATCCGCTCCACGAAGCCGTCGAACGCGGCACCGGATGCGGCGGACACGACGATCGCGGTGAGGGGATCGCCGCCGCCGGTGAGCCCCGGATCGGGGTAGGCGATGACGACGGACGCGACCGGCACGGCACCGGCCCCGGTGGACGAGACCGCCCGGACGGCGTCGTGTCCGCCGACGGTGACGGGTTCGACGGTCGCACCCGGATCGCCCTGGACCGTGCGGGCCGCGAGCTCGTCGAGCGTGCCGACGGCGGTCACGGCGTGCACCTGCACGACCGAGAGCATGTCGTCACCGAACGCGACCCCCGTGCTGCAGCCTGCGGAGCCGGGCACGAGCGTCCACGACGGGTCGGGCGCGCGGTACCGGTAGCAGGGGGTGCGCACCTCGCCGGCGGCGTAGGCGACGGGTGCGTCGCGGTCCACCTCGACCGGCACGCGGGCGGCGCCGCCCCCGGGCGCACTCGCTCCGGGCGCACTCGCTCCCGGCGCACTCGTCGAGGGTGCGGCCGCGGCGGGCGGGGACACCGCGTCGACAGGCTGCGCGTCCCCTCCGGGCGCGCAGCCGAACAGCAGGGCGGGCACCGCCAGCAGTGCCAGGACGCGGGCGGGACGGGACGGACGGGACATGGTCGCTCCTCGGGGGTCGGGAGCCCCGACGGTACGGATCCGCAGCCCCTCCACCCGTGGTCCCCGCCCCGGCTGTGGACCGGCGCGTGGGCGCACGCGCTGGGGAGGAGCGGACGCGGTCGTCCGGCAGCGGTCACCGTCCGACCGAACCGGGCTTCGCGACGAACCGGGCTTCGCGAACGTGCCCCGGACGGCGCTACGCGGCGGGGACCGCGGAGACGGTGCGGTCGATCGTGAACTGTCCGAGCACGCGCGTGCCGCGATAGAGCACGGCGGTCTGCCCCGGCGCGACGCCGTCGAGCGGCTCGACCGGCCGGACGGTGACCGTGCCGTCGCGCACCTCGGCGCGAGCCGGCACCGGATCGGCGTGGGCACGGATCTGCACGTCGCAGTCGAAGGCGCCCTCCGCGGGCGCCGCTCCGGCCCAGCTGTGCCGCTCCCCCGCGATCTCGGCGGTCGCGAGCGCCTCCTTCGGCCCCACCACGACCGTGTTCGACACGGGTCGCACCTCGAGGACGAACCGGGGCTTGCCGTCGGGCGCGGGCACCCCGAGCCGGAGCCCGCGGCGCTGTCCGACGGTGTAGGCGTGCGCGCCCTCGTGCTCGCCGACGACCGCGCCGGCCCGGTCGACGATCGGCCCGGACTCGGCGCCGACGCGCTCGGCCAGCCAGCCGCGGGTGTCGCCGTCGGGGATGAAGCAGATGTCGTGGCTGTCCGGCTTGTGCGCGACGCTCAGCCCCCGGGCCTCGGCCTCGGCACGGACGAGTGCCTTCGACGGGGTGTCGCCGAGCGGGAAGTAGGTGTGGGCGAGCTGCTCGGCGGTGAGGACCCCGAGCACGTACGACTGGTCCTTCGCCTGATCGCTCGCCCGGTGCAGTTCACGCCCGTCGGGCCCGTCCACGAGCGCGGCGTAGTGGCCGGTGCAGACCGCGTCGAAGCCGAGCTCGAGCGCACGCTCCAGCAGCGCGGCGAACTTGATCTTCTCGTTGCAGCGCATGCAGGGGTTCGGGGTGCGCCCGGCGCGGTACTCGGAGACGAAGTCCTCGATCACGTCGTCGCGGAACCGCTCGGAGAAGTCCCACACGTAGAACGGGATGCCGAGCCGGTCGGCGGCGCGACGGGCGTCCATCGCGTCCTCGATCGTGCAGCACCCGCGGCTGCCGGCGCGCAGGGTGCCGCCCGCCCGGGACAGGGCGAGGTGCACCCCGACCACGTCGTGGCCCGCGTCGACCGCGCGCGCCGCGGCCACCGCGGAGTCCACGCCTCCGCTCATCGCCGCCAGGATCCGCATCCGTCCAGTCTACGAGCGGACGGATGCGGCGGCTCTGGCCCGGGCGAGTGCGTCGGGCAGCACGCGCAGCAGCGCGTCGACGTCGTCCCGCGTGCTGGTGCGGCCGAGGGTGAACCGGAGGACGGACCGGGCGGCGACCTCGTCGAGCCCCAGCGCGAGCACGACATGGGAGGGCTCCGCGACCCCCGCCTGGCACGCGGACCCGGTCGAGGCCTGGATGCCCGCCTGATCGAGCAGGAACAGCAGGGTCTCCCCCGCTGCGCCGTCGAAGAGCACGTGCGCGTTCCCGGGGAGGCGCCGCACCGGGTCGCCGAGCAGGCGCGTGCCGGGGAGGGCGAGCACGCCGGCGATGAGCCGCTCGCGGAGCGCCGTGAGCCGCGCCGCCTCGCGGTCCCGCTCGGCCACGGTCGCGACCGCCGCGGCGGCGAAGGCGACCGCACCGGCGACGTCCTGGGTCCCGGGGCGCAGGCCCCGCTGCTGCGCGCCGCCGTGCAGCAGCGGCTGGATGCGGGCGGTGCGTGCGACCACGAGGGCGCCGACGCCGACCGGACCGCCGACCTTGTGCGCGGAGACGCTCAGCGCGCACAGCCCGACACCGGCGTCCGCGTCGCCGCGGAGCGCGGCGAAGGAGAACGGGAGGTGCCCGAGCGCGGCGACGGCGTCCAGGTGCAGCGGGACACCCGCATCCGCTGCGGCCGCCGCGAGGCCCGCGGCGTCGTTGACCGTGCCGACCTCGTTGTTCGCGATCATCGCGGTCGCGAGGGCGGCGTCGGCGAGCGCGGCGCGGAACCGCGGCACCGGGATCGCCCCGTGCGCGTCGAGTCCGACATGGCGCAGCTGCGCGCCGCGGTCGGCCCACAGCCGCTGGGCGGTGTCCATGGTCGCGTGGTGCTCGCCGTCGGGCAGCACGAGCGTCGGTCGTCCGGGGTCCCGGGCGCCCCACAGGCCCTGCAGGGCGAGGTTGACGGACTCGGTGCCGCCGGAGGTGAACACGACCTCGACCGGGTCACAGCCCAGGACCGCCGCGACCTGTTCGCGGGACTCCTCCAGCAGACGTCGCGCGTCCTGCCCGCCGCGGTGGATCGACGACGCGTTCCCCACCACCTCGCTCGCCGCGAGCCAAGCCGCCCGCGCCTCGGGACGGAGGGGGCTGGTGGCCGCGTGGTCGAGGTACGTCACCCTTCCACTCTCTCACCACCGCGGCACCGTCGGGCCGGGCCGCCCCCAGCCCGGTCCGGTCCGACGGCGGGTTCAGGCGACGGCGCCGCGGGCGTTGTAGACGAGCGGGTCGCTCTCGCCGTAGGCGCGGTACACCGCGACGGCCTCGTCGTGGCGCACGCCGATCGTGACGCGGATGCCGCGGGCCTCGAACTGCTCGGCCCAGTCCGAGACGACGGGACCCTCGTCGAAGCCGGTGAGCTCCTCCAGCAGCGGCCCCTCACCGGCGACCACCAGCGAGCGCACGCCGCTCCACATGGTGGCGCCGTAGCACATGACGCAGGGCCGCCAGTTGACGACGAGCTGCAGGTCGGCACCGTCGGCGCCGAGGTCCCATCGGCCGAGCGCCGTCTGCGCGAGACTCAGGGTCGTCACCTCGGCGTGCATCGACGTGATGCCGGTCGCGAGGACGACGTTCACCCCCGCCGAGACGAGTTCCCCGGTCGCCGCGTCCACCACGATCGCCGCGAACGGCCCGCCGCTGCCCTCACGCCAGTTGCGGTCGGCGAGCGCGTTGACGAGGTCCATCCGCTCCTCCAGGGTCGGCAGGACCGTGGGGAGCGTGTCCAGCTCGGCAGTGAGCCAGGCGGGCAGGGATGCGGAGAAACCGGTGACGAGTGACATGGGCAGCATCCTGACCGACCCACGTGTCGGGACTGTTACGGCGTCGTGGCGCGCGCGCCCGCCGTCCGGAGCGCCCCGGTGTGGCCGGATCGGTGCGCGCCCGGTCAACCGGCGGGCGCGCACGGTCACGGCGCCGGCGACCCCGCGCACCACCATGGGGACCGTGACGGAGATCCTGCACCTCTGGGCGCTCGCACCGGCGGCCGTCGGGGCATGCTGCCTGGCCGCGGACCGACGCCGCGTGCGCATGCCGGAGCTGGCCGCATCGACCGTCATGCTCCTGGCCATGCTGGACATGGCGACGATGCGGCTGGTCGCCCCCGTGTTCGGCGCGGCGGCGCTGTTGACCACGGCGATGGCGCTCGCCGCGGTGCGGAGCGCGCGTCGCCGCGGCCGGGCGCACCGGGCGGACGCGATGACCCTGCACACCGGGCTGGGGATCGTCGTCATGGCGGTGCTGCTGCTCGTCCCGCATGCCGGCACGGCGGCCTCCGGCGGTGGCCATGCGCACGGCGGGGACCCTGCAGCGTTGACGGCCTCGGTGGCACTGGCCGCCCTCGTCTACGCCGGGTGGTCCGGGGTCGCGGCGATCCGTCGGCATCCGCCGCTCGACCGGGTGCAGTATGCCGCGATGGGCGCCTCCGTGCTGGCGATGATCCTCGCCGTCGGGGTCGGCTGAGACGCCGGGCGACGTTCCGTCAAGCCCTTGGGCGCGGGACGGATGCGGTGTGGGGTCGACGCATGAGCACCGCAGATCCGCACCCCGCCCCCGACGACCCCACCCTCCCGCCGATCCACGAGCCCGCCGAGGACGACGAGGACTGATCACCGGTCCCGGTCGAGCCAGTCCCGCAGCCGCGACAGCGGCCAGGTCGTGACGATCCGCTCGGCCGGGATACCGGCCGCCTCGGCCCGCGCGGCGCCGTGGTCGAGGAGCGACAACTGTCCGGGCGCGTGCGCGTCGCTGTCGATCGAGAACAGGCATCCCGCGTCCAGTGCGATCCGGATGAGGTCGTCCGGCGGATCCTGCCGCTCCGGCCGCGAGTTGACCTCGACCGCGACACCGTGACGTGCGCACGCGGCGAACACCGCCTCCGCGTCGAACTCCGACTGCGGCCGGGTCCCGCGGCTCCCCTCCACGAGCCGCCCGGTGCAATGCCCCAGGACGTCGGTGTGCGGATGCTGGACCGCTCGCAGCATCCGTGCGGTCATCGGCCGCCGGTCCATCCGCAGCTTCGAGTGGACGCTCGCGACCACGACGTCCACGCGCTCCAGCAGGGCGTCCTCCTGGTCCAGCGCACCGTCTTCGAGGATGTCCACCTCGATCCCGCCGAGCAGGGTGAACCCGTCGCCGGTGAACCCGGGGACGAGCTCCAGCTGTTCGGCGAGCCGCTCGGCGCTCAGCCCGTTCGCCACCCGCAGCCGCGGCGAATGGTCGGTGAGCGCGAGGTATTCGTGGCCGAGCCCACGGGCCGCGCCCACCATGTCGGCGATCGGGGTGAGTCCGTCCGACCAGTCGCTGTGCGCGTGCAGGTCGCCCTTCAGCTCCGCCCGCAGTCCGCTCGCCACCGCACCGGTGCGGGCGCGGAGGTCGACGAGGTACGCCGGCACCTCCCCCGCGAGCGCCTCCTCGATGACGGTCAGTGTGCGATCGCCGATCCCCGGCGTGCGTCGCAGCCGGTCACGGTCACGCAGCTGTGCCGGCGTCATCCCGGCGATCGCATCCGCCGCGGCGCGGAACGCCTTCGACCGGTAGCGCGAGGCACGCTCCCGCTCCAGCAGCGTCACGATCTCGGTGAGCGCCTCGAGGGGGTCCATCGACTCAGTCTGCCCCCGCGGACGCCGTCGTGACAGGATGAGCCCGTGACCGACCGTCTCATGCTCCTCGACTCCGCGTCGCTGTACTTCCGGGCGTTCTACGGCGTGCCCGACTCGATCAAGGCCCCGGACGGCACGGCCGTGAACGCGGTGCGCGGGATGCTGGACATCGTTGCGAAGCTGGTCTCCACGTACCGGCCGACGCACCTGGTCGCGTGCTGGGACGACGACTGGCGCCCGCAGTGGCGCGTCGACCTCATCCCCTCGTACAAGGCGCACCGGGTCGTCGAGGTCGTGGCTGCGGGGCCCGACGTCGAGGAGGTGCCCGACCCGCTCGAGGCGCAGGTGCCGATCATCCGCGAATCGCTGGAGCTGCTCGGCATCCCGGTCGTCGGGGTCGCCGAGCACGAGGCGGACGACGTCATCGGTACGCTCGCGACCGGTGCCGGCATGCCGGTCGACGTCGTCACCGGCGACCGCGACCTGTTCCAGCTCGTCGACGACGACGCCGAGGTGTCGGTCGTCTACACCGCACGCGGCATGAGCAAGCTCGAGACCGTCACGGATGCGACCGTCCTCGCGAAGTACGGCGTGCACGCCGCGCAGTACGCCGACTTCGCCGCGCTCCGCGGCGACCCCTCCGACGGGCTCCCCGGCGTCGCCGGCATCGGCGAGAAGACCGCCGCGACCCTGCTCGCCGCGCACGGCGACCTCGCCGGCATCATCGCCGCCGCCGAGGCGGGTGAGGGCATGTCCTCCGGGATGCGGGCGAAGCTCACCGCCGCCGCGGACTACCTCGCGGTGGCGCCGAAGGTGGTCGCCGTCGTCCGCGACCTTCCGATCGAGCGGCCCGAGGCGCGCCTGCGCCCGCTCGCCGACGAAGCCGCGGCGGAGGCGTTCGCGGACCGCTGGGGCGTCGGCTCCGCGTTCGACCGCGCCGCGCTCGCGATCGCCGGCATCGCCGCCTGAGCCCGCGACCGCGACCGGTGTCGCCTGCGGACGGCGACGTGACCGGCCGCGACGGCCGTCGTCAGGCCGCGAAGGAGCGGGTGGTCTCCACCCACTGCGAGAGCTTCGCCTCGGCCGCGCCGGAGTCGATCGCCTCGGCGGCCGCATCCTTCGCCTCGGCGAGACGCTCGAGGATCGGGCGCTGCGACTGCGTCGGCTCCTGGAAGAGCCGGTAGGCAACGAGGCCCGCGGCCGTGTTCAGCAGGACGATGTCGCGCACCGGCCCCGGTTCGCCGGCGAGCACCCGCCGCACCACGCCGGCGTTGTGCTCCGGGTCGCCGCCGATGAGGTCGGCCATGTCCGCGAGCGGGATGCCCAGGTCCCGCGGGTCGATGTCGTGCTCGTGCACGTCGCCGAGCGAGACCTCCCACACGCGGCTGTGACCGGTCGTGGTGAGCTCGTCCAGGCCATCATCGCCGCGGAACACGAGCGCCGTCGCGCCGCGGGTGCGGAACACGCCCGTGATGAGCGGCACCCGGTCGAGCTGCGCGACGCCCACCGCGTTCGCCTCCGCACGCGCCGGGTTGCAGAGGGGGCCGAGGAAGTTGAAGACGGTCGGGATGCCGAGCTCGGCGCGCGTCGGACCGGCGTGCCGGAACCCGGGGTGGAACGCGGACGCGAACGCGAACGTGATGCCGGCGCGCGACAGGGTCTCGGCGACCGCCTCGGGCGACAGGGCGAGGTCCACGCCGAGGGCGCGGAGCACGTCGGACGACCCGGATGCAGAGCTGGCGGCCTTGTTGCCGTGCTTGACGACCGGCACCCCCGCCGCGGCCGCCACGATCGCGGACATCGAGGAGATGTTCACCGTGCCGAACCGGTCGCCGCCGGTGCCGACGATGTCGAGCACGTGCGAGTCGACCGGCAGCGGGAGGGCCGACTCGAGGATGGCGTCGCGGAAGCCGACGATCTCGTCGACCGTCTCCCCCTTCGCCCGCAGCGCGACCAGGAACGCCGCCAGCTGCGACGGGGTCGCCTCCCCGGCCATGACCTGCCGCATCGCCCACGTCGACTCCGACACACTGAGGTCGTCCCCCTCGAGGAGGGAGGTCAGGAGCGCGGGCCAGCTGTACAGGTCGGTCATGACCGCAATCCTAGTGAGCGCGGGCACGCCGACTTCCGCGGCCCGGCACACGAAACGCCCGACCTCGCCTTCCCCGTGATTCCGCGGCGGGACCGGTCACGCACGCTCGGGGCGACCCGTTTTCGGCGTCCGGATGCAAGAAGCACAGGCAACTATCAGCCATAATGAAAGGGTGACGACCCCAGCGACGTATTCCCAAGCCCTGCGCACGGTCAAACGGCCTGACCCGGTGGCCGTTGGCACGATCGTCTGGCTCGGCAGTGAAGTCATGTTCTTCGCCGGCCTGTTCGCGATCTACTTCACCCTGCGCAGCACCTCCCCGGAGCTGTGGGCGGAGGAGTCCTCGCTGCTGAACATCCCGTTCGCGACCGTGAACACGATCATCCTCGTGCTCTCGTCCGTGACCTGCCAGATGGGTGTGTTCGCCGCGGAGCGCTTCCAGCCCTACCGCACCGGCAAGAGCCCCCTGAAGTGGGGCATGACGGGGTGGTTCTTCCTCACCTTCGCCCTGGGCGCGATCTTCGTGACCGGTCAGGTGTGGGAGTACGCGCAGCTCGTCGCGGAGGGCATGCCGATCAGTGCGAACGCCTACGCCTCGGCCTTCTACCTGACCACGGGCTTCCACGCCCTGCACGTCACCGGTGGTCTCGTCGCGTTCCTCTTCGTGATCGGTCGCGCGTTCGCCGTCAAGAACTTCGGGCGCAAGGAGATGACGACCTCCATCGTCGTGTCGTACTACTGGCACTTCGTCGACGTCGTCTGGATCGCCCTGTTCCTCGTCATCTACTTCCTGCGATAAGTCCGGAGCTCCCTCATGGCACGTTTCAAGAAGCACCGGCAGTCCGGTCGGCGCAGCCCCCTCGCCGCGGCGGCCCTCATCGGGATCGGTCTGCTCATCACCGGCGGCGTCTACGCCGGCGCGTCCGCGGCCGTGGCCGCGACGACCGAGACCGAGCCCACCGCCTCGACCCTCACGGTCGAGGACGGCCAGAAGCTCTTCCAGGCCAACTGCGCCACCTGCCACGGGCTCGACCTGCAGGGCACCGAGTCCGGCCCGTCGCTCTACGGCGTGGGCGAGCTCGCGGTGCACTTCCAGGTCTCCACCGGCCGCATGCCGCTGCAGGCCCAGGCCCCGCAGGCGCCGCAGAAGCCGGTGCAGTTCACGGACGAGCAGATCGAGGCCATCGCGTCCTACGTCCAGGCCGTCGCCCCCGGCCCGTCCTACCCCTCCGAGGAGGTCCTGGACGGTCAGGGCGACGTCGCGGCGGGCGCCGAGCTCTTCCGCATCAACTGCGCCATGTGCCACAACGTCGCCGGCGCGGGCGGTGCGCTCACCGAGGGCAAGTACGCCCCCAACCTGCACCACACCTCCGCACTGAACATGTACGCGGCGATGGTCACGGGCCCGCAGAACATGCCCGTCTTCAACGACATGAACCTCACCCTCGAGGACAAGCGCGACGTCATCTCGGCACTCCTGTGGATGCAGGAGAACCCCTCCCCCGGCGGGTACGCGCTGGGCTCACTGGGTCCCGTCGCGGAGGGCCTGTTCATCTGGATCTTCGGCATCGGCACGCTCATCGCGGTGACGGTGTGGATCACCGCGAAGTCCAACTGACGAACTTTTCACAGACATACGGAACGTACGAGGAGCACCATGGCACACGATGTCGACCCGCTCGAGCATGAGAGGGCTTCCTGGAAGCCGTCGAGCGGTCTTGCCGTGGAGGCGTCCGACCCGGCGGTGAACCCCGGTCTGCCGCCGCATCGGGAGCGCATCACCGACAAGGACCCCGCCGCCATGCAGCGCGCGGTCCGCACCGTCTACACGCTGTTCTACCTGTCGGTCGCAGCGTCCATCTGGGCCGTCGTGGCCTACATGGTCTTCCCGCTGGACGGCACGCTCGCCGCGGTCCACAACAACTCGATGTTCGTGGGTCTCGGCATCGCGTTCGCCCTCCTGGCGATCGGTATCGGCGCGATCCACTGGTCCAAGGCCGTCATGGTCGACAAGGAGTACATCGAGCCGCGTCACGCGACGCGCGGTCGTGACACGACCCGTGAGGGTGCGGTCGCCGCGTTCGCCGCCGCGAACGAGGAGTCGGGCTTCGGCCGCCGCACGATGATCCGCAACTCGCTGTTCGCGGCCGTCGCGGCATCCGTGGTCCCCGGCATCGTCCTCTTCCGCGGCCTCGCCCCCGAGGACGAGAACCCGGTCGAGCTGCTGCAGCACACGATGTGGAAGAAGGGCTCGCGCCTCGCGATCGACCCCACCGGCCGCCCGATCAAGGCGTCCGAGGTCACGCTCGGCTCTGCGTTCCACGTCATCCCCGAGGAGCTCGCGCAGCTGTCGCACCACGAGGGCTACCTCGACGAGAAGGCCAAGGCCATCGTCCTGCTCATGCGCCTGCCGCAGGAGGACCTCATCGAGGCCGAGGACCGCAAGGACTGGTCCTACGACGGCATCGTCGCCTACTCCAAGGTGTGCACGCACGTCGGCTGCCCCGTCGCGCTGTACGAGCAGCTCACCCACCACCTCCTCTGCCCCTGCCACCAGTCGCAGTTCGACGTCGCCGACGGCGCGAAGGTCATCTTCGGCCCGGCCGCCCGTCCGCTGCCGCAGCTGCCCATCACGGTGGACGACGAGGGCTACCTCGTCGCGCAGAGCGACTTCACCGAACCCGTCGGCCCGAGCTTCTGGGAGCGTCATTGAGTACCGCAACCGCCACCTCCGCTCCTGAGCAGAAGAAGGACGCCCCGCTCGGCGGACGCTTCGTCGGAGCGGCCGCGAACTACATCGACGAGCGCACGAGCGTCTCCGGGCTCGTCAAGGAGCTCGGGCGCAAGATCTTCCCGGACCACTGGTCCTTCATGCTCGGTGAGATCGCCCTGTGGAGCTTCGTCGTCGTGCTGCTCTCCGGCACGTACCTGACGTTCTTCTTCCAGGCGTCGATGGCCGAGGTCCACTACGACGGCTCGTACCCGCTCATGCGCGGTGTCGCGATGTCCGCGGCGCTGGATTCGACGCTGCACATCTCCTTCGACCTCCGCGGTGGTCTCCTGGTCCGCCAGATCCACCACTGGGCCGCGCTCGTGTTCGTCGCCGGCATCGGCGTGCACATGCTGCGCGTCTTCTTCACCGGCGCGTTCCGCAAGCCGCGCGAGCTCAACTGGGTCATCGGCTTCGTGCTGTTCGTCCTGGCCATGGGCGAGGGCTTCACCGGCTACTCGCTCCCCGACGACCTGCTCTCGGGCAACGGCCTGCGCATCATCGACGGCATGATCAAGGGCATCCCGCTCATCGGCACCTGGACCTCGTTCCTGCTCTTCGGCGGCGAGTTCCCCGGTGACGCGATCGTCGGCCGCCTCTACACGCTGCACATCCTGCTGCTGCCCGCGATCCTGGTCGCGCTGCTGGCGCTGCACCTCGTGCTGATGATCATCAACAAGCACACGCAGTTCGCCGGTCCCGCCCGCACGAACAGCAACGTCGTCGGCTACCCGATGCTCCCGGTGTACGCCTCGAAGATGGGTGGGTTCTTCTTCCTCACCTTCGGTGTGATCGTCCTCATCGCGTCGCTGTTCACGATCAACCCGATCTGGAACTACGGCCCGTACGACCCGTCCCCCGTCTCCGCGGGTACCCAGCCCGACTGGTACATCGGCTTCGCCGACGGCGCCCTGCGTCTCGTGCCGCCGCACCTGGAGTCGGTGTTCTGGAACCACACCTGGTCGTGGAACATCATCATCCCGCTCGTCGTGCTGGTGCTCTTCATCCTGCTCGTCGCCGTCTACCCCTTCATCGAGGCGTGGATCACCGGCGACAAGCGCGAGCACCACATCGCGCAGCGCCCCCGCAACGCGGCCACCCGCACCGCCATCGGCGCCGCCGGCGTCATCTTCTACGCGGTGCTGTGGGCGGCGGCCTCGTCGGACATCATCGCCACGCACTTCATGCTGTCGATGGAAGGGGTCATCCACTTCCTGCAGTTCAGCCTCATCCTGGGCCCGATCATCGGCTACTTCGTCACCAAGCGCATCTGCATCGCGCTGCAGAAGAAGGACCGCGAGATCGTGCTGCACGGCTACGAGTCCGGTCGCATCGTCCGCCTCCCCGGCGGCGAGTACATCGAGGTGCACCAGCCCGTCGACGAGTACGACCGCTGGAAGCTCATCGACTACGAGACCAACGCCCCGCTGGTCGTGCGGCCGAACGCCAAGGGCAACATCCCGTGGCACGAGAACCTCCGCGCGTCGCTCTCGCGCTGGTTCTTCGAGGACCGCCTGACCCCGCTCACCCAGGCCGAGATCGCCGCCGCCGATGCGCACCAGCACCACGAGCTGTCGCACATGGACGAGGCGGAGCAGGCCGAGATCGAGGGTGCCGCCCAGCGGGCCGCCGAGGACGGCCACCCGACCAACGCGGTCGGCGAGAAGGCCAGCGCCGAGTGGCCCTCCCCCAAGGGGCTGAACGCGGCCAACGACACCGAGGGCGACGCTCCCCGCAGCTGATCCCCGCACGACGAAGGGCGGTCCGGTTCATTCCGGACCGCCCTTCGTCGTTCCCGCGTTTCCGTCGATGTTGATGGCTGTAACATTCCCGGAATGCGTGCCCACTAGCGTGGGGCCGTGCGTTTCATCATCATCGGAGCAGGTATCGGCGGGACCAGTGCGGGCATCGCACTGCAGCGGTTGGGCCACGAGGTCGTCATCTACGACCAGATCAAGGAGAACAAGCCGGTCGGCGCCGCGCTCTCCCTCTGGCCGAACGGCGTCAAGGTGCTGAACTGGCTCGGGCTCCACGACGACATGGTGGCCCTCGGCGGTGTCATGGACACCATGGCGTACGTCGACGGCCACACCGGCGAGGACATGTGCCGGTTCAGCCTGGCACCGGTCACGGCGCGCACCGGCCAGCGTCCCTACCCCGTCGCACGCGCCGACCTCCAGGCGCTCCTCATGGAGCGGTTCGGCATGGACCGCATCCGGCTCGGGATGCGCATGACCGGCGTGTCGCAGACGGAGGACGCCGTCACGGTCACGTTCGAGAACGGCGAGTCCGACACCGCGGACGTGCTCATCGGCGCGGACGGTGCACGCTCGCTCGTGCGCGAGCACGTCCTCGGCGAGCAGCTGGAGCGGGTGTACTCGGGCTACACGAACTTCAACGGCCTCGTCCCGATCGACACGGCGGTGGGCCCCGCCGACCAGTGGACCACCTACGTCGCGGAGGGCAAGCGCGTCTCGGTGATGCCCGTGGCCGGCGACCGGTTCTACTTCTTCTTCGACGTCCCGCAGCCGGCCGGCCTCCCCTACGACCGCTCGGAGGGCACCGCCCCGCTGCGCGCCGCGTTCGACGGCTGGGCCGACGGCGTGCACCGGCTCATCGACGCGATCGATCCCGCGACCTCCCTGAACCGCGTGGAGATCTTCGACATCGACCCGTTCCACACCTGGGTGCGCGGACGCGTCGCGCTCCTCGGGGACTCCGCGCACAACACCGCTCCGGACATCGGACAGGGCGCCTGCTCGGCGCTCGAGGACAGCTTCGTGCTCGGCCTCGTGTTCGCACTGAACACGCTCGGGCCGCAGGACGCACTGCAGCGCTACCAGCGGATCCGCACCGAGCGGGCCGGCGAGCTCGTCCTGAAGGCGCGCAAACGCGGCTGGGAGACGCACGGGTTCGATCCTGCGACCACCGACGCCTGGTACGCCGGGCTGCGCGTCGAGACCGGTGAACACGTCATCGGCGGCATCCTGGGCAACATCGTCGACAGTCCGGTCAACCTCGGCGGCGGCCTCCTCGACTGACGTCCGTTTTCGACGCGTCCGTGTCCGTCCGGCTCCTCGTGGCCGGGCGGACACGCCCGTACCGTGGGGGCATGATCGACGCGCTGCAGTACTTCGAGACCAAACTCGCCTGCGAGACCGACGCTTCCGACGTGTACGCCGCGCAGCGTGCCGGTGAGCGGTTCGCGCTGCTGGACGTGCGCTCCGCGGACGCGTGGGCGCAGGGGCGGGTGCGCGGTGCACGCCACATGCCCTACCGGGAGATCGCGGCCCGCGCGGCGGAGGAGCTCGACCCCGCCGTCGACGTCGTCGTCTACTGCTGGAGCCCCGGCTGCAACGCCGGCGCCAAGGCCGGACGCGAACTCGCCGCCCTCGGCTACCGGGTGCGCGAGATGATCGGCGGCTACGAGTACTGGCGCCGGGAGGGATACCCGGCGGAGACGGATGCGGGTCCGCTCCCCCGCATCCAGGACCCCCTCGTTGGGGTCGTGGCGGGCGACTGAGCGGTGCGCCGTCAGGACGCGCTGACCTCCAGGTCCTCCTGGAACCACTCGTCGGCCGAACCGTGGAACGCAGGCGCCGCCCACGCGTCGTACGCCCCCTCGACGACGTCGCAGACCACGGCGGTCACGTTGTCGCGCGAACCGGCCTCGAGCGCCTCGGCGACGAGTGCACGGGCGGCCGCCTGCGGGCTGCGGTTCCGCAGCAGGGCCAGGCCGAGCTCCTCGTCGTCCAGGTAGTCGCTCACGCCGTCGCTGCACAGCAGCCACCGGTCGCCGGGCACGACGTCGCGCTCGGCCACGGTCACCGGGTCGGCCTCCCCGCCTGCGAACGACGCCGTGATGATGTTGCGTCGCGGGTGGACCGCGGCGGCCTGCGGATCGAGGAGCCCCCGGTCGACGAGCGTCTGCACGTACGAGTCGTCCCGCGTCTGCCGCTCGAGCTGCGCATGCCGCAGCCGGTAGCCGCGCGAATCGCCGACGTGGGCGAGCAGCAGACGGTCGCCGTCGGCGAGGAACAGGCCGGTGAACGTCGTCGCCATGCCGGCGAGCTCCGGGTCGCGACGGACGTGCGCTCCGAGGTCCCAATTCGCCTCGCGCAGGCGCACGGCGAGGTCGTCGACGTCACGGACGCGCAGACCGCCCGCGACGAGCCGGTGGACGAACGCCGCGGACGCGAGGTCCCCGGAGGGCCCACCGCCCACGCCGTCGGCGACGGCGGCACCCCAGGGCGCGCTGAAGGCCGCATCCTGATTCGAGGCACGGATGTGCCCCGTCTCGGAGGATGCGGCCGTCAGAAGCCGGAATCCCATGGACCTCAGCGCGCGAAGTTCCCGCGGTAGTACTCGAAGACCCACCCGACGATGGCCACGACGAAGACGCCGAGTCCGATCGGGACCATCCAGCTGCCGACCGCGAGACCGATCGCGCCGATGGCGACCGAGAAGGCCAGCACGATGGGCCACCAGGACCAGGGGCTGAACTCACCGATCTCCGGGTCGCCGTCGTCGATGTCGGCGGTCAGGCTGTCCTCGGGCAGCAGGCCACCGGCCGCCTTGGCGACACGGGACACGTACCAGCCGATCATCGCGGACATGAACGCACCGAACAGGAGCGCCACGGTGCCGACCCACTCGATCGCGTCGGGCCACGCCATCTCGGGGTTCGCGAGGATGTTCCAGCCCGTGTAGACGATGTCGATGAAGAGGAAGAACCCGAGCAGGAGCCACCAGATACCGATGTTGCTACGCATGGATCACTTGACCTTTCCGTCGGCCGCGTCGACGACCGGGGCATCGGGGGCGTCCTTCGCCGGGCCCACGCCCACCGGCACGGAGGCCTCGGGGTGGTTGAGGTCGAAGGCCGGCCGCTCGCTGCGGATGCGAGGGATGGACGTGAAGTTGTGGCGCGGCGGGGGGCAGCTGGTCGCCCACTCGAGCGAACCGCCGTAGCCCCACGGGTCGTTGACGGTGACCTTGGGCGCCTTCCGCGCGGTGATCCAGACGTTCAGGATGAACGGGATCATCGAGGCGGCGAGGATCATCGAACCGATCGTGGAGACCTGGTTCTCCCAGGTCCAGCCGTCCGCCTCCGAGTAGTCGGCGTAGCGGCGGACCATGCCGTCCACGCCCAGCCAGTGCTGGATGAGGAACGTCATGTGGAAGCCCACGAACAGGATCCAGAAGTGCACGTAGCCGAGACGCTCGTTGAGCATCTTGCCGGTCCACTTCGGCCACCAGAAGTAGAAGCCCGCGAACATCGCGAACACGACGGTGCCGAACACGACGTAGTGGAAGTGCGCCACGACGAAGTAGGAGTCCGAGAGCATGAAGTCCAGCGCCGGCGAGGCGAGGATCACACCGGTGAGGCCACCGAAGACGAAGGTCACCAGGAAGCCGAGCGAGAACACGATCGGCGTCTCGAACGTGACCGAGCCACGCCACATGGTGCCGATCCAGTTGAAGATCTTCACACCGGTCGGGACCGCGATGAGCATCGTCATGAAGGCGAAGAACGGGAGCAGCACGCCACCGGTGACGTACATGTGGTGCGCCCACACCGACACCGACAGGACGGCGATCGCGATCGTCGCGTAGACGAGGGTCTTGTACCCGAAGATCGGCTTGCGGCTGAACACCGGGAAGATCTCCGAGACGATGCCGAAGAACGGCAGCGCGATGATGTACACCTCGGGGTGGCCGAAGAACCAGAACAGGTGCTGCCAGAGGAGCACGCCGCCGTTCTGCGGGTCGTAGATGTGCGCACCGAGCACGCGGTCGGCGGCGGCGGCGAGGATGGCGGCGGCCAGCACCGGGAACGCGATGAGGATCAGGATGCTGGTGATCAGCGTGTTCCACGAGAAGATCGGCATGCGCCACATGGTCATGCCGGGGGCGCGCATCGTGATGATCGTGGTGATGAAGTTCACCGCGCCGAAGATCGTGCCGAAACCGCTGATGCCGAGGCCCAGCATCCAGAGGTTGCCGCCGACGCCGGGTGTGAACGTCGTGCTCGCGAGGGGCTGATACGCGAACCAGCCGAACGAGGCCGCACCCGACGGGGTGAGGAAGCCGGCGACCGCGATGATCGAGCCGAAGAGGAACAGCCAGAACGCGAAGGCGTTCAGACGCGGGAACGCCACGTCGGGGGCACCGAGCTGCAGCGGCAGGATCGCGTTCGCGAAGCCCGCGAACAGCGGCGTCGCGAACATGAGCAGCATGATCGTGCCGTGCATCGTGAACAGCTGGTTGTACTGCTCCTTGGTGGGCACGATCTGCATGCCGGGCTCGAAGAGCTCGGCACGGATGATCAGTGCCATCACGCCGCCCAGGAGGAAGAACAGGAACGACGCGATCAGGTACATGTAGCCGATCGTCTTGTGGTCGGTCGAGGTGACCCACTTGACGATGACGTTGCCCTTGGACTCGACGCGCGAGGAACTGAGCAGGGCCGCCTGACGGGGCGGGAGGGTCGTCGGAGCGCTCGTCTCCTGAGGCGGAAGCGTGGTCGCCATAATCACTCGTCTCCCTTGGAAGAAGCGTCGGTGCCCGGCAGGTTCTGGAGCCGGTCGTACGCGTCCTGGATGTTGCCGGTCTGGCCCTTGTCCCGGAGCGTGTCGAGGTAGTCCTCGTACTCGTCCTCGCTGACGACCTCGACGTTGAAGAGCATCATCGAGTGGTACTCGCCGCAGAGCTCGGCGCACTTGCCGGCGAAGGTGCCCTCACGGGTCGGGGTGAACGACCAGGAGTTGTCCTTGCCGATGTAGAGGTCCTTCTTGTAGAGGAAGTCGATGACCCAGAAGGAGTGGATGACGTCACGCGAGGCGAGGTCGATGCGGACCTTCTTGTCGACGGGCAGGACCAGCGTCGGCAGCGCCTCCTGGTCGATGTTGCCGGCACGGTCGGGCTGCGCCTGGACGCCCATGGTCCAGACCGCGTCGTCGTCCTCGCCGTACTGGAAGTCCCAGGCCCACTGCTTCCCGATGGCCGAGATCGTGACGTCCGGGTCGTCGTACTGCGTCTCGAGGATCGTCTGGTCACGCGCCGTGAAGGCGAAGAAGCCGACGACCAGGATCAGCGGGACGATCGTGTAGAAGATCTCGATCGGCATGTTGTACCGCAGCTGGACGGGCAGGCCGGTCTGGCCCTTGCGCCGGCGGTACATCGCCATCGCCCAGAGCATGAGCGCCCAGGTGATGACGCCCACGGCGAGCAGCACGATCCAGGAGTTGACCCAGAGGGCGGCCACCATGTCGGTGTGGTTGGTCGCGGGCTGGCTCGTCTCCTCGAAGCCCGGCAGGAAGCCGTGCTCTTGGGTGGGAGTGCAGCCGGCGAGGATCACCGCCGCCGCTGCCCCGGTGGGGAGGGCGGCCCAACGCAGTCGACGTTTCGAAGGCACGGTGCACCTTTCAGGGGTCACGGATGAAGCTCCTTCAGTCTAGAGCAAGCTCACACCGGGTTCTGGCCATTCGTTCAGGCCGGACACGCGCGTCGGCGCGGCCGACCCCGGAAGAACCGGGGTCCGACCGCGCCGATGACCGGTGCGCGCCGGGCGCGTCAGTGGAAGCTGTCGCCGCACGCGCAGGACCCCTGCGCGTTGGGGTTGTCGATCGTGAAGCCCTGCTCCGAGATCGTGTCCTTGAAGTCGATGACGGCACCGTCCAGGTACGGGACGCTCATGTCGTCGACGATGACCTCCACGCCGTCGAAATCCACGACCTTGTCGCCGTCCAGGCGGCGCTCGTCGAAGTAGAGCTGGTAGATCAGGCCGCTGCAGCCGCCGGGCTGCACGGCGACACGCAGGCGCAGGTCGTCACGGCCCTCCTGGCCGAGCAGGCGCTGCACCTTCTCGGCGGCCGCTGCGGTGAGCTGCACGCCGTGCTCGCGCGCGGTCTGGTCGACGGTCAGGGTGGTGTCGGTCATGGCTCTCCTCGGGGACGACCGGACGGATGCTGGTCACAACCGATTCTACGCGCGATCGGCGTGTCAGGGCCGGTGGCGATCGATGTTCTCCAGCAGCAGCGCCTCGCTGAGCACCGCACGACGGAAGGTCTCCAGGTGCAGCGACTCGTTGGGGCTGTGTGCCCGGGTGTGCGGGTCCTCGATGCCGGTCACCAGGATCTGCGCGCCGGGGAACGTGCGCACGAGGTCGGCGATGAACGGGATCGAACCGCCCACGCCCACGTCGACGGCCTCCCGGCCGTAGCCCTCGGTGAGGCTCTCCCGTGCGATCGCGGCGGCCCACCCCTCGGTGTCGACGAGGAACGCGTCGCCGCAGTCCACGTCGGAGAACTCCAGCCGCGCACCGAACGGGGCGTGGGCGCGCAGGTGCGCGGCGATCGCCTCGTAGGCCTCGCGGGCGGGCTGTCCCGGCGCGACGCGCGCGCTGACGACGACACGCACCTCGGGCGAGAGCGTGTTGGAGGCCGTCGCCACGGTCGGCGCGTCGATCCCGGTCACGGTGATGGAGGGCTTGTTCCAGATGCGTCCGAGGATCGTCCCGGTGCCGACGGGGTCGACACCCTCGGGCAGACCGGCCTCGGCGCGGAGGGCGGCCTCGTCGTAGGGCGGCGGCGTCGGCGCGTCGCGCTCGGTGAGGCCGGCGACGGCCACGGAGCCGTCCGCATCCCACAGGGTCGCCAGCAGGCGGATGGTCGCCATCATCGCGTCGGGGACCGCACCGCCGAACATGCCGGAGTGGGAGGCGTGGTCGAGGGTGCGGACGGTGAGGGTGAAGCGGGCGTTGCCGCGGAGCGAGACGGTCAGCGCGGGCGTGTCGGTGTCGAGGTTGCCGGAGTCGGCGACGACGATGACGTCGCCCCGGAGCGCCTCGCGGTTGTCGGCGAGGAACTGCGCGAACGAACGGGAGCCGTACTCCTCCTCCCCCTCGATGAACATCGCGAGCCCCAGGTCGAAGTCGTCGCCGAGCGCGTCGCGGAGTGCACGGATCGCGGCGATGTGCACCATGACGCCGGCCTTGTCGTCGGCCGCGCCGCGGCCGTACAGGCGACCGTCGCGGACGGTCGGCTCGAACGGCGGCGAGTCCCACAGCGCCTCGTCGCCGACCGGCTGCACGTCGTGGTGGGCGTACAGCAGCACGGTGGGGGCGCCGTTCCGAGCAGCACGCGTGGCCAGCACGGCGGGCTGCCCGAGTTCGGCGGCGCCGTCGGGCAGCGTCTCGCCGGTGGCGGCGCGCAGCACCCGCACCTCATCGAACACCCCGGTGCCCTCCGCGAGGGCCGCGACCGCCTCGGCGCTGCGCTGCAGCTGCGTCTGGTCGAAGGCGGGCCAGGCGATGGAGGGGATGCGCACGAGCGCCCCCAGGTCGGCGAGGGCGGTGGGGATGCCGGCGGCCGCGGCCTCGTGGACCGCATCCTTCCGGGTGTTCTCGGATGTCATGCGGGTAATCTTAGGAGGCACCCCGACCCGACTTCCGAGGATCCCCGTGGCCAAGACCTCCGCCGAATCCGCATCCGACGACGCCGCCGCCCCGGCACCGGCGAACGGCAAGGGCCGGCCGACGCCGACCCGCGCCGAGCGCGAGGCCGCGCGCAAGCGGCCGCTCGTGCCCGACACCAAGGAGGCCAAGGCGCGCGCGAAGGCGCAGCTCGCCGAGCAGCGCGAGAAGGCGCGGCTCGGCATGGCCGCGGGTGACGACCGCTACCTGACCGCCCGCGACAAGGGCCCCCAGCGCCGGTTCGTGCGCGACTGGGTCGACGGCGGCTGGAACGTCGGCGAGTGGGTCATGCCGATCATGGTCGCGGTCCTGCTGCTGATGTTCGTGAACATCCCGCTCGTGCAGGTCTACGCCTACGCCGTCCTGTGGGCCTTCGTGATCCTCACCGTCATCGACATGGTGATCACCTCCATCCGCGTGAAGAAGGCCGCGCGCCGCAAGTTCGGCGACAACATGGAGAAGGGCCTCGGCTGGTATGCCGCGATGCGCACCGTGCAGATGCGCTTCATGCGCCTGCCGAAGCCGCAGGTCAAGCGCGGCGCCCGCCGCTCCCTCTGACCCGCCGCTCCCCCGCCGTCCCTCCGGGACCGCGAGACAGCAACTGCGCCACGAGACTGCCGACAATGGCAGCAGTCTCGTGGCGCAGTTGCAGTTTCGGCGAGGACGCGTGAGCGGCGGCGGTGGGATGCGGCGGCGACGCGTGAGCGGCGGGATGCGGCGGCGACGCGTCAGCGGCGGGATGCGGCGGCGACGCGTCAGCGGCGGGATGCGGCGGCGACGCGTCAGCGGCGGGATGCGGCGGCGAGCCCGCGGTTCAGCTGCCGCGCCCAGAGCGGGCCGCGGTACAGGAACGCGGTGTAGCCCTGCACGAGCGTCGCACCGGCGGCGAGGCGCTCCTGGACGTCCGCCGAGGTCTCGACCCCGCCGACGGAGATCACGCAGAAGTCCGGGTCCGGCACGGCCTCGCGCACGATCCGCAGCGCCTGCAGTGCACGCTCCTTCAGGGGGGCGCCGCTCAGGCCGCCCTCCCCCGCCGCGGCGACGACGGCCGGATCGGTGCGCAGCCCCGTCCGCGAGATCGTCGTGTTGGTGGCGATGACGCCGGCGAGCCCCAGATCGACCGCGAGCATCGCGACCGCGGCGATCTCGTCGTCGGGCAGGTCGGGCGCGAACTTCACCAGCAACGGGGTCGAGCCGGCGGCGTCGCGGACCGACTCGAGCAGCGGACGCAGCGTCTCGACGGCCTGCAGGCCGCGCAGGCCGGGCGTGTTCGGCGACGACACGTTCACCACGAGGTAGTCGGCGAGCGGGGCGAGCAGCACGGCGCTGCGCACGTAGTCGGTGGTCGCGTCGGCGACGTCGACCACGCGGCTCTTGCCGATGTTCACGCCGAGCACGGGGCGGTTCCGACGCCGGCGCAGCTTCGCGAGGCGCCTCGCCGCGGCGTGCGCGCCCTTGTTGTTGAAGCCCATGCGGTTCACGACCGCGCGGTCCGGGACGAGGCGGAACAGGCGTGGTCGCGGGTTGCCGTCCTGCGGCAGCGCCGTGACCGTGCCGACCTCCACGTGACCGAACCCGAGCGCGTGGAGCCCGGCGGCGCCCTTCACGTCCTTGTCGAACCCGGCTGCGACGCCGAACGGCGAGTCGAACTCCAGGCCGAGCGCACGGGTGCGCAGCGACGGGTCGGGGCGGGTGAGGGCGCGGGCGGCCGCGGAGAACGGCGGGACGCCCAGCATCCGGATCACCGCCATCGCGAGGTGGTGCGCGGACTCGGGGTCCATGCGCGAGAGGACGGTGCGGAAGAGCAGCGGATACATCGTCTGCCAGGCTACCCGCCCGCGGCGCTCACTCCTGCGCGCCGGGCTGGCTGAGCCGGGCGGCACGGTCGGCGCGCAGCTCGGCGATCGAGGATTCGAAGTCCTCGAGCGACTCGAACGCACGGTAGACGCTCGCGAACCGGAGGTACGCGACCTCGTCGAGCTCGCGGAGCGGGCCGAGGATGGCGAGGCCGATCTCGTTCGTGTCGATCTGCGACGACCCGGTCTGACGGACGGCCTCCTCGACCTTCTGGGCGAGGATCGCGAGGTCGGCCTCGGTGACGGGCCGACCCTGGCAGGCCTTGCGGACGCCGGACATGACCTTCTCGCGGCTGAACGGCTCGATGACGCCGGAACGCTTGATCACGTTCAGGCTCGCGGTCTCGATGGTCGAGAACCGACCGCCGCATTCGGGGCATTGGCGACGGCGACGGATGCTGAGTCCGTCGTCGCTGGTGCGGGAGTCGATGACGCGGGAGTCGGGGTGACGGCAGAAGGGGCAATGCATGACAGCGCCAGGTTATCCCTCGAAGCGGGCTTCGACGGCCTCGCCGTGCGCGGGCAGCGCCTCGGCCTGGGCGAGGGTGACGATGTCGTGCCGGACGGCGGCGAGGGCGTCGCGGTCGTACTCGATGACCTGCTGCGGCCGGAGGAACGTCGCCGCGGACAGGCCCGCGGCGTAGCGGGCCTGACCCCCGGTGGGCAGCACGTGGTTGCTGCCCGCGAGGTAGTCGCCGAGGCTGACCGGGGTGTGGTCGCCGACGAACACGGCGCCGGCGTTCACGAACGCCGCGGGGTCGGGGTCGGCGAGGTGGAGTTCGAGGTGCTCGGGCGCGTACGCGTTGCTGAACGCGGTCGCCTGTGCGAGGTCGTCGACGAGCACGATCGCGGACTGCGGGCCGTCGAGGGCCACCGCGACCCGCTCGGCGTGCCGGGTGCGGGGTGCACGGATCGTGATCTCGGCGGTCACCTGCTGCGCGAGCTGCTCCGAGGCGGTGACCAGGACGGCGGACGCCTGCTCGTCGTGCTCGGCCTGGCTGATGAGGTCGGCGGCCACCAGGCGCGGGTCGGCGTGCTCGTCGGCGACGATGAGGATCTCGGTGGCGCCCGCCTCGGAGTCGGTGCCGACGAGCCCGGCGACGGCCCGCTTGGCGGCGGCGACGAAGTTGTTGCCGGGGCCGGTCACGACGTCGACCGGGTCGAGGCCGATGCTCTCGACGCCGTAGGCGAGTGCGCCGATCGCACCGGCGCCGCCCATGGCGTAGACCTCCGTGACACCGAGCAGGTGCGCGGCGGCGAGGATCACCGGGTGCACCCGGCCGTCGAACTCCCGCTGCGGCGGCGACGCGAGCGCGACGACCTCGACACCGGCGACCTGGGCCGGGACGACGTTCATGACCACGCTGGAGGGGTAGACGGCCTTGCCGCCGGGCACGTACACGCCCACCCGCCGGACCGGCTGCCACCGCTGGGTGACGCGGGCACCCGCACCGAGTTCGGTCACGACCGGGCCGGGGACCTGGGCGGCGGATGCGGTGCGCACCCGCGCGATGGCCTCCTCGAGCGCGGCGCGCACCTGCGGGGCGAGCCCCGCGACGGCCTCCTCGAGGTGTGCGGCCGGGACGCGGATGGCGTGCCCGGACGCGCCGTCGAACCGCTCGGCCTGCTCGCGGAGCGCCTCCTCGCCGCGGGCGGCGACGTCGTGGACGATCTGCGCGGCGGTGGTGAGCGCGCTCTCGCGTGCCACGTCGGCACGGGGGACGGCGGCCAGCAGCTCGGCCGGGGACAGGGCCCGACCTCTCAGATCGATGGTGCGCAGCATCCCTCCAGGCTACCGCGCGCGGGCTGGGCGCCCGGTGCGCGCAGCAGCCGCACCGGGCGCGGGATCAGCCGCGGGTGACCCCGGACACGTCGTGGAGGTAGCCGATGCGGCCGTCCTCGTGACGCATCACGAAGACCTCGCCGCGATCCTCGATGACGAGCGCCCACGCGGTGGGGCCGATGCGGAAGATCGGCGCGCCGGACGCGTCCAGCACGTCGCGCTCCTCCGGCGCGAGCACCCAGAACGCCTGCGGCGCGGGCTGCTCCGCCGCCGGCTCGTCCTGCACGGGCTCGGCCTGCACGGGCTCGTCCTGCACGGGCTCGGCCTGCACGGGCTCGTCCTGCACGGGCTGGTCCTGCACGGGCTCGGCCGCGACGTCGTACACGGCGGTCACCGGCTCCGGCTCGAACGCGGACTCGCGCTCGGCCACCGCCTCGGACTCCGCCACGGGTTCGGGCGTCGCATCCGGCTCGAACACCGCGAGCGGGTCGTCCTGCGGGGCGGTCGCCGGCTCGTCCGCGGCGACCGCGGCCGGCTCCGCGTGCGCGGTCGGATCGAGGCGGTCGAGCACGGTGGTCTCGGCCTCCTCCGCGGGGGCGGGCTGCGCCGTCGGAGCCGCGGCGTACGCGGGCTGCTGCCGTCCGTCCCACGCGGGGACCTGCTGCTGGAACCCGGGGCCGGGCTGCTGGAACGCGGGGGCCGGCTGCCCGGACGCGTGCGCACCGGCGCCGGCCGGGGCGGGCGCCGCCGGACGCGGCGGGCGCTTCGCGATCGGGCGCAGCCGGCGCGCGGCCGGGTGCGCGACCGACTCCGGGCGGTGCCGGAAGTCCTCGCGGAGCACCGGCAGCAGCGGCGCGAACACGGTGCAGGCGACGCCGCCGAGCATGAGGATGAACTCGATCCAGATGAGCCAGCTGCCGGCGCCGGTGACGCCGGTGACGATCGCGATCGAGACCTGCTGCCAGACGAACGCGAGCCAGGAGACGGCGGCGACCGAGAACGCGACGGACGCGAACTGGTCGATCCCGAGCGAGCCGACCCGACGGATGCCGTCCGGCGAGAGCCGGCGCAGGACGAGCAGGAAGACCGCCACGGTGGGCACACCGATGGTGAGCACCCAGGAGAGGCCGAGGCCCCACAGCGACGTGCCGCCGCCGAAGACCGGGATGAACGAGAGGACGAAGGCGACGAGCCAGATGCCGCCGATCGCCGTCTCACGGATGGAGAAGGGGCCGACGCCGTACTGCGGGTCGGCCGCGGGGGCGTCCGCGACGACCGGCTCCTCGGTCACCGGCGCGGGGCCGTCCGTGTGCATGTCGTCCGTCATGTCGATTCCTTCCGGGATGCGGGAGACCGGGGCCTCGAAGACCTTCGATCCTAACCGTGCGGGTTCTCCGCCGCCTCAGGCTCTCCTCAGCCGAGGCAGGACGGGCCGAGCAGGCCCTTGAGCTCGCCGTAGAGGTCGGCCGACAGCCGCACCGGGTGCGGGACCTCGAAGACCTTCGCCGTCCCACCGCGGTGCAGCTTCAGCGTCACCTCTGTGTCGCCCCGATGCCGGTGCAGCACGGCCGCGAGTTCGCCCACGACGGTCTCGCTCGCGCGCTGCTCCGGGATCATGAGCACGAGGGGGCCCGATTCGTCCACGGCGCCGAGATCGGGCGCGAACGCGCTCTGCGCGTGCAGGTTCATGCCGTCGTCACGTCGCGAGACGCGGCCGCGCACGGCGAGGATCGAGTCCGCGACGAGCATGGACGCGAACTCGGTGTAGGTCTTGCCCATGAACATCACGGTGATCTCGCCGTTGAAGTCCTCGACGGTGATCATGCCGTACGGGTTGCCGCTCGACTTCGCGACCCGGTGCTGGACGCTGGTCACGAGTCCCGCGATCGTCACCTGCTCGCCGTCCGCGATGTCGTCGGACGCGAGCAGGTCGTGGATGCCGATCGAGGCGTGCTTGGCGAGCGGGATCTCGAGGCCCGCGAGCGGGTGGTCCGACACGTAGAGACCGAGCATCTCGCGCTCGAACGCGAGCTTGTCCTTCTTCGTCCACTCCGGACGGGGCTCCACCTTCGGCGGCGCCGCCTGCTCCTCCGCCTCCCACAGGCTGTCGAAGTCGAACGCGACCGCTCCGGTCGCCTCCTTGCGCTTGAGGTCGACGGCGGCCTCGACCGCTTCCTCGTGGATCTCGTGCAGGGCACGGCGGGTGTCGCCCAGCGAGTCGAAGGCGCCGGCCTTGATGAGCGACTCCACGGTGCGCTTGTTGGCCACGTGCGGCGGCACCTTGTCGAGGAAGTCGTGGAAGGAGCTGAACGGCTCCTTCTCGCGCGCCTGGATGATGCCGTCGACGACGTTCGAGCCGACGTTGCGGACCGCGCCGAGGCCGAACCGGATGTCCTCCCCGACGGCGGCGAAGAAGTTGATCGACGCGCCGACGTCCGGCGGCAGCACCTTGATGCCCATCCGGCGGCACTCGTTGAGGTACACCGCCATCTTGTCCTTGGAGTCGCCGACGCTCGTCAGCAGCGCGGCCATGTACTCCGCCGGGTAGTGGGCCTTCAGGTAGGCGGTCCAGTACGACACCAGGCCGTACGCGGCCGAGTGCGCCTTGTTGAACGCGTAGTCCGAGAACGGCAGCAGGATGTCCCACAGCGCCTTGATGGCGCCTTCGCCGAACCCGCGTTCGACCATGCCGCCGTGGAAGCCCTCGTACTGCTTGTCGAGCTCCGACTTCTTCTTCTTGCCCATCGCGCGGCGGAGGATGTCGGCCTGACCGAGCGAGAAGCCGGCGACGCGCTGCGCGATGGCCATGACCTGCTCCTGGTAGATGATCAGGCCGTAGGTCGTCTCGAGGATGTCCTTCAGGGGCTCCTCGAGCTCGGGGTGGATCGGGGTGATCTCCTGCTGCCCGTTCTTGCGCAGCGCGTAGTTGATGTGCGAGTTCGCGCCCATCGGACCGGGGCGGTAGAGCGCGATGACGGCCGAGATGTCCTCGAAGTTGTCGGGGCGCATGAGGCGCAGGAGCGACCGCATCGGGCCGCCGTCGAGCTGGAACACGCCGAGGGTGTCACCGCGGCTGAGCAGGTCGTAGGACTCGCGGTCGTCGAGCGGGAGGTCCTCGAGCACGAGGGGCTCGCCGCGGTTGGCGGCGATGTTGTCGAGCGCGTCGGAGATGATCGTGAGGTTCCGCAGCCCCAGGAAGTCCATCTTGATCAGGCCGAGCGACTCGCACGCCGGGTAGTCGAACTGGGTGACGATCTGCCCGTCCTGCTCCCGCTTCATGATCGGGATGATGTCGAGCAGCGGATGGCTGGACATGATCACACCCGCGGCGTGCACACCCCACTGCCGCTTCAGGTTCTCCAACCCCAGCGCCGTGTCGAACACGGTCTTCGCCTCGGGGTCGGTCTCGACCACCGCGCGGAACTCGCTCGCCTCCTTGTACCGGGGGTGCGAGGGGTCGAACATGCCGGTGAGCGGCATGTCCTTGCCCATGACCGCCGGCGGCATCGCCTTGGTGAGCTTCTCCCCCATGCTGAACGGGAAGCCGAGCACGCGCCCGGCGTCCTTCAGCGCCTGCTTGGCCTTGATCGTGCCGTAGGTGACGATCTGCGCCACGCGCTCGTCGCCGTACTTCTCGGTCACGTACTGGATGACCTCGGAGCGCCGACGGTCGTCGAAGTCGACGTCGAAGTCGGGCATGGAGACGCGGTCCGGGTTGAGGAACCGCTCGAAGATGAGGCCGTGCTGGAGCGGGTCCAGGTCGGTGATGCGCATGGCGTACGCGGCCATGGAACCCGCACCCGACCCACGACCGGGCCCCACCCGGATGCCGTTGCGCTTGGCCCAGTTGATGAAGTCGGCGACGACGAGGAAGTACCCCGGGAACTTCATCTGCGTGATGACGCCGACCTCGTACTCGGCCTGCTTGCGCACGTCGTCGGGGATGCCGTTCGGGTAACGCTCGTGGAGGCCCTTCTCGACCTCCTTGATGAACCAGGACTCCTCGGTCTCCCCCTCCGGGACCGGGAAGCGCGGCATGTAGTTCGCGCTCGTGTCGAACTCCACCTCGCAGCGCTCTGCGATGAGCAGCGTGTTGTCGCACGCCTCCGGGTGGTCGCGGAAGATCTGCCGCATCTCGGAGGCGGACTTCACGTAGTACCCGTCGCCGTCGAACTTGAACCGCTTCGGGTCGTCGAGGGTCGAGCCGGACTGCACGCACAGGAGCGCGGCGTGCGAGGTGGCGTCGTGCTGGTGCGTGTAGTGCAGGTCGTTGGTGGCGACGAGCGGGATCGAGAGGTCCTTGGAGATCCGGAGGAGGTCGGTCATCACGCGGCGCTCGATCGAGAGCCCGTGGTCCATGATCTCGGCGAAGTAGTTCTCCTTGCCGAAGATGTCCTGGAACTCCGCGGCGGCGGCGCGTGCGGCGTCGTACTGGCCGAGCCGGAGACGCGTCTGCACCTCGCCCGACGGGCATCCGGTGGTGGCGATGAGCCCTTTCGCGTACTTCTGCAGCAGCTCGCGGTCCATCCGGGGCTTGAAGTAGTAGCCCTCGATGCTCGACAGCGACGACAGCCGGAACAGGTTGTGCATGCCCTCGGTGCTCTGCGAGAGCAGCGTCATGTGCGTGTACGCGCCACCACCCGAGACGTCGTCGTCGTTCTGCTCGGGCGACCCCCACCGCACGCGGGACTTGTCGGAACGGTGCGTCCCCGGCGTGACGTACGCCTCGATGCCGATGATCGGCTTGATGCCCTCGGCCTTCGCGGTCTTGTAGAACTCGAACGCGGCGAAGGTGTTGCCGTGGTCGGTGACGGCGATCGCCGGCATCCCCAGCTTCTTCGCCTCCTGCACCATCGGCCCGATCCGGGCCGCCCCGTCGAGCATCGAGTACTCGCTGTGCACGTGGAGGTGAACGAAGGAGTCGGCTGCCACGTGTCGAGTCTACGTTCCGCCCCCGACAGGCGGCCCGGGCCGTGTCGCGCGTCGGCCGGACCGGGCGCCATAGTGTGGGACGCATGGCGACACCCGACTTCATCCTGGAACTGCGCCGGTTCGTCGGCACCCGGCCGCTGTTCCTCACCGGTGTCACGGCCGTGATCGTGCGCGGCGACGAGGTGCTGCTCGGCCGGCGCAGCGACACCGGCGCGCTCACCCCGATCACCGGGATCGTGGACCCCGGCGAGGAGCCCGCCGACGCGGCCGTGCGGGAGGCGCTCGAGGAGGCCGGGGTCGTGGTCCGCGCCGATCGGCTGGCCTGGGTGCACCAGATCCCGCGGGTCACCTACGCCAACGGCGACCAGACCGACTACCTCGACCTCACCTTCCGGTGCAGCTGGGTCTCGGGTGAGCCGCGCCCCGTGGACGGCGAGATGACGGAGGTCGGATGGGCGCCGCTCGCCGACCTGTCGGGCCTGGGCGCCGAGATGCGCGCCCGGGTGCTCGCAGCGCTCGAGGACGGCCCCGCGGCCCGCTTCGAGGGCGGGCGCTAGCGCAGGTCCAGCCGCATCAGGACGCGCGGGAAGCCGTTCAGCACCGACGAGGTGTCGGCGGCCTTCTCGAACCCGGCGCGCTCGAACAGCGCGCGCGTGCCCACATAGGCCATCGTGAGGTCGACCTTCCGGCCGCCGTTGTCGACCGGGTACGCCTCCACCGCCGGTGCACCGAGGTCGCGGGCGGCCTCGACCGCACCCGCCACGAGCGTGTGCGCGATGCCCTGCTTGCGGTGGCCGGGGCGCACCCGCACGCACCAGAGCGACCAGACGTCGAGGTCGTCCACGTGCGGGATGCGCCGGTTCGTCGCGAACGTGGTGTTCGCGCGCGGCTGGAGCGCCGCCCAACCGACCGGCTCGTCGCCGTCGTAGGCGAGGACCCCGGGCGGCGGATCCTCGGCGCACAGCGCGCGCACCCGCTCGCCGCGGGCGGGCCCCGCCAGCGACTGGTTCTCCTTCGACGGGATCCGGTAGGTCAGGCAGAAGCAGACGTTCGACGTGGGGTTGCGCGGCCCCAGCACCGCGGCGACGTCCTCGAACACGGTCGCCGGTCGCACCTCGATGCCCATCGCTCCATGGTGCCGCCGCATCCGCCCGGAGGGAAGCGGTTCAGTCCTCGCGGAGGATGTCGAGCGCCCGTTGCAGGTCGGCCGGGTACGCCGAATGGAACGTCACCCAGTCGCCGGTGAGCGGGTGGGCGAACGACAGCTCGTGCGCGTGCAGCCACTGCCGGATGAGCCCGAGCCGGGCGGAGAGGGTGGGGTCGGCGCCGTACAGCGGGTCGCCGACGCACGGATGCCGGTGGGCGGCCATGTGCACGCGGATCTGGTGCGTGCGCCCGGTCTCCAGGTGCACCTCCAGGAGCGACGCGCCCCGGAAGGCCTCCAGCGTCTCGTAATGCGTGACGGAGTCCTTGCCGTCGGGGGTGACCGCGAACTTCCACGAGTGGTTCGGGTGCCGCCCGATCGGCGCGTCGATGGTCCCGACGAGCGGGTCGGGATGGCCCTGCACCACGGTGTGGTAGATCTTCTCGACTTCCCGCTCCTTGAACGCGCGCTTGAGCGCGGTGTAGGCGCGCTCCGACTTCGCGACGACCATGAGCCCGCTCGTCCCCACGTCCAGCCGGTGCACGACGCCCTGCCGTTCGGCGGCGCCCGAGGTGGCGATGCGGTATCCGCCGGCGGCGAGGGCGCCGAGCACGGTCGGGCCCTCCCAGCCGAGTGAGGGGTGCGCCGCCACGCCGGAGGGCTTGTCGACCACGACGATGTCGTCGTCGTCGTACACGATGCCGAGGTCGGGCACCTCGACCGGGACGACCTCGGGGCCGCGCTTGGGGGTCCAGCCCACCTCGAGCCAGCCGCCGGCGCGGAGCCGGTCGGACTTGCCGAGCACGCGCCCGTCGAGGCTCACCCCGCCGGCGTCCGCGACCTCAGCGGCGAACGTGCGCGAGAACCCGAGGAGCTTCGCGAGCGCGGCGTCGACCCTCGTGCCGTCGAGCCCGTCCGGCACGGGCAGCGCGCGGGACTCCATGCTCAGGCCTCGGGTCCCTGCTCGCCGGCGGTCGCCGTGCGCGACTCGCGCGTCTCGCGCGTGCCGTCCAGGCGCAGCCCGACGAGCACGAGCACGGCGACGGCGATCATCATCGTCACGATGAACATGTCGGCGACGTTGTAGATCGCCGGGGTCGTCCAGAACCACATCCAGGGGGTGGAGATGAAGTCCACCACGTGGCCGACCGCGAACCCGGGTTCGCGGAACAGACGGTCGGTCAGGTTGCCGAGCACACCGCCGAGGAGCAGTCCGAGCACGATCGCCCAGGCACGCGAGCGCACCCGGCGCACGAGCACGACGATGACGACCGCCACCGCTGCGAGGGCGATCGTGAAGACCCAGGTGAACCCGGCGCCGAACGAGAACGCCGCACCGGAGTTGCGGATCAGGTAGAGACCGAAGAAGTCACCCAGCACCGGGACGAGCGTCTCGGAGGGCAGGGTGGAGATTGCGAGGAACTTCGTGAACTGGTCGACGGCCAGCACCGCCACCGCGAGGATCGCGATGAGGGTGCCGGCCGTCGAGAGTCGAAGCGGGCGCCGGGCCGACAACGGGCCTACAGGCCGATCGCCGAGACCGGCGTGCTGCCCGAGGCGTTCGAGCTGGCGTCGAGCTCGCGGAGCTTGCCCTCGATGAGGTCGCGCAGCTGCGAGCGGTAGTCGCGCTCGAACTGGCGGAGCTCGGTGATCCGGCCCTCCAGGACGGTGCGCTCCTTCTCGAGGCGGGCGAGCTCGTCGCGGCCCTTCGCCTCGGCTTCGGCGACGATCGAGGCGGCCTGCGCCTTGGCGTCGGAGATGAGCTGGTCGCGCTGCGCCTTGCCCTCGGCCACGTGCTCGTCGTGCAGACGCTGGGCGAGCTCGATGATGCCGGCGGCGTCGGTGGTCGCGGCGGCGGTGGGCGCCTCGGCGGAGGCGGCGGCCGGAGCCTCCGCGGCGGGCTCAGCTGCGGCCGGCTCCTCGGCGGGCGCTGCGGCGGCCGGGGTCTCACCGGACTCGTACGCGGCGAGCTTGGCCTTGAGCTCCTCGTTCTCGGCGATCGTCTTCCGCCACTCGACGACGATCTCGTCGAGGAAGTCGTCGACCTCGTCGGGGTCGAACCCCTCCTTGAACCGGACGTGCTGGAACTGCTTGGTGACGACGTCATCCGGAGTCAATGCCATGGTGTTCCTCTCGGGGCGTGGCGGCGTGTGCCAGGGGGATGGTGCCCGCAGTACGGGCCGCTTCACGACAGCATAGCCGCGCCGCGGCGACGCTGTCGAAGGGGTCAGAGCGCCGCGAGGGTGCGCGTGACCGACAGCAGCATGAAGCAGAGCAGCATCGTGAGGGCGAATCCGAGGTCGATCGCGACGGGCCCCAGGCGCAGCGGCGGGATGAGACGACGGAACAACCGGATGGGCGGGTCGGTCACGGTGTAGACGAGCTCCGCGGCGACCAGCCCGGCACCCTTCGGGCGCCAGTCACGGTTGAAGATCGGGATGTATTCCAGGACCAGACGCACCAGCAGCACCATCACGTAGATGAGCAGCAGGAGGTTCGCGATCCAGGCGACGGTGCGGACGACCTCCACAGCGGACTACTGCTGCGGGAAGCCTGCGGCTTCCGGGTCCGCCTGGGCGACGGCGCCGTCGCCGGAGACGGCGACGTTCTCGGGCGAGAGCAGGAAGACCTTGCTGGTGACGCGCTCGATGCGGCCGTAGAGACCCAGCGAGAGACCGCTCGCGAAGTCGATGAGGCGGCGCGCGTCGGCGTCGCTCATCTGCGAGAGGTTGATGATCACCGGGATGCCCTCACGGAAGTTCTCGGCGATGATCTGCGCGTCGCGGTACTGCTTGGGGTGGACGGTGAGGATCTCGCTGACCGAACCCACACTCGGCTGGTGCACGACGGCCGGACGGTGCAGCGGCGTGACCGGCGCGGCGGGCTTCTCCACCTGCTCGGTCTTGCGCGACGCACGGGTGGCGGGCTGCTGCTCCTCGAAGGTCTCCTCCTCGTCGGCGAGGCCGAGGTAGACCATGGTCTTCTTCAGGGGGTTCGACATCGCATCCTCCGTTTGCTCGTCTGTTGGAAGGCTATCCGTGGTCGGGGCGCGGACCGGTGATTGCCGAACCGATCCGCAGGTGTGTCGCGCCGGCCGCGACGGCCTCCGCGAAATCGCCGGTCATACCGGCCGAGAGCCAGGTCGCCTCCGGCGCGATCCGGCGCAGTCGCTCGGCGTACCCGTGCAGTCGGGAGAACGCCGAGGCGGGCTCCTCGTCGAGCGGCGCGACGGCCATGAGACCGCGCAGACGCAGCGTGGCGCACGCGCCGAGCACGTGCTCGGCGAGCGGTTCGAGCGCGTCCGGCGCGACCCCGCCGCGACCCGGGTCGTCGGTGAGGTTCACCTGGATGAGCACGTCGAGCGGGCCGCGCGCGTCGTCGACGCCGGCACGCTCGAACGCGTCCGCCACCTTGACCCGGTCGACCGAGTGGACGACGGATGCGGCCTGACGCACCGCGCGCGCCTTGTTCGTCTGCGCCTGCCCGATGAAGTGCCAGCGCAGGCCGAGGCCCGCGAGCTCCGCCGCCTTCGCGGAGAGCTCCTGCTGCCGGTTCTCCCCCACATCCGTCACGCCGAGGGCGGCGAGCCGCTCCACGAGCGACGCCGGATGGAACTTCGTCACCACGATGCGGGTGATCTCCTCGGGGGCACGACCGACCGCCCGGGCCGCCGTGGCGATCCGGGCGTCGATGTCGGCCAGCCGGGCCGCGAGGTCGTCGCCCACGGGCTCCGTGCTCACTTCAGGAAGTCGGGGATGTCCAGGTCGTCGTCACCGAACGCGGAGTCGTAGGACGCCGGCTCGGAGATGCCCGCGGACACCGGGACGACGGGCTTCACGGGCTCCTCCACGGGCGCCTCGGCGGCGGGCTCGTCGGTCTCCACCGGGAGCGGGACGGCGGGCGCGACCGGGCGCGACGCGACGACCGGCTCGATGCGCGGCGAGGGCTCGCCGCCGTCGAAGCCCGCGGCGATGACCGTGACGCGCACCTCGTCGCCGAGGGTGTCGTCGATGACCGTGCCGAAGATGATGTTGGCCTCGGGGTGCGCGGCCTCCTTCACCAGCTGCGCGGCGTCGTTGATCTCGAAGATGCCGAGGTTCGACCCGCCCTGGATCGAGAGCAGCACACCGTGCGCGCCCTCGATCGACGCCTCGAGCAGCGGCGACTCGACGGCGAGCTCCGCCGCCTTGATCGCGCGGTCGGCGCCGCGCGCGGAGCCGATGCCCATGAGCGCCGAGCCCGCACCCTGCATGACCGACTTCACGTCGGCGAAGTCGAGGTTGATGAGGCCCGGGGTGGTGATGAGGTCGGTGATGCCCTGCACACCGGCAAGGAGCACCTGGTCGGCCGTCGCGAACGCCTCGATCATCGAGATGCCGCGATCGCTGATCTCGAGCAGGCGGTCGTTCGGCACGACGATGAGGGTGTCGACCTCTTCCTTGAGCTTCGCGACACCCGCCTCGGCCTGGCTCTGGCGGCGGCGACCCTCGAACGAGAAGGGCTTGGTGACGACACCGATCGTCAGCGCGCCGATGGACTTCGCGATCCGTGCGACGACGGGCGCGCCACCGGTGCCGGTGCCGCCGCCTTCACCCGCGGTGACGAAGACCATGTCGGCACCCGCGAGCGCCTCCTCGATCTCCTCCGCGTGGTCCTCCGCCGCGCGGCGGCCGACCTCGGGGTCGGCGCCCGCGCCGAGGCCACGGGTCAGCTCCCGCCCGACGTCGAGCTTCACGTCGGCGTCGCTCATCAGCAGGGCCTGCGCGTCGGTGTTCACCGCGATGAACTCCACACCCCGCAGCCCCAGCTCGATCATGCGGTTCACGGCGTTGACGCCGCCGCCGCCGACACCGACGACCTTGATCACCGCGAGGTAGTTCTGGTTCTGGCTCATGCCGGCCTCCGTCTCGTCCCGAACCGCTCCGTCACCCGGACCCTGAACCCTCACCCTCAAGTGGAAGGTTAAAGTGTTGCCCGGTATGCAATTCCTTGTTTGAAGGTATGGGCCGCACGCACGGATGCCGGGATGCGGGCGGCGTGTCGCGGAAGAGTTTTCCGCGCGGGTCGCGCCGGGGTCCGAACGCCCCCGGGGCGGCGGGTCTCAGGCGCGGCTCAGCGCACGACGACGGCGCTGGGCGACGACACGTCGTAGGCGCTCGCGCCGGGACGGCCGGCCATGATCCGCTGCAGCACGAGGGCCTTCGTGGCGGAGTCGTCGCCGCTGCCCCACACCACCTCCGCGCCGGCCAGCGTGAGCCGCACGTCGTCCGGGGACGACGCGGTCACAGCGGTGACCTGCGCCCGCAGGTCGGCCGGGAGCGCCCGCATCACCTGCCCCGCCGCGGTGAACGCGTCGGAGGAGAGCCCTCCGGACGCCTCGACCACGGGGTACCCGGCGGGCGGCTCCGGGGTCGTCGCGAGCACCACCCCGGCAGCATCCACCAACGCGTACCCGGCGGGGGTCGCGACGGCGCCGATCGGGGTGCGCTCCACGATGCGCACGACGAGGTCGTGCGGAGGGACCGCTTCGAGGGTGTACGACTCCACGAGCGGGAAGCCGACGAGCGCCGCCTTGATCTCGGACTCGTCGATCGCGGCGAGCGGCGTGCCGATCTGGCCGGACAGCGCCGCCGCGACCTCGTCGGCCGAGAGCTGCGCGGTGCCGACGACCTCGATGCGCTGCAGGGCGAACAGCGGGCTGTACGCGACGCCGACCGTGCCGGCCACGAGCAGCAGCGCGCCCAGCACCCCGACGAGCCACGCCGTGCGGCGCCGACGCTGGCGGGCGGTGAACCGCCGCACCTCTGCGCGCAGCGCACGCCGGCGCGCGCGGCGGGCGCGCCACAGGTCGCGGAGCCCCAGCCGGCGCTCGTCGGACTCCCCCGCGTCGACCGGCGCCGCCTGCGCCCCGGCCTCCGGCGTGCCCGGGACCGCGGCCCCCGGCTCGGGCATCGGGATGAGCGGGGCGATCGGCGCGGTCTCGGTCAGATCGGACGACGCGTCCGCATCCGGGCCCTGCCCCGTCGGGATGATCGGGACGGCCGGCGCCGGGACGTCGTCGCGCCGTCCGCCCGTCGGCGGCAGCGGCGTGGGGCGGCGCATCGGTTCAGCGGCCCGCCGGGGTCGTGCGCGCGAGCGCCTCGAGCACCTGCGGGATGATGCGGTAGACGTCGCCGCAGCCGAGGGTGATGACGAAGTCGCCCTCGCGCGCGACGGATGCGGTGTAGTCGGCCGCCTCCTGCCAGTCCGCGACGAACCGTACGCGGTCGGCGTCGGTGAACGCCTCGCTCACGAGTGCGCCCGTCACGCCCGGGATGGGGTCCTCGCGGGCGCCGTAGACGTCGAGGACCACGGTCTGGTCGGCGAGCCGTTCGAGCACCTCGGCGAACCGGGGCGACATGAGCTGCGTGCGCGAGTACGTGTGCGGCTGGTGCACGGCGATGAGCCGGCCGTTCCCGAGCACGGTGCGCGCCGCCGTGAGCGCGGCCTCGACCTCGGTCGGGTGGTGGGCGTAGTCGTCGTAGACGCTGACCCCGCGCTCGACCCCGTGCAGTTCGAACCGGCGGACGGTCCCGGCGAACCCGGACACCGCGGCCGCCGACGCGGCGAGGCCGTACCCGAGGGTGCGCAGGACGGCGATCGCACCGGCCGCGTTGACGGCGTTGTGCGCGCCCGGGACGCCGAGACGCACCGCGGCGGACTCGCCGCCGGCGGCCACGGTGAACACGACCGGGCCGTCGGTGTCGATGTCGGTGACGCGGACGTCGGCGTCGGCCGCCGTCCCGAAGGTGATGACGTTCGGGTGGCGGAGCGCGCGGTGCACCTCGACGGCGCCCGGGTCGTCCGCGGAGACGACGACGGCCTCGGACGCGGCGTCCGCGAAGCGGACGAACCCGTCGAAGAACGCCTCGCGGGAGCCCCAGTGGTCGAGATGGTCGGGGTCGACGTTGGTGATGAGGGCGACCGCGGTGTCGTACAGCAGGAAGGTGCCGTCGGACTCGTCGGCCTCGATGACGAAGAGGTCGTCGGCGCCGCTGCCGCTGGAGACGCCGAGATCGGCGACCACACCGCCGTTGACGAAGCCGGGGTCTGCGTCGAGGCGGCGCAGCGCGGTGACGATCATGCCGGTCGAGGTGGTCTTGCCGTGCGCGCCCGCGACGGAGACGAGGCGCCGGCCGCGGGTGAGCCAGTGCAGCGCCTGCGAGCGGTGGATGACGTGCAGCCCGCGTTCCTTCGCGGTGACGTACTCGGGGTTCTCCGGCCAGATCGCGCCGGTGTGGACGACCGTGTCGGCGTCGCCGAGCTGTGCCGCGTCGTGCCCGACGTACACCGTCGCGCCCGCCTCCGCGAGCGCACGCAGGGCGGCGCTGTCGGCGCGGTCGGAGCCGGACACGCGGATGCCGCGGTCGAGGAACATGCGGGCGAGTCCCGACATGCCGGATCCGCCGATGCCGATGAAGTGGGCGGCCTCGATGGTCTCGGGGATGGGGAGCGACAGGTCGGGTGTGATCATGACCCGTCAAGTCTAGGTTCGACCGGGTCGCCCCCGGTCCGCCCACGCCGGGGCCCGGTCAGCTGCCCGCGAGCGCCCGGTCGATGAGCGCGACGACGGCCTCGGCGCCGGTGCGGGAGCCCACGGACGCGGCGGCGGACCGCATCCGCTCCAGTCTCGACGCGTCCTGCAGCAGCGGCACCACCTGGGTCCGCACCCGCTCGGCGGTGAACTCGGCGTCGGGGATGAGCTCTGCCGCGCCCGCGGCGACGGCGGACCGGGCGTTCAGCGCCTGCTCGCCGTTGCCGACCGCGTACGGCACGTAGACGGCCGGGATGCCGAGGGCGCTGATCTCGGACACGGTCGCAGCCCCCGACCGGGAGACGATGACGTCGGCGATCGCGAACGCGAGGTCCATGCGGTCCTCGTACGGCCGCTGGACGTACCCGTCGAGGCCGGGGTCCTGCCCCTGCCAGCGGGCACCCGTGAGGTGGACGAGCTGGTGTCCGGCGGCGACCACGTCCGCAGCGGCACCGGTGAAGGCCTCGTTCAGCCGCTGCGCGCCGAGCGATCCGCCGAAGACGAGGAGCGTGGGACGTGCCGGGTCGAGCCCGTAGTGCGCGGCCGCCTCGGGGCGGAGTGCGGCCGGGTCGAGGTCGACGATCTCGCGGCGCAGCGGCATGCCGACCGGCTCGGCGCCGCGCAGCGGCGTGCCCGGGAACGCCACGCCGACCGCGGCGGCGCGGCGGGCGCCGAGCACGTTCGCGAGTCCCGGCTTCGCGTTCGCCTCGTGGACGACGACGGGCACCCGTTCGCGGCGTGCCGCGACGTACGCCGGCGCGGCCGCGTAGCCGCCGAACCCGACGACGACGTCGACGCGGCGGTCGCGGATGTGCCCGCGCACCTGGCCGACCGCCCGCCGGAACGCACCCGGGAAGCGCAGCGCCGCGCCGTTCGGACGGCGCGGGAAGGGCACCTTGTCCACGAAGAGCAGTTCGTACCCGCGGTCCGGCACGAGCCGCGCCTCGAGCCCCTCGCGGGTGCCGAGCACGAGCACCTCGGCGTCGGGTTCACGGGCGCGCAGCACGTCGGCGACGGCCAGCAGCGGGTTGACGTGGCCGGCGGTCCCGCCCCCGGCCAGCAGGTACGTGGTCATCCGTCGAGCCTAACCTCGCGCGGGCACCCGCGTTCGCACCGGCAGCGTGCGCGCGAACGACAGCAGCACGCCCGAGGCGAGCAGCACCGAGACGAGCGAGGTGCCGCCCTGCGACATGAACGGCAGCGGCACGCCGAACACCGGCAGCAGCCGCAGCACGACGCCGACGTTCAGCAGCGCCTGGCCGACGATCCAGATGGTGATCGCCCCGGCGGTGATGCGGATGAACGTGTCGTCGGTCTTGCGGATGATGTGGAACGCGCCCACCGCGTACAGCGCGAACAGCACCAGCACGACGAGGCAGCCGACGAGCCCCAGCTCCTCCCCCACGATCGCGAAGATGTAGTCGTTCGCGGCGGCCGGGAGCCAGGAGTACTTCTCCTTGGAGTTGCCGAGGCCCAGCCCGAAGATCCCGCCGCCGGCAAGGCCCCAGATCCCGTGCAGCGGCTGATAGCAGTCGCCGTAATAGTCGGCGAGGCAGTCCTCGTTGAGGAAGCTGAGGTAGCGCCGCATCCGGTCGGGGCTGGCGATCGCGAAGTACGCCACCCCGAGGCTCACCAGGATCACCGGGAGGATGAAGATGCGCAGCTTCACGCCCGAGAAGAAGAGCGCCGCGAACAGGATCAGCACCAGGATCAGCACCGTGCCGAGGTCGTGCCCGGCGATGACCGTGCCCATCACCGCGACCGCGATGGGCACCGCCGGGATGAACACGTGCTTCCAGTTCGCCAGCAGGGTGCGCTTGCGCGCGAGCACGAAGCCGAGCCAGAGTGCGAGGCTGAGCTTCAGGAACTCCGACGGCTGCGCCTGGAGCCCGGCGATGCTGATCCAGTTGCGGTTGCCGTCGTTGGAGATGCCGAGCGGGGTGAACACCAGCAGCTGGAAGAGGGTCGCCCCGATGAGGACGGGCCACGCCGCCTTCTTCCAGAACGTCACCGGCATCCGGGAGGCGAGGAACATCAGCGGGACCCCGAGCAGCGCGAACAGGCCCTGCTTGACCACGGCGTCGTAGGGGTCCTGCGAGGTGGCCGAGGTCGCGGAGAGGATCATGACCAGGCCGAAGCCGGTCAGCAGCAGCGCGGTCGACGCGATCAGCAGGAACTCGCTGGGGACGGGCGCGAACACCCGGCCGAGCGAGACGCGGGCCGCGAGGCCCCCGCGCTGCGGCTCAGTCCCCGGACCGGGTCGGGTCGGTGTCGTGCTCGCCACCGGCATCCCTCCCGAGTCGTTCCTGCACGGCCCGCGCGAACGAGCGGCCGCGGTCGGCGTAGGACGAGAACTGGTCGAAGGATGCGGCGGCGGGGGCGAGCAGGACCACGTCCCCGGCCACGGCCACCCCGAGCGCCAGCTCGACGACCTGCGCCATGACGTCTTCAGTCTCCGTGTCGTCCACCTCGAACAGCGGGACGTCGGGCGCGTGTCGCGCGAACGCCGCGGTGATGGGGTCGCGGTCGACGCCGATGACGACGGCCGCCTTCGCCGACGGGCCGCGCGCGGCGACGAGCTCGGCGATGTCGACGCCCTTGAGGAGGCCTCCGACGACCCAGATCGCGCCCGGGTAGGCGGTCAGCGACGACGCCGCGGCGTGCGGGTTCGTCGCCTTGGAGTCGTCGACCCACGTGATCCCGTCGGTGACGGCCACGACCTCGATGCGGTGCGCGTCCAGGCGGAACGTGCGCAGCGCCTCACGGATGGCGGCGGGCTCGACCCCGGCGGCGCGGGCGAGGGCGCTCGCGGCGAGGATGTTCGAGACGACGTGCGGGGCGGCGAGCCCGACCGATGCGAGGTCGTCGACGGTCGTCAGCTCGAGCGCCGAGGTGCGCCGCTCCTCGAGGAACGCGCGGTCGACCAGGATGCCCTCGACGATCCCGACCTCGCTCGGGCCGGGCACGCCGAGGTCGAAGCCGATGGCCCGCGCCCCATCGACGACGTCCGCGTCCTCGACCATGCGGAGGGTCGCCGCGTCGGCCTTGTTGTAGACGGCGGCGACGCGGGTGTTGCGGTAGACCGCGGCCTTCGCGTCGCGGTACGCCTCGAAGCTCCCGTGCCACTGCAGGTGGTCGGGCGCGAGGTTCAGGCAGACGCTCGCGAGCGGCGAGACCGCCGCGTCGCTCTGGGCGAGGTACCACAGCTGGTGGCTGGAGATCTCGACCACGAGCACGTCGAACCCGGCGGGGTCGCGGACCGCGTCGAGCACCGGCACGCCGATGTTGCCGCAGGGCGCGGCGCGCAGTCCGCCGGCCACGAGCATCGTGGCGGTGAGCTGGGTCGTCGTGGTCTTGCCGTTCGTGCCGGTGATGAGGATCCACTCGGCGGGCGTCCCGTCGGCGCGGACGACCTTGTCGCGGACGCGCCAGGCGAGTTCGATGTCGCCCCACAGCGGCACGCCCGCATCCGTCGCCCAGGCGATCACCGGGTGCGTGGGCGGGAACCCGGGCGAGGCGATGACGACCTCGGGGTCGTGCGCGAGGAGTTCCGCCGGCACCGCGTCGAGCGGGCCGGTGTGCAGGCGCGCGCCGATGACCGGCAGCAGGCGCTCGTACTCCTCCTCCGACCGCTCGGTCACCACGAGCACGTCCGCACCCAGCTCGGTGAGCGTGTCGGCGACCGAGAACCCGGTCACGCCGAGCCCGAGCACGGCGACCCGCAGGCCCTTCCAGTCGGCGTGCCAGCTGGTCAGCTCGTCGGTCCGGCTCATGCGCGCACGAGCCATTCGACGTAGAACAGGCCGACGCCGGCGAGGGCGAGCAGCCCCGCGATGATCCACATCCGCACGACGATCGTGATCTCCGGCCAGCCGCGCATCTCCAGGTGGTGGTGGAGCGGGCTCATCAGGAACAGTCGCTTGCCGCGGGTGAGCTTGAAGTACCCGCGCTGCAGGATCACCGACCCGGACGCGATGACGTAGACGCCGGCGATGACCGCGAGGAGGATCTCGGTGCGGGTGAGGATCGCGAGCGCCGCAATGACGCCGCCGATCGCCATGGACCCCACGTCGCCCATGAAGACCTGGGCCTTCGGGGCGTTCCACCACAGGAACCCGACGAGCGCACCGATGAAGGATGCGGCGATGATCGCGAGGTCGAACGGGTCGCGGGTCTGGTAGCACGCGGCCTGCAGCCCCTGTTCCAGCGCGGCGAGGTCGCACGGCTGCTTGAACTGCCAGAACGCGATGAGCGCGAGCGCGCTGGTGACGAAGATCGCGGAGCCGGCGGCGAGGCCGTCGAGTCCGTCTGCGACGTTCACCGAGTTCGAGGAGGCGACGCCGATGAAGGCGATCCAGGCGAGGTAGAGGATCCAGCCGATGATCGCGCCGAAGGCCATGAAGGACAGCGCCGGGATGTCGCGGAACAGCGACACGTAGGGGCTCGCCGGGGTCTGCGCGTCGGCGTTCGGGAAGTTCAGCGCGACGATGCCGAAGAGGATGACGACGACGATCTGGCCGAACACCTTGCGCCAGCCGCTGAGGCCGAGGCTGTTCTGCCGCCGCACCTTCATGAAGTCGTCGATGAACCCGACGAGGCCGAAGCCGACCATCATCCAGATGACGAGGAGCCCCGACACGGTCGGCGGGTTGCCGCCGGCGTAGGTGCCGATGAAGTAGCCGACGAGCGAGCCGACGATGAAGATCGTCCCGCCCATGGTCGGGGTGCCGCGTTTGGCGCCGTGGCTCGGATTGTGGATGTCCTCCGGGGTGCGGATGACCTGTCCCCAGCCCCACTTTCGGAACAGGCGCAGGAACACCGGGGTGAGGAAGAGCGTGAACGCCAGCGAGATCGCCGCGGCAGTCAGGAGGGATCTCACGAGAACGATTCTCCCAGACGGTCGCCGAGGAACCGCAGCCCCACGGAGTTGGAGGACTTCACCAGCACACGGTCACCGTCGCGCAGCTCGCCCATGAGGTAGTCGTACGCCTCGTCGGCGGTCGCGAAGAACACGGCCTCGTCGTTCCAGGATCCTTCGGCGACGGCGGCGAGGTACATCCGCCGCGCCTCCTGGCCGACGATGACGATGCGCGGGATCCGCAGCCGGACGGCGAGCTCGCCGATCCGGTCGTGCTCCTCCCCCGCCTGCTCGCCGAGTTCGCTCATGGCGCCGAGCACGGCGACGGCGCGCTGGTCCGGCGCGGTGATCTGCGCGAGGGTGCGCAGGGCCGCCGCCATGGAGTCGGGGCTCGCGTTGTAGGCGTCGTTGATGATGCGCACGCGGTCGGATCCGAGGGGCTGCATACGCCAGCGCTCGGCGAGTTCGACCGACTCGAGCCGCGCGACGGCGGCCGCGGGGTCCACGCCGAGTGCGGTCGCGGCGGCGAGGGCGGCGAGGGCGTTCATCACGTGGTGTGCGCCGAGCACCTGCAGACGGACGGGCAGTCGAACCCCGTCGACGGTCGCGGTGAACGAGGTGCCGGATGCGGTCACCTCGATGTCGTCGGCGCGGACCGCGGCGTCGGCGGCGCGACCGAACCAGCGCACGTCGCAGCCGTGGTCGGCGGCGATCGGCGCCATCTGCCGGACCCGCGGGTCGTCGGCGTTCAGGACGGCGAGCCCGCCCGGGCGCAGTGCCTTCACGAGCTCGGACTTGGCGTGGAAGGTCGCCTCGATGCCGCCGAAGCCGCCCGCGTGGGCGAGACCCACCATGAGGACCACGCCGACGTCGGGGTTCACGAGACCGGCGAGCCGGGCGATCTCGCCCGGCGCACTGGCACCGAACTCGCTGACGAGGAAGCGGGTGTCGCGGGTGACACGCAGCATCGTCAGCGGCGCGCCGACCTCGTTGTTGAACGACGCCCGCGGGGCGACCGTCCCACCCTCGTCCGAGAGGATGCGGGCAAGGAGGTTCTTGGTGGTCGTCTTGCCGTTGGACCCGGTGATGCCCACGATCCGCAGCCGTCCCTCGGCGCGGACCAGGCCGACGACCTCGCGGGCGAGGTCGGCGAGGGCCTGGACGACGTCGGGTACGACGATCTGGGTGACGGGCTCGTCGACCGGGTGCTCGACGACCGCGAGGACCGCACCGTTCGCGACGGCGGCGCCGACGAAGAGGTGGCCGTCGGTCTCCGCACCGGGCTTGGCGAAGAAGACGCCGCCCGGGCCGAGCTGTCGGGAGTCCGTGTCGACGGGGCCGTCGACGAGGGTCTCGGGGGTGTCGGAACCTGCGAGCCGGAGCTCGCCGCCGAGGGTGCGCGCGATGTGGGAGAGGGAGAGTTCGATCATGAGAGCGGTGCCGAACGCATCAACCGGTCTTGGGCAGCAGTTCCGCCACGGAGGTCGACGGGGTGACCCGGAAGGTCTTCAGCACCTGCGTCATGGCCTTCTGGAAAGCCGGTGCGTTGGCCGAAGAAGAGCGTACCGCAGTCGGCTGATCGAGCGTCACGGCGACCACGTACTGCGGGTCGTCGGCGGGGGCGAACCCGATGAGGGTGGTGAAGTACACGCCCTGCTTGTAGGTGCCGTTCTCGGCGATCTCGCCCGTGCCGGTCTTGCCCGCCACGCGGTAGCCGGAGATCTCCACCGACTTCGCGAGGGAGCCCTGGACGAGCACGTTCTCGAGCATCTGCTGCGTCTGGATCGCCGTCTGCGCGCTGAGCACCTGGACCGGGTCGCCGGCGTCGGTCTCCTCGACGGTGCCGTCGGCGAGCGTGCACGAGTCGATGAGGCTCAGCGGCACGCGCAGGCCGTCGTTCGCGATCGTCTGGTAGGCGCCGACGAGTTCCGGCAGCGTCGTGGTGACACCCTGCCCGAAGGCGATGTTGTAGGTGGTCTGGGCGTCCCAGTCGTCGGGGTCGCCGAGGTACCCGGTGACCTCGCCGGGGAAGCCGATGTCGCTGCCCTGCGAGATGCCGAAGGCCTTGAGGTAGTCGTAGCGGGTCTGCTTCGGGAGCTGGACGGAGAGCTTGGAGATGCCGACGTTCGAGGAGTCGATGAGCACGCCCGTCAGCGTGTACAGCGTGTCCGGGTGGTTCGTGGAGTCGGTGACGCGGACGCCCCCGTCGAAGCTCTCCCGGCTCGCCGCCTGGACCGTCGTGTACGGGGTCGCGATGCCGGCGTCGATCGCGATCGCGGCGGAGAGCGCCTTGAACGTCGAACCGGGCTCGAAGGACTCCTTGAAGATGCGGCTGCCGCGGTCCTCCGGGGCGGTCGCGTCGACGTCGTTGGGGTCGACCGTCGGATACTCCGCGGCGGCCCTGACCTCGCCGGTGGCGACGTCGGCGACCATGATCTGCCCGTGCAACGCGCCGAGGTTCTGCGTCTGCTCGGAGATGAGCTGCTGCATGTACCACTGCAGGTCGCGGTCGATCGTGAGCGTGAGGGTGCCGCCGTCGACCGCGGGGGTCTCCCGTTCGGTGCCGGGGATGATCGTGCCGTCGACGCCCTGCTCGTAGGTGACCGAGCCGGAGGTCGCCGTGAGGCACTCGTTCTCGGAGAGCTCGAGTCCGGCGAGCGGCTCGCCGTCCGAGCCCATGAACCCGATGAGGTTGCCGGCGACGGCGCCGTCCGGGTAGGTGCGGGCCGGATGCGAGTACATCGCCAGGAACGGGAGCTTCAACGCGGCGAGGGCCCGGTACTGCTCGGTGGACAGGCCCGTCACGAGCCGGGCGTAGCGCGAGTCCGGGTTCGCCGCGAGGGCGTCGGCGACGATCTGCTGGATCTCCTCGGCGCTCTGCCCGGTGATGGCGGCGATCTCGCCGGCGAGGACCGGCCACTCGACCGTCTCGCGCTCTCCGTCCGGGCGGGTGCGCTCGACCGGGCCGACGAGCATGGGGTCCAGCTGCGCGTCGTACTCGAGGACGCTGCCGGCGAGCGTGCTGCCGTGGACGTCGACGATCGAACCCCGGGTCCCGTACGTCTCCCTGGTGACGCCGATGCCCATCGAGAGCGAGTCGGCGACGTGGTCGTCGGCGTTCACCACCTGGATGTCGATGAGCCGGACCGTGAACACGACCAGGACGGCGAGGACCACGGCCAGTGCGACGACGGTGCGGCGGCGGGGGCTGCGGGTGCTTCTCGTCGTCATGCGTTCAGTGTGTGGCAGGGGTGGGCAGGCCGTCGGTCAGCGGCGGGGGTGTCGCCGGATCGGTCTCGACGACGGCATCCGTCGCCGGGACCGGAAGGCCCTCGACGGTGGCCTGCGGCGCGGTGACCAGCGGCGTCCCGGTGACGAGCGTGTTGGAGACGAGGTTCCGGCCGAGCGCGTCGACGGAGGACGACGCCTCCGACGGCAGCTGCGCGCCCAGGATCGCGCCGTCGCTGAGGCGCAGGTAGCTCGGCGACTCGTTGATGACCATCCCGAGCGCCGCCGCGTTCGCGGCGAGGTACTGCGGCGAGCTGAGTCCGGCGACCTCGTCGTAGAGGATCTGCTTCTGCCAGGTGAGCTCCTTCTGCTGCTGGGTCAGCGAGGAGATCTCGAAGGAGCTCTGGGTGGACAGCACCGACAGCAGCATCTGGGCCGCGGCGATCGCGACCGCGCCGGCCACGGCGAGGATGCCGTAGGCGAGGCGGGGGCGGCGCCGGCGGGCGGGACGTTCGAGCGGCGTGAGGCGGCGGCGCGGGAGGTCCGCGCCCACCTCCGCCGGCAGCGTCCGCGTGTCGTGTGCGAGTGTGCCGGTCACGGCGCTCATGCCGCCTCCCTGATCCGTTCGGCGGCTCGCAGCCGCACCGGCGTGGCCCGCGGGTTGCGGGCGCGTTCCTCGTCGGAGGCGAGCTCGGCGCCCTTCACCAGCAGGCGGAAGGCGGGGGCGTGCTCGGGCAGTTCGACCGGCAGCCCTGCGGGCGCGGTCGAGCTGGACGCGGCGGCGAGCACCCGCTTGACGAGGCGGTCCTCGAGCGACTGGTACGACATGACCACGATGCGACCGCCCGTCGAGAGCAGATCGAGGGCGGCCGGGACCGCGCGCTCGAGCGCCTGCAGCTCGCCGTTGACCTCGATCCGCAGCGCCTGGAAGACCCGCTTGGCCGGGTGCCCGGCGTGCGAGAGCTTGGCCGGCGTCGCGTCGTCGAGGATGCGCACGAGGTCGGCGGAGCGGACGATCGGCGCCGTCGCGCGGGCGGCGATGATGGCGCGGGCGTAGCGGCCGGCGAGCTTCTCCTCGCCGTAGCGCTCGAAGATGCGGCGCAGGTCGCCCTCGCCGTAGGTCGCGAGCACGTCGGCGGCGGTGACACCGGCGGTCTGGTCCATGCGCATGTCGAGCGGCGCGTCCTTGGCGTACGCGAATCCCCGGTCGGCCTCGTCGAGCTGGAGCGAGGAGACGCCGAGGTCGAAGAGCACGCCGTCGACCCGGTCGAAGCCGGCGCCGGCGACCGCGTCGGCGATGCCGTCGTACACCGTGTGCACGAGGGTGACGCGGTCGCCGAAGCGGGCGAGCCGCTCCCCCGCGATCCGCAGCGCGTCGGTGTCGCGGTCCAGGCCGATGACGTGGAGGCCCGGGAACCGCTCGAGCATGGCCTCGGTGTGGCCGCCCATGCCGAGCGTGCCGTCGACCATGACCGCACCGTCGCGGGCGACGGCGGGCGCCAGCAGCTCGACGCAGCGGTCGAGCATGACGGGGATGTGGATGTCGCGGGGATCCATGATGTGTCGGGCTGGCCCTCGGTCCCGATCCCCCTCCGCTTCCGACCTGGCGCCGGGGAAGTGACGTCAGGGTGGAGGCGGCGGGGAGTCGCGACCGAGGGATCAGAACAGGCCCGGGATCACCTCCTGCTCCATCTCCGAATAGATCGACTCGTTGCTCTCGGCGTATGCGTTCCAGGCCGCCGCGTCCCAGATCTCGGCGTGCGCGCCGACGCCCGTCACGACGAGCTCGCGCTCGAGACCGGCGTACGTCCGCAGCATCGGCGGGATCGTGATGCGACTCTGGCCGTCGGGCGTCTCGGCGCTGGCGCCGGAGAGGAACATGCGCAGGAAGTCGCGTGCCTGCTTGTTGGTCAGGGGCGCTTCCCGGATCCGCTCGTGCACCCGCTCGAACTCGGCGGTGCTGAAGACGTAGAGGCAGCGCTCCTGACCGCGGGTGATCACGACACCGTCACCGAGGTCGTCGCGGAACTTGGCCGGGAGGATGACCCGGCCCTTGTCGTCGAGCTTGGGCGTGTGCGTACCCAGAAGCATCCGAGCATCACCCGCCCTCCTTCGTCCGGCCCCGCGAGGTTTCCTCCACTTTACTCCACTTGCCTCCACTTCACTACACAAATGTGCGGTGAATCCCCTCTTCCGCAGGGATACGTCCGCGCGCAGCCGGCGTCGCGCGGATCGCAGACCGATCCATGAACGCCGGGTCAGCGCACGAAAAAGGCGCCGACCCTGTCGGGTCGGCGCCTGAGTGGAGCGGAGTGGAGGGGGTCAGCGCCCCTGCTGCCTGCGATCCCACCGGTCGTTCATGCGGTCCATGAAGGAGGACTGCCGGGGCTTGGCGGTGCGCTGCGCCGGGTCGGTGGCGACGGGGACGTCGCGGCGGGACGGGGTGACGGCGAAGACGACGCCGACGAGCATGACCACGAAGCCGATGACGCTGATGACGATGAGCTGGGTCGAGAGGCCGGCGACGAGACCGCCGAGGCCGGCGAGGACCAGGAGGGAGCCGATGACGATGTTGCGGTAGCTCAGGGCGCGCGTCGAACCACCCGCGCTGACGACGTCGGCGTCGTTGCCCATGAGATGGCGCTCCATCTCGTCGAGCAGTCGCTGCTCTTGTTCGGAGAGTGGCATGCATCCCCCTCGGATGTGGAAAGTGTTCGAATTCTACGCGTCGCCGCCATGACTAGGCTAGGGCCGTGTCGAGCTCCCCGGATGCGATCGAAGCGGTTTCCCAGCGAGTGGACACGTTCTTCGCGTCCGAACGGGCGGCCACGGCCGACTGGGGCCCGGAGGCCGCCGGGTTCCTCGCGGCCGCGCGCGACGGTCTGCAGGGCGGCAAGCGGCTCCGCGCCCGCTTCTGTCTGACCGGCTGGGAGGCCGTCGCCGAGACCCGGGGCCGCACCGACGCCGTGCCGGACGCGGTCGTCGCCGCCGCGGCGTCGCTCGAGGTGTTCCATGCCGCCGCGCTCGTGCACGACGACATCATCGACAACTCCGACACCCGCCGCGGCCGCCCCGCCGCGCACCGGGCGCTGGAGGCCTCGCACGCCGCATCCGGGTGGGCGGGCGACGGCGCCGCGTTCGGCCGCTCCGCCGCCGTGCTCCTCGGCGACCTGCTCGTCGCGTGGAGCGACGACCTGTTCGAGTCCGGACTCGTGGACGAGCCCGCCGCGATCGCCCGGGCCGCACGCGCGGAGTATGCGCGGATGCGACGGGACGTCACGGTGGGTCAGTACCTCGACATCGCCGAGGAGTCGGCGTTCCTCACCTCCCCCGACGAGGAGCACGCCGAGCGGGCACTCCGGGTGGCGTCGCTGAAGTCGGCGCGGTACAGCGTCGAGCAGCCGCTCGTGATCGGTGCCGCGCTCGCGGGAGGGTCCGACGCGCAGCTGGCGGCGCTCCGCGGCTTCGGTCACCCGATCGGCATGGCCTTCCAGCTGCGCGACGACGTGCTGGGCGTCTTCGGCGACGAGTCGGTGACCGGGAAGCCGTCCGGCGACGACCTGCGCGAGGGCAAGCGGACGGTCCTCGTCGCGTACGCCCGCGAGGCGGTCCCGGTCGGGGTGCGGCGGACGCTCGACGAACTCATCGGCGACCCGCGGCTGGACGCGGCGCAGATCCGCTCGCTGCAGCAGACCATCGTGGACTCCGGCGCGCTGGCCCGCGTCGAGGCGCTCATCACCGGCTACGCGAAGGAGGCCGACCGGGCGCTCGCGGGCGCACCGCTCGGCACGCACGCGGTCGGGCGGCTGCGGGATCTCGCGCTGGCTGCGACCGACCGCCGCGCCTGATCGCGGCATCCGCCGTCCGGTGCGGGGCAGCGCGGACGCGGGTCAGATGAGGGTGCGGGCGACCCGGCGGACCTCGCTCTTGCGGCCGGCCAGCAGCGCCGTCAGCGGCGCCGCGCCGATCGTGTCGTCGTAGGCGAGCAGCCAGTCGATCGCCTCGTCGTCGCTGAGCCCGACGTCGCGCAACGCGAACACGGTTCCGCGGAGGGAACCGAGCGGGTGACCGTCGACGACGAACACGGCGGGCACGGCGAACGGGCCGTTCCGGCGCGAGCCGATGAGCTGAGCGTCGTCGATCCGGCGCCGGACGCGGCCGAGCGGTTCCCTGAGCGCCTCCACCAGGTCGGGCATCGTCAGCCAGGTGGTCTCCACGGTCGTGCTGTCTTCGCTCACGCTGCAATCATCCCACGACCGGATGCGGCGGGCACGGAGCCGGTATTCACATCAGCAACATGAGCCACTTCCTTGACATGTCTTCTCGGACCGTGGAAGGGTTGCCGGACCCCCGGAAGGACGCTCCACCACAGGAGGACGCCCATGTTCACGCACGCCCGAAACCGTCTCACCGGCGTCGGCCTCGGCGCCGCCGCCGGCTCCTTGGCACTCACCCTGGCGGGCCCGCCCGCACACGCGGCCGAACCCGCCCCGGCCCTCGCCCGCACCGCCGAGCCGCGCCAGGCGGCACCCCGACCCGCATCCGAGCTCCCACCGCCCGAGGTCACCGTCGTCGACGGCGACACGGTGAGCGCGATCGCCGGCCGCTTCGGACTGCGCACCCAGGACGTCCTCGACGCGAACGGCCTCGGCTGGTCGTCGATCATCCGTCCCGGTCAGGTCCTCCGGCTGGCCGCCACGGCGCCGACCGCCGTCGCACCGCAGTCCGCACCCGCCCCCGCCACGGCCACGGCCACGGCCACCCACACGGTGGTCGCGGGCGACACGGTCAGCGCGATCGCGGCACGGGCGGGCACGACCGTCCCGGCCGTCCTCGCCGCCAACGGACTCGCGTGGGACTCGATCATCTACCCGGGCCAGGTGCTGGCCGTCCCGGCGTCCGCGCCCGCTGCGGCCTCCCCCGCCGCCGAGCCCGCCGCATCCGCGCCGCTCGAGCTCGACGCGGAACAGGTCGGGAACGCGCAGGTGATCATCGCGGTCGGCCGCGAACTCGGCGTCCCCGACCGCGGCATCGCGATCGCGCTCGGCACCGCCATGCAGGAGTCGTGGCTGCGCAACCTCGACTGGGGCGACCGGGACTCGCTGGGACTCTTCCAGCAGCGCCCGTCGACCGGCTGGGGCACGCCCGAGCAGGTGCGGGACCCGTGGCGGGCCGCACGGGCCTTCTACGGCGGACCCGCCGACCCCAACGGCACGGCGACCCGGGGTCTGCTCGACATCCCCGGCTGGGAGTCGATGTCGTTCGCGGACGCCGCGCAAGCGGTGCAGATCTCCGCCTACCCGGACCGGTACGCGGCATGGGAGGCCCCCGCGACGCGGTGGCTCTCGGTGCTCGGCTGACCGCAACGGGCGAGCCGCTCCGCAAGCTCACGGCAGAGGCTCCGTAGACTCTGAGCGTGAACACGAGCCAGCGCGCGGATCCGCTGATCGGCCGCCTGGTCGACGGCCGGTACCGCGTGCGCGCCAGGATCGCCCGCGGCGGGATGGCGACGGTGTACGTCGCCACCGACCTGCGCCTCGAGCGCCGGGTGGCGCTGAAGGTGATGCACGGGCACCTGTCGGACGACACCGTGTTCCAGAGCAGGTTCATCCAGGAGGCCCGGGCGGCCGCCCGCCTCGCCGACCCGCACGTGGTCAACGTCTTCGACCAGGGTCAGGACGACGACATGGCGTACCTGGTCATGGAGTACCTTCCGGGCATCACACTGCGCGAGCTCATGCGCGAGCAGAAGCGGCTCACCGTGCCGCAGACGATCACGATCATGGACGCGATCCTCTCCGGACTCGCCGCCGCCCACCGAGCCGGCATCGTGCACCGCGACGTGAAGCCGGAGAACGTGCTCCTCGCCGAGGACGGCCGCATCAAGATCGGCGACTTCGGACTCGCCCGCGCCACCACGGCGAACACCGCGAGCGGGCAGATGCTCCTCGGCACGATCGCGTACCTCGCGCCCGAGCTCGTCACCCGGGGCAGCGCCGACGCGCGCAGCGACATCTACGCGCTCGGCATCATGCTCTACGAGATGCTCACCGGCGAGCAGCCGTACAAGGGCGAACAGCCCATGCAGATCGCCTATCAGCACGCCACCGACTCGGTACCGCGTCCGAGCGCCAAGAACCCCGGCGTCCCCGAGCAGCTCGACGAGCTGGTGCTGTGGGCGACCGAGCGCTCCCCCGATGCCCGCCCCACCGACGCCGACGAGATGCTGCGGCGTCTTCGCGACATCGAAGCCGAGCTCGGCGTCGCCCCGCAGGTCGCCCGCACGCTCGCGGTCGGCACGGCGGTCGTCGACGACGTCCTCGATTCCGGCGAGCTCACGAAGGCCCTGCCCGCACCGACCGTCACGGGGGTGGTGCCGACCGGCGGCACGGACGTCGACAACGCCGCGCTCCTGCGCACCGCGACCAAGCGCCGGTCCCGCCGCGGCGGGTGGCTCCTCGCGCTCGTGCTCATCCTCGCGGTCGTCGCCGGCGGCACCGGCTGGTACTTCGGCTCCGGTCCAGGCTCGCTGGTCGGCGTGCCCGCCGTCGCCGGGGCCACGTTCGAGGACGCGCAGGCTGCGCTCGGCGAGGTCGGCCTCGTCGCGGAACGCGCCGAGGAGTACCACCTCGACGTGCCCGCGGGCACCGTCATCCGCACCGAACCCGACGGCGGGGCACGCGTGGACAAGGAGTCGACGGTCCGGGTCGTCGTCTCGCTCGGTCCGGCGCCGCACGACCTGCCCGCGCTCGGCGGGCTCCCCCTCGCCGACGCCACCGCAGCACTGCGCGCCGCCGTCGTCACGGTCGGTGAGCCCGACTACGTCTTCACCGACGCCGCGCCCGACACGGTGGTCGCCGCATCCGTCACCCCTCGCGCCGGGGGCGAGGCCGCCGACTGCACCGAGGGGTGCACCGTGCACGAGGGCGACGGCGCATCGCTCACGGTGTCGAAGGGCCCGTTGCCCGACGTCGCCGGGATGAGCGTGACCGAGGCCACCTCCGTGTTGAACGACGCGGGGATGAAGGTCGACGCCGTCGAGGAGTTCAGCGACGGGGTCGCCAAGGGCGACGTCATCGGCATCGCGGACCGCGCCGACGGCGGGAACTGGCGCCCCGGCGAGACGGTCACCCTCCGCGTCTCGAAGGGCCCGGAACCCGTCGAGGTACCGGACGTCCGTGGCAAGAGCGTGCGCGAGGCCGTGACCGCCTTGCAGCGGCTCGGGTTCAAGGTGAACGCCGGGATCGAGGACCGCGATCTTCCGCTTGGCGGCAAGTACTGGGACATCTACCGAGTCGCGGCGACCAACCCGACCGGGGGTACCAGCGCACCGAAGGGCAGCACCATCACCCTCACTCCCACGCTCTTCTGACCCGCCCACACAGCGCCGCGCACGCACGGCTCCGGATGCGGCGACGCCCCCACCGCCGACCCACCCCTGTATCAGCGAGCCACCCCTGTATCCGCGGTGGGAACAGGGGTGGCTCGATGAAAGAGGGGTGGCTCGGCGAGGGGGCGCCGCGCCGGGCCCGGCTCAGCGCTTCTCGAGCTCCTCGGCGACGAGGAACGCGAGCTCCAGGCTCTGCATGTGGTTCAGGCGCGGGTCGCACAGACTCTCGTAGCGGGTCGCGAGGGTCGCCTCGTCGATCTGCTCCGAACCGCCCAGGCACTCCGTCACGTCGTCGCCGGTGAGCTCCACGTGGATGCCGCCTGGGAACGTGCCGACGGCGCGGTGCGCCTCGAAGAAGCCGCGGACCTCGTCCACGACGTCGTCGAAGCGGCGCGTCTTGTACCCGTTCTGCGAGGTGATGCCGTTGCCGTGCATCGGGTCCGTGACCCACAGCGGGGTCGCGCCCGAGTCCTTCACGGCCTCCAGGAGCGGCGGCAGCGCGTCGCGGATCTTCCCGGCGCCCATGCGCGTGATGAAGGTGAGGCGGCCGGGCTCGCGCTCGGGGTCGAGCTTGTCGATGAGCGCCAGCGCGGTCTCGGGGGTCGTGGTCGGCCCGAGCTTCACCCCGATGGGGTTCCGGATCTTGGAGAAGTAGTCGACGTGCGCGCCGTCGAGCTCGCGCGTGCGCTCCCCGATCCACAGGAAGTGGGCCGAGGTGTTGTACGGCGTGCCGGTGCGCGAGTCGATGCGCGTGAGCGGCCGCTCGTAGTCCATGAGCAGGCCCTCGTGCCCGGTGTAGAACTCCACGCGGCGCAGCTCGTCGAAGTCCGCGCCGGCGGCCTCCATGAACTTGATGGCCCGGTCGATCTCGGTCGCGAGGCGCTCGTACCGCTGGTTGGCGGGGTTCGATGCGAAGCCCTTGTTCCAGCTGTGCACCTCGCGGAGGTCCGCGAAGCCGCCCTGCGTGAACGCGCGGATGAGGTTCAGCGTCGAGGCGGCCGTGTGGTAGGCCTGCAGCATCCGGTTCGGGTCGGCCGTGCGGGATGCCTCGGTGAAGTCGTAGCCGTTGACGATGTCGCCGCGGTACGCGGGCAGGGTGACCTCGCCGCGCGTCTCGGTGTCGCTGGAGCGGGGCTTCGCGAACTGCCCCGCCATGCGGCCCATCTTCACGACCGGCATGGATGCGCCGTAGGTGAGCACGACCGCCATCTGCAGCACCGTCTTGATGCGGTTGCGGATCTGCTCGGCGGTGGCGCCGGCGAACGTCTCGGCGCAGTCACCCCCCTGCAGCAGGAAGGCCTGCCCGGATGCGGCGGCGGCGAGCCGGTCGCGGAGGTTGTCCACCTCACCGGCGAACACGAGCGGGGGGACGATGGACAGTTCAGCCGACACGGCGGCGACGGCGGCGTCGTCCTGCCATTGCGGCTGCTGCTTGATGGGAAGGGAACGCCAGTGGTCGAGCGCGTCGAGCAGCGATTGCATCCGCTCAGTCTAGCGGCGCGGCGGAGGCCGGCTGTCCCGCGAGACGGTCCTTCACGGTGCTGGCGTAGACGTCCTCGTACTCCTGGGCGCCCAGGCGCTGCAGTGCGACCATGATCTCGTCCACGACCGAGCGCAGGACGAAGCGGTCGCCCTCGAAGCCGGCGTACCGGGAGAAGTCGAGCGGTTCGCCGATGATCATGCCCACGCGGCCGATGCGCGGCAGCGTGCTGCCGATCGGCATGATCTCGTCGGTGTCGACCATGACGACGGGGATCACGGGCACCTTCGCCTCGAGCGCCATGCGCGCGATGCCGGTCCGCCCGCGGTAGAGCTTGCCGTCGGGGCTGCGGGTGCCCTCCGGGTAGATGCCGAGGAGGTCGCCGCGGCCGAGCGCCTGCAGGCCCGTGTTCAGCGCCGCCTCGGACGCCTTGCCGCCGGAGCGGTCGATGGGGATCTGCCCGGTGGCCTTCATGAACACGCGGGTCGCCCAGCCCTTGAGGCCCCGCCCGGTGAAGTAGTCGCTCTTGGCGAGGAAGGTCATCGGCCGGTCGAGCATGAGCGGCAGGAACACCGAGTCCGAGACGGACAGGTGGTTGCTGGCGATGATCGCGGCCCCACTGGCGGGCACGTTCCGACGGCCCACGATCCACGGCCGGAACACGGCCTTCAGGATCGGGCCGACCAGCACGTACTTCATCAGCCAGTAGAACACCGCATCATCCTCCCGCGGTGAGGGTGCGGCGCGCCAGGTCCGCGGCGCCGATCACGCCCGCGTCGTTCGTGAGCCGCGCGACCGCGAAGTCGGCGACGGGTCGCGAGCCGTACGCGGGCATGTGCGCCGCGAACGCCTCCCGCATGGGGCCCAGCAGGATGTCGCCGAGCTGCGACACCCCGCCGCCGATGACGAAGCGCTGCGGGTCGAGCACGGCGGCGAGGCTGCCGCAGGCGGTGCCGACGGCGACCGCGATCCGGCGGAGCGCCTCACGGGCGCCGGGGTCGCCCTCGGTGACGAGCCGGGAAATCTCCTCCCCCGGGATGCTGCCGTGCGCGTCCTTGACGGCGCGCAGCGCCGCCCCGATGCCGAACGACGCATCCGTGGCGATCTCCTCGGCCTCGTGCTGCAGCGCACGGCCCGAGCCGTACACCTCGAGGCAGCCGCGCTGCCCGCAGCCGCAGGTGCGGCCGTCGGCGACCAGGCGCATGTGCCCGAGCTCGGCGCCGATCCCGTGACCGCCGCGCAGCAGCGTCCCGTCGATGACGACGGCGCCGCCGACGCCGGTGCCGAGGGTGAGCATGACGACGTCGGAGAGGTCCTCCCCCGCGCCGTAGACGTATTCGGCCCAGCCGGCGGCGTTGGCGTCGTTCTCGACGAGCACGGGCACGCCGGTGAGCTGCTGCAGGTGGTCGCGGAGCGGCTCGTCGCGCCAGGCGATGTTCGGCGCGAAGTAGACCTTGGACCGGTCGCGGTCGATGAAGCCCGCCGCGGCGACGCCCGCGACGGCGTCCTCGCCACCGGCGAGGGAGGTGATCATGTCGGCGACGACGTGCTGGATCCCGCTCACGGCCGACGGGGTCGCGACCCGCGCCCGCTCGACGATGCGGCCGTCCTCGTCGACCACGGCGCCGGCGATCTTCGTCCCGCCGATGTCGATCCCTACTGCACGCACCACGTCACCTTTCGTTCGACCAACCCACCTAGCGTAGTCGGCCACCCTCCACGGAAACTCGTGCCACGATGGAGTGGGACTCAGTTCCACCCCATGGCTAGACTCAGGCAGACCACCTGCCCGCCCGGTACCGAAGGAGCTGCCGTCATGAGCGTCGTAGAGTTCGACATCCCCGCAATCGTCCCCGCCGCACCGGACGACAACATCACCGACCTGCTCGAGCAGCGGGTGGCCGCGACGCCGAACGGCGCCCTGTTCGCCGTCCCCGACGGCGACGGCTGGCGCGACATCACCGCCGCCGAGTTCCGGAGCCAGGTGATCACCCTCGCGAAGGGCTTCGTCGCCGCGGGCATCCAGCCCGGCGAGAAGGTCGGGTTCCTCGCGCGCACCACGTACGACTGGACGCTCGTCGACTTCGCCCTCTTCTACGCCGGCGCCGTGATGGTGCCGATCTACGAGACGAGCTCGGCCAGTCAGATCGAGTGGATCCTCACCGACTCCGGCGCGATCGCGTGCCTCGTGGAGACCGCGGCGCACGCCGAGCGCCTCGCCGAGGTGCGGGACAACCTGCCGCTCATCCGCGAGACCTGGCAGATGCAGGCGGGCGACCTCGACCGCATCTCGGCCGCGGGCGCCGAGGTCACCGACGAGGAGATCGAGCGTCGCCGCAACCTCGCCAAGGGTTCCGACATCGCGACCCTCATCTACACCTCCGGTTCCACCGGTCGCCCGAAGGGCTGCGTGCTCGTGCACAGCAACTTCGTCGAGCTCGCCCGCAACTCCGCGCAGGCACTGCACGAGGTCGTGGAGGTGCCCGGCGCGTCGACCGTGCTGTTCCTGCCGACCGCGCACGTCTTCGCCCGCTTCATCGCGATCCTGAACATCCACGCCGGCGTGAAGACCGGTCACGAGCCCGACACCTCGAAGCTGCTCGCCGCGCTCGGTTCGTTCAAGCCGACCTACCTGCTGGCTGTCCCCCGCGTGTTCGAGAAGGTCTACAACTCGGCCGAGCAGAAGGCCGAGGCCGGCGGCAAGGGCAAGATCTTCCGCGCCGCCGCCGCGGTCGCGGTCGAGCACTCCCGTCGGCTGCAGGACGGCGAGAAGATCCCGCTCGGGATGAAGATCAAGTTCGCACTGTTCGACAAGCTCGTCTACGCCAAGCTGCGCACCGCGATGGGCGGCAACGTGAAGTACGCCGTGTCCGGCTCCGCACCGCTGGGCCCGCGCCTCGGGCACTTCTTCCACAGCCTGGGCGTCCACATCCTGGAGGGCTACGGCCTCACCGAGACCACCGCGCCGGCCACCGTGAACCTCGCCACCCGCTCGAAGATCGGCACGGTCGGCCCGGCGATCCCCGGCGTCGGCGTGCGCCTGGCCGAGGACGGCGAGATCGAGGTCCGCGGGGTCAACGTCTTCAAGGAGTACTGGCGCAACCCCGAGGCGACCGCCGAGGCGTTCGACGGCGAGTGGTTCCGCACCGGCGACCTCGGCACGTTCGACAGCGAGGGCTTCCTCACCATCACGGGCCGCAAGAAGGAGATCCTCGTCACCGCCGGCGGCAAGAACGTCGCCCCGGCCGCCCTCGAGGACCCGGTGCGCGCGAACCCGATCGTCGGCCAGGTCGTCGTGGTCGGCGACCGGAAGCCCTTCATCGCCGCGCTCATCACGCTCGACCCGGAGATGCTGCCCACGTGGCTCGCCAACAACGGGCTGGACGGATCCATGTCGCTTGAGGATGCGGCCAAGCACCCGGCCGTGCACGCCGAGGTGCAGCGTGCGATCGACACCGCGAACAAGACGGTGTCCCGCGCCGAGTCCATCCGCAAGTTCACGATCCTGCCCACGCAGTGGACCGAGGCGAGCGGGCACCTGACCCCGAAGATGAGCATCAAGCGCAACGTGATCCTGCAGGACCACGCCGCCGACGTCGAGGCGATCTACGAGGTGCCGGTGAACACCACGAACGTGTCGCTGTCCTGACCGACCGGCAGACGGCGAAGGCCCGGCACCATCGGTGCCGGGCCTTCGCCGTGTGCCGGTGTCAGAACCAGTCGCTCTCGCGCACCTGACGGAGCGCGACGCGGCGGCGCTCCTTGTCGAGACGGTCGAGGTACAGCATCCCGTCGAGATGGTCGGTCTCATGCTGCAGCGCCTGCGCCAGCAGGCCCGCGCCCTCGAGGACGACCTCGTTCCCGTCGACGTCGACGCCGACGACCTTCGCGTACGGGTACCGCATGACCTCGTGCCACAGGCCGGGGACCGAGAGACACCCCTCGCCGGTGAGCCGGGGCTCCCCCGACACCTCGACGAGGACCGGGTTGAGCACGTAGCCGATGTCACCGTCGATGTTGTAGCTGAAGGCGCGCAGGCCCACGCCGATCTGCGGCGCGGCGACGCCGGCTCGGCCGGGGAGTTCGACGGTGTCGACGAGGTCCCGCGCGAGGGCGCGGACACCCTCGTCGAGCTCGGTGATCTCGGCGCTCGGGCTCTTCAGGACGGGGTCGCCGAACAGGCGGATGGGGCGGACGGTCATCGCGCGCTCACGCCGCCGTCGCGGAGGTATCCTGGAGGCCCTCGACCACGGTGGCGGCGAGTTCCCGCGCCGCCTGCCGCGTCTCGCGCTCGAGCTCGGAGAAGACGATGGCGCCGCCCGCCGCGACGAGCGCGTCGTACGGGAGGCGCACGACCGCGCGCACCCGGCTGCGGAAGTGCTCCTCGACCTCGTTCGCGCGCACGAGCGGCGTGCCCGGGCGCGAGGTGTTCAGCACCACGACCGCGCGGCGCGCGAGGTCGGCGTAGCCGTTGGTCTCGAGCCAGGTGAGCGTCTCGGACGCGAGCCGCGCCTCGTCGACGCTCAGGCCCGCGACGATGACGATCGAGTCCGCGGCGTCGAGCGTCGCGTCCATGACCGAGTGCACGATGCCGGTGCCGGTGTCGGTGAGCACGATCGAGTAGTAGTGCGCGGCGAGTTCGGCGACGTCGCGGTAGTCCTCGTCGCTGAACGCGTCGGAGACCCGCGGGTCGGCATCGGAGGCGAGCACGTCCAGGCGCGTCTGGTCGCGGGCCACCATGCCGGAGAGCTCGTTGAAGCCGTGCACGTGGGCGCGCGAACGCGACAGGTCGCGGACGGTCTTGCCGGGGGCGCCGCCGACGCGGTCGGCCAGGGTGCCGCGGTCGGGGTTCGCGTCGACCGCGATGACCCGGTCCTCGCGCGCGTCGGCGAGGGCCATGCCGAGGAGCGTGGTGACCGTCGTCTTGCCGACGCCGCCCTTGCGCGAGAGCACGGCGACGAACCGGGCGCGGCCGTCGAGCGGCGCGGCGATGCGGGCGTCGAGCGCCTTCCGTTCCCGGGCGCGGCGGCTGTCGCCGAGGTTGATGCGGCGGCCGCTGAGCGTGTAGACGAGGCTCGGCCACAGCCCCGACGGTTCGGCCTTGGGCAGGCGCGCCTGCTCGACGAGGCGGCCGTCGGTGAGGAGGTCGGCGCTCTCGCGCTCTGCGTCCCGTTCCCCCACGCGCACGGCGGCGAGGGTGACGGGGGTGGTCTCCGGGTGGTGCCGGCGCAGGGCCGGTGCCGGGGCGGGAGGCTGTTCCGGCGTCGTGGCCGCCGCGGCGGGCTCCGGCTCCGGGGCGGGCACAGCGGGGGCCGGCTCGTCCTCGACGACCTCGGCGTCGTGGACGTCCTCGTCGGGGTGGTGGCGGGTCAGCGACGGCGTGTCGAGGGACGCCGGGGCGTCCAGCACGACGCCGTCGTCCTCGACGAGGTCGTCGTCCTCCGGCTCGGCCGGGAGCACGACCTTCACCTGCGCGGTGTGGGTGCCGAGCAGCGGGATGCCGGCGGCGTCGACGGGCGCCGTCGGCATGTCGTCGGCGCCGTCCTGGGCGGTCGGATCGGGGCGATCAGGCATGCGTGTGTAACTCCAAACGGGCAGAGGGCCCGGTCAAGGCTACTCGGCGCGCCGGACGACGACCAAAAGGTCGCCCGCCTCCACCTGTGCCGTGCCCGGGACGACGAGCCGCTCCACGACCCCCGCGGCGGGGCTCGTGATGGCGGCCTCCATCTTCATCGCCTCGATCGTCGCGACCGGCTGCCCGGCCGCCACGGTGTCGCCGACGGCGACCTTGAGGGTGACCACGCCCGAGAACGGAGCCGCCACGTGCCCGGGGTTCGCCGCATCCGCCTTCTCCGCCTGTCGCGTCTCGACGGCGATGCTGCGGTCGCGCACGAACACCGGGCGCAGCTGCCCGTTCAGCGTCGTCATGACGGTCCGCATGCCCTTCTCGTCCGGCTCGCCGACCGCCTCGAGCCCGACCCACAGCTGCACGCCGCGTTCGATCTCGACGACGTGCTCGGCGCCGGCCGTGAGGCCGTAGAGGTAGTCGGCGGTGTCGAGCACGCTGAGGTCGCCGTAGGCGTCCCGCGCCTCCTGGAAGGCGCGCGTGGGTGCCGGGAAGAGCAGACGGTTCAGGGTGGCGCGCCGGGTGCCGGCGTCGGCGTCGAGCGCGGCCGCATCCTCCTCGGCCAGCGGCGCGACCTCGATGGAGACGTCGCGGCCGGCGAGCACCTTGGACCGGAACGGCTCCGGCCAGCCACCCGGCAGGTCGCCGAGCTCACCCGCCATGAACCCGACCACCGAGTCGGGGATGTCGTAGCGCTGCGGGTGCTCGGCGAAGTCGTCGGGGTCGGCCCGGACCGCGGCGAGGTGGAGGGCCAGGTCGCCGACCACCTTCGACGACGGCGTCACCTTCGGGATGCGGCCGAGGATGCGGTTCGCGGCCGCGTACATGTCCTCGATGAGCTCGAAGTCGTCGGCGAGGCCCAGCGCGATCGCCTGCTGGCGCAGGTTCGAGAGCTGCCCGCCGGGGATCTCGTGGCGGTAGACGCGGCCGGTGGGACCGGGCAGGCCCGACTCGAACGGCCGGTACATGCGCCGCACGGCCTCCCAGTACGGCTCCAGGTCCTCCGCCGCCTGCAACGGGATGCCGGTGTCGCGCTCGGTGTGCGCGAGGGCCGCGACGAGGGCCGACAGGGACGGCTGGCTCGTGGTGCCGGCCATCGGCGCGGCCGCGACGTCGACCGCATCCGCGCCCGCGGCGCTGACCGCGAGGAGCGTCGCGAGCTGCCCGCCGGCGGTGTCGTGCGTGTGGACGTGCACCGGGAGGTCGAACCGCGATCGGAGCGCCTCGACGAGCTTCGCGCCGGCCGCCGGGCGGAGCAGGCCCGCCATGTCCTTGATCGCGAGGATGTGCGCGCCGGCATCCACCATCTGCTCCGCCAGGCGCAGGTAGTAGTCGAGCGTGTACAGCTGCTCCGACGGGTCGAGCAGGTCGGCGGTGTAGCAGAGCGCCGCCTCGGCGACCGCGGTGCCGGTCTCCAGCACCGCGTCGATCGCGGGCCGCATCTGCGAGACGTCGTTCAGCGCGTCGAAGATGCGGAACACGTCGACCCCGGATGCGGCGGCCTCGCGCACGAACGCGTCGGTCACCTTCGTCGGGTAGGGCGTGTAGCCGACCGTGTTGCGCCCGCGCAGCAGCATCTGGATGGCGACGTTCGGGAGCGCCTGGCGCAGCGCGTCGAGCCGCTCCCACGGGTCCTCGCCGAGGAAGCGGAGGGCGACGTCGTAGGTCGCGCCGCCCCAGGCCTCCACCGACAGCAGCTGGGGCGTGAGCCGAGCCACGTACGGGGCGACCGTCACGAGGTCCTTGGTTCGCACGCGGGTGGCCAGCAGCGACTGGTGCGCGTCGCGGAAGGTGGTGTCGGTGACCGCCAGCTCGGTGCGCGCGCGGAGGTCCGCGGCGAAGCCGGCCGGGCCGAGCTCCTGCAGCCGCTGCCTCGACCCGGCGGGGGCCGGCGCCAGCAGGTCGACCGACGGCAGCTTCTCCCGGGGGTCACCGACCTGCGGGTTCGTCCCGTTCGGGGTGTTCACCGTCACGTCGACCAGCCAGTTGAGGATCTTCGAGCCGCGGTCCTTCGACTCGCGGCCGGCGAACAGCCCGGGCCGCTCCTCGATGAACGAGGTGCTGACGTCGCCGGCGACGAAGTCCGGGTCGTCGAGCACGGCCTGCAGGAACGGGATGTTCGTCGAGACGCCGCGGATGCGGAACTCGGCGAGGGCGCGACGGGCGCGGCCCACGGCTGCGCCGAAGTCGCGGCCGCGGCAGGTGAGCTTGGCCAGCATGGAGTCGAAGTGCGGGCTGATCTGCGAGCCGGCGGCGGTCGTACCGCCGTCCAGTCGCACCCCGGCGCCGCCGGGCGACCGGTACGTCGTGATCTTGCCGGTGTCGGGCCGGAACCCCTGCGTCGGGTCCTCCGTCGTGATCCGGCACTGCAGGGCGGCGCCGCGCAGACGGATGGCGTCCTGGGTGAGCCCGAGGTCCGCGAGGCGCTCCCCCGCGGCGATCCGCATCTGCGACTGCACGAGGTCGACGTCGGTGACCTCCTCGGTGACCGTGTGCTCGACCTGGATGCGGGGGTTCATCTCGATGAACACGACCTCGCCCGTTCGGGGGCCCGACGTCTCGAGCAGGAACTCCACGGTGCCGGCGTTCACGTACCCGATCGACTCGGCGAAGGCGACCGCGTAGCGGTGCAGCGACCGCCGGACGTCGTCGTCGAGGTTCGGTGCCGGGGCGATCTCGATGACCTTCTGGTGCCGACGCTGCACGGAGCAGTCGCGCTCGAACAGGTGGACGGTGTGCCCGTCGACGTCGGCGAGCACCTGCACCTCGATGTGCCGCGGGCGCAGCACCGCCTGCTCCAGGAACACGCGCGGGTCGCCGAAGGCGCTCCGGGCCTCACGCATGGCCGCGCCCAGCGCCTCGGCGAGGTCGGCCTTCGCCTCGACCCGCCGCATCCCGCGCCCGCCGCCGCCGGCGACCGCCTTGACGAAGATCGGGAAGCCGATCTCGTCGGACTGGGCGACGAGGGCGTCGACGTCGTCGGACGCCTCCGTGGAGCGCAGCACCGGCACGCCGGCCGCGATCGCGTGCTCCTTGGCCGTCACCTTGTTGCCGGCCATCTCCAGCACGTTCGAGGGCGGTCCGATGAACGTGATGCCGTTCGCCGCCGCCTTCGCCGCGAGCTCCGGGTTCTCCGACAGGAAGCCGTACCCGGGGTAGATCGCGTCGGCACCGCTCTCGACCGCGACGCGGACGATCTCGTCGACGTCGAGGTAGGCGCGGACCGGGTGCCCCTTCTCACCGATCGGATACGCCTCGTCCGCCTTCAGCCGGTGCAGGGAGAACCGGTCCTCCCACGGGTACACCGCGACGGTGCGGGCTCCGAGCTCGTACGCCGCGCGGAACGCACGGATGGCGATCTCGCCTCGATTGGCGACCAGGATCTTGCGGAACATAGACGTGCCTCGCATCCGTCGTTCATTGGCGGAGACCCGCGCTCGACATCGGCGCGCGGGCAGAGTGTGCTCACAGCCTAGGGGAAGGTAACGTGGACTCTCGTGCATGTCCTTTCCGTCAGCTCGCTCAAGGGCGGCGTCGGCAAGACGACCGTGACACTCGGCCTCGCCTCTGCGGCATTCGCCCGAGGTGTGCGGACTCTCGTCGTCGACCTCGACCCGCAGTCCGACGTGTCCACTGGGATGGACATCCAGGTGGCCGGGCGGCTCAACGTCGCCGACGTCCTGGCCAATCCCAAGGAGAAGGTGGTCCGGCAGGCGATCACCGCCAGCGGGTGGACGAAGGTCCACCCCGGCACGATCGACGTGCTCATCGGCAGCCCGTCCGCCATCAACTTCGACGGCCCGCATCCGTCGGTCCGCGACGTGTGGAAGCTCGAGGAGGCCCTCGCCACGGTCGAGGCCGACTACGACCTCGTGCTCATCGACTGCGCCCCGTCGCTGAACGCCCTCACGCGCACCGCGTGGGCGGCGAGCGACCGCGTCGTCGTGGTGACCGAGCCCGGGCTCTTCTCCGTCGCCGCCGCCGACCGGGCGCTGCGTGCGATCGAGGAGATCCGCCGCGGCCTGTCCCCGCGTCTGCAACCGCTCGGCATCGTCGTGAACCGCGTGCGGCCCCAGTCGATCGAGCACCAGTTCCGCATCAAGGAGCTGCGCGACATGTTCGGCCCGCTGGTGCTGTCGCCGCAGCTGCCCGAGCGCACGTCGCTGCAGCAGGCGCAGGGCGCCGCGAAGCCGCTGCACGTGTGGCCGGGCGACTCCGCGCAGGAGCTCGCCGCGGACTTCGACGCGCTGCTCGAGCGCATCATGCGCACCGGCCGGATCGCCCTCCCCGAGGATTCCACCCCCGCATCCTGACCGCCCGCGGCTCGGCCGCCGCCGTGGACCGCGAGACTGCATCCGACCGCCGAGACTGCGGGGTGACCCCGCTGTTTCGGCGACCCGTTGCAGTCTCGCGGTTCAGGCGTGAGCGACCAGCGGACGCCGGAGCGGCGGCGGATGCGGCGGCTCAGGCGGTGCGCTTGGCGCGGCGCGTGGCCAGCTCGTCGGCGGCGTCGGGAGCCTGCGGGTCGACCTCGACGAGCGTCGACTCCACCTCGCGGAGCACCTTGCCGACCGCGATGCCGAACACGCCCTGGCCGCGGCTGACGAGGTCGATGACCTCGTCGTTCGAGGTGCACAGGTACACCGAGGCGCCGTCGCTCATCAGGGTCGTGCCGGCGAGGTCACGGATGCCGGCGGCACGCAGCTGGTCGACCGCGGTGCGGATCTGCTGCAGCGAGATGCCGGTGTCGAGCAGGCGCTTGACGAGCTTGAGCACGAGGATGTCGCGGAAGCCGTAGAGACGCTGCGAACCGGAGCCGTTGGCGCCGCGGACGGTGGGGACCACGAGTTCGGTGCGGGCCCAGTAGTCCAGCTGACGGTAGGTGATGCCGGCGGCGCGGGCGGCCACCGCACCGCGGTAGCCCATCTCGTCGTCCATCTCCGGAAGACCATCGGTGAACAGGAGGTCGGCCGTGAAGACCGGTTCGCCGATCGGTTCGCCTGCGTTCATGCCGGCGGCCTCCCTTTCCAGAGTGTTTCCTCCACGCTAGAGGAGGGTCGGGGGTGGGGCAACGACATCCGCTCCACCGATTCGGCGTGTCGCCCGTTCACCCCTCGAGCCGGTCCAGCGCGGAGCGCACGAGCGCCTCACGCACCTCGGCGAGTCGCCGGGCGAGTTCGGGTGCCACCTCCGCGGCACGGCCGCGCGACGTGGCGTCGGCGCGCCGCCGGAGCGGCGCGACCGCGGACTCGATGAGCGACACGTCGCGCTCCGCGCTCTGCCGGAGCGAGCGCAGGTGACGCGGCTCGATGCCGTGGCGGTCGAGGGCGACCAGTGAGCGGAGCATGGTCAACGCCCGCTCGTCGTATGTGTCGCCTCCGGCGATGAGTCCGAGGCCGATGGCGTCGTTCAGCACCTGGGGCGCGGCACCGGCCTCGCGGAGCAGATCCTCGCGCCGGTACCGCCGCGCGGGCGGCACGATGGAGCGCGGGACGCCGACAGGGGGCGAGGCCGGGGCCTTGCCGGTCTCGAGGTCGTCGAGGTACTCGCGGATCACCTGCAGCGGCAGGTAGTGGTCGCGCTGCAGGGTCAGCGCGAGGCGGAGCCGTTCGAGGTCCTCCGGCGCGAACTTGCGGTACCCGGACTCGGTGCGCCGCGGCTGGACGATCCCCTGCACCTCGAGGAAACGCAGCTTGCTCGAGGTGAGCGACGGGAACTCCGGCGCGAGTCGCGCCAGCACCTGCCCGATGCTCAGCAGTCCCTGCGCGCCGCTGCCCCGCGCGGGAGCCGCCGCCATCAGCCGTCGGCCCGCAGGTCGGCCGGCGAGACGAGGAAGATGAGGCGGAACTTGCCGATCCGCACCTCGGCGCCGTTCTGCAGCGCGGCGCGGTCGACCCGCTCGCCGTTCACGTAGGTGCCGTTGAGCGACCGCTGGTCGACGATCTCGAACGCGGAGCCGACCCGGGTGACCTCGGCGTGACGGCGCGAGACCGTGACGTCGTCGAAGAAGATGTCGGCGTCGGGATGCCGGCCGACCGTCGTCACGTCGGCGTCGAGGAGGTACCGGGCGCCCGCGGTGGGACCGGACCGGACGATGAGGAGTGCGGAGCCGGAGGGCAGCGCCTCGATCGCCTCCATCTCGGCGTCGGTCAGCTCGCTGCCGAAGGGCACGAACGACAGGTCGGAATCGTGCCCGAACGTCTGGGTGGTGTCGTGCGTCGGCACCCGCCCGCCGGGCTCGCGACGGATGTCGGCCGCCGGGGTGTCACGCTGCTCGTCCACGTCGTCCTCCTTTCCTCCAGCCTAACCGATCCGGCGGCCGCGGAAGGAGCCGCGCTCCGGCTCCGGGGACGGGAATGTTGCCGTCTGTGTCGGCGACCGTGCGCGCCGGGGGCGGCGGACGTAGCGTTGCCGACGACCGATCCGAACGAACAGAGAGTCAGCCGTGTTCCACTCCTCCCGCCCCATCCGCCCCGTTCCGGTGCGATCGGCCGCGGAGTGCATGTGCCACGACGGCGGACGCTGCACCTCGTACGATCCGGGCCACGCCCTGCACCTCATCCAGGCGCGGCTGGCCGCGGCGACGCCGTCCGAGTGGACGGACGGGATCGTCGTCGCGACCGACCCGGAACGCGGCACCGTGACGGTGCGCGGGTGGGACGACGCCGTCGAGACGGTGTACGCGAACTCGGCCGGCGCGGCCGACGCGGCATCCGTCGGCACGCCCGTCGCGGTGCACGCCCGCTACCGCGTGCTGGCCGTCGGCAGGTCGCGGTTCAACGTCCGCGAGACCGCCTGAGTTCAGCCGGCCATCGCCGCCTTCATGGCGGTGCAGGCCTCCATGCACGCCTGGCACGCCTGCGCGCACATCATGCAGACGGCGTCGTCGCTGTGCTCCATGCACTCGTCCATGCACTGGCGGCACATCGCGATGCACGCGTCGAGCATGGCCGTCATGGACATCGGCGTCATCCCCTGCATCCGCAGCATCGCGCGCATCATCATGTTGCACATGTCGGCGCAGTTCATGCACGCCGGTGCGCACGACATGAGTTCGGTGGCGCACACGGTGCACGCCTGCTCGCATGCCGCGCACGCGTCGATGCACGCCTGCATCACCGCCATGTCGACCGCCGGCGCGCCGCGCATGGTCATCTGGTCCGACATCGCGTCCATCATCATCGAGTCCATCGCCCGCCCTTTCGTCTGCGCGGGCAGGGGTGCCCGCCTGCGATCAGCGTAGGCGCACGGCATCCGTCCGGGAAGACCACCTAGGCTCCTGCCCGTGATCGTCCGTCATCGTCGTCAGTCCCGTCCGATCCCGTTGCTCGCAGCGCTCCTGTTGGCCGCCGTCGCGGTGCTCGTGCCGCTCCAGCCCGCCGCCGCGCACGACACCCTGCTCGGTTCCGACCCGGCCGCGGGGTCCGTGCTCGAGTCGCTGCCCGCACAGGTGCGGCTCGATTTCAGCGCGGCGCTCCTCTCCGACGGTGGAAGCACCGTGGTCGAGGTGACGGATGCGGCGGGGGCCTCCCTCACCGACGGCGACCCGGTGGTCGAGCAGAACACGGTGACGCAGGCGCTCGAGGGCGACGCGGCCGGGGCCGTCACGGTGCGGTGGCGCGTGGTCTCCAGCGACGGGCATCCGATCTCCGACGAGTTCACGTTCAGCGTCGACGCCCCGGTCGAACCCGCGCCGACGCCCGAGGCGACCGCGCAGGCCCCGGAGCCGACGGATGCGGTGACCGCCGCCCCGAGCGAGACCCCGCTCGTGACCACCACCGCCGGCGACGACGCGGCGAGCCCGCTGCCCTGGCTCATCGGCGGCGGCATCGCCGTGGTCGTGATCGCCGTCGTGGTCGGGCTCCTCGCCGCCCGCGCACGCCAGAGCAGGGACGTCACCGGCGGTCCCGGGGCGGGACGAGCGGGTTCCGGCGGGCGATAGGCTGAGGGCATGCCTCATTACGACGTCGTCATCCTCGGCGCGGGCCCCGGCGGGTATGTCGCAGCGGTCCGCAGTGCACAGCTCGGCCTGTCCACCGCGATCATCGAAGAGAAGTACTGGGGCGGTGTCTGCCTCAACGTGGGCTGCATCCCCTCCAAGGCGCTTCTGAAGAACGCGGAGCTCGCGCACACGTTCGCCCACAAGGCGAAGCTCTTCGGCATGTCGGGCGAGGTCACGTTCGACTACGGCGTGGCCTGGGACCGGAGCCGCGAGGTCGCGGAGGGTCGCGTCAAGGGCATCCACTACCTGATGAAGAAGAACAAGGTCACGGAGTACCAGGGCCGCGGCACGTTCGTCGACGACCACTCCATCGACGTCGCGAAGTCGGACGGCTCGACCGAGCGCGTGACCTTCGACAACGTCATCATCGCCACCGGTTCGACCGTGCGCCTGCTCCCGGGCGTCACCCTGAGCGAGAACGTCGTCACCTACGAGGAGCAGATCCTCTCCCGTGAGCTGCCGGGCTCGATCGTCATCGTCGGCGCCGGCGCCATCGGCATGGAGTTCGCCTACGTCATGTCGAACTACGGCGTGAAGGTGACGATCATCGAGTTCCTCGACCGGGCCCTCCCGAACGAGGATGCGGACGTCTCCAAGGAGATCCAGAAGCAGTACCGCAACTACGGCATCGACATCCTCACCTCCACCAAGGTCGAGTCGGTCGTCGACGGCGGCTCCTCGGTGACGGTCACCTACACCGACAACAAGTCCGGCCAGCAGGGCTCGATCGAGGCCGACAAGGTGCTCATGTCGATCGGCTTCGCACCCCGTGTCGAGGGCTTCGGCCTGGAGAAGACCGGTGTGCATCTCACCGACCGCGGCGCGATCGCGATCGACGACCACATGCGCACGAACGTCCCGCACATCTACGCGATCGGCGACGTCACCGCGAAGCTGCAGCTCGCGCACGTCGCGGAGGCGCAGGCGGTCGTCGCCGCCGAGACCATCGGCGACGCCGAGACCATGACGCTCGGCGACTACCGCATGATGCCGCGTGCCACCTTCTGCTCCCCCCAGGTCGCCTCGTTCGGCCTCACCGAGCAGCAGGCGAAGGACGCCGGCCACGAGATCAAGGTCGCGACCTTCCCGTTCATGGCGAACGGCAAGGCGCACGGCCTCGGCGAACCGGTCGGGTTCGTCAAGCTGATCGCGGACGCGGAACACCTCGAGCTCCTCGGCGGCCACATGATCGGCCCGGACGTCTCCGAGCTCCTGCCCGAGCTGACGCTGGCTCAGAAGTGGGACCTCACCGCGCTCGAGCTCGCCCGCAACGTGCACACGCACCCGACCCTGTCGGAGGCGCTGCAGGAGGCCTTCCACGGTCTCGCGGGCCACATGATCAACTTCTGATCGTCCACACGACGAAGGGGCGGTGCCGGTTTCCGGTACCGCCCCTTCGTCGTGTGCGGGCTCAGCCGCCGAGGGCGCGGGCGAGCTTCGAACCGGATGCGGCGGGGGCACCGCCGGCGGCGACCACAAGCTCGGTGACGGCGGCGAAGAACGCGGCGCGCCAGGCGGGGTCGGCGGGAGCTGAGGGCCCGAGCTCGACCTCCCACTCGCGCCAGGAGTCGACGGCGCCGGTGCGTTCGGCGGTGGCGGTGACGTGGTCGTCCACGACCTCCGCGACGATCCCGCCGTCGGCGTCGGTGAGCGCGTACGCGACACGGCTGTTGCGGATGCGGGCGAGCGGGGTGAACGGCGGCGTCGCCCACTGCGCGATCGCCGTCGCCACTGCATCCGGGACGTCCTCGGTCTCGCCGAGCGGCCAGTGCCATTCGTGCTTGCCGTCCGCGGCGGAGATCTTCACGTGCCAGCCCTCGTCCGGACCGCCCGTGCGGCGCCGCAGCGCGACCCGGGCGCGACCGAGTGCGAGATCGTCGGTGTCCAGGTAGCGGGCGTCGAGCTCGCGCTGCTCCGCCTCCCCCACCGCCGCGATCCCGGGAAGGGTCGTCCAGTCGGGCAGCACGGCCGCGTCGTCGACGTCGAACTTCTCCTCGACCTCGACGGCGCGGGTCGGTGCGCCCTCGCTCACGCGTCGGGGACGTCGTCGATGTCGGCCGCGGTCGGCTCGAGGGGTTCGGTCGACTCGACGTACTGGAACCGTGCCTCGGTCGGGCCGTCGCCGGTGCCGGTGTTGACGTCGTCGCCGACGCGCCGGTAGACGATCTGCCCCTCCCCGTAGGAGGCGATGTACGCGTCGTCCACGGTCTCGTCGAGCGGGATGACCTGCCCGTCGAGCGGGCCTCCGGAAAGTCGTGCGATTGTCATGGCCTCAGCCTAACCACCGGGTCGCGAGCGGGGACCGGCCGTGTACGATTCGGCTCGTGCGACCATTCGTGCTGCTGGCGACCCGTGCCGAGGACGGCCCCGCCGACGAGGAGTACGAGCTGTTCCTGCGCTTCACCGGGCTGGCGCCGCGGGAACTGCGCCGCATCCGCCTGGAGGCGGAGCCGATGCCGCCGCTCGACCTCGACGGGATCTCCGGGGTCTTCGTCGGCGGCGGACCGTTCAACGCGTCGGACCCGCCGGAGCGCAAGTCCCCCGTGCAGCACCGCGTGGAAGCCGAGATCCAGGCGCTGCTCGACCGGGTCGTCGCAGCGGACTTCCCGTTCCTCGGCTGCTGCTACGGGGTCGGCACGCTCGGCGTGCACCAGGGCGCGACGATCGACCGGGCGCATCCGGAGCCGATCTCGATCACCACGGTGACCCTCACCGAGGCCGGACGCGCCGATCCGCTGTTCACGGGCGTGCCGGACGCCTTCGACGCGTTCGTCGGCCACAAGGAGGCGGTCGGCGTGCTGCCCCCGCACCTCACGCTCCTCGCGTCGTCGGCGGCGTGCCCGGTGCAGGCGTTCCGTGCCGGCGCGAACGTCTACGCGACCCAGTTCCATCCCGAATGCGACGCGGACGGCATGACCACCCGCGTGCGCGCGTACGCCGGCTACGGCTACTTCGGGCCGGACGAACTCGGCCTCACACTCGACGCCGTCCGGCGCACCCCCGTCACCGAGCCGTCACGGATGCTGCGGACGTTCGTCGAACGGTACGCGCGCTGACGGTTCGCGGGCGAGCACGATCTCGTCCACCGTCGCGGACCCCGCCGCGGGGACGCCCGTCATGTCGAGGCCGATGTCGACGAGCACCACGATGCCGGCGAACTCCGGACCGCGACCCTCGGCGAGACCGGCCTTGACCGCGCCGAACGTGGCCGTGACGGTCGCCGGCAGCACGAGCTCGTCCGAGACGGCGCCGGTGTCGGGGTGGACGCCGCTCGGCAGGTCGACGGCGACGACGTGGGCACGGCCGACCCGCACGGCGGGCAGCACGGCGGAGACGACTGTCCGCGCGTCGCCCCGGAGCACCGGGTCGCCGGTCGTGCCGATCCCGAGGATGCCGTCGATGACGACCGAGTGCTCCCCCGGGTGCACGTCCCCCGGCTCGCGGAGCCGGACCCCCTGCGACACGGCGGTGTCGATGGCGTGCTGCCGCGCCGCCCCGGCGGTGAGCACGGCGTCGACGCGGTAGCCGGATGCGGCGAGATGCCCGCCGGCCAGGAGCGCGTCGGCACCGTTGTCCCCGCGGCCCGCGAGCACGAGCACACCGCGGTCCGCGGTGATCCCCTCCTCCCGCGCGATGCGGGCGAGGGCGAGGGCGGCGCGGGCCATGAGCGGCTCCCCCGCATCGAGGAGGGGACGCTCGGCCGCCGCGACCTGCGCGGCCGTGTAGCTCGGGACGGTGATCATCCGGCACGCTCCTCGGCCTCAGCCTCGCGGGCGGCGCGCAGCTCGTCGGTCGCCGCCTGCACGGCGATCTCGGCGCGGCGCACGCGTCGCTGCGTCATCGTCGCCGCGCCGTGCCGGGCGTGGACGCGATCCGCCGCGTCCTCGACACCCGTGATGATGTAGGCCGCGGCGATGAGGATCACCTGCGCCGAGAGGTTCAGCCACAGCAGCAGCGCGATGAGCGACGCGAACGTGGCGAGCAGCGGGTTCGACGCCGCACCGCCGACGAACAGGCCCGACAGCGCCTGCAGGACCGTGAGTCCGACGCCGCCGAGGAGGGCGCCCGGCCAGAGGGCGCGGGCCGGCGCCCGCACGCCGGACAGCAGGCGGAAGGCGAGCAGGATCGCCGCGACGTCGAGCGCGAATGTGACCACGAGGGTGACCGTCGTCGTCGCGGCCTGGGCGAGCCACGACAGGGTCGTGAGTCCGAGCCAGCCGAGGAGGGCGTCGACCGACGCGGTGCCGACCACGGTCGCCGCGGCGGACGCGGCGAGGAGGCCGCCGATGAGGAGGGCGAGCAGCAGGTTCCGCAGCAGCACCCACACGAAGAACGTGTCGTCGTGCAGCTGCCCGGACAGGGTCCGCAGTGCCACCCGGAGCGAGCCGATCGCGCCGATCGCGGCGCCCACGAGCCCGACGAGCGAGACGATGCCGGCGAAGGAGAGTCCGACCGGGTGGATGTCGTCGAAGTCGACGATGTCGCCGATGCCGGGCACGGCGGCCTCCACCGCACCGACGAGCGCCTGCCAGGCGTCCGGGTTGCCGGCGAGCCACAGCGCCGCGATCGAGAACCCGAGCAGCACGCCCGCGAACACGCTGAACAGCGTGCGATAGGTGATCCCGTCCGCGAGGGACGGACCGCGGTGGTCGCTGTAGAGCAGGAAGGCGCGGACGAGCTTGCGTTCGAGCGCCCACGCCGTGGCGCGCGCGATGAGGCCGGGGGTGGCGGCGGTCCCGGGGCGGTCGCGGGCGTCTGCTGCGCTCATGCCGTCAGGCTAACCCCCGCCGGAGGGCGGGCGGCGCGGTTGACACGTCCGCGGGCAGGCCCTATCCGAGCGTGGCGTGGAACGCGATGCCGATCCATGCGCCGATCAGCATCCACGGGCCGAACGGGATCGCCGTCCGGCGGTCGGCCCGGCGCACGACGATCGCCACCAGGCTGAACAGCCCGCCGGTGAGGAACCCGGCGAACGCACCCACGAGGAACGGGTCCCAGCCGAGGAAGGCGAGGAGGAAGCCGATGAGGCCTGCGAGCGTCACGTCTCCCCCGCCGAGGCCGCCGGGCTGCACCAGCCGCAGCACCGCGTAGGCGAGGAAGAGCGCCAGCATCCCGAGGCAGGCGCGCAGGAACGCTCCGCCGTCGGACCGCCCGATCGCGGCGATGCCCAGGAGCACCCAGGCCACCGGGTAGGACGGCAGCACGATCGCATGCGGCAGCCGGTGGGAGCGCAGGTCGATGACGGCGAGCACGACGCTCACGGCTGCGAAGGCCCCGTAGGCCGCGAGGAACGCGATGTCGGCGACCGTCGGCATCCGTCACCGCCCGTAGCGGGGCGCGACCCCGTCGCCCCCGTCCCACGCGGCCGGGCCCGATGCCGGTGCGTCGTCGCGGACGGCCGCGCGGAACCTGCCGTCGGGCCAGCTCGCCGCGAAGGTCGGGACGACCCGCCAGACGCGTCGCAGGAGCCCTCGGACCGAGGTGAGGGGTCGCGCGGACACCGGCATCGTGAGCGTGCGGTCCCAGCGGACACCGTCCGACGCGCGCAGGTGGATCGTGAGGTCGAGGTCGTCGTGGATGCGCGGGTGGTCGCGGCGCACGTGCGTGCGCGCCCGACGCCAGATCGCCGTCCGCATGGCGAAGTTCGAGCCGAACACGAGCGGGATGCCGAGCCAGGCACCGACCCACACCCGGCCACCGCCGATGTACCAGCGCGCGCCGAGGTGGGCGCCGATCCGGCCGATGCCGTAGAACTCCGCGCCTCCCGTGAGCACGCCGAGCGACGGGTCGTCGGCGAAGGCGCGTTCGATCCGCTCCAGCCAGTCCGGGTGCGGCCGCGAGTCGGCGTCCAGCCTGGCGATGAGGTCGCCGTCGGCGAGGTCGTAGCCGTGGGCGGCGGCCGGCCAGATCCCGACCTTCGGCTCGTGCGCGACCGTGGCACCGGCGGCGCGGGCGACGGCGGCGCTGTCGTCGGTGCTGCCGTTGTCGACGACGACCACCTCGTCGGCGGGGCGCGTCTGCCCAGCGAGCGCATCCAGGCACGCCGAGAGCATGGTGGCGTCGTCGCGGCACGGGATCACGACGACGATGCGCGGTCGGGTCGTCACAGCGACACTGTAACGAACCGCGCCGCGTGCCGACGCGATCCCCCGGGTCAGCCGACGATGTACACCGGGGTGCCGACCGGAAGCTGCGCGAGCCGGTCGACGGCCGCGCCGTCCAGGCGCAGGCACCCGTTGGAGATGGGGCCGGACCGCGCGTCGTGGTAGTGGAACGCGGTCACCGCCGTCGACGAGCCGTCGAAGCCGGCGAGCGTGGGCGACTGCACGCCGAGGTAGATGAGCGGGTGTCCGCGGGTGTAGCCGTAGGGCATCACCTCCGCGTGCATGATGAACGTGCGTCCGCGCGGGGTCGGGGTCGCATCCGTCCCCCACCCGAGGTCGGTCGCGAGCACCTCGGCGCCGCCGGGGCCGACGATCGCGACGGTGCGCGCGGCCAGGTTCACCTCCACGTGGCTGTCGATGCCGGAGAGGGCGACGTCCGCGGCCCGGAGCCAGCCGGTGAGCTGTGCCGGGTTCCCCTCCGGCGGCGTGCCCTGGCGGCCGGCGAGCAGCACCTTCACCCAGTCGCCGTCCTGCGCGACGACGGGGACCGTCGACCCGCCCCAGCGGAGGTCGGCGGGGAGGGTGGCCACCGGCGGGGTGCCGGGCGCCGCGAACACCGGGACCATCGGTTGCACCGGGGTGGCGAGCAGCCCGGTGGGGGCTCCTGCCGGATCGTCGTCGACCGGCAGCGCGGGGAGCAGGCTGAACACGTCGGCGGACGGCAGGCCGGCGAGGTCGTACACCGTGGTGTCGGCGGGCGGGCCCGTCGGGGTGGGTTCGGTCGTCGGCGTCGCGATCCGCGAGGGTACCGGCGTCCAGGTGGGTGCGGGCTCCGCGGCGGGCGCGCCGCCGCGGCTCAGCCACACGCCGAGGCCGACCGCGATCGCAGCCACGACCAGCACGCAGGCGGCGATGACGAGCGGCAGCCGCCGGGGGCCGGATGCGTCGGTCATGCCCACCATCCTCACCCCGGCCGGCCGCCGCTGCAATCCGCGCCGGGTCACCAGTTGGGGTGGATGTCCGCCCGCAGGTACCGGTCGTAGACCTCGTGCACGGCGCGGTCGAACGCCGCCATGTCGAACGCGTCGTCGTAGAGCAGGGCGGCGGCGCGGGCGTTGCCCTCCGCCTGCGCGGTGTTGCGGGCCCCCGGGATGACGGTGGTGACGCCGGGCCGCGCGGCGACCCAGGCGAGCGCCGCCTGCGGGAGCGACACGCCCTCGGGCAGCGCGGCGGAGAGCTCGGCGACGGCGGTGAGCCCGGTCTCGTAGTCGACGCCGGAGAACGTCTCGCCACGGTCGAACGCCTCACCGTGACGGTTGAAGCTGCGATGGTCGTCGGGCGCGAACGAGGTCTGCGCGGTGTACCGGCCGGAGAGGAGGCCCGACGCGAGCGGGACGCGGGCGAAGATCGCGACGCCGGCGGCGGACGCGGCCGGCAGCACCTCGTCGAGCGGCTTCAGCCGGAAGGCGTTGAGGATGATCTGCACGTTGGCGACGTTCGGGCGGGCGATCGCGGCGAGGGCCTGCTCGCAGGTCTCGACGGAGACGCCGTAGGCGGCGATCACGCCGTCGGCGACGAGCTCGTCGAGCGCGTCGTAGGTGGCGTCGTCGGTGATGACGGCGGTCGGCGGGCAGTGCAGCTGCACCAGGTCGAGGGTGTCGACGCCGAGGTTGCGGCGCGAGCGCTCGGTCCAGGCGCGGAAGTGCTCGGGGGTGTAGTTCTCCGGCTCCTGCGGCAGCCGACGCCCCATCTTCGTGGCGACGGTGATCCCGTGGCCCGGACGCTCGGCGAGGAACCGGCCGATGATCGACTCGGAGCGGCCGTCACCGTAGACGTCGGCCGTGTCGAAGAGGGTCACGCCGGCATCGGCGGATGCGGCGAGCACCGCGAGCGCGTCGGCCTCGTCGACGTCGCCCCAGTCGGCGCCGAGCTGCCAGGTGCCGAGGCCGATGGCGGAGGCCTCGCGGCCGGCGCGGGGAAGCGGACGTGTCTGCACAGCGACTCCAAGGGGGTGTGACGGATGCGGGCGGGTGCCCTCGGTCCCACGCTAGAGGACGGCGCGGCGCGGCTCCGAATCAGTGGGCGAGACGGCGCCGCAGCGCCGCGGACACGACGGCCACGACGGTGCCGATGACCACGCCGATGAGCGTGTCCAGGACGCGGTCCTGGAGGAGCACCGCGGGGTCGGACGGCACCGCGAGGTCGATCATGAGCAGCGCGAGCGGGGTGACGAAGATCATCGCGAGGCCGTAGTTGCGGCCGATGAAGAGCTCTGCACCGGCCTGGCACAGCACCGCGACCGCGATCGTCGCGATCGGCGGCAGCTGCAACGCGAGCACGCCCGCGGCGATGAGCACGCCCACCAGCGTGCCGCCGAGGCGCTGGAGCCCCCGGACGAGCCGCGCCGTGAGCTGCGTGCCGCCGAGCGCCGCGACCGCGGCGACCATCGCCCAGTACCAGTGGCTGCCGACGAGGGCGAGCCCGGCGAGGCCCGCCGCCAGCGCCCCGATGCCGACGCCCGCCGCGGCGAGCAGGTCGGGACGCTGCCACTGCGGCGGACGCAGCGGCAGCACGCCCCGCGGGCCGCGTCGGACGAGCGCGATGACCGAGGTCACCGCGAGGCTCCAGAGGACCGTGGCGGCGCCCACGACGAGCAGCGCCGCGAACGACGTGCCGTCGGCCGGGATGGTGGCGGTCGCGCCGGTCGCGAACACCGCGAAGAGGGCACCGGGCGGATGCCACCGCGCCGCCTGCGCGAGCACGCTCACCGCGAACGCGACGACCGCGACGACGAGCACGCTCACCACGACGTGCACGCCGGCGGCCGAACACAGCGTGCCGATGAGCATGACGCCGAGGAAGAGCGCCCCCGCCGCCGTCTGCATCCGGAGGCGGACGGGATACGGGTCGTGCCGGCCGTACAGCGATGCGAACGCGCCGAAGGCGGCGTAGACGCTCAGGTCGAGGCGTCCGATCGCCCACAGCACGAGGAGGGGGACGGCGATGCTGACCGCCGCCCGCAGCGCCACGCGGTGGGCCCCGCGGTGCGGGCCGAGTGCGACGAGGTCCCGCCCGAAGCGGCGCGACGTCTCACCCATCCCCCGATCCTACGCGCGGTAGGTTGAGGGCATGGGTGAACTGGACCGGGCGACCGAGCAGCTCGAACGGCTGCTGCACGACCCGATGGCGACGGCGGTGCGCGGGATGGTGGAACTCACCGCGGTGTCCGCGCCGCAGGGTCGCGGACGCTTCCAGGAGGCGACGATCGATCTGCTCGCCTCGGCGCCGGGGCTGGCCCCCACCCCGGTCACGGTCGCGGTGGTGCTGCCGGTGCGGCACTGGCCGGAACCCGGGATGCGGCTGCCCGCACGGATCCCGCCGGCCGAGCCCCAGTCGCTCGAGGTCGATTGGGAGCCGCTCGCCCGCTAGTCAGCCGAGGACCCGGCAGTCCCAGCCGCTGGCGACCGGGTACACCTCGACGTACGCCGGCTGCGATGCCCACCGTGTGTCCGCGTACCGGGCCCCGACACGGAACACCTCGGTCGGCGCCGCCCCCAACGCGGCGTCGAGGTCGCCCGAGTCGAAGTAGAAGTAGCGCTCGGCGCCCGCGACCCACGTCCCGTGGATGGCCGACGGCGCGATCGCCACGTCCCGCGACCCCGTCTCCACCGACCAGGTGAACCCGGTCACCCCGTCCGAGCCCGACGGTCGCGACCCGTACACCCGCACGTACGGCCAGTGGCGGTCGAGGCGCGTGGCCTCGCAGTAGGCGATGACCGGCATCGGCACCGTGAGCGCACTGAACGAACCGCTCCCCCGCTCCTCATCGACCCAGCCGGTGGCGGTGGCCACCGGCGTCGCGGCGGCATCCGATGCGGAGACGGCGCGGAACACCCAGGTGACCGCGCCGGTCGTGCCCTGCAGCGCACTCGAGGCACCGGCGGCGATGCGCACGTCGACGCACGCCCGGTGCACCTCGGCGCCGCCCGCGGCGAGCGGCCACGCCACCGCCGGGTCGGGCACGGTGCCCGCGGCCAGATATGCGTCGGGGCCGCCCGCGGTCCAGTCGGCCGCGCCCCCGAACGCCGCGGCGTCGCACGTGGTCCCGACCGGAACCCGCACCATGCGGTACTCCAGCACCGTGGCCAGCGGACCGGATGCGGTCGCCTCGCCGAGCACGACCCTGCCCGCCTCGGTGGTGTCCGTCGTCGTCCGCAGGTCGATCGCGGCGAACCGGGAGTCCCCCGGCCACATCGCGTCCACGGCGAACCGCAGCGCGGCACCGGTGGCGGTGTCGTCCGCACGCCACCCGTCGCCCGCATCCGACTCGGTGCGGAACACGCCCGTCCCGATCGACGCGTGCGTGAGCTCACGGTCGGTCCAGGCGGCGGCCGTCGCCGTCGCACCGATGCCGAGCAGCAGCGCGCCGGCCATGACCGCGCGCAGGAGGCGCGAGCGCACGACGCGGCGGACGACGCGGGCGGGGCTCATCCCCCGGGGCGGCACCACGGTCGCGCCTCAGTGGTGGCGGGGGGCGCGCTCACGGTCGCGCCGGCCGCCGGGGGCACCGCGGTCGAGGCGGAGGGCGATGAGCCGGCCGCTGATGCGGGTCTCGCGCAGCCGGTCGAACGTGCCCTGCGGCAGGTCCGCGGGCAGCTCGACGAGGGAGAAGTCCGGGCGGATGTCGATCTGGCCGAAGTCCTCGCGCTTGAGCCCGCCCTCGTTCGCGAGCGCACCGACGATCTGGCGCGGCTCCACCCGGTGACGACGGCCGACGTCGATGCGGTACTTCACCAGCGGCGTCCCCGACTCGCGACGGCGACGCTCCGGGCGGTCCTTGCCGCCGCGATCACGGTCGCGGTCCTCGAACCGTGCCGCCGGACGGTCGTCCTCCTCCGACAGCAGCAGCGGCGTCTCCCCCTGGGCGACGACCGCGAGCGCGGCCGCGACGTCGACCTCGGGCACGTCGTGGTGCTCGACGTAGTGGGCGATGATGTCGCGGAACCGGTCGATCCGCTCGGTCTGCTCGAGCGCCGCGGTGATGGCGTCGTCGAAGCGGGTGAGCCGGGTCGCGTTCACGTCCTCGACGCTCGGCAGCTGCATCTGCGTGAGGGGCTGGCGCGTCGCACGCTCGATCGCGGTCAGCATCCGGCGCTCACGGGGCGTCACGAAGCTGATCGCGTCGCCCGTGCGGCCGGCGCGGCCGGTGCGGCCGATGCGGTGCACGTACGACTCGGTGTCGATCGGGAGGTCGTAGTTCACCACGTGGCTGATGCGCTCCACGTCGAGGCCGCGGGCGGCGACGTCGGTCGCGACGAGGATGTCGAGCTTGCCGGACTTCAGCTGGTTGACCGTGCGCTCCCGCTGGGCCTGCGCCACGTCGCCGCTGATGGCGGCCGCCGTGTAGCCACGGGCCCGGAGCTTCTCGGCGAGCGTCTCGGTCTCGTTCTTCGTGCGGACGAACACGATCATCCCGTCGAAGTTCTCGACCTCGAGGATGCGGGTGAGCGCGTCGACCTTCTGCGGGTAGGAGACCACCAGGTAGCGCTGGGTGATGTTCGCGCTCGTGGCGGTCTTCGCCTTGACCGTGATCTCCTCGGGGTCGCGCAGGTACTGCTGTGAGATGCGGCGGATCTGCGCCGGCATCGTGGCGGAGAAGAGCGCGACCTGCTTCTCGGCGGGGGTCTCGGCGAGGATCGTCTCGACATCCTCCGCGAAGCCCATCCGCAGCATCTCGTCGGCCTCGTCGAGCACGAGGAACCGCAGCTCGGAGAGGTCCAGCGTGCCCTTGTCGAGGTGGTCCATGATCCGGCCGGGCGTGCCGACCACGACCTGGACGCCGCGCCGGAGCGCGGACAGCTGCGTGCCGTAGCCCTGGCCGCCGTAGATCGGCAGCACGCGGACGCCCTTCAGGTGCGAGGCGTAGCTCTCGAACGCCTCGCACACCTGCAGGGCGAGCTCGCGGGTCGGGGCGAGCACGAGCGCCTGCGGCTTCGCCGCGCCCGGGTCGAGCTGCGACAGCACCGGGAGTGCGAACGCCGCGGTCTTGCCCGTGCCCGTCTGCGCCATGCCGATCACGTCGCGGCCCGCCATCAGCAGCGGGATGGTGGCGGCCTGGATCGCCGACGGGGTCTCGTAGCCGACCTCCTTCAGCGCCTTGAGGACGGCGGCGTCGAGTCCCAGATCGGAGAAGGTGGGCTGGGCGTCGGTCGTTTCGGGCGCTTCGGGCTCGGGGGCATCAAGAGTGGACACCACTCAACGGTAGTCCCCTCTTCCTGTGGATTCAGGCGGTGCCGGCGATCGGACCATCCGCCGCGCGGTCCTTGCGGACGTGGATGCGGTGCATCACGAGGTGCGCGACCGGGTGCGCGATGAGGGCCTCCACCGCGAACGCCACGGCGAAGTTGCGCGGCCACAGCAGGAAGAAGTCCGTGATCGGATCCCAGCTGATGCGCCACTCCCCGATCCAGGTGCCGATGACGGTGAGGAAGATCGACATGAGCAGGACGTTGCACAGGAGCTCGATCACGATGTGCGCGTTGAAGCTGTCGGTCGGCGCGACGATCTTGTTCGCGAGCCACCGGGCGGGCTTGTTGGTGAGGATGACGAACACCACCACGGCCAGCCAGATCACCGGCAGCACGCGCAGCACGTTGCCCCACACCTCCAGGCTGAACCCCGCCGTGAACATGGCGGCCAGCGGCGCGATGATGTTCACCGAGATCAGCGACACCACCAGCAGGAAGATCGGGAACTCCTTCCCGTTGCGCGGCAGACGCATGTGGAACTTGTGGTGATCGCTCACGAATCCTCTTTCATCTGGGGAGATATATATCTCATTATATCCAAATCCGGCGCCCGGTCCGGCCGCGCCTTCCGAAGGGTCCACCGCCGGATCGCTAGGCTCGGGTCGTCGCACCAGGGGGCTCGACCCCTCATCCCCCCAGAACGAGCCCGTCATGGCACGAGCGTGCCCGGTGCCGTATCCGAGAGGGGAATTCCACATGACGGACGAACACCCGAGCCGTTCACTGGCCGACGCGCCACGCGCCGACGAGGGGTACTACGGCCCGGACAGCGTGTCCTGGCGCATCTTCGCCGACCCGGGCTCCGCGCTGGGCGCCAAGAACGCGGTCTTCCTGCAGATGCTCGACGCGGGGATGATGCAGCACTTCGAGCGCGTGTCGGTGACCTCCGAGGGGCCCGAGGAGATGGCCGCGCGCTTCGACCGCACCTCCGCGTACCTGCGCGACTCGATCTACGCCGACCGGGCGCACGCCGACGCCGCCTCCGCGCACGTCGACCGTCTGCATGAACGCGCCTCCTGGACGAACCCGGAGACCGGCGAGGTCGTGAGCGCCAAGCAGCCCGAGTGGCAGCGGTGGACCTGGTGGACCTACATCTGGTCGGCGCTGCGCGGCTATCAGGAGTTCGGCCCGGCGCCGCTCACGGCCGCGGAGACCGACCGGGTCGTCGTCGAGTCGCACATCGGCGCGAAGAAGCTCTTCGTGCCGGGTCCCTACTTCGAGACGTTCGCCGAGCTCGACGACTACATCAACGAGGGGTTGAAGACCAAGTCGCTGACCCTCTTCGCCGCACTGGCCGGCCACGAGCTTCGGCATCCGCCGGTGAAGGGCCTCGTCGCGAAGTGGGCGACCCGCCGCGTGCTCAACGGCGTGCTGTCGCTCCTCCCGGAGACCGCGCGCTACTTCTTCGCGGTCGAGGACCGCAGCGAGAAGGAGCTGGCGAAGGGCGCGAAGTTCACCAAGTGGGTCGCGAAGCTCGCCCGGAAGAACCGCTCGGCCGAGGAGCTCATCTCGCAGGCGATCGGCGAGACGATCGCGAAGCCGTACCAGAAGGTGCGGGTCAAGAAGGGTGCCGCGCAGGCTTCGGCAGCAGCGTCCTGACCGCGACGTCCGGGTCGGCGAGCAGCCGCGCGTCGACCCGGACGCCCTGGTCGATCAGCCGCCGCGCGGCGCGGACCGTCAGGGGATCGTCGACCGCGGCGGCGCCGCGCAGCATCCCGTCGTCCACCCGGAAGACGGTCGGATGCGGCCCCGGTCGCACGATCTCCTCGCCCGGCCCGGTGAGCTCGCCCACGACCTCGACGTGGAGCCCGTAGCGGTCGGACCAGAACCACGGCGCACCGCGCGTGGGCACCGGCAGCCCGAGGATCGCGGCGGCGACGGCCTGCCCGTCCAGCTGCGCCGCCTCCCAGTGCCCCGCGGGCGCGAACGAGCCGTCGGCACCGCGGCGCCCGGCCGCATCCCCCACCGCGAAGATCCCGGGCGCGCTCGTCCGGCCGGCCCTGTCGACGAGGACGCCGCCGTCGACGGCGAGTCCCGCAGCCTGTGCGAGCGCGGTCTCGGGCACGACGCCGGTCGCGAGCAGCACGCCGTCGGTCTCGATCGCGGCGCCGCCGGCGAGCTGGACGCGCAGGCGCTCCCCCACCTCGGTCACCGCGGCGACCGTCTCGGTGTGCACCCGCACCCCGTGAGCGGTGTGGAGGTCGTGCAGGTGCGCGGCGAGCGTGCCGCCGAACGCGTGCACGCCCGGGAGCGGTTCGGGTTCGACGAGGTCGACGGCGGTTCCGGCGTCGCGGAGGGATGCTGCGACCTCGGCGCCGATGAAGCCGCCGCCGACGACCGTGACGTGACCGCCCGACAGCGCGCGCAGCCGCTCGGCGTCGGCGAACACGGCGAGCGTCTGCACGCCGGGAAGGTCGCTGCCCGGGAACGCGGGGCGGTGCGGGGCGGCGCCGGTCGCGAGCACGACCGCGTCCGCCCCGAGGACGGCGCCGTCGTCGAGCGTGACGGTCATCGCGGCCGGGTCGATCGAGGTCGCGACGCGGCCGTCGCGCACCTCGATGCGCTGCTGCGCGAGCGATGCCGGGTCGGCGAAGGCGAGGGACGCGAGCGTCACCGGCCCGGCGAGGACGGTCTTGGACAGCGGAGGCCGGTCGTAACAGGCCGGTTCGCGTTCGACGACGACGATCGGGCCGTCGTGCCCGCCGGCGCGGAGCGCACTCGCGACGGACCAGCCGGCGATGCCGCCACCGATGATGACGACGCGGCCGAGGCCGCTCACGCCAGGCGCTCGGGGTTCGGGGTCAGCACGAGGTCGTCGCCGACCACCTCGATCGTGTGCACGGCGACGCCGCGGGGTGCGGGCAGGCACAGCGCCGCCCCGTCGGAGAGGCGGAACTGAGCCGAGTGCAGCGGGCACTCCACGCAGCCGTCCTCGATCCAGCCCTCGGCCAGTGAGGCGCGCTCATGGGTGCAGGTGTCGTCGATCGCGAAGTACCGGCCGGCGCTGAACACGACCGCGATGTCGTCCTGGGTGCCGACGGTGTCGCGCGGGACGACGAACGCCTCGTCCTCGTCGATGTCGCCGACCTTGCCAACGGTGTACGAGTTCCCCACACCGTCAACGTAGCAGCGCGCGCCAGGTCGCCCCCGCGCCCGCCGCGGCGCGCTCACCCGTCGCGAATCGCGGGTGCGGGCGCGCAGCATCCGTCATTCGCGACGGGTGAAGCGGCGTCGGAGCCGCTCGCCTGTCGCGAAGTGCTGCCGCGCGCCGCAGTTCGCGACAGGTGAGCGACTGCGGCGGCTCGGTCAGAGGCCGGTCGCGCCACGCAGCCGGTGCCCGACGGCGATCGACTCCCCCGAGATCGCCCGGGCGAGCGGAGAGAGCAGGAACGCGATGAGGTCGGCCGTCTCCGCCGGGGTCGACTCGCCGCCGCGCGCGGGGGCGACCTCCGCCGACGGCGTCTCGGTCACGATGCCGGGACTCACGGCGTTGACGGTCACGCCCGTACCGGCGAGCGCGTCGGCGAGGTTCTTCGCGATGAGGATGAGCGCCGCGTTCCGCACCGACCCGGTGACGTTGCCGGTCTGGAACGCGTTCTGCCCGCTCACCCCGACGATCCGGCCGCGGCCGCGCTCCCGCATCCCGGGGATGACGGCGTTCGCGGCGCGCAGGAACGCGAGCGCCTTGCGGTCGACCGCCTCGAGGACCTGCTCCGGATGCGAGTTGCGCGCCGGGTCGAGGGTGCGCGCGCTGGGCGCCGCGCAGACCACGAGTCCGTCGATGCGGCCGTGCTCGTCGAGCACCCGCGCGACACCCGTCTCGACGGAGGCGTCGTCGGTCGCGTCGATCCGCAGCCGGTCGGAGCTGCGCGACGCCGGGATCGCGACCGCCCCTTCGGCCTCGAGGCGCGCCACGACGGCGCTGCCGATGAGGCCGTGCCCGCCGATCACGAGGACGACGTTCCGTTCCAGCTGCAGGTCCATGGTGTCCTTCCCGGCCGCGTCGGTCTTCGGAGGATGCGGCCGCCCTCGGAGAACGATAGGCAATTCCTCCGACGTCCGCGCGATCCTCCGGCGTTCGCGCGCCCTCACGCCTCGGTGAGCGCAGCCACCTCGTCGTCCGTGAGGTTCCGCAGCACGAACCGCTGCATCTTGCCGCTCGGCGTCTTCGGCAGCGACCCGACGACGTGCACCCGGCGCGGGTAGCCGTGCGCGCCGTAGCCCTGCCGCACGGCCAGCTGCAGTCGCGCGGTGAGGGTGTCGCGGTCGACCTCCCCCGCGAGCACGACGAAGGCCTCGATGCGTTCACCCGACAGCGGATCGGGCCGGCCCACGACTGCGGCCTCGGCGACCAGCGGGTCCTGCACGAGGATGCGTTCGAGCTCGAACGGCGAGATGCGGTAACCCGAGGCGAGGATGACGTCGTCGTCGCGGGCGGCGAAGTGGAAGAAGCCGTCCTCGTCCACCCGCGCGAGGTCGCCCGACCGGTACCAGACCCCGTCCGGGGTGTAGCGGCGCGCGGACTGCTCGGGGGCGTCGACGTAGCCGGCAAACCACATGAGCGGGCTCTCCGGCACCGACAGGACGAGTTCGCCGTCGCGGATGGCTGCCGAGAACCCGGGCAGCGGCAGGCCCATGGACCCGTCGCGGAGGGGCGTGCGCAGCGGCTCGCGCCACGCGTTGACCACGGCCATGCCGTGCTCGGTCTGTCCCCAGTGGTCGCGCACATCGGCGCCGAGTGCGGTGGGCGCCCATGCGGTGACGTCGGGGGTGAGCGGCTCGCCGGCGGAGGATGCGGCACGCAGCGACGCGCGGAGGTCCGGCGCGTCCTGCATGATCGCCCGGTACACGGTGGGCGCGCCGCCGAGGTTCGTGACCGAGAACGTCCCGATCACCCGGACCGCCATCGGCACCGAGAACCGCACGGTCACCAGGATGTTGGGGCGGCCGATGACGAGCGGCCCGACGATCCCGTAGTAGAGCCCGTACGCCCAGCCCGGGTCGGCGACGTTCCAGAAGACGTCGTCGTCGCGGACGTCGAGGCCATAGGTCATGTACGACCAGAAGGCGGCGAGCGCGAACGCCGGGACGCCGACGCCCTTCGGCGCGCCGGTCGTGCCGGACGTGTAGATCTGGATGAAGAGCCCGTCCGGACCGACCGCGGTGCGCTCCGCGAGCGGCTCGTGCGCGGCGATGAGCGCCTCCACCTCGTCACCCGACGCGATGGTGCGCACGCCGAGCCCCGAGAGCTTGGGCACCTGGTCGGGGTCGGCGATGACGAGCGGCGCACCGGCGCTCGAGACCCGCAGCTCGATCGCGGGCGGCGCGAACGCCGTGAACAGCGGGACGTGCACGGCGCCCAGGCGCCAGATCGCCAGCAGGATCACCGGCAGCTGCGCGTGCTTGCCCATGAGCACGGCCACCCGGGTGCCGCGACCCACGCCCTCCTCGCGCAAAGCCGCGGCGAGCCGCTTCGACCGGTCCGCGAGCTCGCCGTACGTGAGCGGGACGGCTGCGCAGTCGCCGTCGACGACGGTGAACGCCACGGCCTCGGGCGGATGCGTGTCGCACAGCTCGTGCGCGACGTCGAGGCCCGGCGCCCGGAACCGGCGCCGCAACGCCGCGATCTCCCGGGCGATGTGCGGGTCGGTCCGCCACGGCGGCACCCCGACGGGTGCGATCTCGTCGTCGTGACCACTGGGCATGCGCATCCTCCGAATCCCGACGGCGCGCGAAGGAGCCGCCCGCCGCCGGTATGTCGAGTCTCCCCCGGAGCGGGCGCCGGCGGCACCCCCGTTCGATGGGGGGTGGCGGCCGGCGCCTACCCGCGGAACGTCGCGACGAACGCGCTGAACTCCGCGGCGAACACGGCCGAGTACGGGTACGCGAGCTGGTCGGCGATGTTCGGCACGTCGGCGTCGCCCACGTCGCGCAGGATGTGCACGGTGTCGGGCAGGGTCACGAAGCGCGCGACCCCCGGGGTGAACGCCTGCGACAGCGCGATCACGCCGGAGCCGGGGGTGCCGTCGCCGCAGGGGGTGTTGAAGTCCTTCGTCCCGCAGGTGATGAGCGTCGGGATGCCGATCGCAGGGACGAGGTCGGCCGGATCGACCGCGTCGTAGCCCTTGCCGTAGAGGGTGCGGTAGGCGTGGGTGATCACCATCTGCGCCGGGTCCGACCCGTAGATGTTGTCCTGGATGGTCGTCTGCATGAGCGCGGTGAAGTCCGTGGCGCCGGGCAGCGGCACGGGTCCCGGCACCGGGTACGGCGGGGTGCCGCCGCGGATCTCCGCCACGCCCGCATCCAGCCACGTCTTCAGTGTGGCGACGTCGGCGGGGTCCATGGCGCCGCCGGTCGCGGCCGCATCCATCTGGTCGGCGAACTGGCGCGAGACGATGTCGAGGATGTGCGTGTATGCGGGTTCGACGAGCGCGAGCCCCGCGGCCGCCGGCGCACCCTTCGGCTCGGTCACGACGAGCGTCGCCACGGCGCCGCCCTCGCTGTGGCCGATGACGATGAGCCGGTTCGGGTCGACCCCGGGCACGGCCGCGAGGGAGGTCAGGGCGTCGCGGGCGGGCTGGACGCGCAGCTGCTCGTAGGTGAGCGGCAGCATGGCCGAGGGGTCGGCGGCGTACGGGCCGAGCCCGGTGGCGCCGGTGCCGAGCTTGTCGTAGCGGAGGGACGCGATGCCCTGGGCGCTGAGCAGGTCGGCGATCCAGCGGTACTGGTCCATCTCGAGCCCGGCGCCGTTGCCGTCGCGGTCGACCGCGCCGGTGCCGCCGATGATGATCGCGGCGGGGACGCCGGTGCGCCCTGGCGCCGGTGCCCGGAGACTCGCGGCGAAGGCGACGCCGCCGCTGATGAACGACACGTCCTGGTCCGGCAGGATCACGGACGACACCGGCGTCTCGTCGCACGGATCGGATGCCGCCTGCGCCGGGCCTGCGGATCCGATCACCGCGACCCCGGAGACGGCGAGCGCGGCGACCACCAGCAGCGCTCCCCCGCGGACGCCCCGTCGCCGACCGGTCCGATGCAGCACCACCGCGCCGACACCGGCGAGCAGCGCGAGCAGTCCCAGGATCAGCGGCCCGGCGACATCCGTCCCCGTCGCAGCAAGACACTCGACCATGGTTCCCCCAACCGCCGGCGATTCCCCTGCGCGGGAGTCTGCCCCAATCGGGGGTTTCCGCGCGACGAATCGGCGCGAAGTCGTGACTGGTGTGGCTGATGTGGTGTCAGGCGGTGGTCGGGTCGAGCGCGCCCGGGTCGGGTCGGTCGAATGCGGCGATCCGGTCCCGGATGCCACGCAGCCGTGTGACGAGGTCCCGGGCGGCGGCCTCGTCCAGGTCGAGCGCCTGCGTGAGGCAGTCCTCGAGCCATCCGATCTCCGCGCGGATCGCCTCGCTGCGCTCGGTCGGTGCGACCCGCACGCGACGGCGGTCGTCGGGGTCGACGTCGCGGACGATCAGCTCGCGCTGCTCCATCCGGCGCAGGAGCCCCGCGACGCTGCTCGAGTCGAGCCAGAGCGCGTCCGCGATGGCACCGGGGGTCTGCTCGCCGGCCTCCCACAACAGTCCCAGCACCATCAGTTGCTGGTAGCTCAGCCCCCACGGCGCGAGCAGGTCGCGGTAGAGCTGCAGGGTCGCGTGCGTCGTCGAGTACAGCGCGAGGCACACCGCCTCGTTCAGCCTCGTGGAGGTTGCGGCATCGACCGCGGTCGGTCCGTTCATCGGGGCAGCGCCGCCTCGATCGCGGCGATGACCTGCGGGGCGTCGGGCTTCGTCCGCGGGCTGAAGCGGGCGACATCCCCGCGCGGGCTGATGACGAACTTCTCGAAGTTCCAGCTGATCGGCCCGCTCTCACCGCTCTCCCCGGGCACCGTCGTCAGCTCGCGGTACAGCGGGTGCGCCTTTTTTCCGCGGAGCCTCGCCTTCTCTGTCATCGGAAAGGTCACTCCCCAGGTCGCCGAGCAGTATTCGGCGATCTTCTCCTCGGAACCGAGCTCCTGGAGGAAGTCGTTGCTCGGGACGCCGATCACTGTGAACCCGCGGTCGGCGTACTGCTTGTGCAGCGCTTCCAGGGCCTCGTACTGACCGGCCAATCCGCAGCGCGAGGCCACGTTCACCACGAGCGCGGCGCGCCCGTCGGTCAACGCGCCGAAGGTGGTCTGCTCCCCCTGGAGCGTCGTCAGCGGGATGTCGGTGAGGTCCATGGTCGAGCCTTCCTGTTCGGGGTGGGATGCGGGAATGCTCGCACACAAGTATCTTGTACACAAGGGTTTGCACGCTGCGCCGCAGGTCGCCCACCGCACGGGCGACGGACGGGCAACTTCGCAGTTTCGCGCGGACTCCGCAGGATCTCGGGCGAATCGTGCGAAGTCCGCGCGATTCTGCGGAGTTCGGCGCCCGAGGCAGTGGGTGCGGGCGGGCGGCTCAGGCCGCAGGCGCGTCGCCGAGGTAGCTCGCGGCGATGAGGTCCTGGTCGGCGCGCAGCCGCTCGGCGGTGTCCGTCATCGTGATCCGGCCGCGGTCCATGACGTAGCCGCGGTCGGCGATGCTGAGCGCGAGCGGCACGTGCTGTTCGACGAGCAGCACCCCGGCCCCGGTCACGTCCGCGAATTCGCGAACCCGGGGCGTCAACCGCTCCACGATCACCGGCGCGAGTCCCAGGCTGAGCTCGTCGATCATCAGCAGCCGCGGCCCACGGGCCATCGCGCGGGCGAGCGCCAGCATCTGCTGCTCACCGCCGGACAGCTGCCCCGCGAGCCGGTCCTTCAGTCGCTCGAGCTCCGGGAAGAACTGCAGGGCCTGCGCGAACGACAGCCGGCGCTCACCCCGGTGCGTGAGCGAGAAGTGCTCGGCCACCGTGAGGGAGAAGAACAGGCCGCGCCCCTCGGGCAGATGGCCGAGCCCCCGCCGCGCCAACCGGAACGCCGGTTCCTTGGCGGTCGAGACGCCCATGAAGCGCACGTCGCCGGACGTGATCGGGATGAGCCGGGAGAGGGCGCGCAGCGTCGTGGTCTTCCCCGCGCCGTTCGGCCCCAGCAGCACGATCACCTCGCCGGCGGCCACCCGGAGCGACACCTCCTTCAGAATGCCGGACTGCCCGTATCCGGCGCTGACGTCCTCGACGTCCAGCAGTGCGTGCTCGCTCATGCCGCTCCCTCCTCGCTGCCGACGCCGAGGTACGCGGCGATCACGGCAGGGTCCTTCCTCACCTCGGCGGGCGTGCCCCGCGCGATGACGCGCCCGAAGTCGACCACGACGATGTGGTCGCACACCGACATGACCAGGCTCATGTCGTGATCGACCAGGAGCATCGACGTGCCGCGGTCGACGACCTCTCGGAGGATGCGGCCGAGCGCGGCGCTCTCGGTCGGATCCAGCCCGGCGGCCGGCTCGTCCAACAGCACGAGTTCCGGCCGGGGCGCCAACGCCCGCCCGACGCCGACGAGCTTGCGCTGGCCCTCCGTGAGCTCGCTCGCGGGGCGCTCCGCGAGCGCCTCGAGGCCGAGGATCCGGATCGTCTCGTCGACCGCATCCGGGGTGTCGGATCGACCGCGGAGGAGGTCGCGGGTGGTGGTGAGGAGCCGGGCGTCGCCGCACGCGACGGACAGGTTCTCCCTGACGGTGAGGTCTTCGAACAGTTCGCTGTGCTGCCAGGTGCGCCGGAGTCCCCGCCGGGCACGGCGGTGGGCGGGCAGCCCGTGCAGCGACCGGCCGGCGAGCCGAACGGCGCCCTCCGCCCTCGTGAAGCCCGTGACGGCGTCGATGAGGGTGGTCTTCCCGGCACCGTTCGGACCGATCAGCCCGACGAGGGTGCCCCGCGGCACGGCGAAGCTCACGTGGTCGAGCGCGACGACCCCGCCGTAGCGGACGGTGAGGTCTTCCAGTTCCAGCGCGGCGGTCACAGCGTCGCCCCTTCCATCAGTGCCGGGGCGGCGGTCTCTTCCCGCCGCGTGCGCCGCCGCTTCCGCTCTTTGACGGGGCCGCCGGCGATGCCCTCGGGCTTGAACACGATCGTGAGGATGAGCGCGATGCCGCCGACGAGCTGCAGCAGTTCGTACGGGAGGTCGATGCGCTCCAGGACGAGGAAGCCGCCGACGGCGCCGACCATCATGGTGCCCGCGATCACGGCGCCGCGGACGGTGGTGATACCGGCGATGTAGACGAACGCGACCGCGCTCATCGCGATCGCGACGCTGAACCGCCCCGCGGTGACCGAGCCGAAGTTGTAGGCGTACATCACGCCCGCCACACCGGCGATCGCCGAGGACAGCGCGAACGCGGTCAGTTTCGTGTCGCGGACCGAGATGCCCGCGGCAGCGGCGGCGCGCTCGTTGGAGCGGACCGCGAGGAATCGATGACCGAGGTCGACGCGACGCAGGCTCGAGGTGAACAGGCACGCGAGAACGGCGACGATCGCGATGAGGATGCCGAACAGCGGGCTCGGGATGCCGCCGATCCCGAGGAACGAGGCGTCGGGACCGATGCTCACCCCGAACAGGTCGGGAGAGGGCACCTTCGCGCCGGTGGCTCCGCCACCCCACACCGGGTTGCGGAAGATGAACTGCTCGATCGCGACCGCGGCGGCGAGGGTCACGATGAAGAGGTTGACACCCCTGACACGCAACGCGGAGAAGGCGACCACGATGCCGACGACGACGGCCGCGGCGATACCGAGGAGCGGTCCGAGCGGGAACCCGATCCCCCACCCGACCGCGACCTTCGAGACCACGAACCCGGCGAGGCCCGCGGCGGCGACCTGCAGGATGGAGGACTGCCCCATGTAGCCGATGATGACCACGAACGAGAGCGCGAGCACGACGCCGATGAGGGTGTTGATCCCGGCCTGGCGGAAGTCGTAGGGCAGGAGCAGGAAGTACAGCACGCTGGCGACGGCGACGATGACGGTCGGTCGCAGCATCCGCACCGGCACGGGCACGGGCGGGAGCCGCTTCTCGATGAGGCTCTCCCGGCGGGGCAGGGAGGAGCCGCGGAGGAAGAGGGCGATCACGACCACGACGAAGAAGAGGAGGTCGTCGACACCGGTCAGCGCGGCACCGTCGACGGTCGGGAACCACGGCTGCGCCTGGGCGAGGGTGAGCAGCGACGTCGCGATCCCCATCGCCAGCCCGGCGGCCACGGCGATGCCGAACGAGGTGAACCCGGCGAGCAGCGCCGCGGCGAGCGCGGGGACGACGACGTTCGGGATCGTGACCGGGTCGAGTCCGGTCGTCGGCGAGGCGAGCACGCCGAACAGGCCGGCGAGCGTCGCCGAGAGCACGACGTTGATCAGCGAGAGCGAGTTCACATCGAGTCCGGCGAGGGTGGCGTTGGTGTCGTTCTCCGCGGCCGCGCGCGTGGCGAGGCCGAACCGGGTGAACCGGTACAGCGCGGCGAGCAGGACGGCGACCACCACGACGATGCCGGCGAGGATGAGGCCTTCGAGCCGGATCGGAATGTCGAAGACTCGCACGGTCAGACCCGGGCCGAGGACGGATGCGGGCGCCTGCCCGTCCGAACCGAAGCACAGGAAGATGAACGAGCCGATCGTCAGGTAGACGCCGAGGGTGGCGAGCAGCTTCGTGAGCGGCGCGGCTTGACGCAACGGCCGCACCACGACCACTTCGAGGACCACGCCGAGCGATGCGCTGACGACGAGGGCCGCCACGAGGGCTGCGACCGGAGGCCACGGGCCGGGACCCAGCCGGAGCCACGTGGCGTAGAGGTAGCCGCCGTCGGTGAGCCCGTAGTAGGCGTACGCGCCCATGAGGGCGATCGAGCCGGTGGCGATGTTGATGACGTTGGCGCCGCGATAGGTGAGCACGAGCCCGAGGGCGATGGCCGCGATGAGCGCACCGGGCACGAGTCCGATGACGGTGAACAGCAGGACGGATTGCATACGACCTCCAGTGCGGGGGCCGGTCGGACCGGCCCCCGCACCCGTAGTTAGTTGATGCCGAGCCAGGCGCCGTCGGTGACGTCCGTCCACGCAGACCCGTCGAACGCGTACGCGCGGGTGGCGAGGGAGGGCAGCGCCGGCAGCGGCATCTGCGTCTGCACCGAGCCGTACGCGACGACCGGCGAGCCGAGGAAGATCGGTCCGGTCCACGCCTTCGCCGCTGCGGCGATCGCCTCCGGCGTGATCTCGGTCGCCGCGTTGAGGTGGTGCTGGAGCGTCAGCGCGGCCTGGAGCGCGACGATGCCGTCCATGTCGGACTCGTCGAGCGTCGCATACCACTCGAGGTAGGCGTCCATCTGCGCCTGCGACTCCGGGTCGCCCGTCGGCACCTCCGGGTTCGGGTAGGCGGACAGGTACGTCCAGGCCGGGTACGCCCCGAGTGCCTGCTCGACTGCCGACGAATGGCATGCCGACAGCGCGAGCACGGTCGCGTCGGTGCCGAGGGCGGTGATGGCGCTGTCGACCGCGATGCACTGCTGGGGCAGGATCACGAGCGGGATGATGAGGTCGGCGTCCTGCACGCCCGCGGCGACGAGCGGCGCGGTGACGTCGGTGGCGGACAGTTCGACCGCCGCCTGCTTGACGTCCTTGCCGCTGCCGCGCAGCGCACCGGCGAGCGCGGTGCCGATCGTGCTGGAGACGGCTTCACCCTCCACGGTGATCACGGCGACCGAGGCGGGCCGCAGGTAGCGGTTCACGAGCTCCATGACGGCGGGGATGGTGCTGAACGAGCCGGGTGCGGTGTAGAACCCGTTGGGCGCCATGCCGTCTTCGGGCGTCAGCGGGAGCGCGCCGATGATGGGGATGCCGGAGGGGTCCATGATCGAGTGGAACGAGGCGGATCCGGCCGAGATGTTCCCCTGGATCACCGCGACGACCTCGTCGTCGTTCACGAACTGCTGCGCGCACGACAGGCCGCTCTCCTCGCTCGTGATCTCGCATGCCTCGAGCACGATCGTGGCGCCGCCGGCGCCGCCGAGCTGGGCGTTGATGAGCTCGATCGCGGCGTTGGTCTGAGCGGTGAGTTCAGGGGTGCTGCCGGGACCGGAATCCGCGTTGACCCAGCCGACCGTGACGGTGTCCTCCCCGGCCGCGTCGGCGGTGCCGCCGCCTGCGGCGAGGAACGCGTCGATCGTCGCCTCGGAGAGACCGGCGGCCGCCGTCTCGGTGGGCTCGGCGGTGGGGTCGGCGGCGACGCTGCTTCCGCATCCGCTCACGGTGAGCATGGCGGTCATGCCGAGCGCCAGGAGTGCTGTGGTTCTCGTGCTCTTCTTCATTGAGGAGCTCCCTTCTTCTTGGGTCGGGTGGTGCGTTCGAGGAGGAACGGTCAGGCGCGTTCGCCGCTGACGGTGGAGGGCGGGAACTGGCCCGCTTTGGAGGTGCCGGCGAGCCGATCGCCGTCCACGGTCAGGGTGAACGCGAGCGTGAGCGGGAACGGCCCCTGCACCGCGGCGGTGAACGTGAGGTCATCGCCGTCCACGACGCCGTCGGCGATCTCGGAGGTGCCGTTGTTGTTCGTCGCGGTGCCGGTGAGCCGGTCACCGTCGCGGAGGAGGTGCAACGTGAACCGCTGCACGCCCATCGGGGTGTCGATCGCCAGCTTCCACTCGCCGTCGACTGTGGACATGGGGACTCCTTCTGGTCGGAGAGTGCGCCGGTCAGGCCGGCGGGTCGGTCGGGGTGAGGGTGCGGTACCCGGAGCGGTAGAACAGCAACGGGCTCGGCTCCGCACCGGCCTCGGCGAGGGCGGAGGCGAGCTTCCGCACCCGCCCCACGGCGATGTAGTGGTCGCCCCCGGGGTGGACCACCTCGAGATCGCACTCGATGTGGGCGATCGCGCCGTCGATCAGCGGCGCACCGTACTCGCCCCAGGACCACCTCAGCCCCGAGAACTTGTCGCCGCCGCTCCGGGCGAACCGGCGGCTGAGCTCCGCCTGGTCGGCGGAGAGCACGTTCACCGCGAACCGATGCGTCGCCCCGATGCGGGGCCAGCTCGTGGACGTGCGCGACGGGCACACCATCACCAGCGGCGGATCGAGCGAGAGCGCGCTGAACGACTGCGCGGTCATCCCGAGCGGCGTGCCGTCGGCGGCGCCGCCGGTGACGACGACGACCCCGGTGGCGAAGTGGGACATGACGGCTCTGAACTCGGCCTCGTCGACCGGGTCGACACGGCCCTTCTTGAGGAAGGGGCGGGGATCGGTCATGATGCTCACCGCGCCAGCCACCGGTCGACCGCGGTGCCGAGCAGCTCGTACGCGTTGACATCGAGGATGCGGTGCTTCTCGTCGTCGGTGAGGTCGGGGTTCTGCTGCAGCACCTCGACCGCTTCGGTGAGCGAGGCGAAGATCGCGTCGCTGCCGAGCAGCATCCGGTCGACCCCGTAGGTCTCCTTGCCGAGCCGGAGGGCGGCCGGGATGTCCTGCACCGAGGTGTCGAACCAGAGGTTGCGCCGGAACAGCGACATCGGGTCGGCGGGGTCCAGGTCGAGGTCGGCGATCCAGGAGAACATGCCGGTGCCGACCGCGGCGACCGCGCTCATCTCGATGCCGCGGCGGAGGTTCCGCTCGTACCGCTGCCACAGGTACGGCAGCACGCCGCCGCAGAGGGCGAAGATGAACCGGATCCGCGGATACCGCCTGGTGAGTCCGGACAGCGCCACGCGCATCGGGGCCATGGCGATCTGCATCGTCGAGCCGAGGCCCATCTCCAGCCCGAACTCGGTCAGGCCGGGGTGGCAGCGGGAGTCGGCCCCGACCGGGTGGACGTACACGAACACGTCGTCGTCGCGGTCGCCGAGCGCCTGCCAGAAGGGCTCGTAGTCCGGGTGGTCGAGCGGGCGGCCGCCGATCACGCACGGGAGCGCGATCCCGACGAGTCCGAGCTCGTCGAGCGCCCGCGCCGCCTCGGCGATCGCCTCGTCGACATGGGGCAGCGGCACGCTCGCGAACCCGCCGAACCGCCCGGCGAACCGGTCCCCCAGCTCGACGTACAGATCGTTGATGTGGCGGGCCGCGCCCGCGGCCGAATCGGCTTCCGCGACCTCGGTGTTCAGCCCGACGGCCGACAGCAGTTGCACGTCGACCCCGACCCGGTCCATCTCAGCCAGGCGTTCGTCGAGGTCGTCGCGTTGCCGGCCGGCGAACCGCAGGTCGTCCCGGCCGGTCTCGACGAGGAGGTCGATGTAGCTCGCCGGCCAGTAGTGGGCGTGGACGTCGATCCTCATCGCTCCCCCTCCGGGCTCAGCAGCGCCGCGGTGAAGTCGTCGAACGCACCCCGGACGTCGGTGCCCGGGTCGACGAGGTTGATCGCCTGCAGGCCGTTGACGAGCCCGACGAGGGCGGTGGTCGCGCTCTCCACGGTCCAGCCCCTGGCCAATCGGCCGGCGTCCGCGACGACGCGCACGCGTCCCCGCGTCTGCTCGAGGATGACCTTCGTGCGCAGCCCGATGAACTCCTGCGCCACCGGATCGCCGGCGATCGCCTCGCCCTGGAGCACATGCTGGAGTCGGATCCGTTGACGGCCGTGGTCGTCCAGGCCCAGGAACTGTGCGAGCGGCGAGAACGGGTCCGTGACGTCGGTGCCCTCCTCGAACCGCAGCGATGCCCGGATCGCCCAGGCACGCTCGGCTTCCAGCACGCCGCGGAACAGGTCCTGCTTCGTGGAGAAGTGATGGAGGATCGCCTGCCGCGTCACACCGATCCGGCGTGCGACCTCGTCGAGCGTGGTGCCGGCGTAGCCGCGCGTGGCGAAGACCTCCGCAGCGACCTCGACGACCGCGGCGGGATCGAGTGCGTGCCCCTTCTTGGGCCGTGCCATCATGCCCGCACCCCCAGGTGGACCGGCTCGACCTCGTCATCGGTGAGCGCCGGGAAGAACTCGTGCCCCACGTTGGGGAGCACCTCCCGGACGAAGAGGTCGAACGACTCCGTGACGACCGCCGGGTCGGACAGTCCTGCGGTGAACCGGATGTTGACGTGTTCGACACCGTTGTCGGCGTACCGGCGGAGCTGCGCGACGAGGGAGTCGGGTGTGCCGGCCGAGATCCACTCCTGCACGAACTTCGCATTGCGCGGATACTCGTCGGTCGACAGGTCGGCCTGAGCGAGCTCGCGCAGGCTCCGGCGGTCGCTGGTCCGGTCCATCATCGGGTTCATCCCGGTGAGCAGCTCCGCCATCTCCCAGGCCCGGTCCTCGGTCGGTCCGCAGAACACGTGCCGGGTGACGAGCGACTTGCGGGACGCGTCGCGCTGCTGCCGTTCGTCGATCCCGGCCGCCGCCATCGCAGCGCGGTGGCGTGCGAGCTTCGCAGCGGCCGCATCCGGCAGGCACGGGCCGAGGAAGACCGGCCATCCCCGCGCGCCGACCTCGTCGATCTTCGCGTCGGTGTTCGTGCCGATCGCCTTCTGCGCGCCGCCGCGGCGCCACGACACCGGCATCATCCGGCCGAGCAGGCGGCCCTGGTCCCACTGCGAGTCCATGACGATCGGCGGATCGTCGAACTTCTGCCGCTGTGCGCGTACGAGGTAGTCGAGCTTGGAAGCGAAGATCTCCTCGCGGCGCTCAGGGTCGAGGCCGAAATTCTCGAAATCGGGAGAGAAACCCACGCGGCCGGCGCTCAGCCCCAGGATGAACCGGCCCTCGGTGAGGAGGTCCACGACGCTCGCGTCCTCCGCGAGGCGGAGGGGATGGTGCAGCACGAGCGGCACGATCGTCGTCCCGAACCAGGTGTCGCCCAGATGCGGAGCGAGCCGGGCGCCCATGAGGAACGGGTTCGAGTACGGCTCGTAGTTGTTGAAGTGCTGCTCGCCGAACGTCACCATCGCGAAGCCGGCATCGGCGGCGGCGATGGCCTGATCGATGCAGAGGTCGATCATGGGCTTGTCCCTGGCCTCACCCAGTGCCACGGGTCCCATGAACACGGACAGGTGCATGGTGGTCCTTTCCGCGACGCCGAACGGCGTCGTCGCCTCATCACCGAAGTGCAGGGTCCTCGGATGTGGAGGGTTCACCGGGATCGCAGGATGATCCCGGTGAACCCACCGCCCCCGATGTCGCTGTGCTCGGGCAACCTCGCCCGGCGAGTCGTCATCGACCCCAAAACTTCCTTACAGGTAAGTAAGTTTCCAGATCCAGGACGCCCACGCAACCCCTCCGCGAGGAATACGACGCATCGACGAGCGCGATGCTGCCCGAACGCGGCGCAGCCGTAGCCGAGGCCGACACTGTGCGGCATCCTTGGTCGCATGGCGCGCTTCGTGCTCTCGGCGATGCCGTTCACCGGCCACGTCAACCCCTTCCGTGCCGTCGCGACGGCACTGATCGCACGCGGACACGACGTGCGGGTCTATTCGGGTGCCGCGTTCCGCGACGCGGTCGAGTCGACGGGCGCGCGGCTCGTGCCCTGGCACCGTGCGCCGGATTTCGATGAGAACGACCTCGCCGCCACGTTCCCGCGGCTGCAGGGCAGGAAGGGGATCCGTCAGCTCCTCGTCAACGTCGAAGACGTCTTCATCGACACCGCTGCTGCGCAGGTGCAGGACCTGCGGGACGAATGGGCGAATGAACCGTGGGATCTCCTCGCCGGCGACGACGTCTCGATCGGCGCGGCGCTGTACGCCGCGCAGCACGGCGGGCCCTGGGCGACGATCTCGGTGACCCCGCTCAACCTCTTCGGCCCCCAGGGGCCACCCTCCGGACTCGGCCTCCGGCCGGGCAGGAACCCCATCACCAAGGCGAGGGATGCTGCGCTCCGCGCGACCGCACCGCTGTTCGCCAGACCGCTCGGAAAGGCGATCGCACGGGCGGAGGAGGCGATCGGCCTCCGGCCGCGGGGACTCACGATGGAGCAGGTCACGTTCTCCCGGCAGCTCATCGTGGCGAGCGGGTCGCCCCTGCTGGACTTCGAGCGCACGGACCGGCCCGGCTTCGTGCACTTCGTCGGCGAGCTCGGCGTGCCGCCGCCCGCGGCGCAGGCGCTGCCGGAGTGGTGGGACGACCTCGACGGCCGCCGGGTCGTCCACGTCACCCAAGGGACGCTGAACATCGATCCGGCCGACCTCATCGCACCCACGCTCGAGGCCCTGGCCGACCGGGACGACCTGCTCGTGGTCGTGGCGACGGGCATCGCCGGAGTCGACGAGCTGCCCGTTCCGGTCCCGTCCAACGCTCGTGTCGCAGGACTCCTGCCGTATGCCGAGCTTCTTCCGCGGGTGGATGTCGCCATCACGAACGGCGGATGGGGCGGCACGCTCGCGATGCTCGCCCGCGGTATCCCCCTCGTCATCGCGGGAGGCGATCTCGACAAGCCGGAGACCGCCTCCCGCGTCGCGTGGACCGGCGCAGCCGTCAACCTGAAGACCGGCACGCCCACCCCGGCCCAGGTCGCAGCGGGATTCGACACGCTTTCGACGGACGCTTCCTACCGGGATGCCGCAGCCCGCGTCGGCGCACAGCTCCGGTCGCTCGGCGGGGCCGCCCGAGCAGCCGAACTGCTCGAGCGCGCGCTCCCGCGACGCGGCCTTCCTCCGGCAGCGTGACCGGTTGATGCGCGAAGAGGGCCCGCCATGTCGGCGGACCCTCTTCGCTTCCCGGTCGGGATGACAGGATTTGAACCTGCGACCCCTTGACCCCCAGTCAAGTGCGCTACCAAGCTGCGCCACATCCCGGAAGTCGCCCGCTGCGCGGGCAACTCCACAATCCTACCTGCTCCGGCGCGTGCCCGCGAACGCGGCAGGGCGCACCGCGCGTGTCGCGTCCGGCTCGGGTGGCGGATGCTGCCGCATCGCGGCGCAGCATCCCACCGTTCCCGCCACGTCGACGCAGCCCCCTCCCGGATGTCCGAGCGCGCGCGTACCCTCACGGCATGCAACGGATCGAACTGCGCCCCGCAGGCCCGGGCACCGAGGCCGACGTCGAGCACACGTTCACGGGCGGGGGCGACGCCGCCGGCTGCCAATGCCAGTGGTGGACGATCCCGCTCCGCGAGTTCCGCACCACGACCCGCGACGAGAAGACGCGGATGCTGCACGACGAGATGGCCGCATCCCCTCCCCCGGGACTCATCGCGCTCGTCGACGGCGAACCAGCCGGGTGGGTGCGGGTTGGCCCACGCATCCGCCAGCCACGACTGCTCGCCACCCGCGCATGGGCCGCGTCGCCCGATCCGAAGGACGCAGCCGACGTGTGGGCCATCAGCTGCTTCTCCATCCGCCGAGAGCACCGGGGCTCCGGGCTCATGCGCACCCTCATCGACGGGGCGGTCGCGCTCGCGCGGGAGCACGGCGCACGGGTCGTCGAGGCGTATCCGTACGACCTCGAGATGAAGCGGGTGCCGGTGAACGATCTCTACGTCGGCGTGCTCGGCCCGTTCCTCGAAGCCGGGTTCACCGAGGTCGGGCGCCGGGTGCCGCACCGGCCCGTCGTGTCCCTCACACTCACCGAGGCCGGGGGCGATACCGTGAGCGGGTGAGCATCGACGCCGATCACGCGCCCGTCCGCACCCGACAGACGCCCGCACGGTTGTGGGCGTTCCTGCCCTTCGTCGCACTGACCGTGGTGCACGTCTCCGCCCTCGCGGTCGGCGACCCGACCGTCGCCGCACCCACCAAGCTCGGGCTCATGCCGCTCCTCGCACTCGGCGTCGTGCTCAGCGCGTGGGGCATGCGGTGGGGCGCACCGCTCGTCCTCCTCGTCGTCGCGATCGCCTTCTCGTGGCTCGGTGACGGCGCCGCCACGTTCTTCCCGTTCGCCGACGAGCTCGCGATGATGCTCACCTGCTTCGGGCTCGCGCACGTCTGCTACATCGTGCTGTTCACGAAGTACCTCGCGCGAGGACGCCTGCCGCTCTGGGCGGCCGTCTACGTCGTGTGGTGGGTCGCGCTCCTCGTGATCCTCGCGCCGTCGGTGCTCGCCGGCGACGACGGCATCGTGTGGCTCGTGGCGATCGGGGCGTACGGCATCCTCCTCGGGTTCACCGCCGCATCCGCCGCCCGCGCCACCCCCGCGGTCGCGCTCGGCGGCGCGCTCTTCCTCACCTCGGACTCGATCCTTGCGTTCCGCATCTTCACCCCCGACGCGGTGCCGGACTGGACGAGCCCGGCCGTCATGATCACGTACTGCGCCGGCCAGGGCCTCATCGCGGCGGGCGCGGTCGTGCTGCTGCGCGCGAAGGCGGCCCGATGACGGATGCCGGGAGCAGCGTCCGCGTCGACGTGTGGCTCTGGGCGATCCGCGTCTACAAGACCCGGTCCGCCGCGACGACTGCGTGCCGGGCAGGGCACGTACGCGTGAACGGCGACCGCGCGAAGGCCGCGCAGCCGGTGCGCGCGGGCGATGAGCTGCGGGTGCGGATCCAGGGGTTCGATCGCATCCTCGTCGTGCGGCAACTGCTCACCAAGCGCGTCGGGGCGCAGGCCGCGGCGCCCGCGTACGAGGACCGCACACCTCCCCCGCCGCCGAAGGAACTCACCGCGTTCGTGCCGGTGCGGGACCGCGGCGCGGGCCGACCCACCAAGCGCGAACGCCGCGACATCGACCGCCTCCGCGGCCGCGACGGCTGACGGCTACCGGCGGTCACGCCGTCGGCCCGGCGTCACGGGATTCGGGGTCTCACGGGATTCGGGATGTCACGAGATCCGGGATGTCACGGGATTCGGGGATCTCACGAGATTCGGCGCCGTCCGCGCCGAATCATCCGAGTCTCGTCACATCTCCGAATGCGGTGACGCTCCGATTCCGGTGACATCTCCCGATGCGGTGACGCTCCGATTCCCGCGACATCTCCGGATGCGGTGACGGCGCGAATCCACACCCACCGCACCGTCCGCTACGCGAGGCGGTCGAGCAGCCAGCGGGTACCGCGGACGGCGGCGCCGGCCGCCTCGACCCGCGCGGCGAGGCCGCGGTCGCTCGTCACGACGGTGACGGGAGCACCGGATGCGGCGGCACGCTCGGCCTGCGCGACGATCTCGTCGTCGCCGGCACCCTCGGCGCGGACCACCGTCAGCGGAGCATCCGTCGCCGCATCCTTCGCCTGCCCCTCGAGCACCACGACGGTCTCGGGGTACCAGGTGCGCTCGGGGAGACCGAGCGCCTCGCCGTCGACACCCGCCGCGCTCCAGGCGCCGACCCGGTCGAGCAGGCGTCCGGCGGCACCGGCGCGGTCGCGCCACCAGCCGTCGGGCACCGAGCCGACGACGTTCGCCGCGTCGACGACCACCACGGGCCGCACCTCGAGGAGCGGGCGGAGTACCCGCCACGACTCGGCGAACGCGGGATGCAGCGGGTACCCGTCGACCTCGTCCACCGGCACCCACGCGAGTTCCAGGCTCTCCGGGTCGCTGATCACGGGTTCGAACGGGGCGACGACCTCGGCGACGACGGTGGCGTACGACCAGTAGCCGAGGTCGAACACGCTCTGCAGCACCGGGCGCACGGCGGCCGCGGGCACGCCCGCCTCCTCGGCGGATTCGCGGAGCGCGCCGTCGACGGCGGATTCGCCCTCGTGCCGGGCGCCGCCGGGCAGCGCCCAGGTGCCGCCGAAGTGACTCCAGGCGACGCGGTGCTGCAGCAGCACGCCGCGGGCGGGGTCGTACGCGAGCAGCCCCGCCGCCCCGAACCGGCCCCAGTACCGCTCCCCGGTGGGGGCGACGACCCACGCGTCGCCCGGGTTCCGGGGGCCGTCGGGTCGCCGGGGTTCGCCCGGGACAGGTGGTTCGATCGTCACGTCGTCAGCCTTCCACACCGTGTGTGACGGGCGCATGTCGCCCGTCACACTCAGCGCTGGCGGCGCTCCCGCACGCGCATGTTGACCACGATGGGCGATCCCTCGAAGCCGTAGATCTCACGGAGGCGCCGCTGGATGAACCGGCGGTAACCCGGGTCGAGGAACCCGGTGGTGAACAGCACGAAGGTCGGCGGGCGGGTGCCAGCCTGGGTGCCGAACAGGATGCGGGGCTGCTTGCCGCCGCGGAGCGGGTGCGGGTGCTCTGCGACGAGCTCCGAGAGGAACGCGTTGAGCTTGCCGGTCGGGATGCGCTGGTCCCAGGACTCGAGCGCGGTCTCGAGGGCGGGCACGAGCTTGTCCAGGTGCCGGCCGGTGCGGGCGGAGATGTTCACGCGCGGCGCCCACGACACGTGCGCGAGGTCCTGCTCGATCTCCCGCTCGAGGTAGCGGCGCCGGTCGGCGTCCTCCAGCTCGGGGGTGTTCAGCAGGTCCCACTTGTTGAACGCGAGCACGAGCGCGCGTCCCGACTCGAGCACCATGTCGATGATCCGCACGTCCTGCTCGCTGAGCGGCTGCGACACGTCGAGCACGACGACGGCGACCTCCGCCTTCTCCAGCGCGGCAGAGGTGCGCAGCGACGCGTAGAAGTCCGCGCCCTGCTGCAGGTGCACGCGGCGGCGGATGCCGGCGGTGTCGACGAGGCGCCAGAGCTTGCCGCCGAGCTCCACGATCTCGTCCACCGGGTCGCGGGTGGTGCCGGCGAGGTCGTTGACGACGACGCGCTCCTCCCCCGCGGCCTTGTTCAGCAGAGAAGACTTGCCGACGTTCGGCCGGCCGAGGATCGCGACGCGGCGCGGACCGCCGATCTCGTGCTTGGCGACCGCCGAGACCTCCGGCAGCACCGTCATGATCTTGTCGAGGAGGTCCGCGACGCCGCGGCCGTGGATGGCCGAGACCGGATGCGGCTCGCCGAGGCCGAGGTTCCACAGCGCCGCCGCCTCGGGCTCCTGCCGCGCGTCGTCGATCTTGTTGGCGACCAGCAGCACGGGCTTGCCGCTGCGGCGGAGCATCTTCACGACGTGCTCGTCGGTGGAGGTCGCACCGACCATCGCGTCGACGACGAACAGCACGACGTCGGCGAGGTCGACGGCCACCTCGGCCTGCGCGGCCACGGACTTGTCGATGCCGCGGGCGTCGGGCTCCCAGCCGCCGGTGTCGACGAGCGAGAAGCGCCGGTCGAGCCATTCGGCCTTGTAGGTGACGCGGTCGCGGGTCACGCCGGGGGTGTCCTCGACGACCGCCTCGCGGCGGCCGAGGATGCGGTTCACGAGCGCGGACTTGCCCACGTTCGGCCGTCCCACGATCGCGACGACCGGGAGCGCCGGCAGGAACTCCACCACGCCGTCGCCGGCGGTGAGTCCGGCGAGCAGCTCGGCGTCCTCCGGGTCGAGGTCGTAGTCCTCGAGCCCGGCGCGCAGGGCCTGCGCCCGCTGTTCGGCCTGGGCCTCGTCGATGCCTGCGAGCTTCTCGGCGAGCTGGTCCGGCCCGCCTTCGTATTCGTCCTCAGCGCCCATCGCGCACCTCCAGGGCGGTCGTGATCACGGCGAGTACCGCCGCGACCGTGCCGTCGAAGTCGAGGTCGGTCGAGTCGACCACCTGCACTCCGTCGGCGGCTGTCATGAATTCGGAGACCGTCGCGTCGGCGGCGTCACGGCGCTGCAGCGAGGCGGCGACGGTCGCGGCATCCTGTCCGCCCGTCTCGGCGTGGCGGCGCGCGGCCCGCACCTCCTCGGCGGCGGTGAGCAGGATCCGCACGGGCGCGTCCGGCGCGACCACGGTCGTGATGTCGCGGCCCTCGACGACGACGCCGGGCCTGCCCGACTCGGCCATGAGGCTCCGGAAGAGCGCGGTGGCGGCCTGACGCACGAACGGGATGCGGGCGACGCCGCTGACCGCGTCGGTCACGCGGGGCTCACGGATCGCGGCGGTCACGTCGGTGCCGCCGACGTGCACCCAGAAGTCGTCGGGGTCGAGGGAGACCCGGTAGTCGAAGTCGCCGAGGATCTCGACGACGGCGCTCGCGTCGGACGTGTCGACGCCGCGGTCGAGCGCGTGCCAGGCGAGCGCCCGGTAGGCGGCGCCGGTGTCGAGGTAGCCGTAACCGAGGGTGCGTGCCACCGCCTTCGAGACGGACGACTTGCCGCTGCCGGCGGGTCCGTCGACGGCGACGACGGTCGTCCCGTCGGGGCGTGGGTCAGTCATTCGTGGTGCTCGCAATCTTCCATCCGCGTGCGGTCAGGCCCTCGGCGGCGGGCTGCGCGGCAGCCGGCACGACGCTGATCTCGGCGAGACCGAACTGGGCGCCCGGCGAGTGCTCGAGGCGCAGGTCCTCCACGTTCACGCCGAGCTCGCCCAGTTCGCCGAAGAGGCGTCCGAGCTGGCCGGGGGTGTCGTCGACGAGGACGATCACGGTCTCGAACCGACGGTTCTGACCGTGCTTGCCGGGGAGGCGTTCGACGCCCTGGTTGCCGCGACGGATGGTGTCGGCCACGGCCCGGCGTGCGCCGGGGGCGTCGGGGGCGCGCAGCGCGTCGGCGACGGCTGCGAGGTCTTCGGCGAGGGCGTCGAGCACCTCGACGACGGGGGCGGCGTTCGCCCCGAGGATCTGCACCCAGAGTTCGGGTGCGGATGCGGCGATGCGGGTCGTGTCGCGCACGCCCTGGCCGGCCAGGCCGAGGGCCTGTTCGGGTGCGCCGACGAAGCGGCCGGCGAGGAGGCTCGCGACCAGCTGCGGCACGTGCGAGACGAGCGCGACCGAGCGGTCGTGCTCCTCGGGGCCCATCTCGATCGGGGTGGCGCCGAGGTCAAGGGCGAGCCCCTCCACGCGGGCGAGGTCGGCCGCGGAGGTCTCGCCGTCGCGGCACACCACCCAGGGGCGGCCGACGAACAGGTCGGCGCGGGCGGCGATCGCGCCACCGCGCTCGCGGCCGGCGAGCGGGTGCGAGCCGATGTACCGGCGGAGGTCCGCACCGCGTTCGCGCAGGCGCAGGTAGGGCTCGAGTTTGACACTGGCGACGTCGGTGACGACGGCCTCCGGGTACGCGCGCAGCTCCCGCTCGACGACGTCGGCGACGACGTCCGGCGGCACGGCCACCACGATGAGTCCCGGCTCGTCGCCGTCGCGGGCCGTCCGGCCGGCGCCGTAGTCGACGGCCAGCCGCAGCTGTGCAGGCGAGGTGTCGGCGAGCGCCACGTCGACACCGAGTGCGCTCAGGGCGTGACCGATGCTGGCGCCGAGCAGGCCGGCGCCGACGATGCGGACCGTGCCCGAGGTACGGGCGACGCCCCGCTCATGCGCGATCGTGGTCTGGCTCACAGGGTCTCCTAGCCGGCGGGCGGAGTCTGCTCCGCATCGCGGCGCGCGAGAGTCAGCAGCGCGCCCCGCTCCATCGTAGTCAACTCGCGTGCCCGCCCCGCCGGGAGGGTTCCCAGGTGGAGCGGACCGAACTGGCGCCGGACGAGCTCCTGCACCGGGTGACCGACGGCTGCCATCATGCGGCGCACGATCCGGTTGCGCCCGGAGTGCAGGGTGAGTTCGACCAGGCTCGACCCGGCGCCCGAGTCGAGCAGGCGAGCCTTGTCCGCGGCGATCGGGCCGTCCTCCAGTTCGATCCCGCGGGTGAGCTTCGCGATGGTCTGCGGCTGCACGCGGCCGGTCACCCGGGCGATGTACACCTTGGTCACCCCGAACGAGGGATGCGCGAGCACGTGCGCGAGTTCCCCGTCGTTCGTGAGGACGAGCAGGCCCGAGGTCTCGGCATCCAGCCGCCCGACGTTGTACAGGCGTTCCGGCCAGTCCTTCGTGAACCGGCGGAGATCGGGCCGGCCCTGTTCGTCCTTCATGGTGCTGACCACGCCGGTGGGCTTGTTCAGCATGACGTAGCGCTTGCTCTGGTCGAGCTGCACGGCCACGCCGTCGACGTCGACGAGGTCACGGTCGGGGTGGATGCGGCTGCCGAGCTCGGTGACGGTCACGCCGTTCACCCGGATGCGGCCGGCGACGATCATGTCCTCCACGACCCGTCGCGAGGCCACACCCGCGTTCGCGAGCACCTTCTGCAGTCGGACGCCCTCAGGCTGCGGCGTCTGCGCGTCGCTCATCGGATCCCTTCCTCGAAGCCGTCGGCGCCGTCGTCGAGCAACGGCGAGATCGGCGGCAGTTCGTCCAGTGAGTTGATGCCCAGGTGGGCGAGCAGCGCATCCGTGGTGCCGTACAGGATGGCGCCGGTCTCGGCGTCCTGTCCGACCTCGGTGATGAGGCCGCGCGCGACGAGCGTGCGGACCACCGAGTCGACGTTCACGGCGCGGATCGAGGCGACCTGACCGCGGGTGACGGGCTGCTTGTACGCGATGACCGCGAGCGTCTCGAGCGCCGCCTGCGACAGGCGCGACGGCGTCTGCGCGTTCACGAAGTCGGCCACGAGCTGGTCGTGGTCCTCCCGGACGTAGAGCCGCCAGCCGCCGCCGACCTCACGCAGTTCGAACCCGCGACGGGGGCCGCCGGTCTCACCGTCGTAGTCGGCGACGAGTCCCTCGACGGCCTGGCGGACGGCGGGGACGGGCGCCGAGACGGCGGTGGCGAGACTCACGAGGCTCTGCGGCTCGTCGACCACGAAGAGGATGGCCTCGAGGCGGCGGGCGAGCTCGGTCTGGGGTGCGTCATCGGTCATAGTCGGCTCCGAGGGTGGCGAGGTTCTCGTCGGACCAGCGCTGCGCGCTCCAGCGCAGCGTCAGCTCGCCGAGCGGTTCGAGTTGCTCGAACGAGAGCGCCGCGTGGCGGTACAGCTCCAGGATGGACAGGAAGCGGGCGACGACGACGCCCGGGGCGGTGACCCCGGCGATGAGCTCGCGGAAGGTGAGGGTGCCGCGCTCGCGCAGCAGGGTCACCACGACGGCCGCCTGCTCGCGGATGCTGACGAGGGGCGCGTGCAGGTGGTCGAGCCCGACGTGCGGGATCTCCTTCGGCGCAGTCGCGACCATCGCGAGTGCGGCGAAGTCCTGCGGCGTGAGCGTCCAGACGAGTTCGGGCACCTGTCGGCGGTGCTTGTCGTCGATGCGGACGTCGCGGGTGTGCCGGCGTCCCTCCCGGTCGAGGCATCGGGCGAACCAGGCGGAGACCTCCTTGAACGCCCGGTACTGCAGGAGCCGGGCGAACAGCAGGTCGCGCGCTTCGAGGATCGCGACCGACTCGGCGTCGACGAGCTCACCCTGCGGCAGGAGTCCGGCGACCTTCATGTCGAGCAGGGTCGCGGCGACCACGAGGAACTCGGACGCCTCGTCGAGGTCGGACTCGGGGCCGAGCTCGCGCAGGTAGGCGATGAACTCGTCCGTCACCTTGCTGAGCGAGACCTCGGTGATGTCGAGTTCGTGCTTGCTGATGAGGCTCAGCAGCAGGTCGAAGGGCCCGTCGAACACCTCCAGCGAGACGCGAAAGCCCGCCTCCTGCTGCGCTTCGCCGTCGGGCGCGGCTTCCATCGCCGCCTCCGGCGGGGTTCCGCCTTCGTCAGGCGACGGCGCCACGGGCGACCAGCTCCCGCGCCAGGCGCAGGTAGGCCTGCGCGGCCGCGTGCTCGGGCGCGAACTGGGTGATGGGCATGCCCGACACCGACGCGTCGGGGAACTTCACGGTGCGGCCGATGACGGTCTCGAGCACGTCGTCGCCGAACGCCTCGACCACCCGTTCCAGCACCTCGCGGGAATGGAGCGTGCGCGGGTCATACATCGTCGCGAGCACGCCGTCCAGGGTGATGGCGGGGTTCAGCCGGTCGCGCACCTTGTCGATCGTCTCGATGAGGAGGGCGACGCCGCGGAGGGCGAAGAACTCACACTCGAGCGGGATGAGCACGCCGTGGCTCGCGGTGAGCGCGTTCACGGTGAGCAGGCCCAGCGAGGGCTGGCAGTCGATGAGGATGACGTCGTACTCCCCCGCCACCTGCCGGAGCACGCGGGCGAGGATCGTCTCGCGGGCGACCTCGTTGACCAGGTGCACCTCGGCGGCGGAGAGGTCGATGTTGGCCGGCAGCACGTCGAGGTTCTCGACCGCGCTGTGCACGATGGCCTCGTGCGCGTCGCGCTTGGTGTCCAGCAGCAGGTCGTACACCGTGGGGATGTCGTGGGTCGGGATGCCGAGACCCGCCGACAGCGCGCCCTGCGGGTCGAAGTCGACCGCGAGCACCTTGCGCCCGTACTCGGCGAGCGATGCGGCGAGGTTGATGGTGGTCGTCGTCTTGCCGACGCCGCCCTTCTGGTTGCAGAGGGCGATGATGCGGGCGGGACCGTGGGAGGCGAGCGTCGGCGGGGTCGGGAAGCCGTGGTACGGGCGTCCGGTCGGCCCCATCGGGGTGTCGTCCTTCCGGGACGCCGTCCCTGTGCCCTTGCCTGCGCGCTCCGCCACCGTGCTCCTGCTCTCCCGGGTCGTTCCATCGATTCTAGCCAGGCCAGGGCCCGGAACGCGGATGCCGTGCCGCGCCCGGGCGTGCCCGCATCCGTCCCGGGGGCTCAGCGCGCCCGCGGATGGGCGGACGCGTACACGTCGCGGAGTGCGTCGACGCTGACGTGCGTGTAGATCTGCGTGGTCGCGACCGAGGAGTGACCGAGCAGTTCCTGCACGACGCGCACGTCGGCGCCGCCCTGCAGCAGGTGGGTCGCAAAGGAGTGGCGGAGGGTGTGCGGCGACACGTGCGCGGTGAGGTCGGCGACCTCCGCGGCACGCTGGATGACCGCCCAGGCGCTCTGGCGCGACAGCGGCGCGCCGCGCACGCCGAGGAAGAGCCGGGGACCTCCCTTGCCGCGGAGCGCGAGGGCGGGCCGCGCCCGGTGCAGGTAGGCGTCGACCGCGGCGCGGGCGTACGAGCCGACCGGGACGATGCGCTCCTTCGAGCCCTTGCCCCGCACGCGCAGGACGTCGCCGTGGGCGAGATCGTCGACGTCGAGCTGCACGACCTCGGAGACGCGTGCGCCGGTCGCGTACAGCAGTTCGACGAGCGCCCGGTCGCGCAGCGCGGCGGGGTCGCCCGGCGCGTCGGTGCCGGGCTCCGGCCCGGCCGCGTCGAGCAGCGCCTGCACCTGCTCGATCGTCAGCGCCTTCGGCAGTCGCTGCGGCAGCTTCGGCGGGCGCAGCCGCGCGGTGGGGTCGACATCGGTGATGCCCTCGCGCACGAGGAACCGGTGCAGCCCCCGCACCGAGGACTGCAGCCGGGCGATGCTGGAGGCCGCCGGCGGCGGGGACGCGGACGCGCGCTCCGCCGCGAACCCGGTGACGTGCGCGGGCGTCACCGCGCCGGTGTCCTCGACACCCTGCGCGGTGAGCCAGTCGAGGTAGCCGGCGAGGTCGCGACGGTACGCGTCGACCGTGTGGTCGGCGAGCCCGCGCTCGATCGCGACGTGACGCAGGTACACGTCCACGGCACGGTCGAGCCGCACGTCAGGCCTCCGCGTCGCGCCTCAGCCGCTCCGCCACGGCCAGCACGCCGGTCGCGAGGATGCCGTTGCGCATCCGTCCCGCCATCACCGCGTCGACCGCGTCGGCCAGCGGCACCCACTCGAGCCGCATGTCGGCCTCCTCGTCCTCGCGCGCGAACGCCTCCCCCACCGGGTGGAGCCCACGGGCGAGGAAGATGTGCACGACCTCGTCGTTGCCACCGGGCGTGGTGAACACGCTCACCAGTTCGTCCCACCGGTCGGCCGACAGGTCGGCCTCCTCGGCGAGCTCACGGCGGGCGGTGTCCAGGGGCGACTCGCCGTCGACGTCGAGGAGCCCGGCGGGCACCTCCCAGTCGCGGTGGCGGATCGGGTGGCGGTACTGCTGGATGAGCAGCACCCGCCCGTCCGCGTCGAGCGCGATCACCGCGGCGGCACCCGGGTGGGCGACGTACTGCCGCCGGATGCTGCCGCCGTTGTAGCGCACCGTGTCGTCGCGGACCTCCCACACCGCACCGGTGTACACGAGTTCGCTGGAGACGACGTCGGCGACGACCGGCTCGTCCCGCAGCTGCTCGGCGGGCGCGTCGGTCACTGCGCCGCGGCTTCCTCGACCTCGAACAGCTCGCTCGAGCGGTGACGCTCCAGCGCCGCCCCGATGAGCCCGCGGAACAGCGGGTGGGCCGAGGTCGGGCGCGAGCGGAGCTCAGGGTGGGCCTGCGTGGCGATGTAGTACGGGTGCACGTCGCGAGGCAGCTCGACGTACTCGACGAGGTCGAGGTCGGGGTTGATGCCAGAGAACACGAGCCCCGCGTCCGCGATCTGCGCACGGTAGGCGTTGTTCACCTCGTAGCGGTGACGGTGCCGTTCCGAGGCGCGATCGGCGCCGTAGACCTCGGCGGCGATCGAGCCCTCAGCGAGCGCGGCCTCGTACAGGCCGAGCCGCATGGTGCCGCCCAGGTCGCCGCCGGCGAGGATGTCGACCTGCTCGGCCATCGTGGCGATGACCGGGAACTCGGTGTCGGGGTCGAACTCGCTCGACGAGGCGCCCGGGAGCCCCGCGACGTTCCGCGCGTACTCGATGACCATGCACTGCAGGCCGAGGCAGATGCCGAGCGTCGGGATGCCCTGCTCGCGCGCGAACTTCAGCGCGCCGAGCTTGCCCTCGATGCCGCGGATGCCGAAGCCGCCCGGCACGATGATGCCGTCGACGTCGGCCAGCGCCTTCGCAGCGCCTTCCGGGGTCTCGCAGGTGTCGGACGGGATCCACGTGATCTTCACGTGGGTCTCCTGCGCGAAGCCGCCGGCCTTCAGCGCCTCGGTCACCGACAGGTAGGCGTCGGGGAGGTCGATGTACTTGCCGACCAGGCCGATGGTGACCTCGTGCTTCGGGTTGTGGACGGCGTTCAGCACCTTCTGCCAGCGCGACCAGTCGACCGCGGCCGCCTTGCCGAGGCCGAGCGCGCGGACGATGTAGTCGTCCAGGCCCTGCTCGTTCAGCATGGTCGGGATGTCGTAGATCGAGGGGACGTCCACCGCGTTCACCACCGCGGCCTCGTCGACGTCGCACATGAGCGCGATCTTGCGCTTGTTCGACTCGGTGACGGGGCGGTCGCTGCGCAGCACGAGCGCGTCGGGCTGGATGCCGATCTGGCGCAGCGCCTGCACCGAGTGCTGGGTGGGCTTGGTCTTCTGCTCGCCGGAGGCGCCCATGAACGGCACGAGCGAGACGTGCACGAAGAACACGTTGTTCCGGCCGAGTTCGTGACGGATCTGGCGCGCCGACTCGATGAACGGCTGCGACTCGATGTCACCGACCGTGCCGCCGATCTCGGTGATGATGACGTCGGGGCGAGGCTGCTCGTCGGCCTGCAGCCGCATCCGTCGCTTGATCTCGTCGGTGATGTGCGGGATGACCTGCACGGTGTCGCCGAGGTACTCGCCCCGGCGCTCCTTGGCGATGACCTGCGAGTAGATCTGCCCGGTGGTGACGTTGGCCGCCTGGCTCAGCTCGATGTCGAGGAAGCGCTCGTAGTGGCCGATGTCGAGGTCGGTCTCAGCGCCGTCGTCCGTGACGAAGACCTCGCCGTGCTGGAACGGGTTCATCGTCCCGGGGTCGACGTTCAGGTAGGGGTCAAGCTTCTGCATGACCACGCGCAGACCGCGCGCGGTGAGCAGGTTGCCGAGACTGGCGGCGGTCAATCCCTTGCCCAACGAAGAGACGACACCTCCGGTCACGAAGATGTGCTTGGTGGTGTCGTCGAGGTTGCCGTGGAGACCTGATCCAGAAGAGTTCGTCACGGGCTTCCATCCTATCAGTGGCCGGGGTGGGCGAGCGCGAGGAGTTCCCGCGCGTGTTCGAGGGCGGCGTCGGAGTCGGGAAGACCCGACAGCAGCCGCGCCATCTCCGCCTCGCGGTCGGCACCCGTGAGGGCACGGACGCTGGAGGCGGTGACCGAGCCGTCGCTCTGCTTCAGCACGGTGAGGTGGTTGTCGGCGAAGGCCGCGACCTGCGCGAGATGGGTCACGGCGATGACCTGGGCGTTGCGGGCGAGGGTCGACAGGCGCCGGCCGACCTCGATGGCGGCCTTGCCGCCGATGCCGGCGTCGACCTCGTCGAAGACGAACGTCGGCACCGGGTCGGTGCCGGCGATGACGACCTCGATCGCGAGCATGACACGGCTGAGCTCACCGCCCGACGCGGTCTTCGCCACGGGTCTGAGCTCGGCACCCGGATGCGGAGCGAGGAGGATCGCGACGTCGTCCCGGCCCGCGGCGGTTTCGGCGGCGGGGGTGACCGCCACCTCGACACGCGCGTCGGGCAGTGCGAGCGCGTGGAGTTCCGCGCTCACCGCCGCCCCGAGCCGATGGGCGGCCTCGGTGCGCGCCGCGGTGAGCGCGTCGGCTGCACGGTCGAGCCGCTCGCGCGCCTCGGTCAGCTCGGCCTCGAGCCGTTCCACGCGGGAGCCGTCGTCCTCGAGTTCCGCGAGGCGGAGCGCGCCGTCGCGGGCGAGCTCGAGGGCGGCGTCGATGCTGCCGTGCGCGCGGATGAGCGCACCGAGTGCGGCCTGCCGCTCCTGGACGGCGGCGAGTTCGTGCGGCCCGGCGTCGTCGAGGTCGGCGAGGTAGCCGGCCAGGGCCGTGGCGAGGTCGGTCGCGCGGTAGCCGAGTTCGGCGACCTGATCGGAGAGCTCCGCGAGGGCCGGGTCGGTGAGCCGTTCGAGGGCTCGGCGCGCCTCGGCGAGGAGGGTCACGACGTCGGGCGCGTCGTCCTCGGCGGACAGCGCAGCATGGGCGAGAGCCGCCCCGGCACGGAGCTCCTCGACGTTCGCGAGACGCTCGGCCCGCGCGGCGAGCTCCTCGTCCTCCCCTGGCTGCGGGTCGGCCGCCTCGATGAGCTCGAGTGCCTCGCGCAGCTCCTGCGCCTCCCGCATCCGGTCGTCCCGCGTCCGGGTGAGTTCGTCGAGTTCGGCGGCGATCGCCCGGGCGCGGTCGAAGGCCTCGCGGTACAGCGCGGCGGCGGATGCCACCGGCTCCCCCGCGAACCGGTCGAGCGCGTCGCGCTGCGCGCCGGCGGAACGCAGGCGGAGCTGGTCGGACTGCCCGTGGACGACGACGAGGTGGTCGGCGAGGTCGGCGAGCACCCCCGCGGGCGCGGCGCGGCCGCCGACGGACGCACGGCTGCGGCCCTCGGCGGTGAGGGTGCGCCCGAGGAGCAGTTCGGCGCGACCGTCGCCGATGGGGTCGAGATCTCCCCCGGCCTCGGCCACGCGGTCGGCGACCGGACCCTCCTCGGGGACGACCCAGACGCCGTCGACGACCGCCTGCGCAGCGCCGGAGCGCACCGCGCCGGAGTCCGCACGCTGACCGAGCAGCAGCCCGAGGCCGGCGACGACCATGGTCTTGCCTGCACCGGTCTCACCCGTGATGGCCGTGAAGCCGGGGCCGATCGGCAGGGTGGCCTCGGCGATCACCCCGAGGTCGCGGAGCCGCATCTCCTCGATCACGGGCGGGCACCTCCGGGCGTGGTGTCGGGGCCGCGCCACCCCGCGACGGGCAGGTGGAACTTCTGCACGAGCCGCTCGGTGAACGCGGACGGGTGGAGCCGGGCCAGCCGCACCGGCTGCGCTGAGCGACGCACGACCACACGCGCACCGGGCGGCAGCTCGTGCGAGCGGCGGCCGTCGCACCAGAGGATGCCGGTGCCGTCCGTCCGCGCGAGGAGCTCGATCGCGACCGCGGCCTCCGGACCGACGACGAGGGGCTTCGCGAACAGCGCGTGCGCCGACAGCGGCACGACCGCGATCGCCTCCACGGTGGGCCAGATGACCGGCCCTCCGGCGGAGAAGTTGTACGCGGTGGACCCGGTGGGGGTCGCGACCACGACGCCGTCGCAGCCGAAGCTCGAAAGCGGCCGGGCGTCGATCTCGATGACCACCTCCAGCATCCGCTCGCGGCTCGCCTTCTCGACGGTGGCCTCGTTCAGCGCCCAGGTCTCGTAGATGACGTTACCTGCGGCGTCCTTCACCCGCACCGACAGCGCGAGCCGCTCCTCCACGCGGTAGTCCCTGGCGACGGCGCGGGCCACGGCCTCGTCCATGTCGTCGCGTTCGCTCTCGGCGAGGAAGCCGACGTGCCCCATGTTGATGCCGAGCACGGGCGCGGAGCCGGGGCGGACGAGTTCGGCGGCGCGGAGGATCGTGCCGTCGCCGCCGAGCACGATCGCGAGTTCGATGTCGGTCGGGTCGACGTCGACGCCGAGCGCCGGCAGCGCCGCGTACTCCGGCACGAAGGCGCTGAGCTCGTCCCGGTCGTCCGCGGCGAGGACGGGCAGTGCGCCCGCCGCCTGGAGGGCGGTGATCACCCGCTGCGCGGCGTCGACGGTGTCATCGCGGCGCGCGTGCGCCACCACGAGGATGTGCCGCTCGTCGCCGTTCATTCCGTTCCCGTCACTCGTCGGACCGTCGCCATCCATTCTGTCGGACTGCTCCCCTGGTCCACGCCGAACCAGGCCAGGTATTCCACGTTCCCGTGGGTGCCCGGCAGCGGGGAGCCGCAGACACCGCGCGTACGCAGGCCCTGATCCCAGGCGGACCACAGCACGGTCTCGACCGCCTCCGCCCGGAGCACCGGGTCGGTGACGAGCCCACCGCGCACGGCCGTGCGACCGACCTCGAACTGGGGCTTGATCAGCAGCACGACGTCGGCGTCGTCGGATACGACCGCGCGGACGGCGGGCAGCACGTGCTGCAGCGAGATGAACGAGAGGTCCCCCGTGATGACGGCGGGCCGTTCGGCGACGCCGGTGGCGCCGCGCAGCGACTCCGGCGTCATGAAGCGGACGTTGAAGCCCTCGACCGGGACCACGCCGGGGTCCTCGGCGATCGCCGGCGCGAGCTGGCCATGACCGACGTCGACGGCGAGGACGCGCTCCGCACCGCGTTCCCGGAGCACCTGGGTGAACCCGCCCGTCGAGGCACCCATGTCCAGGGCGAGGCGGCCGGCGACGTCGATCCCGAAGGCGTCGAGGGCGGCGAGCAGCTTGTGGGCCCCACGGCTGACGTAGTGGTCGGCCCCGGCGACCAGCAGTTCGTCGTCAGGGGCGACGGATGCGGAGGCTTTGACGACGGAGCGGCCGTTCACCGTGACGAGGCCGTCGGCGATCAGCGTGGACGCGTGGGTCCGGGATCGCGCGAGACCCCGTGCCGCGAGTTCGGCGTCGAGGCGCGGCGTCATGCCTGCGCGGGCGACGAGTCGAGGCGCTGCGTGAGTTCGTCCAGCAGGGCGGCGTAACCGGCGGCGCGCTGGGCCAGCGGCTGCTGCTCGATCACCTCGAGCGCCGGCAGCAGGCCGTCGGCTGCGGACTGGCCGGGTGCGCCGGGCGCGGGCTCGGGGGCGTCGCTGGACATGCCCTCCAGGATACGCGAGGGGCCCGACGCCCGGCGGCGTAGCGCGTTAACGAGAAAGAGCCATCCCAGCGTTGGGATGGCTCTTTCACGAAAGAAGTTCGGCGGTGTCCTACTCTCCCACAGGGTCCCCCCTGCAGTACCATCGGCGCTGAGAGGCTTAGCTTCCGGGTTCGGAA